>NZ_SULI01000033.1 GCF_005518135.1 Shimia litoralis | reverse complement strand
AGCCCTGGGCCGTGCGGGTCTCGCGGATCCTGAGCGCACAGGACGGCACGGCCCAATGGTATCCCGATACAGCCCGCATTGTGCCCGAGGTGCGCATCGAAGGCACCGCCATCTATATCGCCATGGATGCCTCAGGCTCCATGTCCGGGTCGCGCATGGGCGCGCAGATCACGGCCGTCTCCCGCCTCATTGACGAGATCGGCAAAAACAACCTCGCCCGTGAGAATGCCAGCCCCAATGACATCCAGATCCTGACCTATGCCGCAGAGGTCCAAAGCACCATTCTGCGGCGCAATGCTGATAGCACCGCCTATAGCGAGCTCAGCGACTGGCTTGAGGGGCTCTCGTCCTTCACCAATGGGGGCACGGATTTTGGCGCTGCCGTCAGTGAGGCAGAGGCGTTCTTTGAGGGTGCTAGCTCCAAGCGCCGCGTGCTGATCTTTGTCACCGATGGAGAGCCAAGCCCCACCTCCAGTGTTAATGCTGCCAAAGCCACATTGGCCCACATTGCAGATCTCGATGTCTACGCTTTCAATATCGCCCTGCCCAATACTGCCTATACCGCAGAGATCGACAACACCCCCGTAGATGGCGTGCCCATCGTGCCCGAGGGAGACCCGGATGCGCTCGTGGCCTCCTTCCGCTCGGGCTTTGGGCGTGATCCGGATATGAACCCCGCCCATATCATTCGTGAATGCCTCACCAATGAGGATTGGGGGCTGGGCTATAGCACCGCCGACATTGGCCCAAGCTTTGCTGTGGCCGCTGATACGCTCTTTGCAGAGAGCTTTGGCCTCTCGCTTCTCTGGCAGCGCGAAAGCGCCATTGAAGATTTTATTGCCGATGTGCTCTCTCATATTGATGCCTATCTCTACATCAACCGCCGCTCGGGCCGCTGGGAGCTGCGCCTTATTCGCGATGACTATGACCCCGAGACCATTCCGGTCTTTGATGACAGCAACATCGTGGATTGGGGAGAGCTCGGTCGGCGTGAGGCCAGTGATCTCATCAATGCACTCACCCTGCGCTTTACAGACATCCGCACCGATCAGACCGGCACCGTCAGTGTCAGCGACACCGGCCTTGTGCAAGAGTTCGGGCAGGTCATCAGCACCACATTGGACTATCCCGGCATTCGCCATGAGGCGCTGGCATCGCGCGTGGCCGCCCGCGATCTGCAGGCGCTTTCTGCGCCGCTCCTCTCTGGTGAGATCACCGTCACCCGTGCAGGCGCCGATCTGGATCCGGGCGATGTCATTGCGCTCACGAGCCCCGAGCGCGGGCTCTCTCATGTCATCATGCGCGTAGCGGAGATGGATTTGGGCGACGGGCGTAAGAATGGCATTGGCCTTAAACTCGTCGAGGATGTCTTTGCGCTCTCCAGCACTGCCTTTGTCGGCGGAGAGAGCAGTGAGACCGGCGCGCTGATCGTGCCGCCCAAACCGCTCGCGCGCCGCTGGGTGTCTGAGGCCCCATATTGGCTTCTGGTGCAAGAGCTGGGCCACACCCAAGCCGATGCGCGGCTCGAGGAGGATGCGGATGCCGGTGCGCTGGTGGCCATTGCCGAGCGCCCCTCACCGGATGCGCTCTCCGCGCAAGTCTGGCATGACATGGGCAGCGGCTATGAGCCACTGGAGCCGGTGGAGTTTGCCCCCACAGCGCTCTTGGGAGAAGACCTCTCCGAGGATCCCGAGCAGAGGCAGGTGGCCGTGGGCGCCTGGCAGGGGCTCGAAGATGTCCCCATTGGCACGCTGGCCAGTATTGACGAGGAGCTCTTGCGAATCGATGGCGTGAGCCCAACCACGCTCACACTCGGGCGCGGCTGTCTGGATACCATGCCCCAATCCCACGTGGCCGGCACGCCGGTGATCTTCTGGCAGGCGCTGGCCAATGCTACCGATCCGGTCTTTGGCGCCGGAGAGGTGCTCTCGGTGAAGCTCTTGCCGGAAACAGGCTTTGGGACCTTGCCATTGGCGCAGGCCTCAGAAGATCAGATCACGATGGCCTCCCGCGCCATCCGGCCATTACCGCCGGGCGATGTGCGCGCCAACGGGCAGCTCATGGCCGATATCAATGCGCTCAATGACGGACCGCTTCAGCTGACCTGGGCGCATCGCGATCGTCTCTCGCAAACCAGCCAGATCATCGATGCCCATGACGCAGCCAGCATTGGACCCGAGCCGGGCGTGTTTTATCACCTGGAACTCAGATGGGTGGATCCTGACACGGACACCGCTCTGGAGCCGCCGGCCAAGGTGCTTGAGGCCGGCACGGGCACAAGCTTTGTGTTTCTGAAAGAAGAGATCCCGACCGATCAAGCGCCGCCGCTCACAAAACACATCGAGATATCCCTGCGCGCCCATCGCATCACGGGCGCCATCAGCTATGGCGCCTGGCAGGCGCGGCCCATGCGCTTTTACATGCCCGACGGGCTGAAGCTTTCCGGTGCCGAGATGTGGCTGGGCTTTGGCACGGGCGCAGATCTGGAAGCACGCGTGGTGGAAGCCTGGGCAGATCACAGTGATCTGGAGCCGCAAAACATCCTAGGCGCTGAAAGCTTTGCCGAGCACGCCACCACAAAGGCCGTCTCGGCCGACCGCATCAGCATTTACATAGAGGTAGAGCCTTAAACATGACCCATGTTCTTCATCTCGGCCATCAGACCTTCGATCTTATGGGGGTGGATGCGCTGATCAGCACCGATGCTGCCGGCTTTGATCCCGCTCTGGATACAAATTGCATCAAGCTCGACCTATCAAACAGCGCCGTGCAGCCTTTCTCGGCGGAATGGGCGGACCCCNGACAGCTATGTCATGGGCAACTCAAGCTTTCTGGCAGCCACCGCGCTCACCTACTGGTTTGACATCCGCATTGCCGTGGGCGCCGAGATCACCATGGATTTATATGTTGATGGCGTTCTGCAAAGCTCGGCCACCACACCCAACACAGGTGGCATGGGCATGCCCGTCAAATGCATCTGGAAGAACCAGGGGATGCATGGGCATTACACCAACACCGTTTGGTACATCGCCCATATTGCTGTTCTGGATGGTGTCTCCACCATTGGCCGGCGCTTTGTGCGTCGCAGCCCTGATCAGACCGGTGTCTATGATCAGTTTACCGGCGGGGTGGCGGCCCTCACTGATGAGGATCCTCTGAGCCGCGCCACCAGCGACGTCATTGGCCAGCGACTGTCGTTCACGCTAGCAGGGCCCACCGGTCCGGCGGGCCAGCCCAATATTGCCGCTGTGCATGTCAAAAAGACCGCCCAGCTTGGGGCTGCCGGTCCCACGGGGCTGGCGGCGTTTTTGCGGATGGGCGGGGTGGATTATGATGCGACCCCCGTCACGCCCGGGGATATTGCGCCCTCCACCCATTACACAAGTTGGGCCAGCAATCCTGTAGATGGCAGTGATTGGGACAGTGCCAGCTTGCCTGCGGAGATTGGGTTGGTGTCGTCATGAGTGGGGATGAGAGGGCGCCGGTTTATCTGGCCACAAGCGTGGCTGGCACAGAAAGCGCGCCGCCCGGTGCGCCGCATCACGCGGTGCAGATCTCGCCAATTGAACTGGAGGCCATGCTCACGCGTGCCGCCCAGCAGGGCGCCAGGCAGGCGCTGGCCGATGTCGGGCTGGAGGGCAAACACGCGGCGCTGGATATACGCGATCTCCGTTCGCTTCTGGACTGTGTGCGTTTTGTGCGCCGCACGGCCGTGCAGACCACCGTGCATCTCATCACCACAGGTCTGATCCTGGCGCTCCTGGCCGGCATTGCGCTCAAGCTCAGGATTTTTGGGTCGGGGGGATGAGAGATGGCGTGCGGGGTGGCGGGGGGCGTGAGAGAGGCCGTGGGTGTGATTTAAGTCGCCACGCCGGAGACGTCTGCAAAGCTATATCCGAAGATCGAGCCGCAAGCTGGTCCCGATCAATCGACACCTAAACAGCACTGAACAACACCGCCCTGCAGGTCCTCTGTGGGGTGGTTTTTTTTGGAGGAATGTATGAGCACGAGATTTTATGAGCATTGGCGCGACGTGCCGGACGACGCCTGGCGCTGGTCCAACTTCTCGCCGGCCGAGATTGCCTGCCGCGGCACCGGCAAGCTGCGGGTCAATGAGGCGGCGCTGGACAAGCTGCAGGCGCTGCGCGACCGGCTGGGCAAGCCGCTGATTGTGCGCTCGGCCTATCGCAGCCCGGAACACAACCGCGCTGTGGGTGGGGCCAAGCGGTCCAAGCACATGGTTGGCGCGGCGTTTGATATTGCCATGGCGAACCATGATCCGGTGGCATTCGAAGCTTCGGCGAGGGAGGTCGGGTTTCTCGGCTTCGGGTTTTATCCGCGCTCGGGGTTTATGCATGTTGATCTTGGGCCGCAGCGGGAATGGGGTGAGAAGTTTCCGGTGCGGGCGACGGCATTTGTGGAGGAGGTGGCGCCGGCACGTGAGGTTCTGGCCGAGAGCCGGACCATGAAGGGCGGTGGGGCAGCCGGAGTTGCAACGCTGGGGGCAGCGGGTGTGGAAGTCGCGCAGGATGTTTTGGCAGAAACGCAAGGCGCGATCCTGCCGCTGGTGCCATACCTCGACACGCTACGCTGGGTGTTCATCGCCGTGGCGCTCGGCGGCATCGCGGTCACGATCTATGCGCGGCTCGATGATTGGAAGCGGGGGCAGCGATGATTGGGGCGATCTTGGGTGCGCTGGCGGGCAGTGCTGCAGTCAGGAGGTTCGTGCATTACGGCACCGTGGCGCTTGCGCTTGCGTTGTTTCTGCTGTCGATCCGTCGCTCCGGGGAGCGCCTGGGGCGCATGGCGGAAAAACTGGAACACGAGGAGAAAGCACATGAAGTTCAGCGCAGAATGCTGGAGGCGGCGGCGCGCCGTCCTCGCAATCGCGGCGAGCTTGTTGACCGGTTGCGCGACGGCGGGTTTTGACGGGGGCGGCGGGGCAGTGTGTCCGCCGGTCGTGGAATATAGCCGGGAAATGCAGGTGCGGGCGGCTGAGGAGCTGGCGCGGTTGCCGGACGGGTCGGCCGTTGTTGAGATGATGGCGGATTATGCAGTGTTGCGGGAGCAGGGGCGGGGATGCCAATCTTGAAAAAAAACGCCAGCATTGATGCAGCGGTTGAGCGTCAAATTCGATCAGAGATATCCTCAGGATCGGCTTCCCAATCCGCGTAAGTCCGGCCGTCCGGGAGTTTCCACAAGATACGGCCGTTTGCTGCGGCGCCCTGGATAACAGCCGCTGCAGCGGAAGCAGACGAAAAACTGTAGGAACTTGTGAAGACCAAAAACTCACCTTCTTCTCGAAGTACACCCTTTTCAACCAATGCATTTCGGAGCGTGACTGTTCCCTTGGGAATGGTCGGTGTCGTGCGAACCCGTGACTTGGCGCCGGCCAACACAACAAAATCACCAGAAGATCCGACTTCCATTTCAGCGGCAAACCCGCCACCGCGGAAGAAAAATCGTGGGCTTGTTGAAGGCTCCGCTATTGGGATTGCCTGTCCGTCCGCCGGTTCAGTGGTTCTTCCCTTCACCTCGCGGAAAAGGTCCCATCCGAGAGCCCCGACAAGCGTCTTGGTTTGGTCGACGAACTCATCCATCGCCGTGCGATCTTGCAACGGCAATTTGCCCGCGTCGTCAGACGGCATGCGCGAATTGGGGAGTGTCCAACGCGGATTGCTCCCAGCGCTCCTTATCAAACAGGCCTCAACATAGCGTGCGTGGCTTTTAGTCAAGTTTTCATCTTTGCTGATGAGCACGACGGTATCGGTCCAGAAATCCTTGGTGTCACGACCAGATTTGTTGGAGTTATGCGTGGCAAGCCGTTCACCAATTCCTTCAGACTCGCCAATATAGCCGAGCTGCCTTTCCGCGGCTGTTTCGTCTGCTCCGATGAGAATGTATACGCCAGGGCGCTCGATCTCTGGAAACGCATCGCGAACGCGGCGCAGTTGGTTCCGACGGAAGGCGATTGCCTGAATAGTCGACATTGATATTTGCGCTACCCGAATGCTGTTCGGATCGCCGTCGAGAAGGAAGATGTTGATCGAGCGGGGTTTAGACATTTTGCGCAGATCCCCGCCAGCGGTTTAGTCGCATCAATTGAACAATAGACTTGAGAAAGCGCCCGCATGTAAGCCATTTCGTACCGTGGGACCTCATAGTTTTCCCCCGACCCCCTTAAACTTCTCTACAAACGCAACGACTTGAGCAAACACACTAGACTTCTTGCTGTGATACTGAGGGTTCAACGGGCTCATCTTTGGCAAAATGCTGTTGAGCTCTGTTCCGTTTTCGCTGGCATATTCGCGCTTAATGGAGCTTGCGAGATAGCGCTTCGCGGCCTCGGAGTTCAGATCTTCTTCTTCAATCAAAGACTCGGCCTCGCGTTTTTGTTCTGATCTGGCAAAGGTGAAGAAAGCATCAATGATGCTGGCTTTGTCGTCGATCTGATCCAAGTCTGTCTCGTTGATGAAGTCCACAACCAAGCTCTCCTTGGCTCGGTTGCCAATGCTGGAGCGAATGATGCGCCGGACATCTTCGATCAGTTCGGATTTGTCCTTGGTTTTCTTATTCTTCTCGAAGATCTGCTCAAGAATGTAATCCAGGTTGATCTCTTGGGACTTTAGAAGGTCGACCTCAAAAACAATGTCATCCCAATCAATGGTCTGCTGGTCCTGGGTTTCTGAGTCCTTTTGTTGGCGGAGCCAGTCGCGAATGTCGTTATAGGTCGAACGGTAGTCCTGCACTCTTCGCTCTGGAGGCACCTGGATCGCCGTCAGGCCGTCATACGCCTCGTCTGTCAGGTGATGGGCCTCCTTGAAGGTTTGAACCGCCACAGCGTCGTTCTGATCGACGTTTTGAAGCGCTGTAAGGGCCGCAAACTCATCGTAGTTCTGAAGTATATTCTCGGCGCGCAGATATTCACCAAACAATTTGGCAAACTCTTTCTTGTCGCTCTCGGTTTCGATGGCCTCGGGGTTAGGGAAACGCGCCTCCAGTTCGGCCACAATATCCACGAACCCGCGACGTGCTTCCCCTGTTTCCGCGTCCTTGTAGCCGTCCATGTATTCGGCATAGCTCTTCTCAAGCACCACATTCTTAGTGTTCTTATCCCCAAAAAGGGTGATGGCATCCACGGTGGCCTGTTCTAGGTTGCGGAATGTCACAATGTTGCCAAAGGATTTGGTGGCGTCATAGATGCGGTTGGTGCGCGAGAAGGCCTGCATAAGGCCGTGGAAGCGCAGATTCTTGTCGACAAACAGGGTATTCATCGTTGGCGCGTCAAACCCGGTCAGGAACATTCCCACGACAATCAGCAAGTCAATGTCTTGGGACTTCACCCGTTTGGCCAGGTCGCGGTAGTAATTCTGAAAGCCGTTGCTATCGACCTTGTAGTTGGTCTTGAAGAAGCCGTTGTAATCTTCAATCGCGGCGCTCAGGAACTCTTTGGCGCTGCTATCCATGGCTGTGACGTTGAAGCCTTCGTCTTCGATTTCGCCAACTGCACCCTGTTCTTCATTCGCTGCGAAGGAAAAGATCGTTGCAACCTTCAGGGGGCGTTCGCAGTCCTTTTGGAGGGTGTTGATGGTCTCATAATAGAGCTTGGCCGCCTCCACGCTACTGACCGCAAACATGGCGTTAAAACCCTTGCCGCTGGCATTCAGGCGGTGGGTTTTCTGGCGGAAGTGATCCAGAACATATTGCGAGATTTCTCGGATGCGTTCGGGGTGATGCAGGGCTTGTTTGTTTTCCGCCGCGCTCAGCTTTTTCTCGTCCTGCTCAGACTCGATGGCTTTGAACTTCGGACGCACGTCGTTGTAATCGACTTTGAACTTCAACACCTTTTCGTCGCGGATCGCGTCGGTGATGACATAGGAATGCAGCTCACGCCCGAACACGCTTGCCGTGGTTTCCGAACCCAAGGCATTTTCAGGAAAGATCGGCGTGCCGGTAAAGCCAAACTGGTAAAACTTCTTGAACCGCTTGTTCAGGTTCTTTTGCGCTTCTCCAAACTGGCTGCGGTGGCACTCGTCGAAAATGAAAACCACCTGCTTGTTGTATATCTCCAGTTTTTCATCGCTCTTCATCAGGTTGTTGAGCTTCTGGATCGTCGTCACAACAATCTTGTTGTCGTCTTTATAGAGGTTCTCCTTCAGCCCCTTGGTGTCTTGCGACCCGTTCACGCTGTCGGGGGAGAACCGTTGGTATTCCTTCATCGTCTGGTAATCGAGATCTTTGCGATCCACGACAAAGAACACCTTGTCCACAAAGGGCAGGTCCGTGGCCAGACGCGCCGCCTTAAAGCTGGTGAGCGTCTTACCCGACCCTGTGGTGTGCCAGATATAGCCGCCGCCTTCAGGCTTGCTCCATGTCCTGCCCTCAAACGAGCTGCGGATTTTCCACAAGATGCGTTCCGTGGCCGCGATCTGATAGGGGCGCATCACCAGTAGTGTGTCACTGACATCAAAAACCGAATAATGCAGCAGCACATTCAACAGCGTGTTTTTCTGGAAAAACGTGGCCGTAAAATCTTTGAGGTCTTTGATCAGGCTGTTATCCGCCTTCGCCCAATTCATCGTGAAGTCAAAGCTATGCTTGTTCCGCTTGGTCGTATTGGCAAAGTACCGCGTGTCGGTCCCGTTTGAGATCACGAAAAGCTGCAAGAATTTAAAGAGCGAATTTTCGCTGTTAAAGCTCTCCTTGCTATAGCGATGGATTTGGTTGAACGCCTCGCGGATCGCCACGCCGCGCTTTTTCAACTCGATCTGAACCAAAGGCAAACCATTGACCAAGATGGACACATCATAGCGATTTGCCTGGGTGCCGGTTTGTTCAAACTGTTTGAGCACCTGCACCTTGTTGCGGGCGACCTTTTTCTTGTCAAACAGATAGATGTTCTGGATGCGCCCATCATCAAAGGTGAAATCATAGATGTAATCATCATGCACCTTGCGGGCTTTGTCGGTGATGTTTTCGCTGGGCTTGTCGAGGTATTCACTGACAAAACGGGTCCACTCATCGTCCGAGAACTGCACATCATTTAGCCCCTGCAATTGTGCGCGCAGGTTCACCAACAGGGCGTCTGGCGTGGTGACATGAGGTAGGAATTCATAGCCTTGGTTGACCAAATCCTGAACCAATTCGCGTTCCAAATCCGCCTCGGTCTGATAGCCCTCTGAGGCCTCCCACGCTTTGGCGTATTTTTCCAAAACGATGAAGTTCTTGGATTCAGCGATGGTTTTGAATTCACTCACGGTTCTGTTCCTGTCATGGCAACTGATTAAACAAAGCGCCCGTATCTACCTCATGCGGCGTCTGTGTCGGGCTTGGGAAAGCTCAACAGCAGATCGCGGTAATATTCATACTGTTTTTGCCGCAACTCGATCTCACGCGGTAAGCCTTCACTGATCGAAGTGGTCAGCGTGTCGAACTTGTCGAGGATGGCGACGATGCGGGCTTGTTCTTGCAAGGACTTTTCAGGGTCATTTGGATACGGAATTGGGACCAAGTACTCCATGATCATTGGCTTATTTCCACGAGGCATTTTGGCGCCTTTTGAATGTTTTGAATTGTACTCAAAAAAACGTTCGTCCGACAGAACCTGAAACAAGAAGCGCGGCGAAATTATTGGTGAGGACGGTGAAACTACCAAGACATCACCGTTGGTTCCGCCTTTTCTGTCCGCATACCAAAGTTTCTTTAGGTAGGGGCGAATGTTCCCGATCAAGGTGTCACCTTCGAGATATTCCGTGAAACGGCCAGCAGTTGGGACGTGTGAAGAAAGTGTTTTTCCAGCCCGATTTTGCAATAGATTGTCGACACCCACATAGCTCTCTTCATCTAGCTCACTATGATCAATGCGATTTTTTGAGTAGGTGGCAACCTCCCCCAACGTCTTCCATTCGACCTCCCCATCCTCAAAGGACAGCAGTTCATCGCGGTAGTGGTTGTATTGCTTTTTGCGGGCGGTAAGCTCGGCGGTAAGCTCGGCGGTAAGCTCGGCGGTAAGCTCGGTGAAAGCGTCCAAAATCCACACAATCTCCCCCTGTATCGCCAGCGATTTTTCAGGGTCCTCTGGGCAGGGGATAGGGAACGGGATTTCTACCAATTGCCCTTTAGTCAGCTTTGCCCGACCGCCTCCAGTCAGGAAGGGGATGAAGTTCACGATTTGCATATAGTGAAACATAAAGCGCGTATTCACGCCCGCTTTGCCGCGCACAACATGGACGTGGTTGTTCGCCCAAAACTTACCAGTCGCGTACTGAATTGAGTAGCGCTCTAAACTTGCAGAGCCGTCTTCGGCAATGAGAATGTACTCTCCATCGTGAGTATGACCCTCAACGTGGTCCTGAATGTTATTCGCGCCGTAGTAAGGCGTTGGCCCTTCTACTCGGAGTGCGGCCTTGACCGGTTTACGTCCTCTGTTGGCGATGTCGAAGAAATCTTCGTTTCCAAGAAGCTTCCACTCAACATCCGCCCCATCCAGCAGCTTTTCAATGAAACCCAACCCGCTCATGCCTCGATCTCCGCGATTATGGCGTCAATGTTGCGGCGCAGGGCGTCGATCTTGCCCACGGTTGTGGTGATCTCGGCATTCAACTCCTTAATGTTAATCACTTCGCGGGTGTCCTTGGGCTCCACATAGGAACTGACCGACAGGTTGTAATCATTGCTGGCGATCTGGTCATAGGCCACGCTTTGCGACACGTGGTCGATGTTGTCTTTGGTATCAAACATCTCAACCACACGCGCCACGTGGTCATCTGTCATGACGTTATTGTTGGTTTCTTTCTTGAAGAACTCTTCGCCGCTGGCGTCGATGAATTGGATGTTGGTGTCAGGTTTGTGTTTGGACAGCACCAGAATGGTCACGGCGATGGTGGTGCCGTAAAACAGGTTCGGCGCGAGTGAGATCACCGTTTCCACATAGTTGTTATCCACCAGATATTGACGGATCTTTTTCTCCGCCCCACCGCGATAGAAAATCCCAGGGAAACACACTATCGCCGCACGACCCCTGCTGGACAGGTGGTTCAGCGCATGCAGCACAAAGGCAAAGTCCGCCTTGGATTTCGGGGCCAACACGCCAGCAGGGGCAAAGCGTTCGTCATTGATTAGGGTCGGATCATCCGCACCGATCCATTTCACCGAGTAGGGCGGGTTAGACACGATGGCATCAAAGGGTTTGTCTTCATTGAAATGCGGCTCGGTCAGGGTGTCTCCAAGGCGCATATCGAATTTGTCATAGTTGATGTTGTGCAGGAACATGTTCATGCGGGCGAGGTTGTAGGTCGTGTGGTTGATCTCCTGCCCGAAAAAGCCGTCTTCGACGATGTGGTCATCAAACTGCTTTTTGGCTTGCAGCAGCAGCGAGCCAGAGCCGCAAGCAGGGTCATAGATCTTGTTGACCTTATCCTGTTTGTGCATGGCAAGCTGCGCGATCAGCTTCGACACATGTTGGGGGGTGAAGAACTCTCCCCCTGACTTGCCGGCATTGGCGGCGTAGTTGGAGATCAGGAACTCGTACGCATCCCCAAAGAGGTCAATTTCATTGCCCTGGAAGGTGCCAAAGTTCAGCTCATCGACGCCTTTGAGAACGGCGGCAAGGCGCTTGTTCTTGGCGTTGACTGTGTTGCCAAGACGGTTGCTGGTGGTGTCGAAGTCGTCAAACAACCCCTTGATATCGGGTTCCGAAGGGTAGCCGCTGGCGGAGGCTTCTATTGCCGTGAAGATCGCCGCCAGATCGGTATTCAGGCTGTCATTGGTGTTGGCAGTGGCAACAACATTGGCAAAGAGCTGGCTGGGATAGATGAAATAGCCCTTGGTCTTGATTGCGTCGTCTTTGATCTCAGGCGTGATGACCTCATCGCCAAGCTTGGCGTAGTTGATGCTATCGTCACCGGCCTCGATGTAGCTGGTGAAGTTCTCACTGATGAAGCGATAGAACAATGCGCCCAGAACATATTGCTTGAAGTCCCAACCATCTACGGCCCCGCGCACATCGTTTGCGATTTGCCAGATTCGGCGACGTAGTTCAGCTTGTTTTTGGGCGTTTGTCATTTTGGTGTTCCTGATAAACTTAAGCGTCCTATTAGCCGCATTTCCGATTTCAAGTGGTTTTCTGTGTTTCTGGTATGGTCCGACAACCAATGAAGCAATGGGACAAGACGAAGGCTGTTTTGCTCATTTGATTTAGTTGTTGAGTGTGGTCGTTTCAGCCACATCACCCCACCACCGGATAAAACGGCTGCCCCCAATCCTCGCCTGGATTGTCCATCATGATGTCGACAAAGACAGGCATGAGGAACGCGAGTATGGCGGCACCATCTTGAACCTGACCGCGATTCACACCGCTGTTCCAGGTTGCGCCACCATGAACGAGCTGGTTGCGCAGGACATAAAGCCGGTCAAATACCAATCCGAGAATTTTTACGGTGTCGCGAGATTGAACAGCGTGAGCAAACACGCGCGCCGAGGATACAAAACGCTCCTCCCAATCGTCATTTCCCGGCATACCGTTTTGATGCAGCCAAAACGGATTGAAGACATGCTTGTTCTGCATCAGCATGCGAATGGGGCCTGCAAATCCTGTCCAGATCGCGTTGTAAATGCGGTTGTCAGTATCAAGCTCGACAAGGCGCTCAAAGTAGTTGTTGAACGTCGTGCGCTCACCAGCAGGGATTTCCTGGAAATCGGCCTCTTTGGCATAAGCGGCGTTAAATGCAATCCAATAGAAGATAAACCCGCCGTCGGCATCGTCACATTGCTCGGCACGCGCAATCCAGCTGATAGCCCGGTGCACGCGCAAGGCCATGGTCTCTGGGAAACCATCCCTGATGGACCGCTGCCGCTCCTTCAGGTTTGCATGTGTGATTGTCGCTTTCATCCAAGGTTCTCCGAGTTGGTACGCGTATCAGGGCAATGACGGAAAGTCGGACCGTTGGTGGCCTTCGACAAACTCTTTTAGTTCGATCGGCTCCAGGACCTCAACGGCATCGCCCCATTCATACAGGAACCAGGACATCTCAAGCCATCCGGCGGCGGTGAAGCGAACAATCAGGCTGCCATCTGCCTGGTACTGTAACGTCTGCTTTGGATGAAACTGAAACTCCGATGCACGCTCGGCAGCCTCCGGTTTGAACCGCCAGACCACCTCTTTGAGTTGATCAGGGTCATGGTAGGCTCCGAATGCTTGGGCGGCGTAATTTTCAATCGAAAACCCGTCTTCGAGAACAAACCACTCATCCAGACATTTAGCGGATTGAATGCGGTCCATTCTGAAGTTCAGCAACTCTGCACCACGATCGGGCTGCTTGGCCACGAGATAGCTGCGCGGTCCAAGAAGCAATCCGTAAGGCTCGATGAGGCGGGGTTGATCCGAGCGGCCGCTATAGACGATTTCCAAACGAAAGGGTCCTCGGAGCCCCTCCGTGACAGCATCGGCCACCGCTTGATTCAGCGGCACCCGTGGTCCCGGGCGGGTCACTTGCCCCAAGGCTTCCAGGACGGCTTCCGCGTCTGTCTCCGCGCGCTTGGCGTCGCGTGCAGAGAGACGCAGCATCAGACCGTTGCGCGTATCTTCCAAAGCCTGGGCATGGCGCAAGCGGCCTTCTTCCTTGGCGCGGCGACTGGCGATCTCCAAGGCCTCAACCGCGGTTTCTTGATGGGGCTGAAGTTGGGCAATGGTTGGATCGTCAACCTTCCAGTAGGAGCGACGGTCTGAACCGGTCTGTTTGGTCACATTTGCAAATGTCAGCTCAAGCGCATCGGTCATGCGCTGTGCTGTTCTGTGGGACACCGAAAACTCCGCGCGAATATCTTCCAGGCTCACCCCGAAATGTCGGGACGAGGCCATCAGCGCGAGGCGCAAGAGATCTTGGGCTTTTGCAAAGGACATGTGAATACCGTGACAGGAATCGACACCCGCAGGATTGCCGCGGGTGTCCTGTTTGTCCAGAGCTTTAACGCTCTGCTGGTTCTTTGAGGAAAAACGAGATCAGAACGCCGATCGGGCCGAGCAAGAACCCAAGGGCTGCTGCAAGGCCTGCCTTGGAGGGTGCACGGTCGCGTGCGACCATGTAGCTGAGGCCCGCGCAAACGATCCAGAGTAGTATCATGACTTCCATAGTGGTCTCCTTGTTGAGAGTTTTTGTGTGAATGTGTCAGCCGTTTGAGCGGCCTAAGCGGAGGGCAGGGGCATGACATGTCAGTCTTGAACCTCCACCCGGTGACGCTGTGATCTGTGCTGTGGCAATGCCTTTTGACTGCGCCCAAGCGGCCACGTGGCCTTGGGTTTGGATCAGCTCCAAACTCAACTGCGTGCGGTTGTGTGATAGATTTGCGGGCCAAAGTTTTGTTGGCCCGTCGGTGCGCCCATTGTCGGACGTCCAGCTAGCACAAATCCGTTGGACCTGCAGACCATCGATCGACCAAGGGACCAGTGTCTCAAAGCAATGAAACGGGGTAGGTGGCAATTCAGATGGTAGATGAATGACGCCATTTGCTGCCAGCGCCAGCACCGCCGTAAATGCATCAGGCGCCTTTTGGCAGTTGAGTTCATTGACCACAAAGGCGTTCACAGTCGGTTGCGGGGCGGGCAATACAGTGATCTCCGCAGCCACGACCGAAGGCGCCATAAATGCCAAGGCAAGGACGGAAAGTTTCATGGGGGATCCTCCATGCGCAGGGGGTTCTGGGGCGCGTGTCATGAGTTCGACTTTGTCCAGCCGGCACGCCGCGCTTCGTTTTCGGTGCAAAACCAGCGTTCGCCTTGGGCCTCATTTATGCGGGTATTGGCGTACCAACGCATGCCGGGCAGGTGATAGATGCGCTTGCCCTTTGAGTTGATATTGCCCTTGATGCGGCAATCGCCTGAGGCTTCCGCATTGGTGCTGGCGTCCAGCCGCTCTCCGCGGCGCCATGCACTTGGCGACACAAAGTCGCCGCTCCAAATGCCCATGCCAGCTTGTTTCGCGGCGGCTTCATCTGCGGCGTAGTCACGGGAATATTTAAGATACGCGACGGCCCATCCCGAGCGCACCATCCACTTGTTCAGATCTTGCGCGCCCAAGGCGCAGATCGCGACAATGCGCCCGTAGCGATCCTTGTCGGTCTCTCGGCACGTCACATGCGCCCGGCCGATCTTGTCGGCGAGTGCTAGCGCAGCTTGTTGCCCGCAGCGCCATGTGCCCCGCTCGGGATGTTTGCAAGTTTGCCCGCTTTCCGGCGCATCAATGCCGTGCAGCCGAAACCTCTGCTTTCCCATGCCCAGTGTGTCGCCATCAATCACGCTGACCTGTCCGGTCCAGGCGTTTTCCGATTGGGCCGCCATCGCGGACATATAAGCAGCCAATAAGGCCGCCATGGCCAGAAGGTGTTTTGCACGTGCTGCAAACATAGTGTCAGATCTCCAGAGCAAGGGAAGGGTGGGGCGGCGCTAATGGTGCCGCCCCTTTATCTGGCAGCCCACTCACTCACCAGCTGCCAGATAAGGTCGTTGTGCGATGTGGTCTTCATCAGACCGGATTTTGGCCACGCGCTCTGCCTCCGGTGTCCGTTCCTTGGTGGACTGGCTTGGCACGTCGCGCAGCAGGGGTTCGCGCGCGGTGAGCAACACCAGGAGCATGAAGACAAAGGGCAGCGCATCGATGGCGGCTGCCGCAATCCAGGCTTGCAGCGCGGCGCCGAACATCTGCGCGCGTGTTGCCTCGCCAACAGAGAAGGGCACGAAGACCGGCGCTTCCACAGTGACACGTTCACCGGCGATGTCCTTGGCCTTGGTTTGCAGGCTGGATGTTTCTGGCGTCAATTCCGATGACAGATTGGTCACGGTGACCATGCCGGTGGCCGCCACCAGGGGCATGTGATCCACTGCGTTGAGCTGATCAATCACGGCCGAGAGGTTCTGGGCCGCGCGGCCAAAGGCGGCCTGATCGGACGAAGAAGCAGCCGTGCGCAGATCGCCGACGTAGCCCAGCCCTTGAAGGCGCAGAGCTTCCACCTCTGCAGAGAGGGCCTGCAGTTGCCCGCTGGTTGTCTGGAAACTTGCCGCCGCACCTTTATAGGTTTCGCATCGCTGACCACAGCCTGTGCCGGTGCCATTCAGGCCGCTGGCTTCCAGGTTGGCCTTACCTTCCATGGTCGCTCCGGCTGCCGAGGTGATGTCGACAAGCGGTTGGAAACTTTTGGCTGCAACGGCTGATTTGGACAGAGCTTTGGAATAGGCATCCACCCGATCTGTCAGCTCCGCGGAAACCGACGCCTTGCCGGCCATGGCGGCCGCGATGTTTGAGGCAGATGACATCAGGGCAAAACCCACCCCCAAGGCCCCAATAATCACGATGACGGTGATGCCCAAAGAACTGCGAACACGCTCCGCAGCTTCAATCAGGACATGCCAGAGCACGCCCAGAGCAAAGGCGATGACCACACCGGTTAGAACGGGAATGAACCATCCGGCGGCGGGGTCTGAGGCATGCAGACCAATTGTTGTACTGACGGCTGCCAGAATTGCGCAGCCAATCGCGGCAAACCGTAGAAAGCGCGCTGCACGCGCATGGATTGTCAGATCGTTCATTTTCAAAACCTTTCTTCCTCAGGGCAGCAGGTCGGGTGATGTGTGCAGACACAGTCCCGCCGTCTTTACGAGTTGTTAATTAGGCACCTGGGGTGTCAAAAAGAGTCGCGAACGAAATAAGAACGAGGTTAAGGCATTGAAATTTATAGATTCCATTTTGACCATAGCGGTGGAAACCGTCGAAATTTGACCGTAACACTCTTTGTGTTGGCACGGTTTTGATGCCGGATGGCACGCCCAACACAGGAGATTCGTGGCCGATCTGGACGCACGGTGTGCAGAGAAGACTATGAGTCAGAGCGGGTTGAGATACGGTTGAACGCCGAACACCTCTCCGCGACGGGCAGCACGCTCCAGTTCATAAGCTCCGGTCGAGGTTTCGACCAATGCGTAGGTGTAATCCAAATGATCATGGATGAACGTCTTAGTGCGGGCATCAAGCGTGAGTTTGCCGCTTGCAAATAGGGGCAATTCTTCTGCTTTGAGAGATGGGATTACAAATCGATTTGCCACGTAAACGCAGAATTGGTCGCCAGAAAGCCTGCCGCTGGCATGGCTGTTAAGCCGGGTAATTAGTCCGTATTTCTTGGGTGACGCCTTGGCTTTTCTTTCAATTTCGCGCCCGGACATGCCGCAGTAAATCAGTTCATCATCTTTCCAAATCGCGTAGACGCCCGCAGCGACGGCGGGGACATTTGGGTTTGGCCAATCTGCGAAGGGAAACTTTTGGGTGAACTGGTCGCGGTCCATTTTAGTACTTCTGTTTTTCTGGAATAACGCCGCGCACCCCGCCGCGGGGATCCGCGATATCTCCCTTGCGCCGCGGAATGAGGTGCACGTGAACATGAAAAATGGTCTGACCAGCTTCCGCCCCAGAGTTGATCCCGACGTTGAAGCCGGTGATCTGAGGGTCGGCCTGCATGAGGAGTGTGCGTTGTTCCGAGAGCATTGCCTGGATCGCGTTTAGCTCGGGCTGATAGAGATCGAAATAGTCAGCCACGTGACGCTTGGGAATAACCAAAGTATGCATCGGTGTGACAGGAAACCCATCTCTGATCGCGTAGCAAAGCTCGTTCTCTGCGATGATGCGATCGGTATCGATTTCGCAAAACAGGCACCCATCTTCTCGGAGGGTGTAGGAGTCTAAGATGCCTCGAAAATCGGTATCGTCCCTGTCTCGCTTGTTTGTGTTGCATGTGATGCAGAGGGCCTGAAAGTTGCTCAACTCATCACTGCCGCCCTTCGCGCGTGGTATGATATGATCGACATGCAGGGCAGCCTGGGCTTCATGAGCCCCGCAAAGCTCACAGCGATGTTTTGCGCGCTTTAGGACCTCATATCTAACCGAGCCCGGAACATAGCCATCCGCAATGCCGCGATGGCCCCAGATGCCATCGCCGTGCTGATCGATATAGGCCGCAAGGCGTTGCTGGCAGAGGTCACGAAGTCTTGCAATTTCCTGTGCGGATAGATCGCCGACCGAAAGCTTGTACCCAACAATGCGACGCCCGTCCTTGATCGGCTCAATCACGCCATTTTGCGTGAGAACCTTTCCTACCATATTCTTGGTGCGGATTTCGTAGTATTCGACCTGTGAGCGGTCATAACTCAAGAGTGCTTTGGCAACGTCTTCTGTCGAAGCAGCTCCGCCCTTTTCGAGCAAAACCTGTAACATGACCGGCTGGTATATATGTGACATCCGCATCTGGTCGCGGATGAAGGTTTCCAGCTGACGAAAGGATTGGTTTGTGCTCATGGTTCGACGTTGGTCGATCGGCCGGCAAAAATCTAGCCACTGAAATGTATTGATGCGCCGGCGATCACAGGTTTTATCCAGATCCGGATTCAGTTTAGCCGAAAGGAGCCAGCCAAGGTGGCACATGGCGCGCAGTTAAGCGGATATGCCGAACTGCCTCGTCTCATCAGCAATTGAATGTCAGTGGCCGAAGCCACAACTTTTGGCGGTGCGCCCTCAGATTGCCTAAGCGACGTGCTGGGCTCACAAGTGATCCGAAACTGAAAGTATCTTTGCTCTCTCCCCTTTGACGAAATCGGTGTTTTCAGGGTGTCAAAACCTGGCGAGAACGAAATAGAAACGTGTTTAAGTCATTAAATTCGTGAGATTTTAAAGCGGTGACGCCCAATGGTGTTTCTGCATTTTTACTCGTAGCCTCTAACCAAGAGACGGATTCGAATGCGTTTGCCAAAATCCTTTGGCACGATCGGTTTCAATCTCAGATTTAGTCGCGTTTCGGGAGAAATCATGCGTAAGACCCATGGAATAACCTTGCTGTCAGCTTCAGATCTGATGAAGTTTTTGGGTTGCGCGCATTCCACGGCGCTGGACATCGCCCGCATGAATGGTGCCGGCCCCGAACCCCGGGCGGACACAGACGATGCCCGATTACTTCAGCAACAGGGTGATGCGCATGAGCTGGTGCATTTAGATAAGCTGAAGGCGCAAGGGTTAAGCGTTGTGGAAATCGAACGCACTGAATTGTTTGATGATGCGAAACGCACCCGTGAGGTTCTGGCTCAAGGGGCCGACGTCATTTTCCAGGGGGCATTTTTGTCCGGAAACTGGGGTGGTTGGTCCGACTTTCTAGAACGTATCGAGACTCCGTCGGACCTAGGTGACTTCAGCTACGAGGTCGCCGACACGAAATTGAAACGTAAGCCGCATCCAAGCCATGTTCTGCAGCTGGTTTTGTATTCTGATCTCTTGGCTGAGATCCAAGGCGTAGCACCTGAATATGCACATGTTGAATTGGGCAATGGCGAGCGCGCGACGCTGCGGCTGGCGGATTACGCTGCCTATGCCCGTATGGCACGGGAACGGCTGGAATCTTTTGTGGCCAATCCTGAACCGGCGCGCCCCATGCCCTGCGCCAGCTGTGGCCTCTGTCGATGGGCTGATCATTGCGAGAGTATTTGGCAGGCCGAAGACAGTTTGTTCAATGTCGCCAATATCAGTCGTGGTCAGGTAAAGAAGCTTGAAGCCGCAGGCGTCAAAACCTTGGAAGACCTTTCGAAGCTCGATCACCCTGTTCGGGGAATGGCGGAAAACACACGGGTTCGTTTGATCACGCAGGCTCGCTTGCAACAGGCACGCAAAACCGGTGAGCCAGATTTCGAACTGCGGGCGCCTGAGCCTGGCAAAGGGTTTGACCTTCTTCCGGAGCCGCAGGCTGGCGATCTGTTTTATGACATTGAAGGTGACCCGCATTACGAGGGGGGGCTCGAATATTTGCATGGGCTTTGGTTTGATGGCGCGTTCAAGGCGTTTTGGGCCCATGATCATAAGGAAGAAGCTCAGGCACTTTCGGACTTGTTGGACTTCTTTCGCGCCCGGATTGAAGAATACCCGACCGCGCGCATTTATCATTACGCGCCGTATGAAATCACCGCGCTCAAGCGGCTGACATCCAAATACGGGATTGGCGAAGCCTTCTTGGACCGCCTTTTGAGAGAGCGCCGGTTCGTTGACCTGTTTGCTGTCGTTCGCGGTGGGCTGATTGGGTCGGAGCGCAACTATTCCATCAAGTCGATGGAAGCATTTTATGACCGAAAGCGCGACGGCGAGGTCACGACTGCCGGCGGCTCGGTGGTTGCCTACGAGCAGTGGCGTGAAACGCAGGAGCAGCAAATTCTCGACGAGATCGAAGACTACAATCGCATCGACTGCATTTCGACCGAAGAGTTGCGACATTGGCTTGCGCGTATTCGTCCTGCTGGTCCCTGGCCTGCGTTGGTTGCGGATGCGCAGGAGCAAGAGGATGAAGAAGACGCCGAGGCGCTTGCATTGCGCGCACAGCTTACAGAAAGCGGTTTACCCGAAGACCGGCAGTCGATGTTGTTTGACCTGGGAAGTTTCCACAAACGCGAGGTCAAACCGGCTCAATGGGCCGTCTTTGAAAGTGCGTCAAAGGACGAAGATGACCTGATTGACGACCTGGATGCTCTGGGTGGTCTTGTGGCGGTTGGAGCGGTTGAGCCGATCAAGCGCTCATTCGCACGTGAATACAGCTTTCCACAGCAAGAAACCAAATTGCGTCGAGGGAAAAAAGCCACCGTGCCGGCCTTAGATACGCCTCCTGTGACTGTTGGCATTGAGGCCATGGATCGCAGCGCGCGAACAATCAAAATCAAGGTTGGCCCAGGCAAAGCTGATCTGCTGACTGATCATCTATCGCTACATCCGGACTGGCCTCTGCGAACCGATGTCATCGCTTCGGCGTTGCAAGATGTGATCGCGGATCAATGCGGTGGGCGAGTATATAGTGGGGTGGACGATCTTCTGTCGCGTAGCCATCCTCGACTTCGAAGCGGCCGCCCCCCTGATCTTGTTGGCGGGGGAGACCCGGTCGAGGCAACAATATCAGTTGTGAATGATATGGACCGAACGGTCCTGCCAATCCAAGGGCCGCCCGGTACGGGCAAGACCTATGTGAGCGCCCGCGCAATCCTGTCATTGGTGCGCAAAGGCTATCGCGTTGGTGTGGCGTCAAACAGCCATGAAGCCATTCGCAATGTGCTGATGGGCTGCGTTTCGGCGGTGGAGGAGGGGGTTCAAACAGATATGCCTGACTTGGTGCACAAAGTTTCCAGCGACAACGACGGCTATCCGGATGGTTGCGCGGTTCGGCGCACAAAGTCCAATGACGAGGCTGCCGCAGGCGGTGACGTTGTTGGAGGGACCGCTTTCTTCTTCGCGCGAGATGAAAACATTCAAGCTTTCGATTGGCTCTTTGTCGATGAAGCAGGGCAGGTGGGCCTGGCCAATATGGCCGCGATGGGTCGTTCTGCGCGCAACATTGTCCTCGTGGGCGATCCGCAGCAATTACCCCAGGTAATACAGGGTGCACATCCGGAGCCTGCGAATTTGTCTTGCCTACAGTGGATGCTCGGCGAGCACGCGACTGTTCCCGCCGATCGGGGTATTTTCCTCGCGACGACGCGCCGGATGCATCCAGCAGTGTGCGAGTTTATCTCGGAGCAAATCTATGAGGGCAGGCTGTCGAGCCATCCAGATACAGAAACCCAGGCTGTCGATAGCCCGTCACTTCCATCTGCTGGCGCCTATTGGGTGCCGGTGGAGCATCAATCCAACGCACAGATCGCACTAGAGGAAGTTCAGGCAATCAACGCCACCGTGGCTGACCTTCTCAAGGGGACCTGGACGGAGAAGGACGGAACCACACGGCCGCTCCGGGATGCCGACATCATTGTGGTGGCGCCGTACAATGCCCAGGTCAACGCGCTTCGTGATGCGCTGCCAGAGGCCATTCGTGTTGGCACCGTTGACAAGTTTCAGGGGCAGGAGGCCCCCATTTGTCTTGTGTCAATGACCGCGTCGTCGGCAGATGAGACACCACGAGGCATGGAGTTTTTGTTTTCTCTGAACCGCATCAATGTCGCGGTCTCACGCGCCAAAGGCCTCGCATTGGTATTTGGCGCCCCGCGATTGCGTGAGGCGAAGTGCAATACTGTCGAGCAGATGAAATTGGTGAATACGCTCTGCGCTTTGCCTTTTGTAAAATCGGCCAAATTATGAAGAGTTTTTTAGCGAAGCTGCGACGAAAGCCGGCGGGCTCCACGGATACGACAGAGCATCCGGATTTGAGTCCACTAGTGGATTCCGATTTTTCTGAGACTAAATATTTGCCGGAAGTCGAGCAGGTAGAGCCTAGCTCTACGTCCGCCAAATTTGCGACCGATCCCGAAGAAATAAGCGCGGACGGCTTTCATCCGGACCTACATGTTTTCGAACCTGAAGTCTCCGTTACGGATGCCCGGCATGACTCATATGGAGAAGATTCAGAGCGCAAGGTTACTCCTAGCTCTCCGGTGATGACGCCCTCGAGTTCGACGGCGCGGCAGAGATTTTGCGCGCCTGGGGCGCGGGCCTCACACCCGATCCCGATCTGACGGTTTCGGAATGGGCGGACCGGCACCGGATGCTCTCGGGCCGCGCCTCGGCCGAACCGGGCCGGTATCGCACCGCGCGCACGCCCTACATGGGCGAAATTATGGACCGGCTGAGCCCGGGCGATCCGACACAACGGATTGTCTTCATGAAAGCAGCTCAGGTTGGAGCAACTGAGGCCGGAAACAACTGGATCGGCTTTGCGATCCACCAGGCGCCGGGACCGATGCTCGCGGTCCAGCCGACGGTGGAACTGGCCAAACGCAACTCGCGCCAGCGGATCGATCCGCTGATCGACGAGAGCCCCGAATTGCGGGAGCGGGTCAAACCGGCCCGCTCCCGCGACGCGGGCAACACCATGCTGTCGAAGGAATTCGCAGGCGGCATCCTGGTCATGACCGGCGCGAACTCGGCGGTTGGGCTGCGGTCCACCCCGGCACGCTATATCTTCCTTGATGAGGTCGATGCCTATCCAGCCTCGGCCGACGAGGAAGGCGATTCGAGACTCGACTCGAAAGACAATTTTGGGCAATATGGGTAATAAACCCGAAGACACAAAAATGTTTAGTAGTTTTGGGTCGTTACATGAAGGCAAGGAATAGAAATGGGCACTGACGCGACAGAGCAAGGCAGCCGTCCTTATCGCGACCCCAGCACTAGGGTCGGGACGCATATTTTTGTCGGCCTCTTATCAACAGGTGTCAACGCATTGGCATTGGCACTTCCTCTGGCTCTCCTTCAAGTCTATGATCGGATTCTTCCTAATCAATCGGCCGGTTCCGCGATCATCATTTTCTCGGCGGTTGTTGTTGCGCTGTTCCTATCGGGAATCCTTCGGTACGTAAGATCGGGCATTTTCGCCCGATGGTCGGCTGAAGAAGAACACAAGCTTTGGTCGCAAACAGCCCGACAATTGGTACAGGGACATCATAGTAGGGAGGATGCGTTACTTTTGGCGTCAGCCCCGGCAAAAGCTCGCGATGTGAATGTTGGCCAAACGATGCTCGCACGCTTCGATGCCCCGTTCTCCATCGTTTTTCTTGCACTGATTGCGTACCTGGGAGGCATTGTCGTTGCCGCTCCTTTGTTGGTCGCAGGCGTATCTTTGTTGGTGTTTTTGATGGTGGCCAAAAAGAACCGTTCGGCTTTGGAGCAGGAGCAGCGTGCAGTTGCCCAATATGAGGAGCGCGTCTCAGCGCTTGCGAATTCTCCCTCGAACACAACTACACTTACCAGCCTTGGAAAAGCATTTTCCCGGCTTGTTTATGCTCGTGGGCTTCAATCACAGGCAATCCGTGAAACTCAAGGTATCAGCAGCTTACAGATGGATTTTCTCCAAAGTGGCGCGTTGATATCGACTGTCGGGGTAGTCTGGCTGGGAGCCGGAGAAGTGCTTGCAGGGCAAATGACGACGGGAGGCTTGGCTGCGTGCACGCTTTTGGGGTCTCGGGCCGCATCCCAACTTGTCGGAGTGGCCGCGACCGTGCTGCGCGGACAACCTGCAGCGGTCGCTGCCGACCGATCGAAAGCGGTTCTGGAAGGACATCGACAGGCTAAACATCACTTGCAAAGTGGGGCTACAGAGATATTAAATTCTCCCGGTGGAGGCATCTGGATGCTGGAGGATTCCGAGGGACAGACCGCCACCGACAAGGTCAAAGCCATCGTCAATAACCTGCAACGTGTCTCGACAGTTGTTGAGAAACTCCGGGTTGTGCCAGCCCGGCCGTTGTTACTGAGAGGGAGCCTGATAGACAATCTCTCCCGGCTGGATGGAGACTTTGAAGCAGAAGCACGAGCGGCGTCTCGAGAGATGGGGTTGGACAGCCTCGTTGCACGGCTGCCTCACGGTTATGACACTGAGGTTTCGCCCTCCGGCAGACCACTTCCCGATGGCGGTACCAAACGCGCCGCGATTGTTCAGGCGTTTGTGGGTGCCCCTTGGATCGTCGTGCTTGAAGCGCCTGAAGCGTCGCTGGATGTGGACGCAATTAAACGACTTGCGGTGTTCCTTAAGTCTCGATCAGAGCAGGTAAAGATCGTGTTGCAAACCACGTCGGCAGAGCTTCGTATTGGCTTGGAAGATACGGCGCATCTCGAACTTCCGAGAAGCTGGATTGAGGGGGGCGAATGATGCCTGATGCCGCCGGTTTCCTTCAATCTGTTCTCAAACATCTCGATGGCCGTCATTCCGATGAAGCTGTTCACGCCGCGTTTGGCGGAAATTCAACTTCCCTCTCCGATATGGCCCGAGCAAGCAACCTGATGGGTGTCCATGCGTCGATTCACAAGGGCGTACCACCTTCCTGGAGCGACGGTCACGATGGCGCATTGATCGCAAGAGACGGAGCAGTTTGGATCGCAACCATCAGACAAGATGGTGATATCGTATCTCTGCCCGAACGCAAAAGCCCTGCGCAGGGTCGGCCACCAACTGGGCCGCTTCTGTATCTGCGAATGCTCCCTGAAGTGGAGGCTTCAAAGGTTACCTTCGCAAATATTGCAGCGCGGGCGCAAACCGCGTTTGTCCATGTTGCTTGGCAGTCCTTAGCGATCAATCTGTGCGCGCTGGCAGTGCCTTTCTTCACCATGGCAGTCTATGATCGAGTGCTCGGCGGTGGTGCTGCACATTCCCTGCCTGCATTGTTGTCCGGTGCCGCGATTGTTTTGGTGACCATGCTGCTTCTCAGGCATGTCAGGTCTGGGCTTGCCGCGTCTGAGTACGCTTCCCTGTCGGGGCACATTTCGACGCTCTTGGCAGGAAAGGCACTCAGATCGCCCACATCGAACTCAGCTCGCAGCTCTGGCAGTGCGATCCTCGCGAAAGTCCGTCAGGGCGAACGCGCCGCTGACCTATTCGCATCTCCAAACATTGCCGCGATCTACGATGCACCTTTCATCATACTGACGTTTGCCGCGCTAGTGATTGTCGGGGGCGGAATGGCAATCATTCCTGCAATTTATCTGATACTTTTCTTCGTTTTCGGGCTCTTGATGAACATGGAAGCCAGTAACAGGGATCCGTTTGCCGTTCGCCAATCACAGCGACGCAGTCGGATGATCGGGGAGCTGGTCGACGCCAACGGTGCCATCCGGCGGTCTGGCCTCGCAGAGAAATGGCTTCAGCGATTTGACTCGACCTTGCGTTCCGGTGCGCGCGACACACACCGCTCTATGACGAGAACCGGTGCTCAAACTGCCGTTGCAACGACGCTCGGGGCCGGGACTGCGCTTGTTACTTTGATCGTGGGAATCGATCTGGCTTTGAACGGACATTTGTCACCGGGTATCCTGATTGGCACCATGCTGTTGACCTGGCGAATAACCGGGCCGGCCCAGTCCCTTTTTCTGGCAATTCCGCGCCTCAAGGCAATACGAAGCGGCTGGCATTCTCTTGAGATGCAGCTTCAGGCACCCACGATTGGTCAGGAGTCTCACTTGCAGGTTGCTCTTGAGGCCGAGGCACCAACCCTGACCGCGCAAGGATTGTTTTATCGCCATGAGACGGGACAGCCTCCTGCCGTATCGGGAGTGTCCTTCGATGTCGCCGCTGGGAGCGTCGTTGTGGTGATGGGGCCAAACGGGTCTGGAAAGTCTACTTTGCTACAACTCATCGCCGGTCATCTCAGACCTCAATCTGGACATCTGATGCTGAATGGGCGTCTGATGTCCCAATACGATCCTGACGAGATTGAGGCCCGCTGTGCCTTCCTGGGCGGCGACAAGAGCGTTTGGCTTGAGCAAGGCGGCATCGAACCCGTCACTGGTTTTGCTCTGGAAATAGACATGGAAAACGCGGCTTGGGCTGCGGCGACAGGAAGTGACAGCACTTTCTTCGTGCTTGACGATCCACTTGCCGCGACGGGGGCGCGAGCCACGGAAGACGTCGGAGAGTTTATCGACAACTTGCGCGGCAAGGCCACGATTTTCCTCGCAACCCACGACACCGAACTCGCAGCGCGTGCTGACATCGCAATCGTACTGGACGCAGGCAATGTCGTGTATTGCGGGCCGGTTCAAACTGAAAAGACGGAGGCGAAAGCCTCCCCCACGGAGAAAAGCGATGAGTAAACTTCGCAGTGATCAACCACTCGAGCTAACCGACACGTCGACTTTCATTTGGATGCGTCGGGCGGCGTTCGTCATCCTGCTCGGTTTGGGTGCCCTAGTGCTCTGGATGGTCTATACACCGGTGGATGAAATCTCGAAGGCACGCGGAGAGATCGAACCCATCGAACAGGTAAAACGTGTCGAAAGCAGGCACGGCGGCCAGTTGGCAGAGCTGCGCGTTTCGCGCGGTCAGGTGGTTGAAGCGGGTGAAATCGTGGCGCTTCTGGACCAGACCGAGGCCCAATCTGCGCTTCAGGCAGCCGAGGCGCGCATTGCGGGGCTGTCTCTTGAGACAGAACGACTCCTTGCACTAGCAGAAGGACGGGATCCCGACTTTTCGCCCTATGTTGAAGATTACAACGATCTTGTGGAACGTGAGCGGGCCGCGCTTGCGGCAACGCGCGCATTTATTCGTGCCGAAAGATCGGTGATAAGAACGCAGATTCAGGAAAGACAGGCCGAGATTGTCGCCATCGACGAACAACGTCCTCAACTCATCCAACAGATCGCCGTTGCGGAAGAAGAACGCGGGGTTCAACAGGATCTGGTGGATCGCGGCCTAAGCGCTCGGGCGAAGCTTGCTGAATTGCGCGAGCAGGAAGCACAGTACCGCTTTGAACTAGCCCAACTCGCGGGACGCCGCACCATAGCTGAGGCTGAAGTTGATGAACTTCAGGCAACGCTGACACAGCTAGAGCTCGATGAATTTGCCAAGGCCCGAAGCCGGATTGCTGAAGCGGATTCACAGAAGAACGCCCTTCATGCAGAAGTCGGGGCATTGGAAAACCGACTTGCCGAGACAGAAATCCGCTCGCCCATTTCTGGCATGATTCAAGCCATTCCGGACGACACAATCGGTGACGTGATTGATCCCGGCGGAATGGTCGTCACTATCGTTCCTATTGACGGCGGCTATCGCTTCATCGGCCGCCTGTCGCCGCGCGATGTTGGGTTCGTTACCATCGGACAGCCCGTTCGGTTGAAAATCGATAGCTTCGACTACAGTCGTTTTGGCGCGCTCCCCGGCACAGTAGAAGAAGTATCTCCGACGACTGCTGTCGATGAGCATGGGACAGCTTTTTATGAAGTGCTGGTGCATCTCGACAGCGACCATTTCCGAGATGCTGAAGACGGTCTGACATTGATTGCGGGCATGACAGGCGAGGCCGATATCAAAACCGGCGCCAAGACTGTGTTCCAATATGTCTGGAAACCCATCTACACCAATCTAGACCTTGCATTGACCGAACGGTGAGGAAAGAGACGATGTCCGATCAAAACCCGAGCAAACTCCAATCGTCCCGGTCCACCTCGGACCCTCGAGACGAGATGTCCGAAGAGGTCTTTGCCTGGGTCGCAACGGATACAAGTGAGCTTCCGGAAGTTCCTGCAGAAGGCTCTCATGCCTCCCCCGACGACGTTCCGGCCGGTGACGGAAGCACTGACAATCGCCAGTTGATGGTTTCTGCGCCGGCCTTGGCGCGACACATGGGTATAGATATTTCCGATTTGCATTCCGAACCAGGTCGCCCGGGTGCTGAAGCCGGGTCGGAGTGGCTGCAATCTTCTGGGTTGTTGCCTGTATCCCGTGTTCATTCAGGGCTGTCGGGCTCTGGCCAAACAGCATTTACGCATGCTCTGCCGAGCACAGGCAGCGGTCACAACGTTGGCCATGCAGTGATCCCGCCTGTTACATCTGGTACAGGCAGCCCGACGTCGGGACATACGCCAAGCCACATCGTTACCGGCGGTCAACCTAATGGGCCTGCGATTGCCGGCCTCATTCCCGGCGGCAAGGAGGGCGAACCGGTCCCGGTTCTGATTTCGGTGGTGAACGGCCATAACAAACCGGGTGGTCTGTCGTTGACAATTGGTGGTTTGCCGCCTGGAACGACCATGAACCACGGCCACCAAGGGCCCGGTGGAACTTGGATCCTCACTCCCGGGACCGATCTGGTCAACCTGACCATGACACCGCCCACCGATTGGTTCGGGTCCGGACATTTGACAGCGACCGTTGTTCAACCCAATGGCCATTCCGTACAGGCGCAGATCCCGTTCAATGTGCTGCCGCAGCCTGACGCTGCCAAAATTGCCGGAACGGACATCGGAACGACAACAGAAGACCGGATTCTGACGGTGTCCGGCGCATTGACGATCATCGATCCGGATCCCGGTGAGGCGCATTTTCAAGCAACCTCGCTCACCGGAAGCTTTGGTCGCCTGCAAATCGATGCATCAGGTCACTGGAATTACGTTCTCGACAACAACACACCGTCGGTTCAGGGGCTGGTAGCAGGTCAGTCGGAGCGGGAAACCTTCACCGTACACAGTGTCGATGGAACTGCCCACCAACTGGTTGTGAATGTGTTGGGAACCGATGATCTGGCGACCATTGCCGGGGCCGCGCAAGGCACTGTGACCGAGGACAAGCTGCAGAGCACCGGCGGCAAGCTGGATGTGACCGACCCGGATGCGG
>NZ_SULI01000032.1 GCF_005518135.1 Shimia litoralis | reverse complement strand
TTGTATCCATTCAATCGGGTTGGATACATCTTAGCACGCTGTCCGAATTTGCCGGACCACTTCAATTGGTCAGACCGGTCTTGCGCAGAATGTGACTCATGCACTGGCGCACTGCCGACACCGTGACCTCTAGCTGTTTCGCGATTGCTTTATCCTGCATGCCTGAGCCAATCATTACCAAAAGCTCTTTTTGCTTGGACGTGATGCTATTTCGCTCTGAGAATTCAGCAAAAAAATGCGTCAGATATCGTTGGTGGCCCGATAGGGCCGCGACGTTCAATATCCAACCATGCGCCTCGATAATACGTTGCATGTCACGCTTGCCATGATCACCCGAGAACGTGATCAATCCCGCTTGAGGCGGGGCATGAAGTCGCAAAGGTATCGAAAATCCAGACCTCAGCCCCCTTCGCGCGGCCTCACGAAGCAGATCATATCGTGTCTGGGGAATATGATAGTATTCATCGACGAACTCTATTCCGACGGCGAACGGCGTCAGATGATGCATTGCATGACTTCTAAAATAGGACCATTTTGCCAGATCAGGGTTCTTGTTCACGTCATGCAACCAAGTGGAGTCATAAGACGTACGCACAAACAGCGTCTTTTTCCAATTCGCGTAGTTGCTGGCAGTGATCAGGTCAACCATCGGCAGTTCCAGCTCGCGGCCCAACCCGACCAACAAACGCCAGACATCTGACGAATGCTCTGTCACCTCAAGATCAGCCAAAAAACCGTGCAATAGCTCTGGCGTGTATGTCTCTGCTTGGAGAAACTCGCGGCGGTTTGGTCCGGACGGCATACCCTAACCGGACTCCTCTTCGAGGTTCAACTTCATGTCGATCAGCACTTGCTGAAGCGCGACCGTTTCTTTCAACAGGCGCTTGGCTTCATTCACGGTGATCACGCCATCTTCGATGGATTGACTGTATTCAGACATCAACATTGCAAAACGCTGGCTCAGGGCAATGATATCCGAGTTTACCCCACCTTTGTCGCCATCATTCTTGCGTGTGGCGTCATATGATAACGTAATTCCCTGAAGCTCCGCAAAAGCCGACGTCACATGTGGATACCCTGCGGCCTTTTCCAAGGCTGCAACCGCGTCAATGGGCATGAACCTGTCTGCGTGCTCTTCATTGGCAGAATAATATCGCCCCAATGTTGCCTTGGACTTGCCCGTGACTTCGCACGCGGCCTCAATGCCCACATCCTTTACCAAAGCCTCGGAATGTTTCTTTAAATAGGACCCATTACCGGCCATGCTTTTTGCCCCCAACCACACACGTCCCCCAGAGGGGAATTCAACATTGTCTTTCCCATTAAAGACTTGCGATGAAAATGTCATTTGTAAAGTGTCCTAACGCATTACGCTAGGGACGCGTATCAGTACCCGTTCGTTAGAATGCGGGATTTGGGTGGGGCGTCGCCATCCGGTCACTTTGACTGGAGGAGACTGACTTACCGAGTAAATGAGTAACGCTTTCCGCATCCCCAATGAGGCCCTGTCTCGGGAAAGCCCTTTGACGAGTATTTCGGTAGGTTCGGAGCCGTCATGTTTTTGGCGCTCCGATCCCTTTTTTCCCGGGGATACTGCCCGGTCGCCTCTTGCATTTCGACCGATCTGCGACATATCACGTCGCCATGGCCAAGCTCTATTTTCACTATTCGACCATGAACGCCGGCAAGTCGACGGTTTTGCTTCAGGCGTCGCACAACTACCGCGAACGCGGAATGCAAACCTATCTGTTGACGGCGCGGTTTGACAAACGTGCCGGAGAAGGGCGCATTGCGTCACGAATCGGCATTGGCGAAGCTGCCGACACATTTGACGATACGGACGACCTGTTTGAAAAGATCGCCCACCGACGCGATCAGGGCGACATCGCCTGTGTCTTTATCGACGAATCCCAGTTTCTAAGCCACGATCACGTCTGGCAGCTGGCACGTGCGGTCGATGATTTGCGTGTCCCCGTGATGTGTTACGGCCTGCGTGTGGATTTTCAGGGAAATCTGTTTCCCGGCTCTGCGGCTTTGTTGGCGCTTGCCGATGAAATGCGCGAGGTTCGCACCATATGTCATTGCGGTAAAAAGGCCACGATGGTGGTGCGACAGGACGCCAACGGTCAAGTGTTGCGCGAAGGCGCCCAAGTCCAAATCGGCGGGAACGAAACCTATGTTTCGTTGTGCCGTCGCCACTGGCGCGCCGCCATGGAAGATATTCCTCTGTAAGCGGCGCCAAAGACCGGACGCGTGAAGGTCTAGCGCTTAAGCGGATATCTGTCGGCTTCTTCAAAGACGTCAATCACCTTGGTGCCCGCTTGGATAACGGCGCCATGTTCAACACCCGCCGGAATAGAATAGCTATCCCCCGGTCCATACGTCTGTGTATGGCCCCCAATCGTGAACTCAATCTGCCCATGCACCACGGTTCCCCATTGTGCCCCGTGCGAGTGCATCGGCAACTCCATGCCTTGCAAGAACGTAAAAAACACAACTAGGCCATCTTCGGACTGAATGGCTCTTGTCTGAACAACTTCTTCTGAAAAGGGCACATCAATCGCCGGAAACCCCATAATAAAATCTGGAAAATTCATTGTGTCGTCCTCTGTTTGGATATCTGGTAATATCTGAAACCCTTGTGATTTGGAAATCCAAACACACGGATGCCGACACTCCAAACCGGTTATGTCAAAACCCTCATGGTGGGGTTTTCTGACAACCACATCAACCACTGGACCGTAAGGTCAGGTATGCAAAACCAGATTTGGCGGCGTTGCATTCCCCAGGAACGCCTTGATATTTTCGACGGCCATAAGGCCCATTCCAGCTCTGATTTCGAGTGCGGCGGTGCCCAGATGCGGCAGCAGCGTCACGTTTTCCATCGCAATCAATGCTTCAGGGACATGCGGCTCTTGCTCATACACATCCAGTCCGGCACCAGCGATTTGCCCCTCTTGCAGCGCCCGAATAAGCGCCGCCTCGTCCACGACATCCCCGCGCGAGATATTGATGAAATGCGCATGCGGTTGCATGGCGGCAAAGACCTCTGAATTTGCAAGGTGCCATGTCGCGGCACCAGAAGGCACCGCCATCACCAAGACATCAGCTTGATGTGCTAAGTCCGCAAGATCGGCCAGTTGTGTCGCCACAAACGGCAGCGTTTTCTTTGATCGATTATAATACAGCACATTCATGCCGAACCCAAAGTGACATCGCTGGGCGATCGCCGTACCAATACGCCCCATGCCGACAATGCCAACCGTTTTGCCCGACAAATGCATGCCAAGCATCTGGGTCGGGTGCCAGCCTTGCCATTTCCCAGCTCGGACCAACCGTTCCCCTTGTCCTGCGCGCCGCGCGCTCATCAGCATCAAAGTCATGGCAATATCAGCCGTCGCATCTGTGACCGCACCGGGGGTATTGGTCACAACGACTCCGGCGGCCTTGGCGGCTTGCACATCAATGTGGTTATATCCCACACCAAAGTTGGCCAGCAGACCGCACTTTGGGGTTGGCACGTCTGCAAACACCTCTGCTGCGAACATATCCCCGAGGGTTGGCAAAACCACATCATAGTCGCGCAAAGATTGGCGCAACTCATCAGGCGTGAGCGGCGCATTGCTGTCTCGAACCGTCAGCGTTCCCAAAGCGCGTGCCGCATCCAAGACCTGATCCGGCAGCGGGCGAGACACGAAGATCTGTGTCAATGCATCCGCCCCCCGGCTGGGACAGGTTGATCTGGGCCGACCAGTACAATATCGCCGTTCTCGTCAGGCAGCCCAAGCACAAGAATTTCGGACATGAATTTGCCGATTTGACGTGGAGGAAAATTCACAACCGCCATCACCTGTTTGCCCACAATCATCTCTGGATCGTAATGTTTGGTGATCTGTGCAGAACTCTTGCGAATGCCAATATCACCGCCAAAATCAACCCAAAGCTTGATCGCTGGTTTGCGGGCCTCGGGATAAGGTTCGGCCTGAACCACCCGCCCCACGCGGATATCTACCTTGAGAAAATCATCAAAGGACAGATCATCCATTTGCAAGCTCCTGAGATCGGCGCACTGCGGCGGCTACGGTTTTGTCAATGAGAGGCGGCAATCCGTTTTCGGCATCCATGAGCACCTCAAGCCCCGCCTGCGTGGTGCCATTGGGGCTGGTGACATTTTTACGCAATTGCGTCGGGGTCTCGTCGGATGTTTCCGCCAAGGCTCCGGCGCCCGCGACGGTCGCCTTAGCGAGAACCATCGACATTTCAGCCGACAAGCCCTGAGCTTGGCCCGCAGCGGCCAGTGTTTCAATCATATGGAACACATAAGCAGGGCCAGAACCGCTTACGCCTGTGACAGCGTCAATTTGTGCCTCGGTTTCCAGACGCACCACCTGCCCCACAGCCGACAGAAGGCTTTCGGCCAAATCGAGGTGTGCATCAGATGTGTGGGAGTTTCCAATCAGAGCGGTGATCCCGCGCCCAATTGCAGCGGGGGTATTGGGCATTGCGCGCACAATTGGTGTCTGCGCACCCAAAATGTCCTCGTATTGCGCAATACTAATACCCGCAGCGACAGACACAAACATGGTTTGGCCCCCACCCATCGCCCGCAGCACAGGCAATGCCTCCGCCATCATTTGAGGTTTGACCGCGATCAGAACAATCGCGGGCGATGCTGGCAACGAGGCATTGATATGGACGCCCGTATTCGTCACCCACGCGCTCGGAGCCGGATCTTGGACATACACAGATGTCGACGGCAACCCGTCGGACAACCATCCCTCAAGCATCGCAGAGCCCATCTTGCCACATCCAAGAAGCACAAGCCCGCGATCCGCTACAACATCCAATTTCATAAGGTCCCCCTGTCAATTCAGGGCGAAGTGTTACGCGCGCCCATAGGCCTCTGCAATGGCGACTTGCATCGCATCATCAATCGAGCGCTCTCCCCAGACGACCAATTGAAGGGCGGGGTAATACCGTTCGGCACTTAAGACAGCGGTACGGATCATTGTGTCGATCTGATCGGGGCTGGCGATTTGCCCGCCTGCGAGCACCAGCCCATAGCGATAGATCACCAGCTTTTGTTTGTTCCAATATGTGAATGCGCCTGCCCAGCACTGGTCATTCACCGCATTCAAGCATTCAAACACCTGTGGCAGCTTGTCTTGAGGGGGTTCCATTTCAAAAGAACACACAAGCTTGAGCGTTTCATCGTAATCCGACCAGGCAAGCGTGATCGAATAGGTCCGCCACTGGCCCTCAACTGCCATAGAAATTTGGTCATCACCCAATCGATCAAAGCTCCAGTCGTGGTGCTCTGCGATGTGTTCGACGATATCAATTGGATGAATATCTTCATCCATGAACTGCTCTGATAATGCCATGGCGTTCACCTCTTTTTCTATTACGCCGGGAGATTGGCAGCTCCCCAAGCGTTTGGTGCCTGCTCTAGGGAAAGCGGAATACTCCACAAACCCTACCAGATATGGTGATGGGCCAAAGGTGATCTGTAAAGCTATATTTCTGTGGATAACGCAATAAGTTGTGGATGAATTCGAAACATACACTAGAAATAGACCCCTTCTGGGGGCTTTTTGCATTTATGGGCCACTGCCGACTTGGCTTAAGGCGTGCTCCGAGAGGCAACCTTGGTGCCACTCACCAAACCAGCGGAAGGGTAAAGGACAACAGTCTCTTGCGCGTTTAGCCCCTCAAGCACCTGTGCTTGTATACCGTTGTTTCGCCCCACCTGTATCGACCGCACCTGCGCAATACCGCCTGTGACGACAAAAACAGACCACGCGCCCGCCTCACGAAACAAAGCACTGGAGGGGACAACAAGCGCATCTTGGGCATCCCAAACGACAATACGCGTTTCCACACGGAACCCATGGCCCAGCGCTTGGCGGGTTTCCGGCGGATCCGTGAATTGAATCACCGCATTCACACGCTGCTCTTCGACACCCAAAGCCGACGGTTTGGTAAATCCCCAAGGATCAATGCGTTCGACCACGCCATTCAAAACCCCTTCTCCGCCCCAGTTTGTAATCAAAACAGGGTCCCCTTTGGCAACTTTGACTGCATCCGTCGACAACAGCTCGACGACAATCTCAAGATCCGTATTTGTATTGCCTATTTCCAGAATTGGCGCACCGGCGGGCAAAATGGTTTCTGATTGCTGAATCACCTGAAGCACCACACCAGTAATGGGGGACGGTAGGTCAATTGCCCCAACCGATCCTGTGATCCGGCCGGTGTTTTCAAAACTGATCAAATTTGCTTCGGCATTGCGAATTTCTGCGACTCGCATAGAGATCGCGGCACGCGCCGTGTCCACCGTCGCCTGAACTGTCCGCCATGTTCCTTCTGCGCGATCCAAGGCCGCCTGAGACACCGCGTCTTGTTCGAACAATTTTCTTGCCCGTTCGACGTCGGATCGGGACAAGTCGCGATCTGCAATCGCTTTATTCATATCGGCCTCGGCCACCCGAAGCGCGGCTTGGGCCGCCGCAATTGCGGCTTTGGCTTGTTCACGCGTGCGAATATCAAGGGCGGCAGGGTTGGCTGGCATCATTCTGGCGACAACCGTTTCGTCTTTGGTCACGTGATCCCCCGGAAGCAAATCAACGCGCAAAAGATGACCGGCAATCGGTGTTGAGACCACATAGGGATCTCGCACACGCGTGCGCGCCTCTTCATCAACGGTTTGCATCATGGCTGCACGCGTGACCAACCCCATATCCACTTGCATTGGCTGCGGCCAAAAAGCCGCCAGCAAGCCAGCCCCGACCAATCCCACAGCCCCAAGCGTCAAAATACGACGAGAATGTTTCTTTGACATGTCTCTATTCCCTCGTTTTCAAGGTTGCGACCAGATCAACCCTGTCAATATCACGTTTCACCAGCCACCCCGACAACACCGATGCGACGATGACAGCCGCTCCGGCCATGCCAAAAGCTTCGGGACGAAACGCCGTCGGGATTTGGTAGAGATCGGTGCTAAAGCCAGCGGCAATCAGCGTCGACAAATAGAACCCGATCCCAACCCCCAATGGAAGCGCCAACAGCACAACAATCGCAAGCTCTCCCAACAAGACAAAGGCCGTTTCCCCAAGTGTAAATCCGATCACACGCAAGCTGGCCAGATCCCGAGATTGTTCGCCAAAGGCAATGCGCGCGGTGTTATATACAATGCCAAATGTAATGATGCCCGCAATTGCCGCCATGACATAGCGCATGGCCCCAGCCCCACTATCCATCAGTTTTTGCATGGCGGCACGCGCGTCTTCGCGGCGCGTGACACCGCCTACACTGGGCATATCCTTAAGCTGGTCGATCAAGTCAGGAAACGCGTCGCTGTCGATGCGCATATAGGCCCCTGACACACGTCCTTGCTCGCGCATCAACGCATTTAGGGTTTCCATGCGCATGAACGCCGGCGCCCCCAACAGCGTCTCGGCAATTGATGCCACTGGCACTTGGAGTATTGGACGCCGTCCCTCCAGCACCTCGACCTGCAGAACATCCCCCGGACCGATGCCAAGAATGTCCGCCAGAGATTTTGCCAAGACAATGCCCGTTTCCGGCATTGCGATATCGCTCATGTCTTTGTGCACAGCACGGTTCAGGCGCGCATTTTCGACAAGTCCGGTCACCGATCCACGATACGAATTCAATCCATTGCGCAACACCGCCCCCACGGCGCGGATCGGTTCCACCTCGATCACGCCCGGCTGATGCTTGAGCGCAAATACTGTATCTTGTGACATGGGTTCAAAGAACGTCACGGCGACATCCGAGCGATCAATCACACCAAATGTCAAATCCAGCGTATCGTCAAACCCAGACATCACCGACATCTGTGCAGAGGACAGCCCCATCCCCACGGCAATCCCAATCACCGCCCCGAACACCCGCCCCGGATTGCGAAAGATGCGCCGCAACACCATGCGGCTGGGTTGATCCAGCCACCCTTTTAGGCGGTCGTTCAATGCGCCGGTACGCGAAAAATCGGTTGGAGCAGGGGGGCGCATCGCCACGGCGGGCGTCAATGCAAACACACGTCTCAACACAAAGATGCCGCCAGTCGAGGCCGAAACCACCGACACCGCCACGCCAACGACAAAGCTTGTCGGATCAACGCCGAACACAAGGAATGGAAAGTGATAGACCGACTGATACACACCAGCCATGGCCCGTCCCGCCCATATGCCAAACACGCATCCGAACCCGGCCCCGACCACCGCGATGAACACCACCATCTTAAAATAGTGCAGCCCCACCTCGACATCGGAATACCCAAAAGCCTTGATCAAGCCGATTTGTTCGCGTTCCGACTGCACCATGCGGGTGATGACAATATACAGCAGGAACGCCGCTACGCCCATAAAGATTGGCGGTACCGCCACAGACGTCGCGCGCAAGCCACCGATTTCCTCGCTCACAAAACGGTCGGACATATGGTCTTTGCGCGCATAGGCCCCCTGCCCGCCATAGCGGTTCAGAACCGCATCAACCGCGTCAATCACCGCCTGAGGCTGGGCTCCGCGTTCAAGCGAAATCAAGGCTTCGTTAAAGGCCCCGTCAAGGTCATACGCTGCTGCCATGGCATCAAGATTCATCCAGATCGCTGCAAATCGCGCGTCATCTGGTACGTATTCCCCCGGCGCGACTGTAAACAAAAACTCTGGCGACTGCGCAAAACCCACAATGACAAAGCTGCGGCGAGCACCATACATGGTCGCGGAAATCTCATCGCCCAATTCAAGATCATGCGCATTGGCAAAGCTTTTGAGCACAACAACTTCTTCGGTCCGCCCCGGCCGCAACAGCCGCCCTTGCGTCAGATATAGATCATTCAAGTTGGGGGCACGGTACGGCGGCAAAGACACGGCGACGGCCCGCACAGGCAACGGCTGTCCGGGCATATCAATCAACGCACTTCCCTGAAGGCGGCCTTCGACACTGGCAACTCCGGGGATGGCCTTGAGCGTCTCAAGCTCTCGAAGCGGCGCGCGCGTCACGGGCGCAAAAATATCCGCAAGCCGGTATTGCTGGTAATATGTGGCGCGGGTGTTTTCAAGCGATGTCAAAAGGCCAGACATCATAACCAACAATGTGACCCCAACAGCAACGACAGCTGCGATTGCGCCAGCTTGACCTTTGATCCGCCAAAGATCCCGCATCAGCTTGTGATCAAGTGCCGTCATGCTCTACCACGCGATCTCGTCCGGGCTTAGGCGATGCGCATTGGTTTTGACGCTTCGTATCGCGCCATCAGCGAAATGGATCACCCGATGTGCCATACCCGCCGTCGCCGCAGCATGGGTCACGATCAAGACCGTAGCCCCCAGCTTGGCGTTCACATCATTGAGCACATGCAGCACGGCACGCCCTGTTTTGCTGTCGAGCGCACCTGTTGGCTCATCGCAGAACAACACGTTCGGATTCTTGGCAATCGCGCGCGCAATGGCCACGCGCTGTTGTTCTCCACCCGACATTTGGGCCGGAAAATGGTCCATCCGATCACCCAGCCCGACCATCGACAAAGCTGTGGCCACATCCATGGGATCATCTGCAATTTCAGTCACAAGTTCGACGTTTTCGCGCGCAGTCAACGATGGCATCAAGTTATAGAACTGGAAAACAAACCCCACATGATCGCGCCGATACAGCGTCAAATCGCGATCCGACATCGCGGTCAAATCCTGATCTTCAAACAACGCCTGGCCAGAGGTCGCCCGATCCAGCCCGCCAATGATATTCAGAAGCGTCGACTTGCCTGACCCTGAGGGGCCCAAAAGCACAACAATTTCGCCTTTGGGAATTTCAAGATCAACCCCACGCAAGGCGTGCACCGCTGCAGCGCCTTCTCCATAGGTTTTTGTAAGCCCCTTGGTAGTGAATGTGTTGGCCATGTGATCTAGCCGCCAGCCTGCCATTGGTTTCGCGAGAAAACTAGCGCGCCAAGAATGGCGCGTCTACTACCAAAAAGAAGCATATTCACAGTCTTGGGCGAACGATAGCGATGTCCGCCCCAATGCTTTGGAAAGAGAGTTACGACTTTTCCAAAGCGTCAAGACGCGCTTTCAAAGCTTCGTTTTCTTCGCGCGCTTTTTGGGCCATCGCGCGCACAGCATCAAATTCTTCACGGGTGACAAAATCACGATCAGCAAGCCAGCGATCCATCAAGGCTTTGACCCCGTTTTCCGCTTCGTCTTTGGCACCTTGTGCAACACCCATGGCGTTGGTCATGAGCTGCGAAATATCGTCCATCATTTTGTTACGGGTTTGCATGTGTATCTCCGCCAATTGATTTGATCCCTATATGGGGTGCAATCGCAGCATTCACAATGGTTGACTTCCCCTATTGTGCAGAGGCAAGACATGGCCATGCGTGCACTGATCCCCTTCCCCGAAATATCGCCCGAGATTTTCTCGATAAGCCTGTTTGGTTTCGAGTTTGCCCTTAGATGGTACGCTTTGGCCTATATCGTTGGCATTCTTCTTGGCTGGAGGCTGGTGGTCACTGCGCTGAAAACACCCGCATTGTGGGGACGCCGTGGCGCCCCCATGACCGTACGCCAATGCGAAGACCTTTTGACGTGGGTTATTCTGGGCGTCATCTTGGGGGGGCGCCTTGGGTATGTGCTATTTTACAAACCCGCATATTACCTTGCGCATCCCCTCGAAATTCCAATGGTATGGCAAGGCGGCATGGCCTTTCATGGCGGGTTGCTTGGGGTGATCGTGGCCGCATGGCTTTTCTCGCGCAAAGAAGGCCTGCTCAAGCTGTCGCTCTCGGATGCGCTTGCGCTGGGGATCCCACCCGGTCTGTTGCTGGGCCGCCTTGCAAACTTTATCAACGCCGAACTTTGGGGCCGCCCCACGGATCTGCCTTGGGGTGTCGCGTTCCCCGGATTTGCCGCGCAGGATTGCGGTCAAATCGCCGAGACCCTGTGCGCGCGTCATCCTTCACAGCTTTATGAGGCTTTATTGGAAGGTGTGGTTCTGGGCGCTGTGTTGATCTGGATGGCGTGGCGGCGCGGGGCTCTCAAGTGGCCCGGGCGACTGGCGGGTACATTTTTTGCGGGATATGGCGCAGCGCGATTCATTGTAGAATTTGCACGCCAGCCGGATGCGCAATTTGTGACCTATGACAATCCCCTCGGTCTGGCACTAGAATTGGGTGGGTACGGGTTCACAATGGGGCAATTGTTATCCCTACCTATGATCATCGGTGGCGTGTGGCTTATTTCGCGAGCACAAAAGAATGACTGATCTCACACGCGACCTGATTGCGCGCATTCACCACCAAGGCCCCCTGAACATAGCCGAGTTCATGACCGAGGCGTTGTTGAATCCACAGCACGGATATTATGCGACGCGCGATCCTCTGGGGTCTGCTGGTGATTTTACGACCGCGCCAGAGATCAGCCAGATGTTTGGCGAAATGATTGGCCTGTCGCTGGCCCAAAGCTGGCTCGACCAGGGTGCGCCGACACCCTTTGCATTGGTCGAAGCCGGTCCAGGCCGCGGCACCTTGATGGCCGACATCTTGCGCGCGACCAAAGCTGTGCCCGGATTTCATGCCGCGCTGACAGTTCACCTCATCGAGGCGTCACCTGTATTGCGCGACAAACAGCGTGCCCTGCTGGGGGATACCCCCGTTTGGCATGATACGCTGGATACGTTGCCTGATCTTCCAATATTCCTCGTGGCCAACGAATTCCTTGATGCGCTTCCGATCCGCCAATTCCTGCGCGTTGAAACAGGATGGACCGAGCGCCAAGTCGGCGTTCAAGATGATGTGCTTGTGTTTGGCCAAGGCCCCGCTGGCGTTCAACCTGCGCTGGAACACCGCCTCGAAGACACAAAGCCCGGCGACCTAGTCGAAATATGCCCTGCAGCAACGACCTTTGTGGCACATGTCGGACAACGGCTTGAAGAGCGCGGCGGTCTGGCTGTGTTTATTGATTATGGGGACTGGCGCTCTTTAGGAGATACACTTCAGGCGTTGAAGGCACATAAATCCGTTGATCCTCTGGATGCCCCGGGCACGGCGGACCTGACGGCACATGTTGATTTTGAAGCACTCATTCTCGCCACGCCCAGCGCCTATAGCCGCGTCACCCCCCAAGGTATTTTTCTCGAGCGTCTGGGCATCACCGCACGCGCTCAAAGCTTGGCATCGCACTGGACCGGAGATCCACTGCAAAGCCATATTGCCGCACATCGGCGCTTGACGCACCCGCAGGAAATGGGAAACCTGTTCAAAGTTCTGGCGCTGTTTCCACATGGAGCGCCCCTACCTGCAGGATGTGACAATGACGCTTGAAATATTGACAGCTGACTCGCTTGCGCCGGTACGTCACGGGTTTTTCACCCGCAAAGGCGGGGCCTCTTCGGGTATTTTTAGCGGATTGAACTGTGGAACAGGCAGTTCCGATCAGTCCGACGTCGTGAGAATCAACCGCGCACGCGTCGCGGATGCGATGCAAATTCCCGTGCACAATCTCGCGGCGGTCCATCAAGTGCATTCCCCCGACGTGCTCACTGTGGGGTTGCCGCTTGAGACGCCCGCCATCAAGGCGGATGCGATGGTCACATCCACACCCGGTGTGGTGTTGTCCATTCTCACCGCAGACTGTCAGCCGGTCTTGTTCGCCGATGCCCGCGCAGGTGTGGTCGGCGCCGCGCACGCCGGATGGCGCGGAGCTTTGGACGGTGTTCTAGAAGCCACCATCGAGGCTATGGAAGCTCTTGGTGCTACGCGCGGCAACATTGCCGCAGTGATTGGCCCATGTATTGGCCCATCGGCGTATGAAGTCGGACCAGAGTTTCTGGATGATTTCGTGCAAGGTGACACAGAGAATACCCGCTTTTTCTCGGGCGGGGTTGGCGATCGGATGATGTTTGACCTGCCCTCGTACGGGCTACATCGTTTGCGGCGCGCGGGTGTCGGATCAGCAGAGTGGACACGCCATTGCACCTATTCTGATCCAGATCGTTTCTTTTCGTACCGCCGCAGCACCCACAACAAAGAAGCCGACTATGGCAGGCTTATTTCGACGATTCGGCTGTAGTCAAACAAGAGCTGCCTTAGAATGACTTTGGTATTTTCCTAAAATCTGACCTTTTTTGCCCAACCTCTGCCCCAATTGAAGGCGAGATTAGGGTCAAGCAGGAAACAGAGTGTTCCAGAACGAGAACACAAAAGGAGTAAAGACCATGACAAGCAAACAGCGTTTCATCAAATCAATCGTTGCCACAGCACAATCTGAAGCTCCAGTTATGCCATGGGCCCGTGGCGCACGCCGCCAAGCCTTTATCGCAAAACGAAATGGCGGCTTTTTGTTGAAGAAATCAGCTTAAGACGACTCGGTTTTCCAGACCAAGCAAACAATGCCGCACCAGAGATATCTGGCGCGGCATTGTTGCATTCTACCTCAACGCACACACACGTGCAGTTGGCACGCTTCAGGCAGGGCGTGCCCTGTCAGTTTTGAATCAAAGTTCTGGAAACTTTCGGCAGATCGCCTAAGCGTCGCGTGTCAGGCGGTTTTCCAAGATATCGAACGGAACACCCGGTTCATCCTTGGCGCCTCGGATCACAAGGCTGGTTTTGACGCTGGCCACATTATCCGCCTTAAGCAAATCCTGCGTCAGAAAAGTCTGAAAAGTCGACAAATCAGGCGCGACACACTTCAGAATGAAATCGACCTCGCCGTTCAACATGTGACACTCGCGCACCAATGACCAACCTCTGCAGCGCTCTTCAAACGTGCTCAGATCAGATTCGGCTTGGCTTTGCAGCCCGACCATCGCGAAAACCTGGACCTCGAAACCAAGCTCGCGGGCATCCACTTCGGCATGATAGCCGCGGATATATCCAGCGTCCTCAAGTGTGCGTACACGTCGCAAACACGGAGGTGCAGAAATCCCCACACGTTTCGCCAGTTCCACGTTGGTCATCCGACCATCCGCCTGAAGTTCCGCCAAAATTTTGCGATCAATCGAGTCGAGACGCGTACCGGACATGCCGAATTCTTCCATGTTGAGATTTGCGGTTCTTATAACACCACCCCAGACACGCGCAATAATATTTCGCCATCAAGGGTCGCTGTTTGCAAGTTTTCGCATTGATGCCGTCTGGACGTCGTCGGAATGTGATGTGGCTTGGGCTTTTCCTATGGGCGCACCAAGGCTATATGCCCTAGTTGACAGATTGATTTAGGAAAAGGTGCCCCATGGCAGACACGAAACACACAAAGGTTCTGATCATCGGATCTGGTCCTGCGGGATATACGGCTGGCGTTTACGCAAGTCGCGCCATGCTTGAACCCATCCTTGTACAAGGCATTGAACCGGGCGGACAGCTGACCACCACCACCGAAGTCGAAAACTATCCCGGCTTTACCGAAGTTCAGGGCCCTGATCTGATGATCAAAATGCAAGAGCACGCTCAGGCGATGGGCTGTGAGATTATTGGCGACATCATCACCGATTTGGACCTGTCCAAGCGTCCGTTTAAGGCGACCGGAGACAGCGGCACGATCTATACGGCTGACTCGGTCATTCTGGCCACGGGCGCGCGCGCCAAATGGTTGGGCCTGCCATCAGAAGACAAATTCAAGGGATTCGGCGTATCGGCCTGTGCCACATGCGACGGATTCTTTTATCGCGGCCAGGAAATTGTTGTGATTGGTGGCGGCAATACCGCTGTCGAAGAAGCGCTGTTTCTCACCAACTTTGCCTCCAAGGTGACGTTGATCCATCGCCGTGATGAATTGCGGGCGGAAAAAATCCTGCAAAACCGATTGATGAAAAACCCAAAAATCGAACCGCTTTGGTTCCACCAGCTTGAAGAAGTTTTGGGCGACGAAAACCCCTTGGGGGTCACAGGCGTCAAAGTGCGCAACGTCCAAACCGATGAAATCTCGGAAATCCCTTGTGCAGGTGTATTCGTGGCTATCGGCCATTCTCCGGCCAACGAATTGGTCAAAGATGTGTTAGAGACCCATTCTGGCGGGTACGTCAGCACAACGCCAGGAACGACCCAAACGTCGATCCCGGGAGTGTTTGCCGCAGGCGACTTGACTGACCACGTCTATCGCCAAGCGGTCACATCCGCGGGCATGGGCTGCATGGCCGCGTTGGATGCTGAACGCTTCCTTGCCGAAATGGACGATTGATCTTTTTGCGGGTCTTTCTGTAGGAGGCCCGCAAATTATTACCTACCTCAATAGGGTATTGGGGAATATTTTTCGCTATTCCGGCATTCCTGTGCCATATTTAACCGAAATTCCAACTTTCGCCCTTCTAACGCTTGAATTGCGCCCAATTAGGGGGCTAGAGCGCGTTCAAACGCAGTATGCGCCCCGTTCACACCTGTTATCGAGAAGCCTTTATGTATACCCCAAACCTTGCCCCGATCCCCGAATTGTTTGTGTCTTACGAATCTGCTCAGAAGCTCAAGATTGAGGCTGCTGATCTGACGAGCCACGACCTTAGCCCGCGCCAGATTTGCGACATTGAATTGTTGATGAATGGTGGCTTTAACCCGCTCAAGGGTTTCTTGACAGAAGAAGACTATAACAGCGTCGTTGACACGATGCGCTTGGCAGACGGCACGCTGTGGCCAATGCCCATCACGTTGGATGTGTCCGAAGAGTTTGCACAATCTCTGGAGCTTGGTCAGGACATCGCATTGCGCGACCAAGAAGGCGTCATTCTGGCGACCATGACTGTGACAGACCGCTGGGAGCCGAACAAATCCCACGAGGCCGAAAAAGTATTTGGTGCTGATGATGATGCGCACCCTGCCGTGAACTATCTGCACAACCAAGCCGGCAAGATTTATCTGGGTGGTCCAATTGTCGGGATTCAACAGCCGGTGCACTATGACTTTCGCGCCCGTCGCGACACACCAAACGAAATGCGGGCCTATTTCCGCAAACTGGGTTGGCGCAAAGTGGTTGCTTTTCAAACCCGCAACCCGCTGCACCGCGCCCATCAGGAACTGACATTCCGCGCCGCAAAAGAAGCCCAAGCCAACCTGTTGATTCATCCGGTTGTCGGCATGACCAAACCGGGCGATGTCGATCACTTTACCCGCGTACGGTGCTATGAGGCCGTTTTGGATCAATATCCGGCTTCGACCACATCCATGAGCCTGTTGAACCTTGCGATGCGCATGGCCGGACCACGCGAAGCTGTGTGGCACGGCTTGATCCGCAAAAACCACGGATGCACCCACTTTATCGTGGGTCGCGATCATGCTGGCCCCGGCAAGAACTCTGCCGGTGACGATTTTTATGGCCCATATGATGCCCAAGACCTGTTCCGCGAGCATCAGGAAGAAATGGGCATCGAAATGGTCGACTTTAAGCACATGGTCTATGTGCAAGAGCGCGCCCAATACGAACCCGCCGACGAGATCACAGACAAAGATGACGTCACCATCCTGAACATTTCTGGCACCGAACTGCGCCGTCGTCTGGCAGAGGGTCTTGAAATTCCAGAGTGGTTCTCGTTCCCGCAGGTCGTGACAGAGTTGCGCCGGACACGCCCACCACGCAGCCAGCAAGGCTTTACCGTGTTTTTCACTGGCTTCTCTGGCTCGGGGAAATCCACAATCGCAAATGCCTTGATGGTCAAACTCATGGAAATGGGTGGACGCCCCGTAACATTGCTGGATGGCGACATCGTGCGGAAAAACCTGTCGTCCGAGCTTGGGTTCTCTAAAGAGCACCGCGATTTGAACATCCGCCGGATTGGCTATGTCGCATCGGAAATTACCAAAAATGGCGGTATCGCAATCTGTGCACCTATTGCGCCCTATGCCACGACACGTCGTGCCGTGCGCGAAGATGTGGAACAATTCGGTGCCTTTGTTGAAATCCACGTCGCCACCACCATTGAAGAGTGCGAACGTCGGGACCGCAAAGGGCTCTATAAACTGGCGCGCGAAGGCAAGATCAAAGAGTTCACGGGTATTTCAGACCCTTATGATGTCCCACAGAACCCTGAACTGAGCGTCGAAACAGAAAATGTCGAAGTCGACAACTGTGCGCATCAGGTCCTGCTGAAACTGGAATCCATGGGCCTGATCAAAGCCTGATTAGCCATGTAACACGATACAAAGCGCGGCTCATTGGGCCGCGCTTTTTGCGTCTGATATCAACGCCTCAAGACCGGGCAGGCATCAAGCCCCCAATACGGCCTGTGCTGCACGCACCTCCAGGTTTGCCCAATGGGCCGCGCGCTCTTTGATCGCGCGCAGCGCTGGTACATGTGTCTGAAAGACATCGTCGTTGGCCGCACGTACTGCGGCCTCAACATCCGCTGCGGTTTCGCAAATGATCATGCCGGACGTATCCATGAAACGTTCGATATTTGGACATCCCCAATAAATTGGTACGGTTTCACACAGCACCGCATCAATCAGTTTTTCCGTGAAGTAATTTGGCTCACGGACATTTTCGATGACAACCGAAAACCTGTAAGGTGCCAAACCATCACTTTTGCGGTCAAACGGCTCGTACCCGCGCCCCATCACGTCCAATGCGAGCCCTTCGGACTGTGCCCACGTCACAATGTCATGGCGCAACACGTGCCCTTGCAGGTCTCTTTTGGACGACGCGATCAAAGACACATTCCGCGTTTTAGTCACATCCAAATCCGACCACTCAGGCACCCAAGTGGTGCCAAATGGCAAGAACACTCCGTTTGGAATGGCATTCAAAAAAGGCTCGTTACTGGACAGGACCTTGTGAAACCGACGGTGCGACCGCTTGAGTTTCTCAAGATGTCGTCCGTGAAGTGCTTCTGGCTCTACGACCATCATAGAGACCCGTGCACGTGTGCCAAAGCTGGGTCGAATATGCGCCGTACTTGCCGGGTACATGATCAAATGATCATCCTGCGTCAGATCTTTCAGGAACTTTCCCGTAAGCCGCGCTGGCTGCCCAAGTGGCCAATTTAGATCACTGAGTGGTATGCGCCCCGGCCGATACCCAAGTTTCTTGCCATATGGCAGCACTGCAACGGCGCCAGATGTATCTGCCATAACACGGTCCTTGATTTCAGTTTCTGGGCCAAAGGGCGGCCAGTCTACTTGTGTTGCACATCACGCCAAACATGATCGGCATGTTGCCAGAGCGCACGTTTGACGCTGCTTAATGCACTGTCACTGGCGAAAAGTCATTTTGTCGGGCCAGAATGAATGCAAGTTTGCGCTCTTTCACCAACGCCAGACGCTCGCCATCCGCTGCGTGCACAGCATACAGTTCCTCTGCGCCTTCGGCTTGGTCCTGAACGTCTTCTGGCAAATCACTTACCGAGACTTTGCGGACATACACAATACGGTTGTCTTGGTCCTGATCAAACTCATACGCATCAAACATCATTTACCCTTTCTTGATCTGGATTGTCTGCACCACCGTTTCAGGTCGCGACCGAGATAAATCAACGTGCAGCAGCCCATTCTCGATCACGGCTTCGCCGACTTCGACACCATCCGCCAATACAAACGACCGCTGAAATTGACGCGCGGCGATTCCCCGATGCAAGAACACACGATCCGCACTGTCATCGGCCTGCCGTCCACGGATCACCAACTGGCGATCCTCAACGGTAATCCCAAGATCGTTCTCTGCGAACCCTGCCACAGCAAGTGTAATCCGGTACGAAGAATCCGACGTTTGTTCAATATTAAAAGGGGGATAGCCTTCGTTTCCCGTTTTCGCGGTACGTTCCAAAAGCCGTTCAAGTTGCTCAAAACCCAGCATATGCGGATAAGAGCCCAAAGTCATTTTCGTCATCGACACGTCCTTAGTCTAAGCGACAGTCAGTCATTTATGGTCCCATTTTGGCAACCAATCTGTATGAATATGGGAAAGCCGGCGCCAGACTGCAAGGGCTTTGCACAAGCGTCTAAAACCGTTATACTTGGACGAGAAGACCAAGCAGGAATTTCCCCATGAACGCCCCTCGTGATCTGTCGATGAAAACCGATGACGTATTGCGCGTTGAACTCGAGGTTTTCAAACAGGAACATCGTGACTTGGACGAGGCGATTCATGCCTTGGCAGAGCGTGCAACTGCCGATCAGCTCACGATTCAACGGCTCAAAAAGCAAAAACTGCGGCTAAAGGACATGATCTCGATAATCGAGGACCGCCTTACGCCAGACATCATTGCTTAAGAAGCCAATCCGGCTATAGTGCGCGCTCTTTAATCAAGAGGCTGATCATGTCGGAAATCAAAGTCGGAATCATCATGGGCAGTCAATCCGACTGGCCAACCATGAAATTGGCAGCAGACATTCTGGATGAATTGGGCATTGCCTACGAAGCCAAAATTGTCTCGGCGCATCGCACGCCTGATCGGCTTTGGGATTATGGAAAAACAGCCGCAGATCGCGGTCTTCAAGTGATCATTGCAGGTGCCGGTGGCGCCGCACATTTGCCCGGTATGATGGCCTCGAAAACCCGCGTACCGGTTGTCGGTGTTCCGGTTCAAACACGTGCGCTCTCGGGTGTCGACAGTTTGTATTCAATTGTGCAAATGCCCAAGGGCTTTCCCGTTGCAACGATGGCGATTGGTGGCGCAGGCGCATCAAATGCTGGTTTGATGGCTGCTGGCATATTGGCCCTGCAAGACCCTGCCCTAGCCCAACGCCTTGATGCGTGGCGCGCCGCTTTGTCGGCCTCAATTCCGGATGAACCACAAGATGACTGAACCGCTTAAAGCCGGCGCAACAATTGGTATTCTTGGTGGCGGTCAACTTGGCCGCATGCTGTCTGTTGCCGCAGCAAGATTGGGTTTTAAGACCCATATTTATGAGCCCGGCGCGACCCCACCCGCAGAGCATGTCGCGTATCGACTGACGACGGCGTCGTACGAAGATGAGGATGCGTTGATTGCATTCGCCAACAGCGTCGACGTCATTACCTATGAATTCGAAAACATCCCGACAAGCGCGCTTGATATTCTGGAAGCACACCGACCAATTCGCCCTGGCCGCGAGGCCCTTCGCGTGTCTCAAGACCGCCTTACCGAAAAGAGTTTTCTTCAAGAACTGGGTTTGAAAACAGCACCTTATGCAGCCGTACAGACGCAAGATGACTTGACCGCGGCCGTCGACCAAGTTGGTGCCCCTGCCATTCTCAAGACCCGCCGGTTCGGCTATGACGGCAAAGGCCAGGCACGCCTGCAAACCCCCGACGACATCCCACAAGCCATCGCCGATATGGCGGGTGCACCTGCCCTGCTTGAAGGGTTTGTGGACTTCACCCACGAAGTATCTGTCATAGCGGCCCGCGGCCTCACGGGCGACGTTGCTTGCTTTGATCCCGGTGAAAATGTGCATCGTGACGGTATTTTGCACACCACAACCGTGCCCGCGACGCTGACCGCCGGACAGCGCATGGATGCTGTTTTGCTCGCCGCTCGAATTCTTAACGAGCTTGAGTATGTCGGCGTGATGGGGGTCGAGCTTTTCGTCACATCACAAGGCCTGATCGTCAACGAAATCGCGCCACGAGTGCATAATTCCGGCCACTGGACACAAAACGGCTGTGCGGTAGACCAGTTCGAACAGCATATTCGGGCAATTGTCGGCTGGCCTTTGGGCGACGGTCAACGCCATACGGACGTGGTGATGGAAAACCTGATCGGGCAAGACATCAATCATGTTCCCCAAATCCTACGCGAGTCCAACAACGCTCTTCATCTTTACGGCAAAGAGGAAATCAAAGAAGGGCGCAAAATGGGGCACGTCAACCGGATCAAACCCGCAAGCACCTAACCTGCTAGCAGCCACCGCACCTTTCATCGAGCGGTGTGGCCTTATGACCTCGGGCATGCGCCGTTCGCGGCGCAGCCCATGCTGTTTTGGCTGAACGACGAATGACCACAATGCTCACCTCAGTCATCTCGCCATGTATCCTCCCCAAAGAGGACTTCGTTCACCGACATATGCCCGTGAAACTGTCCATGCTCTAGAAAATACAGCGTCTCGGTCATGACATGCGGACTGTTCATCATGAATGTGTGGGTGACTGGCAAAACCAAGTGATCTGCCATGCCATTCACCTTGGTTGACTCCACCGACACTTTTCCATCGTCGGCCCCCGTAATCATTGCTGAATAAAACGGATTCAATGACCGGTTTCCGGCAATCACCCCAAGATCAAATGTCACTTCGGGCAGATGGCTGGGCAAACCATCAGTGCCCAACTCAAGCCCCGCAGGACCATTCAACCACTCAAAGGGCGCAAGCTGGGCCATCACATCGACCAACTCTGTCCCCTGATTGGGTGGGCCCAACATCACGGTACGGCCCAAATTTTCCGGCGTGTGCTGGGTCATCCACAACCGCAGTAAAATGCCTCCCATCGAGTGGGTCACAAAATGAACCGTCTGATCCCCACATTGCGCAATCGCATCTGGCAATGTGTTTTCGGCCAACCCCTCAATGGTATCTTTGGTCGACTCATAGCCTGGGCGGACAACCTCATATCCTTCTTTGCGCAAGGCCGCTTCCATAAGGACAAAGGAACTCTCGGAGCGCGCCAACCCGTGCAGCAGCACGACACAATCAGCGGCGGCAGGCAAAGGCCAAGCCATGAGAAGAAGTGCGGCATATTTCATGATTTTGTCATAGTGCCTCTGACCTCAAGACGAAAGGGCAGACCAAGCACGTCTCATCCCATGAACGGCGCGGCGTAAACCAGTGCCTCGGCTGGCTGATGTGCCTCAATCTCGGGCGCGTATAGCCCCGTGAATTCGATCGGAAACGGAGACGTCAGCCGCGCGGCACGCTTAAAATCAAATCCAGCATGCGTATAAAACTTGGGCTCACCCAAAACAACCACGGGTGCATTCGCGTATTGCAATGCCATCTGGCACAACGCGCTTGCAATCCCCTGATTGCGCATCTTCTTGGCCGTGCACACGGGGGCCATCGCCAACCATCCCGACGGGGCCTGCATGCGCGAAAGCGCAACATATCCCACAACCTTTTTCTTATGGTCCGCAACCAGCTCTAGCGCGATGTGGCCATCGGCCCGAAGCGCCCCGACCAACTCTGCTTCGTCAGGTTGGCCAAACGCGGATTGCAAAAGCCCGTCGACGTCAGCAGTTTCTGCGGGATCAAAAGCACGGATTATCATATGTCGACCCTACTCCGTGTACACCTGACAGCAAACAAGAAATTCAGTTTCCACGATGATATGATCATGCTCTGTGATCACTGACGCCACAAGGACACGCAGACCCCCACGATCACCAAGATGGCTGCCACAACAAACCGCATGGTGACGGCTTCGCCAAGAAACACGGCACCACCTGCCAAAGCAATAATCGGCACGCTAAGTTGGGCAACGGCTGCCCGCGACGCGCCGAGTTCTGGCAAAATCTGGTACCAAAGCGCATACCCGAGGCCCGACATGAGCGCGCCGGAGACCACCGCCAACGCCACCCCTTGCAGAGACAGCCCAGCGCCGACATCAACAAAGACAAGGAAAACTGCAGCCACAATGCTGGCCCCGACGAAATTCATCGCCGTCGCCTGAAGCGCATCCGCCGCTTTTCGCCCTAATAGGGAATAGACACCCCATCCAATCCCCGCGAGCACCATTAACCCGACATGAAGCCAAGACGTTTCCACCGCGCCCGTCGGCCATAAAAGCCACGCCAAGCCCGCCAGAGCCAACCCAGCCCCAAGCCATCTTTGTTTGGGCATGACTTCGTGGGATATCACCGCACCCCCAAACATCGTGATTTGGACAACCGCAAATAAGATCAGCGCCCCCATGCCCGGATCCAAGGCTTCGTAAGCGATAGAAAAGCCAAAAATATACAATATTAATGCAATGACACCCAAGATGCGCGTCACCCCACCAAAGGCAAAGCCGCGTTTCTGCCATGCCACAAGCACCGTCAGGATCATCGCGCCCGACATCAGGCGCACGGTACCAAATGCAACCGGCGTCATGTCGCCCTGCACCAGCGCCATGCGGTTCAGGACAGAGTTGGCCGCAAAAGCAGCCATGGTCAAAGCAGTGAAGAGGAACAATCGCATGCAACTTGGTCGCACGCGCATCGCACGGGCGCAATATCGCGCACAGCTTTGTGACATGCCCAGAGATCAGCAGGCAATCGATAACGGGACGAACGAAAAAGGGCCGCCCAAAGGCGACCCTAAAAATTTTAGCAGTAAGGCAGACCCCGGTTCTGAAATGATCTCGCGATCATACATATCCGGGACAGCAGAACTCCCTAAGGAATTCGCCGTGATTACATCATGCCGCCCATGCCGCCCATGCCGCCCATGTCTGGCATGCCGCCGCCTGCGCCTTCTTTGGAAGGTTTGTCGGCAACCATGGCTTCGGTTGTGATCAGAAGACCAGCAACAGAGGCAGCATCTTCCAGAGCTGTACGAGCAACTTTGGCAGGATCGATCACGCCGAACGAGAACATGTCGCCATATTCTTCGGTCTGAGCGTTGAAGCCGAACGAGCTTTCGGTGCTTTCGCGCACTTTGCCCGCAACAACCGCACCGTCAACACCAGCGTTTTCAGCGATCTGACGCAGAGGCGCTTCGATGGCTTTACGCACGATCACGATACCGGCGTTCTGGTCAGAGTTTGCACCTTCCAGATTTTCCAGCGCTTTACCGGCCTGAACCAGAGCAACACCACCACCAACGATCACACCTTCTTGAACCGCTGCGCGGGTCGCGTTCAGTGCATCGTCAACGCGATCTTTGCGCTCTTTGACTTCAACTTCGGTCATGCCGCCAACACGGATAACAGCAACACCGCCTGCCAGTTTGGCAACGCGCTCTTGCAGCTTCTCACGGTCATAGTCAGAAGATGTTTCTTCGATCTGAGCGCGGATTTGTGCAACACGTGCAGCGATCTCTGCTTTTTCACCAGCACCATCAACAACAGTTGTTTCGTCTTTGGTGATGTCTACACGCTTGGCAGTGCCCAGCATGTCCATGGTGACGCTTTCAAGCTTCATGCCAAGATCTTCAGAGATCACTTGACCGCCTGTCAGAATTGCAAGGTCTTGCAACATGGCTTTGCGGCGATCGCCGAAACCAGGTGCTTTGACTGCTGCGATTTTCAGACCGCCGCGCAATTTGTTCACAACCAAAGTTGCCAGTGCTTCGCCTTCAACATCTTCTGCGATGATCAGAAGCGGCTTTTGCGACTGGATCACTTGCTCGAGCAACGGAACCATAGCTTGCAAAGAAGACAGTTTCTTCTCGTGTAGCAAGATCATGCAGTCATCAAGCTCTGCGATCATCTTGTCAGCGTTGGTCACAAAGTACGGTGACAGGTAGCCACGGTCGAACTGCATGCCTTCAACAACAGTGGTTTCTGTTTCCAGACCCTTGTTCTCTTCAACAGTGATAACGCCTTCGTTGCCAACTTTTTGCATCGCGTCAGCGATTTGTTGACCGATTTCAGACTCGCCATTGGCGGAAATTGTACCAACTTGGGCAACTTCTGCGCTGTCTTTTACTTCGCGAGCCATGCCCTTGATGCCTTCAACAACTTTGGCAGTTGCCAAGTCGATGCCGCGCTTCAGGTCCATTGGGTTCAGGCCAGCAGCAACCTGCTTGAGGCCTTCTTTGACGATGGCTTGTGCCAGAACTGTTGCGGTTGTTGTACCGTCGCCAGCTTCGTCATTTGTGCGCGATGCCACTTCTTTGACCATCTGCGCGCCCATGTTTTCGAACTTGTCTTCCAGCTCGATTTCTTTGGCAACCGATACACCGTCTTTGGTGATGCGCGGTGCGCCAAAGGATTTGTCCAGAATGACATTACGGCCTTTTGGGCCCAAGGTCACTTTGACAGCGTCAGCAAGAATATTTACGCCAGCCAGCATTTTGTTGCGGGCATCGGTGTCGAACTTTACGTCCTTAGCAGCCATTATGATTGCTCCTAGTAATACTTAGTTGTGAAGGCGACGATTAGGCAATGATGCCCATGATGTCGGATTCTTTCATGATCAGCAGCTCTTCACCGTCGACGGTGATTTCTGTGCCAGACCATTTGCCAAACAGAACTTTGTCGCCTGCTGTAACGTCCAGAGCAATGCGATCACCATCGTCGTCACGCAGGCCTGCGCCTACGGATACAACCTGACCTTCTGCTGGTTTTTCTTTTGCGCTTTCGGGGATGATCAATCCGCCAGCGGTTTTCTCATCGCTTTCAACGCGGCGAACAAGCACACGATCGTGCAGCGGTGTAAATGCCATCTTCGAGACTTCCTTACTCAAAGTTTCTCCCAAACTCCGCTCTTGCGAAGCCACTATCACTCAACTCACTCGAGTGCTAACGACGAATAGCTAGGCAGTGTTTTTCACTGAGTCAACAGGAGCGCACAAATTTTCTAGTAACAGTTCAATGAAGAGACGCCATCATGCCGATTGTCAGCTAGCGATCGCCAGCATTTTTAATGTGAATCACCTCTCCACAATGCTTGCAGCGCACCGCATCTGCATCATGACGATTTAGCCCGCACGCCTGGCACGTCAGGCGTACCTTAAGCGGCATAACAATGCTGCGCGCCAAATGCACAAACAGCGCCACCCCTACCACCATGATGACAACAGAGACCAATTTTCCAGCAGGCGTCGTCGGCGTCAGATCGCCGTATCCGGTTGTCGTCAACGTCGTCACTGTGAAATAAATTGCATCAATATACCCCGAGACACCCGACCCGATTTTACCAAAGAACGTATAAACGCCAGACGATGTGACAAACACAAACACGAACAAGTTTACTGCGGCGACAATCGTTTCTTCGCGACGCCGAAACACGCTGCTGGCTGCGCGTAAATCCTGCAGCAGATGATGTGAATGGCCAAGCCGCAGCCCCCTTAAGATACGTAAGAATGACAGATCCACCCCCGTGATAGGGTCCAGGAACAATGCGGCCAGAACCACGGCATCCGCCCAAACATACACCCGAAGTGCGTGCTGTTTACGATCTTCGGCAATCCAAAATCGTGCCACAAAATCAAACAAGATCAGCAAGGATATGCAGGTTGTGATCGTCTGTGTCGTGTCGGTCTTGGGGAATGGTGTAATCGCAATGAAGTAGCTGATCGTAAATAGATCAAAAACGATAAGAGCATAGCGAAAGCGTACCGCTGCGGGCGTATGTGCTGTATACAAATGATTTAGGAACGATTTTAGGTGTGTCATACCCTGCTTCCCTGACTACTCCACAACCTTAGAACGCAATCTGCGCCCCGTCACGCCTCTTGACCCTCTTGCACAGCCGCCTGCCCGACCTCGCTAAGCGCGTAAACCCCGCGCGACACGGCAACAAACCATCCTGCGTGATTGTCTCGCATCATGCGTGTCGCCGTGGAAACGTCAACTGCCTTCGCGACATCCGCCCCTTTGCTCGGCCCATTATCTGCGAGATATTGCGCACAGCGAAGCACCTCTTGCTTATAGGCCGTCGTGATCTTGCCGCGCGTCCCTCCCAAATTTGGGTCTCCCGTGCGGCGCGCGAACTCCTTTAGCAACGCCCCTTTGCGGGCCTTGCTTTTGCGTGGTCGAAATTCCGCAGGATCGCAATGTGCTTGGACATGACCATCCGACACACGCACCGACAACACGCCAACCCCCAACCGTTTGCACAGCCCCACATTACCCTTGAATGTGCGCCATCCAGATTTTCCAGACCATCGTGGCACGGCCACATATACCAAGTCCGAGATCGCCTGACGCGCGACAGCCTGTTGAAGCAGGGTCAGTGAAAACCCCACCTTGAGCTCTACAATGATGGGGTCTTCGGTATCGCGCACAGCCACAACATCTGCCGACCCAACCTCGGACTTCACCTCATAGCCCAAGGTCTCTAGCCAGTTCTTCACCGGCGGATACAGTTCAGTTTCGCGCAGATTTGCCATATGTGAACTCTAACCAGTTCTGAACCGTCGGCGAAACCCCACACCGCGCGCGACAACAGCTTGCCTGATCAGGCAGACACCGGTTCGACCTTGTGCCCAACAAGCGCCCTGCTAATTTGATGCTGAATTGTTTGTTTCAGGGAAAAATGATGCGACAGATCTTTGTGATGCTGACAGCCATGGTATATGCGTTCCCCGCGTTTGCCTCTTGCAGTGGCCCATCGCCGTTTGATGCTCTCCCACAAAACACCCAAGCAGAACTGCGCCACATCTCAAATCAGGTGCCCTATGCCAACGGCATCTTGTGGCAAGCGGAGAAAAACGGCGTCACGTCTTATATCGTGGGCACCATGCATGTCTCGGACCCGCGTCTGCACAAAGTGATGCAAGCGTTGGACCCACATTTACGTGACATTGACCATCTGTTTTTGGAAATGACCGCCAAGGACGAAGTCGCCTTTATGGGGCATCTGACACGCCATCCCGAGACCTATCTGATTACAACTGGGCCCAGCTTGGTGGATCGGCTTGGCGAGACACACTGGCAACGCCTTCTTGTCCGTCTCAACGACATGGGCATGCCCGGATTTATGGCCGCGCGGTACCAGCCATGGTTTCTGGGGTTGGTGCTGTCCGTCCCGCCTTGCATGCTCGAGGAAAAACGCAAGGGGCGGCATGGTTTGGATCGGCGCATAGAACAACAGGTGTTCGATCGAGACATCACGACAAGTTCCCTCGACACAACTGAAACCTTGCTTGAAATTCTGGCGTCCGACCCAATTGACCGGCAAGTTGAACAATTTCAACAATCCCTGTCTTTGGGCATATCCGAGAGCGCAGGCATCGAAAGTGTCATCGCGCACTATTTTGCAGAAGAAACACAGCTCGCGTGGGAATATGCAGCGTTCAACGCGTACGAACTAGCTGGGCCGGAGAATGCCGAATATGTGACAACAACCCTTGAAGAGATGCACCAGGCTCTGGTTGTCCATCGCAATACACTCTGGTTGGAAAAACTGTCTCCTGCCCTGTCAGCCACACCCAGCTTGGTTGCCGTAGGTGCTCTGCATCTCCCAGGAGACGCGGGCATCCTGTCGGGGCTGAAGCAACAGGGGTTCACCATAACACGCCTGCCGATCCCCAAACCGGCAATAGCTGATTGACACGGACGCCCCGCCTCAATGCTGCAACGCAGCAACACTTCGACAATCAGACACAGACTCCTCGTCGCAGGCACGCCTGTGGTCGTGACAAGCGCGCAACCACACCTTATAAAACGCGCAAATTCGCCTATTTCGCATGCAAGGATCCGACCCTATGACTATCCAAGTTTTTGGCCACAAATCACCTGACACAGACTCGACCGGCTCACCAATTATCTGGGCTTGGTATCTGAGCGACGTAAAAGGCATCGCCGCTGAACCCAAACTATTGGGTGAACCAAACACTGAAGCATTGTTCATGCTCGAACGCTGGAGCCTCGACAAACCAGCCATCATCACAGATGTCGAAGATGATGCCGCCGTGGTGATCGTTGACACGAACAACCCCGCCGAGCTGCCTGCCAATATCAATGGCGCTGACGTTCAGGCGATCATCGACCACCACAAGCTTGTAGGCGGCCTTGAAACCAAGGGGCCCATCGACATTACGATCCGTCCGGTGGCCTGCACCGCGACAATCATGCACGATTTGATTGGCGATGACATGGACAAGATGCCCGACGCCGTCAAAGGTGCCATGCTGACGTGTATTCTGTCGGACACACTGGAATATCGGTCTCCGACAACCACAGATCACGACAAAGCCGTCGCTGAAAAACTGGCAGCCGAGCTTGGTGTGAATGTCAGCGACTATGCTAGCGAGATGTTTGCTGCAAAATCTGATGTGTCGTCATTTTCAGATGCGGAACTGCTACGTATGGACTCCAAGGAATACACCGTGGATGGCAAAGGCTTCCGCGTCTCTGTTCTGGAAACAACAGCACCGTCGACCGTTCTTGACCGCAAAGACAGCCTGATGGCCTCGATGGTGGATGTCGCAGCCGAAGATGGCGCCGATCAGGTCCTTTTGTTTGTCATCGACATTTTGAACGAAGAAGCCACCCTGCTCGTCCCGAATGATCTGGTAAAAACCGTTGCTGAAAAGTCCTTTGGCGCAACCGTGACCGGAGACCTTGTGGTTCTTCCCGGTATCATGAGCCGCAAGAAACAGATCATCCCAAGCCTGAAAGTCTAATCGGGCCGGCAACTGACACTATTTTCTAACGAAGGGGCGCTCGATTGGGCGCCCCTTCTTGCTGCCATACCAAACCATGTCATTAGAAGCCGGGTGATTTCAGGTTCTGCCTATTCGGCCGCAGCCCTGATCCAGACGACACGAAACGCGCAAACCTGCCGCCTTTAATCAACAAAAAATTACAACATAAGATTGCCGATTTGGCTCTTTACCTCTCTTTCGCCGGAGGAAGATAAAAAAGTATCGCTTTTTTTCTGAATCGCCCTAGACAGCCCCCCCACCCTCGCATAAAACGCCCAAACCCGAACGACTTATCGTTCTCCGGTGCCCGGGTAGCTCAGGGGTAGAGCAGTGGATTGAAAATCCTCGTGTCGGTGGTTCGATTCCGCCCCTGGGCACCATTTTTACCAGAGATGTCAATGACTTAGACGAGCGCAATGCGCGCTAAAGTTGTGTAATTCAAAAACACACCTTAAACACACTTTTTGCCGTGTTGCTGACTATTTTGACTGCGGATTCGCTGTGTTGAACACAGTGTTGGCTAGTGCTGTGTTACTAACACTGTGTTGGCAGAGTTTTGGGAGAGCACATTGTCGGCGGTTTGTGTTGTGGATGTATGCCCGTAGACACAGGCTGGGTGTTTCACCTATTGTTCTTTTGGGCGGGGTCGTGGTCACGAAGGGGCTAGAATGAAGTCTGAGCAAGAAATACCCAATTTTGATAAGCTGTGTGAGCTTCTCAAAAAGTCCGATCAAGACCCTGAAAATCTTGGCTACATTTATGAGATGATGGCCCTTGAAGGATATGACGAGTGAAGTGGTCCGGCAAATTCGGACAGCGTGCTAAGATGTATCCAACCCGATTGAATGGATACAAGA
>NZ_SULI01000031.1 GCF_005518135.1 Shimia litoralis | reverse complement strand
TTGCCCTTCAACACTTTGCGCGTCGCCCCATTGCGCCGGTTGGCCTGCTGGCTGGCAGGCTCACCATGTGGCTCATAGCCCAGATGCTCGGTCAGTTCCGCGCCCAACATCCGTTCCATCAGCCGGACCTTCAGTTCCTTCATCAGGCCCTTGTCGCCGAGTAAATCCTCGGGTCGTTCAACGCCGCTAAGCAGCTCGTCCAGTAGTTCCTTGGAAATCGTCATTGCAGTCATGCTCCTTCGTTGGTGAAGCATGGGCCAGATTACTCATACACAGAAGATCGGACACTCTCTGATACTGGATTGAGCGGACTACCCTTCGGAAATCCGGACACGCAAACAGCTGGCTTGTAAACAAAAGCGATCATTTTCAATGCTCTTTGTGTTTGGTGGAACAACATGAACATTTGCCCTGTTTTGGATTTTTTTGGGGGCTGCTCCTTGTAGCCATCGCTGCAAAGCATTGGCTTTCGAACCAACTCCCAAGCCACGCGATATCCCCTGCTCGGTAAAATCTGGCATCTCCCAATGTGGTTTTCCATCACGTAGCGTGACGGGCAAATCAATCGCCTGTGTGCCAAGCCAATTCTGTACCACAGGATCCCCAGCATCCGGCCCGATAATGTGCCAGTGCACGCCCTCGGCCAACAAGGGCTGCCGATGTATCCGCCCAAATCGCGTGAATAAGATCATAAGGCCGCGCGGCATGTTCTTTTGCGGCCTTTTTTTGATTTGCCCACTGTGAAACTTGCGCAACCACGGGGTATGTCGCCCGAGATCAAAACTATGAACCTGTGCCCTGAAAAGCCGAAAGTTATGAGTATGAAACGGGTAGTAAAGTGTATAGATATCGACCTCGATCTCGGCTGAAATCGAACACACAAAATCTATCAGCGGCGGCATTGATCAATCATTATGCGACTGAACTAAGCGCTTCGTGAAAATTGCAATGCGTCCGATTTCGCCTCGGTTTTCGTTCTTTGACTATTACTTGCATGAGGCAGGTTTGGTTTTCTTGCCAAGACGTTTCCGGCTCCAGTTATCTGTCTGATGTTCCACTCCTCGGTGCTTACGATGAGCCAAGAACATTCTTATCAAATCGGCCTATTTGGACCCACATCCGCTGACGTCAGGCAGAGCACTGTTTCGGGAAAGGAGGGTCGTATGCGTAAGGCTTGATACGGTCTGCGCTCATGCAAGAAGATCGTTGCGGTCAAGTTTGAATCCAGACTTGACCCACTTTGCTTCGAGTTTTCGAAGGGTCTGGCCAAGCTCTACTCCTTGAACGTCAGGCATAAGATCGGCTGGTTTTACTGGGAACTGTGCATTTGCACCTCTGCGCAATGACAATTCCAAATCCATCGGCAAAGGTGTTTCCAATAGTGCTGCGCGCAAAAGGAAAATAGATAGGCCTGTCTCGAACCCAAAACGATAACCCGCCTCATCAGGGGGCGTTAACCCTCCGATTTGATCGCGCAGCAGGTCTAAAGATTTGGCTTGCTTCTTGGATAGCCGAAGCGCCTTTGAGACCCCTTGTCCACCCAAACAAGCAAGCCGCCGTATTGAATCAGCTCCTGCGTCGGTTTCATCTTCCAGGTGCACCATTGGCGCAAGGGCGCGATCATCCGCTCCAACGAGAACACAGCCTAAAGCTCCGGAAAGACGCATGGAGGCAAGGGCAGGCGCTGGGTTCGTTGCTGCAAGCAGTTTCAGCATTTCTGCCCCGATACGCTCCTTCGAAAGCGTCTCTATGCCAGCAAGATTCGACGAAATGGCGTGCAAAGCTTCGGGGTCGATGCCAGCCGTTTCGTCGCCATACCACGCATGAAATCTGAAAAACCGCAGTATCCGCAAATAGTCTTCTTGGATGCGCTGGGAAGCATCTTCAATAAATCGAACGCGGTGGTCACGTAAATCTTGAATCCCATTCAACGGGTCTACAACTGTGCCATCCGGCATCGCATACAGAGCATTCATCGTAAAATCACGGCGACGCGCATCGTCGTGTATGTCGTTTGAAAAGATCACTTTGGCATGACGGCCGTCAGTCAGAATGTCTTTGCGAAACGTGGTGATCTCATGAGGGATGCCATTGGCAATGACGGTGACTGTGCCATGGTCGATCCCTGTTGGAATGGCATGTAGTCCTGCGTTTGTGGTGATCTCTATGACGTCTTGGGGCAGTGCGTTGGTTGCGATATCGATGTCGTTGACCTCAACACCCAACAGCGCGTTGCGCACGCAGCCCCCGACAAAGAGCGCCTGATGCCCGGATTCTGACAGAGAAGTTAGTACCTTTTGGGTATGCGGGTTACTCAACCACATGCCGGCTACTTGCGTCACGCGTGCATCCTTTCGGCGAGCCCCCTGAGAATGCGGGCTGTCGCACCCCAGATATAATAGGATCCGAATGGAACAGTGAAATAGCTCCGTTTATGGCCCATCCAGCGGCGTGACTGGATTGAATAGTTATTTGGATTGGTGACATGGTCGAGCGGAACGGAAAAGACTTCCTCAACTTCGCCGGGTTCGGCAACAACCTTAAACGGATGTTTCACATGGGCGAGCACTGGCGTGACGCAAAAGTTGGTCACGGTTTCATGCGAGGGCAGAGTTCCTAGGACTGTGGTGTTTTCTGTCGGGAGGCCGATTTCTTCGCGCGCCTCACGCAGCGCGGCGGCGATCACGTCGACGTCTGTTTCATCCTGTTTGCCACCTGGAAATGCTATTTGCCCAGGGTGATGCTTGAGGTGTGACGCACGCTTTGTCAAAATCACATACGGCACGTTTTGTACCAATTGGATAGGCACCAGAACGCCAGCTGGACGCAATTTGCGGCCAGCCGGCAAGACGACATCTGGATTGAGATCAAAATCTGATGATCTTGCAGTGTCGTGTTCAAGCGCTGCGCGCAATACGGTTAGGGTGTCGCTCACCCCTCTGGTTCCTGTGCCTCAAAGCCGACTGACAGCGGGTCGATGTCGTAGTGAGCACCACAGAATTGACAATCGGCGGTGACACGGCCTGAGTCTGTGGTCATCGTACGAATGTCTTTGGCCGAGTATATAGAGAGGCTCTGACGCACGCGGTCTTCAGAACAGGTGCAGCCAAACCGAACCGGTTGTGCATCGAACACACGTGGAGATTCCTCATGAAACAAGCGAACCAAAAGATCAGTCGGGGGGACCGAGGGGCCAATAAGCTCGAGGTCTTCGACTGAGTCCAACAGGATATTGGCGCGATTCCAGTTTTCACCGTCATCTTCATTCAGAATATCTTCGGCCTGTAGCAAGCCGAGATCTCCGCTGCCGCTATCACCTGAAACATGTGGCGAGGCTTTGGGCATATGTTGCAGCATAACGCCGCCCGCACGCCAATGCTCGGGTACGCCGGGGGCGCTTGATTTCCCAAACCGTAAGGCAAATCTTGTTGCCAGCTGCTCGGATTGTGCAAAATAGGCTTCTGCACAGGCTTTGAGGGATCCACCAGCGATGGGCGTGATCCCTTGGTATGGCGCCATTCCGGATCCCTGATCGATCAGAATTGCAAAGTATCCATCGCCAACCTGGTCAAATGGTGACCCGTCAGTCAGGCGTGCTTCATCATAACTGGCATAAGCCCGAATTTTCGCGGGCTCACCATCTTCGGTGGGGCCGTAATAATCGGTGGCGATCATGCGAACAGCCCCCTTGGACTGAACCTGAAGGGACAGCTTCCAGCGCAACTTGATCGTTTGGCCGATCAAAGCCGTCAAAAGCGCCATCTCTGCGACCAATGCTTCGACCGCCGGGGGGTAGCCGTGTTGTTTGAGCACGCCATCAAGCACGCCATCTAGCCGCGCAACGCGACCGCGAATGTCAGATTTGTCCAACTGAAACGGCAACACAGTGTCGTCCCAGGCAATTTTTGTTCCAAGTGTCATGGGGTTTCCTCAGAGGCCTTCCCTTGCAATACCGCGACTATATAAGTGCAGCAAGGCTAACAAAAAGGGGTAACATGATGATCCGTCGATTTGGGCATCCGCCAAAAGCGGAAATTCAGTACACTTTGCGTCCAGGAGCGTATGCGGTATTGATGCGTGGAAATGACATGTTAGTCACCCATCAATCTGAACCGGAGCCTGAATTTCAATTACCGGGTGGCGGTATTGACCCGGGCGAGGCGCCAGTGGGTGCCTTGCATCGTGAAGTGTATGAAGAGACAGGGTATACAATTACCAAACCAACTCGATTAGGTACGTACCGAAGATTCGTCTTTATGCCAGAATATGACATGTGGGCGGAAAAGATTTGCTCAATTTACCTTGCACGTCCCGCGCACCGCATTGGGCCACCTACAGAGCCGATGCATGAGGCGTGTTGGATGCCAGCAGATATCGCAATTCCGATGCTCGCGAATGCCGGAGATCAGCATTTTGCAAGCCATTGTGTCTATTAGATCCACGGTCCGCGATATTCGAATAGGATGCCCGAGATGTCGTCAGGAAAACCGCGATCGCCTGCAAATTGGTCCAGGTGCCAAAGCATCGTTTCCAGCATTGTTTCAGCAGGTTGATCTGACAACTCACGTAATAGATCGACCAACCCGTCTTCGCCGAGCATCTCGTCATTTGGATTGGGGCATTCGGTGACGCCATCCGACAAAATCAGAAGCCGATCTCCGACATCTAATGTTGCCTCGAATTGTGAGAACTCTGCGTGATCGATAAGACCCACGGGGAATCCGCCCGGGCCATCCTGTTCGATTGTACCATCTGCACGCTGAATGACCGGATGAGGATGCCCAGCCTGTGCCATGGTGACATGGCCGGTTTGCAAATTCACCTCGGCCAATAACATCGTAAAATAAAGCTCGGTCTCCATCTCGTCCATAATGATCTTGTTGAGCCGAGCGATGACCGTAGCAGGCGGAAGATGCTCCTGAGAGCCGTCTGGCATGAACTGCAGCGCGACATTGTGTTCGGGTGAAGTCGAGGACAAATAGCCAGCTAACCTTGCGGTCATCAATGCCGAACTGATGCCATGACCTGATACATCAATTGAGAACAATCCCACACGGTGGTCATTAATGCGATAGTGCCCGACTAGGTCGCCACCTACATGACCGCTCGGATGTAGCATTAACGAGGCGACACCCGTGCCGAAATCTTGAAACCGATCCCGCACCAATGACTGTTGAAGTTTCTTGGCTTCGATAAGATCGTGATCCAGTGAATCATAGAGGCGTTGAATTTCATCCAGCGTATCTGTGATGACGCGGTTTTTCTCAGTTAGCTCCCGCTGCATCCTAAGAATGCGTTCTCCGGCACTGATGCGGGCGCGGAGTTCGTGCGCATTTACCGGTTTCGTCACAAAGTCATCAGCACCCCCCTCAAGCCCCCTCACGACCTCGGCCTTTTCGCTTTTTGACGTAAGGATAATGAAGTAGCCGTATTGGTCGCCCGGCAAGGCTCTAAAGGCTTTGCAAAATTCAAGACCATCCATACCGGGCATCACCCAATCACTCAATATGAGATCAGGCGCCGCAGACTGGCATATTTCCAGCGCTTCTTCTCCAGATCCTGCTTCCAACACCTCATATCCGTCGCGGGTAAGGGACGCAGACAATATTCTGCGTTGCAAGCGGCTGTCATCGACAAGCAATATCCGCTTGATCACCCCTGAATCTGGGGAGGTCTCTGGCGTGATAGTGTTTGGTTCAAGCACATTCATTCCTTGCGTGATCACACAACAATTTCCTCAACACCCTACGCTTTACACGCTGGACACTTAATTTTTCCTCAAAGCCTAAGTTTGTTTTTGTATTTCGCGCGGCGCTACGATCTTTTAACCATTTTCGCGCAAGGTCTGAAAAATGAAAGGATCTGCACCATGATCAATTGGGACCGTGTCACAGAGCTTCGAGAAGAGATTGGGCCAGAGGACTTCGCCGAAGTTGTCGAGATTTTCCTTGAAGAGGTAGAACAGGTGACTTCCCGTCTGGAAACAGCACCAAGTATGGCGAGTTTAGGGGCTGATCTTCACTTTTTAAAAGGCGGTGCGCTGAACCTAGGATTCAATGCATTTTCAACACTGTGCCAAGCAGGTGAAACATCCTGTGCAGAGGGAACGCCGGAAAGCGTCGATATAGCACGTATTTTGCAAGCGTACGCGGAGTCCAAGGCCGAATTTCAAGCACAATTGAACGCATAACCTTGAATTACCTGCGCCATTTCTTCCCATCGGCGGCCTGCGCCTTGCTCTAGGCGGGAAAACCCGTTATCGCGCCTGCGATATACGTTGAAGGGAATCTGACATGTCCGCGCCCAAAAAAGTCGTCCTCGCCTATTCTGGTGGCCTAGACACTTCGATCATTCTGAAATGGTTGCAAACCGAATATGGTTGCGAAGTGGTCACTTTTACCGCTGACCTTGGTCAGGGTGAAGAACTCGATCCGGCCCGCAAAAAAGCCGAGCTGCTAGGGATCAAACCCGAAAACATCTATATTGAAGATGTGCGTGAAGAGTTTGTGCGCGATTTTGTCTTTCCTATGTTCCGCGCCAATGCAGTGTATGAAGGTCTGTACCTGCTGGGAACCTCGATTGCGCGCCCATTGATTTCCAAGCGCTTGGTCGAAATCGCCGAAGCAACAGGCGCCGATGCAGTCGCGCATGGTGCGACGGGCAAGGGTAACGATCAGGTCCGGTTTGAATTGGCAGCCTATGCGCTGAACCCTGATATCAAGGTGATTGCACCTTGGCGGGAATGGGATTTGACGTCTCGGACCAAGTTGATCGATTTTGCAGAGAAGAACCAGATTCCAATCGCAAAAGACAAACGTGGCGAAGCCCCGTTCTCGGTTGATGCCAATCTCTTGCATACGTCTTCTGAGGGCAAAGTGCTGGAAGATCCAGCAGTCGCCGCGCCGGATTACGTTTATCAGCGTACAGTCCACCCCGAAGATGCACCGAACGAGCCCGAATTTATCGAGGTTGGCTTTGAAAAAGGTGATGCGGTTAGCATCAACGGCGAAGCAATGAGCCCTGCAACCATCCTGACCAAACTGAATGAGTTGGGCGGAAAACACGGTATCGGACGTCTTGATCTTGTCGAGGGGCGTTTCGTGGGCATGAAATCACGCGGCATCTATGAAACTCCGGGCGGTACGGTATTGCTCGAGGCACACCGTGGCATTGAATCGATCACGATGGATCGCGGCGCGATGCATCTAAAAGACGAGCTTATGCCAAAATATGCCGAGTTGATTTACAATGGGTTCTGGTACAGCCCAGAGCGTGAGATGTTGCAAGCCGCCATCGATGCCAGCCAAACTCATGTGACAGGAACGGTCCGTCTGAAGTTGTACAAGGGGTCTGCGTTCTGCGTTGGACGCTGGTCCGATCATTCCTTGTACTCTGAAGAACACGTAACTTTTGAAGATGATGCAGGTGCGTATGACCAAACCGATGCGGCAGGATTTATTCAGCTTCAGGCGCTGCGTTTGAAATTGATCGCTCAGCGGAATAAGCGCGTCAAATAGCGGTTTAAGTCTCTTTAAAAACGTCGGTGCGTCCAGCTACGTCATCGTTGCGAATACAAAAGCGCCCTCCTAGGACATAGGGGGGCGTTTGTTGTTTAAGGAGCGAAAAAATGTTGCGTGACATTGCTGATGGCATTCAAGCTGGATTGGGCGGAAAAACCTTTGAGGGATCATTGAAGTTCGATTGTGGTGAAGACGGCGTAATCGTGTTGTCTGAGCAGTCTGCTACAACAGTGGATCAGGAAACTGATTGTACGATCAAGCTGTCGCAAGCCAATTTGACCAAGCTGTTAACGGGCAAGCTTAATCCGATGACAGGCGTTATGATGGGCAAGCTCAAGGTGTCCGGCGACATGAGCGTTGCAATGAAACTTGGCCAGCTTCTGAAATAAGGTTGCCGACGAATGTGACAGACCTAAGTTGAGCGAACGCATAGGTCCGTGCTTGTAGTTAAAGCTTGTTGGCTTGCATTTTCTCGTAATGCGGCAAGGCTTGCTGAACAACGGCGTCCAAATCTTTGGACAACGTGGGCAGAGGGCCTTCTGCGCCCGCAAACCCCGACGAGTTCCACACAGACCCGTACCAATGCGGCGCCCATGCACCGTCATCCTTGTGCCCGCCCTCTGGCCAACTCAACATGTTGTCCTCAAACTGAAGGCCAATTGCGTTGCACAGTTTTTCGATCATTGCCTTGGGATTGTCGCGAATATCATGGCTATCAATGACAATCGGAGTTTGTCCCCAGCTTTCGACCAGATCATACAATTCGGATTGTTGGCGAAATCCGAGGTCTTCCAACGATGGGTTCTCTCGCTTAATCGCATAGCTTGCTGCGACACGTGCCGGATGGCGGATCAAAAAGACATTCACGACGTCGCGCATCCAGTCCCTGGGAACCCCGGGAATCATGTGATGGGTCATGTGTTTCTGATAATAATGTGACTTGTCGTCAGGGTTGATGCCCACGAGGGATGCGGCCACTGTCTTTGGGTCTTGTGGCTGACTTGTCAGAATTTCAGCTCTGAGCGGATGGTCCAATCCCGACAAAGCCAGATATGCCGCGTAAAAAGGCTCGTCGACGACAGCACAATCGGTGCGGTTGCCGAAGCTGTACATCATTGCCGTCGAGAGATTTCGCGGACCGCTCCACATTGCAATTTTCATACTGAAACCTCCTGTGTATCTCTAGGTAGTTGATCGAGCTTGGGCATCTGCTGCGACAAGCGTCTTGTACAATTCGCGAATACGCAAAGTCATGGGTCCCATATCGCCAGAGCCAATAGGGCGTCCGTCAATCTCGCTCACGGGGGTCTGTGCGCCAAAGGTGCCAGTTAGGAAGGCTTCGTCGGCACCATATGTGTCAACCAGTGAATAGTTGCGTTCAAAGACAGGTATTCCATCTGCGCGACAGACGTCGATGACCTTTTGGCGGGTAATCCCGTTCATGCAATAGTCACCTGTACTGGTCCAAACCGCACCTTTGCGGACGATGAAAAAATTGCAGGCGTTTGTAGTGTTTACGAACCCGTTGATATCCAGCATCAGACCTTCGTCGGCACCCGCTTTTTCTGCGGCGATGCAGGCCAGAATACAATTTAGCTTGGAATGGGAATTTAGCTTGGGGTCCTGCGTCATTGGTAGCCCGCGAATGTGCGGTACAGTCGCAAGCCGAATGGGGCGCGGGATGCGAGGTTTTGAGTGTTCCATAATGATCACGACCGTCGCACCGCTTTGACTTAGGCCCGGATGTTGAAACGGTCGTGTTTTTGGACCGCGCGTGACCATAAGGCGTGCGTGTGCATCCGTCGTCATGCCGTTTGCGGTGCGCGTGGCCTCAATAGCTGCAACAACGTCGTTGCGCGACATCCCGATATCGAGGTCGATGGCCTTCGCGGCTTCGAAAAGACGATCGATATGTTCGCTCAGAAATGCCCAGTGCCCCTCGTAGAGACGCAAACCTTCCCAAACGCCGTCGCCAAGCATGAAACCGGAATCATAGACACTTACCTTGGCATCGGCTTTGGGACAGATTGATCCGTTTACATAGATCAGGATGTCCTCATTTCGAGCATCGTCCTCGGTTTGATGGGTGGTGACATGGTCGCTCATCTGGGCGCTTTCTTTTGAGTTTCACGTGACGCTAGACCGCCTTTTCCTCACAGCCAAGTGGTAAAATTTGCTCACCAAGCTGTGACATTCAATTTCATCCGGTTGCGACAGTCAAAAATTGGGCGCAGACAAGATGTATCAAGGAGGATCATCAATGCGGTATTTGCAAAATTTGAAACCGATTGCGCTTGGCGTGCTTATCGCGCTTGGCTTGGTTGTGCACGGGTCCCGTGCTGAGGCCGCAAGCGAAAAACTGGTGGTCGCCGGAGGATGTTTCTGGTGTGTGGAAAGCGATTTCGAAAGCGTAAAGGGCGTGAAATCTGCCGTGTCTGGGTACACAGGCGGACGCACAAAGAGCCCAACATATAAACAAGTCACCAAGGGTGGCACGGGTCATTATGAGGCGGTTGAAATTACGTTTGATCCAAATGTGGTCACTGTTGACCGCTTGCTGCATCTATTTTTCCGCTCCGTTGACCCGACGGATGCAGGTGGGCAATTTTGTGACCGTGGTGACAGCTATAGAACTGCTATTTTTGTCTCTGGTGCTGCGCAGAAAGCGGCCGCTGAAGCGGCAAAGAAGCAAGCTCAGCAAGATTTAGGGCGCAAGATTGTAACCCCGATCACAACTGCCTCACGGTTCTATGATGCAGAAGATTATCATCAAGATTACTATAAAGGCACCAATATTGTTCTGACCCGATTTGGCCCCAAGCGCCAAGCCGAGGCATACAAACGATACCGCAAGGCCTGTAAGCGAGATGCGCGTGTCCAAGCGCTTTGGGGCTCTGCCGCCCCTTTTGTAAAGCACTAGGTGCGTGATGAATTTATGTTGAGCTGATCAAATCGCAGGCGCGGCATTTGTCGCGCCCGATCGGCGCAAAATGAGATCCAGCTTGGAGAAACAGGTTTTCGTGGGAAGCGTCGTTGAGTCACCCAGAAATGCATCCAGCTGTGGCCATGCAGAAATGGCGGCGTCCAAATATGGATCGCTTCCTTCGGAATATAGACCAGCCCGAACCATTGTTTCCGATTGTTCATAAGCGCCCAGTAGGCGGCGAATTTCTCGAATAGTCTGGTTTTCCGTATGCGATGCGGCGTTCGGCAGGCTTCTTGAAACAGATCGCAACAAGTCCACTGCCGGAAATCGCCCCCTTTCGGCGATGTGTCGATCCAAGACGACGTGTCCGTCCAAAACGCCTCGCAAAATGTCTGCGATCGGTTCATCCATATCTGATCCGGCGACAAGGACACTAAGCACCGCTGTAATGTCGCCTTGCTCTGCGGTTCCCGGGCCGGCTCTTTCACATAATGACATGATAAGATGCGCCGTTGACGGCGGGTACCCTCTGAGGGACGGCAGTTCGCCTCCGGCGACAGCAACCTCGCGATGGGCTTCGGCAAAACGTGTCACTGAATCCGCTAGAAACAGAACATGGTTGCCAAGATCACGAAAATATTCGGCCGTCGCCATGGCCGCCCAAAGGCAACGGCGCCTTTGGATCGGAGATTGATCCGAGGTCGCTGCAATAACCACTGATCGTTTTAGTCCCTCATGCCCCAAGACGTCTTCGACAAAATCGCGAAGCTCGCGTCCCCTTTCACCAACCAGGGCAATGACAACGACATCTGCGGTCATATTTTTGGCAAGCCGCCCGAGTAAACTTGATTTCCCAACGCCTGACCCTGCAAAAAGGCCAATGCGTTGCCCTTTGACGATTGGCAACATCGTGTTGAAGACCGGAACGCCCGTTTCCATGCGGGGGCCAAGGGGGCGGCGCTTGTGTGCGGGCGGCGGCGGCGCCTTAAGAGGCACGGCGTGGACGCCGCGACCAATCGGGGCCCCATCAAGTGGTTGACCCGAAGCGTCGAGAATGCGCCCGATCCATTGCGGTGATGGATATATCGTTGGTGGACCGCCGAGAAAGACAGGATCTTCGATAGCGACACCATCTATTGATCCATCTGGCAAGAACGACACGTCGTCTCCGCGCAACTGAAGGATTTCGCCGGACAGCCGGCTGCCATCCGAGCGCTGTAGTGTCACAAGATCACCGACATGCGCACGACCACGCAAGCCTCTTGCATGTATTTGCATACCTTCGACTGCGGTGACGCGACCGATTTCGCGGACAGCGGTGAGAGATGCAACGGTGGCGGTAAGAGATGACAGAGGCGCGTGAGTCATTCAATTCTCCAAATTTCTTCTGAAAACAATTTCTAAAGGAATCAGGGTTAAGCCTTGATGTATCAATTCGAGGGAGAAGCCCCGATGTTTCAAAACCTAGACATCTTTAAGATGTCCCATGCGATGGCCGTTCACGCTGCGAACCGACAATCTGTCGTAGCTCAGAATTTGGCGAACGCGGACACACCCGGCTACACCGCGTTAAGCGTGTCGTCTTTTCAAGATATCGTTCGACACCAGAACTCGGGTTCGGGGATGCTCGCCACTCGGCCGAAACACATCGGCGCAAGTTCCGGTATGGCGTCAAGTGATCTTGCCAGCGATGCCCGATCCAGATCGCCGAATGGAAACAGTGTGTCGCTTGAAGAAGAGATGATGAAAGCTGTCGGAATTCAGCGTCAGCACGGGCGTGCGCTCGCGATCTACAAATCGTCTCTGGGAATTTTGCGCACCAGCCTTGGTCGTCGATAGCATGGGAATACTCAATAATGACTGATTTCACCTCAGCCCTTGATCTCAGCACAAGTGGTTTGCGCGCACAGGCCGTTCGCTTGCGCCATGTATCTGAAAACATCGCAAATGCTGATACGCTAGGGTATCGCCGCAAGGCGGTTTCGTTTGAAACAGCGTTTGGATTGGATGATGGGCAGGTTTCCGTCGGGCGCGTGACTTTGGATCAAAAGGAATTCAAGGAGATTTTCAATCCGTCGCACCCGTTGGCGGATGAAACAGGTCACTTCAAAGGAGAGGTGGTCGCGGAAATTCGGACCAATTGTTAAGGTGGATCGCATGAGGAAAGAAGTGATCCAGAATGAAGAAACGAAAGAACCATTCGCCCGAGTTCAAAGCCAAGGTCGCGCTTGAAGCGATCCGCGAAGAAATGACGCTATCGGAACTGTCCAAGAAGTACGGCGTCCATCCAACACAGATCGGAACATGGAAGCGGGCAGCGATAGAGAACATGGCGACAGCCTTTGCGCGGCGGGGAACGGCCCCTGAGCAGGTGAGCCCCGCCGATATCGACAAGCTGCATTCGAAAATCGGTCAATTGGTGGTGGAACGGGATTTTTTAGCCGAAGCCTCGCATCAGTTGCTCGGGACGCGAGGCAAAAAATGGTGAGCCGCGATCATGAGTTAAGCGTTCGCCGCCAGTGCGCACTTCTGACGCTAACACGGTCCAATCTGTATTATGAGCCGAAGGGCGAGAGTGCTGAGAACCTGCGGTTTATGGAAATCATCGACAAGCAGTTCCTGGAGGCACCTTGGTATGGGTCACGCCAAATGGCGCGCTTTATGCAGCGCAATAACCACAAATGTGGGCGGCATCGTGTGCGTCGCCTGATGCGTCTCATGCGCCTGGTGCCGATTTACCAGGAGCCCAACACCAGCAAGAAGCACCCACAGCACAAAATCTGGCCATATCTGCTCAGGAACGTGGTGATTGACCGTCCAAACCAGGTCTGGTGCGCTGATATTACCTATATCCCAATGCGACGAGGCTTTTTGTATCTGGTAGCGATCATGGATTGGCACAGCCGCAAGGTTCTTGCCTGGAGGCTGTCTAACAGCATGGACGCGGACTTCTGCGTGGAGGCCCTGAAAGAGGCTTTGATCAAGCATGGTAAGCCGGAGATATTCAATACCCCCTCTCGGGATCATGCTTGCGCATAACCCTGTCGGGCAATGGATCAAGGTAGCCAGTTCACAAGCGGCGCTTGGGTCGACGTGCTGACGGACGCAAAAATAAAGATTAGCATGGATGGGAAAGGGGCTTGGCACCCCTCTCATCGTTTGCAAACAAACGACTGCCGGGCAGTGGACAACCGGATGATCGAACGGCTGTGGAGGTCGTTGAAGTATGAATGTGTCTATCTGAATGCCTTTGAGACCGGTTCAGAAATGCGGGTGGGTATCGGCAAATGGCTGACCTACTACAACTCAGAGTGGCCTCATTCAACGCACGGCATATTGACCCCCGATGAAGCCTATGCCAGCAAAATAGAACCAATGAGATTAGCAGCCTGAAGTGAAACCCTGATCCACCTTAACAAGGCTGCAAACTGGTCGAAAAACTAGGACCACCTCTATGTTCCGGCCCGGATTCGAGCATCGGATTTGTGATCTCTTGAACGTATCGTTTGATGCAAACATGAAAAGCCCTTTGGTCAAACAGGGCAGCAATCTGGTTCTTGAACGGTTTGAAAACCCCGCGGCAATTGAAAACTACTTCACCCATATTGGATTTGGTCATTGGCTTGAGGCAGAGCTTTGAACCGTCAATGCGCAGATATTGCAAACCAACCACAACAGCTTCGGGTTCTTTATTATAACTGGGTGGACTATCTGGATGATGAAGCACGTGGTGGCGGCGTTTCGGTGTATCAGCGAAATTTATTGGGTGCGCTGGCACAGCACTCAGACATTACTCCTACATTCTTGTCGTCTGGAATTTCATATGACCTGATGCGACGGCGGCCACGATGGCATTCGCTGCGCTCCGATGACCGTAGTCCACATGTTGGCAGATATGAAATTATTAATTCTCAGGTCATGGCGCCAGCGCACCATTCCTTTGGGAATATGTCACAAATAGATGCGCCAGAGACTCTGGAGGTTTTCTATGAATTTTTGAGAGAAACAGGCCCCTATGACATTGTGCATTTCAACAATATCGAAGGGTTGCCTGTTCAGGCGTTGGACGTTCAACGGATTTATCCGAATGCCAAAGTTTGCCTGTCGCTTCACAATTACTATCCTCTGTGCCCACAAGTGAACTTTTGGCAGGGCGAGCAAAAGCATTGCCAGTCTTTTGAAAAGGGTGAGCGGTGCGTTGGATTTTTGCCAAGCGCACCGCATGAACCGACTATTCGAGTCGCGAATGCAATTGCATATCACTTGAAACGTTTGGGAATTCGCCCAGGATCGCGCAAATTTAGCTATGCGTTTCGTGTTGCGGGGGCGATCACGCGAAGGTTGTCTAAAATGACCCACCTCTTCCAACGTGTGGGCAAAAAGCGAAGCGGGCCGTTCGCAACAGAATTTGCGCAGCGCCGCAAATCAATGGTGGCATCGATAAATACGCACTGTGATCGGGTGTTATGCGTATCGCAAGCGGTTTGGAAAATTGCCGAGGGACATGGGATTTCAAGTGACTTGCTGCATTTGAGTTATATCGGCACAGATCAAGCGCACCATTTTGAGACAACGGAGCCGCGCACTTCGATGGTAGATGAAGATGGCGTACTGAGGCTTGGATATTTGGGGTATATGCGGCGGGACAAAGGTTTTTTCTTTCTTCTAGATGCGCTCGAGGCCATGCCGAATGCGGTGTTATCCAAGCTGCATTTGGTCGTGGCGGCTCGGCGTGCCGATGCGCATACAATGGCTCGATTGATCGACTTGTCGGCGCGTCTGTCCCTCTTAACGTATTACGACGGCTATTCGCACGATACTCTCGACGAGATTTTGTGCGATGTGTCTGTTGGGGTCGTTCCAGTCCTTTGGCAGGATAACCTGCCTCAGGTGGCGATCGAAATGCACGCGCGTCATATCCCGCTATTATGCAGCACCTTTGGAGGCGCAAAAGAGTTGGGGAATTGTGACGAAATGTGCTTCCCAGCCGGAGATCACCAGGCCTTTCGGGACCGGATCACGAATTTGCTCTCTGAAAAATTTGACCCCGATGCGTATTGGGGTGAGGCCAGAACACCGTTGTCCATGGATGCTCATATTCAGCAGTTGAAGACGCTCTATAACTCCATCCAGCTGGGTATCCGAATTTGAAGGGGCTTTTCTGACGGGTCGGGTCTTGCTATGGGCGGTGGATGAATGAATTTTTGATCGAACGACTTGGACATCATGGCGACGGAATCGCGTCCGGCCCTGTGTTTGCTCCCCTCACCTTGCCCGGCGAAACCGTCAGCGGAGAGCTGGATGGAACGCGCTTGAATGACGTTCGTATCCTGACGCCGTCTGAAAACCGTGTGCGCCCTCCATGTCGTCATTTCAAGGCTTGCGGCGGTTGTCAGTTGCAACACGCAAGTGACGCGTTCGTGGCTGATTGGAAGATCGGTGTTGTGCGTCATGCCTTGGGTGCACAGGGTCTTGAAACAGAAATGCGCCCCATTGCGACTTCGCCCGCGCAATCGAGACGACGCGCAACTCTTTCCGTGCGGCGCACGAAAAAGGGCGCGATGGCAGGATTCCATAAACGTGCCAGCGATGTGATCTGTGAAATTCCGGACTGCACGTTGCTGCATCCTGATCTGATGAAGGCACGTGTCGCAGCCGAAGCCTTGGCCGTCATCGGTGCAAGCCGAAAAGCCGAGCTGTCGATCACGGCAACCCTTTCACCTATGGGGCTGGATCTTGCGGTGGCAGGCGGAAAACCCCTTGATGGACCGCTTCAATCGCAGTTGGGCCAAGAGGTCGAGCGCCTCAAATTGGCGCGGCTGTCATGGGATGGCGAAGTGGTAGCTGCACGCGTGCCACCACATCAACAATTCGGACCCGCGCGTGTCACACCTCCGCCCGGCGCGTTTCTTCAGGCCACCCGCGAGGGAGAGCAGGCCTTGTTGACGGCTGTCATCGAAGCTGTTGGAAGTGGGAAAAAGGGGCTTGATCTGTTTGCAGGATGCGGCACCTTCACATTGCCTTTGGCGCTAAACAGCGAGATGCACGCAATCGAAAGCGAGGCGCCTATGCTCACCGCTCTCGATGGTGGATGGCGCATGGCGCAGGGTCTGAAGGCGGTTACGACAGAAACCCGAGATTTGTTTCGGAACCCGGTCATAGATCAAGATTTGAACTATGACTTTGCGGTCATTGATCCACCTAGGGCTGGTGCCGAGGCACAGGTCGCGGAGTTGGCGGCCTCGGATGTGCCGGTAATCGGTTTTGTATCCTGTAACCCGGTGACATTCGCACGCGATGCCGCGACCCTGGTCAGTGGCGGGTATACGCTTGATTGGGTGCAGGTTGTTGATCAGTTCCGGTGGTCAAGCCATGTTGAACTGGTAGCCCGCTTCTCGCGCGGTTAGGCGCTCACATTGATGTGATGGGCGTTTGTGCTCTAGGCGATCTAAGACATTGCCGTTATCACGAGACAAACAGCACAAGGAAGACGCCATGCGACTGCTTATGATCACGCTTTCGGCTTTGCTGGTCTTGGGGTTGGCGGGCTGCGAGTCCAAGTTCAAGTCTTACAATGGCCCAGAGGTCACGCGCGTCCTGATTTATAAGGAAAGCCGCAAGATGTACCTGATGCACGGTAAAGAGGTGCTCAAAACCTATGATGTTGGCCTTGGGTTTACGCCAAGCGGCGATAAAACCGTGCGTGGCGATGGCAAAACACCCGAAGGTGACTATCGAATCGACCGACGCAATCCAAACAGCCAGTTCCATCTATCCTTGGGCATTTCTTATCCCAACGCGGCGGATGTGGCTTACGCGCATTCCATCGGCCAAAAGCCCGGCGGCGACATCTTCATTCACGGGCGCCCTTGGAAATATCGCAAAGGCGGCAGAGATTGGACGGCGGGTTGTATTGCTGTGACCAACAAAGAGATCGAAGAGGCATATTCGATGGTCAAGATCGGAACGCCGGTTTCAATCTATCCCTGAAGTTGCGCCGCACCGGTGGGTTGGCCCACAATCAGCGTCCACCAAATTTTCCCGTTGGATTCTTGGAACCAAGCGAATCCGATATCCGCAGCTTGCGGATTCAGGATAACGGCGCGTGTATCATCTTGGGATAGCCACGCTTCAAGTGTCTCTAGTTCGGTCTCGTAGGTCTCCGAGATCGTTTCACCCAAGAAACGGCCAGCGTATCCGACACGCTGTACGCGTTGGATCGGCGAAGATCCATCAGAGCCAAAGTGCCAGGGGCGATTTTGGGCAGACATGTCACGCGAGTGTGTGGCCGCAGCAGCGTTGAGTTGAGCGTTCATAGTGACGGGGCCCGCACCAGATGCTTGACGCAGAGCGTTTATGGAATCCACCACACGGTATTGGATCTTTGCGGTGTTGTTGGACGAGATTTTATACTGCCGCGGACCAGAAGATCCGTTTGTTCCCGCAGTATCACATCCGGCCAAAACCAAGGTCGATGCCATTATGAATGCCAATAGTCGCGTCATTGCCTGTCCTACATGTGTTTTCTATACTACGGTCTACCCTGTGGCACGTTGCCTTGAAAACCCACATCCGCGTGACTTTCGAAAATGACGAGAGTTTGATTTGTGACTGAGGCTTTCTGGCAATAATATCTGTAAAAGCATCAAGTCGAGCAGTTCTTGAGGATTATTATGACAGACAGAAAACCAAATAAAATGGGGCGTCGCGGCTTCCTCGCGACTGGAGCCGCATTTCTGAGCGCGCCAGCTTTGGCTCAGACCGAGAACTCGACAACCGAGGTCGAGCGGGACTTGGACGAGCGCGTGGTGCGCAATATTTCCAGTTTCCGTTCTCTGGAGTGGCAGCCGTATTTCTCGAGCCTAAAAAATGGTGCGATCCTTGTCGATGTTACTTCTCGGGCGTTGCACTATTGGTCCGAAGATCAATCTGTGTACAAACTGTATCCAACATCGGTGCCTTTGACGCCTGATTTGACACGTCTTGGTCGCACAAAGATCATTCAGAAAGTAGATGGTCCAAGCTGGCGGCCGACGCCCGCAATGCGCAAGCGAAATCCCGAATGGCCAGAGTTTGTGGGCCCAGGACCGGACAATCCTTTGGGCACGCATGCGCTGTATCTAAGCTGGACGTATTACCGAATCCATGGAACGCATGATACGCGTAAAATTGGTCGCCGATCCTCGAATGGATGCATCGGTTTGTACAACGAACATATCTCCGAATTGTTCGGTTTGGCCAAGGTCGGTACACAAGTGTTGCTAATTTGACGACATTTTCGGTGTCATGAATGTCTTCGGTATAAGTTAGGTTTGCAATCAACCCCCATTGTTGTTTAGACATTGATACGAGGTAAGTCTTGGGTGCCTTCCGTCGTCCTCAATCTTTGGCGGTGGGCTATTTTCTGGAGAATACTATGAAAAAATTCGTTCTTGCTGCTGCTCTGACTGCTGCTGCTTCGACCGCATTCGCTGGTTCGATGGCTGACCCTGTTGTTGAGCCAGAAATTGTTGAAACCGAAGCAAGCTCTTCGAGCGCCGCTGTTTGGGTTCCACTTCTTCTGCTGGTAATCGTAGCTGCAGCTGCATCGTAATTCGTTACGATACAATGAAATTGAAAAAGGCGGATCCCTCTGGGTTCCGCCTTTTTTGTTTTCGCAAAGACTAAGATTTTTGCCCGAATGGGCTTATTATATCCAGCCCGCCAAATTATCTTGAATAATGCCTGCAAGTGCTGAAATATGGGCATCGTCGTCATTCAAACATGGAATATAGGTAAAGGTCTCGCCGCCCGCCTCTTCGAAGCTTTCTTTGATCTCTTCGTTAATCTCTTCCAGTGTCTCGATACAGTCTGCTGAGAACGCAGGCGCAATCACGGCGATGTTTTTCTTACCATCTTCATGCGCCAATCGCGCCACTTCTTCGACGGTATAGGGTTGCAGCCACTCTTCCGGTCCGAACTGTGACTGAAATGTTGTCGTTAGCTCTGTCTTATCCCAGCCCAAACGTTCTTGAAGAAGCCGCGTATTTTTTTGGCATTGGCAATGATACGGATCCCCTTCCATCAGGTATCGCTGAGGCATACCGTGATAGGACACAACCAGCACGTCGGGTTTTGAATCCATCTTTGCATAGGCGTTTTCGATCGATTGCGCCAACGCATCAATATAGCCCGCGTTGTCAAAGTAGGCAGGTACCGTGCGTACGGCTGGTTGCCACTTTTCGGTCATCAGCGCGCGAAAAAATTCGTCGTTTGCTGTGGCTGTTGTTGCACCCGCATACTGTGGGTAGAGCGGGAAGAACAGAATGCGTTCACATCCCGCCGCGACCATTTCCCGAACCTTTGATTTTGTGGACGGGTTGCCATACCGCATGCAAAAATCAACCATGACATCGGATCCATACCGTTCTTGCATGGTTTCTGAAATCTTGTGGGTTTGTGCTTTGGTAATGGTCAGCAGGGGGCTTTCGTCCAAATCGTGATTCCAAATCGATTCATACGCCTTACCGCTGGAAAAGGGGCGCTTTGTCAGAATGATCGCCTGCAAAAGAGGCTGCCACTTCCATTTTGGATAGTCGATGACGCGCTGATCTGACAAAAATTCGTTCAAGTACCGCCGCATCGGCCAATATGAATATGAATCGGGTGTCCCCAAATTGGCAAGCAGGACTCCTGTTTTGCCGCGTGCCACCTTGGGGTGGTCTGGCTGGCTGAACTCTGGGCGGGTGGCGTTGGCTTCCGACATATTGCTTCCTGATAGTCCTGTGCGAATGTCACAGGTAATGCTTGTTGTGGCCCTGTCAATCCTTGAGCGGTGATTCCTCGGTGCCAAGGGCATCAGCCAACCGCGACACCGCGGACCCGGGCCGCAGAGGTTTTTGCTGACTTTCGTCTGGCGACCACCCGGCAAGAAAAATCAATTCATAGGTGGCGGGTATACGGCCATCTTCGGAAAACTCTTCACGGTAAATATCCACGGCGCGCATCATGACCGATTTGCCCGTTGGCCGTCTCAGTCGTCCGGCCAATGCATTGGTTTCGCCCATCGCACGCAGGTCGCGCATCACATGCCAAGGCGAGTCGTATCTCACCTTGAGCGGGACAGCATCCGCGACGGGCAGGTTCAGCCCGGACCGTTGCAGCAAGGCGCCCAAATCACGAATTTCTCCCATCGGTGCAACGCGCGGGGATATGCCGCCGGAAACGTCTGACTCTGCTTGCCCCAATGCGATGCGCAGTTCGTTCAAGGTTTGTCCGCCAAACGTCACACACAGAAACAGACCATCATTCTTGAGCGCGCGTTGACATTGGATGATTTGCCCCACGGGATCATTTGCCCAATGCAGGCACAAGGCGTGAATGACTAAGTCATATGATTTTGGCGTGAGTGGAAGGACGTCAAGATCAGACACGATATCCGCTTGCGGCACCACATGTTGCCAAACATCGGGGAATGCAGTCACGATCGCAACTTTTGTAAAGGTTCTGTTAACCAGGTTCAGGCGATCCTGAACCTCTTCTGCAGCGGTTTGCTGAAGAAACATTCCTTTGTCCCCGTCTGCGCGTTTGCGGTTACGGATCAGGGCGGCACGATCAGTCATCAAAGGGGCATTTTGCATGGCGCGGACCATAAGCTGATGAAGCACAAGATTCAAACGCTGATAAAGGCGATCTATCCCTCGCTTTGCGTTGGATGTGGAGAAATGGTCGAGAGCGATTTTGGGCTGTGTGGACGATGTTGGCGCGAAACACCGTTTATTGATGGTGTGGTTTGCGACGCCTGTGGCGCGCCCCTTGTCGGCGAGCATGAAGGGGGCGTCGTATATTGTGACTCGTGCATTGAGCAACCGCGCCCGTGGACCGCAGGTCGCGCTGCGATGATGTACCAAAACAATGCGCGGCGGTTGGTTTTGCCTCTGAAACACGGCGACCGATTGGATTTGGTACGCCCCGCGGCCAAGTGGATGGCGCGCGCAGCTAAGCCGTTGGTACGACCCAATATGATCGTTGTTCCCGTGCCTCTGCATTGGACACGATTGTTTCGCCGTAAGTTCAATCAAGCGTCGATGCTCGCAGACTCTGTGGCGCGTGAACTTGATCTTGCATGGTGTCCTGATGTGTTGGTGCGCCCCAAGCAAATGGGGTCAATGAAAGGGCTTAGCCAGAAAGACAGGTTCTCCAAGATGTCGGGGGCGATTGAAACGCATCCAAAACGGCGACACAAACTTGCCGCGCGGCCGGTGTTGTTAGTGGACGACGTGATGGCATCGGGGGCGACATTGGCGGCAGCGACCAATGCGTGCCTGAGTGCGCGCGCACAAGAAGTTCATATACTTGTACTGGCGCGCGTCGCCAAGGACGCATAAGTTCCCCCAAGAAAGCGCTCGAACACTGGGGACCAGACATGAAGCCGATTGAAATCTATACCAGCCCACTTTGCGGGTTTTGTCATGCTGCCAAACGGTTGCTGAAACAGAAGGGTGTCGAGTTTTTGGAAATTGACGTGTTTCGCAATCCCGATCGCAAACCGGAAATGATCCAGCGTGCAAATGGAGGGCGGACGGTGCCCCAAATCTTTGTGGGTGACACCCATGTTGGCGGCTGCGATGAACTCTACGCGCTTGATCGCGAAGGCAAGCTCGACTCTCTGCTGGCCGTGTAAATCAGATGAAAGTCGCTCTGCTTCAAATCACATCGTCAGATGATCCAACGGACAATTTGGCCGTAGTGCGCACCATGCTTGCCGAGGCTGTGGCGGAGGGTGCGGAATTTGTTCTGACTCCAGAAGTCAGCAATTGCGTCTCAACAAGCCGAACTTGGCAAAACAACGTTCTAAGTCACGAGCAGGATGACCCTTTTCTGGCTGCGATCAAAAATGATGCAAGGGCGCTGGGCGTCTGGGTGTTGATTGGGTCACTTGGCTTGAAAACGGATGATGCCGATGGGCGATTTGCCAATCGTTCGATTTTGATTGACCCGCAGGGCAAAGTTGTCGCGCGATACGACAAGATTCACATGTTTGATGTACAGGTGACACCCGAGGAAACGTACCGCGAATCTGATGGATACCGCCCGGGATCTCAAGCTGTGGTTGTACACACATCGTTTGCTACGGTGGGTTTGGCGGTGTGTTATGACGTGCGGTTTCCCGCCTTGTTCCGTAGGTTGGCGCAGGCAGGCGCCCAAATTATCACAGTTCCAGCCGCATTTTCGCACGTCACTGGTGCGGCGCATTGGGAAGTATTGTTACGTGCGCGGGCGATCGAAACGGGATGCTTTATTCTTGCCCCTGCACAAACTGGTACACATGACGCATCGCGGGGGCAGGCGCGCCGCACATTTGGGCATTCCATGGTGATTTCCCCATGGGGGGATATACTGGCAGATGCGGGGGATGCCTGCGGCATTACATATGTTGATCTGGACCTCGAGAAAGTGGCACAAGCACGCCAAAGGGTTCCTTCTTTGAGCCACGACAGAAAGTTTGACGGGCCATAAATGAGTGAAAACAACGCATTGGCAATTTCCCTATTCGGGGAAATTCTTATGGCAGAGCAGCTTGCGCGTGCACGGCTGACCAAAGTGCTGCCTAAGGGCATGGAGTTATCTCACTTTTCCGTCTTGAATCATCTTGCCCCCGCTGGAGCCGAGCGCAGCCCGGCACAATTGGCCAAAACGTTTCATGTCACCCGTGGCGCGATGACCAATACGCTGAGCAAGCTTGAATTGGCAGGGTATATTCATATCCGGCCCGACTGGGACGATGCGCGGCGCAAAATTGTGGGTATCAGCCCCGCAGGACGTCAGGCGCGGGATAATGCCTTGGTTGGAATCGCGCCGCTGATCACAGAAATTGTGGCCGAGTTGGGCGAAGACCGGGTGCGCGCGACATTGCCGACATTGCGCGAACTTCGCGTCAAATTAGATCAGGGCGCCTAGCCAGCGGCACGTGCACCAGTTTCTGATGCGCGCGCTGGGTGAGGACTTGGTAACTAGGATGTGCTGGGCTTAACGCTTGCGGTGACATAGTTCACGCTTAGATCTTGGTCCGAAATCGACCAGCTCCACGTGATGGGATTGAATACAAACCCTTTGCGGTCAACGGTTTGCACCCCGGATTTTGTCAACAAATCCACAAGCTCGTCAGGCGTGATGAATTTGTGCCACTCATGTGTGCCTTTGGGCAGCCAGCGCATGATGACTTCGGCCCCAAGAATGGCGACAGCGTAACTCTTGGGGTTTCGGTTGATTGTCGAGCACAAATGCAGACCGCCCAGTTTGAGCAAATTTTGGCAGGCGCTTAGATAGGAAAGGGGATTCGCAACATGCTCGACCACTTCCATATTCAGAACAATATCGAACTGCTCGCCGGCTTCGGCCAACGCTTCAGCAGTTGTATGCCGGTAATCAATGTCCAACCCGGATTGTGTCGCGTGCACTTGCGCCACAGGAATATTGCCCCCCGCGGCGTCTGCGCCGACAACCGTGGCGCCAAGACGGGCCATCGGCTCACTTAGCAGGCCACCACCACAACCGATATCCAGCAAACGAAGGCCCTTGAACGGGGTGATCTCAGAGAGATCACGATCAAATTCACCAGCAATCTGTGACGTAATATAGTCAAGTCGACAGGGGTTCAGCATGTGCAGAGGCTTGAATTTACCTTTGGGATCCCACCATTCCGCAGCCATAGCTTCGAATTTTGCGACTTCAGAAGGGTCGACAGTACCTTGAGACGCTTGCATTCTGATCTCCATATGCTCAATTGGGTCGCCTAAACAATATAGGTCGGACATGGACAAAAACTCGGGCCAAAAGCGCGCAGTGCACTATCTCTACCCCCCTGTGGCCCCTTTTGACCAGAGGCTGATGGAGGTTGGGGATGGCCACCGCATTTATGTCGAGCAATCAGGAAACCGCAATGGGCTACCTGTGATTGTCGTCCACGGTGGACCAGGCGGCGGGTCCAGCCCCGCGATGCGGCGATATTTCGACCCATCAATCTATCGGATCATCTTGTTTGATCAGCGAGGATGCGGGCGATCCACCCCCCATGCAAGTGTCGACGCGAATACGACATGGCATCTGGTTGCGGATATGGAACGCATTCGCACGGCTTTGGACATCGAGAGCTGGATTGTGTTTGGCGGCAGCTGGGGCGCTACATTGTCCTTGATCTATGCGCAGACACATCCCGAGCATGTGGCGTGTTTGGTGTTGCGTGGTGTGTTTACGATGACCAAAGCAGAGCTGGATTGGTTCTATGGCGGTGGCGCTGGGCATTTTTGGCCCGAGCCTTGGGAGAGGTTTGTCAGCCTCATTCCAGAAGCAGAACGGCATGACCTTATTCAAGCCTACCATGCGCGGCTGTTTTCCGGAGACCACGCGACCGAAGTCACATACGCCCGCGCTTGGGCCTCTTGGGAGAATGCGCTGGCTTCAATCAATTCCAGTGGGTCCGTTGGCGAGCCAATGGCGGAATACGCTCGCGCATTTTCGCGGTTGGAGAACCACTATTTTGTCAATTCAGGGTTTCTGGACCAAGACGGATGGATACTGAATCACATAGATCGCATTCGCCACATTCCCGGAATTATCGTGCAAGGGCGGTACGATATGATTTGTCCACCCAAGTCGGCGCATGCCTTGGCTAAGCTATGGCCAAACGCAAGGTTGCGGATGATACACAATGCTGGGCACGCTCTATCTGAGCCAGGGATCAGCGCTGAGTTGGTCCAAGTGATGGACGAACTTGCGGCCAAATAAGTCCAATTCTTGGTGGCGGGTGGTGCCAATTTGACGATACTTCAAAGAAATGTTCGAAAAACGACATATTATGCGTCGTCTTCCAACAAAGAGCTTTACAGGTCCCGCAAGGCCGCTAACCTGTTTGAAAAGACAAACAACAGGTGAGGGCAATTGGCCTCAATACTCTTAATCATCGCCCAACGCTTGGCTTTGGGACTCGTGACGTTATTCGTCGTATCAATCGTCATCTTCACAGCGGTTAATCTGCTGCCGGGTGACTTCGCTCAACTTATTCTGGGACAGGGTGCAACGCCCGAGGCCGTCGAATCAATTCGAAGAGATCTCGGATTGGATCAAGGGCCGGTGGTCCGGTACTTCCAGTGGCTCGCTGGTGCGGTTCAAGGTGACCTTGGAAACAGTTTTGCCCAAGCAAACTTTGCAAGCTTTGCAGGGTCAGACACCGGATCAGGGTTGTCCTCGGTGGCGGGGCAAATCGCACCGCGCTTTGAAAACACAATGTTCCTTGCTGGTGTAACGGCAATGATCGCCGTTCCTGTTGCGATCACGCTCGGCGTCTTGGCGGCGCTCTTTCGCAATTCGGTGTTTGATCGCGCGACCAACATTTTGACGTTGTCGTCGATTTCCTCACCAGAGTTTTTTCTGGCGTATATCCTGATCTTGTATCTCGCCGTACAGAATCAGATTTTGCCTTCGCTGTCCTTGGTAAATGATGACATGACGTTCCTCGAGCGCGTGCGCATGACCTTGTTGCCTGCGTTGACTCTGACATTGGTTGTGACCGCACACATGATGCGGATGACCAGAGCGGCGATCATCAACTTGCTTGCGTCCCCATACATCGAAATGGCGCGACTTAAGGGGCTTTCGCCGATGCGGGTTATTGTGAAGCACGCGCTACCAAATGCGCTTGCTCCGATCATCAACGTGATTGCACTGAACCTTGCGTATTTGATTACGGGTGTCGTCGTCGTCGAGGTGGTCTTTGGATATACTGGTATTGGACAGCTTTTTGTGGATAGCGTGAAAATTCGCGACATCCCGGTTGTTCAGGCTTGCTGTCTGATTTTTGCAGCCGCGTATATTCTGTTGAACCTGACGGCGGACATTATGTCTATCCTGTCCAACCCACGTCTGAGGCATCCTAAATGAGTTTTTGGGTCGAAACTGTCCTGCTACTGGCAGCGATGTGCGCTGGTGGCTGGATCTTTCGTTTTGTTGGCCGCAAAGTCACCAACAACAAACCGTTCTTCCGTGACATGTCGTATGGCGTAGCCTTCGGGTACGTTCTGGGCGCCGCTGTTCTAGTCTGGTTGATCTGGGCGTACATGCTCTCGCGCTCTTCTGACATGATGGTCGCGAACAAGTATTTCTTCTTGGGTAAAGCCATCGAAGGATTTCTGATCTTTGCCGTTGCGGCTTGGATTTTCCGTCTGTTTGGTCGCAAAGTTGGCACTGAAGGATCGCGCAAGCTCTTCCGCTCTATGCCACTGACCGCCAGTTTCGGGATCATGATCATCCTGATCTATGCGATTTTGGCAATTTTCGCTGCGGGGATCGCGCCGCACGGTCAGGAAGAAGTGTTTGCCCGTGCGAACATCGTCCCAGGGGGTGATGTGAATTTGGGCGGTGACCCAGCGTTTCCATTGGGCACAGATCAAATTGGGCGCGATATTCTCAGCCGCCTGATTTACGGCGCTCAAAACACCGTTGGGATTGCGTTTGTCACAACATGTTTGGCCTTTTTTGTTGGGGGATCTCTTGGGTTTCTCGCTGCAACGCTGGGGGGATGGACGGACCAACTTCTTAGCCGTGCGGTCGATGTGTTGATGGCGATTCCAGCACTGATTTTCTCGCTTTTGCTGATCACTGTGGCCTCGGCTTGGTTCACGGGCTTTGGCCTGACTGTGTCGATGGTTGTGATCATCGCAATGATTGACAGCACACGCGTGTATCGCCTCGCGCGGGCCGTCGGGATCAACATTGTGGTTATGGATTACATCGAAGCCGCCAAGTTGCGCGGCGAAGGCTTGGCGTATCTGGTGTTCCGCGAAATTTTGCCAAATGCCACTGCGCCGCTGTTGGCCGAGTTTGGCTTGCGGTTCTGCTTTGTGTTTCTCACCATCTCAGCGCTGAGCTTTTTGGGTGTGGGGATTCAACCGCCGCTGGCTGACTGGGGGACAATGGTCAAAGATTTGTCGTCCTTTATCAACTATGCCGTCGTTGCGCCGCAGATTGCCAGCGCGCCGCTGCTTGCTGCGGGTGCCATCGCGCTTTTGACTGTTGCTGTAAACTTTGTGGTGGACTGGATGTTGCACAAGTCTTCCGGCCTGAAAGAATAAGGAGCGGATTGCTATGACAGAACAATTGCTAAAAGTCCGCGATCTCAAAATCGAAGGTAGAAGCGACGAGACGTGGAACCCGATCATCAATGGGGCTGGATTTGACCTTAAGAAGGGTGAAGTCCTGGGCCTGATTGGGGAATCTGGGGCAGGGAAATCGACGCTTGGTTTGGCGGCCATGGGCTTCACCAGAGACGGCTGTCGCATTTCGGGCGGAAGCGTCGAATTCGATGGCATTGATTTGGTCAACGCCTCAGCAGACGTCAAGCGAAACCTGTTGGGTAAGCGCATTGCCTATGTGGCACAGTCCGCTGCCGCCAGCTTTAACCCAGCGCACAAATTGATTGATCAGCACACAGAAGCCGCTGTTCAGCATAACGTGCTGTCGCGGGCGGACAGCGAGGCCGACGGAATTGAGCTGTATCGCAAATTGCGCCTGCCAAACCCTGAAGAAATCGGGTTTCGCTATCCGCATCAGGTGTCAGGTGGCCAGCTTCAGCGCGCAATGACAGCTATGGCGATGGCATGTCGCCCCGATCTTATTATTTTTGACGAACCCACGACAGCGCTGGACGTGACCACCCAGATTGAGGTGTTGGCCAGTATTCGCGAAATCGTCGAAGAATTTGACACTGCGGCGATCTATATCACGCACGATCTTGCAGTTGTTGCGCAGATGGCTGATCGTATCAAAGTGATGCTGAAGGGGGATGAGGTTGAAGAAGCCGAAACCCGCGAGATGCTGTCGAATCCTAAAGAAGAGTACACGAAATCCCTTTGGGCTGTGCGCAGCTTCCAACGGCCCCAAAAGCCAGCGGTGCAGACCGGTTCTACACCCGTGGTCTCCGTCAAAAATGTGACGGCTGCATATGGTAAGGTCAAAGTTCTGCATGACGTAAGCTTTGATATCCACAGTGGGCGTACCGTCGCCGTTGTCGGCGAGTCCGGATCAGGCAAGTCGACGGCCGCACGTTGTATCACGGGGCTTTTGCCCCCGATGCAGGGCCATATCGAATTTGACGGTGAAGTGCTGCCCTTGGATTATCGCAAGCGCAACAAGATGCAGCTGCGTCAAGCGCAGATGATCTATCAAATGGCCGATACGGCACTGAACCCGCGCAAAACGATTGGCGAACTTATCGGGCGCCCTGTTCAGTTCTATATGGGGCTAACCGGAAACGAAAAGCGTCGGCGTGTAGAGCAACTCTTGGAAGAGATCGAGCTTGAGCCAACGCAGTACATCAACCGTTTGCCGTCCGAGCTGTCAGGTGGCCAGAAACAACGCATCGGGATTGCCCGAGCGCTCGCCGCAGAACCCAAATTCATCATTTGTGACGAAGTCACATCCGCGCTGGACCAACTGGTTGCAGAAGGCATCTTGAAACTATTGGCAAAACTGCAGGATGAGTTAGGGTTGTCATATATGTTCATTACACACGACCTTGCGACGGTTAAATCAATCTCGGACGAGGTGGTGGTGATGAAGGACGGGCGTGTTGTAGAGCAGGGGCCAAAGGACGAAATGTTCAAGCCGCCGCACCACGCATATACGGACTTGTTACTAAGTTCTGTGCCGGAAATGGACCCGGATTGGCTAACTGATCTGTTAAAACAACGTGGTGTTGATAACATCGGTGATGCTGCTGTGAGTAATATGTAAAACGAATCGCCCAGATGAAAAAGGGCGGCACATCTATCGGGACAACCCGAAACGAAAAACTATGGGAGAATATCTATGACAAGAATTAGCAGACGTGGATTGCTAAAAACTGGTGCGGCCGCTGGGGTATTGGCCGCAACTGGGATGCCGTTGATGGCTTCGCCGAAAAAAGGTGGCCGCTTGCGGGCTGGCCTGTCAGGCGCCAACACGTCAGACAGCTGGGATGGTCGTACGCATTCAGACCTGTTCATGATTGCATCTGCATCGGGATCTGTTTTTGACTGCTTGACTGCGACTGCTGCAGACGGATCTTTGGTTGGAGAACTTGCCGCAAGCTGGGAAGCAACAGCCGACGCAAAAACGTGGACATTCAATTTGCGTGAAGGCGTCACGTTCCACAATGGCAAAGCCTTTGGTGCGGATGATGTGATTGCATCGTTGCAGATGCACACAGCAGAAGGTGCGAAATCAGCCGCGAAGCCGATTGTATCTGCGATCACAGACATGAAGAAGATCACGGATCATCAGGTTCAGTTCACGCTGGCTGCTGGTAACGCTGACTTCCCGTATTTGCTGTCTGACTATCACATCCTGATGTATCCAGCGGGCCAGATCGAAGAAGCGATCGCCAATGGTATCGGAACAGGGCTGTACGCTGTTGAGTCATTTGAACCCGGTGTTCGGATGGTCGCAAAGCGCGTCGACAGCCATTACAAAGGCGACAGCGAAGGCTTCTTTGACGAAATCGAATACATCGCCATCAACGATAATACGGCCCGCATGAACGCGCTTTTGACGGGGCAAGTCGATGCGATCAACCGTATTGATTTCAAAACCGAAGCTCTTCTTAAAGCGAACCCAAATACACGCATTCAGGAAGTCACTGGCAACCAGCACTATACCCTGCCGATGCTCTCGCAAACTGCGCCATTCAACGATCTAAATGTGCGTCGTGCGCTTAAGTACGGTATCAACCGCCAAGAACTGGTCGACAAAATTCTGCAAGGCCACGGTCAAGTTGGGAACGATACGCCAATTGGCCCAGCAAACCAGTATTACGCCGGCGACATGGAACAGCTTGAGTTCGATGCAGACAAAGCCAAATTCTATATGAAAGAAGCTGGCCTGACTGAACTTAACGTTGATCTGTCCGCTTCGAATGCAGCGTTTGAAGGTGCGGTAGATGCGGCGCAGCTGTATCAAGCTTCGGCTAAGAGCGCGGGTATCAATATCAACGTGGTGCAAGAGCCTGCAGATGGATACTGGTCTAACGTTTGGCTGAAAAAAGGCTGGTGTGCGAGCTATTGGTCCGGTCGTGCGACAGAGGATTGGATGTTCTCGACAGCATATGAAGCTGGTGTGCCGTGGAATGACTCTCAGTGGGATCATCCACGCTTCCAAGAACTGCTTTATTCTGCACGTGCCGAGTTGGATTCGAACAAACGCGGTGAGCAATATCGTGAAATGCAGGAAATCCTGCGGACAGATGGCGCGGTTATCATTCCGATGTTTGCCAACTATGTTCAGGCTGTGAATAATAAAATTGGCACACCTGATACCATCGGCAACCTCTGGCAGATGGACAACGCACGCATGGCCGAGCGTTGGTGGATGGTTTAATCCACACCATATAAAAATAGAGAACGCCCCACATTTGTGGGGCGTTTCAGTTGCACAAGCTGTGCGACAGTATAAGATGAATGCTATCCAGATACACTATGGTTGCATGATCCAAAATTTGCGCCCGACATGGAGATCGTTGAAAACTGGTTTCTGAGACACCGTGTTTTGTTTGTAAAACGCGGAGCATGTGTGGATGCCTCGTTTGATGCAAGAGATATTTCGGCGGTTTGAACATGTGATCGGGTACGGTCATGTGTTAGGCCTCAGTTTGCGGCGTTTCACATGCCGCGGGGGGAGTATCCGAAACTCTGTGTATGAGGCTTAGCCCATGCGGTTGAAACAGGTCATCGGTTGAACC
>NZ_SULI01000030.1 GCF_005518135.1 Shimia litoralis | reverse complement strand
CGATTGCGGGAACCTCAGCTAGTAAAGCAGACCTTGGTAGCAACCGCAGCGAAATGGCGCTTTGTCCGCAAAGCAGACCTTCGCGAATGGCGCAGCGAATGACCGCAATCCGCCCCCTCTTGGACAAAGCCCCTAAGGCAACACCCCTAGATCCCCTCTCTGGAACCCAGCCACCATCTCTCTGAGTTCGGCGGGTTCGACGACTTCCACCTGATCGCCCCATTGATAGAGATACCAGGCCATCTCAATCCAGCCGGACGCGGTGAACTCGACCCTCAGACTGCCATCTGGCTCTTGGGTCATCTGCTGCGTCGGGTGGAATTCAAACTGCTTTGCAGCGGCCGCAGCGCTGGGCGCAAATCGCCAAACAACACGGCCATATTCATTGTCCGCATGGTAGGACCCGAAAGCTTGCTCGGCAAAGGCGGTCAACTCGAACTCCGGGTCTCGCGCAAAAGACTGCCCCGTAATTTTGGCACTTGTTATGCGATCCATTCGATAGCGGCGATAACTACGCCTGTTGTCGATGTCTCTGGCAATAAGATAGGGCCGTGTTCCCAAGAGCACCCCATGGGGTTCTATGGTTCGGGTTTTCGGTGCCGGATCCCGCGCCCCTTGATAGATGATTTCGAGAGAGAACGGTGCCTTGAGCGCCTCAGCAATAGCGCCCAGAATAATAGGCGGTACTTTAACGCGCGGGCCCGGGCGACACGCCAAACCCTGCACCTCCAAAATCGCCTCCGCATCCGTTTCCACACTGCGCGCATGCGGGGATGGCATGCTGGCAAGCAAACGATCCCGCAAAGACACCAGCCCACGCACATCCATAAGCGCGCCGTCATGTCGGGCACGTTTAATGGCCATCTCAAGCGCGGAGAGCTCGCTTGATCGAACGCCCTGAAGGCTGGTCAGCGTTGCGTCCTTCAGCTTCCACCATCGCCGCCGATCTTGATCCGTTGTGCGAATGTAGGACGGAAAGGCCGTTTCAAAATCCCGCATCATGCGCTGGGCGGTACGTTGGTTCACACTGAAGGTTGCACATACATCGTTGAGGCAAACACCCCGATGCCTTGCCCCTGCGATCTCGGCAAGGCGGACCATGTCCTGTGCTTTTCTGAAGGCCATATCACTCACCACGTCACTTTCTTACGCCTTCGGCCCTTTAAGGTCTGATCGCAAGCGAGTCGATTGTGATTCTAGGGACACCCGACTGCTGCTTGCATTCCATTCCATTCAATTTGATGTCGGTCCGAGTGCGGATCGACGCGCATGCACTCAAGGAACAAGCATGAAGCTGCCAAGACGAGAATATTACACAGTCCATGAAGCCGCCGCGCGATGGGGATACACAATTGCGGATGTTGCAGCCTGGTCTGCTGCAGGGCATTTTGACGTTTTAACCGGAATTCCGCCCGCGATGTGCGGAGAGGATTTGGTCGCAGGTGAAGTCACCATTGCGCCCTTTGATATCCTGCCCGTGTTCCGGCGCTGCGGAACAGGCCCGCTAACCGCAAAAGTGCGCCGCGTCAGAACAAAGGATCGCGCCGAGTTTACGTTAATCACAGACCCGGCTGACGGGATCGAGGTTTCCATCGCCGATTTGTTAATCACTGGAAAGGACGCGCAACAGTTTGAGGAAAAGAACAACCTGTTTCACCGTATGCGGGCCGGCAACGGCTCAGCATCTGTATACGATTGGGAAGGCATGTTGCAGGCCTTGGCCCTGCGGATCCACCAAGACGGCATTCCCGCGACCCAGGCCGAGCTAGTCGCCGCAATGCAGGAATGGTTTGTGGAGCATTCAGATGGCAATGAGATCCCAGATGAACGCTCAATCCGGCGGCGTATTACACCGATTTGGCGTGCTCTGACAAAGGATCCCATCTCAAGTTGACTGCACAAGCCGCATCAAGCCGACCGCGATACTGAAGGCCCGTCCCTGACAACCTTTAACCGCGGTCGGACTGCACTCGCGACAGCATCTAGCCCTGCCCTGAGTGGCTCATCCAGCAAATGGGCATACCGTTGCGTTGTCTGCATTTGTGTGTGCCCCAGCAGCTTGCCAATCATCTCCAAAGACGCCCCGCCGCTCACCAGCAAAGACGCGAAGGTGTGTCGCAAGTCATGAATGCGGACATCTTGCAGGTCTGCAGCTGCTTGTATCCGCCGCCAAAACCGCCTGATTTCAATCACGGGCTGTCCCGGCACATCACCGGGGAACAGCCAGAGATTTCCCTGAGGGACAAGCAGCTGGCGTTGGCGCACAATTGCCGCAACATCCTCGGAAATCGGCACGCGGTGCATCTTGCGCTGTTTTGTTGTAGCCGCCGGCTTGGACCAGATCCCCAATTCCAGATTGAACTGCTCGAAACGCGCCTGACGCACTTCCCCAACTCGCGCGCCCGTCAACATACAGATGCGGATAATACCGGCAGCGCGCTGATCTTCATCCGCGTCCAGCGCCGCCGCCAAACGATCAATCTCTTCTTTGCTCAGAAACCGCTCGCGCGCATTCTCTACCCGGCGATAAAATCCGCTGGCAGGATTGTCGGTCCGCATGCCCCATTCAACAGCGAGATTGAACATCTTGCGCAACACCTCCCCGAGGCGATTGGCTCGAATAGGCGTGGGCTTTGCAGGCTGGAGTTTGCGCGCTCGGTTATTGGGCTTGTTCTTGTGCGGCCGCGCCCTGCCCTCTGCGACCTGCGCCAATAGTTTTTCAACATCGGACTTGGTAATCTCGGTCACGAGCCTTTGCCCCCATTGAGGCGCAACCAGCTTGTTCATCATCGACGCCTGATCGGACGCATTTGTTGGTGCGAGCTTAGCGCAATGCTCTTTCAGGTAGCGCTCGATCAGATCATGAATACGAGGGGCCTCTCGAAGCCGATCACGCTCCGCGAGAGGATCATGGCCCAGATCAATGTCACGGCGCAGTTTTTTGGCCCGTTCACGCGCTGCGGTGACCGACCATTCCGGCCACCGACCAAATGTGATCCGCCGCTGTCGCCCTGCAAACCGGTAGTCCAATGTGAAGGCGCGGCCCCCACCGCGATAGACACAGACGGCAAATCCTCGGATCTCATCATCAAAGACCTGATAATCCCGACCCTCGGCGGGAATAGCGTCCCGCACCAGCTTTTCGCTCAACCGTTCTCTCTTGGGCATGCATCCCCCCCTTTTCCCGTTCATGACGCTTAGATTCGCGCTCTATTCAAGCTAATCATGGCGCCCCACCTGGCAGGGTGGCAGTGACCGGCACTGAGGGAGGAAGGCTGTGCCACCCCTTCTTGGTCAGGTGACCGAAATGGCGGGGAAACCGGTTGAAGCTTGGATTTTTTTTGATGGCCGGCTGACGAATGTTTCAACGCAGCACCCACGGTAGATACTCGACAAAACAGCGTCGCAACGACCCTTTGCCGCCTAAAGTTGGCAAATAGCACCCATGCCACCCCATTAAGTCCCCTAATGCGGCCCATCGTGGCCGACACAGCCCGTATCCGCGCCCTTCCCCCCTCAAATTCCAACGCAACAGTTGGACGTGGCGCCGTCAAACAGGCGGGAGGAGCACCCCAAATTCAAAATCCAATAAAACTTGGGGTGGCACGCGGGTGGCACAGGGGTGGCACGGGGGTGGCAAGCACCTCAAAGTCCCTGCCACTCACTGCCACCCTGCCACCCATGCCAATGTGTTTTTGATGCCTCACGACATTCGCCCAAGTCGGGCGACAAAGTGGAGACACCAGATGACACAAATAGAAAACAGCGCAGCGACGCTGCACAGCGGCCCACCGGGCTCATTGCTGCAAGGATGGATCAGCCGCTCCGAACTCGCGCGTGAACTGGGCGTTTGCGAAGAAACCCTGCGGCGCTGGGCAGATGCGCGAAGCGGCCCCGCCTTTGTCAAAGCAGGTCGCAAAATACTCTATCGTCGCTCGGCGGTCCTGGAGTGGCTGGAAGCACTTGAAGTACGCGCGCCCCTCAAGCCTCGCGCAAGGGGACGCCGATGACATTTCCGTTCCGGACAGACACCGCCCGCGACCAAGCCCGTCAGGACTGGATTGACGATCGCCTGCGAGAGGCCCGCATCGTGGTGGCCGATGTCGCGCACCACTCCGATCATCTGATCCGTCTGGCGTGTAAAACGCTCATTCAACATGCTCCGGGCCGAGATGAGCGTGAAGACGCACGCATCCTTTTGATCATTGTGGATGGAAAATCACCAGAGCGCACGACCCGCTCCTGCCCAAAGCAGGAGCGCGGCTGATGAAGAAGAAATCCACTCCTGAAGCGGACCTGCAGCGTGCCGTTGTCTCGGCCTTGCGCTTTGCACTTCCCAAGGGCGCCATTGTTCACCACAGCCCCAACGAGGTCACCGACCCCGGACGGCGCGGCGCCATACGCCAGTCGATCCTGGTTGGTATGGGTGTCCATCCCGGCTTCGCTGATTTGCTTGTCCTGAGTGATGGTCGCGCGCTTTTTTTGGAGCTGAAGTCCCCAAAAGGCCGCCTGAGCCCGCGACAGGCAGAGTTCCGCGATTCCGTGCAGGCGCAGGGCTTTGGCTGGGCGCTTGTGCGATCGTTGGATGATGCTCTGAATGCGCTCGCCGCCCACGGGCTTACCACACGGATTGCGTCTCCCGTACGCGGAGCAATGCCATGAGCCACGCTGCAACCAACTGGGCCATTCAACAGCGCGGGCTAAAGCCCACCACGAAGATCATTCTCTGGCATCTCTGTGATCGCTATAATCCGGACTACGGCTGCTTTCCCTCACAGGACCTGCTTGCCCATGATTGCGAGGTCAGCAGATCGACCCTGAATGCCCATCTGAGCATCTTGGAAACCACAGGGCTGATCCGACGTGTTCAGCGGATCAATCCCGCCACCAAGCGCCAGATGCCCACCCGCTACATTCTGGCTTTTGAGCCGGGCTTTGCGCAAGATCGCCTGCCCCCATGTCCGGATACTGGACACGGGAAAAACGAGCCGCACGGGTCCCCAAAAACCGACCCGGAAAGCGCGCCAGAAAGCGCATTTGATGACGCGACTGAGGGGCAAAAAACACCTAACCCGTCTCCAAAATTTGCACACGGAGCCGTGTCCGATTTTGACCCCGACCCGTGTCCGAAAAACAGGTCATTCCGTGTCCAGAATCCGGACACTAACCCTGTAAGGGAACCAGTAAGTAAATCAGTAAAGGAGGAGGAGGACGCGCAAGCGCGAAAAATCCTTGATGAGAGATTTTGGAAGGCGCTGCTTCAGGCGCTGGGATTTGACCCGGACGGCGCTCTTCCCGGCTGGTGGCAGGGCAGTTCTGCCAGACGGCATGCTGATCGCTGGAGGGATGAACTTGGACTTTCCGAGAAAGAGGTTCTCGATGCCGCGTCCCAGTCTCGGGAGGATCACCCTGCCCCACCAGATGGCCCGAAGGCGCTTGACAGGATCATGCAGCGCGCCGCCCAGCGCAAGGCAGAAGATACCTCGCGAACACGGCGCAAGGGACGAGCTGCACCCAAAGCCAAGTGCCGCTCGCTTGCTGATCTCGCGGTGTTCTACGCCGAGATGGTGAACTCCGACAAATTCATGCCCGCCAGCACAATTTCCAACTCCATGCGCGATGCAATGCTAGCCCATGGGCTGGTGACGCAGGAGCGTCTTCGCGAACGAGGTGTCCTATGAAGCATGAGCGTAAACTGCATGCACAGACTGCCCATGCTGGATCAGGGCGCCCAAGACGCGCCATGTCGGTTCAGCAGGCCTTGGAATGGGCGTTTCGTGTTGAATGCGCGCAGCTTGAACTGCCCACGCCCACCGACGTCGATCAAGGGCAAAACATTGGGTTTGGGCTCGAATATGTGCTCATGCAACGCGCCGTACTGGGCTGCAAGGTGGATGGTGGTCAGTACAAGATCGGCAGCTACACGCATGAGGACGCGGAGGTCATTGCCGCGATCGTTGCAGGGTTGCCTGACAGTCTTGGCGGCAAGCGCATGGCCATCCGCGTTGCAGAACTCGCCCGCGCGGGGCTCGAGCCCGACTGGATGCCAGGTGCGACACCCCGCTGCGTACCGGTCGAGACCAAGCGCAACCAGCATGGCGAAAGGGCGACCACCATCGTTGTTGGGACGGAGAGGGTGGTGTCACGCGGGAAGTGGCGGACCGTCGACGTGCTGGCCTGCCCGGTGACATACACACCGCATCCCCAGCAGATCGAAGCTGCACGCCGGGCCTACGGTGACTGGGTCAAGGCGCTCGCCTGGGTCAAAGATGGACTGCAGGTCGATGGCTTGATGCGGGAAATTGAGGTGGCCGAGGGCCTGCCACGGGAGAGGCCGTGGGTGGGAGGCTTGCCGACAAGGGCCACTAGATCGTGATCATCAAATGCCTTGCAAGTTTGAAGCCAAACAGTACCGTGACGGGGTGCGCAGCACACTCGGACCAAAATGCTACAAGCAAGGGCCGCTGGCTATGCTCGCATGATTTGAGCGCTGAATGCCAATTCTCCAACGGCACCCTTTTTAAGGAGGCTTACCCCATGACCAAACGATATTCTTTTGTCCCCCCCCCGCCAAGGCACAAATTACGAATGGGACGCAGATCATAGCTACGTCAAAGTCGCAGCAGCAGACACAGGCGGGCAGTATACGCTTATGGAGGACAACCTGAAGACCACATTTGCGCTGGGTCTTCACTTGCATCGCTATCACGCGGAAACTTTTTACATTATGGAAGGCAATATTGACTTTTACATTGACGGCGATTGGCTGACCGCCACGCCGGGCACTTGCATTCATGTCCCTCCCGGGGTGCCGCATGCCTGTATCATGGCCAAAGGGTGCGAAGCTGGTCGGATGCTGATGATCTATCAGCCATCAGGGTTTGATCAATACTTGGCAGAATTGGGCAAAATGACGGCCGAAGATTTTGCCGATCAGGCGAAGATGGATGCTCTGAACGAAAAATACGATATTTTTAACATCGGGCCCGTACCAGAAAGAAATAGAGCTAGATGAGCGACCACCCAATGTTTGGACAGTTTTCGACATAAATTAAGCTACTCTCCGCTCCTGCAGATCGAGTTGGGATTTGTTTTTTCTCAACCGATTGTGCTCAGCTGGTGATTTGCCGCAAGTGCCGACATTGGTGGACAGCGCAGCTAACGGCAGGAACGAGCCCTTAGTGACTGTGCCGAGTTTGAAGCTATTCGCAGTCGCAGTAACGCATACTTTGCAGGGGGCAACCCTACCCGGACCCTGGTCTGGCCTGACCTGCCGTTGCCGCACTGCGGCATTCCTAATGCAGCCGTTCGGCCCGCACGTTCATTATGATAGAAAATTCGCCCAAGACACTATCCATGAACACCAAGAAGCGTGTCAAATCGCGCTTCAACTAATTTCAAAAACTGCTTCGCTATGCGCGACGGTTGGCGGGTGGCTGGCAGAAGCAGATCATATCGAAATGGCTGAACAGGCGACAGAGGGCGCACCAGAATCTTACCGAGGTTGGCAAAATGCATTGCCGTCACAGGCTCTACTATTGAAATGCCAGCCCCAGCGGCCACCAATTCACAGATCGACGCAGACAATTGCGCCTCGGCAACGATCCGAGGACGAGCACCGCCCGCGAGCAAAAATGCATCGGTTTCGGAGCGGGTTCCAATTTCTGCGCCGAGCGCGATGAACGGGCGCTGATCGAAATCTCCCGGCAAGAGCACTGTTTTCCGCTCAAGCTCGTGAGACAGGGGCAGCACGGCCAACATTGGTGCCGTGAACAACTCGCGGCGCAGGACAGCGGGATGGTCGTTATCCAAAGCAGCAAAGCCGAGATCGAATTGCTGCGAACTTAGGTGACGTAGCACCGCCTGAGAGCTTCTGGTGCGCAAAGACACAGTGATTCCGGGTTCGGCTGCGATGAATTCGGCGATTACATCGGGCAGTAGTTTCAGAGCCAGTGCTGGCATCCCCGCAATCAGCAAGCTTCCGGTCCGAAAGTCTCGGATGTCTTGGATAACGCGGGAAATCTCCATCATCCCGACGAAAGCCCGCTCAACTTCTTCATAAAGCGCGCGTGCTTCAGAGGTGGGCACGACCTGCCTGCCCTGTCGCTCAAACATATTAAAACCAGCGGCGCGTTCCAAATCCGCAATCAGCTTGCTGACCGATGGTTGCGTTGTTCCCAGCACAGCGGCGGCCGAGGTGACCTTGCCGGTCTCCATCACAGCGCGGAAGGCTTCGATCTGACGGTGCGTGAGCCGAGGGAGCATGAAATTCCATAACCTGAGAGAATGGTTTGCGCAAATATTACGATTATTCTTATGAGCGCAATGCTGCAATTTTGGCGGCGGAGGAATCGCATGCAGCAACGCACCCAAGAAATCACCATCATCGGCGGCGGGCTTGTCGGCCTGTCTGTGGCCCTCGGCCTGCTGATGGCCGGACAGCGTGTTCGGGTGTTAGACGGGGCAGATAGCGATGCGCGTGCGTCACAGGGGAACTTCGGTCTCATTTGGGGCCAAGGCAAAGGCTGGGATTTCGCCCCTTACGCCAATTGGACAATGGATGCGCTGACCGCTTGGCCCGCTTTCGCGCAACAGTTGCGAGGGCTGTCGGGGATCGACGTGGCGCTGGATCAGCCTGGGGGCTACGAGTTTTTTACCGATCCGACAGAGTTTGACGCTTTCAAAGCAGAGTTGGCGCAGCAGGCCATCCATTTGGGCAAGCGCGCCCGCTATGAAATGCTCAGCGGCGATGATCTGCGCAGCCAGATGCAAGGCATCGGGCCAGATGTCGTCGGCGCGAGCTTCTCGCTCTGCGATGGCCATGTAAACCCGCTCCGCTTTCTTCGCGCCCTTCGCTGTTCGGTTCAGACGATGGGCGGGCATGTGAGGCTGGGCGCAACCGTTTCCGCGATCAGGCCGCAGCCTAAGGGTGGTTTTGCGCTGGTGCTGGCCGATGGGGAAACGCTCTACACCGAGCAGGTCGTGCTCTGCGCCGGGTTGGGCGCTGCCACGCTGGCCCGGGATCTTGGCTTTAATACACAGGTCAGGCCGCAGCTTGGCGAGTTGCTGATCACCGAAAAGTTAGGCGACCGCCTGCCGTTCCTGTCCAGCACCATCCGGCAGGTCGACGAGGGCGGCGTGCAGATAGGCGGCACCAAGGCGAATGCGGGGCTTAATGATCATGAGACTTTACCTATCATGTCCAAACTCGCGCACCATGCGGTCACGGTTTTCCCGGCGCTCGCCGATGTGCGGGTTGTCCGGGCTTGGGGCGCGCTGCGGGTCATGTCGCCGGATGGCTATCCGGTCTATGCCAAATCCAGCATGCATCCTGGTGCCTTTCTGGTGACCTGCCACAGCGGTGTCACGCTTGCCCCGCTACACGCCAGTGTGCTGGCTGAGTGGATTTTGAACACATCCGCCACCCCTGAACTGGAGGCTTTCGATGAATGTCGCTTCGCGCTTTCGCACGCTGCCTGAGACCGGGGACCGCGTGCAGTTCACGCTGGATGGCGCGCCTGCCAGTGCGCCCGCCGGGGTCACTGTTGCCGCGGCGCTGCTGGCCCATTCAGGCGCGTGGACGCGGCAGACCGTGAAGGGTGCACCGCGCACGGCCTATTGCATGATGGGTGTGTGTTTTGACTGTCTGGTTGAGGTCGATGGCACGCCCAACACCCAAGCCTGCATGACCCTTCTGCGCGAGGGTATGACCGTCCGGCGCCAAACAGGCCTGCGTGATTTGAACGGAGGTCATTGTGGCTGAGGTGGATCTAATTATCATCGGCGCTGGTCCCGCGGGCATGTCAGCCGCAGCCTTCGCGGCACGTGGCGGTTTGCAGGTGTTGATACTGGACGAACAGCCGCATCCGGGCGGTCAGATTTATCGCAATGTGGCTCAGAACCGCAGCAAGCGCGGCTTTCTTGGCCAGGCTTATGCCGCCGGGACAGATTTGGTCGATGCGCTCGACCATCCGCACATCACTCTCCTAACTGGCGCAACGGTTTGGCGGCTTGACAAAGGGCCGCAGGTGACATGGTCGCGCGGCGCCAAAAGTCAAACGACCTCGGCTGCCCATGTGCTGCTGGCAACCGGCGCGCAGGAACGCCCCGTGCCTTTTCCTGGCTGGACGCTCCCCGGCGTGATGCCGGCAGGGGCCGCGCAGATTTTGATGAAAACAGCGGGGATGCTGCCCAAGGATGCCGTGCTCGCGGGGTCTGGTCCGCTGCTCTATCTGATCGCGGCGCAGATGATTGACGCCGGTAGCCCCCCACAAGCGCTGGTGGAGACACAGACATTCCCGCAGATGCTGAGCGCAACACCGCATTTGCCCCGCGCCCTGTTTGGCTTGCCAACCTTGCGGAAAGGGCTGAGCCTGATTGCCAAGATCCGCAAAGCGGCTGTGCCGCGCTACACCGCTGCGTCGGGCTTCCACGCCACCACGACCGAGAGCGGCAATATCCTCTTTTCCTTCCGGGCTAATGGGCGGGATCAACGCCTTACCTGTGGTCTGCTGCTGACCCACCAAGGGGTGATCCCCGGCACCCATATCACAAGGGCTGCGGGGATCGAGCATTATTGGAACGCCGCGCAGGGTGCCTTTCAGCCCGAACATGATCTTTGGGGCGCGACCGACCAGCCGGGCCTGCATGTGGCCGGAGACGGAGCCGGGATCGGCGGGGCGGAGGCGGCTGCATCTGCCGGTGAACTGGCTGGGTTAAATATCCTGTGCCAATCTGGCCGCCTAAGTAGCGACACCCGCAATCAGCGTGCCGCCCGCGCTCGCGCCGCGTTGTTCCGCGCCCGCGCCATTCGGCCCTTCCTTGATGCCGCATACCCTCCGCCGACCGATATACTTGCCCCATCAGACAACACCATCGTCTGCCGCTGCGAAGAAGTCTCTGCCGGTGCCATTCGACAAGCGATCCGCGAAGGTGCCCAAGGTCACCGCCAGATCAAAACATCCCTGCGCTGCGGCATGGGCCCCTGTCAGGGCCGCATGTGTGACGCGACCCTGCGCGGGCTGCTCAGCGAAGGCAAGGCAAGCCAGCCCATCTCCCCACCCCGCGCCCGCTCGCCGATCAAGCCGATTGCCTTGGGCGAGCTTGCCGCACTCTCACCCCCTCAGGAGGAACCCGCATGAGCGCCCCCGCTGCCCTGAAAGTCAAAGACCTGCATAAAAGCTTTGGCTCGCATGACGTCATCAAAGGCGTGTCGCTTGAGGCGCAAAAGGGCGAGGTCATCGCCATTCTCGGCGCCTCCGGCTCTGGCAAAAGCACCTTCCTGCGCTGCATCAACCTGCTGGAGACGCCGAACTCAGGCGAGGTCTGGTTGGCAGGCGAGCAAATGCGGATGACGCAGAACCGCCGGGGAGAGATCGTGCCGCAAGACCTACGACAGGTCGAAGCCATGCGTGCCCGTCTTGCGATGGTGTTTCAGGGCTTCAACCTTTGGTCGCATATGACCGTGATGGAAAACGTCATGGAAGGCCCGCTCTACGTTCAGGGAACCCCCAAGGCGCAAGCCCGCGAAAAGGCCGAAGCACTGCTCGCCAAGGTCGGCTTGTCGGACCGAGCAGATTATTACCCCGCACATCTGTCAGGTGGCCAGCAGCAGCGTGTCGCAATCGCCCGTGCGCTGGCGATGGACCCAGATGTGATGCTCTTTGACGAGCCGACATCGGCACTGGACCCGGAACTGGTGGGCGAAGTGTTGGGCGTCATGCGCGATCTGGCCGAAGAAGGCCGCACCATGTTGGTCGTGACCCACGAGATGGGCTTTGCCCGCGATGTCTCCACTCGCACCGTATTTCTGCACCAGGGCGAGGTCTGCGAAGAAGGCCCGCCCGCAGAGTTGTTTTCCAACCCGCAAACCCCAGAGTTCCAAGCGTTTCTTTCGCGGATGAACTAACCAACCACAACAGAGAGGACCAAACCATGTTTCGTAGAACCATCCTAAGCAGCGTTGCTGCCATCGCCCTCAGCGCCGTCGCCCTGCCGCTGGCCGCCCAAGACACGTTGCGCATCGGCGTCGAAGGCGCCTACCCTCCGTTCTCCTCCAAGGAATCCGACGGCACGCTTGTCGGCTTTGACATCGACATCGCCAAGGCGCTCTGCGCCGAGATGCAGCGTGAATGCGAACTGGTCGAGCAGGAATGGGACGGCATGATCCCGGCACTGAAAGCGCGTAAGTTCGATGCCATCGTGGCTTCCATGTCGATCACCGAAGAGCGCAAGCGCCAGATTGATTTCTCTGACAAATACTACAAGACCCCGGCGCGTCTGGTGGCCTCCAAGGACGCCGACTTCGAAGGCACGCCTGAAGGTCTGGCCGGTAAGCGCATCGGTGTGCAGCGCGGCGCGACCCACCAGTGCTACGCGGAAAAGTTGTTCCCCGATGCCGAGATCGTCCTCTATGGCTCCCAAGATGAAGTGTTCCGCGATCTGGCCCTTGGCCGTGTGGATGCGCAGCTTTCTGACAGCCTGATCGCACAGGAAAGCTTCCTGAGTGCAGAGGCAGGGGCCGACTATGCCTTCCTCGGCGGCGATCATACAGACGTTGAATGCTACGGCGAAGGCGTGGGCATCGCGGTGCGCAAGGGCGAGGACGCGCTCCGCGAAGATCTGAGCAAGGCCATTGCTGCCATTCGTGAGAACGGCACCTATGCCGAGATCAACGACACATACTTCCCCTTCGACATCTACGGCGGCCGTCCTGAGGGCGAGTGAGTTTTCGCCTTACACCATTCATCAGGGCGGCCATGCGCTGCCCTGATGATCCTTTGAGGAACATGCGATGAACCTGCTTTTGGAATATCAATCCCAATTGATCGACGGCACGATCATGACGATCAAACTGGCGCTCACATCGCTGGTCATCGCTTTGATCTTTGGCCTGCTCGGTGCTTGGGCGAAACTTTCCGCCAACCGTCTGGCCCAGCGACTGGCCGGCGCCTACACCACCATCGTGCGCGGGGTGCCGGATCTGGTGCTGATCCTGCTGGTGTTCTTTGGCGGTCAGGTGACGCTTAATAATATAGGCGCGATTACGGGCCTCTGGGGCTATGTCGAGGTCAGCCAGTTCGCCGCAGGTGCAGGCACGATCGGTGTAATCTTTGGCGCCTATTTTACTGAGACCTTTCGCGGTGCGATCATGGCCATCCCGCGCGGGCAAATCGAAGCTGGCATCAGCTGTGGAATGCGCAAATCGCTGATCTTTCGTCATATTATCTGGCCGCAGATGGTCCGCTTTGCCTTGCCGGGCTTTACAAACAACTGGCTGGTGCAACTCAAGACCACGGCGCTGGTCTCGGTCATTGGGCTTCAAGACTTGGTCTATAACGCTTTCACCGCCGGTCGTTCGACGGGACAGCTCTTTACCTTCATGGCGGCAGCATTTGTCATCTACCTGTTGCTGACTGGCGTGTCCGACCTGCTGTTGCGCGCGGTGGAGCGTCACTACAACCGTGGCGTAGTGAGGGCGTGATGATGGAAAACCTGCTGACCTATATCCCGCTCGACATCGCCCTGATCGCTGAGAATTTTGACCGTTTCCTCTATGGCGTCTGGGTGACGCTTAACCTGACCTTCCTGTCGCTGCTGTTGGGCGGCTTGTTGTCGATCCCCATGGCCATTGCCCGCGCGTCGAAACACCGGGTCTTTAACCCCTTGGTGCAGGGCTATACCTATGTCTTTCGCGGCACGCCGCTTTTGGTGCAAACCTATCTGATCTATTACGGTGTCGGCCAGTTTGAGGTGATCCGCGAAAGCTTCCTGTGGGACCCGATCCTGTCCTCGGCGTGGTGGTGCGCGCTCATTGCCTTCACGCTGAACACCGCCGCCTATACGACCGAACTACTGCGAGGTGCCATTGCGGATACGCCAACCGGCGAGGTCGAGGCGGCCATCGCCACCGGCCATTCCTACCGCAGCCGCCTGCGCCGGATCATCCTGCCCTCGGCCTTCCGCCGCGCGATCCCGGCCTATTCCAACGAAGTCATCTTCATGCTGCACGGCTCAGTCATCGCCAGCACGATCACCCTGCAAGATATCCTTGGCGTTGGGCGCTGGCTGAACGGGCGCTATTACCTCGCTTATGAAGGGTTCATCACCGCCGCCCTACTTTATTTCCTGATAGTGTTGTGCATCACATGGGCCTTCCGCGGGTTTGAGCGCCGCTACCTGCGCCATCTCACCCGCCGCGACACCACTGCTCAGTCCGTGACTTCTCCCCTTCCGACCCCTGAAAGAGTATGATCATGATCGAACGCATCCACACCAATCAACGTATGAGTAAAATCGTCAAACACGGGGGCGTTGTATACCTTTGTGGGCAAGTCGGCAGCGGGACCACCGTGGCCGAACAGACCGAAGACTGCCTCGGGCGGGTCGACAGGCTGTTGCACGAAGCGGGGTCATCGCGCGAGCATGTGTTGCAGGCGGTGATCTGGCTCGCAGATATGGCGGATTTCGATGCGATGAATGAGGTCTGGGACGCATGGGTCCCCCAAGGCGCAGCCCCAGCACGCGCCTGCGGAGAAGCCAAACTGGCGGATGCCGACCTGCGTGTCGAAATTATCGTGACCGCCGCCGTAGCTGGTTGATGAATGCTTGAGAACTCACCCTTCTGTCGATGACTTCCTTCAAATGAACTCACGCTGAATGGCTGCATAACCCCCGACAACAAGGCAAAATCGCCACAGTAGCGAATGTCCTTTCTCCGCCGTTTCTCCAAAAGGTCTTCTCAACTGAAACGGAAACTGTGCGTCCGCAGCGAACGGCAGCAAAGTCCGCGTTGCAGACTTTGGCGCGTCGTGCAGCAAAGGTCCGGTTCCCGCCCCTCGCGTCGTTTACGGCAGTTTCCGGAGCACATGAGCAATCCACTAGGCGTTAGATGTTCTAATAATTCTGGCGATCATCAAAGCAGCCAACCAATTTCAGTGCACGCTCTTTGAGGACCGTCACAACATTGCTTGACAGCCAGGTGCCAAATGAACGAAGCATAAGAACACAACATGAACATTTGGTGAGTCGCCGATGCCCGTTTATCCGTTCGAAATTCCCGTTGTTGCAGCGGGTCAATCTGTCCCAGTTTTGCTGACACGCGCCAGCGCCGGCTTTCCATCGCCTGCGGGGGATGACCTTGAGGATGAGATCGACCCCATTGCATGGGTGGTGCGGCATCCGACATCGACCTTCTGGTGGCGGGTGGAAGGTGATTGCCTTTGGGATGTAGGCATTCGAGATGGGGACATCATCGCGGTTGACCGCGCAGGCAAGCGGCGCATTGGTCGTGCTGTGCTAGCCGTCGTTGAGGGTGCAGTAACTGCAAAGATCCTGCGCAAACGGGACGGAAAGTACTTTCTTGCGCCAGCAAACAGTCGAGAGGCCTTTCCAGAGATCGAGCTCACTGAAGATAGCGAGATTTGGGGCGTTATTGCCGGTGTTGTGCGAAGGTACGATCTGGCGTGACAAAGCCGATTGCGATCAGTGACAGCGCAAACTTCTACGTCAGCGCCGAACGGATCTTTGACCCTACCCTAAAGGGTGTCCCCGTCATTGTGCTGTCAAACAACGATGGCTGTGCTGTCGCGCGCAGCGATGAAGCCAAAGCGCTGGGCATCAAAATGGGCGAACCACTGCACCTGCTCCGCGACAAGATCGCAGCGCATGGCGTCAAAGTGTTTTCATCCAACTATACGCTTTATGGCGACATCAGCCGCCGCGTGGTCGAGGTCTATGAGGATTACACACCAAAAGTCGAAATCTATTCAATCGATGAGTGCTTTCTGGATTTCAGCGGGTTCAGGGACCGCGTGACCCATGCGAGGACAATGCGTCGCGATGTGCTGCGCCGCGTTGGTGTGCCTGTCCGCGTCGGGATTGCGGCGACCAAAACCCTCGCAAAATGTGCCAATGACATTGCAAAGAAGAACCCGATCTTTGCGGGCGTTCTGGATATGACCGACCCTGCGCTCGCCGCTTGGCTGCTGCCTCTCGTCCCGGTTGGTGACATTTGGGGGATCGGCAGGCGCACGGTGAAAAAGCTGGAGGGTCTCGGTATCAGCACGGCGGCAGAGCTGCGTGACATGCCCCTGCGCCAAGCACGGGCGCTGGGCACTGTGGTGTTGGAACGCACCGTTCTCGAGTTGCAGGGGGAGCCCTGCATTGCCTTTGATGATGTAGAGCCGCAGCGAAAGGGAATGGCCGTCACACGGTCATCGGGCAAACCCATGGAAGACTTTGATACCGTTTTCCAAGCCATCACTGCGCATGCCACGCGCGCGGCGGAAAAGCTCCGGCAACACGGGTTGGTCGCGGGCACATTGACGGTGTTCTTTCACACCAATCGACACCGCGCTGATCGTCCACAATATGCGGGGTCACGCTCGAAGCGTCTGACGCCGATGTCATCCGACACACTCGAGCTGGTCGCAGCTGCCAAGCGTTGCGCACTTGCTGCCTGGCCGAAGATTGAGAACCAAAGCTACGGGTTCACCAAAGCAGGTGTCATGCTGGATGATCTGCTACCGTTGGAGGACCGGCCAAGGACTCTCTTTGATGCGCCGCAAAGGTCACCAGTGCTGATGACGGCACTTGATGCTGTCAACAGCCGGTTCGGCAAGAAGACAATGGTCCTGGCCAGTGAGGGCATGTCGCGATCATGGCAGCTACGCGCAAATCACCGCAGTCCCCGCTACACGACGCGAATATCGGATCTGCCAGTGGTGAGATGAAGCGCCTGCGTCGGACCGTCCCCCTCCCATGGTTCCTCCTGGGCACAATCTGTATACGGGGGGGCTTGGCGCGGGAGTTTTCTAGCGTTTGGGTATTTCACCGGGGAATCCACTTGGAATCCAGTTTGAGAGAGCCGCGCTGGATTTAGACTCAACTTCAATGACTTAGGACAGACGGGGCCTGGCTTAGGTGGATTCCGATGGGAATCCAGGGAATCCACCGCGGAATCCACCCACGCGCCAAAGCCAATCCAAAGACGGCCACCACATCCACCAACAGACGCCGACATTCAGACAGACTCACCTTGAACCTGTTGATTCCAATTGAATAAATAGTTTGACAAACCTGCCCCTCTTGACCTACCCCTTAATCATCGAAGAATTGCGCCCAGGGAGATATCCCCTTGGGCGCTTTCTTTTTTGCACTTCTTCAAATTGCCAAACACAGATCGCCGCCGCAGGTCGTGCCTGCGCCGCTGTGCCTTTGTGCCCTGTCCCAAGAGAGAGCCCTGCCCCATGGACCTCGTCTTTACGCCGAGCCAGATCGAGACCTGGCCCATTGATCGCCTGACGCCTTATGCCAAAAACGCCAAGCACCATGGCGAAGATCAGGTTGCGAAGATCGCGGCCAGCATGGCCAAGTTCGGCTGGACCGTTCCGTGCATGGTGGCTGACGATGGCGAGTTGATTGCCGGGCATGGCCGGGTGCTTGCGGCAACCGTTCTGGGATTGAAGGATGTCCCGGTCATTCGGCTTGGCCATCTGGACGAAGCAGAACGGCGCGCCTACCGGATTGCCGACAACAAGCTGACGGAAATGGGCGAATGGGATGAGGCGCTTTTGCGCGAAGAAATCTCAGGCCTTCTGGCAGAGGATTTTGACCTCGAGCTGCTCGGGTTTTCCGATGAAGATCTTGAGGCATTGTTAAATGACCCTGACGCGCTGGGCGCAGATGGATCCGGTGAAGGGGAAAACGATATTCCTGAGTCGCCGGAAACTCCGGTGAGCGTTGCAGGCGATCTGTGGCAGCTCGGATCTCACCGGCTGATCTGCGGAGACAGCACATCGGCCGTTGTCGTAGGCAAACTGCTGGGGTCTGTCCAGCCTATGCTGATGGTCACGGATCCGCCCTACGGCGTGGAGTATGATCCATCATGGCGCAATCAAGCGGGCGCGGCCCAAACAAAACGCACCGGCAAAGTGCTCAACGATGATCGCGCAGATTGGACAGAGGCATGGTCCCTGTTCCCCGGCGATGTCGCCTATATCTGGCACGGGGCTCTGCACGCCGCGACCGTGGCAGAGAGCCTAATCACGGCCGGCTTTGCCATCCGATCGCAAATCATTTGGGCCAAGGAGCGCCTGGTGCTGAGCCGAGGGCATTATCACTGGCAACATGAACCTTGCTGGTATGCGGTGCGCGCAAAGGGCAAGGGCCATTGGGCGGGAGATCGCAAACAAACCACACTCTGGCAAATCGCAAACAAAGACCAAGACGCCGAAACCGTTCATGGCACGCAAAAGCCGGTGGAATGTATGCGCCGTCCCATCCTGAACAATTCCAGCCCGGGTCAGGCGGTCTATGAGCCCTTCATGGGCTCAGGCACCACTTTGATTGCTGCCGAGACGGCGGGACGCATTTGCTACGGTGTTGAGCTGAACCCGGTTTACGTCGATGTGGCGATTGAGCGTTGGCAGGCCTTCACGGGCGAAGAGGCTGTGTTGGCTGAGAGTGGCGAGAGCTTTGCTGCTCTCAAATCAAAGCGTCTGGCCGCGTGATGCAGTCGCGTCGCAAATCCCTGATTGAGGCAGTCACCAATGTTGGGGTCGGCTACGCGCTGGCGATCTGCACCCAGATCGTGGTGTTTCCCTGGTTTGGATTTGAGCCCGCTCTCGCCGACAACATGACCATTGGCGCAGTTTTTTTGATTGTCTCCTTGGGTCGCAGTTATCTGCTGCGCAGGCTCTTTGAACGGTTCAGATGATCTTTGGTGCATCGGCACCCAGCCGATACACGGTGCCGCGGGTTTTGCATTTTTCCTTGGAAACCGGCAGGCCCAGCTTTTTCTTGAGGCCGCCGGAGATTGCGCCGCGGGCGGTATGCGCTTGCCACGATGTGGCTTCGACGATCTCAGAGATGGAGGCCCCATCCGGTCGCTGCAGCATGTCGATCAACAGCGCCTGCTTGGTACCTTGGCGGATGTTCACGAGCGCCGCCTGATCGGAATGGGCAAGGCGTAAAACTGCTTTGAGTTTGGTGGAGGTTGGCTCTTTGCCCACAAGGCGCAGCCCCGGCTTTGTGGCAACCAATGTGATGCCGCTGCCATCGCCGGTTTCTCGCCACAGCGGCAGCCTTTTGTCAGGGCGTGCCGTCACCTCTTTGAGCCACCCGCGTTTGATCATGGTGGTCACGGAGGCTTTGGCGGCCGCGCCTGCCAGCCCGTTGGGCAGCGGCATGGCCAGATTGTTGGGCCGTGTTGCAGCCTGGCGTAGGATTGTCGTTTGGGTGTCGGTGAGTTTGGTCATGATGTGCTCCCCTTTGAGCAAATTGAGATGAGAGTCAGTCGGCGTCTTCCATGCTGGCAAGCACCGCAAAATGCTGCACCCAGCCGGTGAGGTAGGGCAGCCCCGCGGGGATCCCCTCCTCGCGTTGGGTGCGCGTCGTGATGCGCCAGCCCTGCCAGCGCGCAATTGCTTCCGCGATTGCGACTTCGCAATCATCGGCGCCCGCGTGCAGGGCGTTGACAACGTCGTCCCCGAAGTGCCGCCCCATGCGACTGTCGAGGAAGTCGCGAATGCCGTGCTGTTCATCGTCGGACGCGGCGCCAATGTCGCTGGCGATCAGCTTGAAGGCCAGCGCCCAGACCTCCGCGCTACGGCGGTCGCGCAGGGGGCAGTTTGTCATGGTGGCAAAAAACCCGTTGGCCTCGTTTTGGCTGGGCAGAATATCAAGCGCGCTCATTGGCCGCCCTCCCACTCGGCCCATCGGCCCTTGTCAAAAACATATGTGTAAGCAAAGTCCCGCTGCGGCGCGCTGTGCACGACCGGCGCGCGGGCGGGCTCAAAGGTCTCAAGTTGACTTTGAGCCACCGAGCGCAGCTCGCGTGCGGCAAGAATGTCCTCGGGCTGCCAAGTTGAGAGCGCCTTCAGCATATGACCGGGGTAGCCGTCGAAATGGCAATACACATGCGCCCATTCATCAGGGCCGGTTTGGATGGCGATTTGCGCGCGGGTGCTCATGCGCCTTCTCCCGCGCGGTCGCGCTCGATCAGGGCGAGAATGGCAATGGCCATGCCGCCAAGCAGTTCGCTGCGGCGAAAGACGATCTCGTCAATCTCGCCGGCGCAGGTGATGTCGGGGTCTACGTGAAGGCTGTCGGCCATGTGGGGAAGAAGGCGTGTGGCCTCTTGGTTGTAGCGCTCGGCGATGGTCATCTCTGGGTCTCCAATCCTGCGTTTCTGCATGACTAAAGAATCGCTCTATCACGAAGTATAATCAACTCAATAAGACTGTTTTACTGTTTATATTCAATACACTAAGGATTCCACACTGGCATGAAAGGCATGTCTGAACGCGCCTACGCCGAGCACGCTGCGATCTCGCGCGGAGCGGTGCAGAAAGCGCGCAAAAACGGGCGGTTGGTTCTCTTTGAGGACGGCTCAATCAATGCGCCCGCATCCGACGCCCGACGTGCCCAAATGACTGATCCCGATCAGCAGCATCGCTCTGGCGGAGGACGTGGCACTGTCGAGGGAGGCGAGCGCACCACCGCGATATCCGGTCCAGCTGAGGGCACCTCCTATCTAAAGGCCCGCACGGCGCTCACGGTGTATCAGGCCCAGGAACGCCAGCTGTCGATCCAGAAGAAAAAGGGCGTGCTGGTGGATCGCGCCCGCGCCGAAACTCTGGTGTTTCAACTCGCACGCCAGGAACGCGATGTCTGGATCACCTGGCCCACGCGCGTGGCCGCATTAATGGCGGCGCAATTGTCCGCAGAAATAGAGACGGCATCCGGTGAGGCAGTGACAGTCAAGGTTGCGATCCTACAAAGGGTGCTAGAAGCCCATGTCCGAGAGCAGCTCGACGCCCTGGCCAAGCTCAGGGTCTCGCTTGAATGATGAGGAGCGGTTTGGTGACAACCAAACGCAAAGGTCTGGGGGACCTTTGCGAACGACGAACGGCCCGAGTGACAACGAGGGGCGACCAAATGCAGATCTGACCGAGGGCCTCGACCTCGCCTTTGATGGCGCGGAGGACCTTTTGCGGGCCTGGCGCCGCGGAATTGAGCCCGATCCAGATCTGACTGTTTCCGAGTGGGCCGACACCCATCGCAAGCTTTCTTCGCGTGCCTCAGCTGAGCCCGGACAATACCGAACCGGGCGCACGCCTTATCTACGTGACATCATGGATGCGTTGAGCTCCAGTCATCCCGCACAGCGAATTAGCTTTATGAAGGCCGCGCAGGTCGGCGCAACGGAGGCGGGCAATAACTGGATTGGGTTTGTAATCCACCATGCCCCCGGTCCAATGCTTGCCGTGCTGCCAACCGTGGAAATGGCCAAGCGCAGCTCGCGCGGTCGTATTGATCCACTGATCGAAGACAGCCCCGCCCTCAAAGAACGTGTGCAGCCCGCCCGCTCACGAGATGCAGGCAATTCAATGCTCTCAAAGGAATTCCCCGGGGGCATTCTGGTTCTGACCGGTGCCAATAGCGCCACCGGGCTGCGCTCAATGCCGGCACGCTACGTGTTTTTGGACGAGGTGGACGCCTATCCGGCTTCTGCGGATGAAGAAGGCGATCCCGTTAGTCTGGCGGAGGCGCGCACAACGACCTTCGCGCATCGGCGCAAGGTCTTCATGGTCTCGACCCCGACGATCCGGGGGCTCAGCCGTATCGAGCGCGAATATGAGGCAAGTGATCAGCGGCGCTATTATGTGCCCTGCCCCCATTGTGGCCATATGCAATGGCTGGAGTTTGAACGCCTGCGTTGGGAAAAGGGACAGCCCGAGACGGCGGTTTACGTTTGCGCAAGCTGTGACCGGCCCATTGCCGAGCATCACAAGACGCAGATGCTGGAGCAAGGGGAGTGGCGCGCAACGGGCACCGCATCAGATCCAACCTCCATCGGATTCCACCTTTCGGCGCTTTATTCTCCGATCGGCTGGAAAAGCTGGAGCCAGATTGCCCGCGAGTGGCTGGCCGCTCAAGGGTCAGACGAAATGCTGCGGGCTGCCCGCAACACAATCTTGGGAGAGACCTGGGTTGAAAACGGCGAGGCGCCCGAATGGCAGCGCCTTGCGGATCGGCGCGAGGTGTTTGGCGCCGACATTCCCATTGGCGGCTTGTTCCTTACCGCAGGCGCGGATGTGCAGAAAGATCGCATCGAAGTCGACGTCTGGGCCTGGGGGCGTGGATTGGAAAGCTGGTTTGTGGATCACATCGTTCTTGCAGGCGGGCCCGGAGATCCAGAGTGTTGGCAGGCGCTCACAGACCTTCTGGGTCGAACCTGGTCCCATGAAAACGGCTCCGTCATGCCTCTGGCCAAACTGGCCATCGACACCGGATATGAAACCTCCGCCGTTTATGCCTGGGCGCGCGCTCAAGGGATTGCGCAGGTGGCCCCTGTCAAAGGTCTTGAGGGGTTTAACCGCGCCACGCCAGTTTCCGGCCCCACATTTGTGGATGCCACTCTAAACGGGCGCAAACTCAAACGCGGAGCCCGGCTTTGGAGTGTAGCCACGGCAACGTTCAAAGCCGAGACCTATCGGTATCTGCGGCTGGAACGACCAGAAACTCAAGGGGATCCTCATCCGGCCGGTTTTGTTCACCTGCCCGATTGGGTCGATAGTGAATGGCTCAAGCAGTTGGTGGCTGAACAGCTGGTCACCATCCGCGACCGGCGGGGATACGCGCGCCAGGAATGGCAGAAAATGCGCGAACGCAACGAGGCGCTGGATACCCGTATCTATGCGCGCGCCGCAGCCTGGATCCTTGGCGCTGATCGCTTTGATGAGCGCATGTGGCGGCAATTGGAAAAACAGGTTGGTGTGGAAAGTGCCGTTGAGGCCGACGCGCCCCAGTCGTCGGAACAATCCGCTCAACCTGCAACGCCGCAAGCGGGCCGGATTGCGGCCCCGCGTCGACGTGGCTGGAAAATCAGCACACCCAAATACATGGAATGATGAATGACTCTCGATGAGCTGACCCTCCGCCACACTGCACTGCTGTCCGCGCGCTACAGCGGTACGCGGTCTGTGAGCTATGATGGCAAAACCATCAATTACGGCACGGATGCCGAGCTCGCCGCTGCGATCGGCGATGTCGAACGGCGGATTGCAAAACTGCAACGCGGCGCTGGGCGTGTCCTGCGCACCCATGCGGTGAAAGACCTATGATGAACTGGCGACAGCGCATTGGCGCCTTCATCGGCGGATTTGATGCGGGTCAGCATCACAGGCGCCTGCGCGGGTTCCACGCCACCCGCGCCCATGTGAATGCTCTGATCAGCGCGTCGGGTCCGGACATCACGGCGCGGGCGCGTTGGCTGGTGCGCAACAATGGGTATGCGATGAATGCCGTTGAGAGCTGGGCTGCAAATACCGTGGGCGACGGGATCAAACCGATCTCCAAGCTGGCAGACGGCGCGCGCAAGGAAGAGCTACAGAGGCTCTGGCTTGCCTGGACAGATGAGGCTGACGCCGAGGGTCTGACGGATTTCTATGGGCTTCAGCGCCGCGCAGCGCGTGAGGTATTTATTGCCGGTGAGGTGTTCTTTCGCATAAGGCTCCGACGCGCGGAAGACGGGTTGAGCGTGCCTGTGCAGGTGCAAATGCTGCCCTCGGAAATGTTGCCCCTGCAAAAATCCGGCAGCGCGAGATCTGGAAACCCAATCCGTCAGGGCATTGAGTTTGACCGCGTTGGTCGACGGGTGGCCTATCATTTCCTGCGCCGTCACCCCGGGGATCCCACCGATCCTGGCCTGGTCGGTGAGCTGGTGCGTGTTCCCGCCTCAGAGATCATTCACGTCATGGACCCCGTCGAGGGTGGGCAGTTGCGTGGTGTGTCCAAGCTGGCACCAGCCATCGTGAAGCTGTTCTTGCTCGATCAATATGATGATGCAGAGCTCGATCGCAAAAAGGTTGCGGCGATGTATGCGATGTTTGTCACCTCCCCCGCACCAGAAAACCCGCTCGCGCCCTTAGAGGATGACGAGATGCTGGCGGGCTTCGAGATCAGCCCGGGCCAGATCGTTCGACTTGATCCCGGCGAAGATGTCACCGTGGGCCAGCCCGCCGATAGCGGCGCTACTTACGAGCCGTTCCAATATCGCACATTGCTGCAAATCTCGGCCGCTTTGGGTATACCCTACCCTTATCTGGCCAACGATATGGTCAAAGGGAACTTCTCCAACTCGCGGCTCGCCCTGATCGAATTCCGCCGCCGGGTATCGGCATGGCAGCATTCGGTGATGGTCTATCAACTGTGCCGTCCAGTATTTGAGCGCTGGCTGGATTTGGCTGTGCTCTCAAAAGCATTGGTCCTGCCCGGCTATGAGGTTGAGCGCCCCCGCATGCTGGCGGCGGATTGGCTGCCCACAAAATGGGATTGGGTCGATCCGCTCAAAGACGCCAACGCAGAAATTGCCCAGATCGAGGCCGGTCTCAAATCCCGCACGCAAGCCATCGCAGAGCGGGGCTATGACGTGGAACAGGTTGATCGCGAAATCGCTGCTGAGCGGGATCGTGAGCGCGCCCTTGGATTGGACTTCCGCCGTCCGGGGTCGCCTGCGCAGGGTGTGCAGGCCGTGACGAGCGAGGAAGAGAACGCCGGCACCGAAGATACTAAAACCGATAATCGGCCGACGACATCACCAGAGGAAGGGTAGAGGTTATTTCCTCAGCAAGCGAACCCCATGAAGTCTCGCGGCCTTGCGATCAAAGGTCACCATTTCGCTGGCACCTGCGCGCATGGCAGCCGCGGCAATCATCAGGTCGGCAAAGCCAAACCCATCGTTGCGATAGAGTTCAAGTGCCGGGGCAACCTCATCAGAGCCTTCAACTTCAAGCTCGGTTGCCGTTAGCAAACCGTCTATAGAAACGGCGATCTCGGCACGACCAAGCCTATAGGCACGTTCAAGCACCCAAACGAGTTCGATCAGGACTTCGCGGCTGACAAAGCCCCGCACATCGTCGGTCAATTGGTCGATTACGCTTGTTGCCAATTCCGCTTGTGCGAGGTCGTCCTGTACCAAAAAGCGAACCAGAACATTGGTATCAAGCGCGATCACTGATCGACGTCCGCGCTCTTTGTTGCCCCAACAGCAATGGCCTCGTCCATCTCGTCCAGGGAAACCGGCTTCTGACCAGATCTTGCCAAGATGCCCCGCAACTCCTTGATGGAGCGCGCTTTAAGGATCCGAACCTCACCATCGAGGATCAGGTAACGCACCTTGTCCCCGCTGGTCAGACCAAGCGCGGCCCGGACATCCCTGGGAAGGGTCGTCTGACCTTTTACCGTTACTGTCGATTCATGCATCGGCATATTCCTTACATATTGCCACATCTCCTTACCATTTGGAGATTGTCAATGCAAACTCAAGCCAAGGACCAATCCTGATGCTTCACGCCCGCATTGCCGCACGCGCCTTCAACACGCCGCTGCTGGTTGAGCCCTCGAAAGCCATTGCGTTCTTGTCCGGGCTTGGACCTCGCATCCTCGGGCGGCAGGTTGAGCTGGCGGACAGCGACGGGGTCTCAAAAAGCCTCACCGCCACGCCTGCTCGCGCCAGCATTCTCGCCGGCAATCTCGCCGAGCGCCTGGAGCAACATGGCGACACGCCCTATCCGGTCGTGGATGGCATCGCGGTGATCGAGATCTCAGGCGTCCTCATCCATCGCGGTGGCTGGGTCGGCCAGTCTTCAGGTCAGACAAGCTATGAGGGGATCGCCGCGCAAATTGACGCCGCTGCGCAGGACCCATACGTGCATGGGGTCGCGCTGGAAATTGACAGCTTCGGCGGAGAGGTCGCCGGCGTGTTTGATCTCGCCGATCAAATCCGAGCACTCAGATCCAAAAAGCCGGTTTGGGCCTTTGTTGGCGAACACGCATTTTCCGCAGGCTACGCGCTGGCAAGCCAGGCCGATCGCATCTTGCTCCCCCGCACCGGCGCGGTGGGCAGCATTGGGGTTGTTGTGATGCACACAGATGTGAGCACCCAACTTGATCAGGACGGTGTGCGCGTCACCCTCGTGCATTCTGGCAGTCATAAAGTTGACGGCAATCCTTATGAGCCGCTTCCCGAGACGGTCAAAAACGGCATTCAGACAGAAATCGATGCTTTGCGGTCTCTCTTTGCGGAGACTGTCGCCGCGGCTCGCGCTGGGCGGATCAGCAAAGACCACGCGCTCGCGACGGAAGCCGCCACTTACCGCGGACGAGATGCCATCACCGCAGGTCTCGCCGATGAAGTCATTGATCTAGCCGGCGGGTTTAACGCCTTCCGGCAGTTTCTTCGCACACCATCCCTCACCGCAACTCAACGCGCGTCATGCGCATCCACGTCAAAGACAAAACAGGAGGCGCCCATGGCCACCGATACACACCCTGATGCTCCCGCGTGGGAGCTTGAGGCCCCAGATCTTGCAGCAGCTGAGGCGACAGCGCCAGAACCTATCGCGCCGCCTGAGCAAGTCCCACCGGGTGCATCGGTCGGTGCTTCAAGCAGCAATTTGGCAGAATTGTCAGAGCGCCTGCGCGAAGAGGCCGCCGAAATCACAGAAATTGCCGCGCAAGCCGGGCGTCTTGGCATTGCCATTGATGCAGCAGCGGCCCTGCGCGACGCCACCCCGCCTGAGGCATTGCGCAAACTCGTGTTGCAGCGCGCGGCCATTGCCGCGGACGACAAGGACATCGTCGCAGCCCCTCCCTCCCCGGTTCTTCCTCAGGCTGCAGAAAGCCCGATTGTCGCTGCTGCCAAACGCACTGCCTCGGCAGGCGCGAAGGGCTGATCTTCAGCCCGCTTCAAACGCCTGCCCAACTGAACCCCCGTCGACCTCCCCGGCGGGGGTTTCTTTTTTGATCCCACATTTGGAGACCGCCCATGTCCGTGCTCACCCAACCGTCCACCATGGGCGATCTGCTGAAACTTGAACTCGACCCAAACTACACCCGTGAAACTGTCACTCTGCTCGCAGGGGCCAGCTTGTCCGTCGGCGCTGTACTGGGCCGCATCACCGCAAGCGGCAAATACAAGCTTGCGACCTCGGGCGGCAGTGATGGTGCGCAAAACGCGGCCGCAGTTCTGCTTTATGCCACCGATGCCTCAGCTGCCGATCAAAACGCCGTCGTGTTGATGCGCGGCCCTGCCATCGTCTCCAAAGCAGCGCTCACCTTTGACGCAACGGTCGATGACGCCGCCAAGATCGACACCAAACACGGGCAACTGGCAGCGCTTGGCATCATCCCCCGCGACAGCGCCTGACACCTGCCCTTACCTCCTTTCCCTTGCCTCCTTTCCCTTGCCTCCCCTCTCTTTCTCTTTCTGGAGTCTCCCATGACCATCACGCGCAACCCTTTTGACGCGGGCGGCTACTCGCTTGCGGATATGACGCAGGCCATCAACATCCTGCCCAACCTCTATACCCGCCTTGGACAGATGGGCCTGTTTCGCTTTGAAGGCGTCTCGCAACGCTCCATCGTGATTGAACAGCGCGAAGGTGTTCTGAGCCTCCTGCCCTCTGTTCCTCTTGGCGCCCCCGCCACTGTCGGCACACGCGAGCAGCGCTCCATGCGCAGTTTTGCCCTGCCCTGGATCCCCCACGACGATGTCGTTCTGCCAGCTGACATCCAGGGCATGCCCGCGCTGGGCGTCTCTGATGCAGCCGATCCCCTCGTTGAGGTCATGAACCGCAAACTGACGCTCATGCGCCGCAAACACGCCCAAACCCGCGAATACATGGAAATGAATGCGCTGCGCGGCATCGCTAAGGATGGCGCTGGCACAACTCTTTACAACTACTTCACCGAGTTCGGCCTCCAGCAGACCTCAATCGATTTTGTCCTCGGGACCGCGGGCACCAATGTTCAGACCAAGGTGCGCACCACCCTGCGCGCAATCGAAGACAATCTGCTTGGAGAAACCATGACCACAGCGCATGCGCTGGTCAGTTCGGAGTTTTTTGACAAGCTGATCGGGCACTCCAAAACCGAGGAGGCTTATAAGTTCTTTTCCGCCACGGGTGGTCAACCTCTGCGTGAAGACATGCGCCGCGCCTTTCCCTTCGCCGGCATTCTCTTTGAGGAATACAATGGCTCCGTCACCCTCTCAAGCGGGGCATCCGAGCGCTTGATCCCTGCGGGCGAAGGAATTGCATTCCCTTTGGGCACCTTTGACACATTCACTACCTATGGCGGGCCTGCCAATCTTCTGGAAACCGCCAATACCGTGGGCCTTCCCCTCTATGCCCGCCAGCAGATGGACACAAAAGGGCGCTGGATTGATCTGATGACCGAGGCATCAATCCTGCCGGTCAACAAACGCCCGGGCCTCGCCATTCGCCTGCATAGCTCGAACTGATGGGCTTTGCAGGGCCCGCCTTCGATCTCGCCACATCCGCACTCTTTGCCGATCCCAATCTCTCGGTGGAAATCTGGCATCGCGATATGAATGGCTTTTTTACCCGAGCACGTGGCATTCTGCGCCAGCCCGATGAGATCACCGAGTTTGGCGCGGCGCGTCTCCTATCAGACACCACGCGCATCGACATCCGCGTGGCAGACATCGCCAATCCTCGCCCCGATGAGCAGATCCTGATTGGTGAAGAGATGTTTCTTATTCAGGGAGAGCCCGCACGGGATCGGGAACGGTTGATCTGGACTGTGGATCTGGTTCCCGCGTGAGATAATGCATTGGCGTGGGTTCGAGTAGTGGAAAGGCACACGAACCTTGGAGCATGGACTTGCGCAAAAAGCCAGCCAGCGGTTTGGATCAGCAGTCTTGCTGCGTCGAAATCGGGGGGATAGGCATCTTTGCCACGGCAATCGATGTTAAATTCGTCGCAGTAAACACGCAGTGACCAATCGTGCACGCCCGCACGAGACAACGTATCATATCGCGTTCGCCAGCTTCCCACGCCTAGTTTGCCTAGCTCAGCTATTAGTAGGGCAAAGGCAGGATGCTCGCCGCTGACAAATGTCCGTTCTGAAGCAGGGGCGAAGGTAGAGGTGGTTTTGAAGTAAATACTATGGTGGACCATTGGGGCACTCAAAACAAAGTAAAAGATCAAACACATTCCCAGCCCTCTGTCACCAAACGTCTCACAGGTTTGCGAGACGGTCAAATAAACCACTAATCACGATAGAGGCATCGCCTTTGAAAATCGGCCCATGAAACTCAAACTCGACATTACTCCGGGCATCGTCGCGGCCATGGCGGCGGAAGTATTGGCTGGCGAAAAGGCGGTCACGTCTGCCATGCGCGACGCGGGCACAAAGCTCAAGAGCGACTGGCGGGGACAAATTACAGGTGCGGGGCTTGGGCGGCGGTTGTCGAACTCCATCCGCAGCCAGACCTATCCCAAAACTGGCGAGAGCTTGAATGCCGCGGCCCTTGTCTGGTCCAAGGCACCCGAGATTATCGGTGCGCATGATACCGGGCCGCTGATCCGCTCGAAGGATGGGTTTTGGATGGCGATCCCGCTGCCTGCGGCGGGCAAAGGTGCGCGGGGCAAGGCGCTCAGTCCCGGTGACTGGGAGAAACGGCGCGGGATGCGGTTGCGCTTTGTCTATCGCCGCCGCGGGGCAAGCTTGCTGGTGGCGGATGGGCGGTTGAACAATCGCGGTCTGGGTGTTGTGTCGCGCTCCAAGACCGGTCGCGGACGGGCGACAGTGCCGATCTTTCTTTTGGTGCCGCAGGTCAAGCTGCCCAAGCGGTTGGATCTGGACCGTGATACGGAAAAAGTTCAGGCGAAGGTGCCTGGGCTGATTGTCGGGAAATGGGTGGAAGGGAAATTTGTGTAGCCAATGCTCGCGTGAGCAATTGAAAGTGCGAGGCTATACAGCCAAAGTGAAAACACCAGGTGGGGGCTCGCCCGACCTGGTGTTCAAATCTGGTGTCGACGGCGCGTAGCAAAAGCCAGTGGGGCCAGTTCGACTGCTGTAATTGGGGTTTACATCCACGATGGCCGAGTGTCAAGTTTCATACCCGTACGATGCGGCAACGATCGCTTCACTCAAGGCATCGCTTTCTGAGCCACGATTCGCAACCTACCTCACAAAAGCGGCGGGAAACGAGAATTTTGCCTTCGCACTCTATCTGTACAACGCAAGGCTTGCGAAATCGTTCCTGTTCCCTTTGAGCGTCGCAGAAGTGACCTTGCGCAACGCCGTGGATGGCGTCCTTCGTCAGCTTCATGGAGATGAATGGCACCAGGATGGCGACTTCCGTAATAACGTGCTGACCCCGCAGAGCCTAGGGGCTCTGGACAAGGCAATGGAAAGAGCTCGGTCTAACGAGCGCGGAAAGGTGATTGCCGAACTCACCTTTGATTTCTGGTCCAACCTGTTTCGCAATGAATACGCTGATCTGTGGCGAACCAAGTCTAATATCGCGTTTCCAGGCTTGTCCCACGGCCAAGGGCGTCATGAAATCCAGTCGCTGGTAAGGGAGATCAACCGGTTCCGGAACAGGGTTGCGCATCATGAGCCAATTCTGGACATGAACGTCCCCGACATTCAATCGAAGATCATCAAGTTGGTGGAGCTTCGGTGCGAAGTCACTGCCAAATGGATGCGGCACCATGCGACAGTGAACATAGTCATGCGTTCAAGGCCGAACCTGTCGGGATCCGCACCGGTTAGTCTCGCGAGCAAAGCAGACCCTCGGTTCTATGTCGTCTCAAGAACCACGACCTTGATGGAGCTTGGCAGAGAAGAGGCGCGGATCTCTGCGGCGTTTGTTTGTGTCGAGGACGGCCAAGCCATAGCGGCGTTTTCTCACCAACAATTATCAAATTACCTCACGATCAAGGCGTTTGAACACGACGGCCTTATCGACCTGAATGACCACACGATCGCGCATGTCTTGACTGATCCTGCGGTTGGTATGGGTTTTCGCGCATTGACTGCGGATACATCGTTATTTGAGGCGATCAAGGTCCTGAAAGAACCGAAAACCCGCGTCGTCGTTGCGATCGACCGGGACCAAGGCACGCCTCTAGGCGTAATGGTGCGAGCGCATCGGCGCTACTGAGAATCCGGCAACTGAGCGTTGCTGCATTGGAGTTTCTATGCCCACCCCACGCGAAACCATACTCACCGCGCTGCACGCGCGGCTCTCAACGCTGCCCGCCACCGTCCTACGCGGCGAAGTGCTGCCTGAGCGGGTTCCGGCAGATGGCCTGCTTATCCTGCGCGACGGCGATCCTGACGACCCCGAAGTGACACTGTCACCGCTGGCCTACCACTACCAACACCGCACCGAGATCGAGGCGGTTGTACAGGGTGCCGATCGGGACGCCGCCTTCGATGCGCTCTGCGCCAGCGTGGGCACGGCCCTCGCTGCCGACCGCACTCTGGGCGGGCTCTGCGATTGGATCGAGGCCGAAGCGCCCCGCCCGGTTGATCTGCCGGTCGAGGGTGCGGCGAGCCTGAAGGCGGCCGTCATTCCGGTGGTGCTGCATTATTCCACGGCTGACCCGCTCAGCTGACCCCGACAATCCGAGGAGAACACCATGGCACGAGCCCAAGGGGCGCGGGCGCAGATGGCGCTTGCGTTTGAGACCACCTATGGCACGCCCCCTGTGGGCGGGTTTACAAAGATGCCCTTTGCCAGCACTTCGCTTGGCGCAGAGCAACCGCTGCAAGAGTCCGAGCTTTTGGGCTACGGCCGCGATCCGCTGGCGCCGGTGAAGGACGCGGTGACCGCTGATGGGGATGTTGTCGTGCCCATGGATGCAGAAGCGCTAGGGTTTTGGCTCAAGGCCGGTTTTGGTGATCCGGTGACCACGGGAACAGAAGCGCCTTACACGCACGCGTTTCAATCCGGCGCCTGGACCTTGCCCAGCATGTCGATCGAGACGGCCATGCCGGAAATCCCGCGCTACGCGATGTATTCAGGGGTGATGCTGGATCAGTTAAACTGGCAAATGCAGCGCTCGGGGCTTTTGACCGCGACGGCGCAGCTTGTGGCCCAGGGTGAGGCGGTGGCAGCCGCAAGTGTCGCCGGCACACCGGCCCCTTTGACCCTTAAACGGTTCGGCCACTTCAACGGGGCGGTCACACGCAATGGGGCGCCCCTGGGCAATGTCGTCTCTGCCAGCATCTCTTATGCCAATAATCTCGACCGCATCGAGACCATCCGCTCGGACGGGCGCATTGATGGGGCCGATCCCACGGTGGCGGCGCTGACAGGCTCCATCGAAGTGCGGTTTGCAGATCAGACACTGGTCACTCAAGCCATCAATGGCGAGGCCTGCGAGCTGGAGTTCGCCTACACCCTACCATCGGGCGAGAGTTTTACCTTCACCGCCCATGCCGTCTATCTGCCGCGCCCGCGGATCGAGATCTCAGGTCCACAGGGCATTCAAGCCAGTTTTGACTGGCAGGCAGCGCAAGACAGCCTCCTTGGGCGCATGTGCAGTGCCACCCTTATCAATGACATGGAGAGCTATTGATGCTCACACTTGATCTCACCAATGAACCGCGCTGGCATGAGCTTGTTCCGGGCGTGCGGCTGCACCTGCGCCCGCTGACCACTGCGCTGATGGTGGCCACGCGCAGTGACCCGGATTTGGAGACAGTGCCTGATGACGCCTCCGACGAAGAACGCGCGCTCATCTTTGCCAAGGCACTGGCGCGGCGGGCAGTGCTTGCATGGGAAGGCGTGGGAGATGCCGATGGCATTCCCGTTGATCCAAGCCCCGAGGCCATTGATGCGCTTTTGGACATCTGGCCTCTCTTTGAGGCCTTCCAGCTGA
>NZ_SULI01000003.1 GCF_005518135.1 Shimia litoralis | reverse complement strand
TGTCGCCTTCGAACGAAAGGTGGCTTAAACGAGCACTTGGGGCGGCACTAAAACGCGACAGGTCCAACTCACTGAACGGACCACTGGCTGGCGAATACGGCGAGCCTGACTTCGACCTAGTGCTGAAGGTCCACTCAAAGGCCGACTAGGCCGATCCCCAAAACAAAAAAGGAGCAGACATAGGTCTCCTCCTTTTTTGTTTTGGGGATTAGGTTTAGTCAGCGCTGGCGTGGACCCGTAGGACTAAGTCGAAGTCGGGCTCGCCGTATTCGCCCGCCAGTGGTCCTGTGAGAGAGTAGCCGCCAACGCAGTCATCAAACACATAGGCGACCCGGAACAGATGCTCAGGCCAGTCTTCGCCAGCGCGGATGACGACCGTGTCGCCGAGGTTCAATTCAATCATCATCGGACCTCCAAGCAGAGACCAAGGCCAGCAGAACCAGCGCTGAGACGGCGGGGTGGGAACGAGAAACGACCCAGAGCATCGTCGTCAGCACGGCTCTCGGTGGTGGGGTCAAAAGAAAACCCCCGGCGAGAACGCCGAGGGCTGATAAGGTTTTCATGGGGTAAGCTCCTTCGATTTCTATCGATATAGATACGAAGGTTGGCTCGGTTTTTTGGGGAGCGAGAGGAGCGGAAATGCAGAACAAAGCAGCCCTTCATTGGAGTAGCGCCAACTGGTGCTTTCGGCCCAAACCGGACCTTGGCGAGATGTCCCGGTGCTGCATCGTAGCTTCCCCGAAGCAGCCGTTCGACGCATTGCGCAGCATTTTTGCTGGCCAGAGGGCAGCACTGCGGGACGCAGTTGCCGTTCGCCTCCTCCGGCAATAGCCGCTAAGATGAGCACATCGTGATCCGTCATTTAGCCTGCGCAAGGTGATGTTTAGGCGGGCAACCGAACTTACGAGAATAGTCGCGACTGAAATGCGTGGCGCTTTCATATCCGACCTCAAAACCCGCAGTCGAAACTGAGCACGCACCTCGCATAATGATTTCACGCGCCTCAATCATCCGCAGGTCTTTTTGGTATTGCAACGGCGTTGTGCCTGTCACGGACTTGAAATGCTCATGAAAGGAGGACGGGCTCATCCCCGCGATCTCTGCAAGGTCGGCCACGATTAACGGTTCACGAAACTTGTTTCTGATCTGTATTATAGCTTTGGCAATTCGGCTGGCATGGCTGTTGACCGAAAGAAGATTCCTCAACATCCCGCCGATAGGAGACATCACCAAACGAAAGTGAATCTCTCTCACGATCATCGGGCCAAGCACCTGTGCGTCCAGCGGCGAATCCATCAATTCAAGATAACGCGCCATGGGCGCAATGTAGGCGGGGTCTGCTACGGTGGCCGATAGGGCACTTGCCGAAGCTTCCGCTGAGATCGCTTCGCCGACTTGCTCGTAAAGGCTACGCAAGATTCCCAGATCCAACGCAAAAACCAATGCACGGTACGGAGCCTCTGGGCTAGCCTCCAGGATCTTCGCGGTGACGGGCAAGTCGTGGCTAACCAAAAACGCGTCACCCGGCACCAAGGAAATGGCTTTCTCTCCAATGATCATTTCCTTCTTTCCCTGAAGGATTAGGCAGATGAAGGGATTGTAAAGAATGGTCTCAAACTCACTGACCTCTTCACGGCCAAAAACATGAGCAGCATTCAAATATGCCGGTAAGCCGCTATTTTGATTGATTTCATATTGTTTCGCTAGGCGATGCAATTTGTCTTGTGGCATGGAAAACTCCCTCATCACCTCCTAGCAAGTAGGCTGTTTGAGATCACGAAAAATACGCATCTTTAGAGGAATAGGCATGTATGTCAGAGGATCTGGCAGGACGATACGCCGTTTGCGCCCTAGATACAAAATCATCAATTACAGGAGTGAACATGACACGATCTAGCATCATTAAATCCACCTGCGTCGCCGCAACGTTTCTTGCGACTTCTCTCAGCACGCCAGTGTTGGCCGACGGATCAGGCCAAAATTCAAATTTAGCCTGCGACGACGCGATGATGCGCGGCGGCATTGCTCAGCTCAGCGCCACCCATGCCACCATAAACACATCCATCCTGATCGACGCGGCACCTGCCGTAGTTTGGGCCACCTTGACCAATTTTGAGACCATGCCGACCTGGAGCACTGGAACCCTGCAAGGAATGACCGGTGACATTGAAAGTGGCGGCAGCGTGGTGGTTACTTTCCTGTTTGGTGTTGATGATGCGGGACGCCCGATTTCAAATAAAATTCCACATACGCTGATCTTTGAAGATGGTGAAAAAATCGGGTGGTCTGATCCGTTCCCCGCTGATCTCGGCGGCGGGCATGACAATCATATATACGCGGTTGAAGCCTGTGGAGACAAAACGCTGTTCACCCAATCAGATGAGATTGTCGATAACCCCTATGCTGTGAACTTCGTGACCCAACTTCTTGCAGGATATCAACTGTTCAACAGAGAGCTTAAGATAGCCGTAGAGGACTGATCTTTCGCTCTCAGCAGCCCGTCTATCCTCATTCAGGCTGCGTGCTGCACTACATAGTTTTAGTCGGTTTGGGCTCAAAGCTGCCTTGCGGCGGCGCGGCAGCAGGGTCGCAGCGTTTCCGCGCCAGTTCCCAGCCGCTAGATGACGGCAGCCAGCCCAAAGCAGACATGGCCGATCTGCACGCAGGGCGGGAAGTGGCCATTTTGCGCAGGTGCGAACCGATCAAGCCGCAACGTTGAAAACCGACATCCGCATTCGCTTGAAATCGAGGAGTTCTCTGCGTTGCCGCAAGTCGGCCATGAGCCCATATGACTTTGGTTTTCAGCGGGGCCTCTACTGTGATGAATGGCCGGCGTGCACTGCCTCTGGTCGAGGCCGTGGGTGGCAGGTCAAGGGGAGGCGGTTAGGCCTCAAAGGTTTGGGATACACCTTAGTCCACTTTCTGATTTGCCTCGGCCACTTCACTGCTCAAGAAGCCAAAGATTTTAGACAAAAACGACCAAGATGACGCATGCTCATTCGGTGTTCAGTTGCTGTCCAGCAGAACGCCGACGCCGACCACCAAGGAAACCCAGACTTTCATTCTCATGATAAAGGCCTTCTCAACACCGAAGGCCTGGATAATTTCACCGAGAAAGCTATCTTGCAGCGTTCCTCCGATCTGTGTGGTATAGGCTTGGGCAAGGCAACTACTCCCCTCGACCAACTGCGCTCGGTGTTGTTGGTTTTCCAACTCAAAATGAACGACCAGATCCCCGTGCTTGCTACGCTCCGATGGCTGTAAAAGTCTCCCAGTCGGTGCAAGTTGTCCTGCGGCCACAGGATGCTTTTATTCTATCTCGCACTGGCATGGAGCATTATTATTGAGGTCGTATTCTGCCGCCGGCGCTTTGCCCTATATGACTTTGGGGTCATCGCTCTCATGCTGATTGGCATTGTTACGATTCATCGATTTTCCCTTGATTTCAAGGCTATTGGCAGCAGTGGGGATTTGTTGGCGCTTTTGTCTGGTTTCTTTTTTTCTATTGGAGCAGCTTTGGCGCATGGCACGCCAAAATCTGCAACAGCCACCGTGACATTTGTGCTGGTGGTCTCGTCGACCTGTTTTGGGTTGGGGGCAGTCTATTTTTTTGGCCCTGAGGGTACAGTGTCTATGGGCAGTGATGTTTGGGCAAACTTTATTGCTCTCGCCACCGGAATCCTATTCTTGGCGCCGGTCATGTTTGGCACGGTTTGGGCGGCAAACATTTTACGCCCCTCTGAGTTGACCAGCCTGCTAACGTTAGAAATTATCTCGGGAGTGATTTCTGGCGCAGTGTTGAGCGGCCAAGCCTTTGGTGTGTATGAGGCCTTGGGGTCTTTGGCGATCATTGCGGCGATCATATTTTCGAACTACAATTCCAACCTCAGGGCGCAAGGTGCATAGAGCCACCTCACTTTCCAGCTTCACAAGCTCGATCCGGCATTTTGGTCAGGAATTTGTCAGTCCAAGCGTCTGCAATTATTTAGCTTAACGAGTTTAAATTTTTGAAAAAATCGGGGCGTAGAGTGGTTTTTCACCCTCAGACGGTACGTTGCAAACTGCTCAAATTTCTCGGTGCCTGTCATCACGACGATTAGCGGTTCACGTCAAAACACTCAGCGAAATAGACATGTCTGACAATGACGGGCCCCAACTTGAGGTGCAAAGAGACCTCAGTCTCTGGGTGCGCCGCTGTTTGGCCAAGCATATCGGAAACGACGCGTAGGCTGGATAACCTCCAAACAATAAGGCAGCCAGAAGACGTAATATCTTCTGGCTGCCAAATGAGTGATGCTTTGATGACGAGCTGAGCGCTTAGCCCTGAAGGCTGCGCACTTCGAGATCACCTTCTTCGCGGGCTTTCATTGCCAACGCCGCTGCGTGGCTAGCGGCTGCTGTCGTGAAGTAGGGGATTTTGTCATAAAGCGCGACAGATCGGATTTCGCGGCTGTCGTTGACGGCCTGTGCCCCTTCGGTGGTGTTCATCACCAATGAGATTTCGCCGTTCTTAAGCGTATCCACAATGTTTGGGCGACCCTCATACACTTTGTTCACCTGATCGCATGCCACACCTTGTTCGGCCAGCCAGCTGGCTGTGCCGGCTGTGGCAACAATCCCAAAGCCCATTTCGCCAAGCACTTTGGCAGCCTCTAGCATATCAGGTGTTTTGTCTGCGTCTTTGATCGAGATAAACGCCTTGCCTGAATTGGGCAGCTCCATGCCTGCGCCAAGTTGTGCCTTGAGGAAGGCCCGCGGGAACGAGCGATCCCATCCCATAACTTCACCGGTTGAGCGCATCTCTGGACCGAGAATTGTATCAACGCCGGGGAACCGTGCGAAGGGCATCACCGCTTCTTTGACTGAGAACCACGGCATATTGGGATCAGCCAACGTCATTTGGTCGGCGATTGGCTGTGGTGTCGAAATATCGTCACCTTCGTTATAGGGTGCACGCAGCGGGAAGTTGCTGAGCGGTTCTCCTGCCATCAATCGTGCCGCAATGGACGCAATCGCACTGTCGGTGGATTTGGCGACAAATGGCACGGTGCGAGAGGCGCGCGGGTTGACTTCGATCAGATAGATTTCGTCATCTTTGATCGCAAACTGCACATTCATCAGGCCAACAACGTTCAGGGCAATGGCGAGATCATGCGCTTGGACCTCGATGCGTTTGATCATGTCACGAGACAAGGAATACGGAGGCAAGGAACAGGCGCTGTCGCCCGAGTGTACCCCCGCCTCTTCGATGTGCTGCATGATACCTGCGATATGGACGTTTTTGCCATCGCACAGGGCGTCGACATCCAATTCCAGCGCACCTGCGAGATAGCTGTCCAGCAAAACGGGGCTGTCGCCCGACACGACTACCGCTTCGGCGATATAGCGTTCCAACTGGGCCATGTCGCGCACGATTTCCATGGCACGTCCGCCCAAAACATACGACGGGCGAATAACCAGCGGAAAGCCGATGTCATCAGCAATAGCAAGGGCTTGCGTGTCTGTAGATGCAATGCCGTTCTTGGGCTGTTTCAGCCCAAGTTGATTGACCAATGCCTGAAAGCGCTCGCGGTCTTCGGCAAGGTCAATGGCATCTGGCGTCGTGCCAAGAATTGGGATGCCTTCATCTTGCAGGGCCTGAGCGATCTTCAGAGGTGTCTGACCGCCGAACTGAACGATCACACCGTGCAGCGTGCCGTTGTCTTTCTCGACGCGCAGGATTTCCATGACATGTTCAAATGTCAAAGGCTCAAAATACAAGCGGTCAGATGTATCATAATCAGTCGAAACCGTTTCAGGGTTACAATTGACCATGATGGTTTCATACCCAGCATCCGTCAGCGCATAGCAGGCGTGACAGCAGCAATAGTCAAACTCGATCCCTTGACCAATCCGGTTTGGGCCACCGCCAAGGATCACCACCTTTTTACGATCACTTGGGCGGGCTTCACATTCGGCTTCGCCCATCATCGGTGCTTCATAGGTGGAATACATATAGGGAGTTTGAGCTTCGAATTCTGCCGCGCAGGTGTCGATCCGCTTAAAGACGGCTGTGACGCCAGCAGAATGGCGCGCCTTGCGGACATCTGCCTCGGCAAAGCCGGTCAGCTTGGCAAGCCGTGCATCGGTAAAGCCCATCATCTTGAGCTTGCGCAAGCCTTCGGCGTCAGCGGGCAACCCGTTGGTGCGAACGTGGTCTTCGGCGTCCACGATCTCGCGGATACGATCAAGGAACCAAGGGTCAAACATGGTTGTATTCTGGATTTCTGCGTTGGTCAGGCCATGCCGCATGGCTTGGGCAATCGTACGCATACGATCCGGAGTTTGCTTGGAAATGGCCATGATCACGGCGGCTTTGTCCGGTGCACCTTCGATTTCGACCTCGTCAAATCCGGTCAGACCGGATTCCATCGACGCCAGCGCTTTTTGCAGCGACTCGTGAATGGTTCGGCCAATCGCCATAGCTTCGCCGACCGATTTCATCGCTGTGGTCAGATATGGTTCCGATCCAGGGAATTTCTCGAACGCGAACTTTGGAATTTTGGTCACGACGTAATCGATGGTGGGTTCAAAGCTGGCAGGTGTCACCTTGGTGATGTCATTGTCCAGCTCGTCAAGCGTGAAGCCGACAGCCAGTTTGGCCGCGATCTTGGCAATCGGGAACCCCGTTGCCTTGGACGCCAACGCAGAAGAGCGTGACACGCGCGGGTTCATTTCGATGACGATCATCCGGCCGTCTTTGGGGTTCACGGCCCATTGAACGTTCGATCCACCTGTTTCAACGCCGATCTCGCGCAAGACCGCAATAGAGCCGTTACGCATTTCCTGATATTCTTTGTCCGTCAAAGTCAGGGCAGGGGCCACAGTGATTGAGTCACCCGTGTGCACGCCCATGGGGTCAATGTTTTCAATCGAACAGACGATGATGGCGTTATCCGCTTTGTCGCGGACCACTTCCATTTCGTATTCTTTCCACCCCAGCAGGCTCTCGTCGACGAGAATTTGGTTCACAGGGCTGGCGTCCATCCCGGTGCGGCAGAAGTGCATGTAATCTTCGCGGTTGTATGCCACGCCGCCGCCTGTGCCGCCCATGGTAAAGGCCGGACGGATAATCGCAGGAAGCCCGATGTCTTCCAGATCTTCCAAAGCGAGACGCACGCCTTCATCCAAATCGGCGCTGCCATCCTCATTCTTGGGTGCGGTCACAATGGTTGCCCGCGGGTTTTCGATGCCAAGACGATCCATGGCTTCGCGAAACAGTTTGCGATCTTCGGCCATTTCAATGGCGTCACGCGTGGCCCCAATCATTTCAACGCCAAATTTTTCCAGCACGCCCATTTCTTCCAAGGCGAGCGAGGTGTTCAATCCGGTTTGTCCGCCCATCGTGGGCAGCAAGGCGTCGGGGCGCTCTTTTTCGATGATCTTGGCCACAATCTCGGGGGTGATGGGCTCGATATAAGTCGCATCTGCCAGCTCTGGATCGGTCATAATTGTGGCTGGATTCGAGTTGACCAGAATGACGCGATACCCTTCTTCTCGAAGGGCTTTACAGGCTTGGGCTCCCGAATAGTCAAATTCACAGGCTTGGCCGATGACAATGGGGCCAGCCCCGATAATCATGATAGAAGAGATGTCGGTTCTTTTGGGCATGGCAGACCTCGGGTTTAGGGGCGACAATGCTAGAGGAGAGTCGCCCGAATGCGCAAATTGTCGTGGGTTATAGACATCGCGGGACGAGGTGCAAGGGGGATCGGGAAAATGACGCAATCTGCCGCTTTCAACCCTGTCCTTTGGCAAGGATCAGCATATATGGAAGCCAATGACATTCAAGAGGCGTGACATTGAAGATTCGATTTGACCATGGGCCAGACGGCATTGCGACGCAGTTTTCTGCGCCGCACAGGTTGATTGTTGCGCAAAACCTTGAAGACGTCTCTGGCGCGCTGGCGGCGCTGGATCAAGCGCGTGCAGACGGGAACTGGCTTGCTGGCTATGCAACCTATGAACTTGGATATGCTCTCGAGCCGCGACTCGAGCACCGGCTTCCTAAAAATCGGCGTTTGCCGTTGTTGTGTTTCGGGGTGTTTGATGCGCCGTCAAAAGCCGCGCCGCTTGCCAGCCATCAGACCGTTGAATTGTCGGCGTTGCGGCCCCGATGGTCCGAACGCGAATATGAGACCGCATTTGCAACAGTGCACGATTATATTGGGGCAGGGGATATCTATCAGGCCAACCTGACCTTTCCGATGGATGCGACGTACACCGGAGATATCCGCGATCTCTATGCTGCATTAGAGGCCCGCCAGCCGGTGGGGCACGGGGCACTTGTGGAGCAAGAGGGTCTGCCATCGTTGCTTAGCCGGTCGCCCGAATTGTTTTTCCGCACCGACGCGCGTGGGCATATCGAAACACGCCCCATGAAGGGGACACAGCCGCGAAGTGATGATCCTACCGAGGATGCGCGTCGCAAAGCATGGCTGGCGGAAGACGAGAAAAATCGCGCGGAAAACCTGATGATTGTCGATTTGCTGCGCAATGACATATCCCGCGTCGCCCGCCCCGGATCGGTGCATGTGCCAGAGCTGTTCAAGGTCGAAAGCTATGCCACCGTGCATCAAATGGTGTCGCGCGTGGCCGCAGACTTGCAACCCGATACCGGATTGGGCGATATTTTTCGCGCCCTGTTTCCGTGCGGGTCCATCACAGGGGCCCCGAAAATGCGGGCCATGGAGATTCTGAACGATTTGGAACCCGCCGCGCGCGACATCTATTGCGGGACAATCGGCTGGGCCGCACCCGATGGGCAAAGCGAATTCAGCGTGGCGATCCGCACCTTGATGGCGGAAGCAGGCGCCGCCGTTTTGAACGTAGGGGGCGGTCTGGTTTGGGATAGCACGGCATCGTCTGAATACGAGGAAGCACTATGGAAAGCACGTTTCGCGAATCCGTTCCCGAGGGAACGCGCCTGATCGAAACCTTCGGTTGGGTGCCCGAGCAGGGCTTCATCCGTTTGGACCAGCATCTTGCGCGTATGCAGCGCTCGGCACTTGCGATGGGGTTCGCATTCGACCGTACGCGCGCATTGGGCTGCCTGTCTGTGGCGGGCACGCAGGCCCTGCGGTGTCGGTTGACCCTTGGCGTGGGTGGGTTTGAGTTCACCAGTACCCCAATGGCGCGCGTCGTCGAACCGTGGACCGTCTGCTTCGCGCCAAATCGGCTTTGGTCGCAGGATGTGTGGCTCGGTCACAAGACGACACAGCGCGCGCTTTATGATGCCGCGCGCGCAGCCTTGCCCGATGGGATTGACGAACTGGTGTTCCTGAACGAGCGGGGCGAGGTATGTGAGGGGACGATTACAAATATATTCGTCACACGCAAAACCGGCGAAGTGATCACACCGACCTTGGCATGTGGCGTTCTGCCGGGGGTTCTCCGCCAGAGCCTGATTGACGCTGGCCATGTGCAAGAAGGTGTTTTGGGTCTTCAAGATATCGAAGACGCGACGGAAATTCATATGGGAAATTCGTTGCGTGGGTTGATCCGGGTCGAGATGCAGAAGCCCATAACACCCTAGGGATGCTGTGCCGAACGGTATATCTTGAGTGGAACGTGCCTTTTTAGATCAATCCGGGGCAAGTTCTCTTGACTTTGGCCCCGCGAAAAGGTGTATCAGCGCGACTTCACTACTTTCACCCTTGAGAGGGGCCGACCATGCATGCCTATCGCAGCCACACCTGTGCTGATCTGAATAAATCCAACGTGGGCGAAACCGTCCGCCTGTCTGGCTGGGTGCACCGTGTGCGCGACCATGGCGGCCTTTTGTTCATCGACTTGCGCGATCACTATGGCATTACCCAAGTGATGGCGGACCCTGACAGCCCTGTTTTTGCTGACCTTGAAAAAGTGCGCTCGGAATGGTGTATCCGGATCGACGGCAATGTCATGGCCCGCGACGAGAGCCTTGTGAATGCGTCTATCCCGACCGGTGAAATCGAAGTGTTCGTCCGCGATATCGAAGTTCTGGGTCAGGCTGCCGAGCTGCCGTTGATGGTGTTTGGTGATCAGGAATACCCTGAGGAGACGCGTCTTAAGTACCGTTTCCTTGATCTGCGCCGTGATGCCATGCAAAAGAACATGACCCTGCGCAGCGACGTTGTGACCAGCATGCGCAAGCGGATGTGGGACAAGGGATTTCGTGAATATCAAACCCCGATTATCACGGCCTCGAGCCCAGAAGGCGCGCGTGACTTTTTGGTGCCCTCCCGTCAGCACCCTGGCCAGTTCTATGCGCTGCCGCAGGCCCCTCAGCAATTCAAACAGCTGATGATGGTTGCTGGATACGACAAGTATTTCCAGATCGCACCGTGTTTCCGCGACGAAGACCCTCGTGCGGATCGCTCGCCTACAGATTTTTACCAGCTTGATCTCGAAATGTCCTTCGTCAGCCAGCAAGACGTGTTCGATACGATCCAGCCTGTTTTGACAGGCGTGTTCGAAGAGTTCGGCGGTGGCCGCAAGGTGGATCAGACGTGGGAACAGATTTCCTATAAAGACGCAGCACTTTGGTATGGCAGCGACAAGCCTGACCTGCGCAACCCGATCAAGATGCAAGTGGTGTCAGAGCACTTCGCAGGCTCTGGCTTTGCGATTTTTGCCAAACTTCTAGAGCAGGAAGGCACCGAGATCCGTGCCGTTCCGGCGCCCACCGGTGGTAGCCGCAAATTCTGCGATCGCATGAACAAATTCGCACAAAGTGAAGGCCTGCCGGGTATGGGCTATATCTTCTGGCGCGAGAAAACGGCGGATTCTGTTGCCCAAGAACTGGGTATCAAAGTCAAAGAAGCCCAAGCCTTGCTGAAATCCGGTGAGGTCGAAGGCGGCATGGAAGCCGCTGGACCTTTGGCCAAAAACATCGGCCCGGAGCGCACAGAAGCTATTCGCCAGCAATTGGGGCTAAGCGTCGGCGACGCCGCGTTCTTCTTGGGTGGTAAACCTAAGGCGTTTGAATCTGTTGCAGGTCGCGCACGCAACGTGATCGGTGAAGAGCTGGGTCTGATCGACAAGGACCGTTTTGCCTTTGCATGGATTGTGGATTTCCCGATTTATGAGCGGGATGAAGAAACCGGCAAGATCGATTTTGAGCATAACCCGTTTTCGATGCCTCAGGGTGGAATGGATGCGCTGGACGGCGATCCGCTGGACGTGCTGGGCTATCAATACGATCTTGCATGCAACGGTTATGAACTGGTGTCCGGTGCGATCCGGAACCACAAGCCAGAGATTATGTTCAAAGCCTTTGAAATTGCGGGCTATGGCAAAGACGAAGTTGAAAACCGCTTTGGCGCGTTGGTCAATGCCTTTCAATATGGCGCTCCGCCCCACGGTGGCTGTGCCGCAGGCGTGGATCGGATCGTGATGCTGCTTGCTGACGAAGCCAACATTCGTGAAGTCGTGATGTTCCCAATGAACCAACGCGCTGAAGATTTGATGATGAACGCCCCGTCTGATCCCACTCCGGATCAATTGATGGAGCTGGGTTTGCGCGTGATCCCGCAAGACTGATCAGATCGCACATACGTTTTCGCTAAGGCCGTCCCTTTTGTGGGCGGCCTTATGCGTTTCGGGGTTTGTGCACATATGCTGCTTAGAATTCAGGGGCTTGGCAGAATTGCAACAGATATGCAAAGGTGGCCTTGAATAGACGGAGCCCGCGCATGGCAGAGCCAAGACCCACTGGGGAAATTATCCCAAACTGGACCCCACCGATTGCCCCCACTGGGGACACGCTTGATGGGCGATATGTACGGCTTGAACCTCTGCAAGCCGAAGCACATGCTGCGCTGTTGTTTCGGGCGTATGAAGGGCATGATGCCGTGTGGGACTACCTGCCCTATGGGCCGTTTCATTCAGCCGCAGCGTATCATCGCTGGGTCAAGAGCGTCAGCGATCATGCGGACCCTTTCTTTTACGCACTTTTTGATAAAGACACCCAAAGTTGGGGTGGCGTTGCATCCTACTTGAGGATCACGCCCGAGTCAGGATCCATCGAAATCGGGCACATCAATCTGTCACCACAATTGCAGGGACAGCGCGCCGCCACCGAGGCGTTTTACCTGATGATGAAGTGGGCCTTTGAAGCTGGATACCGGCGGTTCGAATGGAAGTGCGATGCGTTGAACATGCCGTCACGGCGCGCGGCGCAACGGCTTGGCCTCAGTTATGAGGGTGTGTTCCGTCAGGCCACTGTGGTCAAGGGGCGCAATCGCGACACTGCGTGGTTTGCAGCTATCGACAAAGAGTGGGCGGCTTTGTCGGCGGCATATGATGTCTGGCTGTCTCCGTCCAACTTTGACCCAAAGGGGCGACAAGCCGAAAGCCTCAGCGACCTGACACGCCTTGTGCGTGCCAATGATGACCCAAAGGTATATTAAGCTAGATGACAGGTTCTTGAGCGAGGCGCGCCTGAACCATTTCACTGAGACGTGCCACCACGGCCTCTGATCGTGCACCTTCGTTGTGGGCCTTGGCCACGGCCTGAGCCGCCATGTGCAAAGGCGTATCCTTGGCGCTCATGGCAATCCCTGACAAAAACTTGGCGACGTAATTGATCACTTGGCTTTGGTGGTTTGTTTGTAACGTATCTGCAGCGTGACAGAGGTCATCACGGTAGGCCACGGGGTCGGGCGTGATGGCCTCTTCCGGGACAACGCGCGGCATCGACGGGCGTTGATCATGAGGAAGGCGAGACAGAATGGCCTGCTGAAAGCTTCCGAGGCTGTCGAGGGGTTTTGCCAAAAATCCATCGGCACCCGCTGCGATCGCCTCGTCTTCGGCAAAAAGATCGCCGGACGTGGCCAGAACCACACCGTTGTGGGGTTGGGCCTTGGTCAGTTCTTCGATGAGTTCCGCGCCCGATCCATCCGGCAGCCCCATATCAATAATCACCACAGAAGGTCGATAGATTTGCAAGTGTCGACGCGCCGAGGCCAGACAATCCGCGCGACGAATACGGGCGCCACTGCGCAGACACAGCAAACGCATGGCATCACAAGCAAAGCGGCTGTCTTCGACGACGAGCACGGTCAACCCGAGCAATGGACGTTGTGCTGTTGGCATCGAGTGGGCGGCATAAGGTGCAAATTCATCCATGGCAGGCTCCTGCAGTGATCAAACGAGAGACCCACAAATTAGGGCAGGGTTGGTGAATAAGACGTTAATCTGTGGCAGGTGAAATTGGCCATCGCGACCCCCTGTCGCTTGCAACCCATTCTGGCCTTGCCCATAAGGTGCCCAGACTTATGCACCCGAAAGGATTTCCCGATGATTGGTCGATTGAACCACGTTGCCATTGCTGTTCCTGATCTGGAAGCGGCCTCTGCCCAATATGCCAACGCGCTTGGCGCCAAAGTCGGGGCCCCTCAAGACGAGCCGGATCATGGCGTCACAGTCGTATTTATCGAGCTGCCCAACACCAAGATCGAATTGCTGTATCCATTGGGGGATGACAGCCCGATCAACGGCTTTCTCGAGAAAAACCCATCAGGCGGCATTCACCATGTGTGCTATGAAGTGGATGACATTTTGGCCGCACGGGATCATCTGAAATCTACGGGCGCGCGCGTTTTGGGATCAGGCGAGCCCAAGATCGGTGCCCACGGGAAACCTGTTTTGTTCCTGCACCCGAAAGATTTCAACGGCTGTCTGGTTGAACTCGAACAAGTTTGATCTCATTTGACCTAGGGCGCGCGCGATAGACCTTGTTGTGCGCGCCGACACATCAATTGCATTCAGGAGACCTGTAAATGTCGATTACGTCTGCCATCGTCTTGTACGCGGTCTTGTGGTTCATGACCTTTTTGATCGCGATTCCGATCCGCCTTAAGACTCAGGGCGATATGGGAGAAGTGGTGCCAGGCACCCACGCGGGGGCGCCTGAACATCACAACCTGAAACCCAAAGCTCTGATTACGACTGTGGTGGCGGCCGTGATGTGGGGTATCTTGTTCTGGATCATCACGACCGGCCAGATCACTGTACGCGACTTTGACTGGATGGATCGTCTGCCGCCTGTATCTGATGGAACAGATGGGTAAAGGTTGCGGCCCCCACAATTGGGATCAGCAAGTTTACCAGCGGTATTGAGAGCGGCACCGCCATCAATATCCCTGCAAGCCAGATCGTCCCCTTGTTCTTCTTGCGCAACGCAGCTGCGCCTTGACGGCCAAGGCGCCGCATTGCGGCCAGTTGGAAATATTCACGGCCCAATAAGAAGCCGTTCAATCCCCAAAAAATGAACACCGAAAGCGCCGAGAAAAACGCATAAAGGATGAACGCCAACAGGTTGGCAATGATCAGTACGCCCAAGAAATACAGGGTATCACGCAAGGCATCCGAAAACGGAACAGGATCGACCGCAGGCAGGTTTGGATAATGCCTGTCTTCCACGGCTTGCGCGACATCATCCAGAAACATTGACGTGATTGCAGATGCCACTGGAACCATCAGAAAAATGGACAGAATGAACATAAAGATAAAGGACGAGAAGCTGAGCAGATCGTCCAGCCACGTGACCTGTCCGATCACGGGCACATAGGCGTCTTCGCCAACCAAGAGGTCCAGCACCCACAACAGCCCGGCATATGATGCGATCAACAGCGCAAACGTCAGGATGATCCCCAACCCAAGAACACGGCGAAACCGCGGGTCGCCCAGTTGGCTCAAGGCCAAAAAGAACGATTTGAAAATCAGTGCGATACCCATGTGACCTTTTCCTTTATGTCGGGGCGCGGGCGTTCGGGCGGCGTCGCTTTTTCAGTGCCGATATGGATGAATCCTGCTACATGTTCATGCGGTGCCAGATCCAGCGCTTGGGTCAGGAACACGCGATCGTGGCTTGGCCATCCCGACAACCAATTTGCCCCCCAACCCGACGCCAACGCTGCATTCAGCAATGCCAGACAAACGGCACCGGCCGAGTAGCTTTGTTCGATTTCAGGGACTTTTTCGGCAATTACAGGGCAAACAACCACGGCAACGGCCAATGTGCCGGTGTCGAATTGATTGCGACCTTTGCTGGTCTTGTCGTCATCAAGTCCAAGCTGTTGGGCCCGTGCTCCGACGATGTCGCCCATGCGGCGCAGGGCACCTTGTTCCAAGACCACAAGCCGCCACGGCTCTAGTTTGCCATGATCCGGCGTGCGCAGCGCTGCCTGTAAGATCGGTTCAAGCGCGACACGGTCCGGGACCGGAGTGGTCAGCGTCTTTGCAGGGCGTGAGCGTCTAGTCAGAAGAAACTCGAGCGCCTGAAGGTTCGGAGCGGGCATACAGAAATTCCAATTATTTAGAGTTGCGACACATGTCGGCGTATTCACCAGCGGTTTCAACCATCTTGTCAAAGTTTGAGCAAGGTTTCCGCCATTTCATCAATCTGGTCTTTGGCGAATTGTTCAAACCGGATGTCGGGTTGGCGTTGCTCCAGTGTCTTGGCCATGGGGTCTGGCACATGCATCAGGCTGCCCGAAAGCTGTTCCAACACGGCGTGCCCGCAAAACGGGACATAGGCTTCGGAATATCCACCTTCGTGCACCATCACCAATTTGCCCCCACAGAGCGCGTCTGCGGCCTGCATCACCAGACGCGTCATGTCGCGGAACGTTTGCGCCGTGGCCATCATGCGGCCCAACGGATCGAATGCCGACGCATCATACCCGCAGGCTACGATCACAAGATCGGGCGCATAAGTGTGCAGCGCAGGTAAAACGATACGCTCCATCGCGTATATGTAGGTCGCGTGACCCGCCCCGGGTGGGAGCGGTATGTTGATATTGTGCCCATACCCTGCACCGACACCCCGTGCGTCGATGTCTCCGGTATCCAGAGGATAGTTGTGTGCCTGATGCAAAGACACCGTCAACACATCGTCACGATCCCAAAATATGGCCTCGGTGCCATTGCCATGGTGTACATCCCAATCGATCACCGCGACGCGCTTGGCCAATCCTTGGGATTTGGCCGCTTCGATGGCGATGGCGATATTGGCCAGCAGGCAAAATCCGTTTGGCCAGTCTGGCAAGCAATGATGACCCGGCGGTCGCGACAACGCATAGGCATTATCCATGTCACCCTCTAGCACGGCCAATACCGCGTCTTTGGCCAACCCTGCTGATAATGCCGCGATCTCGTACCCGCCCTGGCCAAATGGCGTGCGCAAACCCAATTCTCCACCACCTGCATCGGATTGGGCTTTGAAACGATCCAGAAAGCTGGGCGGGTGGACACGCTCCAAATCAGTGCGGGTCGCTTCTGGAGCACTGCGCATCTCAAGGTCATTGGACAAGCCGCTGACATCCATCAGGTTCTTTAACCGCCGTTTGGTTTCGGGGCTTTCGGGCAATCCTGCGCCTGACAGCGGTTGTACATATCCACCGACCGGCAACGTCAGGGCATAGTTTCCACCCGAATGCCAAAAACATCGCTCATCCCAGAAAAATCCGGTATGCATCCTATCGTTCCTCTGCCCCGTTTCGCATTATGCCATGCTTGCTGCAGAGATCGTGAAAATCAACCCCACCATAAGGAGCGCTGTGTGCCTGAGGATTTACGTCACCTTGCAAAAACAGGACAGACGATTGCGGTGCGCGTGACCCCAAAAGCGTCGCGCAATATGATCAAAGTCGAGGACGGCATGGTGCGTGTCTATGTCACGGAGGTTCCGGAAAACGGTAAGGCCACGCGCGCAGTGCAGAAATTGCTGGCCAAAGCGCTGGGTGTGGCCAAATCACGTGTGGCACTGGTCAAGGGGCAGGTGTCTCGAGACAAGGTGTTTGTGGTCACGGATTAGATTCAGCATCGCGCTGAAGCGTATACACGCCCTCGGGTAAATCCAGCGCGGCGGCCAGTTCCTGAACCTGTCCCAGTGAAAACGTGATTTTCTGAACCTGATCTGTGCGCGGATCCAATTGTTCTACGGTCACACAATCTTCGAACATGTTGATTGTGATGTCTTCCACAAGCGGTGCAGTCCCCTCATCGACAAGGGTTACAACGGTTGCGTCAAATTCGTGCTCGATGCTGAACATAACCATAGAGTAGCGATTGTGATCGCAATAACAAGCCTCAACCCCGGTGTGTCCGATGAACGCCTTTGCAAAATAGGGCTGGAAACCGTGTGGTCCGCGGCCTAGTTTTAAATCTGTATTGCCAAGAAAGTACCCTGTGCCATGCGATGGATGATTGTTGCCGCAGCGATTGGCGGGCTGACCGCCTGTACCACAACGACCACGTCACCGACGCCACAGGCGGCTCCGGCTGCCAAACCCGTTGCCACGATCAGTGTGGCCCAAGCCCAAAGCCGACTTGCCCCGATCAAGCGCCGAATGGAGCCCGTGGCCGAACGCGAATGCAAACGGCTGACACAGGGGGTGAATTGTGACTTCCTGATTTCTGTTGACCCGCGCCAGAACGCGGCGCCCAATGCGTATCAATCCCTGAGCAAATCTGGTCGTCCGACCATCACCTTTACTGCGGCGCTCGTTTCGCAGGCGCGAAATAACGATGAACTGGCATTTGTGATGGGCCACGAGGCTGCGCATCACCTTATGGGTCACCTGGCGCGCCAGCAGCGTGATGCGATGGCAGGGGCCGCGATTGCGGGTATTCTTGTCGCTGTGGCAGGGGCTGATGCCAGCACGCTCGAGGCAGCTATGGATTTGGGCGCAGGGGTCGGCGCACGCAGCTATTCCAAAGCCTATGAATTGGAAGCAGACCAATTGGGCACAATCATTACGCATAAAGCAGGCTATAGCCCGGCGCGGGGTGTTGAATTTTTCTCGCGTATTCCTGATCCCGGCAATGTCTTTTTGGGCACGCACCCGCCCAACGCCCAGCGTGTTGCGATCGTGAAAAAGACCGCAGCAGGCTTGTAGACGTGATGCGTCAACTGACAAATGTGATCACCGATCGCGGGTCGAAATACGCCGTATCCGGGGGCGCAGCGCGCTCGCGTGCCGAGGTGGACGCCTTTCTCAAGGCGCTTAAAAAGGACAGAAAATTTGCCAAAGCCACCCACAACACTTGGGCGGTTTTGATGGACGAGTCTGGCCCGCTAAAGGGGGATGACGGTGAAAGCGGCGCGGGAATGGTCATTCTGCGCATGCTGGAACGCGAAGGTCTCAAAGATCATGTCATCGTCGTAACGCGTTGGTATGGCGGCGTAAAATTGGGCGGAGACAGGTTCCGGCGCGTTCAGGATTGTGTGCGTGCTTATCTCGGCGAGCTTCGCAGCTAGACCCAAAATACCGCTGACTGCACGAATTGACGCAGGTCAAGGGCATCGCAAAAAGGCTGTGTTAGCCTGAATCCCATGCAACAAGCGGAGCATGGGATGCCTGATATCGCAAAAATGAAACGGCATGCGTCACTGGTGGACACAGCTGCGGCGCGTCTGGGAATTGATCTCGAGGAACAGGCGCTGTCCGGTGCGCTGCGTTTTGACGAAATTTCGGATGCGGTGCTGAAATGTATGAGCTGCACCAATCCTGATGATTGTGCCCATTGGTTGTCCCGCAACGAACCTGTCGCTGAAAGTCCTCCGGTCTACTGCCGCAATAAATCCCTGATGCGTCGCCTCAAAGAGGTGCCTGCATGAGACCTCTGGGCGATCAAAATGTGCATTTCTGGCTCGCGCAGCGAATGGCCAAGGCGACGGAAACGGATTTGGTTGCCGCCACAGATGCCGCGCACCTCTCCCAGCAGGAATGGGCCGATCTCGTGGCTCAATGTCGGACCTGTGACTGGGCAGATGGGTGTAAGCGGTGGCTGCAAACTCCGCATGATACACACGATGCCCCCCCGAATACATGCGTCAACCAGCAGAGGTTTGTCGCCCTAAAATCTGCCATGGAGGCGTTGGATCAATGAGTACACTTCATCAAATGGGGGATCCGGCACGCCATTTCTGGATGACCCGCAGCGTGGCCCGTACGATGGGCGTTTCGTTAAGTGAAGCGATGGCCGAAGGCCGACTGTCCCACAAAGATTATGCGGATTTGGTCACAAATTGTCGAAGCTGCTGTTTCGTAGAGACCTGCGAACAGTGGCTGGCGGAACAATCCGGTCGCGCAGATGCGGCCCCGCCATGTTGTCAACACGCCCAGCTTTTTTCATCCCTCAAGGATGTGTCCTGAAGGGCCAAGAGATTAGGAAATACAGATGAACATATTCAAGAAAATGGACGATCACGCCCAACTGATGGGCGATATGTCCGAAAAAGTCGGCGTTAAATGGAGCGAGAAACTGGCAGACAATCCAGAGCTTGCCAAAACATATCGAAGTGCCGTGATGACATGCACGCACTGTCAGTCCGTCGGGGAGTGCAAGGGCTGGCAGGCCACGCATAAAACCGCAGACGATGCGCCAGATTATTGCCTGAACAAGGACTTTCTGGCTGGACTTAGCCAAGGCTAAAGTGCTTGAAATGTTGGGTTTATCCGGTCCATTGTATTTGGATCGGAGGGCCAATGATCTATTTTCTCAAACGTTTACGGCTGCGCATCATCTGGAGCTGGGCAGGCTGCCAGAATGCGTGGCGCAACGAACATTCTTTTCGCTCTTGGGTCTGGGCCAATCTGATCTCGGGTGGCTTGGCGATTTTGTTGCCATTGGCCACGGGCGAACGCGCATTGATTTTGGCGCTGGGCGTGCTGGTTCTGGCGGCTGAATTGTTCAACACAGCGATTGAACGTGCCGTTGATTACATCTCGACCGATGAGCACCCTCTGGCAGGCCAAGCCAAGGACGCAGGCAGCGCTGCGGTGGCAGTCACTGCGGTGGCCGCGGGCGTCGCTTGGTTGGTGATACTCCTACGCCTTCTCGGCGCTTAGTTCGATACATTCGATCTTTTGCTTATAGGCAAAGCTTGAATGCTGCGGACAACATCTTGCGATCCATATCACTTAGCTCGAAATGCGTGCTGTATGACCCACCTTCGGCACGGCTAAAGCGAAAACCTGTGGCCAGCGTCTTGGCCCCAGAGATCGCGTTGGCGATATCTCTCGGGAGAGTGACTTCCAAATAGGCCTGTTGCTTTGAGGCGCGGATTTTCACATTTTTGGCAGCGACCGTCAGGTTCTTGGTATCTGTGTTGACAACCATATCCACGGGATCGCTCTGCGAAAGGCCGTGCTGCGGTGCATAAAACAACAGCTTGGCCTTGCCCTTTTTGCAAAACGCGGTGACCTGCTGAACCAAATCATACGGGTCGGTTTTGGTTTTACGAACGGACGCAGCGACAACACCGTTGCCATAAGGTTCTAAAAAGAAATCCTGATATCCGTGTGGTGTGACCAGGTCATATTCTTCGGCTTCTTCAGCGGGCACAAAATACATCTCGCCTTCGCCTGCGGTACTGGCCAGCGAGAATACACGCGCATCCACATTCATCTCGATAAGATAGCGGATCAAACCGCCCGAGACGGATTGGGCAGAATGGCCGTCCATGGTCTGACCTTTGATGAAAAATCGGTGAAACCCAAGTTTGCTTCCCTCAGTGAGGTGCCGGTTGTTCCCCCCGACAAACGCATAGGCACAAGCGCTTTGACAGGTCGCGGGCCCGGGCAGCCCCGTACGGTTGCGTACGGCATCCCCATTCCCCACAACGGTATTAAGATTGAGGCTACGAAACACACGCCCCAAGGCGACTCCGGCACTCAGGCTTCCGCCTGGACTGTTGAGCAGGATTTGATTGCCGTCGATTTGCCCTGTGCCCCAAAATTCCGAGAACCGCTTGGGCGTGTCTTTGGTGATGGTGCCTTGTGCGATCACATAACAACTTTCGACCGCATTTCCCGCGCACTCGAGTTCAAACGTCATGTCAGAGGCTTGGGCAAAGGTTGGTAACGACAGGCACAAGGCCGCGGCAAGGGTTTTGAACATAATGAGCCTTTTGATAAATTCAGGATCACTCAAGCAAAATCAGATCGAAATGTGAATGGGGATTTGCGGCGGTTGGCAATGGGATGCAGGGAAATGAGCTCTGATCGCGTGGATCAAATAGGCAGACGGCGGCATTCTCCGACAATAACCGGAGGACGCCGCACAGGTGCTGTCGGATGTGGGGCGGACCTAGGCGGTCGGCTTGAGCGCCCCCCACAGGTCGTATTCGCCCGCCTCATCCACTTCGACCGTGACGATCTCGCCCACGGTCAGTCCCTCGGTGCCTTCGTCAATAAACAGGTTTCCGTCGATTTCGGGCGCGTCGGCCTTGGTGCGGCACGTCGCAATCCCGTCCTCATCAATGTCGTCCACGATGACGTCCATTGTCTGGCCAACCTTGGCTTGCAGCTTGGCCTCGGAAATCGCTTGTGCCTTTTCCATAAACCGATCCCAACGCTCTTGCTTGACCGCTTCGGGCACATGATCGGGCAGGGCGTTTGAACGTGCACCATCGACATTTTCGTACTTAAAACACCCGACGCGATCCAGTTGTGCCTCGTCCATCCAATCCAACAGATGCTGGAATTCGGCTTCGGTTTCACCGGGATATCCGACGATAAAGGTCGATCGCAGGGTGATATCGGGGCAAATGTCGCGCCACGCGGCGATCTCGGTCAGGGTCTTGGCGGTGTGGGCAGGGCGCGCCATCCGTTTGAGCACATCAGGGTGCGAATGCTGGAACGGGATGTCCATATAGGGCAATAGCGCATTGTCTGGGTCCGCCATCAGCGGGATCAGGTCGCGCACATGCGGATACGGATACACATAATGCAGCCGCACCCATAGATCGCGCGCGTTACCCAATTGCCCCAACTCGCGTGCCAGATCGGTGATATGGCTGCGCACCTCGCCGTCTTTCCACGGGTTCACATCATATTTGCGATCCAGCCCATAGGCCGAGGTATCCTGCGAGATCACCAACAATTCGCGCACACCTGCGGTCACCAGCTTTTCAGCCTCGCGTAATACGGCATGGGCGGGGCGGCTGGCCAGCTTGCCACGCATATCGGGAATAATGCAGAATTTGCACTTGTGGTTACAGCCCTCTGAAATCTTAAGATAACTAAAGTGCCGCGGTGTCAGTTTGACACCAGAGGCGGGCAGCAAATCAATGAACGGGTTGGGGTCGGCAGGCACGGCGCTGTGCACGGCATCCAGGACCTGTTCGTATTGATGCGGGCCAGTGACGGCCAAAATCTTGGGATGGTGTTCGCGAATGTAATCGGGTTCGGCACCCAAACACCCCGTGACGATCACCTTGCCGTTTTCATTCAGGGCCTCGCCGATGGCATCAAGGCTTTCGGCTTTGGCGGAATCCAGAAATCCACAGGTGTTCACAATGACCGCATCGGCCCCGGAATAGTCGGGCGAGACCCCGTATCCTTCGGCCCGCAGGCGGGTCAGGATGCGTTCGCTGTCAACCAAGGCTTTTGGACAGCCAAGCGAGACCATACCGATGGTCGGCTGGCCGGGGCGTTGATCGCTAAGGACGCGGGCATTGGCGAGGTCGGGGCGCAAGCTGGGCGGGTTCTGGGTCATGTGGCGGCATATAGGCGATATCCACGGTTTTGGGAATTGCTGATTTTTGCGGGGTCCGTCATGTTAGGGTTGCATGTGAGTAAGAGGCAAAGCGGTATGGGCGAGTTAAAGCCAGCAAACCAGAACCCTTGGTATGTTCTGATGACGCAATTTGGGGAGCAGACAGGGGATAAAATCGATTGGGTCTTGCACGAGAAGAACCGCGAGGCGTGGAATAAGCAGTATGTTGCTGTTTTACCTTCGAGCGTGAATGAGGCGTTTAGAGAGTTTAGACTCCCTATTCATTCAAGAGATGGGTATCGCGCGCCGACGATCCCCGTGACCGACTCTTTTTCAACAGCCTTTGCGGCAAGAAACGGAGAAGCTGACGCTATTCCCAAATTACCGGGCCCAGGTATTCCGATCGAATTTGATGGCCACCACTTTGAGCATCTCTTTTGCGCAAAGGGAATGATTTTTCCAAAGGGTCTCACATTCGAGAATTGCCGGTTTTCACGCGACGTAGATTTGCGGCAGGCCGGAGTTGCGGGTGATCTGCGTATGTTCAAGTGTACGCTTGAACAACAGCTTGGCGCAGAGAGACTGTTTGTAACTGGTGGCCTTAGGATTAAGCGTAGCTCGCTGGTGGGCTTTGACCTCATGGGGGCAAAGGTCTCCGACGATATCGAGATGGAAAATATCAAGGTGCAGGGGCCGACCAATCTGGCGGATGTTCAGATCGAGCAGAACCTACGTGTTGTAGATGCGAACCTTGCAGAGGAGTTCGATTGCACCTCGCTTGAGGTAAGAGGCACATCGTCCTTTGCAAATCTGAAGGTCAGAGGAGGGACATACTTCCAACAGGCCGTTTTTGAAAAAGCTGCGATTTGGCAGCTTTCAAGGTTTGATGGCGATGCGTTTTTTGCAGGAAGTCAGTTCAAAGCCCAAGCGACATTTCGGGCCGTGACGTTTGAGGCGAGGGTCGGATTTGAGGCGTGTCAGTTTGATGGCGTAACTGATTTTGCGGAAAGCAAATTTTTGGGGCAGGGCACCCCGCAGCTTGCGATCAGGGAGTATCCGAAACTCTGTGTATGAGGCTCAGCCCATGCAGGTTTGACGGGTCATCTGTTGAACCGTTCTGGGTATAGGATAGCGAACTGATTGCGAGCGGCAACCCATTCTCTGACACATCTGCCCGCCTTTTCGAAGCTGCGGATCGCCAGATAGATCAGCTTGGTTGCGGCATCGTCGGTTGGAAAGCTACCGCGCGTTTTGGTGGTTTTTCGGATGACGCGGTTCAGGCTTTCAATCGCATTTGTCGTGTAGATTATTTTGCGGACTGCGGGCGGGAAGGCAAAGAACGGGATGACTTCTTGCCATGCACGCCGCCAGCTTGGGGCGATTGAAGGGTATTTCTGACCCCATTCCGCCTCAAAATCAGCGAGGGCCTTCTCGGCCTCAACATCATCTGTGGCCTGATAAACCCGCTTCAGATCTTTGGCGACGTTCTTGCGATCCTTCCATCCGCAGAAGTTCAGGGAATGACGCACCAGATGCACGATGCAGGTCTGGACGGTCGTATCAGGGAAGGCTGCATTGATGGCATCAGGGAAGCCTTTGAGGCCGTCGACAACGGCGATCAGGATGTCTTCGACCCCGCGATTGCGCAGATTGTTCATCACCGAGAGCCAGAATTTGGCCCCTTCATTGGCGGCGATCCACAGCCCCAGAACCTCGCGTTCGCCCTCGGCGTTGACGCCCAGGGCCACGTAAACGGCCTTGTTTTTGACCTGGCGGCTTTCTGCGTCGCGGATTTTGACGCGTAGGGCATCGAGAAAAACAATCGGATACATCGGTTCCAGAGCGCGGTTCTGCCAATCCGATACCTCCTCCAGAACGGCATCGGTGACCCGGCTGACAAGATCGGCTGATACCTTCAGGCCGTAGACCTCCTCAAGGTGGGCGCGGATATCGCGGGTTGATAATCCGGCGGCATACAGACCGATGATTTTGTCATCCATGCCGTCGATCCGGGTCTGGCCCTTCTTGATCAGCTCAGGCTCAAAACTGCCGTCCCGGTCGCGGGGGACATCAATCGGCAACGCCCCATCATTGCCCTTCAGCGTTTTGCGCGTCGTGCCATTGCGGCGGTTGTTCTGTTGGTTCGAGGGTTCCGCATCCGGTTCATAGCCCAGATGGTCGGTCAGTTCCGCACCCAGCATCCGCTCCATCAGGCGGACCTTCAGCTCCTTCATCAAGCCTTGATCGCCCAGTAAATCGTCCGCGTTCTCAACGCCGCTCAGCAGCTCGTCTAAAACGTCCTTGGAAATCGTCATTGTGGTCATGCTCCTTCAGTTTGGAAGCATGGGCCAAATTACTCATACACAGAAGATCGGACACTCTCTGCGATCATTCGTTTCAACGACAGCGGCTTTGCGAAACCCACGTCTTTTAGGCAATGCGTGTTCACGCAATCCTTCCCCGAGTTCACAAATGTTGACTTTCATCCTGTGACAGATTTCACGGCAGAGACAAAAAACTGGCCTGATCAGATTGTCGAACCGCAAAAAGAAGCGCGGGAAACCTGTGGGATTATTCGCAATCTTCTTACCAAAAAGGGTCTGCACGAGGATCAACATTTCTTTTTTCGGCTAGAAATGAGTTTCGCGGCTGCGCAATCTGATCCGCTCAAACGGCTGACGTATTGGATCTATGAATTGTTGTCAGATTACGGGGACTCGATCCAACGCCCTGTGATTGGGTTGGCATGGGTCTGGGCGCTGGGGTTTGCGGCCTTTTGCGGGTATTTCGCAAGCATCGGCGCTTACAATATCTGGACCGCGATAGGGTTAAGTTTCTCTAATCTCTTTCCACTATTTGGTTTCGGGCGGCTTCATCTGAACTCGGTTATTGATACCTTACCACAGGCGTTGACGGCATTGTCGGGGTTTCAGACGGTGGTTAGCTTTCCCTTGCTGTTTTGCCTTGGGCTTGGGCTGCGTCAAAGGTTTCGGTTGCGATAACAGGGCTTTGTGTTGCGGGGGGGCGGGTGCGCGGCTAGGCTGAGGAAAACAGGTTGTTTTACGAGGTGCCCGATGCGTTTGATCCGTATTCTGTTGATGGTTGTTGTGGCCGTTGTGATTGGTCTTGTGGTCTTGGTTGTGGCCTTGCCCGGCGAAAAGATCGCCAAAATCGCCGCGGATCAGGTCAAAGCCCAAACGGGTCGTGATTTGGTCTTCAAAGGTGATGTCGGAATAAGCTGGTATCCGGTGTTTGGCGTGTCGACCGGCCCCGTTAGCCTGAGCAACGCCGACTGGTCAGACGCAGGGCCGATGTTTTCTGCAGAGAGCGCCGCAATCGGTGTGGATGTGATGGCAGCGATCGGGGGCAATATCCGGATCACCAAGATCGAGGCCGCGCGCCCCGAGGTGTTGCTTGAGCTGGCCAAAGACGGGCGCGCCAATTGGGAACTTTTCCCGACGTCCGGCGGGGGTGAACAACCCGAAACCGCCGAGACCGCCAGTGGCTTTGGCGCGATCACTTTGGAACACCTTCTGATTTCTGATGCCAAGCTGCGCTATGTGGATCATGGCGGGGATAGCTTTGAACTGGCCAAGCTTGATGTAGATTTGCGGTGGCCTGACATCTCTGGCCCTGCGGATATTGCGCTGACGCTTCGTCCGGCGAAAGACGACGTATCGATTTCGGGGCAGGTGGCTGATCTGCAAGGTTTGCTTGAGGGGCGTGTGTCTAATGTGACCCTGAACCTCGCGACTGCCGGCGGCAAAGTTACGTTTGACGGACGCAGCAGTATCACCCCAGAAATTGCCGGCAACCTCACCATAGACGCGCCGAACCCGGATGCGGTGATGGCGGCGCTGGGGCTGGATGCGACGGGGCTTGCGGGACCGGTTGGCCTAGAAGGCGTCATCACTCTGACGAAAGCTGGCCAGATAAGCCTGCGCAAAGGTGTGGTCCGTGCATTGGGCAACACGGTGAGTGTGCAGGCCGATTTGGAGACCAGCGGTACACGCCCAAAGGTGACGGCCCAAATCGCAGCGGGCAAGCTTGACCTAAGTGCCTTTGGGGGGGCGTCTGAGGGCGAGACCAGCACCGCGGCTGGAGACAGCGGCTGGTCCAAAGCCGCAATTGATGCCAGCGGTTTGTCAGCGGTGGATGGCGAAGTCTTGTTGGTGGCGGATGCAATTGATCTGGGCAATCTCAAGCTTGGCAAATCTCGGATGGTTGCCACGATCGACAATGCACGCGCTGTCTTTAGCCTGCGCGAGATCCAAGCCTATGAGGGGATCATTACAGGCGAGTTTGTGGCGAACAACCGAAATGGACTTTCTGTCGGGGGTAAAATGTCGGCCAAAGGGCTCGAGCTGAAAACCTTGCTGGCGGATACGATGGATTTGTCGCGGTTCTCGGGCAAGGTGACCACCGATGTTGCATTTTTGGGGGTAGGGCAGTCTGTGCATGCGATCATGAATTCCCTCAAGGGCAATGGCTCTGTTGATGTGGGACAAGGCACCATTTCTGGACTGGATTTGGATCGTTTGTTGCGCGGCATGCCGGGCGGTGGCACCACAGTGTTTGACAGCCTGACGGGCACCATGGTGATTGAAAAAGGTGTGATGACCAATCAGGATTTGTTGTTGTCACTTCCAAGTGTTCTGGCCAAAGGCGATGGATGGGTTGGATTGGGTGCGCGCAACCTTGACTATCTGTTTACCCCGCAAATTCGCCGCAGTGACGAACAAGGTCTGGCCGTACCGATCCGTATCAAAGGCAGTTGGGACGATCCAAGCATCCGGCCAGAGCTTGATAAAGCGCTGGGCGTTGATCTGGACGCTGAGAAAGAAAAGCTCAAAGACAAGGCGGATGAAAAGCTAAAGAAAGAGCTGGGAATTCAGGACCAAGAGGGCGTGTCGAGCGAAGAGGCCGTCAAAGACAGTCTTGAAGATGCCGCCAAGAAAGAGCTTCTTAAAATTCTGGGCGGAAACTAGGCGCAGCTGGGCGGGTGGATATGCCGACGGGGTAGAACCAATTGGTTGACGCTTCTTGACAGGCACCCGACCAATATGAGACCTAACCCGCATGACACGTCATTGCCTCTTTTCTATCGCGTATTATCCCCTGCTCACATAAGTGGCGGGGTCGTAAGTATATTCAATCGCCGCATGGTCGGGGATTGAATACAGAGGCAGATTTTCCCGATTGCGCGGCCCAGTACACGGGAAATTGTTGTGGAACTTTTGGAAAGACAACGTTTGGGAATTGTCGGCTTTGGGGCCTTTGGTCGGCTTGTGGCAGAGGTGCTTGGACCGCATTTTGATCTTAAGGTGCATGACCCCGCCTATACACACGCAACGCTGGCAGATGGATCAGACATTGCGATGGGGCCTCTGCAAGATATCGCGCGCTGTGATGTGGTTGTGCTTGCGGTGCCCGTGGCGGCGATGCGGGGGCTTTGCCTGGAACTCGGGCCGATGCTGGCAGAGGGCACCCTGTTGGTGGATGTCGGTTCGGTCAAAATGCACCCTATGGCGATTATGGTGGAGCTTATTCCAGCGCATATCGAAATTGTTGGAACGCATCCGTTGTTTGGCCCGCAGAGTATTGGCAATACAGTGGCCGGGAAAAAGATTGCACTTTGTCCTGTGCGGGGCACGCGCTGGCGCTGGGTTTCGGCCTTTCTACGCCGCCTTGGATTGGACGTGATTGTCACGACCGCGCGGGAACATGACCAAGAGTTGGCGACCGTTCAGGGCCTGACCCACTTGATTGCCAAGGTGATTGTGGAAATGGGTCCGCTGCCTGACCGAATGACCACTGCCAGCTTTGATTGTCTGGTGGATGCAGTGAATATGGTGAAAGATGACTCGGCTGCGGTGCTTGATGCGATTGAGGCCTCCAATCCATATGCCGCTGACGTGCGAGACACTTTTTTTGAGAGGGCAGCCCATCTGCGTGGTCAGTTTGACGCGCAATCAACGCCCTAATGAAAATACCCTCCAAAGCATGGCTTTGGAGGGTACATCACATAGGTTTCCGTGCTGGCGTTCAGCGTTTGCGATCGCGGCGCGACGACATCGGTTGGAAGGCAACGCCGACGTGGGCCTCGCAATATGGCTTGCCCGCTTGCACATTCAGGCCGCAGAACCAAAATTCGTCTGTGGCCGGATCGCCAACGGGCCATTTGCACGTGTGTTCGGTCAGTTCCATCAAAGACAGCTTTTTCGCGGTCTTCTCGACTTCGTTGACTTTGGCCAAAGCCTCGGGGCTGATTTCATTGGCAGACGGTTGCGGTGGCAAAGGTTGTCCCGCAGGAATAATCGCCCGTCGCGCCGCAGACATTGCTGGCTTTTGCGGCACAGCGGGTTCTGTCTTTGGTTCGGGTTTAGGTTCAGGCGCAGGTGCCGGCTTGACCGCGACCTTGGGTTTTGGCGTCGGCTTGGCCTTTGGCTCTGCCTTCGGTTTTGCATCGGCTTTGTTGGGCGTTGTACGATTGGACAGGCCCAAGCGATGGACTTTGCCGATCACAGCATTGCGTGTCACACCGCCAAGCTCTTTGGCGATCTGGCTCGCAGACTGGCCTTCGCCCCACATTTTTTTCAACAGCTCTACACGCTCGTCGGTCCAGGACATACACTGTTTCCTTAGCTAAAAAGCGGTCCTCTCCGGAACCGCCTCGCATTTCTTCGTCAGAGCCCTATTTTAGACACCCCTGCCCGAGTTACAAGGCAGAGAATCAGTCTATCGGGGGCCAAGAGGCAATGAATCAGGTTGAAATGGGTGTTCGTCGGTTCGGTCGGGTCAATTGGCTTGGGCTGTACACGCTGGCATCGCGAGAAATTTCGCGGTTTGTGGTGGTGTGGACACAAACGCTTTTGGCACCCTTGGTGACGGCGGGGCTGTTTCTTATGATCTTTAACATTGCGATCGGGCCGCGTCGTGGCGACGTAATGGGCGTGCCCTTTATCGAGTTTCTCGCGCCGGGTATCCTGATGATGGCGGTCATCCAAAATAGTTTTGCCAATACGTCCTCGTCGTTGGTGATCTCAAAGGTTCAGGGCAACATCGTCGACACGTTGATGCCCCCGCTTGCGCCGCTTGAATTGGTTCTCGGGTATCTTGCCGGTGGTGTGGCGCGTGGGCTGTTTGTGGCAAGCGCCATCTCGGTCGGGCTTTGGCTGACACTTGGGATCGGTATTTCACATCCCGTTTGGGCGCTGGTATTCGTGACGCTTGGCGGTGTGTTTTTGGGGGCTGTTGGGGTGATCGCTGGTATTTTCGCGAACAAATTCGATCAGATGGCGGCCATCACCAACTTTATTGTGACACCTTTGGCTTTCTTATCCGGTACGTTTTATTCGGTTCAGGCCCTGCCACCGGTTCTTGAAACTTTTACACGTCTAAACCCAATCTTTTATCTGATTGATGGGGCACGGTTTGGTTTGATCGGCGTCTCAGACTCGAACCCTTGGTTGGGGTTGGCGGTTGTGTCCGGTGCTTGTGCCGTCCTGATTTTTGCGGCGTGGCAAATGATCCGAACAGGATATCGGCTTAAGACCTAGGCGACCTTCGCGGGTCTCTAGCGCCGTGTTTCCCGCCACGCCAGAATGGCCGCGCTGATCAGGATCAGGGCGGCGCCAGCCCAAGAAATGGCGTCTGGGATCACGTTGAACAAGATCACGTCGTAAAGCGTGGCAAAGGCTAACGTCGTATAAAAAAACGGCGACACAAAGCTGGCATCCGCAAAGCGCATCGCATTCACAAAGCACGTTTGCGCAGCGGCCATCAGCGCCCCAATCGCAGCAAGAGCGATCCATTGAACAGGTGTCGCAGTCTGCCAGACAAAATATGCCGCCACCGATGCAAGGATCACGCCAATTGTGTTGTTGATGAGCAAAATTTGAAACGGCTTTTCCCGCCGCGATAGCAATTTGATGAAAATGAGCTCAGACCCCATCATGATGGCCGCACATACCGCCAGCAAAGCTCCGGCCTGAATGGCACCAGCGCCGGGACGCATCAGAATGATTGCACCCAGCAGAGCCAAGCCAGCCGAAAAGATCCGCCATGGGCCGACGCGCTCTCCCAAAAACGGAATGGCGAGCATCATGCCAATCACCGGATTCAGAAAACTGATCGCGGTTGCATCCGATAGCGGGATAAAAGCAGCTGACGCAAACATGAGCGTCACACCACCCCAACCGAGTGCCGAGCGCCCGACATGAAGACCCAACGCGGGGCGTGTGATGGTTGGGCGACGCAGGACAGCCACGCACGCAAATATCAAAAAGGCGAACATAAACCGCCCTTGGCTGATTTGTAGCGCGTGTAAAGGCGTGCCGAGCACACCTGTCCCCAAGGCTTTGGCCAACAATGTGGTGCCGGCGACAAACGCAGACGCACAGACAGTCAACAGTGCCGCAAGGGCTGGCTTGTGATCAGAAGTTCCCATGTTGTTGACATATCCTGTGCGCGTTCGCTGGCAAAGGAAAAGAAACGCCGCGCAAAATAGGGGTTCTCAAAGTGTGCCGATCTGGCTAAAGAGACGCCATGGATACCAATCAAACATATTTTGGCCTTCGACGCCTTCGATGTGACCGACGCCGCTAAAGCGGTTGTGATTGGAATGTTGCGCATGCGCAGCAATATGTATCCCTAAATTGCGCCTGATGCGCGCAGATTATTCCGACATTGTTGACTTGATCGCTCGCGTGGGGCAACCACGGGGCTTCTTTATCTAAGGACAGGACCATGATCCCCTCTGTTTTGCCGACTTATAACCGTGCTGATTTGACCTTTGTCAAAGGCGAAGGCGTTTGGATGACCGAGGCAGATGGCCGACGTTTTCTGGATTTGGGAGCGGGGATCGCGGTCAATGTGCTTGGCCATGCGAACCCGACGCTTGTGTCCGCGCTGACCGAACAAGCGCAGGCGCTTTGGCATGTGTCTAACCTGTATAATATACCCCAACAGCAGACGCTGGCCGATGCGCTGGTCGCGCAAAGCTTTGCTGATACCGTGTTCTTTACCAACTCTGGCACCGAAGCGTGCGAGCTTGCGGTCAAGATGGCGCGGAAATATTGGTTTGACAAAGGACATCCCGAAAAGGTCGATATTCTTGGTTTTGAAGGGTCGTTCCACGGCCGGTCTTCGGCGGGAATCGCAGCGGCCGGTGGAGAAAAGTTGACCAAAGGATTTGGCCCGCTTCTGCCCGGGTTCTCGCATTTGACATGGGGGGACATTGCGGCAGTAAACGACGCGATCACCGACACCACTGCTGCGGTCATTGTAGAGCCTGTCCAAGGCGAGGGTGGCATCCGCCCAATGGAAGATGATGACCTGAGAGAGCTGCGTCATATCTGTGAGGAAGCGGGCGTTCTGCTGATCTTGGACGAGGTCCAATGTGGCGTTGGCCGGACTGGCAAATTGTTTGCGCATGAGTGGGCCGGAATTACACCTGATATCATGATGGTCGCCAAAGGCATCGGCGGGGGCTTTCCTTTGGGGGCAGTGCTGGCCACGCAAGACGCCGCCAGCGGGATGACCGCAGGCACGCATGGGTCCACATATGGCGGTAATCCGTTGGCGTGCGCGGTGGGCAATGCGGTCATGAACACGGTGGCAACACCAGAGTTTCTGTCGGATGTGATGCGCAAAAGTGGATTGTTCCGCCAAAAACTCGAAGGTTTGGTGGCGTCGCATCCCGATGTTTTCGAAGAAGTGCGTGGCACCGGACTGATGCTGGGCCTCAAGTGCAAGGCACTGAACATGGATGTGGTGAATGCCGGATATGACGCCCAAGTCGTCACCGTTCCGGCAGCCGACAATGTGGTGCGCTTGTTGCCACCGCTGAACATTACTGATGATGAAATTACGCAAGCTGTAGAGCGGCTAGAGCAGGCAGCGATCCAAGTCGCAGCGCAAAAGGATTAAGACGATGAACCATTTTCTAGATATTCACAAAACGGGTGTGTCCGATCTTCGGGGCATGATCGACAGTGCCAAAGCCGTCAAAAATGCGCGCAACGGACTGCCCAAAGGGGCGTTGGACGCCGATCAGCCGCTCAAGGATCGCATGGTGGCGTTGATTTTTGAAAAACCATCCACACGGACACGCGTTTCGTTTGATGTTGGTGTCCGTCAGATGGGCGGACAAACCATGGTGCTGTCTGGCAAGGAAATGCAGCTGGGGCACGGGGAAACGATTGCCGATACCGCGCGTGTTCTCAGCCGCTATGTGGACATGATCATGATCCGGACATTTGAAGAGCAGGTTCTTCTGGAACTGGCTGAATACTCTGATGTGCCGGTCATCAATGGCCTTACCGATCGGACCCACCCGTGCCAAATCATGGCCGATATCCTGACCTATGAAGAGCACCGCGGTTCGATTGCGGGCAAAAAAGTGGTGTGGTCTGGGGACGGCAACAATGTCTGCGCATCGTTCCTGCATGCCGCCGGTCAATTCGGGTTTGATGTGACGTTTACCGGTCCACAAGTGTTGGATCCCGAGCAGGAGTTTGTAGATCTCGCGCGCTCCAAGGGCGCAAAGGTCGAAATCGAACGAGACCCTGTCAAGGCTGTGCAAGGTGCAGACCTTGTTGTCACCGATACATGGGTGTCGATGCATGACGCCCAATCCGCACGCGAGCGTCGGCACAATCAGCTGCGGCCGTATCAGGTCAATGACGAACTGATGGCACACGCAAAACCGGATGCGTTGTTTATGCATTGTTTGCCTGCACATCGCGATGAAGAAGCCACAAGCGCGGTCATGGACGGCGCTCATTCCGTTGTCTTTGATGAAGCTGAAAACAGATTGCATGCCCAAAAAGCGGTCATGCGCTGGTGTATCGGCGCGTAAGGCTCTCTACATTTGAACTGAACGGCCTCAAACCTTGTTTGGGGCCGTTTTTATGTGGCCAGGTCTGTTGTTTGATGCGCGTTTTACGCGAGGTTTGCATTTTCTGCTCAATCATCACAATATTGCCTTAAATCGGCTTTAATCAGTTTGAGTGATTTATCTGGACGGCTTTTCGACCGTCTTGATGTGTGGGTGACGAGTTTCGGGATTTTCCATGGATAGTGCAGGGGTAAGTCCTGCAGCATCTCGAGGACGCTATGACCAAAGAACCAGACCACAACGAGGTCCATCCACATATCGTTATCGCGGGGGCCGGCAGCATCGGATGTTTTGTTGGTGGCATGCTGGTACGCGGGGCACATCGGGTCACATTCTTGATGCGAGAGCGCATGGTTGACGAGATTTCGCGTCAAGGTCTGACGTTAACTGATTTTCTGGATTTGGACGAAGAGCTCTCGCCGGACTTGTTTGCGATGGCGTCTGACCCAGAGTGCCTTGCCAGTGCAGATATTGTTTTGGTCACCGTCAAAAGCGGTGCGACCGAAGACATGGCACAGTTGATCCGTACACACGCCCCCAAAGAGGCCATCGTCGTCAGTCTGCAAAATGGCGTCGGGAATGCTGCCATTTTGAACGCGGCACTCCCAGATCGTGATGTGCGCGCCGGGATGGTGCCGTTTAATGTGGTCAACATGGGGGGCGGGCGGTTCCATCGTGGTACCAGCGGTGACATCGTGATTGCAAAAGGTCCCGATCATGTGGCGCGCAGTCTGTCGGTGCCAGACATGCCGATCCATGAGCGCAGTGAAATGACGCCCATTCAATGGGGCAAACTTCTGATCAATCTGAACAATGCGCTGAATGCCCTGTCGGGGCTGACGCTCCGAGAGCAACTGCGCAGTATGGCGTGGCGCCGTCTTATGTCTGACCAAATGGCCGAGGCCGTCAAAGTTCTTGAAAAAGCCGAGATCAAGGTGGTTGTCCCCCTGCCAGTGGCGCTGCCCGTTCGATTTTTGCCGAAAATTTTACGGCTCCCATCCGTGCTGTTCAATCGTGTGGCGCGCGCAATGCTGACCATTGATCCGCGCGCCAGAAGCTCAATGTGGGAAGATCTTGAGATGGGGCGCATGACCGAGATCGAAGAGCTTCAGGGGCTGATTGTGGAACTGGCCAAGCAAAAAGGTGTTCCGGTTCCGATCAACGCACATGTTGCCGCCCTTATTCGCGTGGCCGAAACCGCCGGGTCCGGGGCGCCGAAGCTTACCCCAAAACAAGTCCGGCCATAGGCGCAAGCCCTTGCAGTCAAGGGGTTTTCGGCGCAATGTAGGGTGTCATTCGAAATACATCCGGCACGGAGACACGCACCATGAAGCAGGCAAAAATCGGGGTCTACGGCCTTGGCACCATGGGAAGCGCATTGGCGCTTAATTTTGCGGAGCACGGGTTTGACGTGGCTGTCAGTAACCGCGAGGTGGACTGGATACCTGATTTCGTCCGTGAAGCAGGATCTCTGGGATCACACATTGTGCCCTGTGAGACGCTCGAGTCACTGGTCGGATCACTTGCCATACCGCGTGTTATCTTATTCATGATCCCATCCGGAAAACCGATGGATCAGATGATTGAAAAAGTGCTGCCCCTGCTGGATCAAGGCGACACGATCATCGATGCGGGGAACGCAGATTTCAACGCCACACGCCGCCGCTTTGCCGATCTTCAGGTCAAAGATATCCATTATGTGGGGATGGGCGTGTCCGGCGGTGAAAAAGGTGCACGTCATGGTCCGTCGATGATGGTTGGTGGCACCACGCACAGTTGGCAACAGCTCAAGCCCATGGCCCAGGCGATTGCGGCCAAGTTTGAGGGCACGCCCTGTGTTGCGCATCTTGGCCCAGACGGGGCCGGACATTTTGTGAAAACGGTCCACAACGGGATCGAATACGCCGATATGCAAATGATCGCAGAAATTTATGGTGTTTTGCGTGACGGGGCAGGGTGGTCTGCCCACGACATCGGTACGATGTTTGCAGAATGGAACAAGGGCCCTCTGCAGAGTTATCTGATCGAAGCATCTGCAGAGGTCTTGCACGCAGTTGACCCCGAAACGGGGCAAGCAATGGTTGATGTGATCCAAGATCAAGCCGGTCAAAAAGGAACCGGACGTTGGACAGTGATCGAGGCCCTCAAATTGGGGCAATCTGCCAGCGGTATCGAAGCCGCCGTCGGCGCACGAAGCTGGTCAGCAGACAAAGGTGCGCGCGAGTTGGCACAATCCATTTTGTCTGGCGGCACACTCGCACAGGACGTCCCGGACCAACGCACACTTGCTGCGGCGTTTGAAGCGGCGCGCATTCTGGCGCACGCACAAGGGTTTGCGGTGATGCAGGCAGCGTCCGAGGAATATGACTGGGCGCTCGATCTTGCGGAAATCGCCAAGATTTGGCGCGCCGGCTGTATTATTCGATCAGAGCTTCTGGATGACTTGGCTGAGGTGCTTGGCCAAAAAATGCCTGCCGGATCGTTGGTGTTGTCGGACAAGCTGCAACCACGTTTGGACACGGGGATCCCTGCGCTCCGCAAGGTTGTCGGTGCCGCGGTAATGGCCGGATGGCCAGTGCCTGCATTATCTGCGGTACTGGGATGGTATGACAGCTTGCGATGTGGGCGCGGCACGACCAATCTTATTCAGGCTCAGCGGGACTTTTTCGGTGCCCACGGCTTCGAGCGCGTCGATGCACAAGGACGTCATCATGGCCCGTGGGGGACGTCAGAAACGTGATCTTGTCATCTGATGCACCCACGCGATGGGCCTGAGTTCAGGTCACTATCGCGAGGGTGCGTGATTTGGTGACTAGTGAATAAACGCGTTGAGGATCAAGAAGATCGTTCCAGACATCAATGCGGCTGCTGGCACGGTGATGACCCATGCCGCGACAATTGTCATAAAGTGGCTGCGGCGAACCAGCTTGCGGCGGCGGCGCTCTTCGGGGGCGATGCGCTTGGCTGGAGCACGCGTAGCTGCCGATTTCTTCAATCGGCGTTCGGCATGCCATTCGCGGAAGAACCCGACCCCAAACACACCGCCGACGGCGATGTGTGTCGAGGATACTGGCAGGCCCAACCATGATGCGACAATCACGGTGATCGCCGCCGAGAGGGCAACGCAATAGGCGCGCATGGGGTTCAGTTTGGTGATCTGGGATCCGACCATGCGGATCAGTTTTGGCCCAAACAAGAACAGGCCAAACGAGATCCCAAATGCGCCGATGATCATCACCCACGTGGGAATGGCCACCTTGGAAGAAAAATCGCCGAACTCCGAAGCGTGGACGATTGCGGCCAGTGGCCCCACAGCATTGGCCACGTCGTTTGCACCGTGCGCAAATGACAGAAGAGCCGCAGAAAACACCAGCGGAATACCAAACAACACCTTGAGAGATTTGTTGCGGTTTTCAAGCCCCTCGGATTGTCTGCGCACAAGTGGGGCTGAAATCACATAGGTGAGCGCGCCACAGGCCAGGCCAATCAGCAATGATGTTTGAATGTCGATCTTGACGATCCGTTTCAGGCCCTTGAGGGCAAGATATGACGAAAACGCAGCCGCCATAATGGCGATCAGAACTGGAACCCAGCGGCGGGCAGCAGCGATCTTGTCTTCCTGATAGATGATCTTGGCTTTGATAAAGGCCAAACAGCCCGCGGCGATCGCGCCGCCCAAAACTGGCGAAATGACCCAAGATGCTGCGATTTTGCCCATTGTGGGCCAATTCACTGCGGCAAACCCTGCGGCGGCGATCCCTGCGCCCATGACGCCCCCCACAACAGAGTGGGTCGTGGAGACGGGCGCGCCCACGAATGTTGCCAAGTTCACCCAAAGGGCAGACGAAATCAAAGCGGCCATCATGGCCCAGATGAAAATTTGCGAGTTTTCGATGCCAGCAGGGTCAATAATGCCCTTGGAAATCGTCGAGACCACGTCGCCGCCCGCCAATAGTGCACCGGCACTTTCGAACAATGCGGCGATGACAATTGCGCCGCCCATTGTCAGCGCATTCGCGCCCACTGCGGGACCCATGTTGTTGGCGACATCGTTGGCACCGATGTTGATGGCCATGTATGCGCCAAATCCGGCGGCCGCGACCACGATCATGTTCGACGGAAAACTGCCAAAAAAGATGCCGGCGGCAAGGCCTGCAACCACAATAAATACAAGCGCTACACCCAATCCGACCATTGGTTTGGCAACATAGGCCGTTGCGTATTCAATATTGGAAATCTTGTTGAGATCTTTGTCCAGTGTGGACCAGCTGTTGCCTGAATTGTCCGATGCCATGAGTCCATGCCCCCTATTCCATCGGGGATGGGGGTTAGACCGGAAATCGAGTCGGGGCAACGGGTGTGTTACAAAACCGTTATAGTTTTGTCACAATTGTCGCAGTATGGACTGCAAGCCCGGTTCTTGGACCATCTGCGCGGCTTCTTCAGGGGCAACCCACTTAAGAGTGCGCTCATCGGCTTCGGGGAACTCGTCTTTCATTTTTTCGACCTCAACCGCGAACACTTTGGTTTCCACGGCGACTTCGGCGCCATTATCAAGCTGTTTGTCATATTCAAACGACCCGATCGATGTAGGGTCGATGTCACCTTTTGTGACGCCAGCTTCTTCCCACGCTTCTTGCATCGCAGCACCCGCAGCATCCAGCCCGTCAATCGGCCATCCTTTGGGTACAACCCAACGGCCACTATCGCGGCTGGTGATCAAAAGAACTTTTTTCTGCGGCCCGTCCTGACGATAACACAGCGCCGCCACTTGCAGCCGTTTTGGCCGTCGCAGCAAAGGTGATACAACGCTTGTCAGCGCATTTTTCAGGGCGTTTGTCATAGGTTCTGCTCGCATTCGCGTTTTTTGTCTGTGCAATGTATATACGAATTGTATCCCATTGTTCAAGGGGTTCGCAAAATTCAACACTATGGCGCTAGGTTTTGCGCCTTTTTGCCCGCAACGTCGGGTCCGCTTGTGTCGGGTCCTCGGGCCACGGATGTTTGGGGTATCTGCCCCGCATGTCCTTGCGCACATCTGCATAGGAACTGGCCCAGAAGCCCGGAATATCCATTGTCGTCTGCACCGGTTTTTGCCCCGGCGAAAGCAGCGTGACACGCAAAGGCGTATGCCCGACCATTGGATGTGTGGTTTGTCCGAACAGTTCCCCAAGACGCAGCGTGATCCCTGGATGCTCACCAGAATAATCAATCGGAATTTTGCGCCCAAGAGGCGTCGTGAAGTGTGCAGGGGCGTGTTGATTCAGAGTCTGGGTTTGCGTCCAATCCAGTCTGGCCTTGAGCGCATCCAACACATCAAATTTTTTCCACTGCGCTGCGGTTTTGATGCCTTGGATATGAGGCAACAACCAGTTTTCGAGATCAGCCATCAGGGCGTCCGGGGACATGTCTGGCAAATCTTGGCCTGCGTCACGCACGAGGTTAACCCGTGCCACAAACCGATTGGCGGCAGGTGACAGTGTCAGTCCAAGATCACGCACCCCCGCCAACATGGCCACGGCAACGTCTTCCTGTGGGGCGTCTTTCCAGATTTGGTCGGTCAGCACGAGCGCACCGAAGCATTCTTGTTTGCGTGCCGTCACCTGTCGGTCGCGCTTTGACCACGCGCATGTCGTACGCCACGTGATTTGGTCTGCAAACACGTCGCAAACCTCGCGATAGGACAAGGGGGCGGCAAGACGAATTTTGGCCTCGCGCGGGTTGCCATCTGTATCGGTCACCACCAGAAACGGCGCCGCGCCCTGACCGTCTTGGGGGTCCATAATCGCCCCTTTGCCGCCGGATAACACAAATCTGTGCTCGGTGGTGTTGCGGCGTTTGCCCACGCGATCCGGATAGGCCAACGCGGCCATTTCGCCTAGCCCCATGGCTGGGGCATCATGGGTGAGCCGCGCAAGGCGTTTGGATTCGTCACGCAGCGTGGCGATTGCAGCTCGGTTCACCTGATCCGGATGGCGTTCGGTAAACCCGCGCAGGTCGCGCATGGCCGCGACGCGCAGCGCTAAATCAGAGGATGATCCGCGCCCCAGAGGGTCACGCCCCGCCAACAAGGCTGCAACGGGCGCTGCCTGCTTTCCGGCCACGACAAGCATATGCGCCAAGCGCGGGTGCAGGGGGAACGCCGCAAGCTTCCTGCCGTGAGGGGTGATCCGTGATTGGGCATCCAATGCGCCGAGCATGCGAAGCACGTTGCGCGCTTCTTCAAAGCTTCCTGTCGGGGGCGGTGTCAAGAACGCCAGATCGTCGGGTTGCGCACCCCAAAGCGCCATCTCAAGCGCCAGCCCCGTCAGGTCGGCGGCTTCAATCTCTGCGGGTGGAAACGGGGCAAGCCCGCCGTCTTCGCCTTTGGTCCACAGGCGATAGCAAATACCTTGGGCAACGCGTCCGGCACGCCCTTGGCGTTGGGTGGCTTCGGCGCGTGTGACCCGATCTGTGACAAGGCGCGACATCCCTGATCCCGGATCAAATCGCGCGCGGCGGGCGCGGCCTGCATCCACCACCACGCGAATATCCTGAATCGTCAGAGACGTTTCTGCGATCGATGTGGCCAACACGATCTTGCGGCCTTGTGTTGTGGGTTGGATTGCCGCGCGTTGATCTTGAAACGGCATCGCACCAAACAGCGGTCGAATGGTACAATCATCCGGCACCGCATGTTGTAACCGCGATTGCACGCGACGAATTTCGCCTTCGCCCGGTAGAAAAACCAGCACGCCACCTTGGGTTTCTGACACGGCTTGCAGGACAAGGGCTGCGGTGGCGTCCTCAAGTCTTTGGGTTTTGGGCACGGGGCGATCCAGCCACCGCGTTTCCACCGGAAAACTGCGCCCCTGTGAGGTAATGACCGGCACCCCTCCCATCAAGGCTGCGACGGGCGCGGCATCCAATGTCGCCGACATGGCAATCAGCATCAGGTCATCGCGCAGGGCATCCGCAATCTCTAAACACAAGGCCAACCCGAAGTCCGCGTTCAGCGAACGCTCGTGAAATTCGTCAAAGATCACTGCGCCGATGCCTGTGAGCTCGGGATCAGATTGGATCATGCGGGTCAAAATGCCTTCGGTGACCACCTCGATCCGCGTGTCTTTGCTGGTTTTGCTCTCGGCGCGCACCCGATATCCGACGGTTTTGCCTGTGGGTTCTCCCAAGGTTTGGGCCATGCGCTCTGCTGCGGCGCGCGCTGCAAGCCGGCGCGGTTCCAACATGAGAATTTTGCCCGTGACCAGACCCGCCTCGTGCAAGGCAAGCGGCACCACGGTGGTTTTCCCCGCACCTGGGGGGGCTTGCAATACGGCGCGCGTGTGGCTTCGCAATGCAGCGATCAGAGGGTCAAGAACGTCATGAATGGGTAGGGATGTCATAGGCCCTTTATCCGGCAAGGGGCGCAGCAGGTCCAGAGGTCTCTGTATGCGGCCTAGTCGCGACGATGCAACGTCGCTGTGCCGTGGCGGGTCGTGACCTTGACCTTGATGGCACGCCACAGATCGCCGGATTTCTGATAGGTGACCGAGACCGGAGATGTCGACATCTCCGCAAGCTCCTGTGCGGTATATCCAGCCAGACGATCATAGGTGCCGATGCATGTGACATCCGCGCCGTCCTGTTGGCGTGTGGCCATACGGATGGCTGCGACGCGCGTGCCGTCATATTGAGTGCCATCAAGGGTGCACAGGTCTGTGTCTTGCCGGTCTCTCAGGCTTTGCCACATCATCGTCATCGGGTCGATCACGCCCCGCAAGGCTTGCGCAGGGATTGGGACACTCTCGGGGCGCGACCCCGAAACCTTTTGTACGGTGCCCTCCGCGAACGCCAGCTCGGTCTTTGAGACGCGCTTGCCCGTATCAATGTGACCTTTGTATTGGCTGGGTTGATACCCTGTGGTGGTGATGCGGCCTTGCGATGTCACGTCGAATTTGATGCGCGCCAACAGCCTGACCATGCCGGTGGTTTGAAACAATCCGCTGCCGTCGTAGTGCGTGCCATTTTGGGAAAATGACACACGCAGTTCACCGACCTTGACCCCCAAAGCGTGCACCGACCACAGCTGTGTGGTGTCTTGGGCAAGGGCCGGCGTGGTCAACATCATCCCGACCAGCACTGCGGCGCATCGAAGCGCGCGCACAGGAAAATGTGATTTGCGAGCTCTCTGGTCTGGACAAGCAAGTGGCGGACAAGGCATGTAATTACCCCAGATAAAAGGCGCTCTGGCGCGCGGAAAAAAACGGATACATCAATGGACATCGCACAACTGCGTGACAAGATATTGAAACAGGACCGACGGGCGCTGGCAAGAGCGATTACGTTGGTCGAAAGCGCCCGCGAAGACCACCGTCATCAAGCTAGTCATTTGTTGGAGACGTTGCGCGGTGCGGGCAAACAGGCCTTGCGTATCGGTCTTTCTGGGACGCCTGGGGTGGGCAAGTCGACCTTTATCGAAAGCTTTGGCATGATGCTGACCGCGCAGGGGTTGCGGGTGGCTGTGCTTGCCGTCGATCCAAGTTCTGCACGGTCTGGCGGGTCCATTCTGGGGGATAAGACCCGCATGGATCGTCTGTCGCGCGACCCAAATGCCTATATCCGTCCATCCCCAAGCCAGACCCATCTGGGGGGCGTGGCACGCCGCACCAGAGAAGCGGTTGCCTTGTGCGAAGCCGCAGGGTTTGATGTGGTGCTGATCGAAACCGTGGGTGTCGGGCAATCGGAAACGGTTGTGGCGGAAATGTCCGACCTGTTCTTATTGTTGCTGGCGCCTGCCGGTGGCGATGAATTGCAAGGCGTCAAGCGCGGCATCATGGAAATGGCCGATATCATTCTGGTGAACAAAGCAGACGGCGATCTCAAGTCCGCCGCGATGCGCACCTGTGCAGATTATTCTGGGGCATTGCGTTTGTTACGCAAGCGACCTCAAGACCCGCAGGGATATCCCAAGGCAATGACAGTGTCGGCATTGCAGGAAAATGGCCTCGAGACCGCGTGGCAGGATATGCAGACCTTGATAGAGTGGCGACGCGAAACTGGGCATTGGGCCGGGCGTCGCACCCAACAGGCCCAGTATTGGTTCCACGAAGAGGTCCGACAGGGCGTTCTGGCGCTTTTGGAGCAGGGAGACGCACGCGCAGCCCTAGATCGGCTGGAAACCTCTGTCGCCAAGGGCGAAATCACACCCGCCGCTGCTGCAGATCAGGTGCTGGCGGTCTTGAACATCAGGGCGGATTAGGCGCGCCTTTGGCGCGTATGGACGGGCTTTGGGCGACAATCAGGGCCAGATTGCAAAATTCGCAAGCTTGCCCCAAAGCTTTTGCCTGAATCACTTGACGCCCCCTGAAATACGGCCTAATGACGCCAGACGAAATTCAGGGTACTGCCAGTCGGTGCCCCTTTGCATTGACGGGGGCCGATCTCCCGTGAACACAAAACGAGGATGAACCCATGTCGCGCCGTTGCGAACTGACCGGAAAAGGCCCGATGACTGGCAACAATGTCAGCCATGCCAAAAACAGAACCCGCCGCCGGTTTCTGCCGAACCTGAACGATGTAACCCTGCAGTCTGAAGCACTGGGTCGCGGCGTCAAGTTCCGTATCTCTGCGGCTGCCCTGCGTACAGTCGACCACCGTGGTGGTCTTGACGGCTTCATGGCGAAAGCCAAAGATGACGAGCTGTCAGATAACGCGCTGAAAGTTAAAAAAGAGATTGCAAAAGCTTTGGCCGTAAGCGCCTAAGTTTTGACGATCGGACAGTGAATAAGCCCTAGCTGATTTTCAGCTGGGGCTTTTCCTTTTGCGCTATACATTCCCGCGCTGGAATGCCTATATCTGCGCTATGATCAGGTTGCGTACCTATATTGCGATTCTGTTGGTGTCTGTGCTGGGTTTGACCAGTCACAGCATGGCAATTGCGCGCGGGATGCCGACTGCGTCCGGCTATATGGAGCTTTGCACCGGCACTGGCCCGGTGATGATCCCCGTAGATGCCGACGGCAATCCCACTGGTCCGTCCCATATTTGTCCCGAGTTCAGTCTTTCATTGATGGATGCTGTGGCCACTGTCCCTGTGGTTGCCGCCCTGTCCGAAGGTCGTGGGCAAAGGATCGGAGATGCCTATGAGGTTTCTTGCCGGGTGATTCGACCGGTAACGGCCTCGGCGCGTGACCCGCCTGTTGTTGTGTAAGTTTCTTACGCAACACCACTCCCCTCACGATCTTGATCCTTACAACACAGGAGAGACACATGTCTTTCAAATCATTTTCTTTCGCGGCTGCTGCCGCCGTTTGCCTTGCCGTTCCAGCCTTTGCCGAGTCGGTGATTTCCGTCGATGACCCGTATGCACGTGTGTCCGCCAAGAGCTCTAAGTCAGGTGCGGCCTTTATGGTCATCGAAAACACCGGCGACGAAGCCGATCAATTAATTGATGCACGTTCCGACGTGTCTAAGCGGGTTGAACTGCATACGCACAAAGAAACATCCGATGGCGTCATGCAGATGCTGCATGTTCCCGAAGGCTTCGCTATTCCGGCAGGCGGCAAACACATGTTGATGCGTGGTGGTGACCACGTGATGTTTATGGGTCTGACACAGTCCCTGAGCCACGGGGATGTTGTGCCGGTGACTTTGGTATTTGAAAAAGCCGGAGAGATCACAATCGACGTTCCCGTAGACCTCGAGCGCAAGCCTGCGCATGGCATGAAGCACATGAACCATGGCACCATGAACAAAGGCGCCAGCAACTAAGAACGTATGTTCTTGAGAGTTGCTGAGGCATCATAGCCAACTACAGGTCGGGCCAGTGCCCGGCCTGTTTGCGTTTCGTATGGGGTCAGCGGGCCAGTTCTTGTGTCACCCACAGAGGGACAATTTCGGTTGCTGGGCCAAAACAGGTTTCGGCAAAATCCGACACCCGTGACGACGGGGCAAGGTTCAACTCAATTGTGTGGGCTCCGCTGGCCTTGGCGTCTTGGACAAATGCGGCCGCGGGATAGACCTCGCCAGAAGTTCCGATGGCTGCAAATAGGTCCGCACCCTCAAGATGTTGCCAAATTTCGTCCATGTCATAGGGCATTTCACCGAACCACACGATGTCGGGGCGCGTCGTGGGGGCGCTGCAATTGGGGCAGGTGTCAGATGTGCGCATTTCGGGCGGTGCGGTCCATCGATGATCACAAGTGGCACATAACGCCCCGTCCAAGCGTCCGTGCATATGCAGAACGTTTTTGGACCCCGCCTTTTCATGCAATCCGTCGACATTCTGGGTGATAATCAACACCTCGCCGGCGTGCTCTTTTTCAAGACGTGCCAAGGCGATGTGCGCCGCATTGGGGGTGGCCGCGGCGGATTGTTGGCGACGGGCATTATAAAACGCATGCACCAGATCTGGATCGCGGTGAAACCCTTCGGGGGTGGCGACGTCTTCGATACGGTGCTGTGCCCAAAGCCCCCCTTCGTCGCGAAACGTCCCAAGGCCGCTTTCTGCTGAAATTCCGGCACCCGTTAAGATCACGATTTTTTCGTTTTGCATGGGGGTGGGCCTTTTCTATATCCTCAGAGATGCACCTATCGTGACAACTGCGGCGCGGCAGGGCAAGAGAGTGTTGACGCAGGTCCCGAGATTGGCAAAACGGGACAAGAAGGAGACATCGGATGACCAACTGGATCGCAGCAGACAAACAAGGCCGCAGCGTGCGGATGTGGCAGATGCCATCGCGCCAAGAGGTCGAGACTGCAGATGACCCGATCGTGATGGTCGGAAGTACGACGGTTGCGGCCAGATCGTTGCCGTGTGCTGCGGTGCCCGATGCGTTGATCCGCGGTGATGCGGGGGGATGGCAGATGTCGCCATTTGAATGGGATGGTGACCACAGCGCTGGGGCCGAAGCATGCATCGCGGGCTACGCCTCTGAAAATGCCAATTGGGATGGCGTGATCTGTGTGGTACGTGACAGCACGGTCTGGGCGCATGTCAGCGCCGGAGAGGTCATCAGTTTTCAACGATTTGTCACAGGCACGCTTGCTGCGGCGCTGAGTGTGGCGGATCAATGGGATCAAGATCGGTTCTTGGCCGCACTTTCTGATGCCATGTCGCGGCCCGAGCGTCTTGCCGCGCATCTTGCCAAAGCCACGCAGTCCTCGGATATGTGGGGGGCTTTGTTGGGGGCTGAATTGACGGCCGCACGCCCGTATTGGCTGGGGCAACAGGTGGTTGTGATCGGGCAGGGGCGCGGGGCAAGCGCACTTGGGGATGCGTTGAAAACGCAAGGCGTGCCGGTTGAATTTGCCGACGAAACCGACATGTTTCTGACAGGGTTGGCTGCGGCGGTGTCTGCCCAAGGTGGCGTGGCATGAATGTATTGTTCGTCTGTCTGGGAAACATTTGCCGGTCACCGTCGGCCGAGGGCGTGTTTCGCACCAAAGCGCCGGATATCGATACTGACAGCGCCGGAACAAGTGCATGGCACGTGGGCGAGCCCCCGTATGGCCCGATGCAGCAGGCGGCTTTGGCGCGCGGGTTCAATCTGTCGGATTTACGTGCCCGCCAGATTACGCCAGTTGATTTTGACCGCTTTGACCTGATCGTTGCGATGGATGATGCCAATGTCACGGACATTGAAGACCTGCGCCCGCGCGGGAATACGACATCCGTCGTGTTGATGACAGATTTTGGGCCCGATCAAGACGTCTCGCATGTGCCAGACCCCTATTACACACGCGACTTTGATGGCGTGTTGACCTTGCTTGAGGTCTGTGCCGACGGGTTGGTGGCGGCGATCCACAGCGGCACCATCGCCAAACGTGCGGTCTAGGTAGGTACTGTACCACCCGTCGTGTGCGGATCACGTGCGCAGGTGTGCGCCCTTGGGGTCATACCGTACGGGATCTACAACTTTTGCCGCCACTTGCCGACCCAAGATGTCGACATAGATCGGGCCGTCTGTGATGTCGACAAAGGCCATCGCAAGGTTCTCGTGCACGCGGTGCCCCCAGTCTGCGGATGTGACCGTGCCAATGATTCCCGCGTTCGAGCGCACAGAGGCACCGGGTTGAGCAGGGGCCTCGTCTGTATTTAGAACAAGGGTGACAAAGGTTTTTGAAGACGGGGCCGCCTGACGTTTCATTAGCGCATCCTTCCCTACGAACTCTGGTTTGCCCATGTCCACAAATCGGTCCAGGCTCGATTCAAAGGGATCAAATTCGGTGATTAAGTCAGATTTCCAATGCCGATACCCCTTTTCCAGCCGCATCGACTCGATGGCGCGTGCGCCAAACAGGCTCAGGCCGTGCGCTTTGCCCGCGGCACGCACCGCGCGATAGGCGGCAAAGAGCGACGCATTGGGAATGTGAAGTTCATAGGCAAGCTCACCGGAAAAGCTCACGGCCATGACGGTGGCAGGGGCGATGCCGATATAGGCGTTTCGCACGCTGAGCCATGGAAAGGCGGTCGCGGACCAGTCTTCGCGCGAGATATCAGACAGCACGGCGCGGGCTTTGGGCCCTGCCAGCACCAAGATTGTCATGTCGTTGGTCAGGCTTTTGATCGTGATGTTGCCGGGGGCGTGGCTGCGCAACCAATCCAGATCATGAAATTCCGATGCGGCGGCTGATCCATACCAGATACGTCCGTCAGGCAGGTTGGCCAGAGTGGCTTCGGCTTTGATGCAGCCATGTGAATTGAGCAAGTAACCCAAGCCAACCCGTCCAGTCTTGCGCTGGATGCGCCCGCAAAACAGGGTCTCAAGCCAGTCATGCGCGCCATCGCCGGAAATTTCGATGCGGTTGAACCCGTTGACTTCGCTCAGGCCGACGTTGGTCTGTAAGGCGGCAACCTCTTGGGCGACGACATCAAAGGTTTCGTTGAAGCGGTAACTATGGGTTTCGTGAAAATTTGGGGAGGGTTTGAAATAGTCTACACGTTCCCAGCCATTGATCGGTGTGAACACGGCATTTTCGGCCTGCATGATCGGTGTCAGGGGGGTGGTCTTTGCAAAGCGTCCTGCCGGGCGATGCTCGTGGGGCAGATGAAAGCGAAATTCGTTTTGATAGTCCTCAATTGCCTTGAGCGCGGTCAGCTCGACATTTGCATGGCCGGTAAAACGGCGTGGGTCCAAACACCACGTGTCATAGCAGGCTTCACCGTGCACAATTTGTTGCGCCAGCAACCACCCATGCCCGCCACCTTCGCCAAGACCCGCGCGCAGCCCGATAATGCAAAACGCATTTCGCGTGTTGGGAATTGGCCCCACCAGCGGCGCGCCATCAATGGTATAGGTGATGGGGCCATTGACGACGGCGCGAATGCCCGTGTTTTGCAGGGCAGGCATACGCGCGAATGCCCCCTCGAGAACATCCATCACCCGATCCAGATCGTCCGGACACAGCGCATTGACGAAATTTGGATCAATTCCGTCCATGCCCCATGTTTTACAGGCTTGTTCATAGAAGCCGACCAGCAAGCCATTTTTTTCCTGTCGGCAATAATAGTCTGAAATTGGGCAGCGTAGCAAAGGCATGCGTGTTTTGGATTGGCTGATTTCAGGGATATCCTCTGTCAGGAAATACTGGTGCTCCATGGACATCACCGGATGATGGACCCCCATCATGGCCCCGACTTCGTTGACGCGATACCCACAGGCATTCACGATGATGTCACACTCAATGTCGCCGTTTTCTGTATGCACTGTCCAGCTGTCATCCGCGTGCTGAGTAAGGGCGGTGACGGCGGTGTTGCGATACACAGCAGCGCCTGCAAGACGCGCGCGGCGCGCGAGGGCTTGGCATAACTGAGCGGGGTCGATGTCCCCGTCATGCGGATCCCAAAGGCCGCCGACCAGATTGTCGGTCGAGATCAAGGGGTGTCGCCGTGCGCATTCTTCCGCATCGATCACCTCAAAGTCGATCCCCATGCCTGCGGCTTGGCTGACAAAATGACGATACCCGTCCATTTGGGCGTGTGTATTGGCAAGACGGATTCCGCCATCGCCGTAGTGGTATCCAACAGGGTAGTCAGGGTCTGCTGCAAGCTCTTGATAGAGTTTGATCGAGTGTGATTTGAGGCCTAGCATGGTCTGGTTCATGCCAAAGTTGGTGACCTGCGCTGCAGAGTGCCAAGTTGTGCCACTGGTCAGCTCGTTGCGTTCGACCAGAACCACATCGGACCATCCTTCTTGGGTCAGATGGTACAAAGTCGAACAGCCGGCAATACCGCCTCCGATGACAACAACGCGCGCAGTAGATCTCATGCTGTTTCCCTTTTTGTAAATCTGTGGGGTCATTTTTGTCCGAAAGCCTTGCAATCGAGCAATAGGCTGGCTGCAAATTTGGAAAAATGGAAACTGTGGATTTCAGTTTTTGAAACCGAAAAACGAGTCTTGCTCCAACAGAGAGGATTGCGTGATGTGAGGGGCGCATTTGCTCAGGATACCCAATGAACGATCTGCCTCTCTCTTCCTCGCGGCGATCCGGCCGTAGCCGGAAAAAGGCTCAACGCGCTGTGGCACCAGTGCATAACCCATGCCCTTCAGGGGCCATCGGGGGGGCGTATCAACCGCTGAGCGAGAAAGACTGCCAAGATATCTATCACACCGCCTTGCGGCTGTTGGATGACTTGGGAATGGGTGAGGTGCCAGATGGCTTGCGTGCGCAACTGGTGTCTCACGGGGCACGGGAACATGGCGGGCGCGTCCAAATTCCTGTGACGCTGGTTGAGGCGGCCATTGCCTCTGCCCCAACAGAATTCACGTTGCATGGGCGCGATCCTGCGCGGTCGATCTTGGTGGGGGGCGCGCGCGTACATTTTGGAACTGGGGGCGCTGCTGTTCAGGTTCTCGATATCGAAACAGCGGATTACCGTCCCGCCACATTGCGTGATCTGTATGATTTTACGCGCCTTCAGGATGGGCTGGACAATGTCAGTTGGTTCACCCGCTGTTGCGTGGCCACCGATATGCCAGATGCGTGGATGTTGGATGTAAACACGGTTTTTGCGCTTATGAAAGGCACCACAAAACCTGTTGCGACGGCATTTACGTTGGCAGAACATGTTGCGCCCATTCTCAAGATGGTCGACATGGCCGATGGCGCTGGCAGCTTTGCCCGAAACCCGTGGATCAAAGCGCATATCTCACCTGTGATTTCTCCAATGCGCTATGGCCAAGATGCGGTGGATGTCGCGCTTGAGTGCATCCGGCATCATGTGCCGATCAGCTGCATCACTGCGGCACAATCTGGTGCCACCGCACCCGCCACACTGGCGGGGTTTCTGGCGCAATCCTTGGCCGAGACATTGGCCTCCTTGGTGATGGTGCATGTGTACGCCCCCGGCTATCCGATGGTTTTTTCCAATTGGCCCTTGGTTGTGGATTTACGCACAGGGTCGTTTTGCGGGGGGGGCGGTGAAATCAGTGTTCTCAACGCCGCATCAGCCCAGTTGTCAAATTGGCTGGGTCTGGTCAGCGGGGTCGCGTCATCAATGACCGATGCCAAGGCTCTGGATGCGCAATACGGTATGGAAAAAGGCATCTCGGCGTTGGCGGCAGGGTTGGCAGGCGGCAATCTGGTCTATGAAAGCTCGGGCATGACTGCGTCGTTGTTAGGTGCATCGTTCGAGGCGTTCCTTTTGGACAACGACATGCTCGCGCATATCTACCGCAGTCTGCGCGGTATTGAGGTGTCGCAAGACACGTTGGGATATGATGCCATTGTTCAGGCCGTATTGGGGCAGGGGCATTTTCTTGGAGAGGCCCAAACGTTGGGCGCGATGGAGCGTGATTTCTATTATCCAACCTTGGCGGACCGCGATCCGCCGGTGACATGGTCGGAAAAAGGCGGGCTGGATGCTTGGGCGCAAGCCAACTTGCGTGTGAAAGACATGTTGGCCAAGCCAGACCCCGGATATCTGGAGCCATCGGCCGATCACAAAATTCGCCAAGCCTTTGATATCCGATTGGAGACATCTTGATGTCACGCGCGATGCATGGGGAGAAACGGGGATTACTCTGTAAGGACGCGAAAGTCTTTTTCGAGCCAAGGCAAATTCCGCAACGCCGGATCGATGATTTGGGCCTGTACCAATCTGCGCATAGTTTGCGCCACATCACGCGGCACGCGGTCAGCCCAATCGGCTCCGGCAAACAAAGAGATGTTTCGGCTGAACGGGCTAAAGGGCAGCGGATGGACATCAATTTGGTCATGAAAGCGCGTGGCGCGCATGTATCCAAGTGGCGTGGTGACGGCCCAACCAATGCCACGTGCGACCAAGGCCATCAACGACAGGTGGCTGCCAATTTCGAACCTTGCGGGAAAATCCAGCTTTTGGCGTGCAAGGTGGGATTCAATTTGGCGGCTGATAAGCTGTTTGCGCTCGTATCTGAGCAGCGGAAATCCTTGCAACGTGTCCAGAGCCGGTGTCTGTGTGGCGACCTTTCCGCGCGGAGTGACGACGATAAACGGATCTCGGACAAGCGGGTATTCCGTGACGCCGTTCAACATTTCTCCGGTACTGGCCGCCACGCCAATGTGCAGATGCCGATCTTTCATTGCAGCCGAAATTTCGTGACTGGGAGCTGTGATCAGTTTGAACCGACAGCGGGTCAGACTCTCGGCCAATATGGTGACAAGCCGCGGCGTCAGATCATTATCAAAATCGTCAATGATCCCCATGTTAAGCGTACTCAGATGCGTCAGGTCCATCACCGTCAATTCGGATTGCGCCAGACGCAATTCGGACAGAACCGAGGCTGCGCGCACCAAAAAGCTTCGGCCAGCAGAAGTGACCTGCATCGGGCGTTTCCCGTGGTCGACAAGGTTGGTGCCAAGTGCGGTTTCCAGATTTCGAATTTGCTGGCTCACAGCGGGTTGCGAAAGGCCCGTAATTTCCGCGGCTTGCGCCACCGACCCCGAGGCGGCCAAGGCTTCAAAGACTTCCAGACCCTTCAGGGTCACACCCTTCATCAACATCGCGTCTCTCCAATAGATTTGCCTTTTGTGAATTTATGGACCGTAGGCGTCAAGTTCCGTTCTCAAGTGCGACCGCAAAAGGATGTCCTGAATGACACGTAAATATCTTAAGTCATCCCACGGAGCGCTGCCGACAGGATCGGCAGATGTTGGCGATCTTGTCCAGATCATGCTTGCACGGATCAAAGCGGGTGGAGAGCCTGTGGTCAAGAACTATGCGAGAGAATTGGACGATTGGCGCGGGGATATTCTTGTGGGCCGCGATGCCATGGAACAGGCCGCCGATGCGGTGCCGACATCGCTTCAGGATGACATTCACTATGCCCACGAAAATATCCAAAATTTCGCACGCGCGCAATTGGCAAGTATTTCAGAATTTGAAACCGAGGTGCGCCCGGGGTTGATCGCAGGTCAACGGCTCATCCCGCTAGAGGCTGCTGGATGTTATGTGCCGGGCGGACGCTATAGCCACATCGCGAGTGCGTTGATGACGATCACAACAGCACGTGTCGCTGGCGTGCATGATATCACGGCCTGTTCACCGCCGCGCAAAGGCGTTGGAATACCCCCGGCGATTTTGTTTGCCATGGGGGTTGCTGGTGCGGATCGCGCTCTGGCGCTGGGCGGCGTTCAGGGGGTTGCCGCGATGGCAGGGGGTATGTTCGGGGCTATTCCGGCAGATATTCTGGTTGGGCCGGGCAATCAATTTGTCGCTGAAGCCAAACGCCAGCTTTTTGGCAATGTTGGTATCGACATGTTTGCAGGGCCGACGGATTCAATGGTTGTCGCGGATCGCTTCGCTGATCCTGAGTTGGTGGCGTGGGATCTGGTCGGACAGGCCGAGCATGGGTTCAATTCTCCGGTCTGGTTGGTGACGGATTGCCCTCAGCTGGCGGACTCCGTCTTGGAATGCGTCGAGTTTTGTATTGCTGAACTGCAAGAACCGAACAAATCCAACGCGCGTCAGGCGTGGGATACATTGGGCGAAATCATTTTGTGTGACACGCGCGAAGAGATGGCGCAGGTGGCAGATGAGTATGGCCCCGAACACCTTCACATTCAGGCCAATGATCTTGATTGGTGGCGATGCCGGTTGCGGTCGTATGGATCGTTGTTCTTGGGTGCGGAAACCACCGTGCCTTTTGGGGACAAGGCATCAGGCCCCAATCATGTGCTGCCAACGTCGGGGGCAGCACGGTATACTGGCGGCCTTTCGGTTCACAAGTTTCTAAAGACCGTCACTTGGCAAAGGGTCGAGCCCCGCGCCTTGCCTGACCTCGCGCGCGTCAGCGCGAGTATCTCGCGGCATGAAGGCATGGAAGGCCACGCACGGAGCGCCGAAATTCGGCTGGAAAAATTTTGCGCGCCACTTAAGCGCGCTGTAAACGGACAAGGATAATCACATGAATCTCGCAAAATTTCCTCGCGTGCGCCTAGCGCATCTTTCCACCCCATTGGAATTCATGCCCAATCTGACAAAGATGTTGGGAGGTCCAGACATTTGGATCAAACGTGATGATTGCACAGGGCTGAGTACCGGCGGTAACAAAACGCGCAAACTTGAATTCTTGATGGCCGAAGCCGTTGCCCAAGGGGCTGACATGGTGCTGACCCAAGGTGCAACCCAATCTAACCACGCCCGACAAACGGCTGCAGCAGCGGCCAAGCTTGGGATGGATTGTCATATCTTGTTGGAAGATCGGACCGGCTATAACTATGAAAACTATAAACATAACGGCAACGTTCTGTTGGATGTTCTGCATGGCGCATCGATCGAGCATCGCGGTCCCGACTTGGACATGAATGCCGAGATGGAAGCCGTCGCAGATCAAATGCGCGCGCAAGGGCGCAACGCCTATACCATTCCCGGTGGTGGATCGAATGCAACGGGCGCATTGGGATATGTGAATTGTGCCTTTGAAATGCTGGCCCAGTTTGTCGATATGGGGTTGAACGTGGATCACATCGTGCACGCGACCGGCAGCGCCGGGACGCAGGCGGGGCTTGTCACAGGACTTAAGGCGATGAATGCGCAAATTCCGTTGCTCGGGATTGGTGTGCGGGCTCCCAAAGCCAAACAAGAAGAAAACGTTTTCAATTTGGCGGTCAAAACAGCCGAAAAGCTGGGGTGTCCAAACGTTGTGTCCCGCGATGATGTTGTGGCCAACACTGATTATGTCGGGCCGGGGTATGGCGTGCCGGCTGACAGCACCCTTGAGGCGATTGATATATTTGCCAAAACCGAGGCCATTCTTCTTGATCCGGTCTATTCGGGTAAAGGGGGGGCAGGGCTCATTGACTTGATCCGCAAGGGTCACTTCAAAAAGGGCGAAAAGGTTGTGTTCCTGCACACCGGCGGGGCAATTGGGTTGACCGGATATACACATTGTTTTGACGTGCCAAAATGAGACCCGTCGGCATTCTAGGCGGGATGGGGCCAGAGGCCACCATCCTGCTCATGCAAAAATGTATGGCTGCGATTGAGGCCAAGGATGACTCGGATCATGTTCCGCTGATTGTGCATCAAAACCCCCAAGTCCCAAGCCGCATTGCGGCCTTGATCCATGGGGACGGGGGTGATCCGGCACCTGTCTTGATCCAAATGGCGCAAGATTTGGAACATGCAGGTGCCAAGGCACTGGCGATGCCATGTAACACCGCCCATCATTATGCGCACTTGGTGGCGCAAAGCAGTCCTCTTGAGGTATTGAATATGGTGGACCTGACGGCTGCACATCTGGCCAAATGTGATGTGCGCAAGGTTGGGATGCTGGCCTCGCCAGCGGTCCGTCGCGTCGGCGTGTTTGATGCTGCCTTTCGGCGCAATGGCGTGACGCCGGTGTATCTAGCCCAAGATGATCCGGTGTTGGCCTTGATCCAGAAACTTAAGCGCGGGGCTCAAGATGGCCAATTGGCAGAACTTGAACGGCTTGCGCGGATGTTGCTGGCAGAGCAGTGTGATCACCTGTTGATTGCCTGTACCGAACTGTCGCTTTTGGCAGAGCATCTGCCCAAAGACGTGCCATGGACCGACACGCTGGATTGTCTGGTGTCTGAGATTGTCGCGTTTGCCCGTGATGAACTCTAGTTCAGGTGCCCACAGCTTGCGGCAAACGTTCCGCCAAACTGTTTGTATTTTTTCCAGAACTTTTCATGGCTTGCGCGGTCAGATTGCCGAATTTCCTGCGCTTTGTGGGGGTCCTTGAAAAAACTGGCGGCCAGTTTCTGATCGCGGCGAGACAGGTCTTGGTTCGCAACCTGTTGCAAACAATTGCACATCTTTCGCGATCGGGCCTTACGATCTGATCGCATACAGGCATTGGACATAATTCCAGCCTCTGAAAAACTGGGGATCACGGGGACCAATACAGCGGCAATCAGGGCCGCGCTTAGGAAGGTTTTCATGTTCTGTCTCGATCTTTTCACATCGCCCTGCGTGTATTCACGTCAGCCCGAATGTCGTTTGCCTGTCCGCAAGTATGACGCAGATTTACGCGGATTTCAATTCGTGTGCTGGCACGATCAAAATTCTTGCCAAATTCCGATCTTAAGTGTGTTTGGAAGGCGATTGTAGATTACGGCGCCAAACACCAGATGTGTCTGTTTTGACAGGCGGAGCGCCACACTCGGTGTCCAGGACACAATAACCGCGTTTCCATTTGGCGATTCTGCTGTGGCTTGCATCAACAGTTTCACGCGATCGTGGGCGGCCCAGCCAATTGTGCCCTCGACCTTGGGCCAGTGTGAATTGTCTTTGGGGCGGTAAGCATAAGTGGCATCCAGCGCCCACCAACCGCTCTGTTGCCCAAGGGAAAATCCACGTCCCCAAGACACGCCGGGGCGTACCACCGGAGAGATGTCCTGACCGTCACTGATCGCGCCAAATGCAAATTCGGCCGACAGTCTGTGAGGGCCGCGACTGGCACCAAGCGATGTTCTGGCGAACACCAACGCCTTGCCGACGCCATTGGCATCCAATCCTCCGTCAAACCCAAGCGTCACCTTGGGGCTAAGCCCATATTCATAATACACCGCCGTATATGGGTTTGCGGGCACCACCATGGGGTCCATTTCTGTTGATATGGACAAAAAGTGCGTTTCCGGCGCGCGAAGCCAAGGTCCAGCAGCGGCCCACGCGGGCAAACACAAGAGAATGATCACAAGGCGCATTTCAGAGACCTCTGCTCAAGGTATTGGCCAAGTTGGTAAATTATTGGTTAATGACGCAGGAGCCTACGAGCGGCCAATTTTGTCCGAACCTGCTCATTCTGACAAAAGCCACTGGCCAGATTTATAGATGCTGGTCTAAGCTGAGGGTAACGAGGAGATTGCCATGCCCCAAATTACAAAAGACTCGACCGCTCAAACCGTGATTACAACCTTTGAGATGACACCAGGTACGTGCGAAGACCTTATGGAAGCACTACAGGAGGCCTATGAGACCTTTATCTCAAAGCAGCCCGGTTTCATTGCGGCGGGGCTGCATGTCAACGATGCACAAACGCGGATCGCCAACTACTCACAGTGGGAAAGCCGGCAAGATTTCCAAGCAATGCTGCGCACCACGGAGATGCGGGAACGTAATCGCAAGATCAATCTGTTGTGTCGCAGCTTCGAGCCGGTGATGTACGATGTGGTTGCGGCCTTTGATTGAGATGACGTGACCTGTGTCAAAGCCTGACGGTATATTCAGGCCTAGATTTATATGATCGTTGCAGGAGAGAAAAATGTACTCACATATCCTAGTGCCGGTGTCATTTGATGATGACCGAAATGCAGAGGCCGCGATTGATGTCGCCAAAAAACTGGTTGCCACTGGCGGTAAAGTCACATTGTTTCATGTGATGGAGCAAATTCCCCGCTATGCCGTACAGTATATTCCAGACGGGTTTCACGATGATGCCCAAAAGGCCATTCTGGTCGCGTTGGCAGAGATGACCAGCGGCTTTGAAAAGGCCAACAGTGTGGTGGTCGATGGGCACTCGGGGCGCACTATTCTTGACTGGGCCGAAGAACATGATGTCGATTGTGTTGTGATCGCGTCGCATCGTCCGGGTATGCAGGATTACTTTTTGGGCAGCACGGCGTCGCAGGTTGTGCGGCATGCTAAGTGTGCGGTGCACGTCATACGCTGACGGATGTCACGAAAGGATTTACGCCATGTACAACAATATTTTGGTTCCAATCGCCACAGACCATGATCCGAATACGGATCAGGCCATTGAAATCGCGCGCAGACTCTCTGCGGAGCGCGCGCGCATCACGGCATTGACTGTGGTCGAATCCATTCCTGACTATATCGGCACGCATTTACCGCATGGGCATCTGGAGTTGGCGCGTCAGGAAATGCAAGCCGACCTTGAGGCCAGCCTCGGGCAGGCGGCGGACGTCAAGGTTGTGGTGGTGTCTGGGCATTCCGGCCGTACGATCTTGGATTGGGCTGATGAAAACGATGTTGATTGCATTGTCATGGCGTCACATCGGCCTGATCTCAGCGACTACTTCTTGGGCTCTACGGCATCCCGTGTTGTGCGTCATGCACAATGTGCCGTACATGTTTTACGGTAATGGAGATGCGCAAAACATATGCTGCGGCACTTGTCCTTGTCTCGTGTGTGGCCGCAGGCACCGTGTCTGCGCAGGGCGCTGAGGGCTTGGGACTTAGCCCGTCACAGACCGCGCGCGTTGTGGGTGTGATGGACGAGGGGTTTCAGAGCTGCGTGACCGCGCCTGTGTTGTATCAGTCTGATTGCTTTTCTCAGGTCTATCGCAGCGGTAGCAAAATTTTGGGCAGCAATGCAGGATACTGGGAAGCCGAGGTCGCGTTGACGCGTGTGTCGCGAAACACCACGGCCTTTGTGCGGGCCAATACAGACAAGAGCGCGGGGCGTATCCGCGTCGGCGCTTTCAAGGTGAAAGCGATCCAAGCCGATGCTTTGAACGAGGCGAAAATGTCATATGCCCAAGATGCGACCCGTGCGGCAAAGCTTCTGACATCGGGGTCCGCAACCGAAAGTAAATATTTTAAACCAATTTCCGATTTGGTGATGCAATACAATGCCTTACGCCCCTAGGCGAAATTTAGGCAATTAGGAGATGTTAGAATGAAGTTAGTTACGTCAATGATTTTGGCTGCGTTCGCGGCCGCCCCGGTGTGTGCGGATGAGGTCAATATTCGACGGGATATCGCGTCAGTGACCGTGCAAACAGAAACTGGTCCTGTGGACATCAAACGCATTCAGGATACGGAAAACCAGATCACAGGTGAGTGGGCCAAAACGTCCCGGTCCTGTCCAAACTTTTGTATTCAGCCAATGTCGCCAGCCCCGGGTGTGACGACAATTGGGGAACTTGAAATGCTTGACCTGCTTCAAGATCCAGACGCCGTCGTCATCGATAGCCGTGTGGCGAAATGGTACACCAGCGGTGCCATACCGGGGGCTGTGAATATCCCCTATACCGAAGCAGCCGATCGTCTGGATGAACTTGGATGCGAAATAGATTTTGACGGGTTTGATTGCTCCGAAGCCAAAGTTGTGGCGCTGTATTGTAACGGCAATTGGTGTGGGCAATCGCCGACAGCCATCCGTCGTATGATCGAGGCCGGATACCCAGCAGAGAAGATCAATTATTATCGCGGCGGTATGCAAGCATGGCGCGTTTTGGGATTGACCGTCGTTAAGTAAGCGTATGCGTCCCGAGGTCCGCGTGGGCCTTGGGGCGTGCCGAACCTGAAGAGTAAAGGGCCCCCCATGTCAGAGTTGCCAGTGGTCGGTGCACAGCTCAGTGTGCTTGATTTGGATCGCCATCGGGATTGGTTGTTCGAAAAAGATCGCGATTTGGAATTGCCAGAGTTCTGTATGGCCGACATCCTGCGCAATCCTGAACCGTTTATCGATATGGCCCGCACCAAACTGGACGGATGGAACGGCAGGCTTGGGATACACGGGCCTTTCTCCGGCTTTGAGTTGCACACCAGTGATCGGGATGTCCGCGCCGTGGTGCAAACCCGTCTTGATCAGGCCCTGTCGGTCTGCGAAGCGCTGGGCGCTGTGCAAATGGTGATCCACTCGCCGTTTGATGCATGGGATCGTGATAACTTGGACAACGCGGCCAAGGACCGGAACAAACGCATCGGCGCCATACTTGACACATTGGCCCCCGCACTGACGCGCGCCGAAGATTTGGGCGTGGTGATGGTCATGGAAAACATCAAAGACACGGACCCTGCCGACCGTCTGGCGGTGGTACAGCAAGCCGACAGCACGGCGTTGCGCCTATCCGTGGATACAGGCCATGCACATTGGGCGCATACGCGGGCGGGGGCACCGCCTGCAGATCGGTTTATCTCGGGGGCAGGGGACATGCTTGGGCATGTGCATCTTCAGGACACGGACGGGCATGCCGACCGGCATTGGGCGTTGGGATGCGGCAACATCACGTGGCACGGGGTGTTCGAGGCCCTTCAGCGCTGTGGCTCCGCCCCGCATCTGATCGTCGAGATCAACGATTTTGACCGGGTCCAAGACAGCGTGGCCCATCTGGAACGGCTGGGACTGGCGCAATAGCGACCCGTCGGGGGATCGCGTAGTATTCAAGAGCCAAGTGTATGAGTGATAAGAGTAAGTATTTTTCGAAAGCCAGAGAGACCCCCGAGGCGATTTCAGACACCATTGATCCCGCAATGTTGGGATATGCAGGCGCTGGGTTGCTTGCGTTAGTCTTTGCGCTGGCGGTGATCTGGATTGTCCTTCGGCCCAAGCCACGACCCAAAATCGCAGTCGACGGCTCGAACGTGCTATATTGGGAGAACAACGTACCTTCGCTGGGTACTGTCCGCGAAGTTTTGGCACGCCTGTCGCATGCAGGATATGATCCGTATATCTGGTTTGATGCAAATGTTGGGTATCTTGTCTCTGACCGCTATCTGAACGAGCGTGCTCTTGGGAAAATGCTTCGGTTTCCAGCGGGCCGTATCCAGATTGCAGACAAGGGCACGCCTGCTGATCCACTGATCCTTGCATATGCGAGCAGAGCCAAAGTGCGGGTTGTCACAAATGACCGATTTCGCGACTGGACCCAAGAGTACGCACAGTTTCAGGATCAGCGTCTGTTTGTTCGAGGGTCAGTGAAAAATGGGCGGGCGTATTTCAACTTCAAGAAATGACCAGCCAAGGTTGGCTGATCTGGGACGTTCAGAAGCAGGCGGCGCGTGTCATCGTTAGTATTTTGTCTGCGCCTTGCCGCGATAAGTGCGTGTTCCGCCCTTGCCAGCCGAAGATCGGCCTTTGGACTTTTTCGCAGCCTCGCCTGCGGCCTGAACCGCATATTGACGTGCCATCGGATCGTCGGACACTGCAAGGTCCACGGCTTCGAGGCGCTTGACTTCGTCGCGCAGGCGCGCGGCCTCTTCAAACTCGAGATTTTCGGCAGCCTTGCGCATCTCTGTGCGCATGCCATCCAGCACGGCCTCGAGATTGCCGCCATGCAGCGGATTGTCGATGGTGGCTGTGACGCGCGACATGTCTGTATCGCCCTGATACAGACCCGACAGCACGTCCTCTACGTTCTTTTTGACGGTCGCAGGTGTGATACCGTGCTTTTCATTATACGCAATCTGGCGGTCCCGTCGGCGATCGGTTTCGCCGATGGCACGTTCCATGCTTCCTGTGATCCGGTCGGCATACATAATCACCCGCCCGTCGGCGTTTCGCGCGGCGCGCCCGATGGTTTGGATCAAGGACGTTTCAGAGCGCAGGAAACCCTCTTTGTCGGCATCTAGAATGGCCACCAATCCACATTCGGGTATGTCCAAGCCCTCGCGCAACAGGTTGATGCCAATCAACACGTCAAAGGCCCCCAAACGCAGATCGCGCAAAATTTCGATCCGCTCGAGCGTGTCGATGTCCGAATGCATATACCGCACGCGAATACCCTGTTCATGAAGGTATTCGGTCAAATCCTCCGCCATGCGTTTGGTCAGGGTCGTGACCAGCGTACGGAACCCTTGGTCGGCCATCTTGCGGACTTCGTCCAGAAGGTCATCGACCTGTGTGTCGACTGGCCGGATTTCGATTATAGGATCCAAAAGACCTGTGGGGCGAATGACCTGTTCGGTGAATACCCCGCCAGTTTGTTCCATTTCCCAATTGGCCGGCGTGGCAGACACAAAGACGGATTGGGGGCGCATGGCGTCCCATTCTTCGAACTTGAGCGGTCGGTTGTCCATACAAGACGGCAGTCGAAACCCGTGTTCCGCCAGCGTGAATTTACGTCGATAGTCGCCTTTGTACATTCCCCCGATCTGGGGCACCGAGACGTGGGATTCATCAGCAAAGACAATGGCATTGTCGGGAATGAATTCAAACAGCGTGGGGGGCGGCTCTCCGGGGGCGCGCCCCGTCAGATAACGGGAATAGTTTTCAATGCCGCTACAGAACCCTTGAGCATCTATCATTTCGATATCAAAGTTGGTGCGCTGCTCAAGACGCTGTGCTTCCAAAAGTTTGCCTTCGCTGACCAACAAATCCAGCCGCTGACGCAGCTCGTTTTTGATATTGATGATCGCTTGGTTCAATGTCGGTTTGGGCGTGACATAATGCGAGTTGGCATAGACACGGATGGTGTCAAAGCTGCCGGTTTTTTCGCCTGTGAGGGGGTCAAACTCGGTGATTGCCTCAAGTTCTTCGCCAAAGAACGACAGCCGCCACGCGCGGTCCTCAAGGTGGGCGGGAAAGATTTCCAGACTATCGCCGCGCACGCGAAAGCTGCCCCGCTGAAAGGCCTGATCATTGCGGCGATATTGTTGTGTGACCAGTTCCGCCATCACAGAGCGCTGATTGTATTCTTTCCCAACACTCAGGTCTTGGGTCATTGCCGAATAGGTTTCGACCGACCCGATGCCGTAAATACAAGAAACCGATGCGACAATGATGACATCGTCTCGTTCGAGCAACGCGCGTGTCGCGGCGTGGCGCATTCTGTCGATCTGTTCGTTGATCTGGCTTTCTTTTTCAATAAACGTGTCGCTTCGAGCCACATAGGCTTCGGGCTGATAGTAGTCATAGAACGACACAAAGTACTCGACAGAGTTGTCGGGGAAAAACCCCTTCATCTCGCCATAAAGCTGTGCGGCCAGCGTCTTGTTTGGGGCCAGAATGATGGCAGGGCGCTGGGTCTCTTCAATGACCTTGGCCATGGTAAAGGTCTTGCCTGTCCCTGTTGCACCAAGGAGCACTTGGTTACGCTCGCCCTCGTTGATCGCTTGCGTGATTTCTGCAATCGCCGTCGGTTGATCCCCCGCAGGAGAAAACTCGGTTTCCATAACAAACCGCTTGCCGCCTTCTAGCTTCGGGCGTGCGGCAACAGGTTTTACGGGCGAGGTGTCAGAATGAACGTGGGGCATCTGGAATCCTTTGTTGCCCGTATTTTGTCCTCTTTTTGTTCTTGTTCAAGGCCTCTTTGGAAAAATGCTGCGTTTCTGGTGTTCAATTGAACGGGATATTCAAGCGCGGATGGCAAAATCCACGGTATCGGGGCTCCGACGTGTTCATGCGCAGAATCGCGTTGTTGAGCGACAATTGATGGAAAATGACACGCAAAATAGCCAAATATGATCAAATGTATTCTGCATTGCAGCGGCCATTTTGACGATTCTTTGAAGGAGATTCGCAAAAGTGACGTAAGGGCATGTGCATTAAAGCTGTCATAAATTACAGGTGTGAGGTGCAACTCGGGCCAAACTGGTAAGTAAAGCTGTCCGATGTGGTAACTTATGAAAAGAAAATGCGGCAACTGCGAAATAAATTAACATCATTGCTTGCTAAATGATTTATTTTCTCGCTATCTTTTAATTGCAAGCAGCAGATCTTGGCTACTGGACGGGCCGCACTTACACCCCTCGCTCCCCGTGGTTTATTCGGTAGTCAAGGCTGCTTGCGGCACTTTACCTCCCCTGAAATTCGTCATGTATTGCAATCGGAGCTTGCCCAGAGACATGGAATTTCGGATAAAGCCGCAAGTTCAAGGAGATTGCCATGATCGCGCGTATCTATCAGCCCGCCCGCAACGCTATGACGTCTGGTACAGCCAAGACCAAAGACTGGGTTTTGGAATATACCTCTGCGGAGGCCAAAGATGTTGACCCGTTGATGGGCTGGACGAGCTCTGGCGATACGCAATCTCAGGTAAAAATCCGCTTTTCCACAAAACAAGCAGCGCTTGATTATGCAAAAGAGCATAAGATCGATGCGCAGGTTAGTGAGCCCCATAAACGTAAGCCGAATATTCGTGCCGGTGGATATGGTGAGAACTTTGCGACCAACCGCAAGGCCGTCTGGACCCACTAAGCTGATCCAGTGATCTTTCAAAGCCCGCCATTTGGTGGGCTTTTTCTTTTTTGACATGTGATTCGCCGTGACGTAACCTGTTGCCAGACCCCAAAATAAAAAACGGGGCAGGCAGGTACGTGAGCATGACATCCAAGACGCCGCATTTGCGGGCCGTTGGGCCTACAGATGCCGAATTGCTTTCTTTGGGAAAGCTTCATTTTTTGGCGGGCTTTTGCGCGTACCATAAACGCATGCCTGCGGCTCTTTTGGCGAGAATATTTCATCCGGCCATTAACCATGACTGTGTGCGGTTTTTTGAAAATGAAAATGGGCGTACTGCGGCGGCCCTGATTTGGGCGCGGCTGTCGGACGACGTCAGCGCAAGAATGTTGACCAAAGGCGATCTTCCAAAAGAGGCCGAATGGGCAAGCGGTAGCACGTTGTGGTTTTTGGATATTTTGGCGCCATTTGGCCAGGGGCGGCTTGTGGCGCGCCAAATTGCCCGCACTCCGCCGACCGAACCTTTTTATTTTGCGCGTGTGGATGCGACCGGAGCCTTGCGAAAGGTCGTGCGGGGAGACGCATCGTTGAAGGGCAAAGATCGTATTCAAACATGGTATGATCTGCCGTCGAACCAGAGTGCGCTCTAATGGGTTTTCCTGTCGCAGACACAGGGGCCGTGACAGAAGATACCGGCGTTGTCGGTGGCTTCCTAAGCACCAGCGGTGATGTCGACTATTTTGTAACGGATGACACAGGCCAATGGACCGCGGAAACCATATCTGGATCTTATGGCGGTGGCTTGGTGATCGATAGCGATGGCGTCTGGACGTATACGGCCCTGAATGACCATCCAGCGATTGACGCACTGGACGACGGTGACACCTTGACCGAAGTCTTCACCGTGACGTCGTTGAATGGGACGACAACGGTCACAATCACCATCAATGGTGCCACCGACCCGCCGTGTTTTGTGCAAGGAACATTGATCGACACGCCGCGCGGGCCACGCCTGATCGAAACGCTAGAGCTGGGGGACGTGGTTTTGACGCGTGATGCCGGGCCCCAGCGGATCAGATGGATTGGGGGCTCGAAAATTGATATTCTGAACCCTGATGCTGCCGAGGCGTATCAACCGATCCGGTTGCACGCCCATGCATTTGGCCCGGGTGTGCCTGAACGGGATATTCTGGTGTCTCCGATGCATCGCGTGGTGTTGTCACATGTGGATGTGCCGCTGTTGTTTGGCGAGACAGAGGTGCTCTGTGCAGCCCAGCATCTTGTGAACGGGTTTACGATAACGCGAGAAAACCTGTCGAATGTCACCTATTTTCATATGATTTTTGATGACCATCAGATCGTTAAGGCCAGTGGCGTTTTAAGCGAGAGTTTTTATCCGGGAAATGTAGGTTTGGACCGTTTGGGTCAACGTCAACAAGATGAGTTGTTCTCGCTGTTTCCCGACTTGCGGAGTTTGCCAGAAAGCTATGGGCGTACGGCCAGAATGGTGTTGCGTGGCTACGAGGCCCGCGTCATGCGGGACCGATTGTTGCCCGTTGTGGACGAGGCCGTTCCTGGGCAGGTTCCTGTGCAAAAGGTATCGAATCTGTCACATGATGTGCCGAGTACTCCGGGCACGACGAGGGCAGGTCGCCCAGAATTTCGCGCATGTGTTTAGGTCCGGCCAGTGCGCGAATGTGGGGATGCCCTGAGTTGTTTCGCAAAAACACCTCACTCCGCAGGGTTTGATGCGTTGCGGCGTTGACAAAGGCGAGGCTCTGTAAGAAACGTGACTTAGAAATCGCGGGCTGTTAGCTCAGCTGGATTAGAGCAGGGAACTTCTAATTCTCAGGTCGGGGGTTCGAGTCCTCCACAGCTCGCCATTTCTTTTCGTGTGCGACTTCTTTTATTACCAGTTTCACAATGCGCCTCATCTTCCCTCAATCTCAGTTCCGAAGAACCAGAACCTTCTCGCCTTCTGACAAGTGCTGTTCTCCGACGCCATACAATTCGATTGAATTGCCAAGGCCATCAACGATGATGACACTATCCGACCTCAGTTTAAACAGGCCATGTCTGCCTTGGGTTAGAAACTGCCAACAGTAGCGTTTTCAAACATTTGTGGTTTTCGGGCAATTACGATGGGATCTGTTGCAGATCGGATCGGTTCTTAAAAAGGGCATGGGCCTCCTTTGACGACGGACACTGGCCGATCAGCGCAATTGCACAGGATTTTCAAATTATTCAAATGAATGTTTCAGGGGCCTTGGGCACGGTTCTCATTGGACCAAACGGATTTGACAGCCCATGATGGGCCTGCACATCAAATTGGAAATTTTCATGTCCAAGCCAAACTATTACGCCCCGACTGGGGGTCTGCCTCCACAAACGCAGCTTCTGACAGATCGCGCTATGTTTACAGAAGCTTACGCGGTCATACCCAAAGGTACGATGAGCGATATTGTGACATCGTTTCTGCCTTTCTGGGACAAAACCCGCGTTTGGGTGTTGTCGCGCCCATTGTCAGGGTTTGCCGAAACATTTTCGCAATACATCGTCGAGGTATCGCCGCAAGGCGGGAGCACGCACCCAGAAACGGATCCTCAGGCGCAAGGCGTATTGTTCGTCGTTGATGGGTGTGTCGAGCTTACAATCGGCAATGATGTGCATTCCATGGTCGAAGGGGGCTATGCGTATTTGCCTGCTGGCTGTGATTGGACTTTGCGCAATGTGTCGGACGCACCGGCACGGTTCCATTGGTTGCGCAAAGCCTACGAAGCGGTGGACGGGCTCGACGCGCCGGATGCGTTTGTCACCAATGAACAAGATCATGCCCCAAACGCGATGCCTGGCACCGACGGAAAATGGGCCACCACCCGGTTTGTCGAACCTGATGATCTACGCCATGACATGCATGTGAATATTGTAACCTTTGAACCGGGTGCCGTGATTCCGTTTGCTGAAACCCACGTGATGGAGCACGGCTTGTATGTGTTAGAGGGCAAGGCGGTGTATCGTTTGAATCAGGATTGGGTCGAAGTCGAAGCCGGAGATTATATGTGGTTGCGCGCATTTTGCCCCCAAGCGTGTTACGCAGGTGGCCCCGGAAAATTCCGGTATTTGCTCTATAAGGACGTGAACCGTCACATGAAGCTGCGCTGAGGCGCGGCGTATGTGTCAGGGTCGTTGATCGAGATACATTTGGTACTCTCAAAAAAATGACTGGCCTTTCGGCTTCAAACGCGCTGAAACAGGCGTAAGCACGGAGGCTCTGATGGGTGATCGCAAAATACGTATCTTTTTGAATGGGTTTGGTCGGATTGGCCGCACGATCTTGCGGATCATGATGCAGGGGGCGCATGGCGATATTGAAATCGTCGGGATCAACGATATCGAGCCGTTGGAAACCTGCGCATACCTATTTGAATACGACAGTGTTTTTGGCACATTTCAGGGCAAAGTCGACACCAGCGAGCGCAGGCTGCATGTGAATGGCCATGTCATTCCGTTCTATGACGTCAGAGACCTGCGGGATCTGGACTTGTCCAACGTCGATGTGGTGCTCGAGTGCACCGGAATGGCGGGGGCGCGCGCCATGGCAGAGCGGGGTCTTGAGGCGGGGGCACGTGATGTCCTTATTTCCGGCCCATCGGAAGAAGCAGATATCACGCTCGTGATGGGGGCAAATGAAGACTGCCTTGCGGATCACCGGATCGTGTCAAATGCGTCTTGCACCACCAATGCGTTGGCGCCACTGCTCAAGCTCTTGGATGGCGAGTTTGGATTGATCAGCGGTCACATGACCACAGTCCATTGTTATACCGGTAGCCAACCAACAGTGGACAAACCACGCGGTGATCTTGCCCGAAGTCGGGCTGCGGCCTTGTCTATGGTGCCGACCACCACAAGTGCTGGACGTCTGATTGATAGTGTCTTGCCACATCTGTCGGGCAGGGTGCTGGCACGGGCGATCCGTGTGCCCACCGCCAGCGTGTCAGCCATTGATTTGACCATCCAAACCGAAACGCCCACGCATGTGGAAACCGTGAATGCGCTTTTGAAATCCGAAGCCGCCAAAGCGCATATGCTGGGCTGGACCGAAAAGCCGCTGGTGTCGACAGATTTGCGTGCGCGCCCTGAATCCCTGATCGTCTCGGCGCGCGAGACATCGGTGTCTGTTGGCGGCTTGCTGCGGGTCTTTGGGTGGTATGACAACGAATGGGGCTTTTCCAACCGGATGTTGGACATGGCGCGGCTGATGGGGCGCCGAGGTTAAAGCGGCCAGAAGAGCAAAATTGACGGAATAGAGACCGTCACAACAATGATCTCAAGCGGCAGACCCATGCGCCAGTAATCCCCAAAGCTATAGCCGCCGGGCCCCATAATAAGCGTGTTGTTCTTGTGACCGATTGGCGTGAGAAAAGCCGAGCTAGCGGCCACAGCCACGGCCATCAAAAACGGATCGGCCGAGACACCAAGCGAGTTTGCCATCTGAATGCCGACCGGGGCGGCCACAATCGTTGTCGCTGTGTTGTTCAACACGTCCGACAAGGTCATGGTGACCAGCATCAAAACAGTGAGAATGGCCCATGCTGGCATCCCAGATGTGAGCCCCACCAAAGAATCCGCGATCAGCTTGGTGCCACCAGCATCCTCAAGCGCCGCCCCCAGCGGAATCATTGATCCCAACAGAACCACAACCGGCCATTCGATATGGGTGTACAGCTCGGAAATAGGGACAATTTTTGTGAGCACATAGGCGACAACCACCAAGCCCAAGGCAATCGGAAGATACACAAGGCCAATAGATGCCGCGACGACCGCGCCGAGAAACAGGCCAATCGCCAACCAGATTTTGGTGTTGTCAGTCACCACATATCCCCGATCTGCCAATGGCAGGCATCCAAGCCAATCGGTGATGTCCTGCCCGCGATCACGCGGGACGAGCAGCAACAAAATGTCGCCTGCGCGGATTTCTGTTTGGCGCACATGGCTTGTCACGCGGCGGCCTTCTCGGGAAATGCCCATCAAGACGGCGCCGCGCCGCCACGCCAGCCCCAGCGCTTGCGCGGTTTTTCCCGCAATGCGCGCAGTTTCCGGTACCACCAGTTCGAGAATCTCAAGTCCGTCGCCTGCGGCCTTGAGGTGCTCTTCGCGTTTTTCGTCTGAGAAATCCAGCGACAGGGCGGACCGGAATTCGTCCAGGGCATCCGGGGTTGCCTCGAGAATCAAGGTGTCCCCCCCAAGCAGTGCCACATTGCGCGCCGACCCATACCGGCGTTTGCCATCACGGATCAACCCGATCAGCGCGACATCGGCTTCATCGGCGGCATCTTGCAATTCTGCAAGGCGTTGTCCGATCAGTTTGCTTTCCAAGGGTACAGTCAACTCGGCAATATAGCTTCCCATGTCGCTGATGGATTTTCCGGCGTCTTCACGTGCCGGAATCAGTCGCCAGCCAATCAAGGCCACGAACACCATGCCCGCAAGAGTCGTGACCACACCCACAGGGGCAAAATCGAACATCTTGAACGGTGCCCCAAGCGCATCGTTTCGGATGGATGCAATAATGATATTCGGAGGGGTCCCGATCAGCGTCGCCATGCCGCCAAGGATGGTGGCAAAAGACAACGGCATGAGAGATAACGCCGGGCTGCGCCCGGCTTTGCGTGCCGTTTGAATGTCGACAGGCATCAAAAGCGCCAGAGCAGCGACGTTATTCATGAACGCCGACAGAATAGCACCGATGCCGCCCATCAAGGCAATATGACCGCCCAATCCGCGGGCACTGTCGACCAATGTGCGTGTGATCAGAAATACCGCGCCAGAGCGCACCAAGCCCGCTGACACCACAAGGACCAGCGCCACCACGATTGTGGCAGGGTGCCCAAAGCCGGAAAACGCCTTGTCGACGTGGACCACGCCGGTGACCACACCGACCAATAGGGCAGAAAATGCCACCAAGTCATACCGGAACCTGCCCCAAAGCAAGAGCCCAAACACCGCGCCAAAAAGGGAAAACAGAATGATTTGGTCGGTTGTCATTTGGCACCTTTGTCTTTTGTCCCAGACTCTCTCAGAGCGGCTCGGAACGCAAGCGGGTTGAAGCTTGTCCCATGCCTGCCGTATAGAAGCATCCAGATAGTGAAGATCAGAACAACTAAAAGGCGGAGGCACCAATGGCCGGCCACTCAAAATGGGCAAACATCCAGCACCGCAAAGGGCGTCAGGACGCTCTGCGGTCCAAGCTGTTTTCAAAACTTTCCAAAGAAATCACCGTCGCTGCTAAAATGGGCGACCCTGACCCGGATAAAAACCCGCGTCTACGCATGGCGATCAAAGAAGGCAAAAGCCAATCTTTGCCAAAAGACGTCATCGACCGCGCGATCAAGAAATCCCAAGTCGGTGAAGGCGATGACTACGAAGAAATCCGGTACGAGGGCTATGGCCCTAACGGGGTTGCGGTGATTGTCGAAGCCATGACAGACAACCGCAATCGCACCGCGTCGACTGTGCGGTCTACATTCACCAAGAATGGCGGGAACTTGGGCGAAACTGGCTCGGTCGGATTTATGTTCGATCGCAAAGGCCAAGTCACGTACCCTGCGGACATTGGCGATGCGGATACGGTCATGATGGCCGCGATCGAAGCGGGCGCCGAAGATGTCGAAAGCACTGACGATGGCCATGTGATTATCTGTGCGGATACGGATTTGAACGAAGTCTCGACGGCACTTGAGGCCGAGCTGGGCGAAACCACATCCACCAAATTGATCTGGCAGCCAAATATTGCCACTGAAATGGATTTGGAAGGCATGCAAAAGCTGATGAAGTTGGTGGATGCGTTGGAAGATGACGATGATATCCAACGTGTGACAACCAACTTTGAAGCATCTGACGAGGTCATGTCACAGCTCTGATCCGAGCAGTGACAACACGCATTATCGAAAAACGGCGCTCTTGCGGGTGCCGTTTTTTTGTGGTCGGCGATCATTGTCTGGGAAGACCCGCGATCAACTGGAAATCTGGGGTAATGCCACTTGGGCCGCACGGCGCACAGCGCGCGTGAACGGGGCCAGAGCCCCGCGCAACATACGCGTGCTTTGCAGGTGCAGCGGCATGGGATACGCAGAGTTCGGCAACAGCGGCACCAACCTGCCGGCTGCGATATGGTCGCGTACAAGCAAGTCGGGGTTCATCCCCCATCCCAACCCTAAAAGGCAGGCATCGACGAACCCTTGCGAAGACGGCAGCCGGTGGCTTGGTGGTGATAATTTGGGGCCAATATGTGCGCGCATCCATTGGGCCTGTAGGTCGTCTTTCTGATCAAACCTTAGCATTGGTGCTTGGGCGATGGCTTCGGGGGTGGGGCCGTTTGGAAAATGCCGCGCCACATAGGCCGGGCTTGCCGTCGCCTGATAGCGCATGTCGCCAAGCGGAACACTGTCACACCCAGCCACAGGTTTGGCGTGGGCCGTGATGGCGGCAGAGACCTCGCCTTTGCGCAGCCAGTCCGCCGAGAAGTCCTGATCGTCAACCACAAGGTCAAACAGCATTTCTGGAATACCTGCCAACGCGGGCAGAAACCATGTAGCAAGGCTGTCGGCGGTCACCGCAATGCGAATGCGCATGTTAGGTTTCGGGATCAGCCCCTTGAGATCGCGCGAAAGTTGACCTTCGAGCAAGCCAACATGATCCATATGGGCCGCAAGCCGGCGTCCGGCATCAGTTCCAACACAGGGCTGTCCCCGATGCACCAAAAGAGTGCCTACTTGCTCTTCCAAGGCCTTAAGCCGTTGGGAAATCGCCGATTGCGTGATGCCAAGTTCATGCGCTGCCCCTTCAAAGCTGCCCGATTTCAAAATGGCTGTGAGGGCCGCGATTTGCGCATAATCTAGGTGCATTAGAAATTCTTATCCAACATCAGCAACTTTAATTTGGATAACTTGAACGGCTCCCCTAATCAAGCGTCACATACCTTAGGGAGTTCAGAGGCATGATCGAAGCAGGCATGGCAGGTTTTGTATTGGGGATATCGCTGATCATGGCGATTGGAGCCCAGAACGCGTTTGTGTTGCGACAAGGCTTGCGCGGTGAACATGTTTTGCCGTTGGTTTTGACCTGCGCGACGTCTGATATGATCCTGATCGCAGCTGGTGTTGCGGGTTTTGGTGTGTTGGTTGAATCTTATCCGATCGCGGTTGATTTGGCGCGTTGGGGCGGGGCTCTATTTCTGGTGGTCTATGGAGCAATGAATTTTCGCTCTGCGTTTGCGGGTGGGGACGCATTGGAGGACGCCGGGCGCAGTTCCGTCAGCCGCAAGGTCGCTGTTATGACCTGCCTGATGCTGACATGGGCAAACCCGCATGTGTATCTGGATACGGTTGTGCTGCTTGGTGGGTTGTCGTCACAATATGACCCGTCATATGCGTTCGGGATCGGTGCTGCGCTCTCAAGTTATTTCTTTTTCTTTTCATTGGGGTATGGCGCGCGTTTGCTCCGCCCGTTGTTCACAAGCCCGCGCGCATGGCAGGTGTTGGACGGATTTGTTGGTGTCACCATGTGGATCATTGCCCTGACATTGATGTTAGGGTGAAGCAGCAAGCGGCGTTCCAAGATCAAAGTCAGATCACTCAGAAAATAATTAACCTGTTTCCTATCTCGACAAGGTGGGGGGAAAGGGTCTTAATGCGCCTATGACTGAGGTTTCATCTGCGCGTCCGGTTGCCGGAGTTTTTTGGATGCTCGTGACAGGGGTGAACTTTGTCGCGGTCACAGCTTTGGTCAAATATTTGGGGCCACGGGTACCGGCGGCAGAAGCTGCGTTTTTGCGCTATTTGCTTGGGCTTGTGTTCCTCATTCCGATGATCCGTCCCATTCTGCGTGCACATCTCACCAAACGCCAAGTTGGTCTTTTTGGATTGCGTGGTGTGGTGCATACGTTGGGCGTAGTGATGTGGTTTTATGCCATGACCCAAATTCCCATCGCCGAAGTCACCGCCATGAATTACCTATCGCCGGTTTATGTGACGCTGGGGGCTGCGCTGTTTTTGGGCGAGACTCTCGCTGCGCGTCGAATTTTGGCCGTGGTGGTCGCCCTGATCGGGGCATTGATCATTTTGCGACCGGGATTTCGCGAGGTGAATTCCGGCCACTTGGCCATGTTGGGCACCGCCATCTTGTTCGCTGTGGGATATCTGGTTGCCAAGGTCATGTCCGAAGAAGTCAGCCCGGCCGTGGTGGTCGGAATGCTGTCGATCACGGTCACGATCGGGTTGGCGCCGATTGCCTATTCGGTTTGGGTGACGCCCACCCTTGGCGATTTGGCGATATTATTTGCAATTGCCTCATTTGCGACCGCCGGTCACTATAGCATGACCTTGGCGTTTGCTGCGGCCCCGATCACAGTGACACAACCGGTGTCGTTCCTTCAGTTGGTATGGGCGGTTTTGTTGGGGTGGATTGTTTTTGACGAAAGCGTCGATGCTTGGGTGATCACAGGTGGGTTGGTGATTATCAGTGCTATCAGCTTTATCACATGGCGCGAGGCTGTGCTAAAGCGCAAGCAAGTCACGCCGTTGGTGAATGCCACCAAAGTGTAGAATCCCGTTTTCGTTCTTTGCGAATGTCGCATTTAGACTTGCGCCATAGCGGTGTGGGGCGTCTGATCGTGGAGAATGATAACCCGTGAAAGGCATCGCCATGACCAAACCCAATATTTTGATTTTTATGGTGGACCAACTGAATGGAACGTTCTTCCCTGACGGTCCTGCGGACTGGTTGCATGCACCGAATCTTAAGAAACTTGCCGCGCGATCCACACGGTTTAAAAACGCATACACGGCGTCGCCGCTGTGTGCGCCGGGGCGTGCCAGCTTTATGTCGGGGCAACTTCCCAGTGCGACACGGGTTTATGACAATGCGGCTGAATTTGCGTCTAGCATTCCGACCTATGCGCACCACCTGCGCCGTGCGGGGTATCAAACCTGTTTGTCAGGTAAAATGCATTTTGTCGGCCCAGATCAATTGCATGGGTTCGAGGAACGCCTGACAACCGATATTTATCCGCCTGATTTTGGCTGGACCCCGGATTATCGCAAACCGGGTGAACGGATTGAGTGGTGGTATCACAATATGGGGTCTGTCACGGGCGCGGGGGTGGCTGAAATCAGCAACCAGATGGAATATGATGATGAGGTGGCCTATCATGCAACGCGCAAAGTGTATGATCTGGCGCGTGGGCATGATGACCGCCCGTGGTGTCTGACGGTCAGTTTCACGCATCCGCATGATCCGTATGTGGCCCGTAAGAAGTATTGGGATCTGTACAACGATTGCGCCCATTTGCTGCCGGAAGTGCCCGCCATTCCCTATGAGGAACAAGATGCCCATTCAAAGCGTATCTTTGATGCAAATGACTGGCGCTCTTTTGATATCACACAAGAAGATATTCGCCGGTCAAGACAGGCCTATTTCGCCAATATTTCCTATCTGGATGACAAGGTTGGTGAGGTCATGGAGGCATTGGAAGCGACCCGGCAGGAAGCCATCATTCTGTTTGTCAGTGACCATGGCGAAATGTTGGGAGAACGCGGCTTGTGGTTCAAAATGTCGTTTTTTGAAGGCTCAGCACGCGTGCCTTTGATGGTGTGCGCGCCGCAAATGGCGGCAGGCCGCATTGATACTCCGGTCAGCAACATCGACGTCTGCCCGACTCTCTGTGATTTGGCCGGTGTGAGCATGCAAGAGGTCATGCCATGGACAAGCGGCGAGAGCCTTGTGCCGCTGGGGCAGGGACAAGAACGCACGTCTCCGGTGGCGATGGAATACGCAGCAGAAGCGTCTTATGCGCCGATGGTGTCGCTGCGGTATGGAAAATGGAAATATAACCGCTGTGCGCTTGATCCTGATCAGCTTTTCGATCTGGATGCAGATCCGCACGAATTGACCAACCTTGCAGATGTGCCGGCACATCAGGGCACGCTGGACACATTGCGGGCCAAAGCCGACGCACGCTGGAACCTTGAGGCGTTCGATTCTGATGTGCGAGAAAGCCAAGCGCGGCGGTGGGTGGTGTACGAAGCGTTACGTCAGGGGGGGTATTTCCCGTGGGATTACCAGCCTTTGCAGAAAGCCAGCGAGCGCTATATGCGCAACCATATGGATTTGAATGTTGTCGAGGACAATCAGAGATTTCCACGGAACGAATAAATGGCTCCCGCCCCTTGTTCAAAGCAGCATGCTGCTCTGAAAAGCGTTGGGCGAGGCACTTCGCGGTGCTCAGTGCGTGTGTGGCATGTATCTGGGCCCACTGCCTTGGCCGCCGTCGCTTAGCCCCGAGTGTGGGGCGCGCCGGAAGTGGCGATGTCAAGCATCAGGTCGGCGACACGCCGTGCCTCGGCGCGGGTTGTGGCAGCGTCGGGGTTTTTGTCAGACTGCGTGGCCTCGAGCCAAACGCCATCCATATAGGCCTGAAGAGCTTCGCGCACTGTTTCACGCCGGTCTTGCGGCAGCAAAACCCGGAGCTCGGCGCGAAAATGGGTGCGGACCCGTGCGCGGTTGATGTGGTGCAGGCGGCTTAGAGAGGCCGCGTAGGGCGCATTGGCCCAAAACTGCATCCAGAGGCTGCACTGTTCCACGGTGAACAGGCGATCGTCAAAGTTGGCATCCAGAATGGCCAAAAGCCGCTCGCGCGGGGTGCGCGCAAGCGCGAGGCGTTCGAGCAAGATGGATTTCAGCATCCCCAAGAGATGCCGCATGGTGGCCTCGATCAGCTTTTCTTTGGAGCCGAAGTAATAGTTGATGCTGGCCGCCGACGCGTCGGCCTCGCGTGCAATCTCGACCATCGTGACATCGCTGTAGCCATGGTGATGCACCGCACGAATCGTGGCGTCGATCAGCTCTTGGTTGCGAATATCTCTAATGCGTTTGCGAGTCATGGGGCTAGTGTCGTCAAGTTGAGCTGTGTTGCAACCGGAATTCTTGCCATATCTTCCGCCTTTTGCGAAAAACTTGTATGACCATTTAAGTTTTTGCTTTGGTGTTTAGAATATTGCTGCTAATCCTTGTGGCGGTTCTGCACGACCTTGTTGTGCCATGCTTCAAGTGTGGCTTGGTTCGACGTCGGCGGGATCACTGACGCCGGATCGTGACACGTCCCGAACCCAGTTTTCGGAATGCCCCTGATCCAACAACTTCTAATTACGCAGGACTTTGCGGATAACTCACACAGGGCACCTATGTCGCAGCAACCAACAGCAAGCCATTTTATCAATGGCGCTTATGTCGAAGACACTTCGGGGACACCGATTCAGGTCATCTTTCCCGCTACGGGCGAAGTGATTGCAACAGTCTATGCTGCGACGCCACAGATTGTGGATCAGGCGATTGAGGCGGCGCGGGCCGCCCAAAAACAGTGGGCCAAGATGTCCGGTACGGAAAGAGGGCGAGTTTTGCGGCGTGCCGCAGATATTATGCGTGAGCGCAACCACGAGCTTTCTGTTCTTGAAACCTATGATACTGGCAAACCGCTTCAGGAAACTCTTGTGGCAGATGCGACTTCTGGCGCGGATGCCTTGGAATACTTTGGCGGATTGGCCGCGACTTTGACCGGCGAGCACATCCCGCTTGGCGAAGATTGGGTATACACGGTGCGTGAACCATTGGGTGTTTGTGTTGGCATTGGGGCGTGGAACTATCCAACCCAGATTGCATGCTGGAAAGGCGCACCCGCGTTGGCTTGTGGCAATGCGATGATTTTCAAGCCTTCCGAAACAACTCCATTGTGCGCGCTTAAGGTTGCGGAAATCCTGATCGAAGCTGGCCTTCCGGCCGGGCTATATAACGTTGTGCAGGGTCTTGGGGATGTCGGCGCGTCTCTGGTTACGGATCCGCGCGTTGATAAGGTGTCTTTGACGGGGTCTGTTCCCACTGGGCGCAAGGTATATTCCGCGGCCGCAGCAGGTATGAAACATGTCACGATGGAGCTGGGAGGCAAGTCGCCGCTGATTGTTTTTGATGATGCGGATTTGGACAATGCCGTGGGGGGCGCGATCAACGGAAACTTCTATGCGTCCGGGCAGGTCTGTAGCAATGGCACGCGTGTGTTCGTGCAAAAGGGGATCAAAGACGCCTTTTTGAAGCGGCTTGCAGAGCGCATGCAATCCGCCGTGATCGGCGACCCCTTGGACGAGGCGACGAACTTTGGCCCAATGGTCAGCGCATCCCAAATGGACATTGTCAAAGGCTATATCGCCAAAGGCCTCGACGAGGGTGCGCGGCTTGTGGCCGGTGGCGGGCAACTCGAGCGTGACGGTTTTTACCTTGAACCCACCGTGTTTGCAGATGTCACCGATGATATGACGATTGCACGTGAGGAAATATTTGGCCCCGTGATGGCGGTCTTGGATTTTGAGGACGAAGCAGAAGTGATCGCCCGTGCCAATGCGACAGACTTTGGTCTCTCGGCAGGGGTGTTTACCCGTGATCTGAGCCGTGCGCACCGCGTGATTGGGGCACTCGAAGCAGGCAGCTGCTTTATCAACTCGTATAACGATGCCCCTGTCGAAGCTCCGTTTGGCGGTGTCAAAGCCTCGGGCGTGGGGCGGGAGAATTCCAAAGAAGCCATCCAGCACTATAGCCAGGTCAAATCGGTCTATGTGCGGATGGGAGACGTCGAAGCCGCCTTTTAGAAACCATTGAACTGCGTGCACGCCCGATGATCTTTGCAGTTTCGCAGGATTGGAACGGGCGCAATCACGAACCGGAGAACCAAATGAACGCGGATTATGTCATTGTAGGTGCAGGCAGCGCAGGGTGCGCGATGGCGTATCGGTTGTCAGAGGCGGGTAAATCCGTGCTTGTCATCGAATACGGCGGAACCGATATGGGGCCTTTGATTCAGATGCCAGCGGCGCTGTCGTATCCGATGAACATGAAGCTGTACGACTGGGGGTACAAGTCACAACCAGAGCCGCATCTTGATGGGCGCGAACTGGTTTGCCCACGTGGCAAGGTGGTCGGTGGGTCATCTTCGATCAACGGTATGGTCTATGTGCGCGGTCACGCCGGGGACTATGATCATTGGGCACAAAGTGGCGCGCATGGTTGGGGATATGCAGATGTCCTGCCGTATTTTAAACGTATGGAAACATGGCATGATGGCGGACATGGCGGGGATCCCGCATGGCGGGGGACTGACGGACCTTTGCACGTGTCACGCGGACCACGGGATAATCCGTTGCATGATGCATTTGTCACGTCCGGAAAACAGGCAGGATATCCGGTCACTGATGACTATAACGGCGCGCAACAAGAGGGCTTTGGCCCGATGGAGCAAACGGTTTGGAAGGGGCGGCGGTGGTCGGCTGCGAATGCGTATCTTCGGCCCGCGCTCAAACGCCCAAATTGTGATATCGTCAAAGGCCTTGCGCGTCGGGTTGTCATCAAGGATGGCCGGGCGACGGGCGTCGAGATTGAACGCAATGGCAAGGTAGAAGTCATCCATGCCAATCAAGAGGTGATCCTCTCTTCAAGTTCGATCAATTCACCAAAGTTGTTGATGTTGTCGGGTATTGGTCCGGCAGAGCATCTTGCCGAGCATGGCATTGAGGTGATCGCGGATCGCGCGGGCGTTGGCCAAAACCTACAGGATCATCTCGAGCTGTATATTCAGATGGCCGCAAGCAAACCCATCACTCTGTTCAAATACTGGAACCTGATCGGCAAAGCCGCAATTGGGGCACAGTGGCTGTTTCTCAAGTCGGGGCTTGGGGCGTCGAATCAATTTGAATCTGCCGCGTTTATCCGATCTGCGGCGGGGGTGGATTATCCGGATATCCAGTATCACTTTTTGCCGATCGCTGTGCGCTATGATGGTCAAGCCGCCGCCGAAGGTCACGGTTTTCAGGCGCATGTGGGGCCGATGCGGGCTGAATCTCGTGGGGCCGTCACCTTGGCAAGCGCCGATCCCAAGGCCGCACCAAATATCTTGTTTAACTATATGAGCGAAGAAAAAGACTGGGAAGATTTCCGTAAGTGCATCCGCCTGACACGCGAGATTTTTGCACAGGATGCCTTTAAGCCGTATGTGAAACACGAAATCCAGCCCGGCGCTGCGGTCCAGTCAGATGATGAACTTGACGCCTTTATTCGCGAACATGCAGAAAGCGCGTACCACCCCTGTGGCACCTGTAAAATGGGCGCGGTCGATGATCCGATGGCCGTGGTTGATCCCGAATGTCGGGTGATCGGTGTTGAAGGGCTTCGGGTGGCTGACAGCTCGATCTTTCCACGGATTACCAACGGAAACCTGAACGGTCCGTCGATCATGACCGGCGAAAAAGCTGCCGATCATATTCTGGGGCGGGGTATGCTGGCCCCCGCAAATGATGCCCCTTGGATCAATCCAAACTGGCAGACATCCCAGCGTTAAAAAAATGTCATAACTGGTGGCGATTTGATCCCTGTCAAAGCAGGTGTCTGTGGCCACCAGATAGGCTCTGTTCGAACACATGGAAATAGGAGCGCAAAACATGTCTCATACCCCTCACGAACTGGCCGAAGAGTTTCCGGAATTCGTTGAAAAGATGCACGAGCTGAAGGTCTCGGATGCACACTTTGCAAAGCTGGCTGATGAATATCACGAGCTGAACCGCAAGGTGCACCGCGCGGAAACCAACGTTGAGCCCCGCGAAGAGCTTGCCGAGGTTGACCTGCGCAAGCGTCGTGCGGCCGTCAAAGACGAGGTCTATGCCTATTTGACCAAATAGGTATCTATGAACTGCCAAAGACGAGGCAGGGTGTCCGTGCGCCAAAGGTCGGTATGTCCGGCACCTTTGACGGTCACAAATGATTTTTGATTGGACGGGGCGGCAGAGAATATCTGTCGCCCTTGTTCTATTGGGATCAAGGTATCTCTGGTGCCGTGAAGCACCAGCAAAGGCGGGGTAAGGGCACGCGCACGCGTAAGGCTTGGCCATGTATCATCCAGCTTTAGCGCGAGTTGATAGGTGCCCGGGTAGTGAGTTTCAGCCAAATCCGGCAGCGAGGTAAAAGGGGCCTCAAGGATCACGCCAGCAGGCACCTTCTGTGCACCCTCTGAGGCCGCAATTGTCTCTAATAGCCCAAGAGTGACAGCGGTTCCCAGAGATTCCCCATAGACAATGACGTTTGCAGACTTTGCCGTGGGCAAGAGCAAGGGGATTTGACCGTATATTGCGGTAACATCCGTGATGAGCGCCGTTTCCGTTGGCCAGCCGGTGCTGCCGCTTGATCCGCGATATGCAGGCGCCACAAGCCCATATCCACGGGCGAGGAACCGTTTGAAGCGACCGTCTCGGGTGGCGAGGTTGCCAGCGTTCCCATGCAGATAGAAAATCACCGGTTTCCCGCGTTTGGCAGGTGCAGTCCATACGGTGAGGGTCTCTTGGTTGATGTCGAGTTCGCGGGCGGTGACGGTTGCAAGCCCAACATCTGCCGGAGCGACGGTGCGCGGATCAAATGGATAGATCAACGCCCGCTCGGCAAACGCCCCAAGGGCGATGCCGCCCGCAATGATGACACCCAATATGATGCACAGTCTTATGAGGATACGTCGCATATCTGCTCTCGTTGCGTTGTTGAGGTCGGCGGATTAGTCCACATCATATGGCAAAACGCCCCGCCTGTTTTCGTCAATAGACACTTTGCGTTCCAGCGGAGGAACCGAGCGTTGATGGCAGTGGGTTCGCTCGCAAATCCGGCATGATATGCCAATGGGTTCAAAGGCCTCTGGTGTCGAGATGTCCATATGATCCGCATATACAAGAGCATCGGCATGGGCGATTTCGCAGCCCAAAGCGATGGCATAGCGCCGGACTGGCGCGCCGTAATGCCCACCGGTTTTTGAAACGTCCCGCGCAAGGCTGATATAACGCACACCATCCGGCGTTTCAGCCAACTGTCTTAGGAACCGCCCCGGCGTTTCAAACGCACGGTGTACGTTCCAGAGCGGGCAGGCGCCGCCAAAACGGGCAAATTGCAAGCGCGTGGCGCTGTGGCGTTTGGTGATTGTGCCAGCTTGATCCACGCGGGAAAAAAAGAACGGGATGCCTTTGGCCGCAGGGCGTTGCAATGTCGAAAGACGATGGGCAACTTGTTCGATCGAGGCCCCGAACCTGTTTGCGAGGACTTCGAGGTCATGGCGCGTTTCGCGTGCGGCCTGAAGGAATTCAGTATAGGGCATGAGCGCTGCACCAGCGAAATAGTTGGCCAAGCCAATTTTGGCGATGGCACGGGCGGCATCGGTTTGGAAACGCGCCAAATCAAGCGTGGCCTCGAGCAATTTGTCAGAGCGCAACAACGCAATTTGTAACAACAGTTGAAAGGTCTGGGTTTGTGGTGCAGCGCGATTTGAAATGCGGAGCGTTTTGGACGCAGGCTCGTAGTGGCGCAACGCTTCGATGTCCGCGAGCTCCACTTGGATGCCTGCATCCTTAAGCGATCTGACGGCAGCTTGACGGATGCCACCTGCTGCGTGGCTGCGCGAAGCAAAGCTTTCGGCAGAGTGATCAACCGCATCAATATAGTTGTCACAATAGTGAAAGAAATCACGCACCTCATCCCAAGGGCTGGCCAAGGTTTGCACATCTTGTCGGCCAAGAGCTTCGTCCAGTGACGCCAGCCGTTCATGGGTTTGGCGGTAAGCGCGGTGTAATTCCAAGAATGCGCGTGCCAAGGCCGGGGCGTTTGATGCGGTCAGCCGCAGGTCTGCCAGCGGGGCAGTGGTATCGGCCAGAACGGGATCGGCCATTGCTTCGCGCATATCGCTGATCAGACGTTCAGCATCCCCGCTGCCCAGCTCGGTGACATCAAACCCGAACTCTTGCGCCAAGGCCAAGACAACCGTGGTGGAAACCGGACGGTTGTTGTTTTCCATCTGGTTGAGATAGGGCAGGGAGACGCCAAGCTTTTGCGCAAACTCTTTTTGGGTGAGGGCCAGACGCGTGCGCACTTCGCGCAACTTTGCACCAGCATAGAGTTTTTGAGGGGCCATAGATGTCTCCTGAGCGTGCGGGCACTGTAACGGCGTTTGCTAACTGCAAAGCTAACTTTGCAAAGTTACTCCGAATTCTCGAGATTTGAAACCGGCTTTCAGTGCGGGGTATGGTCACGACCTTAAGAGGTAAGGCGAGCGGCGATGTTCAGGCGTCGAATTACAAACCAGTCAGGCGTTTCTCGCGCTTTATGACCGCCAATATGGTTACAACAGCCATCACCGATACGATCAACATAATCCACAGCAAGGGATAGGCTCCGCGTTCAGGTGTCAGCAATGCACCTGCCAGAGCTGACAAGGCTGCGCCGCCGCCGATCATGATGGCGCCGGCAAGGCCAGATGCTGTGCCAGCAAGGTGTGGACGCACCGAGAGCGCACCGGCTGTGGCATTGGGGATTGTCATGCCGTTCCCTAGGCCTACAAAGACGACCAGCCCAAAAAAGCTCTCTTCGGTCCCTGCGCCCGCAAGGAAGATCGCCAAAGATAGCGCCATTCCGAACACATTCACGTAACAGCCCCAAAGGATCATTCGATTCACGCCGATTCTGGCCGAGTATCGGCCCGACGCAAAATTCCCCAGAAAGTACCCGACGGCAGGTGCGCTAAAGTAGATGCCAATTTTGGCCGCATCCATGTCGAAAACTTCGGTCGCGACGAAGGGGGCGCCACCGAGATAGGCAAAGAATGCGCCTGACGACAATGCGCTTGCCAAGGAGTATCCCCAAAACCGCGGGCTTTTCAAAAGCTCTGGATACTCGCGAAACTGGCGTGACAGAGACAAGCCGCTTTTGCGTCCGGTTTCCCCCAAATCGGCCCAAGTCATCGCAAAAATGACCGCCCCCAAGACAAAGAGAATCCAGAAGTTGGCTTTCCAGCCAAAGGACTCGTCCAAAAACCCGCCGATGGCAGGGCCGATCATCGGGACGATGGCCATGCCCATGGTGACATATCCGATCATCGACGCCGCCTGATCCTCTGGGACGATGTCACGTACGACGGCGCGACTGAGGACCATTGCGACAACAACAACGGCTTGTGCCATACGAAATGCTAGGAAAATCTCGGTATTGGGCGCGTATATGCATCCCAGAGTGGCCAATAGGAACAGCCCAAGGCCCCATAGGATGACAGGGCGGCGTCCGAACTTGTCCGACACTGGCCCAACGACAATTTGCATGATGGCATTCACGCCCAAATAGATCGCAACCGAAAGCTGCATGATCTGATATTCGGTGTCGAAATATGCGGTCATTCCAGGCAGTGAAGGCAGGAAAATGTTCATGCACAGCGCAGATAGGCCCGCGAGCAGGATCAGGGTGCTGATGTGAGGAGCGCTTGTGCGGCTAAGGAACCGCGGAGTCGTGTGTTGAGCCATGGCTCAATTGGTATGGCGTCAACGTTTGAAAGTCCAATGTTACCTCAGGGAAAAATTTGCAGATTTGCAATATTCAAAACTTTGGTTATCCAAATTTTGCAAATTTGCCGAAAATTCCTTCCGAAAAACCCTTCTTGGTCGTAGGGTATGTCCAAATTTAAGGGGACTTACCATGAAAGATATCCTCCAGGAACTGGAAGAACGCCGCAGCGCAGCCCGTATGGGGGGTGGTGAGCGTCGGATCAAGGCTCAGCATGCCAAAGGCAAGTTGACCGCACGCGAACGCATCGAGCTTTTGCTCGACGAGGACAGCTTTGAAGAATTCGACATGTTCGTGTCACACCGCTGTACCGACTTTGGTATGGAGCAGGATAAACCTGCAGGGGACGGCGTTGTAACCGGTTGGGGCACCATCAACGGCCGGATGGTCTATGTGTTCTCGCAAGATTTCACAGTGTTTGGTGGGTCGCTTTCTGAAACCCACGCTCAGAAGATCTGTAAGATCCAAGATATGGCGATCCAGAATGGCGCGCCTGTCATTGGTCTGAACGACTCGGGTGGTGCGCGTATTCAGGAAGGCGTGGCGTCCTTGGCGGGCTATGCCGAGGTGTTCCAGCGCAATATCATGGCGTCTGGCGTTGTGCCGCAGATCAGCGTGATTATGGGGCCATGTGCGGGCGGCGCGGTGTACTCGCCAGCGATGACTGACTTTATCTTTATGGTCAAAGACAGCTCTTACATGTTCGTCACTGGTCCTGATGTGGTGAAAACCGTGACAAACGAAGTTGTCACTGCCGAAGAGTTGGGTGGGGCATCTACGCATACACGCAAGTCATCGGTCGCGGATGGCGCATTTGAAAATGATGTTGAGGCCATGGCCGAAGTACGCCGCTTGGTGGATTTTCTGCCGCTCAACAACCGTGAAAAAGCTCCCGTGCGCCCGTTCTTTGATGAGCCGGGTCGTGTTGAAGCATCGCTTGATACCTTGATTCCTGCGAATGCCAACGCGCCATACGATATGAAAGAGCTGATTCATAAGCTTGCCGACGAAGGCGATTTTTATGAAATTCAGGAAGACTACGCAAAAAACATCATCACCGGGTTTGTGCGCCTTGAAGGTCAGACCGTGGGTGTGGTTGCAAACCAGCCAATGGTTTTGGCGGGATGTCTGGATATCGACAGTTCGCGCAAGGCAGCACGTTTTGTGCGCTTCTGCGATGCGTTCGAAATTCCAATTCTGACGCTTGTTGATGTCCCTGGCTTCTTGCCTGGCACGTCGCAAGAATATGGCGGCGTTATCAAGCACGGTGCCAAGCTGTTGTTTGCTTATGGTGAAGCGACGGTGCCAAAAGTCACCGTGATTACACGCAAAGCGTATGGTGGGGCATATGACGTTATGGCGTCCAAGCACCTGCGTGGCGACTTCAACTATGCTTGGCCCACAGCCGAGATTGCGGTGATGGGCGCGAAAGGCGCGACCGAGATTATTCATCGTGCCGATCTGGATGATGCCGAGAAAATTGCGCAGCATGCTGCAGATTATGAAGACCGTTTTGCCACCCCGTTTGTGGCGGCCGAGCGTGGCTTTATTGATGAGGTTATCCAGCCGCGCAGCACACGCAAACGCGTCAGCCGCGCATTTGCGAGCCTGCGCACCAAAAAACTGACAAACCCGTGGAAAAAGCACGACAATATCCCGCTTTAATCTACGGAAATCTCTCGTGAAATCCCTGCCGGCGCTGTCTCTTTTAGGCACCGGCGGGCACTCAAGTGGACACACATCATGGCAAAGCTCTGTATACCTCGGATCTTTTCCTGCGCCCTTGTCTTGACTGACAAAATTTGGGGCGGGTGTGTGTGTGTGCGTGGATGAGCCGCAAAAACTGGCATATTCTACGAGACGAAACGTCTGTTACGGTGACGCGCCGCGTTCCAGCCGCCTTTGATGTCAGCGCGAAAACGCTGATGCCAGCGGTGGGTCGCAGACGGCTCGCTCAGCAAATTCGGCAGGATCTTTGGCGCGAACTGCGTGGGTTGCGCGGTTTCGCACCTGTAGTCAAAGTCGAGAGCAAAGATGGTCAAGTCTGCGTGACAGCGGGTGGCACGGTTCGGGGGGCGTTTCCGCGGGCCAAAACAAAAGGTCAAATTGAAGATTTACTAGCTAATCCCCAGTTGCGCGCGCGCTGGAGCGCATGCGCAGCGCATCGTGAGGTGCGTCATGACTAAATGGGGAACACTGTTTGCCGCGATTGGAGGGGCCTTTATCGGCGCCGCGGCCACGGCCAAAGGTTTGGAGGAACCTTTGGTCGTGCCCTCCGGCTATGATGTATATTTGCATGAGATGTTGTTTGAGAACCGGCAGGATCACAGCCGTGTTGCGCGGTTCCGGTATGTCATGCCCATCATCGGACAAGAGGGCATCACCTTTGAGAATGTCGAAGGTGATTTTGTGCACCTTTGTGAAGTTCAGGCCCTTCCGGTTTTGGTCTCGCAAGATCAACAGGTTGGGCAAATAATTGTGTCTCTCTCTGACCGTGACACCGAATTTGGTGTGATTTCCTCTGTTGCTACCCAGTTTTTCGAGGCATTCAGCGTCCAAGACGGGTCCTGCATCTGGGAGGGTTTTTGATGCCACCACTATATCTTGCGCTAGCGACGGCCAGCGCACCACGAAATGCGACTTTGGGGTCACAGCACATTAGCTTGGACTGCTATCCATTTATTTTTAGGTCTGAATCCGCTATTCTTGGCAGCGGTCACCACGGTGTGGCGACCAACCAAGAATTGAGGCACGCAGGGCAAACTAGCCCTGTCGCAACAGAACAAAAGAAATGGAGAAAGACATGTCGAACAGCATCAAATCGCTGCTGGCCCTCGGTCTGGTTGCGCTCGTCGCAGCCTGTGCAGACACAGCACCAGTTGAAGAATACGTTGTCGTTGATCCCGAGCCGATCTCGCAAGAGCCGGTCTATACCGGTAAATACAAGTAATTCCGCCATTCAGGCAGGGTGGGCCTCGCGGCCCGCCCACTTCCGCCCCTTGACCAATCTGGAGGGTGCGGCATGATTAAGCATCGTGGTTTCCCAGGGCGTTTGCCCGGTACAGATTATCAATTCACAGTCCGACGCCCCAACCCCAAAGGTGTGACAGCCATCACCCGTCGGGAACGGTTCAATGACCGCCGCCCTGCAGACCGGCGTGCGGATGCCGGATTCATGCAGGCGCTGTGGGACTATTTTGGGGACGAGCCGTTTGAGCGCGGCAATCTAGATGCGGGTCGTCTGAGCTGGCTGTTTGGCCGCGAGGTTATCCCAGCCGAAGATCCCTTTGATCCTGCAAGCTATGACGCGATGCTGGTCATCGACGTGAATGCGGTGCGTGTGTCATTTCCGGATGTTATGGACGGAGATTGGGCATGAAATCGCCGATTCATCATGAAAATGCGCAAGAAGCGGCCAATGGGCGCTCTGTAGCATGCATGATGGTTGCCGAGGCGCCGAGTGCCCCCAATAGTAATTCTCAGGATCGCGAGTTGACCAGAACTCGTCCTAGTAACAGTGTATTCCGTTACCCTTCCCCTAGCGGGTGGTCCGGTGGCGTCTCTACCGGATCACCTGTTTTTTCCCGTTTTGATGCGCCACGACTGTTTGAACGGCGGGTTTCTGCCGCGATGGGCGTGAGTCGCCTGTCTTGCTGGCACCTGCTGAAAATTCTGCCACAGTCGCCGAAACTTGGACGTCAGGCATCAAAGGCGACATCACTATGCGATATTTCAAACTCACGGCGTTTGCCCTCTGTGCCACTGCAACGTTATCTGCCTGTGGTGACAACTTTGGCGAACAAGCCCTCTTTGGTGGTGCCGCAGGCGCCGTCACTGCCGAAGTCTTTGGCGGCAATGCCGGCACTGGCGCACTCGTTGGCAGCGCGGCCAATGTGCTTTTCTGTAAAGAAAACCCAGGAAAATGTAGCTAACTCAAATTCCTTGGCCGGTTCCCGGCTGATGTCTGAAATCAAAACCATCGGGGCCCGCGTGGCTGCGATGGTTTTTTTGTTGTCACTGTCTGCGGGACTGCCCGTGGGCCAAGAACCGGAAGGGACATAACATGTTCGACAAAATTCTGATTGCGAACCGGGGCGAGATCGCCTGCCGTGTGATCAAGACTGCACGTAAGATGGGTGTGAAAACCGTCGCCATCTATTCAGATGCAGATAAAGAAGCGCTGCACGTGCAAATGGCGGACGAGGCCGTTCATATTGGTCCGCCCCCGGCAAACCAATCCTATATCGTGATCGACAAGGTTATGGATGCCATCCGCCAAACAGGCGCACAGGCTGTGCATCCCGGGTATGGCTTTTTGTCAGAAAACAGCAAATTTGCCGAGGCGCTGGCCGCCGAAGGCGTTGCATTCGTCGGGCCTCCTGTCGGGGCAATTGAAAAGATGGGTGACAAGATCACCTCCAAGAAAATCGCGCAGGATGCAAACGTGTCGACTGTGCCCGGATATATGGGCCTGATCGAAGACGCAGAAGAAGCCGTCAAAATTTCGAACCAAATTGGCTATCCGGTGATGATCAAAGCGTCTGCCGGTGGCGGCGGGAAGGGCATGCGGATCGCGTGGAATGATGACGAGGCCCGCGAAGGCTTCCAGTCGTCCAAAAACGAAGCTGCCAACAGCTTTGGTGATGACCGTATTTTCATCGAAAAGTTCATCACGCAACCGCGCCACATCGAAATTCAGGTGCTGTGTGACAGCCATGGGAACGGCGTCTATCTGGGTGAGCGCGAATGTTCGATCCAACGCCGCCAGCAAAAGGTTGTGGAAGAAGCCCCGTCGCCCTTCTTGGACGAAGCAACCCGCAAAGCCATGGGTGAACAGGCCGTCGCTTTGGCCCATGCGGTGGATTATGCCAGCGCAGGGACTGTCGAGTTCATCGTGGACGGTGACAAGAACTTCTACTTCTTGGAAATGAACACCCGTTTGCAGGTGGAACATCCGGTGACAGAGTTGATCACGGGCGTCGACCTTGTCGAACAGATGATCCGTGTTGCAAATGGCGAAGCGCTGAGCATCTCGCAAGACGACGTGAAATTGAACGGTTGGGCGATTGAAAACCGCCTGTACGCAGAAGATCCATATCGTGGGTTCTTGCCATCCATTGGCCGTTTGACACGCTATCGCCCACCAGAAGAACTGGCTGCGGGTCCATTGTTGGTGAACGACAAATGGCAAGGCGATGCGCCCGAAGGTGTCGTCGCTGTGCGCAATGATACCGGTGTCTATGAAGGCGGCGAGATCAGCATGTATTATGACCCCATGATTGCTAAGCTTTGCACATGGGCGCCGACACGTGATGCGGCGATCGAAGCCATGCGCAATGCGTTGGACGGCTTCGAAGTCGAAGGCATTGGCCATAACTTGCCATTCCTAAGTGCGGTTATGGACCACCCTGTCTTTATGGCAGGTGAAATGACCACGGCCTTTATCGAAGAGCAATATCCAGAAGGCTTTGAAGGTGTGGATCTTCCAGAGGCTTCGTTGCGTCAGATCGCGGCCTCTGCTGCGGCCATGCACCGGGTTGCTGAAATTCGCCGGACACGCGTGTCGGGTCGGATGGACAACCACGAACGCCGTGTCGGAACAGACTGGGTTGTGACATTGCAAGGTCAAAGCTTTGCCACCAGCATTCAAGCGGATCACGAAGGATCGACCGTGCGCTTTGAGGATGGCACAGAAGTCCGCGTTTCAAGCGACTGGACCCCGGGTGACCAATTGGCCACTTTGGATATCGACGGCGCGCCACTGGTTTTGAAAGTAGGCAAAATCTCAGGTGGTTTCCGCATTCGCAGCCGTGGTGCTGACATGAAGGTCCATGTGCGCACGCCACGTCAGGCCGAACTGGCGTCTCTGATGCCCGAAAAGCTGCCGCCAGATACATCGAAAATGTTGCTCTGCCCAATGCCGGGCTTGGTGGTTGCCATCAATGTTCAGGTCGGTGACGAAGTGCAAGAAGGTCAAGCGCTGTGCACAATCGAAGCCATGAAGATGGAAAACATCCTGCGTGCGGAGAAAAAGTCGGTCGTCGCCAAAATCAACGCTGAAGCAGGCGATAGCCTTGCTGTTGATGAAGTGATCATCGAGTTCGAATGATCCAATGATCTCAGGACGTCCCCACATCACCGATTGGCGCAGCGCGGAAAACCCGCTGTGCCCGTCGGGGTGGGGGCGGCTTACTTATCGGATGGGGGCTTCGCGCCGGTCTTTGATCTCTTGTTGCCGCAATGGGAGCTTGTCGATCGAGCGGGTGATTTCGCGTACATCCCACGGCGCAGGTTTGCGCAAATACACCACGCCATCTTTGCCAATCAGAACCATCATGAAACCGCGCGGGCGCAGGGTGTTTCGCAAGGCCGAGCGCGCCTCGGGGTCCGTATCAGACAACACAACAACATCCCGCGTTGCCAAAGCGCTGGGTTGGGCGTGCAACAAGGACATTTGTTGGACGAAGCGTGGATCACTCGGGCTATATGCGAATACGACGATGGGGCGTTTGACCCATTTATATTGTTCCAGTGTCACGCCTGTCTCCTGTACAAAAACCGGATCGGTTTCTGGTGCGGCGACATCTGCGGCCTGTGCAGCCCCTGCGAAAAAAGACAATAGAACGAATGCGATGCGAAGTTTCATGGTCTCTCCTGTTGGGGTCAATATAAGCGCGTGTGCTGTGATTGCGATCCCGTTCTTGTCTGAAACATCAAAAAACAGAGCTGTTAACGGCATTCTGACGGGTATCTGCGCATGATGGCCGCCCAAGTATATCCTCACGGGGTGCCAACCGCGCCTCTTGATAAGGTGCGCGCGCAGATGGACGTCATTTTTCATATTGGGGCCCGGTTCCCGCTTGCCCAAAAATTTGGGTCTTTTGTACAGTCTCAAAAAGAGACGCTGCACCAGACTGGGGTACGCGTTTGGGGCGATGCAGAAATCCGGTCTGGTGTGCTTGACGGGGTGACCCTTCCGAGCGGACGGCGTGGTGTCAGGGATCGCAGGCGTCGCGGCGTCGGGCGTTCTCAGATATATCTTAAGCGCTATGCGCAGGAGGGTGTGTACGGGCTTTTTGTGTCGGCACCTGACGCATTGGGGCCGGTTGCACAGTGCATTGACATGGCACAAGTGTATCCCGGCGCGGGCGAGCGCATGGCCCGTTTGGCGTACGCGTTTCAGGGCGGTGCCCAAACAGTTTTGATCACAATTTGTGCACTCGAGGATTTTTGGAATCTTCATATATCCAATGTCCCGATCCGTGACATGGTCGGGGGGCGTGCCGATCCTCTGGATCGGTTTGTGACACACCCCCGAAGCTGGCAGGCGATCATCGAAGATGTGGCCTGCGCGATGCCAAATGCCCAGATATATGTGACCACGGATGACCATTTGTCCAACCACCCCGGCGCCGTTCTGGGGGTTGTTTTGGGGGATCGCCAGGCGGGGGGGCGCACGCGTGCAAACCATGCCCCCTTTGGGCTTGCGGATTTTCCTGTCGATAACGTCACATCATTCCACGACGATCGCCACGTGCAACGATTTGCCCCATCGCAGCGCGCGGCCTTGCAAGAGAAATACGCCAAAGACCTGAACTGGCTTCGCGCTGGTGCAGATGGTTTGGCTTTGTTCATTGAAGAAACCGGACCGGATTGGATGGGGTTGCCCCATGAATCTGGCGACAAACTATGAGGGAATTGACATGACCAACAAAGACGAGTGGTCCAAGCTAGCGCAAAAAGAACTGCGTGGGCGGGATTTGGAGGATTTGACCTGGAACACCCTTGAGGGGATCGAGGTTCAACCGCTGTACACAGAAGAAGACACCAAGGATCTGCCCCACATGGGGTCGCTGCCGGGGTTCGGTCCGTTTACACGCGGCGTCAAAGCCACCATGTATGCTGGCCGCCCTTGGACAATCCGCCAGTACGCCGGGTTTTCCACCGCCGAAGAATCCAACGCCTTTTACCGTCGCAATCTGGCGGCAGGTCAGCAAGGTGTGTCCGTGGCGTTCGATTTGGCCACCCACCGCGGCTATGACAGTGATCACCCCCGTGTGGAAGGCGACGTTGGCAAGGCCGGCGTGGCGATCGACTCGGTCGAGGATATGAAAATTTTGTTTGATGGCATCCCGCTGGACAAAGTTTCCGTGTCGATGACAATGAACGGTGCGGTGATCCCGATTTTGGCCAGCTTTATTGTGGCTGGGCAAGAACAGGGGCACGACAAGGCGCTGCTGGCAGGCACCATTCAGAACGATATTCTCAAAGAGTTCATGGTGCGCAATACCTACATTTATCCGCCAGAACCTTCGATGCGCATTATCAGCGACATCATCGAATATACGTCGAACGAAATGCCCAAGTTTAACTCGATCTCGATCTCGGGTTATCACATGCAAGAGGCCGGTGCGAACCTTGTTCAGGAGCTCGCATATACGCTGGCGGATGGGCGTGAATATGTGCGTGCTGCGATTGATGCAGGCATGGACGTCGACAAATTTGCGGGACGTTTGTCGTTCTTCTTTGCCATTGGTATGAACTTCTTCATGGAAGCGGCCAAGCTTCGTGCGGCACGTCTCTTGTGGCACCGGATCATGACAGAGTTTGGGGCAAAATCCGAGCGTTCCAAAATGTTGCGGACCCACTGTCAGACATCTGGTGTATCGCTTCAGGAACAAGACCCGTACAACAACGTCATCCGCACCGCCTACGAGGCGATGTCGGCGGCGCTTGGCGGTACGCAATCCCTGCACACCAATGCCTTGGACGAAGCGATTGCCCTGCCTACCGATTTCTCGGCACGGATTGCGCGTAACACACAGATTATCTTGCAAGAAGAGACGGGCGTGACCAACGTGGTCGACCCATTGGCGGGTTCCTACTATGTGGAAAGCCTGACAGCCGAGCTTGCTGACAAAGCTTGGGCCTTGATCGAAGAAGTCGAAGAAATGGGCGGTATGACCAAAGCGGTGGCCAGCGGCATGCCCAAGTTGCGGATTGAAGAATCTGCTGCAACCCGTCAGGCGATGATTGACAAAGGCGACGAAGTTGTCGTTGGCGTGAACAAATATCGTTTGGATAAACAGGACCCGATCGACATCTTGGATGTGGACAATGTTGCGGTTCGTGAAAGCCAGATTGAACGTCTGAACAGCATCCGCGCAAGCCGTGACGAAGCTGCCTGTCAGGCGGCCTTGGCCGAGTTGACGCGTATGGCCAAAGAAGGTGGTAACCTTCTGGCTGGCGCCGTCGAAGCCGCCCGAGCGCGCGCAACCGTTGGAGAAATCAGCATGGCTATGGAAAAAGAGTTTGGCCGTCATCGCGCCGAAGTCAAAACATTGGCTGGTGTGTATGGCGCGGCTTATGAAGGCGACGAAGGGTTTGCGGCCATTCAAAAATCCGTGGACGATTTCGCCACCGAAGAAGGCCGCCGTCCACGCATGTTGGTGGTGAAAATGGGCCAAGACGGCCACGACCGCGGTGCCAAGGTGATTGCAACGGCGTTTGCTGACATCGGGTTTGACGTCGATGTTGGCCCATTGTTCCAGACACCTGCCGAAGCAGCACAAGATGCCGTGGATAATGACGTGCACGTCGTCGGCATTTCGTCGCAGGCTGCGGGGCACAAAACCCTAGCGCCTCAGTTGATTGCCGCCCTCAAGGACAATGATGCCGAAGATATCATCGTGATCTGTGGCGGTGTCATTCCACAGCAAGATTATGAATTCCTGCAAAAGGCTGGGGTTAAGGCGATCTTTGGACCGGGCACCAACATTCCCGAAGCTGCACAGGACATTCTCCGGCTTATCCGTGAAGCACGCAGCTAGGATCACTCGGGGTCATGCCCTGATGTGAGCTATTTGATTATCATGAATGCGGCCCTGAAAGGGGCCGCATTTTTCGTAAAAGCGCTGCGTGTGCACTCCAATCACAATGCCAGCGACACACCTGTTCATTGACCTGGAAACAAGGCAAGCTGTGGGGAACGACATTGAAAGCTGGCGTCGTAGAACCGCGATGACACGTACAGGAGAGCAACTATGATATTAGATCATTTAGCTGTAGCTGGCGAAAGCCTTGCAGACGCTGTTGCACACGTCGAAGATGCTTTGGGTGTGCGGATGGGGGCAGGGGGGCAGCATGCCCGTTATGGCACCCATAATCGTCTCATCGGGCTGGACGACGGGCTGTATCTCGAGGCCATTGCGATCGATCCTGACGCCACGCCGCCCACATACTCGCGTTGGTTCGACCTTGATCGATTTACAGGCGCTGCGCGTTTGGCGAACTGGATTTGCCGAACATCAAATTTGCAAGCTGCGCTTGATGGAATTGCGCAAGATGCAGGCGTGCCAGTCAAAATGGAACGCGGGGATTTACGATGGTTGATGGCTGTGCCGGAAACCGGAATCCTCCCGATGCAGGGGGCGTTCCCTGCCGTGTTGCAATGGCAGGTGCCAATACCGCCCGGCGAAAGGTTGGCCAGCTCTGGCTGTCGCTTGGCGCACTTAGATGTGGCTCATCCCGAAGCGTCCAGCCTTGCCGCAAGTCTTGGCCTGCAAGATACGCGCGTGCGCTTTGTGGCTGGAGCATTTGCATTGCAGGCCACATTTGACACACCTCACGGGCGGCGTGTGCTGTCGTGATCATTCGCGCAGCAACCCCGGATGATGCTGATCATATCGCCATGATTTGGAACGCGGAAATTCGGCATGGCGTCAGCACGTTTACGTCGCAAGAAAAAGCTGTCAGCGATATTGCACAGTGGATTGCAAACGATCGCGACGGCTTTTGTGTCGTGCAGAACGCAGAGCATCAATTGGGGTTTGGACGATTGTCACAGTTTCGGTCTGGTGACGGATATGCACACAGCATGGAACACAGTATTTATGTAGCACCCCAAGCTCAGGGTATGGGGGTTGGGCGGAATATTATGGCATATTTGGAAGATGTGGCCACCAACCGCGGCGCACGTTCTTTGATTGCGGGCATCGGGGCTGAAAACACGGCCGCAATTGCCTTCCACACACATTTGGGGTTTCGCGCTGTCGGGCGGGTGCAAGACGCGGGGCGGAAATTTGATCGCTGGATGGACCTTGTGCTTATGCAGAAAATCCTTTGAATGGGCGCTGACTCTGTGACGTACACCCGCTAGGATATCTTTATGTCTGTCTGGACCCGCATTTCTGACGCTGTATCTGCTCTGGCACAAGGTGAAAGCCTTGCGGCTGTTTTCGAGAAACTGCGTACCCCGCCTGAACGTTCCGTGGCTTTTGCGATTGCGGTTGTGGCGCTCGGGGCCAAAATGGCCAAGGCCGATGGTCTGGTGACCCGCGATGAAGTGACGGCCTTTCGCGAGGTGTTTCAGATTGCCCGAGATGACGAGGCAGGTGCCGCCAAGGTGTTCAACCTTGCACGTCAAGACGTCGCCGGTTTCGAAGAATATGCCATGAAAATCAAGACGCTCTTTGGAGATGGTCATGGGTGTTACAGCGACCTGATGGAAGGGTTGTTTCACATCGCCCTTGCTGATGGCGATTATCACCCCAACGAAGATCTGTTTCTTGAACGGGTCGCAGAGATTTTCGGCATGCCCGCAGCCCAGTTCCAAGCGTTGCGCTCGCGGTTTGTACCGGATGGTGCGCCTGATCCCTATTCGGTGCTTGGAGTGCCGGCGGATATGCCTCTCAAAGATATCCGCAAGGTCTGGTTGCAGATGGTGCGTGATACGCACCCCGACAGCATGATGGCGCGCGGTGTTCCCGAAGAAGCTGTCAAATTGGCTGAAAAGCGGATGATGGATATCAATCGGGCTTGGGACGAAATCAACCGGACAGCAGCCTGATGCGGATCGCCACGTATAACGTGGAATGGTTTTCAAACCTGTTTGATAGCACTGATAATTTGCTGATGGATGACGGGTGGTCGGGGCGGCGGGACGTTACGCGCGCCCAACAGATCGAAGCGCTTGGGATCGTCTTTACGGCCTTGGATGCTGATGCGATCATGATCATCGAGGCCCCAGACCAAAACGGTAAGCATTCGACCGTTCAAGCGCTTGAAAACTTTGCGGCCGCTTTTGAGTTGCGCGCCTGCCGTGCGATCATCGGCTTTCGGAACGATACCCAGCAAGAGATTGCGTTGTTGTATGACCCAGAGGCGTTAAGCGCGGCGCACGATCCGCGGGGTGGGGAAACTGGCAAGAAGGGCACAGGCGACGCCCCACGTTTTGACGGGGTGTTTCGCATTGATCTGGATGTGGATGCGACCGAGGATTTGGTTAAATTTTCAAAGCCCCCTTTGGAACTGGCCGTCACCACGGCTTCGGGCCATGATTTACGATTGATCGGGGTGCATCTGAAATCCAAAGCTCCTCATGGTGCGCGGAACCGCGATGAAGTGATGCGGCTGTCAATTGCGAACCGGCGCAAGCAACTTGCCCAAGCCATTTGGTTGCGGCAACGGGTCGAAAATCATCTTGCCGCCAAAGAGTCCGTGATCGTGCTGGGTGATCTGAATGACGGGCCTGGATTGGATGAATATGAACATCTGTTTGGGCGATCGTCAGTTGAAATTGTAATGGGAGAACAGGGCGAGCATTGTCTGTTTGACCCGCATGCCCGACGGGCATTGTCGTCGAGACTGGGTGGGGCAAATACCACCTCGAGGTTTTATTTATCCAAACAAAAACGGTATCTTCAGGCACTTTTGGATTACGTCATGATTTCCGAGGATTTACGCGCGACGTCACCAAAGTGGCGTATCTGGCATCCCTTTGATGACGTGGACTGCTGGTCAATTCCTGAATTGCGCGATGCTCTGATTATGGCGTCTGATCATTTTCCGGTGACGTTGGATATTGATGTGTGACCTTACAATAAGGCCTTCGAGGACCTATATATTGGCTATGAAACCTTTGATGATTGCTGTGTGTCTTGGTCTGATGGCGATGCCCGTTTCGGCCGAGGAAAAAGAAGATGGTCTAAGCCTGATGGAACAAGGAGCGTTGCTCTTTTTCAAAGGGTTGGAGCAAGAGGTTGCGCCCGCACTTGATGGGTTCAAGGAACTTGCGGACTCCATGGGCCCATCACTCCAAGCGTTTGCCTTGGAAATGGGTCCCGCGCTGACGGACCTGATGAACGAAGTTGAAGATTGGTCATCGTATCACCCGCCGGAAATACTGCCGAACGGGGATATAATTTTGCGCAAAAAACAGACGGAAGATGCTCTTCCCGCGCCAGAAACCGATGAAATTGATCTATAGGTTTGATGCCTCCGGCCATGGATCAGTTGGCCACAAGGCCTGATCTTACCGGATAATCTTGATAAAGGTTTCCGCATCCAGCGACTCTGCCAATGACTGAAACCGTGCAGAGGCCACTTCGCCAAACAGAGCTTCTGACGAGGCCGGAAGATGTAAATGAAGCTCGCGTTTCTTTGGGCGCCATTTCAGGGTGCCCATGTCGCCAGACGCATCCATCCAGAGCATGGCCCCGAACCGAAGCGCCTTGCCAAGGACTTCGGCTTGTTTCTGGGCGCGCTCATCTATCAAGTCATAGAGGTTTTCAAAACGCGTGCCTTCGCGTTTGTTCCGGTATCGGTGCAAGAGTGCGAGGCCAAGGTACACGCGTTCTGAATGCCGTAGCCCACCAAGGTTGGCACGTGTGGCGTTGTCAAAGCACACCTCTGCGCGATAATCTGGGTGCGCCCGCCAGCTGACGTCATGCAAGAGACATGCCGCCTTAACCAGTCGTTTGCGTTCTGGCGTATATGCTGAAAACAAGGGCAACACAAAATCATACAGCGATTTGCCAAAGCCGGGCATGCGGGCATCTTTGGCTTCTGCAAACCGCGCTGCTTCGATCAGCGGGTCGCGTTCGCGCAACCGGTCGGGCATCTGTTCGTACAGCATGCCTTCACGGATGCCATAGGAACTGACGGCAATGTCATGGGGTTTGAAACGGCGGATAACGCCTTTGAGGACATCAATGGCATAGGGGACAAGGGACATTCGGCTTGATGACACACCACAGCGCTGTCGCAGTGTATCCAAATCGTTTTCGGCGATATACGCAGCGGTCGCATGAATGGATTTCGCGTTCATTCGATATTCATGCAGCACATGCAAAGGATACCCGCGGCGTTCCATGTCGATCCGCGCGATGGCGCGCCATGATCCCCCAACAAGAAACAGCCGATTTCGCTGACTGCCCATGCTGTCCTTGAGGACATCAAGCGTTTCGTTGATATACGCGCGGCGACCTTTTTTGCCGCCTTTGATATCGCGCAGTTTCAGCGGCCCAAGTGCCGATGTCACACGCCGCCCGACTTGCCCGTCGTTGATTTCAGCAAGCTCCATCGAAGACCCACCGATGTCGCACACAAGGCCGTAAGATCCGGGCCAGCCCAGCAAGACACCCTGTGCAGACAAACGGGCTTCTTCGGTGCCATCGATGATATGAATGTTTAGGCCCGTTTCACGCAGGACCTGATCGCAAAAATCGCGGCCATCGTCGGCTTCGCGAACGGCGGCCGTCGCAACAGCGGTCAGCCCCCCATGGCAAATTTGTTTGGCAAGAATTTGGAACCTGCGTATCGCGGACAAAGCCCGTTCGCGCCCTTCGGGATTCAAATGACCGGTTTCGGACAGGCCGGATCCCAGCGCGCACATGATTTTTTCATTATAGAAATATGCAGGGCTTCTTGCAGCACCGTCAAAGACCACAAGCCGTACCGAGTTGGACCCCACGTCGACGACCCCGATGCGCGACAGAGCACGGGCAGAGGGATCATCGAAAAGCGGGCGACCAAACGGCCCCCATTCCTGTACGGGTTCGGAAGTCGCTGTCATATTTTGTCCCAAGATCGTCTTTGGATTAATGTGCGATAGCGGTCGCGCGGGGTCAATCTTCGGTGTGGGTCAATTTCGGCACATCGGCTGCGCCGGCAGAGCCACGACCAGACAGGGAAGGGTTTTCCATAAAGAACCTGTGGCAATTGAACGCAAATTCACCCTCTGGTGTCGGCGTGCGTGTGAAGGACCCATCTGGCGCCATCACCCAACTTTGGGCGACATCGGCAAGATTCGCGGCCATGACCTGACTGACGATCTGGGCTTTGACGGTGGGGTTCAGAATTTCCACCAGAGTTTCGACACGTCTGTTTAGGTTCCGCCCCATCCAGTCAGCAGACGAGATGAAAACCCGTGCCTTTTTGTGGGGCAAACCAAATCCGTTGCCAAAGCAAACGATGCGCGAGTGTTCCAGAAAACGCCCGACAATAGATTTCACCCGAATGTTCTCGGACAGTCCGGCAATGCCAGGTCGCAGACCGCAAATCCCGCGGATCACAAGGCTGATTTTCACACCTGCCTGAGATGCGGCATAGAGGGCGTCAATGACTTCGGGGTCAATGAGCGAATTCATCTTGGCCCAGATTTCAGCGGGTTTTCCCGCGCGGGCGTGATCGGCTTCTGCAGCAATTCTCTCTAATAGGCGGCGCTTAAGGCTGATCGGGGAAATCGCAAGATTGTCCAAGCGTTCTGGCTCTACGTAACCAGACAAAAAGTTGAAGACTTTTGTCGCATCCCGCCCCAGATCGGTGTCACAGGTGAACAAGCTGAGGTCGGTGTAAATTTTGGCCGTGATCGGGTGATAGTTTCCTGTGCCATAGTGGGTATAGGTCACAAGTTTATCGCCTTCGCGGCGGACCACAGTCGAAATCTTGGCGTGCGTTTTGAGATCCAGAAATCCATAGACCACGTGGGCGCCTGCGCGTTCCAAGCGCCGCGATTGCCGGATATTGGCAGCTTCGTCAAAGCGTGCCTTAAGCTCGACCAGCGCCGTTACAGATTTTCCATCTTCGGCCGCCTCGCACAGCGCGCTGACGATGGGGGAATTCTTGGATGTGCGATACAGTGTCTGTTTGATCGCAACCACGTTTGGATCGCGCGCGGCTTGTTGCAGGAACCTGACAACCATATCAAAGGTTTCATAAGGGTGATGCAGCAGCATGTCTTTTTGGCTTATGGCCGCAAACATGTCGCCATCATGATCCTGAACGCGTTCGGGGACACGCGGTACAAAGGTCTGCCACAACAAATCGGGCCGTTCGTCGAGCACCAACTCTTTGAGGTCGGCCAACCCGATCATGCCTTCTGTTTCAACCACCTCGTCTTCGGTTACATGCAATTCTTGCTTGATGAGTTTGCGCAGACCTGCCGGTGCATCCGCCGAGATTTTCATGCGCACGACTTCGCCACGCCGCCGCCGTTTCAGCGCGACTTCGAATTCGCGCACAAGGTCTTCGGCCTCGTCTTCGACTTCAAGGTCACTGTCGCGCAACACCCGAAAGGTACAATGCCCTTTGGCTTTGTAACCGGGGAAAAGACTGTCGAGATGTAGCAGCAATAATTCCTCAAGCGGAAGTGCGCGGGTCATCCCATCCGGGGCTGGCAAGAAAATAAAGCGATCAATCTGGTGTGGAATCGGCAGCAGGGCCTGCAAGGAACTCTTGGTTTTGTTGCGCTCAAGCTGAAGTGCGAGCGAATAGCCCGTGTTGGGGATAAACGGGAAGGGGTGTGCGGGATCGATGGCCAGCGGAGACAGCACCGGAAAGACGTTGTTCAGAAATATGTCAGCCAGAAAATCTTTGTCGTCTTGGGTCAATGATTTGTGGTCAAGGATGGTGATGTTTTCATCTTCCATCTTGGCACGCAGTACGCTGTACATGCGTTGCTGTTCTTGGAGCAGCGCGCGCGCGTCGTCGTTGATCAAGACAAGCTGTTCGGCAGGGGTCAGGCCATCTTGTCCGGGCGTGTTGTGGTTTTCACGGACAAGTTCGCGCAATCCCGCAACACGGACCGTGTAAAATTCATCAAGGTTTGTTGCCGAAATAGACAGAAAGCGCAGACGTTCCAACAAAGGGACGCGCGGATTGCTGGCCTCTTCCAAAACGCGCCAGTTGAAGGCAAGCCAGCTTAACTCGCGGTTGTAAAAACGCCCCGGACCTTTGGTGTCCAGATCAGGTAGATCAACGGGAGTGGCGAAGTCGGATTTTAGAAAGTCTGCGTAAGTCATGGGTTACGTATGCCAGCACCTAGTAACGGGGAAATGACAGTATCTGCCTGTTCTGGCCGGAAGTCCATATTCGCGATCAGAAGGAGACGGGATCACAGCGTGTCTTGCAGAACTCTTTTGGCCAATGCACGTGTGACGGGCCGTTTTTCTGACATCGACAGGGAGTCAAGTCGCGCAACTAAGGATTGCGCCGTTTCAAAGGACCGATCCATGTGCTTGACCAAATAGGGAATGGTATCAAGCGACGGCATCAACTGGCGATCATTAAACAATTTGGCCATGACCACCGACAGCAACATGTCATCCGGTTGATCCAATGTGGCAACGGTGGTGCCTTGCATGCGGCTCATGAGATCGGGCAGTTCAAGTGCCCAGTGTTTGGGATCAGCAGCGCCCGTCAGCAAAAGGGTATTTCCTTCGGCCAGTGTCAGGTTGTGCAAGTGAAACAGCGCTTTTTGGGCCGCAAGGTCGCCTCTGATGGCGTGCACGTCTTCTACGGCGACGGGCCCCTGCGCCAAGAATGGAATGTCAGCATCAACCAGGTCTGTGGCTGGGATGATTTTGGCTTGGCTGACGGTGGCCCACACATGCACAAGATGGGTTTTTCCTGATCCGGCGGCTCCGGCCAGCACAAGCTTGCCACTTGGCCAGTTGGGCCAACTGTCGATAAGCCCGATTGCCATCGCATTTGCCGGGCTGACAAAGAAATCATCGCGGCCCAACGCCGTTCGGAACGGAAGGGTAAGGTTCAGTTGCTTGTGCATGTCAGATGTCGGTGGGCTGGTCGTGGCCGGTGTACATCTTCGACGACGTGTACTGCTGGATGACAAATCGGGTCAAGACGCCGATGACGGCCGCCAGCGGAACCGCGACAAGCATCCCGACAAAGCCGAACAAGCTGCCAAATACAGAGAGTGCAAAGATCAACCACACAGGGTGCAAGCCAACCGAGCTACCGACCAGTTTGGGCGTCAGGACATTGCCTTCGATGATTTGACCAAACACAAACACACCTGCCACAAGGCCAAGCGACCACCAGTCGCCCCAGAATTGGAACAACCCCAACCCGATCGCCAGCGCGCCGCCCAGCAATGCGCCGACATACGGAATAAACGTAACGAGGCCCGCAAAGAACCCGACGACAAGGCCAAATTGTAGCCCGACCAGCATGAGCGACACAGCGTAATATGTCCCAAGAATGGCACAGACAGACCCCATACCGCGAATGAACGATGCCAAGGTGTGGTCAATTTCGCTTGCGAGCTTGCGAACCACTTTGGCATGGTCGCGCGGCAACAGACCATCGACTTTGGCAACCATACGATCCCAGTCCAAAAGCAAGTAAAATGCAACGACCGGAACAATGACCAGCAGCATCGCAACATTTAGCAAAGAGACGGCAGATGACAGCACACCAGACAGGACCTGACCGCCGCGTTCTTTGATCATCTCGCCGATGCTGAGCAACGTTTGCTGTATGACAGAATTCTCCCGAAGTAAGTCGGGGAAGCGCTGGGTCAAAAAGGCCCTGAGCTCTCGCATGACTTCGGGGGCAGCATTGAACAATGCAATTGTTTGTTCCACCAAAGTCGGAATGACGGCAAGCACCATCACGACAAATATCACGACGTTGAACAGCGTGATAACCACAGTTGCCATAACCCGTGACATGCCAAGGCGCTCGAGCCGATCCGCAACAGGGTCCAGAAAATAGGCGACAGCACCGCCCAAGACAAAGGGCAAGATAATGTCGCCTAAGAACCACAGCGTCAAAATAAGCGCGATGGCGACAAAACCCCAATATTTCAATTGTACTTTGACAGGCAGAGCCATGAGGACCTCGATACATCAATTTCCTTAGACATCGCTCATGCTGTGCGGCGTTGCAAGGGCACGTAGGTCATTCAAGCGGCACAGTAAGGCCCGTTGCGGTGGGGCGGGTATCTGCTTGGGTGGTCTTTGTTGTGGGAAATGTGGCCTTGCCCTTGTCTGGCAAGGCGCAAACCCATAAACGGGGCGCAACTCTTATTTAAAAGCTCAAGGAGCGAATATGCGCCTGTCCCGCTATTTTCTGCCAGTCCTAAAAGAAAACCCTTCCGAGGCCCAAATTGTCAGCCATCGTTTGATGCTGCGTGCGGGGATGATTAAGCAATCAGCCGCTGGAATTTATTCGTGGTTGCCGATGGGCTTTAAGGTGCTGCGCAAGCTCGAAAATATCGTTCACGAGGAACAAGCCCGCGCAGGTCACATCGCGATGCAGATGCCGATTTTGCAGTCGGCGGATTTGTGGCGCGAATCTGGTCGGTATGATGATTATGGCGAAGAAATGCTGCGCATGCAGGACCGTCATGGCCGTGATATGTTGTTTACGCCCACTGCAGAAGAGTTGATCACCGATATTTTCCGCAGCCATGTTGGCAGCTATAAAGATCTGCCTTTGACGATGTACCAGATTCAATGGAAGTTCCGCGATGAAATCCGGCCACGGTTTGGTGTGATGCGCGGCCGTGAATTCTATATGAAAGACGGTTACAACTTTGATCTGACCAAAGAAGATGCATTGCATGCCTATAACCGCCATCTGGTCAGCTATTTGCGCACCTATGAGCGTATGGGCCTTCAGGCGATCCCAATGCGTGCCGACTCTGGTCCGATTGGCGGCGATGACACGCATGAATTTCTTGTGCTGGCCGACACTGGCGAGTCCGAAGTGTTTTATGACAGCGCAGTCACCGACCTGACGTTTGGCGACCGCGAGATCGATTACGATGATGTCGCGCAATGTCAGGCTGTGCTTGAAGAATTCACCAGCAAATATGCCCGCACGGACGAAACCCATGATCAGGCCTTGTTTGATGCGGTTCCAGAAGATCGCCGACGTACCGCGCGCGGGATCGAAGTTGGTCAAATTTTCTATTTTGGCACCAAATACTCCGAAGCCATGGGGGCAACTGTTCAGGGGCCGGATGGCAAACCTGTGCCAGTGCATATGGGCAGCCACGGTATCGGTGTGTCGCGCCTGTTGGGGGCCATCATTGAAGCCAGCCATGACGACAAGGGTATCATCTGGCCCGAAGGCGTGACGCCGTTCCATTGCGGTATCGTGAACCTCAAGCAGGGTGACGACGAGGCTGATGCTGCGTGTAGCGCATTGTACAAGTCGCTCACTGCGTTGGGTCTTGAGCCATTGTATGACGATCGCAAAGAACGCGCTGGTGGAAAATTTGCCACCATGGATTTGATTGGTTTGCCTTGGCGCATCACGGTTGGGCCACGCGGCCTGAAAAATGGCGTTGTCGAGGTGACCTGTCGCCGTACTGGCGAAAGCGAAGAGCTGCCGCCAGAGCAGGCCATCGAGAAGATCGCAAAAATCTACGCCAATATCTAAACGTCGCTAAAGGGCCTTTGAAGTATCAAAGGCCCTTGGTGGGTGCTCTGGGTTTGGGTCGTTGAAAAACGGCGGATTACGGCGCACTTAAGCAGCATTCGGCCCAAGCGTGCGCTGGGCTGTGCCTTGACGCTGCGCACGTCTCGCCGCACTCTGCGCGAAAGAAAACGAGCAGGACCCGAAATGGCCACGAACCCACCCCCGTTTGCCGCCTTTGAATGGATGATCGCGTGGCGATACTTGCGCGCCCGCCGCGCCGAGGGCGGTGTCAGTGTCATGACCTGGATCAGCTTGGTCGGCATTACGCTGGCGGTTTTCGCTTTGATTGCGACACTGGCGGTGCGCTCTGGGTTTCGTGCAGAGTTTGTCGATACCATTCTGGGGGCGAATGCGCATGTGACGGTCTATAAATCTGGGGCCGTGAATGCGCAGGGCCAGATTGATCGCACAATTTCGGACTATCAAGAGCTTGCGCTGCGTCTGGCGGATGTGGACGGTGTGATCCGCACGGCCCCATTGGTCAAAGGGCAGGTTATGGCCAATCTGCGCAGTCGGAACGCTGGCGTCGAAGTCTTTGGCATTCATCAAGAGAATCTTAAGGAATTGCCGCGTATCGCGAACCCGGAGACAGGGCGTGGCAATATCGACGATTTTGGCAACGGGATTGCAATCGGATCCGGCGTCGCCCGGGAACTGGGCGCCGTTGTGGGCGACAAGATCAAGATCATTTCCCCGAATGGCGTCAAAACAGCGTTTGGCACATCACCGCGCATCAATGCCTATGAGGTGGTCTATGTGTTTTCGGCGGGGCGGTACGATATCGACCGCACACGCGTCTATTTACCGTTCGCCGAAGCACAATCGTTTTTTAACAGAGACGGCGTCGCCGACGAAATTGAAGTCATGGTGACCGAACCAGATGCCGTGGACGACATGGCGCTGGACCTGCTGCGCGCAGGCGGAGAGCGCACCTTGTTGTGGACATGGCGAGATGCGTCGGGTGGATTTTTGCGCGCGCTTGAGGTCGAAGACAACGTGATGTTTATCATCCTGTCGATCCTTGTGCTGATCGCTGCGATGAACATTGTGTCTGGTTTGATTATGCTGGTGAAGAACAAGGGGCGCGACATCGGAATTCTGCGCACAATGGGTCTGACCGAGGGGTCTGTCCTGCGTGTGTTTTTCATCTGCGGTGCGTTCACGGGGGTGCTTGGCACGGTTTTGGGTGTGGCGCTTGGCTGCCTGTTTGCGATCTATATCGATCCGGTGTTTTCCTTTGTGAACATGGTGATGGGGGGCGGAGTCTGGGACCCGTCCATTCGTGGTATTTATCATTTGCCAGCCAAACTTGAACTGGCCGATGTCATGAGTGCTGTGATGCTGTCGTTGGGGTTATCGTTTGTTGTGACCATTTTTCCGGCGCGGCGTGCGGCACGGATGAACCCAGTGGAGGCCCTGCGCTATGAGTGATGTTGTGTTGCGCCTGAAGCAGGTGAGCAAGACCTATAAAAAAGGGTTAGCGGGCGAGGTTGATGTCTTGCGCGGCGTGGATTTGACGTTATCGCAAGGAGAAACGGTCGCGCTGGTGGCCCCGTCAGGAGCAGGCAAGTCAACGTTGCTGCATGTGGCGGGATTGTTGGATGCGCCCGACGCGGGACAGGTCGAGATTGACGGACAGATCCTGACGGGAAAATCCGACCGCAAGCGCACAGTGGCGCGGCGTCGCGATGTTGGGTTCGTGTATCAGTTTCACCATTTGCTGCCAGAGTTCAGCGCGCTGGAGAATATTGTGTTACCGCAGCTGGCGAACGGTGTATCCCAAAATCAGGCCACCTCGCGCGCCCAAGATTTGTTGGCGCGGGTCGGCGTGGATCATCGGGCAGATCATCGTCCGGCTGCGTTATCTGGTGGTGAACAGCAACGGGTGGCATTCTGTCGGGCGCTGGCCAACGCGCCCAAGCTCTTGCTTGCAGATGAACCAACCGGAAACCTTGATCCGGCCACTTCAGACCAAGTGTTCACCGCGTTGATGGACCTTGTGAAGGGCACCGGCCTGTCGGCTGTGATTGCGACCCATAACATGGAGCTTGCCGCGAAAATGGACCGTGTGTTGCGCCTGCAGGATGGGGTCTTGGTGGCGGTATAGCGACAAGGTCTTTTGATCTGGTGCTAGGTGGTTATTTCGGAGGGATGTAAAACGTTGCTGTTGCCGTGGCGACGATTTTCTCGGACGGCATTGCCACCATGGTTGCGCGTGCAAACATCAGGGCTTTGCCAGCCCGTACAATTTCTGCGTCACAACGGACGGCTTCGCCGGTGGCTGGGCGCAAGAATTGGGTATCCAAATTTGTGGTTGCGACGGGATGTGCAGCTTGCAGATGACCAAAAGCGGCAAACACCATTGCCGTGTCGGCCATCGATGCCAAGGCTTGTCCGCAGACAATGCCACCAACACGTGCCAAATCTGGTGTGATTGGCATCATCAATGTTGCACCTGAATTAGAGATATCGGTGATGGTCAGGCCAAGGGCTTGAATCCATGGGGCAAAATTCTCGGAGAAGATGTCCTGAGCCTGTTGTGGAGAGAGTGACATGATGGCGTAACCTTCTGAGAATGAAAAGTTGATTACCCTAGAATGGACGCTGTTCAAGGGGTTGTCATCAACAGTATGATACGGATCAATGAAAAGAGGTCGCCCGTGTGCAAGAATTCACACAAGGGCAAGTACCCGTCGTAAAACAAAGGGATGTGCTATGCGCAGTCTATGGGGAGTTGCAGGATTTTTGGCTTTGGGCACGCTCGTGGCGTGTTCTCAGAGTTTTGGCGCGGGGCGGTCGGTGTATAACGAGCATTGTGTCATGTGTCATGGCGCGAGCGGGCAGGGGGATGGTGAATTTGCCAACCAGCTTCTTAAGCTTCCGCCAGATTTGACCCGGTTGACGCGTGAAAACGGCGGAACTTTTCCGCGTCTGCGCGTTGAACAGGTGATCACTGGATCGGGACGCGGCGAGCATTTCAGCGGTGCCATGCCAGAGTTTGCGGATTTCGGAGCAAATGAAGCAACACCGCAGACCCTGCAAGCGATTGTAGAGTACGTCGAGAGCATCCAAATTTAGCGACACAAGAGCGAGGAGAATACCATGTCTAAGAATATGCGGATGAGCGCGCTAGCTGTCGTTGCAACCTGTTTGGTGGCCCAGCCATCTGTCGGTGATGTTGCGCAAGGCGAGGCACTGTATCTAGAGAACTGTGCGACGTGCCACGGGCTCGATTTGGATGGAAATGGCCCTATGTCCGGTGTGATGGTCATCAAACCTACAGACCTGACGATGCTGACCGAAACCAACGCCGGAGAGTTTCCCGTCGCACGTATCGTGAAGCGCATTGACGGACGCGACCCGTTGGTGTCGCATGGTAGTCCGATGCCAGTCTATGGTGATTTTTTTGAAGGCGACGATACTGCGCTTAAGACGGCGTCTGGCCAACCTATTTTGACCAGCCGCGCTGTTGCTGATCTGGTCGCCTATTTGGAAGGAATGCAACAGTGAATCCCATCCACATCGCGCCCCTCGGGCTGTTTTTACTGGTCGCGGGATGTATCAACCAAGATATGCCAGATGCCGACGAAGGCGCCAAAATTTATTCGGAAAATTGTGCGATGTGCCATGGACCCGACGGGCGCGGGAACGGTGAAAATGCCGCCGGTTTGAGCCCCAAGCCAGTGGATTTGACGCAGGAAACCCGTCGCAACGGCGGCAGTTTTCCAGTGAACAAAGTTCTGAGCCAGATCGACGGATATACCCGCGACGGTGTTGCAGGAGACGGCATGCCGGAATTCGGCACCCTCCTTGAAGGGGATTTGGTGCCTGTTGAAACCGCACCTGACACCTTTACGCCGACGCCGCGCCCACTGGCGGCTCTGTTGGCCTATCTTGAGAGCATCCAGCGCTAAAGACTACAGGCCAAGACGCGGCTGATTTCGGTCAGGCCGCGTCCGGATTCCTCCATCCATGTGTTAAACGCAGCTTGCACAGCGCGCATTGCGGATTTGGAGGTCGCTGGCTTGTCGATGACGTTCTCGGCAATAAGGCGTGCTGTGACATCGCGGCTTAGGATAAATCCGTCGCGCCCTGCAAATCGCATAGCATACTGGCCCGATACGCCGCCAAGTCTGGCCCCGTCTTTTTTCAACATATCCAAGAGGCCGATGTAATCCGTCGACGGCCAGCCGCCAAAAACAGCGCTTGCCCCACCTTTCTCGCGAAGCCGTTGCAAGAAATGGGCATTTTCCATGACCGTACGTAGCTTTTGACCATTTCGAACGATCGCGGTGTTGGACATCAACCGGTCCATGTCTTCGTCATGCAGAAAGGCGCAATAGTCGATATTAAACCCTTGAAACGTCTCTTCGAAACCATCCCATTTGGCTTCGATCACTTTCCAGTTAAAGCCCGCCTGAAAGATGCATTTGGTCATAATGGCCAACCAGCGATCCTCGGGGATGGCCGCGACTTCGGCGTCAGGCAATGGCTTGGTCAAGGTCGCTTCGAAAGTGTCCACGCCTCCGTGACGCGCCGCTGAAATTGCATAGAGGTCTTCGAAAGAACGCATGGCAAACCTATTGCTTAGGGTACAGGACAGGGATCAGTGTGCTTTGGATTACTCAGCCGGTTGGAAACCTTCGATTAACTGACGTAATCCAATGGCGGCACCTGCAAAAATGGACAAAAAGGTAACAGGAGCCGATATCGCCAACAGAGAAAAGGCGGTGATGCCTTGGCCGACAGTACAGCCGATTGCCAGAATGGCGCCCGCCCCCATAATGATTGCCCCAAGAATTTGACGGCGTAATTCGCGGGGGTCTTCGCAGGCCTCCCAGCGAAAGTGCCCCTTGATCATGGATCCAGCAAAGGCTCCGATCCAGACACCCGCAACAGAGCCAACAGCAAAGGATAGGGGCCGTACAGATCCATTCATGGCGTAGAGGATGGTTTCGCCGACGGGGGCGGAAAAGCTGTGCGACACCACGTTCAACCCGTCAAATCCGTTGGTTGCGATCCATTGCGATCCTGCCCAGCCCGACACCACAGCCAAGCCGACCACGACAGACCAGAATATTGCCGAGATATCCGTGCGTAATTCGACTGACCACAAAGCACCGATCAGCATTAAGGTTCCGATGCTCAAGCCCACAGGCACCGCTGAAATCCCCATTATGTCAGCGAGATAATGCGCAATTCCAGGTGGGACCGTGTTGGTGACTTCTATTTGTGGAAACAGCCAGTTGCGTAAAGGGGCAAGTGGGCCAGCCAACACCACATAGGCGCTGACGCCCATGACCAGTACAATAACAAAGCTACGCAGATCGCCGCCGCCAAGTCTTGCGATGGCCCCAAAGCCACAGTTTCCAGCCAAGGCCATCCCATAGCCAAACATGAGTCCGCCAATCACAGTGGCAAGCGGCATCCATCTGATCGAGAAGTAAAAGGATTCACCTGGGTCAAGCAGACCCAAACCAATCAGCGAAAATGATCCGAGAATGGCCGTGGCGATGGCCAATATCCACATTCTCATCCGTGTAGACGATCCACCATACAGTAAATCTTCAATCGCACCGAGCGTGCAAAATCGGCCCACTCGGGCAGCGAGGCCAAGCAATACGCCACCAAACAGCCCAATTAGGGCAGCAAGGTTACTGTCTCCCATCATATCCAGCATGGCCGGATCCTCCCTGTTCGAGCCGGTGTGCCAATCCTGATCTGGCGAGAGACGGCCCTGAGAAAATGTGGAGTGTCAGGTTTTGTCGTCGCAAAAAAGATCGTAGACCACTTCAAGTATACGGCGCGGACGATGATCCGCCAAACGATAATAAATAGTCTTGCCGTCGCGCCGAGGTATGACCAATCCTTCGAGGCGCAATCGTGACAGTTGCTGTGACACGGCGGCCTGCCGCGCGGACAATAAATCCTCTAGCTCGGTCACCGATTTTTCGCCCGATACCAAATGGCACAGGATCATGAGCCGACCTTCGTGGCTGATGGCTTTTAGGAAATTGGATGCAGTGGTGGCGTTATCCACCATTTGATCCATTTCCGCATCTGATATGTCATCCGAAAAAACCGGAAGTGCCATATGATGTTCCCCTCGTTCTCGCTCTTCGCCCTGTACAGCACGGCGTCTTTGCGGCGTCAAAAGGCGATTTGGTCCTCAACTGCCGCGATGCCCGCTTGGGCGCATTCTTCGTCAAGATCAGGCCCCGGGGCGCCAGATACACCAATCCCCGCCACAATGGAACCTTCGCCGTTAAACACTGGCAAGCCGCCCCCTAAGGGCAGCGCATCATCCAAGAAGCGTATCCCATAGGCCAGTTCCCCCGGTTGGGTGGTTTTATCCAATTCAAGGGTCGATGTGCGAAAGCTGACGGCTGTCCATGCTTTGCGTTCGGCGGTTTCGTAAACATGTGCTCCGGCGAAGCGGTCGCGCACAAAAATCTGTGGAATACCAAAGCGATCCACGACAGTGACCCCAACCTGGTATCCTGCGTCGCGGCAAGCAACCATGGCTGTCGTCGCCATTTCAAGTGCGACTTCGGGCTTGAGCGTTTGAAAGGACACAAAGGGTGTGTCTTCATCGGCAAATGCCGTCGATGAGACCAAGGCAGCGGCCAAAGTTAGGGCATATTTCATCGTTTGGCTCCTTCAAAACCAGCGTTTTCAGTCAACATGTTCTCTATGTGCCACCAAAAGAAATCCTCGCCAGGATACCCTTCGAGTCGCGCCAGTTCTTGACCATCATCAACCAGAATAAAGGTTGGTGTAAAATTCACTGGCCGCGCATAGGTCAAATCGTCGGGCTTTTGGCGTAGTTCCTCGCGACGCAGGGGCGCAAATTCACCCGCCTCGGTCTTCGGGTATATCGGGGCAATCTCTTCATTCCAGAGCTTGCAGGTATAACACCCGGCCTGTTCCACCATCACCAGCTCTAGAGCCCAAGTCGGAAGTGCGGTCGTAATCGTGATTGCGGCGGCGGACAGTATAGTGCGAATGTGCATGAAACACCTGATTGACGTATGAACTACACTCAACGTAATCTGAATATGTGAATTAATCAAGGAGACCGCCATGTTGGATATGTCGTTTGCCGGGGCGGCTCTTGCGGGGCTGTTGTCATTCTTTACGCCCTGTATCCTTCCGATGGTTCCGTTCTATTTGTGCTACATGGCCGGCATCTCGATGTCTGAACTTCAGGGTGATGGCAAGATCGCCCCAGGCGCGCAAAAGCGGCTGGTTTTGTCGTCGATCTGCTTTGCGTTGGGTGTGACAACAATCTTTGTCTTATTGGGGTTGGGGGCGACTGCTCTTGGACAAGCTTTTGCTCAATGGAAAGAACCGCTCAGCTATGTAGCTGCGATGGTTTTGGCAATTTTTGGCCTGCATTTCTTGGGTGTTCTGCGCATTCCCTTGCTGTATCGCGAGGCACGCGTGGAAAGTTCCGCCGAGCCGACGACAATTGTGGGTGCCTATGTGATGGGCTTGGCGTTTGGGTTCGGATGGACACCTTGCGTTGGCCCGGCACTGGCCTCGATCCTGATGATTGCCAGCGGCATGGGCGACCTTTGGCGCGGCGGCTTGCTGTTGGCGGTTTATGGAATTTCGATGACAGCACCGTTCATCGTGGCGGCGTTGTTTGCCAAACCCTTCCTTGCATGGATGCAGCGCAACCGTCGGTATCTTCCGATTGTGGAAAAGGTCATGGGTGCAATGTTGCTGATTTTTGCTATTCTGATTGCCACGAACGCTGTGAACCTGATTGCGGCGGCGATGATTGAATGGATGCCCGGATTGATGGGGTTAGGGTAAATGCTAGGTCGGCTGGCGCAGGCATCGGTATTGCACCCAGACAGGAGCTGGACATCCTGAATACACACCTGAGGAGGACCTGAACATGATACGGTTACTAACGGCATTCGCGGCACTTGTATTTGCACTGCCCGTTTTGGCAAGCGAACTTGGCGATGATGGCCTGCACAAGGCGGCGTGGTTTCAGGACACTTTTAAGGACCTTCAGGAAGATCAGGCAGAAGCGCAGGCAGAAGGCAAACAGCTGCTGCTTATCGTCGAGCAACGCGGCTGTCTGTATTGCAAGGATATGCACGAAGGCGCGTTCATGGATGCACGGGTGCTCGAGTTGTTGAGTGATGTGTATTATCCGGTTCAGATCAATTTACATGGCGATACCGAAATGGTTGATACTGACGGTGAAGCCCTGTCGGAAAAAAATGCTGCGCGCAAATGGGGTGTCTTGTTTACCCCAACAATGGTGTTTTTGCCGCCCGAGGTCGATTTCACCAAACCCGCGACCCATCAGGCTGTTGCCGTGATGCCAGGGGCGTTTTCGGCAGGCACCACGCTTGATCTGATGACGTGGGTTGCGCAAAAGCGGTATTTGGACCAATCTGAAGAAGACTTCCAACGGTACCACGCACGCATGATTCGAGAGCGTAACGATGGAGACACCCGATAGGCCCTTTGTTGCGGTAAGTTGCGCGAAGATCGGGAAATACATAATATTGATAAATTAAAGAAGCTTGCGGCAAACAATCGCAATAATTCATTTTCGTGAATTTGTTGTTGCGTTATCTATGCGCGGTAGCCTACGGTATACCGAGCTTACCTAGCCGACAATGGTAGCCAAGGGAGGAAACATGAAGCTTTCAACACTGACACTGGTGGCGTCTTTCGCTGCTGGCGCCGCAATGGCAGGGCCGGTGGCCCCTGCGGATGTGGCCTTTAATGATGAGGGTGCTGTGGAAGCATCGCTGTCTGGAATGGCAGGCGACGCGGCAAATGGCGCGGAGATCATGAAAAGTAAGAAAAAGGGCAATTGCATTTCTTGCCATGAAGTAACTGCGCTAAATGATGCGCCGTTCCACGGTGAAGTTGGGCCCATGCTGGATGGTGCTGGCGATCGTTGGACCGAAGCCCAGCTTCGCGGCATTCTTGCAAACTCGAAAATGACCTTTGAGGGCACAGTGATGCCAGCATATTACAAGGTCGATGGATTTACGCGTCCAGGAAACGCTTATACTGGCAAAGCTGCCGAAGGCGCCCTGGATCCGTTGCTGAACGCGCAACAAATTGAAGATGTGGTCGCATTCCTGATGACGCTCAAAGACTGAGCCTCAGGACCACTTGACTAAGGAGACAGAGATGGAATTCACGAGACGTGATACTCTGGCACTCGGCCTGGGCGCAGCTGCTGTCGCAGCTTTGCCAATGCAGGTGTTTGCCGGATCGCACGGCGGCAAGGTCGATGAGGCCGTTGCGGCCTTTACTGGCGGTGCAGAGATTGGCGAGGGTGGCGTAGAGCTGACCGCACCGGAAATTGCAGAGAACGGCAACACCGTTCCTGTAGAGGTATCGGCCCCAGGCGCAAGCGCGATCATGTTGTTGGCAACTGGCAACCCGACACCGGGTGTGGCCACGTTCAACTTTGGCCCGTTGGCAGGCGCACAGTCCGCTGCGACCCGTATTCGTTTGGCCGGAACGCAAGATGTTGTTGCGATCGCCAAAATGGCAGATGGCAGCTTTGTCAAAGCATCCTCGACCGTCAAAGTGACCATCGGCGGCTGCGGCGGCTAAGGCAAAGGAGAACAAGAATATGGCATCTGGTGTAAAACCCCGCGTCAAAGTCCCCAAGAAAGCAGCAGCAGGTGACGTTATCGTCATCAAGACACTGATTTCGCACAAAATGGAATCTGGTCAGCGTAAGGACAAAGAGGGCAACCTTATCCCGCGTTCGATCATCAACCGCTTCACATGCGACTTTAACGGTCAGTCCGTCATGGACGCGACATTTGAATCGGCGATTTCTACCAACCCTTACGTTCAGTTCGAGGCCACCGTGCCCGAAGCCGGTGAATTCAAATTCACTTGGTATGACGATGATGGGTCGGTCTACGAAGAGAGCAAGAAAGTCGCTATCGGTTAATCAACCGATGGACCAAGGCACAGTCCGTCTTGTCCCTGTTGTGGGGCAAGACGGTACCAAGGGAGGAAATGCGATGAAATTCAAGGCAATGACAGCAATAGCTGCACTGCTTCTGTCTGCCCCGGCAGCAATGGCTGACGAAGAGGCGGAACTGGTCGTTAATGGGGACCTGAATTTGGTAACCCGTACGGCAGCACCGGCACATCTTGCAGACAGTTTGGACGAAGTCCTGTCTGGCTGGCGGTTTCGGTCTGACGAAACACAAGCGCTGCAACTGGATGACTTTGACAACCCCGGCATGATCTTTGTGGACCAGGCAATGGACACATGGGGCACTGTTGACGGCGAAAAAGGCAAATCCTGTGCAAGCTGCCACGATGACGTGGAAACCAGCATGAAGGGCGTGCGCGCCGTCTATCCCAAGTGGAATGACAGCGCTGAAGAAGTTCGCACAATCGCCATGCAGGTCAATGATTGCCGCGAAAACGGCATGGGTGCCGAAAAATGGAAATATACCGGTGGCAAAATGGCCGCGATGGAAGCGCTGATTTCGCTTCAATCACGCGGCATGCCAGTCGATGTTGCCATTGATGGCCCGGCAGAGGTCATGTGGGAAGAAGGCAAAGAGCTGTATTACACACGCACAGGCCAACTTGATCTGTCCTGCGCCAATTGCCACGAAGACAACTATGGCAACCTGATCCGCGCTGATCACCTTTCACAAGGTCACATCAACGGCTTTCCGGCCTACCGTTTGAAAAATGCAAAGCTGAACACAGTGCATGCACGTTTCAAAGGGTGTGTGCGTGATACACGCGCCGAGACATACAAACCCGGTTCCGCCGAGTTCGTTGCGCTGGAACTTTATGTTGCGTCGCGCGGCAACGGTCTGTCCGTCGAAGGACCTTCGGTTCGTAACTAACGCTCAAAAGCCCGTTCTGGATGATCCAGAGCGGGCTTTTGTCACATTACACAAATTCATACATGCGAATATAAGCTGTATGCGTGATACACATTTAGAAAAGGCGCTTCGTCTATGATCTCTCGTCGCGATTTCCTTCAGGTCTCAATGGCCGCTTCAGCAATGGTTGGTGGTTCAGGTTTCGGCAATTGGGCCCGCTTGGCGGCTCAACAGTCGTTGACACAGGATGACTTGCTTCAATTTGATACATTTGGGAATGTATCTTTGATCCACGTCACCGATATTCACGCACAGCTCAAGCCGATCTATTTCCGCGAACCAGAGATCAATCTGGGTGTGGGCGAGGCCTATGGTAATGTCCCACACGTGACGGGGGCTGATTTCCGCAAGATGTATGGCATCGAAGACGGATCGCCCAGCCACTATGCGCTGACGTACAATGACTTTACCTCGCTCGCAAAAACTTATGGCCGCGTTGGTGGTCTGGATCGCGTATCGACAGTGATCAATGCCATTCGCGCGGATCGTCCGGATGCGATCCTTTTGGATGGCGGGGACACGTGGCACGGGTCATACACCTGTCATCACACTGAAGGCCAAGACATGGTCAACGTGATGAACGCGTTGAAACCAGACGCCATGACGTTCCACTGGGAATTTACTTTGGGATCTGATCGCGTGAACGAGATCGTCGAAGGTCTGCCGTTTGCCGCATTGGGCCAAAACATCTTTGACGCAGAGTGGGACGAACCTGCGGAGTTGTTCAAACCATACAAATTCTTTGAACGTGGTGGTGCCAAGATCGCTGTGATCGGTCAGGCTTTCCCATATATGCCGATTGCCAACCCGCGCTGGATGTTCCCCGAGTACTCCTTTGGTATCCGCGATGAAAACATGGCGGAAATGGTAACCGAAGTCCGTGAAATGGGCGCTGATCTTGTGGTGGTTCTGTCGCACAATGGCTTTGACGTCGATAAGAAAATGGCGGGACGCGTTCCTGGTATTGACGTCATCTTGTCCGGTCACACGCATGATGCATTGCCTGAGCCAGTCTTGGTCGGGGAAACCATCATTGTGGCCTCTGGATCGAACGGCAAATTTGTGAGCCGTGTTGATCTGGATGTGCGTGACGGCAAGATGATGGGCTTCCGTCACAAGTTGATCCCGATTTTCTCGGATGTGATCGCGCCGGACCCTGTGATTACCAAGCTGATTGACGAACAACGCGCGCCATATCTGGACCAATTGACTGAGGTAATCGGCCAAACCGACAGCTTGTTGTATCGTCGCGGGAACTTTAACGGCACTTGGGATGACTTGATCTGTCAGGCGCTGATTGAAGAACGTGAAGCCGATATTTCGATGTCACCTGGTGTGCGTTGGGGGCCGTCGATCTTGCCTGGTCAAGACATCACGCGTGAAGACATTTGGAATGTCACTTCGATGAGCTATGGCGAGGCCTATCGCTCTGAAATGACAGGCGAGTTCATTCACGTTATTCTCGAAGATGTTGCGGATAACCTGTTCAATGTTGACCCCTATTACCAACAAGGTGGCGACATGGTGCGCATCGGCGGCATGGCCTATCGGATCGACGTGAGCAAACCACAGGGTAGCCGCATCAGCGACATGACCCTGCTTAAAACGGGCGAAGCGATTGACCCTTCCAAAAACTATGTTGTGGCTGGTTGGGCCTCGGTGAACGAAGGCACAGAAGGCCCGCAGATTTGGGATGTGGTCGAAGATCACATTCGCAAAAAGGGTACTGTGACAGTCGAATCCCACGAGAACGTCAAGGTCGACGGCATCTAAGCCAGACAACCCATTGAAATTTAATTTGTATTTCGGCCGGCTTCTGTCGGTCGACCAATAAGATAAAGAGGAGGCATAGCCAGATGACAATGAGCTTCAAAGGCACACCCTCGCGCCGCGCGTTCCTAAAGGGCGCAGTCGCGGCCGGAGGTACTGTCGCCAGTGCCGGCGCCGCAAGCGCCGCTGGGGACCCGTTGATCACCGAGGTGCAAGAATGGGCATCGGCAACCGGAGAGGGCGTCGACGCGACGCCATATGGTCTGCCAATCAGTTATGAGTCCGATGTTGTGCGTCGCAATGTGGAGTGGCTGACGGCAGATACGATTTCGTCGATCAACTTTACACCGATTCACGCGCTTGACGGCACGATCACCCCGCAGGGATGCGCGTTTGAGCGGCATCACTCTGGGGCGATCGACCTCAAGAAAGAAGACTATCGGTTGATGATCAACGGCTTGGTCGATCAACCTCTGGTCTTTACATATGAAGATCTGGAACGGTTCCCGCGCGAAAACCGCGTATATTTCTGTGAATGTGCTGCGAACACCGGCATGGAGTGGGCGGGCGCACAGTTGAATGGCGCGCAATTCACCCACGGCATGATCCACAATATGGAATACTCCGGAATTCCACTGCGGACGTTGCTGGAAGAAGCTGGCGTGCAGACCGAAGGAAAATGGGTCTATGTTGAGGGCGCAGATGCGTCATCAAATGGCCGTTCCATTCCCTTGGAAAAAGCAATGGATGACGTTCTGGTGGCCTTTAAGGCCAACGGAGAAGCTCTGCGCAAAGAGCATGGTTACCCCGTGCGTCTGGTTGTTCCCGGATGGGAAGGCAATATGTGGATTAAGTGGCTTCGCCGAATCGAAGTCACCACGCAAGCCATTGAAAGCCGTGAGGAAACGTCGAAATACACTGACACGCTTGCAAACGGGATTGCGCGCAAATGGACGTGGGAAATGGATGCAAAATCTGTTGTCACAAGCCCAAGCCCGCAGGCCCCTATCAAGCATGGCCATGGTCCGCTTGTGATCACTGGTTTGGCATGGTCAGGCCGCGGTGCGATCACGGGCGTCGATGTGTCCGTGGATGGCGGGAAAACGTGGCAAGAGGCGCGTTTGGGGGCTCCGGGTCAGGACAAGGCGCTGAGCCGCTTCTATCTGGACTACAATTGGCAAGGCGAGGAAATGTTCCTGCAGTCGCGTGCCAAAGACAGCACCGGATACGTGCAGCCGACCAAGACACAACTGCGTGACGTACGTGGGCTGAACTCAATTTATCACAACAACTGTATCCAGACTTGGTGGGTCAAATCCAACGGGGAGGCCGAGAATGTCGAAGTTTCTTAATTTAGTTGCCGGGACCGCTCTGGCCTCGACATTGATCGCCGCGCCAGCGATGGCCGAAAAATACGGTTTGGGCCGTCCTGCTTTGGCAGATGAAATTGCGGCTTGGGACAAAGATGTGGCCCCTGATGGTACGGGTTTGCCTGCGGGTTCAGGTGATGTTCTGACTGGCGAAGAAGTCTTTGCGGACAACTGCGCGATCTGCCACGGCGATTTTGCCGAAGGTGTGGACAATTGGCCAAAACTGGCTGGTGGTGCAGGCACATTGGATCATGATGACCCCTTGAAAACCGTTGGGTCCTACTGGCCATATCTGTCGACAACTTGGGACTATGTGAACCGCTCGATGCCGTTTGGCGACGCGCAGTCTCTAAGCCCCGACGAGGTCTATGCAATTGTTGCCTATATTTTGTATTCCAATGACTTGGTGGACGAAGAATTCGTGTTGTCGAACGAAAACTTTACCGATGTGGCTTTGCCCAACGTCGACGGGTTCATTCTGGACGACCGTGAAGTGTCCGAAAAGCACTTCTGGAACCCAGAACCTTGCATGACCGACTGTAAGGACAGTGTGGAAATTACCATGCGTGCCTTGGTGCTTGATGTGACTCCGGAAAAATCCGGTGAGGACTCCGCTGCTGCACCTGCTGCCGCCGAAGAGGCCGCAGCACCAGTGCAAGAAGCAGCGCCGGAACCAGAGGTCGTTGCTGTTGTGATTGACGAAGAGCTGGCCAAAAAGGGCGAAAAGGTCTTCAAGAAATGCAAAGCCTGCCATCAGGTTGGTGAGGGTGCCAAAAACAAAACTGGCCCTGCACTGAATGGGATTGTGGGCAAAACGGTCGCGATGGCTGACGGCTTTAAATATTCTAAACCCATGGCGGCTTTGGGCGCTGAGGGCAAAGTCTGGAGCGAAGAAGAACTTGCTGCGTTCCTGACCAAGCCCAAAAAGTACCTCAAGGGAACCAAGATGTCCTTTTCCGGTTTAAAAAAGGAAAAAGACATCGCCGCGGTGACCGAATATCTAAAATCTTTTCAGGACTAATTGATGCGTCTGGTCCACGTAGCAACGATCTTTTGGATGGCGCTTGTTGGCGCCGTCCAAGCCGAGGAAAATCTTGTTGAAATTGGCGATCCGGAACGCGGCGCCAAAATGTTCAAACGCTGCCAATCCTGTCATCAGGTCGGCAAGGGGGCACGTCACAAGGTGGGCCCGCATTTGAACGGGATTTTCTTTCGACCTGTCGCAAATTTTCAAGATTACAAATACTCCAAATCCCTTAACGCTGCGCGTACCGACGGGATGATTTGGGATATCGAAGGGCTTTCGAGCTTTCTTGAGCATCCCAAAGACGTTTTGCCCGGTACAAAAATGAGCTTTCGGGGAATGAAAAAGGAAAAAGATCGGAATGATCTGCTGGCCTATTTGCGCCAGTTTTCCGATAATCCCCAAGATATCCCCGAGGCGGCACCAACAGCACGCAAAGTCGAAGTAGAGTTATCCCCCGAGATCCTCGCAATTGTGGGGGATCCCGAGTACGGCGAGTATTTGTCGAGCGAGTGCACGACCTGTCACCAAGTTGACGGTGATTATGATGGAATTCCGTCGATCACCCAATGGCCTACAGAGGAATTTGTGATCGCAATGCATGCTTACAAGGTCAAGCAGCGCTCGCATCCCGTCATGCAAATGATGGCTGGCCGACTGTCAGATGAAGAAATTGCTGCACTGGCGGCATATTTCGCGGAATTGGAGTGAGCGGAACATAAAATCAAGGGAGGACGATCTATGACATTGAATAGAAGGACGTTTATTGGGGCAGGGGCCGCAGCTGCGGCGACATTGTCTGCGCCGATGGTAATGGGGGCAAGTCACGGCAAGCCCCGTGTGGTGGTCATCGGTGGTGGCGCAGGTGGGGCAACTGCCGCGCGCTATATTGCCAAAGGATCAAAAGGCGCGATTGACGTGACTTTGGTTGAACCCAGCCGCAGCTACTACACCTGTTTTTTCTCAAATCTGTACATTGGTGGATTTAGGGAGCTGTCCAGTATTGCCCATTCTTATGGGACACTGGCCGCCAAATTCGGCGTGAACGTGGTGCATGACTGGGCTGTCGGGATTGATCGCGACGCGAAAATGGTGACCCTCGCCGGAGGTGCAAAGCTGCCTTATGATCGTTTGGTTCTGTCGCCGGGGATCGATTTTGTGGACGGTGCAGTGCCCGGGTGGGATGTGAGCGCGCAAAACAAGATGCCACATGCGTACAAGGCTGGATCACAGTCCGAGTTGCTTAAGGCCCAGATCGAGGCGATGCCTCAGGGCGGAACATTTGCGATGGTGGCGCCGCCCAATCCCTATCGCTGTCCCCCGGGTCCGTATGAACGGGTGTCGATGGTGGCGCACGTGCTCAAGGAAACCAATCCGACCGCTAAAATTATTGTGGCCGACCCTAAGCCGAAATTTTCCAAGATGGCATTGTTCCAAGAAGGTTGGGCCAATCATTATGAAGGCATGATTGATTGGGTTGGGTCAGACTTTGGCGGCGATAATGTCGAGGTCAACGCGGATGACATGACCGTCAGCATTGATGGCGAAGTCACCAAGGTTGATGTTTGCAATGTCATTCCTGCGATGAAGGCAGGTCGCATTTGCGAGATGGCAGGCGTCACTGAAGGCAACTGGGCACCTGTTATCGGCCATACAATGCAAAGTCGCCTGGATGAAAACATCCACGTGCTTGGCGATGCCTGTAGCCAAGGCGATATGCCCAAATCTGGGTTCTCGGCCAACAGCCAAGCCAAGGTCGCCGCGATGGCGATCCGGGGGGCTTTGACTGGGTCCAAAGTGTTCCCGGCCAAGTTCTCGAACACTTGCTGGTCATTGATCGATACCAATGATGGCGTCAAAGTCGGGGCTACCTACGAGGCCACCGACGAGAAAATTGCCAAGGTGGATGGATTTATCTCCAAAACCGGCGAAGACGCGGATCTGCGCAAGGCCACATTCGAAGAATCCGTGGGATGGTATGCGGGGATCACGTCGGACATGTTCGGCTAGGATCAACACAGTGAGAATTCGGGGGGGCTGCCTAAGGGTGGCCCTTTTTTTGTGGGCTGGGCCGAAATGGCGGCAGCCCGGGTGAATATCTGTGAGGTCGGTGGCTTGAGGGGCCCCTTCGTTTACGGTTCGTTTACTTTAAAATCGTTCCCTGCTCTTGCAGCCCCTAAAAGGCAATACTAAGACTCTGGGTGAGGCATGGGCATTCGGGCCCTGATGCGAGAGAACAGGCAGGCGGATATGAACGACCCTATTGACACATATATGAATACACTGGTGCCCATGGTTGTGGAGCAAACCAGCCGTGGCGAGCGCGCGTACGATATCTTCTCGCGTCTGCTCAAAGAGCGCATCATCTTCCTGAACGGACCTGTGCATGACGGAATGTCGAGCCTGATCGTTGCGCAGCTTTTGCACCTTGAGGCAGAGAACCCCTCAAAAGAAATCAGCATGTATATCAACTCGCCGGGTGGTGTCGTGACCTCTGGGCTGTCGATCTATGATACGATGCAATACATCAAACCCAAAGTGTCGACCTTGGTCATTGGCCAGGCGGCCTCTATGGGCTCGCTGCTGTTGACTGCTGGCGCCGCTGGCATGCGCTTTTCGCTGCCCAATTCCCGCGTGATGGTCCACCAACCGTCCGGTGGATATCAGGGTCAGGCCACCGACATTATGATTCACGCGCAAGAGACACAAAAGCTTAAGACGCGTTTGAACGAAATCTACGTGCGCCACACCGGTCAGAAACTCAAGGCTGTTGAAGCCGCGCTCGAGCGCGATAACTTTATGTCGCCAGAAGAGGCAAAGGACTGGGGTCTTATCGATGAGATCGTAGAAAGCCGTGCCAAAGGTGACGACGAAGAAAGCTAAGTTTGAGGGCCCTGTTTCTTTCGGGCGGCGGGGCCTTTTCGACATTGTACTCGGTTTCTGGCTGGCCTAAGCTGAGTGAAACGCGGGCGCTTGGACGTAAGATACGACCAAAAGCGCTATAGGGCCTGAAAGGTAGGACATGGCAAGCAACTCCGGCGGTGACAGCAAAAATACCCTCTATTGCAGCTTCTGCGGCAAGAGCCAGCACGAAGTGCGCAAACTGATTGCTGGTCCGACAGTGTTCATTTGTGATGAATGTGTTGAACTGTGCATGGACATCATTCGTGAAGAAACCAAGGCGTCCGGCCTCAAGGCTTCGGAAGGTGTGCCCACACCTCTGGAAATTTGTAATGTGCTGGATGATTACGTCATCGGCCAAGCCGTGGCCAAACGTGTGCTCTCGGTTGCGGTCCACAATCACTATAAACGTCTGAACCACGCTCAGAAATCCGGCGACATCGAACTGGCAAAATCAAATATCTTGCTGATCGGCCCGACAGGGTGCGGTAAGACATTGTTGGCACAGACTCTTGCGCGCATTCTTGATGTACCGTTTACGATGGCGGATGCGACGACATTGACCGAAGCGGGCTATGTCGGCGAAGACGTTGAAAACATCATTCTCAAGCTGTTGCAGGCCAGTGAATATAATGTTGAACGCGCGCAGCGTGGCATCGTCTATATTGATGAAGTCGACAAAATTACGCGCAAGTCCGAGAACCCGTCGATCACACGTGATGTGTCGGGCGAGGGTGTTCAGCAGGCGTTGCTCAAGTTGATGGAAGGCACCGTTGCCTCGGTGCCACCACAGGGCGGGCGTAAGCACCCCCAGCAAGAGTTCCTTCAGGTGGATACGACGAATATCCTGTTCATCTGTGGCGGCGCGTTTGCGGGTCTTGACCGGATCATTGCTGCACGCGGCAAAGGATCTGCAATGGGCTTTGGTGCGGATGTCCGTGACAATGATGACCGTGGTGTTGGCGAGATTTTCCAAGATCTTGAACCCGAAGATTTGCTGAAATTCGGTCTGATTCCAGAATTTGTCGGACGTTTGCCAGTGCTTGCGACGCTCGAAGATCTGGATGAAGATGCTCTGGTAACTATTCTGACCCAACCCAAGAATGCTCTGATCAAACAATACCAGCGTTTGTTCGAGCTCGAAGACACCCAGCTTAGCTTTACCGATGATGCATTGTCTGCGATCGCGAAACGCGCGATTGAGCGTAAAACGGGTGCACGTGGTTTGCGGTCTATCCTCGAGGATATTCTGCTTAACACAATGTTCGAGCTGCCGGGCATGGACAGCGTCACCGAAGTTGTGGTGAACGAAGATGCCGTGAAATCAGATGCCGAACCCCTGATGATCCATGGCGAGACCGAAAAAGAAGCCGTCAATAGCGCCGGCTAAGGACGTTTTTCGATCCAAATAGAGGGGCGGGCAATTTGCCCGCCTTTTTCATGTCGGGCTGTACTGGACCTTTGGTGTCAGATGAGTCATACGGAAAGAGAATTTGCGGAGGCACCCATGGGTATTGTGAACACTCTTTTGCGCTCGGTCACTTGGTGGAACGGAGCAACTCTGAACACATCTCTTTTTACTTGGCGTAAAGGCATCAAGGTTGGAGAGGATGATCAGGGGAATGTGTATTATCACAACCGTGATGACAGCAAACGCTGGGTGATGTTTAACGGCGAAATCGAAGCAACGCGAGTGAATGCCGATTGGCACGGCTGGTTGCATCGGACGTTTGACGAAATTCCATCGGAAAAGCCCCTTGTGCACAAAGCTTGGGAAAAGCCGCATCAGGAAAACCTTACCGGTACCGCTTTGGCCTATGCTCCATCCGGCTCGATTCGTCGTAGCCAACCCGCGGAGCGTCGCGACTATGAAGCGTGGGTTCCAGAATAATTCTGAGGCACTAAAGTATGTCGGCTGTTCGCACTGAAATCACTGTTGGCGCTGCGGTTGTTGCCGTAGCCATTGGCTTTCTTGTGTATGCAGGGCAAGTCAGCGGGTTCTCTGGCTCAACCACAGAATATCCTTTGACGGCGTCTTTCCGGACGCTTCAGGGTGTCGGCGTGGGTACAGATGTGCGATTGGCAGGCGTGAAAATTGGGGCTGTCACCGATATCAACCTGAACCCGCAGACATTCCGGGCCGAGACCGAGTTTTCGGTGCTAAATGGCATTGAATTACCTGATGACAGCTCGGTGGTGATTGCCTCAGAGGGGCTGTTGGGTGGAAACTTTGTTGAAATTGTTCCCGGAGGGTCGGCGTTCAATCTCGAACCGGGTGACGAAGTCATGAATACGCAAAGCGCTGTCAGCCTGATTTCATTGCTGATGAAGTTCGTGACCGGCGGAGACAGCGAGTGAAGCATCTGGTGCTGTCCATGATGGTTCTCTGCGGGGCCGCAAGTGCCCAGCAGACGATCGTGGTGGAAACCCTTGATGGCGGACCTGGCCAGATCGTGACAATGCCAGACGAACCCAGCCGCTTTAGCGTCGACAAAGATCTTGGGAATGTGACGTCAGAGGTGGCAACCCCTGCGGTCAAGGCCGGTGGTGCTATGCTGCGTGGCTTAGACAAGTTGAATGGGATTGTCGTCGATTTTGATCTCGATAATGGCTACAGCCGCACTTTTGGCGATCTGCGTGTCGATCTTGGTGAGTGTCGCCATCCCGAAGATAACGCAACCGGCGAAGGGTATGCATATTTGACCATTTATGACGGGCTGGACGCTGAGGGCCCGGTGTTCCAAGGATGGATGGTGGCATCGTCACCCGCTCTGAATGCTTTGGACCATGCGCGTTATGATGTGTGGGTGTTGCGCTGTAAGACGTCCTGAACGGAGGGCAGCGGGCGGTTTTCAATATCCGCTGACTGATCAAGCGCTGCGTTCAGACGCGATTTATAGACATTTCTTGGAACTTCTATCGCGCCCAGAGACGCGAGGTGCGGTGTGATGAATTGTGTATCAAACAATGAAAACCCGCATTGCTTCAGGTGGAGTGTCAAAAAAGCCAGGGCGATTTTGGACGCATCCTTACGTCGCGAAAACATGCTCTCGCCAAAAAACGCACCTCCAAGTGTTACGCCATAGACACCCCCAATAAGGGCGCCATGTGGGTCCCACACTTCGAGAGAGTGCGCCTGAGCCCTGTCATGAAGCGCAAGATATAGCGTGCGAATGCCTGTGCTGATCCACGTGTCACTGCGATCTGCGCAACCGTCCAGTACCCCCTCAAAATCATGGTTTAAAGAGATCGTATAGTTGGGGCGCTTGATGGATTTGGACAGCGAGCGGGACATATGAAACCCAGACAGAGGGAACACGCCGCGTAGGTGCGGATCGACCCAGAAAATTTCTGGGTCGTCCCGATGTTCGGCCATTGGGAAAACCCCCATGGCATAGGCGCGCATTAGAATTTCCGGAGTCACATCCCCAAAATCAGTTTGCGCGCCCAAAGGCATCAGCCCTCGGCCAAATTGGTTTCAAGCCAGTGTTCGAGCCAGTGGATATTATAGGAACCCGCTTGCACGGCCTCTTCCTCTAGCAAGGCATGAAACAGCGGTACGGTTGTGTCCACGCCGTCGACAATCAATTCCCCAAGTGCACGGTTCAAACGTGCCAGCGCCTCGGGGCGGTCCCGGCCGTGTACGATCAGTTTACCAATCAATGAATCGTAGAAAGGCGGGATAGAATACCCGTCATACAACGCCGAATCCATGCGCACGCCCAAACCGCCGGGGGCGTGATATTGCGTGATTCTGCCGGGGCAGGGTGCAAAATTTGGAAGGCGCTCGGCATTGATCCGTACTTCGATGGCATGCCCATTGATGGTCAGATCATCCTGAGTAAAGGACATCGGCAGACCTTCTGCCACGCGAATTTGTTCGCGCACCAAATCGACACCAAAGATGGCCTCTGTGACAGGGTGCTCGACCTGCAGGCGGGTGTTCATTTCGATGAAATAGAACTCGCCGTTCTCATACAAGAATTCGATCGTGCCAGCACCGATATAGTCGATTTTGGCAACTGCGTCCGCACAGGTCTTGCCGATTGCGGCGCGTTCTTCTGCTGAAATCGCGGGGCCGGGGGCTTCTTCGAATACTTTTTGATGGCGACGCTGCAAAGAGCAGTCACGCTCGCCGAGGTGAACGGCGTTGCCTTTGCCATCCCCAAAAACCTGAATCTCGATGTGGCGCGGTGTGGTCAGGTATTTTTCAATATAGACCTCGTCATTGCCGAAATTCGATTTGCCCTCGGCACGCGCCGTCATGAATGCGCTTTCCATGTCGGCTGCGGTTTGCGCAACTTTCATGCCGCGTCCGCCGCCGCCTGCCGTGGCCTTGATGATGACGGGATAGCCGATCTCTTCGCCAATACGTTTGGCGCTGGCCAAATCCGGCACACCCCCATCGGAACCGGGTACACATGGCACGCCAAGCGCCTTCATGGTGTCTTTGGCCGTGATCTTGTCGCCCATTACACGGATGTGTTCAGCGGTCGGGCCGATAAAGGTCAGGTCATGATCTTGGATGATCTGAACAAAATTGGCATTTTCCGACAGGAAGCCATATCCGGGGTGGATGGCTTGGGCTCCGGTCACTTCGCAGGCCGCAATAATAGAAGCCACGTTCAAATAGCTTTCTGTGCTTGGCGGGGGGCCAATACAGATGGCTTCGTCTGCCATACGCACGTGCATGGCGTCGGCATCCGCTGTGGAGTGAACCGCCACTGACTGGATGCCCATTTCGCGGCACGCGCGGATCACGCGCAGGGCGATCTCTCCGCGGTTAGCGATCAGGATTTTATCAAACATGTCTGGCCCTTACTCGATGATGACCAGCGGTGCGCCATATTCGACGGTGTCGCCATCGCCGACAAGCACACGTTTGATGGTGCCCGACTTGGGGGCTGGAATGTGGTTCATGGTTTTCATGGCTTCCACAATCATCAAAGTGTCACCTTCAGATACAGTATTTCCGACGCTCACAAATGCAGGCGCATCCGGCTCGGGCTGAAGATAGACGGTACCGACCATCGGTGATGTCACGGCACCGGGGTGCGAGGCAGGATCATCCGACGCGGTTGCCGCAGCAGGCGCAGCGGCAGCAGCAACAGGGGCTGCGGCGGCCACAGGTGCCACAGCGGGCTGGGCGACAACGGTTGCAACAGGCTGTTGGCGGCTAACACGTACGTTCAGGCTATCGTCTGATGCGTATTCCCGCATGACCTCAAGTTCGGTCAGATCATTTGCACGCAGAAGCTTTGCTAGGGCCTGAATGAAAGCGACATCGTTGTCGTGGTTTTTTTTGCTCATTTGTTTTGCATCCTCTGCAGCACTCGCTCGGCGCGGTTGAGTCTTGGTGGTTTCCCCTGGGTCGCCTTATAGGTCATCCAAGCGCCAGTGAAAAGCGCCTGTGCACACGGACAATTTGGGGGCGTCTGCACCAAATTGCGAGGGGAAAAATGCAAGGTGTTTTGCACATCCGTGGCTAAAGCGGCATCCCAGACAGTTTGGCCACCAGTTCCGCAAGTTTGCGGGCCCCAAACTTGCGCAGCAGGCGTGCGCGATATTCTTCTACGGTGCGATATGACAGGTTCAGTTCCAGACCGACTTCTTTGCTGGTGAGGCCACGACATGTCAAAATGGCCACTTCGCGCTCGCGTTGGGTCAATTCGACAATGGGGCGATCATCTGACAAATCCGCAAACGACCAGATCCCGCGCTGAAACGGGCTGTCGGGGGTCAGGGATTGGCCACGCACACGGCACCAGAACAGCGTCCCGTCGCGGCGGCGCATGACGCGTTCGTCATTATAGCGCCCTGTTTCACGCATCGCGGCAAGGCCGCGCTCTCCGATGGTTTGAAAATCTTGTTCTGACGCATAGAATTCGCCCAGAGAAACGCCTTCACATTTGACGGGCTGTTCCTGAAACATCTCGCCAAAGGCTTTGTTACAGCGCCGGATAATGCGGTTTTCCAGCATTACCAGACCCACGGGGGCGAAATCAAAGGCCAGTGCATCAAGTTCCATGCCTGCACAATGCACCGTGTGGGGCAAAAGGCCAAGTGCTCAACGTATTTCTACGACTTGTTCGTGCCTTGATGCCAAGCCTAGGTTGATCTGAACAACTGCATAGGACCTGTCGAATGAATATTGCCCTGTGGCTCGAGCGGACAGCGCGTTCAATGGCCGACCAACCCGCATTATTTGTTGGGCGGGACTGTGTCGCGACGTATGGAGAGTTTTCTCAACAGGCGATGGCAGTTGCCGGATGGCTGGCAGAGCAAGGCATCGGTGCGGGTGATCGCGTGGGATTGTTCATGAAGAACGTGCCTGAATATTTGATCGCACAGTATGGGGCGTGGGCATTGGGGGCTGTTGTTGTGCCCATGAACGCCAAGCTGCATGCGCGCGAAGCTGCGTGGATTCTTGAAAATGCCCAAGCCAGTTTGTGTTTCACGTCGTCTTCGTTGCACGAGCCGTTGGACAACGTCACTGATGTGCGGTGTTGCAATGTGCAAGGGGCAGGTTGGTCCGAAATTTTAGCGAAAACACCGATGGCGCAAGTCGCAGACCGCGCGCCAGATGATCTGAGCTGGCTTTTTTATACGTCGGGCACCACAGGGCGACCAAAAGGAGTGATGATCACCAATCGCATGCTGCACGCTATGGCGTTGGGGTATCTGGCGGACGTGGATGAGGTCACCGCAGCGGATACAGCACTTTATGCGGCCCCCCTGAGCCATGGGGCAGGGCTTTATAACGTTCTTCACGTTCTCAAGGGGGCACGGCATGTGATGCCAGAGACTGGCAGCTTTGATGAGAAAGAGATTTTTGAACTGGCGCGGCATCATATGCGCGTACACATGTTTTGTGCCCCGACAATGGTCAAACGCTTGACCGAGGTGGCCAAGGAAATCGGATACGATGGTCATGGACTTCGGTCCATTGTTTATGGTGGTGGGCCCATGTATGTGGCGGATATCATCGAGGCCCAAGATCATTTTGGCGCGATATTCATGCAAATCTATGGGCAGGGCGAATGCCCAATGTGCATTACCTGTCTTGCGCGGGATGATCTGGCAAATCGCGACGCGTCGGGCTGGGCGGATCGCCTTGCGTCCGTTGGGCGCGCGCAAAGTGTCGTTGAGTTGGCCGTGGGGGATGAGACAGGCCAGGGCCTGCCCGAGGGGCAGATTGGCGAAATCATGGTACGCGGGGATGCGGTGATGCCCGGGTATTGGCGTGACCCTGAAGCGACGAAAAAGGCCATTGTAAATGGCTGGTTGAGGACGGGCGATATGGGATCGATCAGCCCAGAGGGATATTTGACGCTTAAGGACCGCTCAAAAGATCTGATTATTTCGGGCGGGACAAATATCTATCCACGCGAGGTCGAAGAGGCGTTGTTGTTGCACCCGTCGGTTGTCGAAGCCTCTGTTGTGGGGCGTCCGCATGCCGAATGGGGCGAGGATGTCGTGGCCTTTGTCGTGGTGTCAGGTGCTTTGGACACAAAGGAACTGGATGCACATTGTCTGGATCATATTGCGCGCTTCAAGCGCCCCAAGACCTATGTGGTGTTGCCAGAGCTTCCCAAAAACAACTATGGAAAAGTGCTCAAGACCAAGCTGAGAGATTTGCTCTAGGTGCTCACGCACGAAAAACCCCAACGCCGGACAGGCGCTGGGGTAATAAGGTTTTAACCAAATGTCTTAGTCGACAATCGTGGCCAAGGTTGCTGCGCGCAGCTCTTCCTCGGATACACCATCAGCGCATTCGACGATTTTCAAACCACCTTCGACAACGTCGAGCACACCTAGGTTCGTAATGATACGATCCACCACCGATTTACCGGTCAACGGAAGCGTACACGCCGGAAGCACTTTTGAGTCGCCGTGTTTGTTGGTGTGATCCATCACAACCACCACGCGGCCAACGCCTGCGACAAGGTCCATCGCGCCGCCCATGCCTTTGACCAGTTTGCCGGGGATCATCCAGTTCGCCAAGTCGCCGTTCTCGGCCACTTCCATCGCGCCCAAAATCGCCATCGCGATCTTGCCGCCACGGATCATGGCAAACGATTGTGCACTATCGAAATAGGCAGTTTGCGGCAGCTCGGTGATGGTTTGCTTGCCTGCATTGATCAGGTCAGCGTCTTCGTCGCCCTCGATCGGAAACGGGCCCATGCCAAGCATGCCGTTTTCAGATTGAAGAGTCACTTCGACACCTTCAGGAATATAGTTGGACACCAGTGTCGGAATACCGATGCCAAGATTCACGTACCAACCGTCCTGCAGTTCCTGCGCGGCGCGTGCGGCCATTTGATTGCGGTCCCATGCCATGATGTGAACTCCTTATGCTGCAGGGCGCGTGGTGCGCTGTTCGATGCGTTTCTCGTGATCACCTTGGATGATGCGATGCACATAGATGCCGGGAAGATGGATTGAATCCGGATCCAGCGACCCTGTTGGAACAATTTCTTCGACTTCGACAACACAGATTTTGCCACATGTTGCAGCGGGCGCATTAAAGTTGCGGGCCGTTTTGCGGAATACGAGGTTTCCGGTTTCGTCCGCTTTCCACGCCTTTACAATGGCTAGGTCGGCAAAGATGCCTTCTTCCATGATATAGTCTTCCATCGCGCCATCTTGGCCTGTGGGAAACTGCTTTTCAAATTTGTTATCGGCAATCACGGTGCCCACGCCAGTTTTCGTAAAGAAACCGGGGATGCCCGCGCCGCCAGCACGCATGCGCTCGGCCAAGGTGCCTTGCGGATTGAATTCCAGTTCCAATTCACCAGACAAATATTGGCGCATGAATTCTGCGTTTTCGCCCACATAGGAAGAAATCATCTTCTTGACCTGTTTGGTCTGAAGCAAGATGCCAATACCAAAATCATCCACGCCCGCATTGTTGGACGCAAACGTCAAATCTTTGGTGCCTGCTTCTTTGATGGCTTGCAGCAACAACTCTGGGATGCCGCAAAGGCCAAAACCGCCTGCCGCGATAAACATGCCATCATGCAGCAGCCCGTCGAGCGCGTCTGCGGCATTCGAATACACTTTTTTCATGGAAGTCTCCCTATGATCCGGAATTGCCTTGGTTTTTGACGTGAGGTCAGCGCGGAGTCAACAAATTGAGAGGTGCTAGGTATTACTACTGCCCGCGACATGGGCGTTATGCGCTGCGCAATGTACTGGGAACACGTCAACGATGCCACTGGCGCGCAGTCTCGCAAAAACGCCCCGCCCAAGTTGAGTTGGACGGGGCGGCGATACAGAAAATTCAATTGTTACTTAGCTGCGGGCTTCTTTGCTGGAGCCTTTTTCGCCGCTGTTTTTTTCGCAGGTGCTTTCTTCGTGGCTGCCTTTTTTGGCGCGGCCTTTTTGCGTGTGGGTTTTTTGGCTGCTTTTTCGGCAATCCATTCGACCGCTTGTTCCATCGTCACGTTCGCTGCATCAATGTCCTTTGGGATCGTCGCATTGACCTTTTCCCATTTGACATAGGGGCCATATCGACCATCCAGAACATTTACCGGCCCGCCGCCATCCGGGTGTTCGCCAAGTTCTTTAAGGGGTTTGGCGGCTGCGCTTCGTCCACGACCTGGATTTGCGCGCTTTTCAGCCAGCAATTCCACGGCGCGGTTCATGCCCACTTCAAAGACATCATTGGGATCCTTGAGATTGGCATATGTCGGTTTTTCTGCGTCGGGCAGTTTATGCATGATGTATGGGCCAAAACGCCCAAAGTTGGTTGTGATCATGCCGCCTTCTGGATGCTCGCCCAACTCGCGCGGCAAACTGAGCAACGTCAGAGCCTTGTCCAGATCCATGTCTTCTTTGTTCCAGCCACGTGGCAACGACGCGCGCGGGGGCTTTTTGTTTTCAGGCGTCGGTTCGCCGCGTTGCACATAAGGGCCGAAACGGCCAGCCTTAAGCCAGATTTCATCGCCTGCGTCTTCGCCCAAGACACGCTCATCGCCGTCGGCACCTTCGCCTGCGATGGGGCGGGTATACGTGCACTCAGGATAGTTTCCGCAGCCGACAAAACCGCCGGTACGAGAGGTTTTCAGGTGCAACTGACCTGCGCCGCATTTTGGACACACGCGCGGGTCAGAGCCATCTTCGCGTGGTGGATACAATTGAGGAGCCAGGGCATCATCCAAAATATCAAGAACTGCCGCAATGCGCAGCTCTGAAGTGTCTGAAATTGCGGCAGAAAAGTCTTTCCAGAACCGCGACAGGACAGTTTTGTAATCTCGGTTTCCCGCGCTGACGTCATCCAGCTCTTCTTCGAGGTTCGCGGTGAACTCATATCCGACGTATTGTCTGAAGAAATTCAGCAAAAAGATCGTAACGATGCGCCCTTTGTCTTCTGGGAACAGGCGATTTTTGTCTTTGCGAACGTATTCGCGATCCTGGATCGTGGTGATGACACTGGCATAGGTCGATGGGCGGCCAATGCCCAGTTCTTCCATGCGTTTGACAAGTGTGGCCTCGGTATAGCGCGGCGGCGGTTGGGTGAAATGCTGTTCCGGGGCGACCGTGCGTTTGTCCGCAGGTTCGCCCTGCATGATTTGGGGCAAGCGCTTGTCATCGTCATCGACCACGGCGTCATCGCGCCCTTCTTCATAGACGCGCATGAATCCGTCAAACAACATGACCTGACCTGTTGCGCGCAACCCGATCTGACCGTCATCGCTGGCGATGTCGACCGTTGTGCGTTCCAGACGCGCGCCTTCCATCTGGCAGGCCAGCGTGCGTTTCCAGATCAAATCATACAGCTTGCGTTGATCGGCATCCGTGACCTTAAGTTCGTCAACAGAGCGGGTCATTTCGGTTGGACGAATACACTCGTGCGCTTCTTGCGCGTTCTTGGCCTTGTTTTTATAGATGCGCGGGCTGGCGGGCACGTATTCCGCGCCATAGCGGTCTGTAATTGCGTCACGGGCTGCAGTGACGGCCTCGGGGGCCATGTCGATCCCGTCGGTACGCATATATGTAATGTAACCGGCTTCGTACAAGCGCTGCGCAGTGCTCATGGTTTGGCGTGCGCCCATGCCAAATTTGCGGCTTGCTTCTTGCTGGAGCGTTGACGTCATAAAGGGGGCAGACGGGTTCCGGCTGGCGGGTTTTGCTTCCACCTTCGCCACCGAAAGGTCGCGCGATTGGATGGCCTGAACGGCCAGCTCCGCCGCAGTAGAGGTCTCAATACCAAACTTATCCAGTTTGTCACCGCCCAGAATCGTCAGACGGGCCTCAAACTCTTGCCCGCGTGGCGTGCCCAGCAGCGCTTTGACCGTCCAGTATTCGCGTGGATTAAAGGCCTCGATCTCCATCTCGCGTTCGACGATCAGACGCAGGCACACAGATTGCACCCGGCCGGCAGATTTTGCGCCTGGCAGTTTGCGCCAAAGCACCGGCGACAAGTTGAACCCCACCAAATAGTCCAGCGCACGCCGTGCCAAATAGGCATCGACCAGAGGCTGGTCGACTTGGCGCGGGTTTTTCATAGCTTCGGTGACGGCCGATTTGGTAATCGCGTTAAATACGACGCGGCTGACGGGGGTGTCTTTCTTGATCACGCGCCGCTTGCGCAGTGCCTCTTCAAGATGCCAGCTGATTGCCTCTCCTTCGCGGTCGGGGTCGGTCGCGAGAATAAGGTTGTTATCTTCTTTCAAAGCATCGGCAATGGCTTTGACATGCTTGCGAGAATCATAGCCGACCTCCCATTTCATGTCGAAATCGTTCTCGGTGTCGACGCTTCCGTCTTTGGGTGGAAGGTCACGCACGTGGCCGTAAGATGCCAGAACAGTATAGTCTGACCCCAAGTATTTGTTGATAGTTTTCGCTTTTGCTGGGGATTCGACAACGACTACAGGCATTTCATTTCCTCTCGACTCTCAAGGCCGCTTATGGCGGCGAAAAATGTGGTGTGAAAGGGGGGAATGTCAATGGAAGGAAAATTTATCTGGCGCGTCCGGCTGTTTTCACCGTTGATTTGGTCGGAGCATGAAGGTGCACGCCATCCGCTAAGTGCGCGAAACAAGGCCACCAGATTGTCGTTGAATGCGTCCGTCGATCTCGAGATCGACCAAGACATTTGAAACTGATTGTGCGGATGTGCCCAGGTCGCGAATAAGCTGATTTTCGGCGACAGGGGACGGGCCTAGGCGATTAAGAATTTCCATGTGCAGGCTCGCGGTGTCGCTTAGGCTACGTTTTGGCGTTGCCGCTTGTGGCATAGGTAGGTCAAGCTGAGCGGTCTTTGCGAATTTGGGGGAAATATTGATGGCTTCCAGAATGTCGTCTGCCGAGCGCACGAGCGTGGCGCCGTCTCTGATCAACATATTGCATCCGGATGCGCGTGCATCAAAAGGATGTCCTGGCACGGCCAAGACGTCTCGGCCCTGATCCAAGGCATTGCGGGCCGTGATCAGGCTGCCCGACTTTGCGGCGGCCTCGACCACAACCACCGCAGTTGCGATGCCTGAAATGATGCGGTTGCGTGCCGGAAAATGACGCGCCTGCGGAACTGTGCCCATGGGCTGTTCCGACAGGCGCAAGCCGTGAGTGGCCATCTGCTTGGACAGATCTGCGTTCTCTGCGGGATAGGTGACGTCAACGCCACCTGCAAAGATCGCGATCGTGCCTGTTTCGAGCGCGGCGTGATGCGCCGCGGTGTCAATGCCGCGTGCCAACCCCGACACGATGGTAAATCCTGCGTCGCCAAGGTTTTTGGCCAGTGATCTGGCCATGCGCGTCCCCAAGGACGATGCATTGCGCGCCCCGACCAAGGCAACAAGGGGACGATTCAGCAGGCCAAGGTCCCCCAAAGCCCATAAGATTGGCGGGGCATCAGGAATGGTTTTCAGATTTGCCGGATACTGACGATCTGCCACGGTCACCATTCGGGCGCCAGCCGCCGCCGCCGCTTTCATTTCCGCAGCAACCACCCCAACCGGACAAAGTGAATAATTCGTTTCTCCGGCATCACGCGCAATGTCCGGAAGTGCCTCCAGCGCAGCCTCTGCACTGCCATATTGCGCCATCAATCGGTAAAATGTGGCAATGCCAACGCGTCGGGATCGCAAGAGACGGAGCCACGCACAACGGTGTTCTTCCGTGGTGGGTGGGAGTTGGGGGTGAGTGGAAGAAATGTGGTCTTCGGTCATCCGTGGTTCCGCCTACTTGCAGAATCATGAATAGCCCGAAGACAGTTAACGACACGTAAACCATGCCTTGAGCATCTCACTTATTGCGAGATGCTCTCGTGTTTATACGGGCCACCGCGCGCTAGGCTGCTGACCCGCCAACGGTCAGCCCGTCCATCAAAACGGTGGGTTGACCGACGCCCACGGGGACCCATTGGCCAGCTTTGCCACAATTCCCCATACCGGGATCCAACATCATGTCATTCCCAAGCCCTTGGATTTGTTTCATTGCTGATGCGCCGTCGCCGATCAGTGTAGCGCCGTTTACAGGGGCACCGATCTTGCCATTTTCCACGCGATAGGCCTCGGTGCAGCTAAAGACAAACTTGCCGTTTGTAATGTCGACCTGTCCACCTCCAAAGCCGACCGCATATATCCCATCCTTGAGCGAGGCGACCAAATCTGCCGGATCGGATTCGCCGCCCTGCATGTATGTATTGGTCATGCGCGGCATGGGCGGATGGGCATAACTCTCGCGGCGTCCGTTGCCAGTGGGCGAGACGCCCATTAGCCGCGCGTTTTGACGATCTTGCATGTAACCGACGAGGATACCGTCTTCGATCAGGACATTTCTCGCAGACGGCGTGCCTTCGTCATCCACGGTAATGGAGCCGCGCCGATCAGGAATTGTGCCGTCATCCACAACAGTCACCCCGCGAGACGCAACCTGCGTGCCGATTTGGCCCGAGAACTTTGAACTCCCTTTGCGGTTGAAGTCTCCTTCAAGCCCGTGCCCGACGGCTTCGTGAAGTAAAATGCCCGGCCAACCGGGCCCAAGGACAACCTGCATCGGACCAGCCGGGGCAGGGACCGCCTCGAGGTTGATCAGAGCCACGCGCAAGGCCTCGCGCACTTTGGCTTGCCAATCTGAGGCCGCCAACAATCCGTCCAGCCCCAAGCGACCGCCTCCACCAGCTGTGCCGGTTTCGCGGCGTCCGTCCTGTTCGACAATCACGGACACATTTACACGTGTCATTGGGCGCGTATCTGTCACCTGTTGACCGTCTGGGCGCAAAATCACCACCTCTTGGTGAGATGCAGCCAGAGTGGCCGAGACCTGAACGACCCGGGGGTCTTGGTCACGCGCAAAGGCGTCTATCTCGCGCAGCGTGTCAATCTTGACCGGAAAGGGTGCGCCCGCGATGGGGTCTTCGTCTGTATATAGTCGATGATTTGTGGGCGTCGGTCCCGCAGCAAGAACGCCTCCGCCATCGCCAACGGCCAAGCGTGTTGTTTCGAGGGCGCGCACGAGGGCAGATTCTGAAATTTCCGAGGAATGTGCATATCCGGACACGTCGCCACGCACGGCACGCAGCCCGAACCCCTCCGAGGCATCGTATGACGCCGTTTTCAAGCGCCCGTCATCAAATACCAAGGCTTCGGCGCGGCGGCGTTCCAGAAACAATTCACCGTCATCGGCCCCTTCAGTCGCGGCCCGTAGATGCAATAATGCCCTGTCTGGGTCTAAAGACGTCTCAAAAGGTGAGAATTTGATCTGGGTCATATGGATTTTCCCCTCGGAATTTGATCTAAATCAAAAAAAGCGTCCGTTTGACGCGGACTGCCTCCTTTATTTGGCTGTGAGAATATGGTTTCTAGCAGCGATACAAAAGCGGCATTCCGTCAAGTTGATGGTTTTTCCGCAAGGAACATAAACGAATAACACTGAAACCGATCAGGGTGAACTATGCGAATTCTAACGACAATCCTGGGCCTTATGGCTTCTTTTACTGCCGTTCCCGCGTTTGCGCAGGCAGTTGAAACCGTGGGCAAGCCCGTGGATGGCAAAACGGGTTTCCAACCCGCGGCGACCGAACTTGCGCGTGATCTGCAATCTTTGGATCACATGATTCTTGTGATTATCACCGCAATTGTGATTCTTGTCTCAGCGTTGCTGCTGTTTGTGATTGTACGGTTTAACCGCCGCGCAAACCCGACTCCTTCGACTCTGACACACCATACACCGATCGAGATTGCTTGGACGCTTGGTCCAATCATCATCTTGGTGTTCATCGGGGCGTTCAGCTTGCCTGTTCTGTTCAAGCAACAGGAAATCCCAGAAGGCGACATCACGATTAAGGTGACTGGATACCAATGGTATTGGGGTTACGAGTATATTGATCACGGCTTCGAGTTCGAAAGCTTCCTGCTTCCACGTGAAGAGCTTGCCGAAAATGGTTATAACGAAGACGAGTATCTTCTGGCGACCGACACGCAAGTCGTGGTCCCCATCGGCAAGGTCGTCGTGATGCAAGTGACAGGCGCGGACGTGATCCACAGCTGGACCATTCCGGCCTTTGGCGTCAAGCAAGATGCCGTGCCGGGCCGCCTTGCAGAGCTTTGGTTCAAAGCTGAGCGTGAGGGCATTTACTTTGGCCAGTGTTCAGAGCTTTGCGGCAAAGATCACGCCTATATGCCAATCACCGTCAAGGTGGTGTCCGAAGAGGCATATGAAGAGTGGCTCAAGGGTGCGAAGGAAGAATACGCTTCGATCCCCTCAGCCGTTCAGGTTGCATCGATTAAGTAAACATCAAGGGTGCGTGACAAGCGCACCCTTATGCTTTTGACATCCGATGCGCTGCGGCGCATTTTTCAACGGAAGACAGAATGACTGACGCCAGCTTTGATACGCAAGCGACCCCACAAGAAGCCAGCTTTGGTGACTATTTCGCGTTGCTAAAGCCCCGCGTGATGTCGCTTGTGGTCTTTACAGCCATGGTTGGGCTGTTGGCAGCACCTGTATCCGTACATCCGATGGTGGCGTTTGCCTCGATCCTGTTTATCGCAGTTGGCGGCGGGGCCTCTGGCGCGTTGAATATGTGGTGGGACTCCGACATTGACGCAGTCATGAAACGGACCCAGTCGCGCCCCATTCCAGCAGGAAAGGTATCGCGCGACGAGGCCTTTGCGATCGGGATCACCCTGTCGGTGTTTTCTTGTATCATGCTTGCGCTGGCTTCGAACATCTTTGCTGGCTTGCTTCTGGCCTTCACGATCTTCTTCTATGTGGTGATTTACACCATGTGGCTCAAACGCTGGACACCGCAGAACATCGTGATTGGTGGCGCCGCGGGCGCGTTCCCTCCGATGATCGGCTGGGCCGTGGCCACCGGTGGTGTCTCAATCGAGAGCGTGTTGATGTTCACCCTGACCTTTATGTGGACGCCGCCGCACTTCTGGGCGCTGTGTCTGTTTATGAAGTCTGACTACAAAGATGCTGGCGTGCCGATGTTGCACGTGACCCACGGTCGCCGCGTCACACGCAACCATATCCTTGTGTACACCCTGTTGTTGGCGGTTGTTGCGATTGGCATGGCCTTTACTGGCGTGGGTGGTCCGATCTATCTGACCACAGCTTTGATTTTGAATGGTCTGTTCATTCTGGGCGCGATTTCGATTTGGCGCCGGAACGAAGAGGTCTCCGAGGCCGACGGGTATAAGCGCGAGAAATCCTTTTTTGGATTGTCGCTATTGTATCTATTCTTGCATTTTGGGGCCATCCTAGCAGAAGCGACGCTGGCACCCTATGGACTGGGGGGCTGGTGAACATGAGCTTTCATGACGATCACGAATTGCACAAACGGAGGTTTGGCCGGAATGTCGGTCTTGCGCTGGTGCTCTTGGCCTTTATCGGCATCGTATTTGGCCTGACTGTTGTCAAGGTCACGCAAGGCGGCCTTGAGCCGTCTGCCTTCAAAGGGCAAGGCTGATGGCGATGGATCCTAAAACGAAAACTGTTGCACAAACAGTGGGCCTGGTGATTACCATGGGTGCGCTGGCGTGGGCGTCAGTACCGTTTTACGATTGGTTCTGCCGTGTCACCGGCTTTGGCGGTGTGACCAATGTAGCCGACGCCGGATCCGACGTGATCTTGGACAAAACCATCAAGATCAAATTCGACGCCAGCAAACAGCGCGGCATGCCGTGGGAGTTCAAACCCCTGCAACGCGAAATGACGCTACGCATTGGTGAAACAGGTCTTGCTTTTTACGAGGCCTATAACCCTACAGATCGCCCCGTAGCAGGTCAGGCAAGTTATAACGTGACACCGTATGATGCAGGGTATTTCTTCTCCAAGATCGACTGTTTCTGTTTCACAGAACAGACGCTGCAACCCGGCGAGCGGGTCACCATGCCCGTGACGTTTTATGTTGATCCTGAAATCGTCAACGACCGTGAGGGACAGTATGTGAAACATATCACACTGTCTTATACGTTCCATGAAATCGACCTGCCCGAGGAAACTGTTTCCTTGACGCAGGAGACCGAAACCGAAGTAAACTAGAGCTAACAAGCCTTCCAACGAGGGAAAAGAAAAATATGGCGCACGCTAAAAACCACGACTATCACATTCTGCCGCCGTCCCTTTGGCCCCTGCTTGGGTCAATTGGTGCGTTCATCATGTTGTTCGGAGCCGTGCTCTGGATGCGTGAAGTGACCCCTTACATGTTCTTCATCGGCTTGGTTCTGGTGTTGTACGTGATGTACGGTTGGTGGGCCGAAGTCGCCGCCGAGGGCAATGGCGGTGTGGATCACACGCCCGTTGTGCAGATCGGCCTGCGATATGGCTTTATCCTGTTCATCATGTCCGAGGTCATGTTCTTTGCCGCTTGGTTCTGGACCTTCTTTAAACACGCGATGTACCCAATGGGTCCGGATAGCCCCGCGATTGACGGTGTCTGGCCCCCCGCAGGGATCGAGACCTTTGATCCATGGCATTTGCCGCTGATCAACACCTTGATCCTGTTGTGCTCCGGAATGGCCGCGACTTGGGCGCACCATGCTCTGGCGCATGAAAACAACCGCAAAGACATGAAATGGGGCTTGATCCTTTCGGTGGCTTTGGGTGTCTTGTTCACCATTTTCCAAGCCTACGAGTATTCCCACGCGGCCTTTGGCTTCTCGGGCAACATCTATGGTGCGACATTCTTCATGGCGACCGGTTTCCACGGCTTCCACGTTGTTGTCGGAACCATCTTCTTGCTGGTGTGTCTGATCCGTCTGGAACGTGGCGCGTTCACCCAACAGAACCACGTCGGTTTTGAAGCCGCGGCTTGGTACTGGCACTTTGTGGATGTTGTATGGCTGTTCCTGTTTGCCGCAGTGTACATCTGGGGCGGCTAAGCCCGCGTCTGCTTAAGGTTTGCGGTTGAAATATCGCAACAATAACGCATAAAGAACGTCGCGGTTGGCAATGCCATCCGCGACGTTACTTTTTGAAAGGTCCTTCTTTGCGCCGTCTGTTTTTACCTTTGTTCTTTGGCATCCTTGGGACCATCGTATTGGTGTCGCTTGGCAACTGGCAGGTCCAGCGTATGCATTGGAAGGCTGATGTGCTGGCCGAGATCGAAAGCCGGATAGCGGATGCGCCCGTGGCACTGCCCCAAAACCCTGATCCGGTGACTGACCGCTTCTTGCCGGTCGAGGTCAGTGGCGTGATGTCCGAGGACGCACTGCATGTTTTGGTGTCCGTCAAACAGGTCGGGGCAGGGTATCGAATTATTTCACCGTTCCAAACCGACAGTGGTCGTCAAATTATGGTGGATCGTGGTTTTGTCAAAGTCGCCCAAAAAGACGCACCGCATGCAGGGGGCGCGATGACGATTGTCGGCAATCTTCACTGGCCCGACGAGATCGACAGTTATACACCAGAAAATGATGTGGCCGGAAATATCTGGTTTTCCCGTGACGTGCCGACAATGGCGGCGGCGTTGAAAACCGAACCGGTTTTGGTGATTGCGCGCGATACCTCTGAAAATGCGCCCTCAATCACGCCTTTGCCGGTGGACAGTGCTGGCATTCCCAATGATCACTTGCAATATGTTGTGACATGGTACGGTCTGGCGATTGTCTGGGCGGCCATGACGCTTTATTACCTGCGCCGGATGCGCAAAACCAAAAAGGCCTGAGTCCCTTGAAATACATTTCGACCCGCGGCGACGCCCCTGTTCTGAGCTTTGAAGAAGCCATGCTGACTGGCTTGGCCCGTGATGGGGGGCTATATGTGCCCGAAACCATCCCGACGATGTCGACAGACGACATCGCAGCGCTGGCTGGTCTGTCATATGAAGACATTGCCTTTCGGGTGATGCGGCCTTTTGTGGGCGATGCGTTTACCGACGATGAATTCAAGGGCATCATCGCGCGCGCCTACGAGGGGTTTCGCCATGATGCACGCGCCCCTCTGGTGCAACTGGGCCCGAACCATTTCCTGATGGAGCTGTTCCACGGGCCAACCTTGGCCTTTAAAGATTTTGCGATGCAGTTGATTGGTCAACTGTTCCAGTTTTCGCTGGCGCGCCGCAATGAACGGGTCACCATTGTGGGTGCTACGTCCGGCGACACAGGGTCGGCAGCCATCGAAGCATTTCGCGGTTTGGACAACGTCGATGTCTTTATCTTGTTCCCGCACGGACGGGTGTCAGACATTCAGCGCAAACAGATGACAACACCCGATGATGCCAATGTGCATGCTTTGGCGATGGATGGCGATTTTGATGATTGCCAAGCGGCACTTAAGGATATGTTCAATGACTTTGACTTCCGCGATGGCGTGCGCTTGGCGGGGGTCAATTCGATCAACTGGGCGCGTGTCTTGGCCCAAGTGGTATATTATTTCTCAACCGCAGTGAGCCTTGGCGCGCCTCATCGCAAGGTGTCCTTTACCGTGCCAACGGGGAACTTTGGCGATATTTTTGCCGGCTATATCGCCAAGAAAATGGGTCTCCCGATCGAGCGTCTGGTGATTGCGACAAACCAGAACGACATCTTGCACCGGACCATGGACACTGCCCGCTATACTAAAGAAGGCGTTGTGCCGTCGATCAGCCCGTCCATGGATATCCAAGTCAGTTCGAATTTCGAGCGGGCGTTGTTTGACGCCTATGGGCGAGACGGCAATGCCGTGGCGCAATTGATGGATGAACTTAAAGGCGGCGCGTTTGCGATCAGTCAGGGCGCCATGGAAACGCTGCGCGATCATTTTGACTCGGGCCGTGCCTCAGAAGACGAAACGATGGCAACGATTGCGTCGGCCTATGTCGGTACTGGTGAAATCCTGTGCCCGCATTCCGCTGTTGGCGTCAAAGTTGGCAATGAAAACCTGTCGTCGACCCCGATGGTCACCTTGGCCACCGCGCATCCTGCCAAATTCCCGGATGCGGTCGAAAAGGCCATGGGTCAACGCCCTGCGTTGCCACCGCATATGGCGGATATGATGGACAAACCCGAGCGCGTGACGCGCGTTCCAAATGACCTTGGGCATCTTCAAGCTCTTATCAAAGATCGGATTGCAGCGCGTTGACTGTAAAACTTCATACTTTGCCGAACGGGTTTCGTGTCATCACAGAACACATGCCCGGGCTGGAATCAGCATCAATCGGAATTTGGGTGAATGCAGGTGGCCGCCACGAGCGGTTTGCCCAAAACGGCATTGCGCATTTTTTGGAACACATGGCCTTCAAAGGCACCAAGAAGCGCACAGCACTTGAGATCGCAGAGTCGATTGAAGATGTCGGCGGATATATCAATGCCTATACCAGCCGTGAAGTGACAGCGTATTATGCGCGTGTTCTGAAGGGGGACGTGCCACTTGCGATGGACGTGATTGGCGATATCGTCATGAACCCCATTTTCGACCCTGATGAAATTGAAACCGAACGCGGCGTGATTTTGCAAGAAATCGGTCAGGCTTTGGATACGCCAGACGACGTCATCTTTGACTGGCTTCAGGAGCGTGCCTATCCGGATCAGCCGCTGGGTCGGACGATTTTGGGTCTCGAAGAACGGGTGCGTGGATTTGACCGCCAAGACCTGTCAGGTTTTGTCGCAGAACATTATCGCCCGGATCGGATGATTTTGTCCGCGGCGGGCGCAGTGGATCATGACCAGATTATCCGCGCCGCCGAAGACATGTTTGGCCATCTTGAGGGTGGCCCGTCGATATTGATTGAACCCGCGCGGTTTCAGGGTGGGGAATACCGCACAGAGAAAACGCTGGAGCAGGCCCATTTTGCGTTCGGTTTGGAAAGCCCGGATTACAGCCATCCGGATATCTATACCGCCCAAGTCTATAGCACGGCGCTTGGCGGCGGCATGTCGAGTCGCCTGTTCCAAGAGATCCGCGAAAAACGCGGGCTGTGCTATACAATCTATGCCCAAACTGGTGCGTATGCCGACACGGGTATGACCACGATCTATGCGGGCACGTCTGGGGATCAAGTTGCAGAACTTGCAGAGATCACAATTGATGAACTCAAGCGTGCGGCGGATGATATGGGGGGGCAAGAAATTGCTCGTGCCAAAATCCAGATGAAGGCCGGCATGCTAATGGGGTTGGAAAGCCCTTCAAGCCGCGCCGAGCGTTTGGCCCGTATGCTGGCGATTTGGGACCGCGTACCAGATCTGAGCGAAACGGTGGCACGCATTGATGCGGTCAGCGAAGCAGATGTGCGCCGGTTTGCCGAACTCATGGCTGTCAAGGCACGGCCCGCGATGGCGCTTTATGGACCTGTGTCACAGGCACCAAGCCTTGAAACCTTGCAAAGACGGCGCGCGGCGTAATGTTGTTGGGCAGGCGTAAGGTCAAGATCGAGACCGACCGGCTGACCCTGCGCCCGCCTGTGCATTCGGATTATCGCACATGGGCGGCGTTGCGCCACGAGAGCAGTGATTTTTTAATTCCCTGGGAACCCGCATGGGCCAAGGATCACCTGACGCGCAAGAGCTTTACCAATCGCGTGTACTGGGCACAGCGATCTATCAACAACGGCCATGCGGTTCCCTTGTTTCTGGTGCGCCGCCAAGATGACGCTCTGTTGGGGGCTATCACGTTGGACAATATCCGGCGCGGCCCATCCTTAGCGGGCACATTGGGGTATTGGATCGGTCAAAACTATACGCGCCAAGGCTATATGCGCGAGGCGATTGAAGCTGTGGTGCATCATGCCTTTGTGCAAATGGGGCTCAGCCGGATTGAAGCGGCGTGCCTGCCGGAAAATCTTGCGTCGCGCGGGGTGCTCGAGAAATCGGGCTTCAAGTATGAAGGTGTTGCACAAAGCTATTTGCAGATTGATGGGCGCTGGCGCACGCATGTGCTGTATGCGGCACTGAGAAACGACCGCCGTGGTCGCACGTTGGCGGGGCAGAGCTAGGCAAAGTTTCGTGAGATAGGTGCTCGCGATCTGGTCATATCTGGAACAGTCATGCGACCTGCGGTATCTGGGCTCCATGCGCTTTGTGACGATATCACTTGGGGCTTTGGACAGATCAATACAGTATGCGAGGATAGTTCCATGAAACTTAACGCAATTTCCAAGTCCTTTTTGACCACCCTTCGCAACGCGCTCTCTGACGACATTATTCGCCCTGCGGACCCACGTTATCTTGAAGAACCTCGTGGCCGATACGTTGGTCAGGACGGTGGCATGGTGGCTTTGCCGCGCACAGTGCAAGACGTGGCGCGTATCGTAAAACTCTGTGCTCAGGCGCCGGTCGGCATTGTGCCATACGGCGGGGGGACTGGTCTTGTTGGTGGCCAAGTGATGCCCGAAGGCCCGATGCCTCTGATCTTGTCTCTCGAAAGGCTGAATGCGGTGCGCGACGTTGATCCGCTCGAGAATGTGCTTGTGGCTGAAGCCGGCACCATATTGGCAGATATCCAAGCCGCGGCGGAAGCAAAAGATCGCATGTTTGCGTTGTCGCTTGCGGCAGAAGGTTCCTGCCAGATCGGCGGAAATTTGGCCACGAACGCGGGGGGGGTGAATGTCTTGCGATACGGCAATACGCGTGATCTCTGCCTTGGTCTCGAGGCCGTTCTGCCAAATGGCGAGATTTGGAATGGTCTGACGCGGTTGCGCAAAGATAACACTGGATATGATCTTCGAAACCTGTTGATCGGCGCTGAAGGGACGTTGGGCATCATCACTGCGGCGGCGCTGAAGCTCGCACCGCGCCCGGCATCTCTTGGCACGGCTCTGATGGTCGTGCCATCGCCGCAAGCCGCGCTGGACCTCTTGTCTTTGGCGCGCACACGTGTCGGGGATGCCATTAGCGCATTTGAACTGATGCATCGGCAAGGCCCTGAATTTGTAGCAGAGACATTGCCAGATATCCGCCAACCTTTCCCAGAAATACCGGAATGGATGGTGCTTATCGAGTTGGGGCTTAATCAAGATGCTGATGCGGCTCTGAGTGACCTGTTCGAATTGGGGATGGAGCAGGGTCTGGTCGAGGATGGTCTTGTAGCGCAAAATACCGGACAGCGGACCGAGTTCTGGTCCCTTCGGGAACATATTCCGGTTGCGAACAAACGCATTGGCTCAGTGTGTAGTCATGATATTTCTGTCCCACTTGGGGCCGTGCCAGACTTTATTGCCCGTGGCGGCGAAAAAATTGCCGAACTGGGCGATTTGCGCGTCAATTGCTTTGGACATCTCGGGGATGGGAATTTGCACTATAACGTCTTTCCCGCGCGGGGGCGGGATCGGTCGGACTATGACCCTCTGCGTGACGACGTGAAGCGAGTTGTTCATGATCTGGTGCAGGAATATAATGGATCGTTCAGTGCCGAGCACGGGGTGGGGCGTATGAAGGTGCCTGATCTTGAAAAATACGGCGATCCCGTCAAATTGGCGGCGATGCGGGCCATCAAGAGCGCGCTCGACCCGGTTGGCATCATGAATCCCGGTGCCGTTTTACGCGCATAAACGCCGCGCAACTGCGCGGCGAGCCTCGGAAAAGTTTGGGCGCGGCGAGCATGTGTTTTGGCACGTCATTTGTTGCCGCGCCCGCCGCCCGCATGAGGCGCTGTGGATTAGAGACCGTCGAACTCGCACAACACAGACACATTCATGCCCATGTCTTCCAATTTTTTGCGCCCGCCCAGTTCCGGCAGGTCGATAATAAAGGAGCAGGCAATGATTTCACCGCCAAGGCGCTCGATCAGTTTGATGCCAGCCTTTGCGGTGCCACCCGTCGCCAATAGATCGTCAACCACAAGGATTTTTTCACCCGGTTGAATGGCGTCGTCATGAATTTCAACGATCGCTTCACCGTATTCCAGCGTATATTCTTCCGAAATGGTTGTTCCGGGGAGCTTGCCTTTTTTGCGCACCGGCACGAAGCCGACGGACAGCTGATGGGCAATTGCGCCGCCCATGATGAACCCGCGTGCCTCAAGGCCAACAACTTTGTCGATACGCTCGCCTGCAAAGGGGTGCAGCATTTGGTCGATTGCCATGCGAAATCCACGTGGGTCAGCAAACAACGTGGTTACATCGCGAAACATGATCCCTTCGTGGGGGAAATCAACAATCGTGCGGATATAATCTTTGACATCTTTGTTCTTGCGCATGACTGGCCCCTTTAGGATTTTGCGGGACCCGTTTGGCCGAACTGTCGCGTCGACGCAAGAGGCGGATTAACGCAGGACCTAAGGTTACTGGCTGCGTTTGTGAAAGAAGCGATACATCTTGGATGACATCCAGTTCAAATGTGGTTTGTGCCAATCCATACGATCTTTGACGAGCATGGTCTTTGCAGCAATCAAGTTCATTTTCCAATTCCTTTCTCGAATGACCTCAGCTATGTTAGTCTAGCATTTGTATATTTATTGTATATACAAATGATTTACAAAAGGCAACACTCATTCCACTCGGGGCAAAATGGCAAAAAAAGATACCAAAAAGGTCGGCAAAAAGGACAGCCAGTTGGTCTTGCGTCTGGACAAAGCCGAACGCGATGCATTTGTGGATTTGTGCAAGGATATGGATACAAGCGCGGCGCGCGAAATTCGCCGCTTTATCCGGGTTTTCATGAAAGAAAACGTATCATCGGACGAGACCTGACGTCCCGTCCGATGGGTTTTGCCTAGAGGATACGTCCGGCGACAGCGTCCAATTTTGCCATCAGGGCCGGGTCACGTGCCTCGGGTGCGGTCAAAACTGCGAATTCCAAGGCACGGTCACATCCGTGGACACAGGGATCACGCTGTCCCCCCAAGAGTGCCGGGAGTGCTGCAACCAATGTGCGCCCCTTTTCGGCGTTGCCCGTCAGGGTTTTGATAATTGCGGTCACATCGACCTCACCATGGTCGGGGTGCCAGCTGTCATAATCGGTGACCATGGCAACAGACGCATAGCAAAGCTCTGCTTCGCGTGCGAGTTTTGCTTCTGGCATGTTCGTCATGCCAATCACATCACATCCCCAGCTTTCGCGATACATTTTGGATTCGGCCAGTGTCGAGAACTGTGGGCCCTCCATGGCAAGATAGGTGCCGCCGCGGTGGACCGTGATGCCAGCCCCGCGCGCTGCGGTTTCACAGGCATCAGACAGGCGTTCGCACGTGGGATGGGCGACACTGACGTGTGCCACACACCCAGTTCCGAAAAATGACTTTTCGCGTGCAATTGTACGATCAATGAACTGATCAACGATCACAAAATCCCCCGGGGCCATGTGCTCGCGAAACGAGCCGACGGCGGACACAGATATGACATCGGTGACGCCAAGGCGCTTGAGTGCGTCAATATTGGCACGATACGGCACTGTGGCCGGCGCGTGGACATGGTCGCGCCCGTGACGTGGTAAAAAGGCCATTTTGACCCCGTCCAATGTCCCCGTCAGGATCTGGTCGGAAGGTGCCCCCCAAGGGGACGCCACATGTTGCCATTGTGCGTCTTCCAGACCTTCGATGTCGTAAATACCTGATCCACCGATGACGGCAATTATGGTGTCGCGTGCGGGTTCGCTCATGAATAGGCTCCTGATAGGTTCGCTTGTGATATTCATGGCGTGGTGTGCGAGGATTGGCAATGCGTGAGGCATGATACTGGAATGGGGTAACGCGATGTGATGGCCACATAGGGGTATGGCAGTAAGGGCACAGGTGACATGACCTATTGTGCGAACGGCACGGTTTCTATAGGCACGCGGGAAGCACACAATCCTTCTATTGCAGGTTATCACTCATGAGACGCGCCGCTCTGGCCCTGTTGGCCAATCGTATTTCCCCGCCCAATCTTTCCATAATGCAGGACGAGGGCTGGTCTGTGGCACGTGTCCGGACTGAAATCCTATCGGGGTTGACTGTGGCGCTCGCGCTGGTTCCCGAGGCAGTGGCATTTGCCTTTGTCGCGGGGGTGCATCCGCTTGTGGGCTTGTATGCGGCCTTTATGGTCGGGTTGATCACGGCGTTGATTGGTGGGCGTCCGGGTATGATTTCCGGCGCAACTGGTGCGTTGGCTGTTGTGATGGTCGCGCTGGTGGCCGAACACGGGGTTGAATATCTGTTTGCAACGGTCGTTCTGATGGGGATTCTTCAGGTTTTTGCTGGGATCATGCACTGGGGCAAGTTCATCAGACTGGTGCCGCATCCCGTGATGCTTGGGTTTGTGAACGGTCTGGCGATTGTGATTTTTCTGGCGCAAATGAGCCAATTCAAGGTCCCGGGATCTGTCGTGAATACGGGCCATGGCATGAGCGGTGGCGAGTGGCTGTCTGGGATGCCTCTGTATTTGATGCTGGGTTTGGTGATTTGCACAATGGCGATCATCTGGGCGACACCTAAGATCACCAAGATCATTCCTGCGCCTTTGGCGGGTATCGGTATTGTCGCCGCCATTGTGATTGGCTTTGGGCTTGATGTGCCGCGGGTTGGCGATCTGGCCTCTATCGAAGGGGGGCTACCGCAATTCCACAACCCGTTTGGGGAAGGTCTGGGCATCTATGGCACGGCTCTTGCGCCGTTCAATTTTGAGACGTTCAAAATCATCTTGCCATATGCCGTGATCCTTGCGGCGATTGGGTTGATCGAAAGCCTGCTCACCTTGAACCTTGTCGGAGAGATGACAGGCAAGCGTGGCGGTGCCTCTCAAGAATGTATCGCACAGGGATCAGCCAACGTGCTCACCGGGTTCTTCGGCGGCATGGGCGGGTGTGCCATGATTGGTCAGTCGATGATCAATGTGAAATCTGGCGGGCGTACGCGTATCGCAGGAATTGTGGCGGCATTGTTCCTGTTATTGTTCATTGTGGCCGCGTCACCTTTGATTGAACAAATTCCTCTGGCGGCCCTTGTGGGCGTGATGTTCATGGTCGTCATTGGCACCTTTGCGTGGAATTCACTTAAGATCATGACCAAAGTTCCGTTGACGGATGCCTTTGTGATTGTCTTGGTGACAGTGGTCACTGTGATGGAAGACCTCGCGGTTGCTGTTGTCGTTGGGGTGATCGTTTCGGCGCTTGCTTATGCGTGGACCAACGCGCGACGCATTCATGCCATTACCCGCGAGTCTACAAGCGAGGAGGGCGCCAAGGTCTATGAAATTCAAGGCCCGCTGTTCTTTGGGTCTTCTGAAGGATTTGTCGAGCTGTTTGATATTGCGCATGACCCAGACCGTGTCATCGTGGATTTCAAGGAAAGCCGTGTCGCTGACCAGTCTGCATTGCAGGCGATCGAGGCAGTGGCCGCAAAATACGAAGCGGCTGGCAAGGCTATCCAATTGCGCCACCTTAGCCGTGACTGTCACGAGTTGTTGAGCCGCGCAGGGCACTTGATTGTGGATAGTGATGATGATCCAGAATACGAGATCGCTGTCGATTACTCGGTGAAAACCGGAATTCTAGGCGGACATTAGGTATAAGGTGCGCCTGCGGCGCGCTGGATATCTCGGGGATGGCGGTCCGCCACCCCTCAGGGCACAGACCCTCTTGTGAAACACATGATCTGAGGCCCCTGTGATAGGGGCCTTTTTATGTGTCGTCAGGGCGTTCAAGCGTGAAGGTGTTGTCCACCACCGAATAGTCCCGATACCCTAAGCGTGCGAGGGGGCGGAACGTTGATACGTCAAACTTTCCATCGACCACGCAATCGTCGCGCAAATGGATGCCGATGACCTCGGCATGAATGACATAATTTGCCTCGCCCTTTAGGGGGATGATTTGCGTCATCTGGCATTCGAGGCTTGCCGGAGCGCTGGCAACGCGCGGACAGTCGATCGTCTTGCATGGTGCCACGTCAAGGCCGGCACGCGCGAATTCGTCGACATCTTTGGGGAATGTTTCGGTGGTCACGTTCATGGCCTCGGTCATAGCCTGTTCTACAACGTTGATACAAAATACACCTGTGGCGCGGATATTGGCGAGCGTATCTTTGGTGTTGTCCTGATCCGCCTTAACACCGGTTGAGGCAAACATCACCTGAGGGGGCACATAAGCGGTGCCGTTAAAGAAACTGTACGGTGCCAAATTCGCATGTCCATCGCTGTCTTGCGTCGACACCCATGCAATAGGGCGCGGCGTGATCAGCGCATTGAAGGGGTTATGCGGCAAGCCATGGCCGTCTTTGGGCAGATAGAACATTCAGAACGCTTTCCTATGGGTTTGCTCATAACGATACGCCATGCTAGGGCGGTTTCCACGTAAAAAGATAACGAAGGCGAGGCTTGTCGTGCAGCTGGCACAGGAAACCAAAGACGATTGGTGGGAGGTCGAGGGCCTGTACGATTTGTGCTTTGCGCCCGGGCGTGAAGCCCTGTCGTCGTACCGCTTGCGTGATGGTGTTCCACCGGTCGAAGGCCTGTCTTTGGTGGCACGTGACCCCGATGGCATTTTGGGGGGCGCGATCCGCTATTGGCCCGTGCGCGTCGGGGGGCAAGATGTGCTGCTCTTGGGGCCTGTCGCCGTTCACCCGACCCGTCAAGGTGAAGGGTTAGGGGGCTTTTTGATCCGCGAAAGTCTTGCGATTGCCGCTGAACTGGGCTGGCAGCGTGTGTTGCTGGTGGGGGATGCGCCATATTATCGCCGGTTCGGGTTTCACCCGCTCAAGGATGTGGTGATGCCGCCGCCGACCAACCCTGATCGTGTCCTGGGCTACGAATTGGTTTCCGGTGCATGGAGATCCGTTCAGGGACAGGTGGTATCGGTCGCTGGGGGTTGATCCCACGGGCCGCGGGCTTACCTTGTCTGGTATGAAGTCACATGTCGTATTGCCCGAAACTGCCGATCTTACCACGGATGCGGATGCTGAATTGTCCCGTTTGGTGGCGCGTTATCAAAATGCTGGGGGTGTTGGGTTCGAAATCTTAAACGCCCTCGGAACGCGCGCCGAGAGTGTATTTGACCAATTGCCGCCTTCTGTACGTGACGGCCTTGATGCGGCGACAGAGGCCGCCTTGCACCAAGCCATGCGTGCTGCACACGGCTCTCGGAAGCTTGTGGGAGACCGCACCCCTTGGATCAATCGTGCGATGGCGAGTGCGCTGGGTGCCGCGGGTGGTGCGGGTGGAGTGCCGTCTGCACTTGTCGAACTTCCTGTGACGACGATGGTCTTACTGCGTGCCATTCAGGCCGAGGCGGTCAGCCTTGGCTTTGACCCGGAGTCTGAGAACGTTCAGTTTGATTGTGTTCAGGTTTTTGGTGCCGCCGGGCCTTTGTCACGCGATGACGGGGCTGACCTTGCCTTTATGGGGACCCGTCTTGCCCTAAGCAGCGGTGCGATGCAGACCTTGATTGCCAAGGTGGTTCCCAAGCTTGCGGTGGTCTTTGGTCAAAAAATTGCCATGCAAGCGGTGCCGGTCATTGGCGCAATGACAGGAGCCGCCACCAACTATGCCTTTATTTCCTATTACCAAAATGTCGCGCATGTGCACTTTGGATTGCGTCGCTTGTCCATCGAAAGCGGCCGCAACCACGAAGACTTGGTCGCGGAGCTTAATCAGCGCATGATGGGACCCTCTACGACGTAGCGCGTTAGGACTGTGTCCTTAGATACTCCATCACCGCAGGTCTTACTGACTGATCGCCGCGTTCACGGGCCTGAACAATAACGGCGCGCACCTCCGATAAATTGGTCCGGCGCAACAGGCTTTTGACCGGGCCAATAGATGCGGGGCGCATGGACAGAGATCGCAATCCCATGGCCGCAAGGCACAGCGCTTCGATCGGACGGCCTGCGTCTTCACCACAAAAGCTTAGCGGAGTTTTTGTGGAATGGCATCGGTTTACGATACCTTCGAGGAACGACAGGAAGCTGATGTTGAGCGTGTCATAGCGTTTACGCACACGCTCATTTTCGCGATCGGCGGCAAAGAAAAATTGCTTGAGGTCGTTGCCCCCAATCGACAGAAACCCAACGTCTTCGAAAAAGGTCTGCGGCGCAAACCCCAAGGATGGGGTTTCAAGCATCGCCCCCAACTCGATGGTTTCCGGCAACGGATGTCCCAAAACGGCTTCGCGCTCTTTGGCTTTTTCCATTTCAGCCACTGCGGCACGATATTCGTCATGCTGTGCCACAAAAGGAAACATGACCGTCAAAGGACGCCCGTTGGCCCCGCGCAACAGCGCCTGAAGCTGCATGCGCATCACGCCGGGTTTGTCCAAGCCTACCCGAATGGCGCGCCAGCCCATGGCGGGGTTCGGTTCGTCTTGCGGAGTCATATACGGCAGCACCTTGTCCGACCCGATATCAAGGGTTCGAAACACCACCCGCTTGCCCTGAGCCGCATCCATCACCCGCGCATACAGCGCCGAAAGTTCGGACCGCTTGGGCATTTTGTTGCGCACAAGAAACTGAAGTTCGGTTCGGAAAAGCCCAACGCCATCAGCGCCTGAATTTTCCAGTGACGGCAGATCCGCCATCAGGCCAGCATTCATGGTCAGGTTGATTGTAATACCGTCCACTGTGGTCGCTGACTTGTCGCGAATAGAGGCATAACGTTCTTGCGCCTGCGCCTGCATGGCAATTTTGTCGCGAAAGGCCGCCACAACGGTTTCGTCCGGCCGCAGGTGCGCGATACCTTGGTCGCCATCCACCATGATGTGGTCCCCGTTCAGGGCCTCGGTGGTGATCTTGTCGGCGTGAATGACCAAGGGGATCGCCAGCGCACGGGCGACAATTGCGGCGTGGCTGCCAACAGAGCCTTCTTCAAGGACGATGCCCTTTAGGCCGCGCCCATACTCCAGTAGCTCAGCAGGGCCGATATTGCGTGCAATCAAGATGGGGTCTGTCGGAAGCTCTGCACCCGTTTCGCTGCCTTGTCCGGTCAGAATGCGCAGCAGGCGATTGGACAGATCATCCAGATCATGCAGGCGTTCGCGCAAATATGAATCGGCGACCTGTTCCATACGGGTGCGTGCGGTGCTTTGCTCTTTTTCGACGGCGGCTTCTGCTGACAGCCCTTGAGCGATGTCTTGTTGCATGCGGCGCATCCAACCCTTGGAGTTCGCAAACATGCGATATGCCTCTAGGACCTGAAGCTGTTCTTTGTCCCCGCCCGCAGCGCCATCCAGCATCTTGTCGACACCAACGCGCAATTGGCTGACGGCTTCGTCCAGTCGTGCCAGCTCGACGTCAGGATCATCCGCAATCGGGTTGGTCACAACGACGCGTGGTTCATGCAGCCAAACATGCCCTTCGGCAGCCCCTTCTTGGGCGCTTGCACCACGCAGCAAAACAGACTGTTGATGGCGCGCGTGCATGGCATCATTGTCACCCACAAAGGCGCCCAACTCTGTCATCTCGGCCAATACCATCGCCACAACTTCCAAGGCGTAGGTCTCGTCTGCTGAAAACTCTCGGACGTCTTTGGATTGCACCACAAGAACGCCAAGGTTGTCGCCCAGTCGTTGAATGGGCACACCACAGAACGAAGAGTAAATCTCTTCGCCGGTTTCTGGCATATACCGGAAACCTTTGGCTGATGGCGCATCATCGGTGTTGATAATCTTGGAGGTCTTTGCAACGCGGCCAACCAGACCTTCGCCCATCCGCAAGCGTGTTTGGTGGACAGATTCAGGATTGAGGCCCTCGGTTGCGCAGAGTTCCAGAGTTTCGGCGTCGAGGAATAGATAAATCGAGCACACCTCTGTGCCCATGGACGATGCAATCAACTGGGTGATGTTGTCCAGCCGCGTTTGGCCTGCGCTGTCTTCCGCCAGCGCTTCGCGCAGGCGGCCTAAAAGCTTGCGGCTTTCTGTTTGGGTTCGTTCAGACATATACGCCTACCAGTTGTGCGCCCGATCAGAAAAAGGGCACACACATGTTAGGTGTCCCTGATCAGGCAGCTTTCTCGAGTTCGAAAGCATCATGCAGGGCTTGGACAGCAAGTTCCATGTATTTTCGGTCTATCAGGACAGAAATTTTGATTTCCGATGTCGTAATGACCTTAATGTTCACACCTTCATCAGAAAGCACTTTGAACATTTTCGCGGCAACGCCAGATTGCGACCGCATGCCGATGCCCACAACCGAAACCTTTGCGACATCCATGTCGACATCCAGTTCACCAAAATTCAAGCCGCCTTCGGCCTTGAGTTCTTCCATGGCAATCTCGGCGCGTTTTACCTGATCTGTTGGCAAGCTAAAGGTCATATCTGTGCGACCTTCTTCCGAAATGTTTTGCACGATCATGTCAACATTGACGCCCGCGTCCGAGAGCTTGCCGAAGATAATGCTGGCGATCCCCGGACGGTCTGCGACCGAGATGAGCGTCATTTTGGCTTCGTCACGGCTAAAGGCAACACCGGCCACTACGTTGGATTCCATGATTTCCTCCTCATCGCACACCAAGGTGCCTGCTTCGTCGGATTGTTCTTCAAACGAGCTCAATACTCGCAATTTCACTTTGTACCGCATCGCCAGCTCGACCGAGCGGGTTTGCAGAACTTTGGCGCCAAGGGATGCCAGTTCGAGCATTTCCTCAAAGGCGATTTTGTCCAACTTCCGCGCTTTTGGCGATACGCGTGGGTCGGTGGTGTAAACGCCATCGACGTCGGTATAGATATCACAGCGCACAGCGTCAAAGGCAGCGGCAAAGGCCACCGCAGTTGTGTCAGATCCGCCGCGTCCAAGGGTCGTAATGCGGCCTTCTGGGCTGATGCCCTGGAAACCGGCCACCACGGCAACCCGCATGCCTTCACCGAACTTGGCCATGATGTTTTCCGGGGGGATGTCTTCGATGCGCGCAGACGCATGGGCACTTGTTGTCAGAACGGGGACTTGCCAGCCTTGCCAGCTTCGGGCCGGAATATCCATTTCTTGCAAGGTCAGGGCCATCAGGCCCGCCGTGACATTTTCGCCCGAAGAGACCACCGCGTCATATTCGCGGGCATCATACAGTGGCGAGGTCTCGTTGACCCATCCCACAAGTTCGTTGGTTTTGCCGGACATGGCCGAGACAATGACGATGACGTCATAGCCTTTTGCGACCTCAACGCCGACGCGCTTGGCGACGCGTTTGATGCGGTCCAATGTCGCGACAGATGTGCCGCCGAATTTCATCACAAGAACAGGCATTGATCTTCCTTGGAGCTTGGTTGCGAGGCGGTTTACGCTGTCATTGCGATGCTGGCAAGCGGGGCTGCATGTCGCAGGACCAAATATGCGACAAAAATCATTGAATTCTTTAGGGTATCAGGTGGCCTGCGCTCTAGTACGGGTGTGTTTGTCCATCCCACGTACGGAAGCATCCGGTTGAGGCCAGATCAAGTTCCTCAAACCGCTGGATCAACCCCGGAACACTATCATCCAGGGTGATGTCGGCGGTATCGCCCCCCATATCGGTTTGAACCCAACCGGGATGGTAAATTCCCACGGCAATACCAATGTGCTTGAGGTCAGTTGCGAGGTTGCGACCAAGGTTCAGTGCGGCGGCCTTCGATGCGCGATAGATATATGACCCGCCGGGTGCACGTTCTTGTGACGCCATCTGAGACGAGATGATCGCGATTTTTGGGGCATCCGAGAGCTGCAAATTGGGTAAGAGGTTCTGGATTGTTTGAAAGACTCCGGTGACATTTGTCGCCATTGTGTCCGCCCAAAGCTGGGGTGCATACCCGTCTGCGAGGCTTTCGGATTTATCCAGATACACACCCGCGTTGCAGATCAAAAGATCAACGGCTGTGCTGTCCAGAGACCGCGCCATTTGCGCGTGATCTTCCGGTTGCGTGACATCCAGTTTTAGGAACTCACCGCCTGCGCGGGACGTACCAGTGACGCGATGGCCCGCTGCGCGATAGCTTTCGTCCAAGGCTTGGCCAATGCCACGGTTTGCGCCAGTGATGATCACATGCATCGGTGTGTCCTTTAGTTCGATTTGCGTCCGGGCCGGAAAGGCAGTGGGGTCACTGGTATTCCGTCTTCGATCAAGGCCTTGGCTTCTTCGAGCTTGGCTTCGCCATAGATTGCGCGCTCTGGCGCATCGCCGTCATGCATTGCACGGGCCTCTTTGGCGAAACTTTCTCCGACATAATCAGAGTTTTCCTCGACGTGTTTCTTGAGGTCGGCAACGGCTTGTTCCGCAGGGCTTGCCGGTGCGGATAGAGTGGGTGTTGGTGCTGTGGTCTCGGCCTGTGGTGGCGCCACAGACGCCGATCGGGCAGGGCGTACGCGCGGGGCCATGATGGCCTTTTCGATCGTGGTATCGCCACATATTGCACAGGACACCATGCCGGCACCCTTTAGCTTGTCAAAGGCGGCGGCTGATTGGAACCAGCTGTCGAACCGATGGTCCTTTGAGCACTTAAGCGTATACTGGATCATTGCGTTGCGGCCCTTGAATGACGTGTGTCAGGTCCATCACAAATAGATGCCTCGCCGAAAGGTATCAAGGTGAATGCCTAACCTAGCGCAAATGACGTGCGTCAAAGTTGCGGATGATTTGGGCGAGTTCGGGTTCGTTGATGCGTGCGGCTGCCTTTTTCGGGCTATACCATTTGCGGCGGCGTTGGCCGGCCTCGGGGAATTTGGCCGAGAGTTTGCGCGCCTGAACCGGATAAACCATCACCAAAATGGGAACGGGCAAATGTCCCCCCCGTGTTTTGATGGTTTTCGAGTAAGCATACACGCCAAGGCATTGGTCGAAAACTGTCCCGCGAACGCCCGCCTCTTCCCAAGCCTCTTGCGCTGCAGCTTGTGCGGGGGTCAGGCCATGCATTGGCCAGCCCTTTGGGATGGACCAGCGTTTGGTGCGACGTGTCGTAATCAGAAGAACCTGAGTTTTGTCGTTTTGAACGCGATACACAAGCGTCCCGAACTGGGTGCGCAAATCTGTCTTGCGTGCGCTTGGCATCACTAGAGGCCGTTGCGTTTGAATATGCAGGGTCATCGATTTTGCCCGCGCCATGTCTGGTTTCGCAATTTGATACATCCATAGGATACGCGAGCGAGATGCCTGCGCCAAGAGGGCATCGACCCAAATGGTGAATTCTTTTGGGTGTGACGAATGTGTCAGGGGTGCGTCTGTTTCTGGCGAGGTGGTGTGGATTGCTGTGCTTTCCGCGTGTCTGCTCGCAGGGGATTGCGACCACGGGAAATCATGGGACAGATATGGGTTGAGTTGATATTCTTGATGACCGATCCGCAAATAGCGGTGGAATTCTGAGTTAAACGCACTTAAATCAGGCGACTCTCAAGCATTGGGCTGGATTTTTTAAAGAGAATGGGAATTTGAGGGATACATGCTCAAATTTTCATGAAGTCCACATTTAGTGGTTATTTGATGATTTCTCGCATATATGTGGTGTGACTTTGGAATTTGTGAGAAAAATTAGGGCTTTACGCTGCTGCGCAGCAAAGGAAATTTCATCAAAATCCCAAAATAAACTATTGATTCCCATCAAATCCCATGTCAAACATCTCTTACACGATGAAGACGGGAATACAAAAAACGGGGCGCTAAAGACCCCTAAGAATTCCAAAGTCAGGTTTCATACAGGCCCCGCTTTCATCGAACCAAGAGATCCGGCGCGCGGGCGAGCAGACATCCCCCCAGGTGGCGCGCGCAGCTGGACACCCCGCTAAGACGGGACGAGGGCGGCGGTTTGATCAGTGGCAGCAGATCAAACCGCCGTTTCCCGTCTGGGGCAATGCAACATGACACGGGGACAGGAGAGGGACCGGCAAAGCAGTGGCACGCAGGTTCAGAGGTGAAAGCCACCATAAGGTGGATGCAAAGGGCAGGGTGTCTATCCCGGCCTCTTTTCGCCGTGTGCTCGAGTCTGGTGACCCAAATTGGCAGTCTGGCAGCAATCCTGAATTGGTGATCGTATATGGTGATCACCGTCGGTCGTATCTTGAATGTTATACCATGCAGGCCATCGACGAGGTTGATGACCAAATCGCCTCGCTGCCGCGCGGCTCTATGGAGCGTAAGATGCTGCAGCGTCTGTTCCATGGTCAGTCATTCCCCACCAATGTGGATGAAACCGGTCGTCTGGTTTTGCCTGCAAAGCTACGTCAAAAAATCGATCTGGATGGCGAGGCGTTTTTTATTGCCGCTGGCGACACGTTCCAGATCTGGAAGCCCGAAACATACGAACAGGACGAACTGGCCAAAACCGAAGAATGGCTGGACGATCTGCCGGATGATTTCGATCCGTTAATCTATCTGGATCAGCAGAAGGGGGAATAATCCATGGCTGACAAGGCCCATCCCTCTGACGATGCCCCTCATATTCCTGTTTTGCTTGGCCCGATTTTGCGCACATGTGCGCCGATCAAGGGCGTTTGGTTGGATGGAACCTTTGGGGCAGGTGGATATACGCGTGGTTTCCTAGAGGCAGGCGCTGACAAGGTTATCGGTGTCGATCGTGATCCGTTGGCGTTTGAAATGGCCGCCGAGTGGATCGATGGATACGGTGATCGGATCGAAACCGTGGCCGGTGTGTTCTCGCGGATGGACGAATACGCAAGCGACCTCGATGGGGTCGTTCTTGATCTCGGCGTGAGCTCGATGCAGTTGGACATGGCCGAACGCGGGTTTTCCTTTATGCGTGACGGGCCGCTGGATATGCGGATGTCACAAGATGGCCCCAGCGCCGCAGATATCGTGAACACGTCAGACGAAGCCGAGATTGCCAATATTTTATATAACTACGGTGAAGAGCGCGCCAGTCGACGCATTGCCCGCGCCATCGTGCGCGAACGCGCATCGGCACCGATCACGACGACCTTGCAGTTGACCGAGATTATCGAAGGCTGTTTGCCGCGTGCCAAACCCAAACAGTCCCACCCAGCCACCCGCAGTTTTCAGGCGCTGCGGATTGCAGTGAATGACGAATATGGCGAGCTTTTCAACGGTTTGATGGCGGCAGAACGCGCGCTCAAGCCTGGTGGCCTATTGGCTGTTGTGACCTTTCATTCTATCGAAGATCGCATGGTCAAGCGGTTCATGCAGGCGCGCGCAGGGCGTTCGGGCAGCGTCAGTCGGTATGCCCCCGAAATGGAAAAAGAAATCCCTGCTTTTGAATTGATCACCCGCAAAGCTGTCGGGCCGGACGATGATGAATTGGCGATCAACCCGCGTTCGCGGTCGGCCAAGCTCCGCGTGGCGCGGCGCACCGAGGCCCCAGCCGCGGGGATTGCCAGCAAATTGATCGGGATGCCAACGGTCGGAGGGCATCGATAATGCGTAGCTTGGTTTTTGTTGTGACGGCGTTGGCTGTGATCGGGTTGGCTGTATGGGCCTATCGCGAAAACTATCGCACGCAACATGTGATCAATGAAACTGAATCCCTTCAGGGGCAGATTGGCGCGGCACGCTCGCGTTTGGCGGTCCTGCGGGCCGAATGGGCCTATCAAAACCGTCCAAGCCGCCTCAGGGATTTGGCGGAAATCAACTATGACAGTCTACAGTTGCTGCCCTTGCGTCCGGATCAATTCGGCAAGGTGGATCAAGTCGCGTTTCCACCGACAAAAAAGGTGGATTTTGACGGTATTGTTGATGCCGCGGGCACGGAGGATTATCCATGATCCGTACGCCGTTGCGTCCTTTGGCGCGCATCTTACAAGCGCGCAACAGCGGTGAAAACCCTGACGCCATCGAACGCGAGAATATTCGGGTGCGCCATGAGCAAATGCGCGATACTGGCAGATCGCGTGCCGAAGGGCGTTTGTTTGTGATTGCCGTATTGTTTTTGGGGGCATTTGTCACCGAAGGCGTGCGCATGGGCGTGATTTCACATTCCGAAGCGGTGGAACCTCGGGCAAGTGCCGCCGGGACACGCATTGTGGCACAGCGTGCTGACATCGTGGACCGGAACGGCAAAATACTGGCGACAAATCTGGAAACGCATTCGCTGTATGCCCAACCGCATCACATGGTCGACAAGGAACGCTCTGCACAGGAATTGGTCCGGATTTTCCCTGATTTGGATCAGGAACGTCTGACCAAAGATTTTACCGGCAAACGCAAGTTCCTCTGGATCAAAAAGAAAATCAGCCCGGAGCAAAAGCAGGCGGTGCATGATATCGGCGATCCCGGTTTGATGTTTGGCCCCCGCGAGATGCGTTTGTATCCGAACGGGCAACTGGCGGCGCATATTTTGGGCGGTGCCGGGTTTGGCCGTGAAGATGTGCGTGCTGCTGAAGTCATCGGGGTGGCGGGTGTCGAAAAGCAATTTGACGAAGTGCTGCGGGATCCGGCCAATGGCGGCAAGGCGCTGACACTGTCGATTGATCTCACGGTCCAGGCCGCGACGGAACGCGTGTTGTATGGTGGCATGAAGTTGATGAATGCCAAAGGGGCCACGGCCATCTTGATGGATGTGTACACCGGCGAAGTGATTGCGATGGCGAGCCTGCCTGACTTTGATCCCAATGATCGCCCGCGTCCGGCCGTAGAGGGCAACGCCAGCGATAGCCCATTGTTCAACCGTGCAGTGCAAGGGCTGTACGAATTGGGATCGACCTTTAAGATTTTCGCCGCCGCGCAAGCTATGGATCTTGGCATTGCCAATGCCACAACCATGATCAACACCCAAGGGCCGCTGCGCTGGGGGAAATTCAAAATTCGGGATTTCCACAATTATGGCCCCAAGCTGACCTTGGCCAAAGTGATCGTAAAGTCATCCAATATCGGCACGGCGCGCATGGCCCAAGCCATTGGGGCAGAACGGCAAAAGAACTTTTTGCGCGATCTGGGATTCTTTGACCCAACGGGCATTGAATTGATCGAAGCCAGTGGCGCCAAGCCATTGTTGCCACCAAAATGGTCCGAGCTTTCTGCAATGACGATTTCTTATGGGCATGGCCTGTCAGCAAGCCCGCTGCATCTCGCGGCTGGGTATGCGGCTGTCGCTAATGGTGGCAAGCGTATCGTGCCCACCTTGCTCAAGCGTGATCTGCCCCAAGACGGCGCGCGCGTGATGTCCGAGGCGTCGGCACGCGAGGCCCGTACCATGTTGCGTCGGGTTGTGACCGAAGGGACCGCAAGTTTTGGCGAAGTCCCCGGCTATGCTGTGGGTGGCAAGACCGGAACTGCCGATAAACCCAAAGAGCGCGGGGGCGGGTATTACGATGACAAGGTGATTGCGACCTTTGCATCCATTTTCCCAGCGCATGACCCCAAATACGTGTTGATCGTCACGCTTGATGAGCCTGTCGAGACATCCGGCCCCAAACCGCGCCGGACAGCAGGCTGGACAGCGGTGCCCGTGGCCGCAGAAATGATTGAACGCATTGCGCCTCTGTTGGGGATGCGTCCACAAGTTGAACCCGGACAGCTGGCTGGTATAACGCTGACATCGAACTAACGCCGAAAAGGGCAGAGCAGATGGCAGCAGAACACGCGGCATTGGCAAGACCACTACATCAACTTGGGCTGACGGCCTCGCAAGGGCTTGATCCGACGATCACGGGGCTGGCCGTCGACAGTCGTCAGGTAAAAGACGGTTTCTTGTTCGCCGCGCTTCCCGGCACACAGGTACATGGGGCCACGTTTATCCAGTACGCATTGCGCATGGGGGCGTCTGCCATTTTGACGGATGCCATGGGCGCGCGTCTGGCTGCGTCCGAATTGGCAGAGTCTGATGCAGCCGTGGTGATTGCCGAGGATCCGCGTCAAACACTGGCGTATACCGCCGCACTTTGGTTTGCAGAGCAACCAGCGGTCGTAGCCGCAGTGACTGGCACCAATGGCAAGACATCAGTGGCAACGTTTTTGCGTATGATCTGGCAAGAACTGGGGCAACCTGCCGTGAACTTGGGCACCACTGGTGTCGAGGGCGATTTTCAGGCCCCGCTGCATCACACAACCCCGGAACCCATCACCTTGCATCGCGTGTTATCACAAGCCCGTGCGGCAGGTGTGGATTATGCCGCGATGGAGGCATCGTCACACGGGTTAGAACAGCGCCGTTTGGATGGTGTGCGGCTGCGGGCCGCGGGGTTCACGAATTTCACCCAAGATCATCTGGATTACCACGAAACTTTTGAGGATTACTTTGCCGCCAAGGCAGGGTTGTTCGTGCGGGTGCTCTCTGAAAGCGGCACGGCAGTGATCAACATCGATGATGCACGTGGGGTTGATATGGCCGCATTGGCACAGGCGCGTGGCCAAACGGTCATCACGGTTGGGCGTAGCGGTGCGGACCTAAATTTGGATGCCCAGAGATTTGACGCCACCGGACAGGACATTCGGTTCTCATATGATGGCAAGGCCTATATGGCACGCCTCAACCTGATTGGCGGGTTCCAAGCCGAAAATGTATTGCTTGCGGCGGGGCTGGCCATTGCATGTGGCGCACCTGCTGCGTCTGTGTTCGAAATTTTGGGTGAACTCACCACTGTACGCGGGCGTATGCAGTTGGCTGCCACGCGCAACAACGGGGCTGCGGTGTTTGTGGATTACGCCCACACACCCGATGCGGTTGAAACCGCGCTTAAGGCGATGCGTCCGCATGTGATGGGGCGGCTTGTGGCGATTGTGGGTGCTGGTGGTGATCGGGATACCGCAAAACGTCCGTTGATGGGGCAGGCCGCAGCGCAAAATGCCGATGTGGTGTTTGTGACCGATGATAATCCCCGCAGCGAAGACCCCGCCAGCATTCGCGCCATGGTGATGCAGGGCGCGCCCGAAGCCACCGAGGTTGGAGACCGCGCCGAGGCCATATTGCGGGCTGTTGATGCGCTCCAGCCGGGTGATGCGTTATTGATTGCTGGCAAAGGCCATGAAAGCGGGCAAATCGTCGGGGATGACGTGTTGCCCTTTGATGATTGCGAACAGGCGTCTGTGGCTGTTGCCGCATTGGATGGAGGTTTTGCATGACTTTATGGACGGCACAGGCGGCAGCCGAGGCCACTGGTGGGCGTGCAACCCGTGATTGGCAGGCCAATGGTGTGTCGATTGACACCCGCACGCTTGAACAGGGCGATTTGTTTGTCGCACTCAGTGCGGCACGTGACGGGCATGACTTTGTGTCCCAAGCCCTCGACAGCGGAGCAGCGGCAGCGCTTGTGACGCATATCCCCGATGGGGTCTCTGAGGATGCGCCGTTGTTGATTGTCGATGACGTTCTGACAGCCCTAGAGGCATTGGGCCAAGCGGCGCGTGCACGCACCCAAGCCCGCGTGGTGGCGGTGACCGGATCGGTCGGCAAAACATCGACCAAGGAAATGCTGCGGGCCATGTTGGCCCCCCAAGGCAACACCCACGCCTCTGTGGCGAGTTATAACAATCACTGGGGGGTTCCGTTGACGTTGGCGCGCATGCCCGCCGATACTGACTTTGCCGTGATCGAGATCGGCATGAACCACCCCGGTGAAATTGCACCCTTGGCGCGCATGGCACGTCCGCATGTGGGGCTTGTGACCACGGTTGCAGCAGTGCATCTGGAAGCTTTTGAGAATGTTGATGGCATCGCCCACGAAAAGGCGGCGCTGTTTGATGGGCTGGAACCCGGTGGCGTCGCGGTCCTGAATGCGGATATCGATACTGCGGACATCCTACGTGCAAAGGCCACCGAGGTCGGCGCGCGTATTGTCGGGTTTGGGCAAACCGCGCCTGCTTGCCATCTGGCATCCGTCACGATCACGGGGAACACCACTGTGTGTCAGGCCTCGCTTGATGGCGTGCCGTTGTTGTTTAAAATTCAGAGTGCGGGGCGTCATTTTGCGATGAACGCGCTGGGGGCTTTGGCGGCGGTGGATGCGCTTGGCGCAGATTTGGCGCTGGCTGTGGGCGACCTTGGCCGTTGGGTGCCGTTCACCGGACGTGGTGCCCGTGCGTTGATCTATCTTGATCCGAGCGACCCCGAGATGGTTCTGGATCTGATTGATGACGCGTATAACGCAAATCCCACCTCCTTGGGCGCGGCGCTCGAGGTTCTTGCGGCTGCGCAGCCGCGTGACGGTCTTGGCCGAATTGGCAAGGGACGCAGGATCGCCTTTGTCGGTGATATGAAAGAGCTGGGCCCGCAAGAAAATGCGATGCACGCCGAGATGGCGGACCACCCTGCGATTGCCGATATTGATGTTGTGCACTGTGTCGGGCCGTTGATGAAGCACATGTATGATGCGCTTGCGCCAGACAAGCGCGGCGAATGGGTCAACAGCAGTGATGCCCTTGCCACGCGAGTTCACAACTTGATTGATGCCGGCGATTGTGTGCTGGCCAAGGGGTCTTTGTCGATGGGATTGGGACGCGTTGTTGACGCGGTGCGCAAATTGGGTCATCCCGCCCCGCAATCACATAACGAGGACGCATAAATGCTCTATTGGTTGACCGAGCTTTCGGACGGCGGCGACTTTTTTAACTTGTTTCGCTATATCACCTTTCGCGCGGGTGGGGCGTTTCTGACGGCTTTGATCTTTGGGTTTCTGTTTGGTCGGCCGCTGATCAATGTGCTGCGCCGTAAACAAGGCAAGGGTCAGCCCATCCGTGACGATGGCCCTGAGGGTCATTTTGTCAAAGCAGGCACACCAACCATGGGCGGTTTGTTGATTGTTGGGGCTTTGCTTACGTCCACCCTGCTTTGGGCGCGACTGGACAATGGATTTGTCTGGTTGGTGCTGTTTGTCACAATGTCCTATGGCATGATCGGCTTTGCGGATGACTATGCTAAGGTATCCAAGCAAAACACTGACGGCGTTTCCGGCAAGATACGGTTGGCACTGGGGTTTGCAATTGCTGCCATCGCCGCGTGGTGGGGCACATATTTGCAACCGCAAGAGATGCAAATGCACTTGGCCTTGCCGTTCTTCAAAGATGTGTTGCTGAACATGGGGTTCTTTTATGTGCCCTTTGCGATGATCGTGATTGTCGGGGCCGCCAACGCGGTAAATTTGACCGACGGTCTTGATGGTCTTGCAATTATGCCTGTGATGATCGCGGCGGGGACGCTTGGCGTGATCGCCTATGCGGTTGGACGTGTCGATTTCACTGAATATCTTGACTTGCACTATGTACCCGGCACGGGCGAAATCTTGATCTTTACGGCAGGTATCGCCGGTGGGGGGCTTGGGTTCTTGTGGTATAATGCGCCGCCTGCTGCGGTGTTTATGGGCGATACGGGATCGCTGGCGCTTGGCGGAGCATTGGGGGCGATTGCGGTTGCTACCAAGCACGAGTTGGTTCTGGGCATCGTTGGCGGGCTTTTCGTGCTCGAGGCCTTGAGCGTGATTATTCAGGTGCTGTATTTCAAACGCACCGGCAAGCGGGTGTTTTTGATGGCGCCTATCCATCACCATTACGAGAAAAAAGGTTGGTCCGAGCCACAGATCGTGATCCGGTTTTGGATTATTTCCGTGATCCTCGCCATGATCGGCCTTGCGACGCTGAAAATCCGCTAATCTGAATTGGGGCCCCTTTGCAGGGCTCATGACGGCGCGCACAGACATCTCTGTGCGCGCCGTTTTGACGTTAACGGGCTGTGGATGGCTTGCACCCGCGTGTCGGGGCAGGCATTGTCCGACCTGATTGAATTGTGGCGCATCAGAGAGGGCCAGACATGATTCCAGTGGTTGGATTTGAAGGTGCGCGCGTGGCGGTGCTTGGGCTTGGGCGCTCTGGCCTTGCAACAGCGTGGGCTCTGCGGGCTGGTGGTGCCATGCCTGTGTGTTGGGATGACAATCCAGCGGCACGGGATGCGGCAGAAGCCGAAGGGTTTGACTGCTCTGATTTGCTCAAACAAGGGGCGTTTGACACCATCAAAACTTTGATCGTCAGCCCGGGCATTCCCCACCTGTATCCGACGCCCAATCCGGTGGTGCTGGCTGCGCTGAATGCCGGGGTGCCCGTTGATAATGATATCGGCTTGTTCTTTCGTTCGTTTGCCACCCGTCAGTGGGACAATTTCGAAACCCTGCCAAAGGTGATTGCTGTCACCGGCTCTAACGGCAAATCCACCACTTCGGCGTTGATCCACCACGTTTTGGATCAGGCAGGTCGGCGCACGCAACTTGCGGGCAATATCGGGCGCGGCGTGCTGGATATTGAGCCCGCCGAAGACGGCGACGTGGTGGTTCTGGAACTGTCGAGCTATCAAACCGAGCTTGCGCGCCATCTGACGCCTGACATTGCAGTCTTTACCAACCTGTCTCCGGATCATCTGGATCGACACGCGGGGGTCGGCGGATATTTCGCAGCCAAGAGACGCCTATTTGCAGAAGGCGGGCCTGACCGCGCCGTGATTGGTGTAGACGAGCCCGAGGGGCTGTTCCTTGCAGGGCAACTGTCCGAAGGTCCGGCGGATGATCGGGTGATCAAAGTCTCGGTGGCACAAAAATTGAGCGGGCCCGGTTGGCAGGTGTTTGCGAAAAAGGGGTTCTTGTCGGAATACCGCAAAGGACGACAGGCTGGGTCTATTGACTTGCGTGCGATCCCTGGCCTGCCTGGTGCACATAATCATCAGAATGCCTGTGCGGCCTATGCCGCCTGTCGGGCATTGGGGCTGGCCCCGCGCGTGATCGAAGCCGGGTTTGCAAGCTTTGAAGGCTTGCCGCATCGCTCGCAAATTATCGCGGTATCAAATGGCGTCACCTTTGTGAACGACAGCAAAGCCACCAATGTGGATGCCGCATGCAAGGCCCTTGCGGCATTCAAGAATATCCGCTGGATTTGTGGTGGTCTTGAAAAAGACGGCGGCCTTGGTGATTTGCCTGCTGCGGCGGGCAATGTCTGCAAGGCCTATGTGATCGGGCGCGAGGCAGCAGGATTTGCCATGCAGCTCACAGGTGTTGACGCCGAGGTCTGCGGCACAATGGAGATCGCGGTGAGGCGTGCCATAGAAGATGCGCAGGACGGCGATGTGGTGTTGTTGGCGCCAGCTGCGGCCAGCTTTGACCAATATGACAGCTTTGAAAAACGCGGCGATGATTTCATCGCGCAGGTCCAGGCGGGTTTGGGGTCAGTGTAATTTTGCCCGTATCGCGGTGCCAGCCGCCCAACCGGACGACCATGCCCATTGAAAGTTAAAGCCCCCTAACCATCCGGTCACATCCACGGCTTCGCCGATGGCATAGAGGCCGGGAACCGATTTGGCCTCCATGGTCTTTGATGACAAAGCGTCCGTGTCGATGCCGCCAAGCGTGACCTCGGCGGTGCGATAGCCTTCGGTGCCTGTCGGATGCAATGTCCAATTGGTCAGGTGGTCACAAATTGCCCGCAGGGCGATATCACTTTGATCTGCGAGATTCCCCGTCAGCTTAAGATCGGTCGCGATCAGGTCAGCCACCTTGGCCGGAAGCAAATACCCCAACACGGTTGATAGATAGCGCCGCCCGTCGGTCTGGCGACGGCTGCGCAGGGCGTCAAACGGATCACTGTCCGGAAACAGATTGATCGCGATGGGCTGACCTTGTTGCCAATAAGAACTGATCTGTAACATTGCCGGACCAGACAGGCCGCGATGCGTGAACAGCATGGCCTCGTCAAAGCTCTGGCCATTTGCGGTGGCACGCACGGGCAGGGCGGTGCCGGCCAGCGCCGTAAACTGCCCGTCTGAAAATGTGAACGGGACAAGACCGGCACGTGTGTCAATCACCGGCAATCCAAACTGGCGTGCGATGTCATAGGCCAAACCTGTGGCCCCCATTTTCGGGATAGATTTGCCGCCTGTGGCCAAGACAAGATTGGCTGCTGTCAGGGTTTTGTTTGCACCGTGCGCTTCGGTTTCGACCACAAACTCAGTGCCAGTGTGTGATATCGACTTGATGTGGGTATTCAAACGAAGTTGTGCGCCTACCTTGTCCATTTCTGACAGCAACATCGCAACCACGTCTTTGGCGCTTTTGTCGCAAAACAACTGGCCCAACGTTTTTTCATGATAGGCGATGCCATATCGCGCAATCAAATCAATGAAATCCCATTGCGTATAGCGTTTCAGAGCGGATTTGCAGAAATGCGGGTTCGTCGACACAAAGTTGTCAGGGCCCGCATACATGTTGGTAAAGTTACAGCGGCCGCCACCTGAGATACGAATTTTTTCGCCCGCCGCTTTGGCATGATCCAGCACAACGGTGCGGCCACCCGAATGGGCAGCGCACATCAGTCCGGCGGCTCCGGCACCAAGTATGATTGTATCAAATTGCATCGCTCTGACCTGCCTGAATGGCTTTGGCGGGTCAAGCCATCGCACGCAGGGATTGCGAATTCGCCTGGCCCGCATATGTCATGGCAGGATTACGCGTGTAATGTTCTGTTTGCTTCCCAAGATAGGGTTTGCGTGCTAGAATCACCCTCAGACCCGGATAACCGGGCGACTTGAGGCAGTATTCGGCGGTTTTTCGATGACAGAAATGGTGTATGGCGCGCTTCCCGTGCAGGATGGCGAACCGATTCTACCTAAATGGTGGCGGACTCTGGACAAATGGTCGATGACGTCGATCCTTTTGTTATTTGGTATTGGGATCTTGCTGGGGATGGCCGCGTCGCCGCCATTGGCGGCAAAGAACGGGTTTGAACCGTTCCATTACGTCCAACGCCAAGTGGTGTTCGGCGGGGTTGCCATGATCGCCATGATGTTAACCTCTATGATGAGCCCCACGCTGGTGCGCCGTTTGGCCGTGCTTGGCTTTGGTGTCACATTCATCGCCTTGATCGGGTTGCCGTTTTTTGGAACTGACTTTGGTAAGGGGGCGATGCGTTGGTACAGCCTTGGGTTTGCCAGCTTGCAACCCTCAGAGTTTCTGAAGCCCGGGTTTGTCGTCGTGGCGGCCTGGTTGATGGCGGCCAATGAAGAAATTAACGGCCCGCCGGGGCGTCTGTGGTCGTTTATGTTGATGATCACCATTGTTCTCATTCTGGCGATGCAGCCAGATTTTGGCCAAGCCAGCCTGATCTTGTTCGGCTGGTCTGTGATGTATTTTGTGTCTGGCGCACCGATGATGCTGATTGGGGGGATCATTGTGTCGATCTATCCGATTGCACGCTTTGCCTATGCCAATTCCGAACACTTTGCCCGCCGCATCGACGGGTTTCTGGATCGGTCTGTCGATCCGACCACACAGCTTGGCTATGCGACAAACGCCATTCGCGAGGGCGGATTGTATGGCGTTGGTGTGGGCGAAGGCCAAGTGAAATGGTCTCTGCCCGATGCGCATACGGATTTTATTATTGCGGTGGCGGCCGAGGAATACGGTCTGATTTTGGTGCTTGTTGTCATTGCCCTATACGCGGCGATTGTGTTGCGGTCCTTTTTCCGGCTGATGCGCGAGCGCGATCCGTTTATTCGACTGGCGGGCACCGGACTTGCCGCCATGTTCGGGGTTCAGGCGATGATCAATATGGGGGTTGCGGTGCGTCTGTTGCCAGCCAAAGGCATGACCTTGCCGTTCGTAAGTTATGGTGGGTCATCTTTGATCGCAGGCGGTATTGCAGTCGGGATGCTTTTGGCGTTTACCCGCAGCCGGCCGCAAGGCGAGATCGGTGATATTCTTCGGGGACACGTTAGATGAAAAGACAGCCATTGCTGGTAATTGCAGCAGGCGGCACGGGCGGACATATGTTTCCGGCCCAAGCACTGGCCGAGGTCATGTTGCGCAAGGGATGGCGTGTAAAGCTGTCTACGGACGCTCGTGGCGCGCGCTATACAGGCGGGTTCCCACATTCTGTGGAAATCGAACAGATCTCGAGCGCAACCTTTGCGCGTGGTGGAATTTTTGCCAAAGCGCTGGTGCCAGTACGTGTGCTCGGTGGTGTGGTTTCAGCGATCCTTAAGCTGCGCAAGGACCGTCCCGAGGTTGTGGTCGGCTTTGGGGGATATCCGACAATTCCGGCGATGACTGCCGCATGGGCGTTGCGTTTGCCACGGATGATCCACGAGCAAAATGGCATCTTGGGACGCGTCAACAAGCTGTTTAGCAAACATGTCGATGCCGTGGCCTGTGGGACATGGCCAACAGAGTTGCCCGAAGGCATCGAAGGCGTGCACGTCGGCAATCCCGTGCGGGCGGCCGTATTGGATCGCGCTGGGTCGGGATATATCAGCCCCGGCGATTATCCGATGTCGTTGCTTGTGATCGGCGGCTCGCAAGGGGCGCGCATCTTGTCCGATGTGGTTCCAGCGGCGATTGCCTCTTTGCCAGCCGAACTTTTGCAGAATATTCGCGTCAGCCATCAAGCCCGTGACGAAGACGGGGACCGGGTTCGACAGTTTTATGATGAACACGGGATTTATGCCGATGTTCAGCCGTTTTTTCAGGATGTTCCTGCGCGTATGAGTGAGGCCCAATTGGTCATTTCCCGATCCGGTGCCTCAAGCGTCGCAGACATCAGCGTCATCGGGCGCCCATCTGTGTTGATCCCATATGCCGCTGCAACGGGGGATCACCAGACTGCAAACGCACGTGGATTGGTGGATTCCGGCGCAGCGGTGCTGATCCCAGAAAGCCGTTTGACGTCCGAGACTTTGGCAGAACAAATCCATCTCATTCTCAGCAATGCCCAAGGCGCAACCCAGATGGCGCGCGCTGCTTTGTCCGTGGGTAAACCCGAAGCCACCGAGGCATTGGTTGGCATGGTCCAGATGCTTGCAAGTAAGGAAGAATAATATGAACGCAGCAACCAAGCTTCCCGGTGATGTCGGGGCAATTCACTTTGTCGGTATTGGCGGTATTGGCATGTCTGGCATTGCCGAAGTGTTGCTGAACCACGGCTATACTGTTCAGGGGTCTGATCTGAAATCGAGCAAAATCACAGATCGCTTGGTTGAAAACGGCGCAACGCTCTTTGTGGGGCAGCACGCGGATAACCTTGAAAATGCCGAGGTTGTTGTGATCTCGAGCGCGATCAAACCGGGTAATCCAGAACTTGACGAGGCCAGACGGCGGGGTTTGCCCGTGGTGCGACGTGCCGAGATGCTGGCCGAACTGATGCGGTTGAAATCCAATGTTGCGGTTGCGGGGACACATGGCAAGACGACCACCACCACGATGGTGGCCGCGCTCTTGGATCATGGTCAGTTTGATCCAACCGTGATCAATGGTGGTATCATTCATGCCTATGGGTCCAATGCCCGCGTGGGCGATGGCGAGTGGATGGTGGTCGAGGCAGATGAATCCGATGGCACATTCAATCGCTTGCCAGCGACCATTGCGATCGTGACCAATATTGACCCAGAACACATGGAACATTGGGGGACCGAAGAGGCCCTGCATCAGGGATTTTTGGATTTTGTGTCTAACATTCCGTTCTATGGTTTGGCTGTGTGCTGTACCGATGACCCGGATGTGCAAACGTTGGTTGGGAAAATCACGGATCGGCGTGTCGTGACGTTTGGCTTTAATACACAAGCAGACGTGCGTGCTGTGAACCTGACCTATAAGGCTGGCGTCGCGCATTTTGATATTCGCCTGCAGTCCGAAGACAAAGTGATCGAAGGATGTTCGCTTCCAATGCCTGGCGACCACAATGTGTCTAACGCGTTGTCGGCCGTGGCCGTGGCGCGGCATCTGGGCATGAAGCGTGACGAAATCCGCGAGGCGCTTGCCAAATTTGGGGGTGTAAACCGGCGCTTTACGCGTGTGGGCGAAGTCGATGGCGTGACGATTATTGACGACTATGGGCATCATCCGGTGGAAATTGCGGCTGTGCTCAAGGCCGCACGCCAAGCTTGCGACGGGCGCGTCATCGCGGTGCATCAACCTCATAGATTTACGCGCCTGCACAGCTTGTTCGAAGATTTTTGTGCTTGCTTTAACGAAGCCGACGTCGTGGGGATTGCTCAGGTGTTTGCCGCGGGCGAAGATCCCATCCCAGGGGCCAGCCGCGATGATCTGGTAGCAGGACTTGTGGCGCACGGTCATCGCCATGCTGTCGCTGTGGATACCGAAGAAGACCTTGAGGCGCTTGTCAGGGCTGAAACCAAACCCGGAGACATGGTCGTCTGTCTTGGGGCTGGTACAATCAGCGCTTGGGCGAACGGACTACCTAAACGTTTGGCATAGGTCGGTGATGCGTTTGCAAACTGTCTTGTCTTGGCCTGATCATCGGGCGGTTTTTGCCGGGCAACAGGGTTGGCGGCTATGACGGCATCGTTGATTGCGGCCTGTGTGTGGGTGTTGCTTGCAAGTGTGGTTGCCATGTTTCCGATGCAGCGACAATATCTGCCCGGTGTGGTGCTATTGCTCGCGGCCCCGGTTCTGATCGGGTGGCTGGCGTGGGACCATGGTGTGCTCGTAGGCTGTGCCGCCTTGTTTGGATTTGTGTCGATGTTTCGACATCCGCTGCGGTATTTGTACCGTCGGTTTCAGGGGCAAAGCGTGGAGAGACCAAAATGAACACATCGCTTGTCTTGGCATTGATCTGGATGGTGTTGGCAAATCTGCGTGCCATGTTTCCCAGCAAAGATAACCTGTGGCGCTTTGCCTATGGGATGATCGCCGTTGGCCTGCCCATTTTGGCCTATGTGTGGTGGGAAAATGGGGTCTGGATTGCCTTGGTGTTCTTGCTGGCTGCTATGTGGGTGATGCGCTGGCCCGTGATCTATTTGGGGCGTTGGGTGCGCAAACATCTGGCGAAACCCAAAGGGTAATGGTGTAACGCTTGTGTCTTTCACAAGGTAAGGGCAATAAGGTCAAAATCGCAGACAAAGGGGCGATCCCATGAGTGACATGCCAACTGTGCGCGGAAAATTGACCGCGGGTCGCAATCTTTCTGATTTGACGTGGTTGCGTGTGGGTGGCGCTGCGGATTGGGTATTCCAACCCGCAGACATCGACGATCTGGCTGCGTTTTTGCATGCTCTGCCAGACGACATTGATGTGTTTCCAATGGGGGTCGGCAGCAACCTGATTGTACGTGATGGCGGGATGCGTGCCGTTGTGATCCGGCTAGGGCGTGGGTTTAATGGTATTCAGGTCGATGGTTCTCGGGTGATTGCCGGTGCCGCTGCGCTGGATGCGCATGTCGCACGCAAAGCAGCCGAGGCAGGGATCGATCTGACATTTTTGCGCACTATTCCCGGTGCGGTCGGCGGCGGCGTGTGTATGAATGCGGGGTGCTATGGCACGTATGTGGCAGACGTCTTTGTTTCGGCCAAGGCGGTGACCCGTCAGGGCAAGATCGTGACCTTGACCGCCGCGGACCTGAAGTTCGGTTATCGTCAATCGGAGCTTCCTGCGGGGTGGGTTTTGGTTGAGGCCACCTTTGAAGGGGCGAGTGGGCAGCCAGACGACTTGGCCGCGCGGATGGACGATCAGTTGGCCAAGCGGAATGCCAGCCAACCCACCAAAGATCGCTCCGCCGGCAGCACCTTTCGAAATCCGGCTGGATTTTCGAGCACGGGCAAGGCTGATGACGTGCATGACCTTAAGGCATGGAAGCTGATTGATGATGCAGGGATGCGGGGGGCGCGCGTAGGCGGCGCACAAATGAGCGAGATGCATTCCAATTTTTTGATAAATGCGGGTGGCGCGACGGCATCAGACCTCGAAAAACTCGGCGAAGAAGTCAGAAAAAGGGTTTTCCAAAACAGCGGAATAGAGCTAGTATGGGAAATCAAGCGCGTCGGCGAACCGGCGCCTGAATAATTTCTGACCTACAGGCATAATTTCGGGTCGGACATCGAATAATAACAAGACCAAAATGGTCTGGGACATTGAGGCACTAAGGGTATGTCGAGCAGGGCAAACCCCAAAGTTGCGGTATTGATGGGCGGCCCCTCAGCTGAGCGCGAGGTGTCGTTGGCGTCTGGACGCGAATGCGTGGCTGCACTGAGGGATGGCGGGTATGAAGTGGTCGAGGTCGATGCAGGCCCCGATCTGGCTTTGCGCCTCGCAGAGATTCAACCGGATGTTGTGTTTAACGCCTTGCATGGGCGTTGGGGCGAAGATGGCTGTGTGCAGGGTATTCTTGAATGGATGGGCTTGCCCTATACGCATTCCGGCGTGTTGGCATCTGCTTTGGCGATGGACAAGCAGCGCTCCAAAGATGTGTTTCGCGCGGCTGGCTTGCCCGTAATGGAAAGTGTGATCGCGCCGCGTGACGATGTGAAGGCGCGCCACGTGTTAAACCCGCCCTATGTGGTGAAGCCGAATAACGAAGGCTCTTCCGTTGGGGTGTACCTTGTCAACGAGGCCGCGAATTCTCCCCCGCAATTGTCGGATGACATGCCAGACATGGTGATGGTGGAAACCTATGCGCCCGGCCGCGAGCTTACGACCACGGTCATGGGTGATCGGGCGCTGGCTGTGACAGATATCCTCACAGATGGCTGGTATGATTATGATGCGAAATACAAAATGGGTGGATCGCGTCACGTTGTGCCTGCTGATATCCCCGCTGAGATTTACCAAGCCTGTCTAAAGTTCGCCGTTGTGGCGCATAACGCTTTGGGCTGTCGTGGGGTAAGTCGCACGGACTTTCGTTGGGACGAAGCGCGCGGGCTCGATGGCCTTGTGCTGCTAGAGACAAATACCCAACCCGGCATGACGCCGACGTCATTGTCGCCCGAGCAAGCTCAAGAGATCGGTATGACGTTTGCCGAATTTTGTGCATGGATGGTCGAGGATGCGTCATGCAACAGGTAGGCTCGAAATGCGATCCGGCCCCGTCGCGTTGGTCCTATCGGTATCAGCGCTTGATGTTGACGCCGTTTTTCCGACTAAGTTTGCGCGTGCTTCTTCCGTTTTTCCTTGTGTTTGGCGCGGCGGGGCTTTGGCTTGCCGATGAAGAGCGCCGCGAGCAATTGACGATCAAGGTCAACGAGGTGCGCACCAGCATCGAAACGCGACCGGAATTTATGGTCAATGTGATGGCCATTGACGGCGCAAGCACGGGCATATCAGAAGATATTCGTGAAATTGTCCCGATTGATTTCCCGCTCAGTTCTTTTGATCTTGATTTGGCTCAGGTGCAGCAACGCATCATGGAGCTGCCCGCCGTGGCCAGCGCAACCGTGCGCATTCGGCCCGGTGGTATTATGCAGGTGACCGTCAGTGAACGCGATCCGGTTATTCTGTGGCGGACACGCTATGGTTTGGAATTGGTCGATGAAGAAGGTTTTGTGGTGGCGCGTGCACGGGCACGTGCACTGCATCCTGATCTGCCGTTGATGGCCGGCGAAGGTGCCGAGCTTCGGGTTCAGGAGGCCTTGGCTCTGGTGGCTGCAGCAGGGCCGTTGACATCGCGCGTGCGCGGCTTTGTCCGCGTCGGCGAGCGCCGGTGGGATGTGGTTTTGGATCGCGGCCAGCGCATTCGTTTGCCCGAAGATGGCGCTGTTCAGGCTTTTGAACGGGTGATCGCCCTAAATCAGGCACAAGACATCCTGTCACGGGATTTGGAAATAGTGGACATGCGGCTTGCTGCACGTCCAACGATCCGTATCGCAGAGCGATCGGTTCAAGAATGGTGGCGTATCCGGCAGATACAAGTTGGAAAGACAGAGCAATGATCGAGCTATATGAAACACAGCGCGCCATGCGGAATATGCGCAAAGTCGCCATGCAGCGTGGCGTGGTGGCCATTTTGGATGTCGGTAGTTCCAAAATCGCCTGTTTGGTGCTGCGCTTTGATGGCAGTGACAAGATGCTAGAGGTCGAAGGGATTGGTCGTATGGCCGGTCAATCCGGCTTTCGGGTGATTGGCGTTGCGACAACGCGCTCGCGCGGTGTGCGTTTTGGTGAAATCAACGCCATGCAAGAAACTGAAAGCGCCATCCGGACCGCCGTGCAAGCTGCACAAAAAATGGCCAAGGTCCGTGTGGATCACGTGATTGCATGTTTTTCTGGTGCAGACCCCAGATCCTATGGGCTGGCTGGCGCCATCGACCTTGAAGGTCATGTGGTTACCGAACAGGATGTGGCGCGGGTTCTGGCGGCCTGTGATGTGCCGGAATACGGTGAAAACCGCGAAGTGTTGCATGCGCAACCGGTGAATTTTGCCTTGGATCATCGGTCGGGTCTGGGGGATCCGCGTGGTCAGATGGGGCAGCAACTCACAACTGATATGCATATGTTGACGGTTGATGCTGCCGCAGTCCAAAATCTTGCACATTGCGTCAAGCGGTGTGATCTGGAACTCGCAGGGATCGCGTCATCGTCGTATGTGTCAGGGATGTCAGCGCTTGTGGAAGATGAACAAGAGCTGGGGGCAGCGTGTATTGATCTGGGTGGCGGATCCACGGGCATTTCGATCTTTATGAAAAAGCACATGATCTATGCGGATACGGTCCGTATGGGGGGTGATCACGTGACCGGTGACATCTCAATGGGGTTGCAAGTGCCTGCTGCGACAGCAGAGCGGATCAAGACGTTTTATGGTGGGGTGCATGCCACGGGGATGGACGATCGTGACATGATCGAACTTGATGGCGATACCGGAGATTGGGAACACGATCGCCGTGCGGTCAGTCGTGCCGAGCTGATCGGCATCATGCGTCCACGTGTCGAAGAAATTCTGGAAGAAGTGCGCGCCCGTTTGGATGCCGCTGGGTTTGAACACCTTCCGAGTCAGCAAATCGTTCTGACCGGCGGCGGCAGCATGATCCCAGGGCTTGATGGCTTGGCCAGCAAAATTCTGGGCCAGCAGGTGCGCCTAGGGCGGCCTATGCGGGTTCACGGCTTGCCACAGGCGGCCACAGGACCTGGATTTGCCAGCGCTGTTGGCATGTGTTTGTTTGCGACACACCCGCAAGACGAATGGTGGGACTTTGATCTACCGGTTGAACGCTATCCCGTCCGGTCGTTGCGACGTGCGGTCAAGTGGTTTCGGGACAACTGGTGACCCTGAAAAAGGGGATGACGCCTGTGGAAAACTTCTTTAGGATTGTTTCCAATCGCCGGGAAAAGGCGAAGCATATGGCCGGGCAGAGGCCTTTGAACATGATATTTCTCTAAGCGCGACCACATGGCTTGTGGCCGTGCCTTTGGCTGTGTATGTGTCGCGCCGTCAAAATCCGCAATATCTGTCTTTTTGGGCGAAATCTCGCGGAATACGGCAAAAATGTGTCTATATTTCGGGGTGGAATGCGCTTTTTTTGGTGACGATTCCTGTGGCTTTGGCTAATAATGGACGCGAGTAGGCAAAAAAACACCCGTGAATACGGGCATAATGACAGGCGGATAGCTTATGACTCTGAATCTGATGATGCCCGAACAGGCTGATCTGAAACCCCGTATCGCAGTGTTCGGCGTTGGCGGCGCTGGTGGCAATGCGGTCAACAATATGATCGAAAAAGAGCTCGACGGTGTGGACTTTGTTGTCGCAAACACTGACGCTCAGGCATTGCAGCAAAGCATGTCCAAAAGCCGTATCCAGCTTGGTGTCAAAGTCACCGAAGGTTTGGGTGCAGGCGCGCGTGCGACCGTTGGGGCGGCCGCTGCAGAAGAAAGCATTGAACAAATCGTTGACCATCTGGCCGGATCGCACATGTGCTTTATCACGGCAGGAATGGGCGGCGGCACCGGAACGGGCGCTGCACCAATCATTGCACAAGCCGCACGTGAACTTGGTGTTCTGACGGTTGGTGTTGTGACAAAGCCGTTCCAGTTCGAAGGCAACAAACGTATGCGTCAGGCCGAAGACGGGGTGGAAGCCCTGCAAAAGGTCGTCGATACGCTCATCATTATTCCGAACCAGAACCTGTTTCGTCTGGCGACTGAAAAGACTACCTTTACCGAAGCGTTTTCGATGGCAGACGATGTTCTGTATCAAGGCGTAAAGGGTGTCACCGACCTGATGGTGCGTCCCGGCCTGATCAACCTCGACTTTGCTGACGTGCGTGCCGTGATGGACGAAATGGGCAAGGCGATGATGGGAACCGGTGAATCCGAAGGCGAAGATCGTGCGATCCAAGCAGCGGAAAAAGCCATTGCCAACCCACTGCTGGACGAAATCAGCCTGCGCGGTGCACGTGGTGTTCTTATCAACATCACTGGCGGCCACGATTTGACGCTGTTCGAACTCGACGAAGCGGCGAACCGTATCCGCGAAGAAGTCGATCCAGATGCAAACATCATTGTGGGATCGACCCTCGACGAAAGCCTTGGTGGTGCCATGCGCGTGTCAGTTGTTGCGACAGGTATCGACGCCGTTGACGTCAACAGTGACCTTCCACGTCCACACCGGTCTTTGGCCAAGCCGCTGACCGCGCCGGTTGCAGAAACCATTGAAGAGCCGGTTTACGAAGAAGCAGATGTTGCAGCGCAGGTTGTGGCAGAGGCTCCGCAAGAGCCGTCGTTGTTTGGCGATTTCGACGCGACACGCGAGGCAGCATCCGAGCAGATGGAAGACATCTTCGAAGATGAGGCTCCTGCCTATCAGCCCGCAACACAAATGGACGATGACTTGCCACCTCCGGCATATCAGCCACAGGTTGCTGCATTTGAACCGCATACTGATCAATACGAGGACGAAACCGAGGCGTTTGTTGCGCCAAAAGCACCGGCCCCCGGCACGCCTTCTCCAGAGGCAATGTTGCGCCTGCGCGCTGCCGCGGCCAAAGCTCCCGGCGCTGCAAGACAGCAACCTCAAGTCCAAGAGCCGCGCGCTCAAGAAGAAGAGCGCCCACGGTTCGGTATCAACTCGCTGATCAACCGTATGACCGGTAGCGCATCTGAGCCAGCAGAACGCTCTGCTGCGCCTGCAATGCGTCAACAACCCAGCATGCATGCTGTTCAGCCAGAACCGGAAATGGACGAAGACCAAGAGCGTATTGAAATTCCTGCGTTCTTGCGTCGCCAAGCGAATTAATTTTCGATACAGTATGTCAACGAAGAGACCGCCTGATGGGCGGTCTTTTTGTTTTTTATCAATGACTTACGAAGGGCTAAGCGGGTTTTTGCCATTCTGTTACAAAGATGTTTCAGACCGTTACAATCTTTGAATTGTGTTGTGAGAGGGGGTCCACTACCTCAGAGTTGCGGCACCATGGGGGGTGTCGAGCCATTCGGGGTCACTCGTGCAAAATACCGTTAGATCATCCATCCGTTTTTCCGGCACCGGTCTTCACTCTGGTAAGACGGTGCATATGACAATTCATCCCGCTTCGGCAGACTATGGGGTCTGGTTCCGGCGCACGGATATTTTGTTGGGTGATGCGATGCTTCCGGCGCGCTGGGATGTGGTCGAGCAAACTGCATTGTGCACACGTATCAAAAACACAGCAGGCGTCACAGTCTCGACAATCGAGCATGTGATGGCGGCGCTGGCTGGGACGGGTGTTCATAATGCCTTGATCGAGCTGGATGGCCCCGAAGTTCCAATTCTTGACGGAAGCGCGGCCGAGTTCGTGCGCGTGATCCTCAAAGCGGGTGTCGTGCAGCAGAATGAAACCGTTCGTGCCATCGAGATTTTGCGCCCGGTTTCAGTAACGCGCGGTGATGCAACCGCGACATTGTCCCCCGCAGACGAGTTGAACATAGAATTCCACATCGATTTTGAAGACGCTGCAATCGGTGTTCAGGATAAGTCCTTGGGGATGGCTAATGGCAGCTTTGTGCGTGAGCTTTGCGATAGCCGCACGTTCTGCCGTAAAATTGATGTCGATCAGATGCATGCCAACGGCCTTGCGCTGGGGGGCACATTGGAAAATGCGGTGGTTGTGGATGGTGCTGATATTCTCAGCCCCGGAGGTTTGCGCCATCAAGACGAAGCTGTGCGACACAAGATGCTGGATGCTTTGGGTGATTTGTATTTGGCTGGCGCACCGATTTTGGGGAAATATACGGGAATCCGCGCGGGTCATTCGTTGACCAATGCGTTGTTGCGTGAACTTTTCGCCAATCCTGATGCCTATCGTTTCGTCGACTGTGATCGTACGATTGCGGCACGCTTGCCTGGCGCGGGCGTACATTTTGGCGAAATTCCCGCTGTTGCTTGATCCCAAACCGTTAAAATCTTCCAAAGGCGTTTTGCCTCGGAATTTTCTGTGCTAACAGCATTGGAAAGGGTAGATAAAGTCTACCAAATTCGAATAAGAGGTTGCGCAGCATGACAGGCGGCAGATCGCGGTTTCAGGTGGTCGGAACGATCTTAGTGGTCGCCGTTCTCGCCGGGTGCAGTAGCAGCACAGCTGATCGGGCACGCCGTGGCGATATCGCCATGGAGTCCTTTACAGCCGAACAGCTTTATGGCCGCGCAGAATACGATCTGAGCCGCAACAAGGCCGAAGATGCAGCCTTTTATTTCTCGGAAGTCGAGCGGCTGTACCCCTATTCGGATTGGGCCAAGCGCGCCTTGATCATGCAAGCGTTTTCCTATCACAAAGCAGAGTTGTATCCAGAAAGCCGTGCTGCCGCACAGCGCTTTATTGATTTTTACCCTGCAGATGATGATGCTGCCTACGCCCAGTTCCTGTTGGCACTCAGCTATTATGACCAAATCGACGAAGTCGGCCGGGATCAGGGACTGACCTTTCAGGCCCTGCAAGAACTGCGCAAGGTTATTGAAACCTATCCAGACAGCGAATACGCCAACTCGGCGAGACTCAAGTTCGATCTCGCTTTTGACCACCTCGCGGGCAAAGAAATGGAAATCGGGCGATACTATTTGCGGCGCGAACATTACTCATCCGCCATTAGCCGGTTCCGCGTCGTTGTCGAAGACTTCCAGACAACCACGCATACGCCCGAGGCCCTGCATCGCTTGGTCGAAGCATATTTGTCACTCGGATTGACGGATGAGGCCCAGACGGCGGGCGCGATTCTTGGCTATAACTATCGATCCACGGATTGGTACGAAGATAGTTACAAGTTGCTCAAGGGCCGAGGTCTCGAACTCGAGGCCGCCGGCGATGGTTGGTTGCGCCAAATTTATCGTCAGACCGTGCAAGGCAAGTGGCTTTAACTGTCTTGGGACAATTGCCTGAAGAGGCTCGGTGATGCTGCGTACGCTTGATATTCGCGACATGTTGATTATTGACCGGCTGGAGCTTGCGTTCCAGCCCGGCCTGAATGTGCTCACTGGCGAAACTGGGGCTGGTAAATCGATTTTGCTGGATTCTCTGGGGTTTGTTTTGGGGTGGCGCGGGCGTGCCGAACTGGTGCGAAGCGGTGCGGAGCAAGGCGAAGTCATCGCTGTTTTTGACCTGTCCGAAACACATCCGGCCCAAGCCGTATTGGACGACGCCGGATTCGAGCGCTGTGATGAATTGATACTGCGGCGGATCAACACCAAAGACGGACGCAAGACTGCGTGGGTGAATGACCGGCGCTGTTCCGGCGAGGTGCTGCGCAGGCTCTCGGAAACCTTGATCGAGCTGCATGGGCAGCACGATGATCGTGGGCTGCTGGATGCCAAGGGGCATCGGGATTTGCTGGATACCTTTGGTGGTTTCGACGCCCTGCGGCAGAAAACCCGCAAGGCGTGGCAGACGTTGGGCAAAGCGCGCAAGATCCTCAAGGCGGCGGTTCTGGCAGTCGAGGCCATACGGGCCGAAGAAGAGTTCCTGCGCCATGCTGTGAGCGAACTTGACGAGCTGAACCCCCTTGCGGGAGAGGAAGCCGAGCTTGATGTGCGGCGTCGTCAGATGCAGGGGGCCGAACGTGTGCGCGAAAGCGTGATCCGTGCGCATGGCATGTTGGGCGGCGACGGGGCCGAAGGGGCCATGGGGGACGCATTGCGTTGGCTTGACAGTGCGCTCGAGGGGGCAGGCGATATGCTCGAGGCTCCGATGGCGGCGCTCGAGAGGGCATTGGTCGAACTGTCTGATGCCTCGGACGGTATCGAACGAAGCCTTGAAGCATTGGATTTTGACCCGCACGAGCTGGAACGCACCGAAGAGCGGCTTTTCGCCATTCGGGGAATGGCGCGCAAACATGATGTGATGCCGGATGAGCTGAATGCGTTTGCAGAGACCCTGCGGGCCAAGCTTGGGGCGTTGGATGCGGGTACGGCAGACATTGCTGATCTTGAAGCGGCCGTTCAGGAGGCGGAAACCGCCTATGGTGCAGCAGCCGAAAGTTTGAGTGCTGCGCGCCATAAATCGGCTGGAAAACTGGACAAGGCGGTGACAGCTGAACTCGCCCCTCTCAAGATGGAGCGCGCAGTTTTTCAAACTTGTATCACACCAGAAGACGCAGGGCCGGACGGGTACGACACGGTGGCCTTTACGGTTGCGACAAACCCAGGTGCGCCAGCAGGGCCCCTAGGGAAAATCGCCTCGGGCGGTGAACTGAGCCGGTTTTTGCTCGCACTCAAGGTCTGTCTGACGGCGGATGCGAGTGGGCTTACCATGATCTTTGATGAAATCGACCGTGGGGTAGGCGGGGCGACTGCGGACGCTGTGGGGCGGCGGCTTGCTGCGCTGGCAGATGGGGGGCAGGTGCTTGTGGTCACCCATTCGCCTCAAGTCGCAGCGCTGGGAACGCATCACTGGCGGGTCGAGAAACAGGTCAAGAAGGGGCAAACGTTTTCGCGTGTCGTGGCGCTGGATGTGGCCGACCGGATTGACGAAATTGCACGTATGCTGGCAGGCGATACCATTACCGATGAAGCGCGCGCCGCTGCACAGGCCTTGCTTGCGTGACAAATGGTGCCGCAAGGTGGAGCGCCGTCAGTAAGCCTTTGCGTTTGGCCTAAATACCTCTAAAGCTAACGATATTACTGAGAAGCCGGAGCCATTATGGCGACCTCTATTCGAACCTTTTTGGCGGAAAGCGCACGCCAGGCCGTGAACACGTTTCGGGGCGGATGGAAGGTGCTTGTCGATAAAGGGCCAAGCCAATTTCAATTCTGGCTGATTGCACTGGTGATTGGCGTTGCTGCTGGTTTTGCCGCGCTGATTTTTCGTAAGAGCATTCAGTGGCTCCAGTCTACCTTGTATGGCACCAGCGATCTGGCGCACCTGCATAGCTATGCGCACACACTGCCGTGGTATTGGTTGTTGGTTATTCCGATCGTCGGCGGGTTGATTGTAGGGCTGATCCTGCATCGATTTACCGATGATGCACGGGTGCGCTCGGTTGCGGATGTGATCGAAGGCGCCGCCATGCGCGAGGGGCGAGTCGAATTGCGCGAGGGCTTTGCCTCGGCGGCAGCGTCGCTTATTACGCTCAGTTCTGGCGGCTCGACGGGCCGAGAAGGCCCCGTGGTGCATATTGCGGGCACAATCTCCAGTTGGATCAGCGACCGGATCAAGGCCGACGGGATCACCGGGCGCGACCTTTTGGGCTGTGCTGTGGCGGCGGCGGTCTCTGCGTCATTTAACGCGCCGATCGCGGGTGCGTTGTTTGCGCTCGAGGTTGTGCTGCGCCACTTCGCGGTGCATGCCTTTGCGCCCATCGTGATTGCAAGTGTGGCGGGAACAGTCATTTCGCGTCTGGCTTTTGGCGATGTCGCGGAATTCGCACTTCCGACCTCTGGTGCGCTTCAGTTCTACCAAGAGCTTCCTGCCTTCTTAATGCTGGGGGGCGTCTGTGGGTTTATCGCTGTGGCGTTGATGTGGACTATTTTTTGGTCCGAAGACATGGCCAACCAAATTCAGAACCGGACGGGGCTTCCGCGCTGGTTGCGTCCCGCTGTGTCGGGCGCGATGCTTGGCGGTTTGGCGATCTGGTTTCCGCATATCATTGGCGTTGGATATGAAACGACATCGGCCGCGCTGACGGGGCAACTTGTGATGCACGAGGCCATTGTGTTTGCCATTCTCAAGGTGATTGCTGTGTCGATCACAATGGCGGGCCGCATGGGCGGGGGCGTGTTCTCGCCCGCGCTCATGGTGGGGGCCTTGACGGGCTTGGCCTTTGGCCAGATTGCCACAAGCGTCTTTCCAGAGGTTTCGGGTACGCTAACACTCTATGCGCTTGCAGGAATGGGGGCTGTGGCCGCCGCGGTGTTAGGCGCACCGATTTCCACAACGTTGATCGTGTTTGAATTGACCGGTGACTGGCAAACCGGATTGGCGGTGATGGTCAGTGTGTCCATTTCTACCGCCTTGGGGTCACGGCTTGTCGACCGCTCGTTTTTCCTGACACAGCTGGAAAGGCGCAACGTGCATGTGTCGGCAGGACCTCAGGCCTATTTGCTGTCGATGTTTCGGGTGGCCCGCGTGATGCGCCCGAAAGAGGATCCATTGGCCGCGCCGGATGACGTGTGCTGGGACATGATTGCAGACGGGATTTATGTCGATGGCAATGCCACGCTAGAGGCCGCTATGCCAATTTTTGAGAAGTCTTCAGTTACGTTTATCCCTGTGATCACGCTGGTTGGTGAAAATGAACCGCCTGAACTGTGGGGGGCATTGTTTCATGTTGATGCGCTTAAGGTCTACAACCGCGCACTGGCAGCAACAGCAGCCGAAGAACATAGTTAATCAAAAAAGGACCCCAAATTGGGATCCTCAGTCACATCACTATGTTGGTTTGCGGTCTTAGACGCGCTCGACGGCAACTTTGTCGTTGGTGTAAAACGCCAAATACCCTTTGATCCGTGACACGGCCTCGATCGGGTCCTCATAGGACCAAGCGGCGTTTTCCAACGTATGGCTCTTGGTGACGATCGAAAAATACGTCGCATCACCTTTGGCCGGGCAATGGCTCTTGTGATCAGAGTCATCCAAAAATGCCATCGCGATGTCGTCTTTTGGGAAATAGATGACCGGCTCTAGCGTGCCTTCGCTCAACTCAAGCGCGTTATGGCTTTCGCCCAGAACAGCCCCACCAGCGCGCACAGTCCAGTTTCCCTCAGCCTTTCGGATGGTGATCTTCGCAGTCATGTCTCATTCCCCAGTATTGTGCGCAACAGTCGCTCATTAATGTAACCACAGTGTGTCAGCTAGCGACCTCCTGCTTTGTCAAAGCGGCGCAGTCGCGTGATCTAGCCAAGTGTACGTGTCCTCGGACACATGGGGTCCTAATACAGTTCGACAGGTTTGATGGTAGTGGTTCAGCCAGTGGATTTCTTGACCTGAAAGCAAAGTAAAGTCAATGAGGCGTCGATCAATCGGACATAAGGTGAGCGTCAGAAAGCTTAACATGTGTCGATGATCATCTTGGGTTGAGATAGACGCAGCCTCTTGCACAACAACCAGGTTTTCGATGCGAATACCAAAGGCCCCCGCGCGGTAATATCCTGGTTCGTTGGACAAAATCATGCCCGGCTCAAGGGGCACATCGCTGAGGCGGCTGAGGCGTTGCGGGCCTTCGTGGACGCAAAGATATGAGCCAACGCCGTGACCTAATCCGTGGTCAAAATCCTGTCCGGCCTGCCACAGCGGCAAACGCCCAATGGCCTCGAGGTGCTGCCCTGCCAGCCCCTTGGGCCAGCGCAGGTTTGAGACGGCAATCATGCCCTGAAGCACCCGTGTAAAGGCGGCTTTTTCCTCGGGACCAACGGAGCCAACTGGCAGGGTGCGTGTGATATCTGTGGTGCCGTCCTGATATTGCCCGCCACTGTCGAGGACGACAAGATCGCCGTCTTGCAGCATGCGGTTGGTGTCATGGGTCACACGATAATGGATGACCGCGCCGTTTTGGCCGGTGCCCGAGATGGTTTCAAAACTGATGTCGCGCAGGGCACCTGTGTCGCGCCGACACTGTTCCAATTGGGTGACAAGATCAATTTCGCTAAGTGCAGTATGCGCATTGGCATCATACCAGCACAGAAATTCACACATTACAGCGCCATCGCGTACATGCGCGGCAATTGCCCCGTCAATCTCGGTGGTGTTTTTGCGCGCCTTGGGCAACACACAAGGATCGGTTCCCAGAACAACCTGCACGCCAGCGGTTTCTAGTGTCTGCACGACGGCCATAGGCACGCTGGATTTGTCGACGACAACAGGGCCATCCAGATTGCACAACATCGGCAGAAACCGTTCGGGGACATGCACGCGGATGTTGGCACCAAGATGGTCAGCCATATCCTCAAGCTTGACCGGATCGAGAAAGAGATCAACCTGACCATCTGCATGCAAAATCGCAAATGCGTGCACAACCGGATTTCGCGGAATATCTGTACCGCGAATATTAAGCAGCCAAGCGATGCTATCGGGCAGGGTCAAAATGGCGGCGTTGTGGCCTGCTTGGCGCATGTCGGATGCCAGACGGGCGCGTTTGCTGCCATGGCTTTCGCCTGCAAGGGCGAGCGGATGCGGGAAGGCACGCGCGCGCGGCGGGTCTGGTTGATCTTCCCAGATGGCATCAACGGGGTTGTTGACAGGGACCAAAGAGATGTCGGTCGCGTCAAGGCTATGTTGCAGGGTTTCGATGTCCTGCGGGGCATGCAGCCAAGGGTCAAACCCGATGCGTGCCGGCCCTTTGATCTGGTCTTTGAGCCATGTCCCAAGCGATGTCTCGGGCCAGTTCACGGGGGTGAACACTTCGGCCACTTGGTCTTTTACTTGCTCTCGGTAGCGTCCGTCGATGAACACGCCAGCGATATTGGGCAGCACGGCACAGAACCCTGCGGATCCGGTAAAACCCGTAAGCCATGCCAAGCGATCATCCCGAGGGGCAACATATTCCCCCTGATGGGCATCAGCGCGCGGCACGACAAAGCCATCCAGATCATGCTGGGCCAGATATTGGCGCAGTTTTGTCAAACGTGGCGGTCCTTGGTCAGGCTGGGCTGTGGCGTGAAACTGCTGGTACATTTGGTCCTTCCCAAACGTCCCAAGCGGGGCAGTGCCGCACTTGGGGTCGTTCTTGCATCTCTGTACGCACTGTTCGGGGCGCGTGATATATATCCAAATCGGCCGCGGCCGCAGTGGCTAGCCGGTTTTGCGCATCCCAAGAACCCGTGCGCGTTTGCGCGGGTCGCTGTCAAACAGACTTGCTAGCTGTTCGGTCATGGCTCCGGCAAGCTGTTCGACATCGGTGATGGTGACGGCACGGTCATAATACCGCGTCACGTCGTGGCCGATCCCGATGGCCAACAGTTCAACCTGTTTGCGGCGTTCCACCATGGCGATCACATCGCGCAGGTGCTTTTCCAGATAATTGGCCGGATTGACCGACAGTGTCGAGTCATCCACAGGCGCGCCGTCTGAAATCACCATCAAAATTTTGCGGGCTTCGGGGCGGCCAGCCATACGGCGGTGTGCCCACTCAAGCGCCTCACCGTCGATGTTTTCCTTGAGCAGCCCTTCTTTCATCATCAATCCCAGATTTGGGCGCGCCCGCCGCCACGGGGCGTCTGCTGATTTGTAGATGATATGGCGCAGGTCATTCAAACGTCCCGGTGTTTGCGGCCGTCCGTCATTGAGCCATTTCTCACGACTTTGGCCACCTTTCCACGCGCGCGTGGTGAAACCGAGAATTTCGACTTTGACGTTACAGCGCTCAAGGGTGCGTGCCAAAACATCGGCACAAATCGCTGCAATCGAAATGGGACGTCCGCGCATGGACCCCGAATTGTCCAGCAACAATGTCACCACTGTGTCGCGGAACTCGGTGTCTTTTTCCATCTTGAACGACAGGGGGGTGGTCGGGTTGGCAACCACGCGCGCCAAGCGTCCGGCATCCAGAATGCCTTCTTCTAGGTCAAACTCCCAAGACCGGTTTTGCTGGGCCTGCAAGCGACGCTGCAATTTGTTGGCAAGACGGCTTACGGCGCCCTTAAGTGGCTCGAGCTGTTGATCCAGATAGGCGCGCAACCGCTCCAGTTCGACCGGCTCAGCAAGGTCTTCGGCACGAATTTCTTCGTCATGTTCAGCGTTAAACACGACATAGTTCGGGTCCGCATCCGAAATCGGCTGTGGGGCAGGGGGCTCGAGAGGCGCTTCGCCTTCGGGCATTTCCACATCTTCGCCCATCTCGTCGTCGGCCATTTCGTCCATCGAGACCTGAGCCTCGGACATGTCCTGTTGCTGGTCTTGGGCCTGTTCGGGATTGGCTTCGGCCTCGTCGTCCTGACTGTCATCCTGACCACTGCTATCTGGATCGGGCTGTTCTTCGGCGCTGTCGTCTACATCATCTTCTTGATCGTCGGTCTGATCAGGGTCGTCGCCCAGTTGATCGCCATAGCCAAGATCCTTGATGATCTGGCGGGCAAATTTGGCAAACCCCTGCTGGTCAGACAGCATGTCTTGCAAGTCATCCAGCGTGCCACCAGCGTTTTTTTCGATGTGGTCACGCCAGAGTTCCATGACGTTTTGCGCCCCCGCAGGCAAATCCCGTCCGGTGGCGAGGTGGCGGATCAGATATCCCGCCGCCACAGGCAGCGGCGCATCTGCAGGCGTGGTCAGCTTGTCATAGCCGCGCCCGGCGGCCTCGTGCCCGATTTTGGCATCAATATTGCCCGCAGTGCCGGGCATATCACGCGCGCCCATCGCCTCGCAGCGGGCGGTTTCCAAGGCTTCATAAAGGTCGCGAGCCATCCCGTCGCTGGGGGCATAGCGTGCGTGTGTCTCGCCGTTGTGGTACTTGCGATGCAACGCCAGCGCGTCCGCCGTACCGCGTGCCAAAAGCACCTCGTCGCGGGTCATGCGACGGCTGACTTGGGGCAGACGCATCTGTTCGCCCGAAACGCCGGATGGATCAACGGTATAGGTCACCGACAGATCAGGGTCGTTGGCCATCACTTTTGTGGCTTCGGCCAGCGCCTTTTTGAACGGATCGGCGGGGTTGTCAGATCGTTTGCTCATGAGATTATTCTAGTATCCAAAAGGCGACAAAATCCATAGAGAACTACACCGCAATTTTCCGTTGGCTTCCCCTTCTACGAGGTATTGGCCGAATCTCGACCCGTCCCCGATTTGTGCCCCATCCAACACGAATATTGGACAGGGTGGGAAACTTAACCCAAGCTTACGCTTGCCGCACTTTCGGGCAGTTCTTCGTCGAACAGGCGCTGATAGAATTCGGCCACGGTCTGGCGTTCGAGCTCGTCACATTTGTTCAGGAAGGTCAGGCGGAAGGCATAGCCCACGTCGCGGAAGATTTCCGCATTTTCTGCCCATGTGATGACGGTCCGTGGGGACATGACGGTCGACAGATCGCCGTTCATGAACGCAGTCCGTGTCAGATCGGCGACGGTGACCATCTGTTTGACGGTCTTGCGGCCTGCTTCGGTGTTGTAATGCGGGCTTTTGGACAGAACGATATTGGTTTCTGCATCAATCGAAAGATAGTTCAGCGTGGCCACCAAAGACCAACGGTCCATCTGGGCTTGGTTGATTTGCTGGGTGCCGTGATACAAGCCGGTAGTGTCGCCCAAGCCCACAGTGTTTGCAGTGGCAAACAGACGGAAATAGGGATGCGGTTTGATGATTTCGTTTTGATCCAACAGGGTCAGCTTGCCGTCTGTTTCCAGAACGCGCTGAATGACAAACATCACGTCTGCACGGCCCGCATCATATTCGTCGAACACAATGGCCACAGGGTTGCGCAAGGCCCACGGCAGAATGCCTTCGTGGAATTCGGTGACCTGTTTGCCATCCTTGAGCTTGATGGCGTCTTTGCCGATCAGATCGATCCGGCTGATGTGGCTATCAAGGTTCACACGCACAGCGGGCCAGTTCAGGCGGGCGGCAACCTGTTCGATGTGGGTTGATTTCCCTGTGCCGTGGTACCCTTGAATCATCACGCGGCGATTGCGCGAAAATCCTGCCAGAATGGCCATCGTGGTATCCGGATCAAACTTATAGGTCGGGTCCAATTCTGGCACGCGATCCGTATGATCCGCAAAGCCTTTGACCGTCATGTCTGTGTCGATACCGAACACTTCACGTACCGAAATATCCTCGGTTGGTTTCGCCGTGATATCAATCAAACTGTCAGCCATCTGTCCTGTTCCTCTCGTGCCGGGCGCGATCCCGGGGCAATATTCTCAAAATATGTGCTGCACCATATCGCCATCCGCCGCAAGGGAAAGGGTGAAAATCGACGTGGCGTTGTCACAATTCTCGCGACCTCGTGCGTAGGCGTTAATTGCATTGTGTCCAGTGGATTGTAACATTCTATTTCAAACAGGGAGAAGACAATGCAAAGACGAATGGTCTTGGGCGGTGCAGTAGCCGCGATAGGCGTGGCGATGTGGTCTGGCCGTGCGGTCCGCGCGGCTGAAGAAATGTTTGAAGTGACGCACACAGAGGCGCAATGGCGATCCATGTTGACGCCGCTCCAGTACAAGGTCATGCGCCAAGAAGGGACAGAGCGGGCTGGCAGCTCGCCTTTGGACAAGGTTTATGACAAAGGGACCTATCATTGTCGCGGGTGCGATTTACCGTTGTATTCAAGCAAGCATAAATACGACAGCGGCACAGGTTGGCCGAGTTTTTACAAATCCAAACGCAATGCCATTGGGACCAAAGAAGACAACAGGCTGTTTTCGGTCCGCACAGAATGTCATTGCCGCCGGTGCGGCAGTCATCTTGGACATATTTTTGATGATGGCCCTAAACCGACCGGAAAACGCCATTGCCTGAACGGGGTGTCGCTGGTGTTCCATCCGGCCTGAGGCACGTGTTGATTGGTTTCTGATCCTGCGCATAATGACCCTATTCATATTGAAAGGTCATTGTGCGATGCAGAGGGCTATGAACCGATACGTCATTGCAGCTATTGGGCTGGCCGTTGTTTTGATTCTGAATGCGCCTTTGGTTAAGGCTGCAGATATTACACTTCAGGCACGAAATGACGTACGCAACGAATGTATGTTTGAGCGTTACAAGCCCTGGAGCCTGAATGCTCTGGATTTCTACGGCAAGGACCGATGGGAGTATATCGGGGGACAGTGGACGGGGGATGCCTGCAAGGCAGGGACGGCCAAGGCCCATTCTGGCGACACCCAGCCGCTTAGGACAGAGAGGTTTTACGAGTCTCCTGAATACTATTTTTGGCGTGGGGACCGATCCGGCGGAGAACGCATTCTCTCGATTGATGTAGAGCGGTCTCTGCGCCTTAACCATGATGATGCGGCGTTTTATTCTGTTTCGTTTGGGCGCGTCATCGAAATTTCCGGCATGATCAAAAAGGGCGACGCAGATCGTTTGGCGCAGTTCGTGCAATCCCGTGGATTGTTGAATTGTCTTGAGGCAGGATATTGCCCGGTCAACAACGTGATTTCGCTCAACAGTCCCGGCGGCAACCTCAGTGAGGCACTTAAGATCGCCAAGTATATCCAGAAAAATCAGTTTATTACCCTTCTAGACAAGGATGCCACTTGCGAGTCGGCCTGTAGTTTTATCTTTTTCGCTGGGTTCTCTGAATACGAGGGATATTTTCATTCGCGACGCTTTGCGCATGACACGGCAAAACTGGGGGTGCATCGGCCTGCGGTCACACTTCCTAAAGATACATTTTCCAGCGATCGCGTAGAGCAGATCATCAAGCTGGTTGATGATGTGAAGGTCGAAGCGGTGCGCCAGTTTATTGCTGCAAAGGTCGATCTGACGATTCTGGAACAGATGTATGCCACGTTGTCGAGCGAGATGTACCATCTGTCGGTGCCCGAACTACAGTTGATTGCGACCGTGTTCGAAAGCCCGCCGTCTCGGGCCAAGTCCCTGAACCGCTCAGGGGTGCTTGCGTTATGTTCAGGTCTGTATCGGCAAGAATATGGCAACCCAAACGCCCAGATACTTCAGACGTTGGATGTCCGGTCGGACAGCTTTGTGGCCTATGACCCGCACGGAGAGTTCGTATGCTATGGTGCAAAAACCTCTTTTGGTGAATGGGTGTATGACTCTTGCGGAGAGACACGGAATATTGGCGATTGTGCGATGCATTTTCTTGGGTGTCGTCCGTCTGCAAGGGCCAAAGAATTTTGGAGTATATATGAACCCTCGGGTGCGAACTGCTCAAAAGAAGAAACTGACTATACAGATATTTTCGCCGAAGACGTCGCACGGGGAAACTTGGGCGAGGCGTTGGATTTTATGCGCGGGGCGGACCGTCAAAAGGCGGCCAGAAACGCACTCTCGGGTGACACCGGGTGGATGTTGCCAACTTGGGTAGATGCAGCCGTGCCACCTACGGCGTTTTGCGGCGCGATCGATTTTCGTGACCCAATGGTCGCGCGATCCTTACAATCGCTTTTGGACCGTGGCGGATTTGACCCCGGAGGCATTGACGGGATGCTTGGCGCGGGCAGCTTTGAGGCAATCGCACGCGCCAATCGTGCGTTGTTGAATTCGCAGTCGGACGCGCCAAGCAGAAACTTGTTGATTGCCTTGGGTATGACAGCTCAACAGGTGGATACATTGGTGTTGTGTCAATGAAATCGGGCAGAAGGGTGCCCCTTCTGCCCGTCAATCTCACGTGTTCGAAACCGCGCTTATCTAAAGCTTTTGCTGTCCTTAAGCTGATCCCAAGCCCAGACAACTTCTTGAAGCTGTTCTTCTTGGCTTCGGTCGCCACCATTCATGTCGGGGTGCAATACTTTGATAAGCTTTTTATAGGACTTGCGGATTTCCGCCTTGGCCCAGTGATCTTTGGCTTCCAAAATTTCGATTGCACGGCGTTCGGTTGGTGGCAAACGACGACCGCCGCCGCCGCCTTTGCCGGGGTTCTGAGTGGCATTAGCGCCCAGAACCTGATGCGGGTCTTCAATGCCCAAGCGCGCCCAAGCCCGTTTTTCGGGATCGCCCATAGGCTTGGTTTCGCGTTCCCAAACTTTGTCTTTGGATTGCTGTGCGTTCATCTCTGCTTCGGTGGTGCCATCAAAGAAGTTCCACTTGAGATTATATTCACGCACGTGTTCTTGGCAGAACCATTTGAATTCGTCCAAGACATCTGGGGCCTTGGGGGCGCGGAACTTGCCGGCCTCTTGGCAACCTTCGTGTTCGCACTGGCGCGTGGATGTCTGGGATTCCCCTGACATGCCGCGACGGCCACGTGGATTTTTCTTTTTTGCCGTTGAAACGGACATATCAAAACCGAAGGGATCTGGTTTGGGCATGGTCTTACCTTTCCGACTCGAGGCGGAGAGTTTAGTCTATATGTCAGCAGATAGAAGAGGCTGGAGCCAAAAAATGTCAGTGACACAAGAAATTCATGAACGGCTGACCACAGCCTTTGCCCCAACGGCCCTTGATGTGGTGGATGATAGCGAAAGTCATCGCGGTCATGCAGGGCATTCCGGCAGTGGCGAGAGTCATTTTAACGTGATGATCCGCGCAAAATCTTTTGAGGGCCTGACCCGTGTTGCGCGTCATCGTGCGGTTCACAAAGCACTTGGCGCAGATCTTGTCGGACGCATTCATGCGCTGGCGCTGGATATCGACACCTAACTTATTCGGCGGCAATATCTGGCCCGTCGGCGTCCAAAGCCTCTGCCCGTCGGCGCAGGGCAATGGGCAGGTGCTCGCCGATATTTTGACCCTCTGGGTCGACAAAGAAGTCATCCTCTGCCCGGCTTTCAGGTCCCAAGGTTAGCGGTGGCGCCTTGTCTGGCTCGGCGCGGGTGCTGGGCGGGCTGTGATCCGCCGCGGGTGTCTCTGGGGCTTGGCTAGAGGCCGCAATGCGCGCCAACGACGGTCGCTCAAGTTGACGTGGTTGAAAGGCGCTTAGGTCAGTCAGGCGTGGCTTGCGAAAGACCATCACATTGCGAAAGGCGGTGTGTTGAGCCGACAGACCGGACCGCTCTTGGCATGGCAATGTCTCGGTACGCTGGAACTCCCATCCGTCCTGGGCCATCTCGTTCATGATGGTTTCAATCGCATAGGCGAACTTTTGATCTGACCCACGAATGCCGCGCGCCTTGCGGCCTTTGGTTGGCGCGGGAACGACCTTGTAATCATATACTGTCATAATAATCACTGCACTTGCTCAATACACCAAGTATATCAAGGTTTGGCGCGTTCGTCTGCATATGATTTTGGCGTGCGGGCCTAGGTGGCCTTGCGTGGAATGCCCATCGTTCGACCTACACGGTCGGGTTTGGGCAGGTGCGCATGGGCTTTGCCCAACGCGATGACGTTTTGAAAGATGTCATCCGGCATGGCAGCAACACGGGGACCTTTGGTATCAATGTGCAGGCCGAGCCCTTCTCCGGTGGCGGCAACCCATCCGTCTTCGTGGCGCAATTCCTGGTAAAAGTGAAAGCGCTTTTCGTCAAAGTCCAACAGTTGAAACGAGGCGCGCACCTGACTGCCCAAATGCAGCTCGCGGATATAACAGACATGAAATTCCGCCGAGAAGGTCGTGAAACCGCGCTCGGCGATATAGTCTGGTCCAAATCCCATTTTCTTCCAGAGATGGTCAACGCCAGTGTCAAACAATACGTTGTAATATGCCATGTTCAGATGACCGTTATAGTCGATCCAATCTGGGTTAATTTCCATCGGGTCTGACAAAAAAGGGGCAGCAAACTGCATGGTGTATCCTCTGGAAAATGCGGCTGATTTGGGCATCTTATCGCAGCGGGTGCGCAAGGCGAGGGGGCGAGCGTGACAACGCCACGTCAATGTATCGGAAAAATTGGGGTTTCAAGAGCACCGCATGATGCTCTTGAAAGGAGCGGGATCTATTGTGCCAGCTTTTGCGCAACCAATTGGTTCACGGCCTTTGGATTGGCTTTGCCGCCAGTGGCTTTCATGACCTGACCAACAAACCACCCCGCAAGCTTGGGGTTTTGTTTGGCTTTTTCGACTTGAGCAGGGTTGGCCGCGATGATTTCGTCCAACGCCGCTTCGATCGGGCCCATGTCTGTGACTTGTTTCATACCGCGTGAGTCGACGATCTCTGCCGGGTCACCGCCCTCGGTGTACACAATTTCAAAAAGATCCTTGGCGATCTTGCCCGAAATGGCGTCCGACGAGATCAGATCAATGATGCCGCCCAATTGGGTTGGAGAAACCGGCGATTGTGAAATGTCGTGATCTTCTTTCTTGAGGCGCCCAAACAGTTCATTGATGACCCAGTTCGCAGCGAGTTTTCCATTCCGGCCGTCGGCAACGGCTTCAAAGTACTCTGCATTTTCTGCATCCGCCGTCAAAACGCTGGCATCATACTCAGACAGGCCAAAGTCTTTGATGAAGCGGGCCTTTTTCTCATCTGGAAGCTCGGGCAAAGACGCGGCGATGGCATCGACCCATGATTGTTCGATTTCAAGTGGCAGCAAATCCGGATCGGGGAAATACCGATAATCATGCGCTTCTTCTTTCGAGCGCATGCTGCGGGTTTCGTTTTTGTCCGGATCATACAGGCGCGTTTCCTGTGTGACCTCTCCACCGCCCTCGACAATTGCGATCTGGCGACGGGCTTCGACGTCGATGGCGGCCTGAATAAAGCGCATCGAGTTCATGTTCTTGATTTCGCAGCGCGTGCCCAGATGCGAAAAGTCCTGTGTTTCTTGGTATTTTTCGTATTGTCCGGGACGACAAATCGATACGTTTACGTCAGCACGCAGGTTTCCGTTTTGCATGTTGCCATCACAGGTCCCCAGATACCGAAGGATCTGGCGCAGCTTGGTGACATAGGCCGCGGCCTCTTCTGGTCCACGAATGTCAGGGCGGCTCACAATTTCCATCAGCGCCACGCCGGTCCGGTTCAAGTCGACGAAAGACATGTTGGGGTCCATGTCGTGGATGGATTTGCCTGCGTCTTGTTCCATGTGGATACGTTCGACACGCACCAGACGCGCCACGCCGGGGCCCATATCGACCAGAATTTCACCTTCGCCTACGATGGGGTGGTACAGTTGCGAAATCTGATAGCCTTGGGGAAGGTCTGGATAGAAATAGTTTTTGCGATCAAAGGCGGACCAGAGGTTGATCTCTGCCTTGAGGCCCAAACCCGTACGCACGGCTTGTTCTACGCAATATTCGTTGATCACAGGCAACATGCCGGGCATGGCGGCGTCGACAAAGGCTACGTTGCTGTTTGGCTCGGCCCCGAACTTGGTTGAGGCGCCTGAAAACAGTTTCGCATTGGAGCTGACCTGCGCGTGCACCTCGAGCCCGATGACCAATTCCCAGTCATGCTTGGCGCCCGCAATGATTTTGGGCTTTGGGGTTTCATATGTCAGGTCAAGCATCTGCAGGACTCCTTTGAACGCAACTGGATCGGGTTCTAAGACAGTGCCGTTGCAGGAGCAAGGGGGCAGGGGGACTATGGGTTGATTTGGGTGATGCCGTCGCGTTCAAAACGGACGGTTTGACCGGTTTGCAGGCTGTTGAGAAACGGGATTGCCACCGCATACAAGGCGGTTTCACGCCCCTTTTGCGCCAAACGATCCGGCGAGATAATGCGGGCGGTATTTTCAAATCCGATTTCCGCATGACCCCACACCAAGGGGTGCACCTCTCGCAGGTGGTCCCGCACTACCATCTCAAACCCGTGTTTCAGGGTTGCGGCAAGCTCTGGCTGGGTGCCGGATTCATGATATCGCTGCCGTGCTGTTTGCCAGCTTTGGAACAGATGCGCGGCAAGCAAGTTGGCCGTATGCTGGTCCTTGCGCAGCCGCAGGATGTCATAAACACCTTCCAGAAAATACTCGGCTTCGATCATGCCAAACCCATTGGGGTCAACCAACAACGCGTCGAACCAAACCCATGTATAGGCCCCAGCGCCCCAATTTTCATAGGTACGCGCAGCAATACGGCGGGCATGCAGGTCAAGTTGCGCATAATCGCCATACCAACGTGGCAAAAGATAGTTCCCCAACGATCGCATGTGGCGCGGGTTCATCGGGTCCAGATCAATCAGGCCCTCAAATTCTCGCACCAACTGGCTTGCTGGGTGGGAGTGCCCGGGGAGCAACGCACAGCGTGCCGCACACAACGCCGGAGATTGAAGGCCAGTCGCGCAAAAGTCGCGCAAGATGTCTGCTGCACGTGTGAAATGGGCGTCAAATGCTTCGCGATTTATGTCGCTGATATCGGTGTTGGCCCGTGCCCCACGCCACGCCCAACCGATGTCGATGTGCATATGAGCGACAATCAACGCCAAGGCGTAATTCTCTGGGTCTTCCATCAAGACGCCCTCAAAGGCCTCAACACCCGAGAAAAAGTCCGAATCTTTGGCGGGCCGCCCATGCAGCAGCGAGTGTTCTGCAGCGCGCACCACATCTGCACGCGCCCCGAACAACAGCAAATCTGCCATCGGCATGCCTGTCGCCGTCGCTGCGCGCGCCGTGTCATAAGACCGGATTGCTTCGCTCAGTTCGTCCCAGCGCTCTTGGCGGGCCAGAAAAAGGCCACGATCTTGGACTTCGTCGCATTTCTCTTGCTCGGGTGTATTGTCGGCGATCGGGATATGCAGCCGATCTAGGTGACTGTGAAATCGAAGAGGAGATTGATCCGCGTCGTCGTCAGCGGGATCTTTTTTTCGAGACAAAGGCATCTTTTGCGCAAAAGAGTGAAGCGACGGCGCAAAGCGTTCCGTGAACTTCGAGGTTTTGTCTGAAAAACGAGTCATTGGTTACATCGGCTCCTGTGAATGTCGCCAATATGCAGGCGTATTCGGGCCGAAACGTGGCACCTTATTGGAATAATCCAGACGGTTTTGGTGTTTATTTGCGATGAGCCGATACCCGCCATCGTGAGCAAAGGCGACAGAACAGGCTGGTTGTGATCCCAGATATTGCAGATTGCGAGCATGGCGAAGTGGTCGCCATGCTCGCGATGTTTTTGTTGGGTGGCTGTTTGGTTACCCCAAGATGCGCGTGATCATTTCGGACGTGTCACGGCTTAGATTAGGTGTTGCCACTAGGCGTTCAAGTTGCGCGCGCAACAGGGCCTGACGTCCGGCATCATATCTGGTCCAGGTTTGGAATGCGCTGCACATGCGGGCTGTGGTTTGCGGGTTGAGCGGGTCGAGCTTGATCAGCCAATCGGTCAACAACGTATAGGCCGCGCCCCCGTCATGGTGGAACCCGGCGTGATGCATCGACAAAGCCCCCATGACAGCACGGAACCGGTTGGGGTTTTTCATGTCAAAGTCTGCATGGAGTGTCAGGCGGCGGGTGGTGTCCGCGACGTCTTCGGGTTTGGCTTGCATGATCTGCAAGCTGAACCATTTGTCCATCACAAGGCGGTCGTGCGACCATTGCGCCTCGAATGCCGCAAGATGGTCATCGCCCGCCCCGACATCCAGCAATGCGGCAAGGGCGGCAAGCTGCTGTGTCATGTTGTCGGAGTTCTGATATTGCAGCGCCGCAGTGGCACCGCCATCCTGACGCGACAACAGGGCCAGCGCGGCATTGGCCAAGGCGCGTTTGCCGACGGCCTCGGCGTCTGGTGAAAACGGACCTGTTACCTGATTTTGCGCATAAAGATCCGGCAGCATATCGGCCAGAGTTTCGGCCTTGGCGGCGCGCAGGGTTTCGCTTGCGTCGTGAATGGCCTGCGGGTCAGGCGCGGTGCTGGATTCATGCAGAATCCCCGCGAGCTCTGACTGGGTGGGTTGGCCAAACATCAATGCGCGGTACGCGGGGTCCAATGTCGTGTCAGACAGGACCGCGACAAGCCCACTTAGATAGTCGGGATTAGGGGCGGAACCCGTGGTGATGCTGTCAACCAGAGAGGCCCGCGCAAGCATGCGGCCAGCTTCCCAACGATTGAACGGATCGGTGTCATGCGCCAACAAGAACGCTCGGCGTGAATTGCCGCCTTCTTGGGTCAGCATCACGGGCGCAGAGAAATTGCGCAAGATCGATGGCGTCGGGCGTGCAGACATCCCAGAAAAGGAAAAGCTCTTTTCGTCTTGGTCAAGTTCCAGAACTTGCGTGGGCAGTATTTCGTTGCCCGCGTCGTCAAGCAGCCCGACCGCGACCGGAATGACCTGTGGCAGTTTGTTGGGCTGTTCGGTCGATGGGGCAGTGGATTGTGACATATGCAAGGTGAAGGTGTCACCATCATAGTCTTCGCGCACGGTGACCTGTGGCGTGCCTGATTGTGAATACCAGCGCTTGAATTGGCTCAGGTCCCGGCCGGTGCTGTCTTGGAAGACCTTTAACCAGTCTTCGATTGTGGCCGCGTCGCCGTCGTGTCTGTCAAAATAGAGATCCAGCGCCTTGGCATAGGCGGCATCCCCGACAAGCGTTTTGAGCATGCCAATGACTTCGGCACCTTTTTCGTACACGGTGGCGGTGTAAAAGTTGTTGATCTCCTGAAAGCTTTCGGGGCGGACAGGATGCGACAGGGGCCCTTGATCTTCGGGGAACTGACGGGCGCGCAAGGCCAGAACATTGTCGATACGTGCGACAGGGGCGCTGCGCTCATCTGCTGTGAACTGATGATCGCGAAAAACGGTCAGACCTTCCTTAAGGCAAAGCTGGAACCAGTCACGGCAGGTAATGCGGTTGCCTGTCCAGTTATGGAAATACTCGTGTGCAATGATGGCTTCGATCCGCTCGAAATTGGCATCGGTGCTGGTTTCCGCGCTGGCCAGAACACAGGACGAATTGAAGATGTTGAGCCCTTTGTTTTCCATAGCGCCCATGTTGAAGTCATCGACCGCAACGATATTGAATTCGTCGAGATCATATTCGCGGCCATACACGTCTTCGTCCCAGCGCATGGACTTCTTAAGCGCATCCATCCCAAAGCTGCATTTGTTTTCATCCCCCGGGCGCACCCAGATCGCAAGCTGAACGGTTTTGCCAGACATGGTGACGATGCTGTCTTGATGCGCGACAAGATCTCCCGCAACCAAGGCAAACAAATAGGCCGGCTTCGGCCACGGGTCATGCCAGACCGCAAACTGTGCATCTGAATTCGAAAGCGCCCCTGTTTCGACCTTGTTGCCGTTCGACAAAAGCTGGGGGGTGGTGTCTGTGTTGCCTTCAATACGGACAGTGAATACCGACATGACATCGGGGCGGTCAGGATAATAGGTGATTTTGCGAAAACCTTGGGCCTCGCATTGGGTGCAATACATGCCATTCGACATATAGAGCCCTTCTAGCGCGGTATTGGCCTGCGGGTTTATTTCGACCTCGGTTTCCCACACGAACGGGGCGTTGGGAACATCTGCTTCAAGACCACCTTCGATCAGACGCGGTGCAATATCTTGGCCGTCGATTTTGGCAGAAATCAACTTGAGATCTTCGCCATGCAGGAAAAAGCATGGGTCGCTGGCCTCGGGGTTTGGGCGCAATGAGAGCCGGCTGATGACGCGCGTGGCTGTCGGGTCCAGCCGAAACGTGAGATCGACAGCATCGATAATATACCCAAAGGGCGTGTAATCCTTAAGATAGATCGTCTGGGGGCTGGCGTCGCGCATGGCGGTCTCCTGTATCATCATTGGGTCAAGATGTAGCGCATCACGAGCCATGCGCAAGGTGGCATGCCCGATCAAGCGCCTGTCAAAATCTGTTTTGCCAGTTTCAGGAAAATCTTGAAGAACCCTTAGGGATTCTGAGGATGTCAACTTTGTTGCCTATAGGAAACTTCTGATTTATCGAATACGGTATGCCGTTGTGTACGGGTGGGTTTGGAGCGAAGAAAATGACAACACGGATTGAAAAAAGCGGACTGCAAGTTGACCCCGTATTGGTGGATTTCATCGAGGCGCAAGCCCTTGCTGGAACCGGTGTGTCGGCAGATGCATTCTGGGCGGGCCTAAGTGACCTTGCGCATGACCTTGGTCCCAAAAATCGTGCGTTGTTGGCAGTTCGCGAAGACATGCAGCAAAAGGTTGATGCATGGCATATGTCCCGCAAAGTGCAGGCTCATGATGCGGATGCATATGAGGCGTTCTTGCGTGAAATCGGATATTTGTTACCCGAAGGTACAGATTTTGACATTCAGACCGCCAATGTGGACCCCGAAATTGCTTTGGTTCCCGGGCCACAGCTTGTTGTGCCGATCACCAATGCCCGCTTTGCGTTGAATGCGGCCAATGCGCGGTGGGGGTCATTATATGATGCCCTATATGGTACGGATGCCATGGGGGATCTTCCTGTTGGCAAGGGATACGATGCGGCACGCGGCGCACGTGTCATTGCGTGGGGACGCACGTTTTTGGATCAGGCCGCGCCGTTGGCGACCGGATCGTGGGCCGACGTGGGCCCGATGTCTGTGATTGATGGCGCGCTCTCAGTGCCGCTTGCGGACAAGGCTCAATTTGTCGGCTATGCAGGTGTTGCCAGCGCGCCCGACCGTATCTTGCTTAAGAATAACGGGTTGCACGTCGTGCTTGAGGTGAACAGTCAGGGGAATATCGGCAAAACTGATACCGCGGGTATCGATGATATTACGCTTGAGTCCGCTCTGTCGACGATCATGGATTGCGAAGATTCCGTGGCCTGTGTGGATGCCGAAGACAAGGTTCTGGCGTACGGAAACTGGCTTGGGTTGATGCGCGGGGATTTGGCTGAAACAGTTGAAAAGGCCGGACAGGTGTTTGATCGGACACTCAAGGCAGATGTCACCTATTGCACACCTGATGGTGCCAACGCGTCTCTTAAGGGACGGTCTTTGATGCTGGTGCGCAACGTGGGTCATTTGATGACCAATCCCGCGGTTTTGGATCGTGACGGTCTGGAAATTGGCGAAGGTCTGATGGATGCGCTGACCACCGTGATGATTGCGATGCATGACCTGCAGCGCGACAGCGGAAATTCGGTGCATGGCTCGGTGTATGTGGTCAAGCCCAAGATGCACGGGCCCCAAGAGGTCGCGTTTACCGATGAAATCTTTGACAAAGTCGAAGACATCCTTGGTTTGCCGCGCCATACGGTGAAAATCGGCATCATGGATGAAGAGCGTCGGACCTCGGTGAACCTCAAGGAATGTATTCGGGCCGCCCAGCATCGTGTGGCCTTTATCAACACCGGATTTTTGGATCGGACGGGCGATGAAATCCATACCTCGATCGAGGCGGGGGCCTTCTTGCGCAAAGGCGAGATGAAAACGACGCCTTGGATTTTGTCTTACGAAGACCGTAATGTCGACATCGGCTTGGCCTGCGGCTTGCAAGGCAAAGCGCAGATCGGCAAAGGGATGTGGGCCATGCCCGATTTGATGGGGGCCATGCTTGAAGCCAAGAGCGGGCACCCGATGTCTGGTGCAAATTGCGCGTGGGTGCCTTCCCCGACCGCAGCAACCCTGCACGCCACACATTATCACAAGATTGATGTTCTGGCCCGACAGGACACGCTTAAGGCCCACGGGGCACGCGGAACGCTGGCAGATTTGCTGACCATTCCGGTGATGGCAGGTGAAAACCTGTCTGACGCCGAAATTGCCGAAGAAATCGAAAACAATGCGCAAGGTATTCTTGGATATGTGGTGCGTTGGATCGACCAAGGCGTTGGATGTTCCAAAGTGCCCGATATCCATGATGTGGGATTGATGGAAGATCGTGCCACCTGCCGGATTTCAAGTCAGGCGCTTGCGAATTGGCTGCACCATGGGGTGGTCAGCGAGGCCCGCGTCATGACCGCAATGCAAAAAATGGCCGCTGTGGTTGATCGTCAAAACAGCGGTGATCCGCTGTATCGGCCTATGGCCCCTGACTTTGACGGCATTGCGTTCCAAGCGGCCTGTGATCTGGTGTTTCGCGGGCGTGTCCAGCCTTCTGGATATACAGAACCGGTTTTGCATGCGCGGCGTCTGGAACTAAAGGCGTCTTTGTGATCTGAAGGACAAGGCAGGGCGTATCACCTGATGGGGGTGGGCCTTGCCGTATGATCCTTTGGCAACATGAAAGACACTCCAATGGCTGATATTTCCCTTCGCAAGGCGCGTACAATCATTCGTAAGGCATTTGAAAAGGGCCGCGAGATGCAGCTTCGGCCGCTGTCAGTGGTTGTTCTGGATGCTGGCGGACATGTGCAAGCCTTTGAACGCGAAGATGGCGCAGCTCCGGGGCGTTTCCCAATCGCGCACGGCAAGGCCTATGGCGCGGTTATGTTGGGGATGTCGGGATCGGCACAAATGGCGCGTGCAGAACAGCAACCTTACTTTATGGCGGCGGTCAATGGCGTGTATGGCGGCCAAGTGATCCCTGTGCCCGGCGGTGTACTGGTGCGCGACAAAAAGGGCGTGGTGATTGGTGCCGTTGGATTGACTGGCGATACCTCTGACAATGACGCAATTGCTGCGATGGCGGGGATTGACGCTGCGGGATTGATTGGCGAGGCCTGATACCCGTTTGCGCATACCGAAAGCCGTGCCTATGTTGGTGCCAAAATCCAGATGAGGTATCTATGGCACGGCCAGTTGTTGGAATTATCGGCAATCAGTATTTGCTAAATGATCAATATCCTGCCCACGCAGGAGGTACCATGAACTCCGAGGCGGTGTCGGGTGTGTCTGGATGTATGCCATTGTTGATCCCTGCCGACCCACGGTTTGTGTCTGTTGAGGAACTGCTAGAGCGCTGCGATGGCTTTTTATTGACAGGGGGGCGCCCAAACGTTCACCCCGAGAACTATGGCGAAGCCGCCACCGAGGCGCATGGCGACTTTGATCGTGCACGCGATGCGATCGTGCTCCCGCTTGTGCGGGCCTGTGTCGAAAGCGGCCAGCCGTTTCTAGGCATTTGCCGCGGGTTCCAAGAAGTGAACGTTGCGATGGGCGGGTCACTGTATCCCGAAATTCGCGACTTGCCCGGACGTGACAATCACCGCATGCCACCTGACGGCACTTTGGAAGAAAAATTTGCGCTGCGCCATTGTGTCGAGTTCACCGAAGGTGGTGTGTTTCATGATCTGATGGGCGCACCAAAGGTCATGACCAATTCACTGCACGGGCAGGGCATAAAAACCGCAGGCACGCGTGTCGTTATTGAAGGGTATGCGCCAGATGGCACGCCCGAGGCGACCTATATCAAAGATGCGCCAGGGTTTACATTGGCCGTGCAATGGCATCCGGAATGGGATGCGGCGAATGATCCCGTATCGCGTCCATTGTTCCAAGCTTTTGGTGACGCGGTGCGCATCTGGGCAGCCACACGCGACGCACGTTTGGACCGCTGTCCAGCCTAGCGCCTGTTCCCAGATTCGGTTGGTGACATTGCCTTGTGCGCGCGGTGGAATTTTCAACAGTCGTTGACATAGGGCTAGGTGCGAAGTCTGAGCGCGCTTTATGTGTTGAATTCACAGAATTTATTCTACGATAATTTAAACATATTCAGATGGTTGATTTTTATAGACGACCGGTCTAAAAGATCATCATGCAGCACCACGTACAAGACACCCAAAAAGCAAATGCGCCGCGTCGGGGGCGCCCTAAAAAGGCAGGCACCGAGCGGCTTGAGACCCGAGAACGTCTGGTGCGTTGCGGGATCGAATTTCTAACCGAACAAGGCTATGCGCAAACCGGCATAAACGATGTGCTCAGGAAGGTCGGCGTGCCCAAAGGGTCGTTTTACCATTATTTTTCGAGCAAAGATGATTTCTGCCGCGCGGTCATTGATGGCTATGCGCTGTATTTTGCCAAAAAACTGGACCGCTGGTTGCTGGTCGAGACCCGCGCGCCGTTGGATCGATTGCGTGATTTTGTCGAGGACGGCAAGCGTGGGCTAGAGCGGTTTTCGTACCGCCGTGGGTGTTTGATTGGCAACCTTGGTCAGGAACTTGGCGCTACGCAAGATCAGTTCCGTACTCCGCTCGAAGCGGTGTTCCAAGATTGGCAACGTCGCGTTCAGACCTGTCTGCAGCTGGCTCAGGACGCGGGTGACATCTCACCTGATGCAGATTGTGCCAGATTGGCTGCATTTTTCTGGATTGGGTGGGAGGGGGCCATCTTGCGCGCAAAGCTGGTGCAAAGTTCCGAGCCTGTCGATCTGTTTGCAGAGACGTTTTTCAACACTCTGCCCCGATAATACGCGTTTTCCACTGCGGTGGTGGGCGCTTTGAAAATATTGCTTTTGAAAAGGATACTGCCATGACCGACGCTCCAATCAGCCGATTTCCAATTCCCGACATCAACGACATGCCCGAAGATATCAAAACGCTGTTGTTGACGGTTCAGGAAAAGCTTGGGTTCATCCCAAATGTATTTTTGACATTGGCGCACCGACCAGATGAATTCCGTGCATTTGTGGCGTATCATGATGCGCTCATGGAGCGTGACAGCGGCGTGACCAAAGCCGAACGCGAAATGATTGTGGTCGTCACATCCAGCGACAACAATTGTCAGTATTGCGTTGTGGCGCATGGGGCAATTTTGCGTATTCGCGCCAAAGATCCGCTGATTGCGGATCAGGTTGCCGCCAACTATCGCAAAGCGGATATCACGCCACGCCAGATGGCCATGCTGGATTTTGCAATGAAAGTGTCAAACGATGCACGCGCGATTTGTGACGAAGACTTTGATCTGCTTCGGGGGCACGGGTTCTCGGACGAAGATGTCTGGGACATCGCTGGCGTGACAGCCTTTTTCGGGTTGTCCAACCGCATGGCCAACTTTACGTCCATGCGCCCGAACGATGAATTTTACATGATGGGCCGCAAATAGCGGTAGCCCAAGAAAACCTGTCATGCCCACGGTTTATTGTGAGGGCATGACAGGGTGTTTAGCTGATCCCTAGAGCGCCTCGGGTGGGGTTAGCGGTATCCCCAGCTCAAGGCGTTTCTTTTTGGAAAGACCGGTCGACACAATCCAATAGGACAGAGCAATGTGACGACACAGCTCTTCATCGCCAAGCCCAGGGGCGCAGTAGTGCTGTAACCATTTCATTCCTCGCGATGCGAGGTAAGGCGCTGGGCGAATTCCAGGCGTGCTTTGCAAGACTTCAAAGGCAATATCCGAGACCTTGAACGTAAAGGCGTCTTGGCCATCGCTCCAGCCACAGATTGCAAAGACCTTGTCCGCGACCTTCCACACGTCCGCATTCCCCCATTGGACAACATGCGATGTTGCCGGAAAGGTGGCGCAAAAGGTGTTGAACTCGTCGCGGGTCATCAGGGTTACATTTCACCGCCGGAAATTTGAATGGTTTGTCCGTTGACGCTACCAGAGTTGGGCGCACACAGGAACAGTGCGGCCTCGGCAACTTCTTCGGGGGTGATTAACCGCCCATGCGGATTGACGCCAACCATAAGTTTGCGGGCCTCTGCTTCGGACATGCCTGTACGTTCCATGATTTTCTGGGTGTTGTCCGTGACGATGTCAGTATCCACATAGGCCGGACATAACGCATTAAATGTATAGGGCTTGGTCGCGAAGTCTGCAGACAGAGCCTTGATCATGCCAATGACCGCGTGCTTTGACGTCGAATAACACGGAGCGCCCTTGAGACCGCGCAAACCGGCAATTGATGAGACTGCAATGACCCGCCCCCAATCTGTCGTCACCATAGATTTCAGGCATTCGCGAATGGTCAGATAACATCCATCGACGTTGATCCCCATCATGTGCCGCCAAAACGCCATATCCGTATTATGAAGTGCGCGACCTTCGGCGATGCCAGCGTTGGGTACACAAATCTGGATGGGGCCGCGCGCGGCGACGGCAGCGGCCACGCCTTCGACAACTGACGCCTCGTCGGCAACATCCATTTGGATGGCGTGCAAACCGTTGTTTGCGTGCTCTTCAAGCACATTGAGGCGTCGGCCCGTGATGGTGACTTGGGCGCCTTGATCTGCCAAGGCCCGCGCGATGGCCAGTCCAATTCCTGTTCCGCCGCCGGTCACCAGTGCGTGTTTTCCTGTTAGGGTCATGTTGTCCTCCTTGTTTGGTTCACCTTACGAGGGCAGGGGGCTGTGACAAGACGCGCCGTTCCGTCACTTTATTATTCATTCACATTTGTGAATTTGTGCATTATTGCTAAATTCAGCTATCAACAGGAGACACGCTGATGACCCGATTGACAGGAATTGCCACGGCTCTGTCCGTTTTTGCGACCATGGTTTTTGCAAGCGAAGACATCCCGGATCAGTATCCTCAGTCGGAGTTGTACTCAAAACCTGTTGAGGTCATTCCACATGTGTTTTCCGCCATCGGAGCCACAGCGCCACCGACTTATGAAAACTCTGGCCACAATAACAACTTGTCCTTTGTTGTCACAAGCGAAGGTGTGGTTGTCGTGAATGGCGGTGCCTCTGTGCGTCTTGCCAAGGCGCTGCATGATGAAATTAAACAAATCACCGATCAACCCGTCGTGCTTGTCGTGAATGAAAACGGTCAGGGGCATGCCATGTTGGGCAATGCATACTGGATGGATCAAGGGGTCGACATTTTGGCCCATGTGGACGCCATCGAAGCCTTTACTTCAGAGGCCGATTTCATTTTGCAGGGTATGGAGCGGTATAACCGCGACAAGGCCGAAGGGACACGCACGGTTGTTCCCAACCTGAGCTTTACAGACACCTATGATCTCGAACTGGGGGGCGTGAAGTTCGAAATCATGCACCTTGGTTCAGCGCATGACCCGGGCGATACCCAAGTCTGGATTCCACAATGGGGCATGATGATTGCCGGCGATATCGCGTTTCACGAGCGGATGTTGCCAATTTTCGAAGGTATCTGCACGAGCTGCTGGATCGAGACATGGGAAAATGGGCTTGAACCCTTGGCACCGACATATCTGATTCCTGGTCACGGGCACCCAACGAACCTTGCTCAGGTCCGCCGCTTTACACGTGATTATCTGGTCGATCTGCGCACAAAAATCGGCGCCCACATCGAAGATGGTGGGGATTTGTCCACGGCCTATTATGTGGACCAAGAGCGTTGGAAAACTCTGGACACCTTCGAAGAACTTGCCACAAAAAATGCCGGACGTGTTTTTGAAGAAATGGAATGGGAATAGGCAGAGCTGTCGCTTGACCCATTCGCCATCTGGATTGGTCAAGCAAGCGCACCTTTGGCGGGGCCTTGGTTGATGTAAGGCGCCTAAAAGATTTCCATAATTGTATGCACACACAGTAAGTTGTTCTTTTATCCTGTTGCTTGGTGGGTTTCCCTTTGAAAGATGTGTGCAAGAGACTAGGAATACCCATATGAAACTGTTGCATTTTCTTATCGGATTTATCATGTGCGTGACGCCGGTCTGGGCCAGTGATGCCGACGTCTTCGAGGCCGTGGTTGATTACATGGACTTTGCGACATACGAATCCGGGATCATTCTACCGGCCCAATTGGATCAAGACGTGTTTGACGCAGCTGTCTTTGTTGATACCCGCGACGCCGAGCAGTTTGCTGCGGGTCATATCGCCGGAGCGGTCAATATTGAATGGCGCGACATTCCCTCACGGTTAAGCGAACTGCCGGAAACTGGTCTGGTGGTTCTGTATTGCAATACTGGCACACTGTCTTCGCAGGCTACGTTTGCCGCCCGTCTGTTAGGGCGCGAAAATGTGGTTGTCTTGCAGACAGGCATGCGTGGCTGGTCAGAAACGGCGGTCTATAAACCCGAATGAAAAACTGGATCGATATTCCTCCGGTATGGCTTGTGGCCATGCTGGTCTTGGCTTGGGTTCAATCGACCCAATACACTTTGGGCCTTAGCTTTGGCGGCGCGTGGGCCGACTTTGCAGGGGGCATCCTTGTCGGTGGCGGATTTGTCCTGATGCTTTTGGCGTTTACAGAAATGCGCAAGCAAAAGACGACTCTTGTGCCGCACCGCGATGCCGATCGCTTGGTCACATCGGGTATTTTTAAACGTAGCCGCAACCCCATCTATATCGGGGACGCACTGATTCTGGCGGGTTTTATCTTGCGATGGGATGCGGTTTTGGCGCTGCCATTGGTGCCTGTATTTGTTTGGATTATTGAAAAACGGTTTGTCATTCCAGAAGAAAACCGGTTGCGCCGAAAGTTCAGAATGGATTTCGCGCGCTACTGCGAAAAAACCCGGCGGTGGGTCTAGTGACGCAACGGCCAAGCAAGTGGGGGGTTCACGCGCTTGTGCCACAAACCATAACACGTTAAAACATTTCGCAAGTGCAGCATGGTCTGCTTGAAATAATCTTGCTCAACGATCTAAGGGGGATAGGAAAAGTGAAAATAGGTACACCAAAAGAGGTGTTTGAAGGGGAAGCCCGCGTGGCAATGACCCCGGACTCCGCTTTGCAGTTGCAGAAACTGGGTTACGAATGCGCCATTGAAAGCGGCGCTGGCGCATCTGCGGGGTTCTCGGACGCCTTGTACGAAGCCGCCGGAGTTGAAGTGCTTAAGACGGCCGCCGCATTGTGGAAAGCCGTGGACATTGTCGCCAAGGTACGTCAACCCGATGCCACAGAACTTAAACGTCTGACCAAAGACAAAACTTTGATTTCATTCTTTAATCCGGCAGGAAACGAAGATGGAATGGAAGCCGCCAAATCCAAGGGCGCAAATGTGATCGCCATGGAAATGGTGCCGCGTATTTCGCGTGCCCAGAAAATGGACGCATTGTCGTCGATGGCCAACATCGCGGGTTATCGGGCTGTCATCGAGGCAGGCAATAATTTCGGTCGTTTCTTTACGGGTCAAATTACCGCTGCGGGTAAAGTGCCGCCAGCCAAGATTTTGGTTGTGGGTGCAGGCGTTGCGGGTCTGGCCGCGATTGGAACCGCGACCAGCCTTGGCGCGATCACTTACGCATTTGATGTGCGCCCCGAAGTGGCCGAGCAAGTCGAATCGATGGGTGCCGAGTTCGTCTATCTGGACTTTGAAGAAGAGCAACAGGATGGCGCGGCCACTGGCGGGTACGCTTCGGTCTCGAGCCCCGAATTCCGCGAAGCCCAGTTGGCCAAGTTCCGCGAACTTGCCCCTGAAGTGGACATCGTGATCACCACGGCGTTGATCCCGAACCGCGAAGCCCCCGAGCTTTGGACCGAAGACATGGTTGCAGCCATGAAACCCGGTTCGGTTATTGTGGACCTTGCTGCGGAAAAAGGCGGCAACTGTAAGCTGACCGTGATGGACGAGAAAATCGTGACCGAGAACGGCGTGACGATTGTTGGGTATACCGACTTCCCGTCTCGTATGGCCTCGCAGGCATCAACCCTTTATGCGACCAACATTCGCCACATGATGACGGATTTGACCCCTGAAAAAGACGGTCAGATCAATCACGACATGGAAGACGATGTGATCCGTGGTGCGACGGTGACCTTTCAAGGCGACATTACGTTCCCGCCGCCCCCTCCCAAGGTGCAGGCCATTGCGGCCAAACCAAAAGAAGTGGTGCCAGAGCTGACGCCAGAAGAAAAGCGCGCCGCCGAAGTGGCTGCGTTTAAGGCGCAAACCAAACAGCAAGTGACCTTGCTGGCTGTGGGCGGTGCTTTGCTCTTGGGCGTAGGTCTTGTCGCTCCGGCAAGCTTTATGCAGCACTTTATCGTGTTCGTGTTGTCGGTCTTTATCGGGTTCCAGGTGATCTGGAATGTGGCGCATTCGCTGCACACGCCTCTTATGGCGGTGACCAATGCGATCTCGTCGATCATCATTCTGGGCGCTTTGATGCAAATCGGATCAAGCAGCTTCTTGGTGATCCTCCTTGCCGCGCTTTCGGTCTTTATGGCTGGGATCAACATCTTTGGTGGCTTCCTCGTAACACGGCGCATGCTTGCCATGTTCCAGAAATCGTAAGGAGTAGGGACACATGGAATTCGGATTTACAACAGCGGCCTATGTGGTCGCAGCGGTTCTCTTTATCCTGTCTCTGGGCGGTTTGAGCGGACAAGAAAGCGCAAAGCGCGCGGTATGGTATGGCATCGTTGGCATGGCGCTGGCGGTTGCGGCGACGCTGATTGGCCCCGGTGCCGGTCTTTGGTTGCTGTCGATTGTTCTGATCGCCTGTGGTGGCGCCATTGGGTATGTCGTGGCGACACGTGTTCAGATGACCGAGATGCCCCAGTTGGTTGCAGCGATGCACTCTCTGGTGGGTTTGGCAGCGGTATTTGTGGGCTTTATCGCACATATCGAACTGGGCAACGTGCTGGCAATGAGCCCTGAAGCACGCGAAGGTCTGGATGGGTTTGCGGGCCTTCTGGCGCATAAATCACATGTCGAGATCAATATCCTGCGCGTTGAAGTGTTCCTTGGCATCTTTATCGGGGCGGTGACCTTTACCGGCTCTGTGGTGGCCTATGGCAAGCTGGCTGGCAAATTGACGTCTTCGGCGACAAAACTGCCGGGCGGTCACATGCTGAATGCAACTGCAGCAGGTATCTCGCTGATTTCGCTGATCTGGTACTTTAACACGGGTGGCTTTCTGCCGCTGGCGTTGATGACACTGATGGCGCTGTTTATCGGCTATCACCTGATTATGGGTATCGGCGGTGCGGACATGCCGGTGGTTGTGTCGATGCTGAACTCGTATTCGGGTTGGGCTGCGGCGGCGATCGGCTTTAGCCTTGGCAACGATCTGTTGATTGTTGTGGGCGCGCTTGTCGGTTCGTCTGGTGCGATCCTGTCTTACATCATGTGTAAGGCGATGAACCGGTCGTTCATCAGCGTGATCCTTGGCGGCTTTGGCGGTACAACAGGTCCTGCAATGGAAGTCGAAGGCGAACAGATCGCGATTGATGCGGATGGTGTGGCGACTGCTTTGGAAGAAGCGGACAGTGTCATTATCATTCCGGGCTATGGCATGGCTGTGGCGCAAGCCCAGCAAAACGTCGCAGAGCTGACACGTCGTTTGCGCGCGAAAGGCAAAGAGGTGCGTTTTGCTATTCACCCCGTTGCTGGTCGTTTGCCGGGTCACATGAACGTGCTCTTGGCGGAAGCCAAAGTGCCATATGACATCGTGATGGAGATGGACGAGATCAATGACGACTTCCCCACAACGGACGTTGCGATTGTGATCGGGTCCAACGACATCGTGAACCCAGCCGCCCAAGAAGACCCAAACAGCCCCATCGCTGGCATGCCGGTTTTGGAATGCTGGAAGGCGAAACAAGTGTTCGTCAGCAAACGTGGTCAGGGGACTGGATATTCCGGTATCGAAAACCCGCTGTTCTTCAAGGACAACACCCGCATGTTCTATGGGGATGCTAAAGCATCGTTGGATCAGCTTTTGAATATGATCCAGTAAGTGGTCGAAAGCTTATTCCGAAAAGGCGCCCTTTGGGGCGCCTTTTTGCATTCTATGGCTTGCGTGGCCGTTGATGTCGCAGACTGTGGCGAGTTTTACGAGCAAACCCGTGGCGCAAAGATGCAAGTTTTGCGTGGAATAATGGGGGGTTGGCTGTTTCGTATACCATGGTATTCACGTAACATATTGAAATAAAACATTTTCTTTACAAATTTTGTGATCTTGCTAGGGTGCCGGAAACTTGGAGTTGAAGATGTCTGGCTTTGCTGACCACCCCCTGCGCTATAAGTTGACCAACGAGCTTCACGCGCGCCCGTTTCCATCGCTTAAGGCGCCGTGTACTGCGGTGTTCTTGGCTGTGAAACAGCCCAGTGATGCCGTTGGCCGCGATAGAAGCCAAGATCTGGCGCATCTGTGCGCGCTGTTGGATCGGCACGGCGCACCACATCCTCAGCCCAACGCCACACATTATTCTGGCGACATCGGACGCCACAAGCTCAAGTGGGAACAGCACACCGAGTTTGTGACCTATACGGTCTTTACCGAGGGCTTGTCGGTACGCCCGTTTGATCCCGCAGAGTTCGAGGTGTTTCCCGAAGATTGGCTTGCAGCCATGCCCGGTGTGCGCATGACGTCGGCCTTGGTTCGCGTCGAAAAACGCAGCAAATCGGAAAGCTTGCGTCAGAATCTGAGTGACTGGTTTGTGCCAGAAAGTTTGGCTGTCTCTGATGTTTTGGATGGGGCCGCCGTTGTGGCCTCCGACTTTCGGATCAATCCGGCAGGGCATATGCGGATGGCCGTGTTTGTATCGCCGGAAACTGGTAAGCGGCGCGTCGGACGTATTGTTCAACGGTTGTGCGAAATCGAAACCTACAAGAGCATGTCGATGCTTGGGTTTTCCAGAGTGCGAGCGATGTCACCGCGTCTTGGCGCGCTTGAGGGGCGTCTGACCGAGTTGATGGCGCATATCAGCGGCACAGACGAAGGGGCCGAGGTGACCTTGGACAGCTTGCTGCAGGTGTCAGCCGAGTTGGAGAGTCTGATCGCGGAAACGTCGTTTCGGTTTGGCGCAACCGAAGCCTATGAGACAATTGTGAACCAAAGGATCAAGGTGTTGCGCGAGGAACGCCATGACGGGCGCCAAAGCTTTGGTGAATTCATGATGCGACGGTATGATCCGGCGATGCGCACCGTCAGTTCGACCAAAGGGAGGCTGCAGGCGCTGGCGGATCGGGCTATTCGGGCAGGGGATTTGCTGCGCACCAAGGTCGATGTGTCCAGATCGGCGCAAAATCAGGCGCTGTTGGAAAGCATGGACCGCCGGGCGGATCTTGCCCTGCGTCTGCAAGAGACGGTCGAGGGGCTGTCGGTGGTTGCGATCAGCTATTACGCTGTGTCGTTGGCGTCATACGCCGCCTATCCCTTGGCAAGCCTGATGGGCCTAACCAAGGGAGAGTTGACTGCGATCCTCACTCTGCCGGTAGTGGCCGTGGTGTGGTGGATGGTGAAGCGGATTCGATCTCGAGTGCACTAAGGATACGTTGGGTTATCAGGGCACCGCCCGCAATCGCCGCAATCGCGATAATCGCAGAGACCGAAAGGGTTGGGATGCCCGAAAGACCAGCCCCCACGGTGCAGCCGCCTGCCAATACGCCGCCAAACCCCATGAGCGTCCCACCCAACAGATATCGTCCGGTTTGTGCGGGGCTTTCAAAGCTCTGCCAGCGAAAGCTGCCAAAGACCAATGCTGCAAGCAGGCTGCCCAAGACAACACCACCGATGAGGCCCGTGCCGAAATTCGCACTGACGGCGGATGACGCGATGCCATAGAACAGGCTGTCAGATGCGGTGGATGTGAACGCAAGGCTTTCCATCGCAACCGGATCAAAATCATCATACAGCACGTATCCGGTGCCCACCCAGCCCAGTGGCACAAGCGCGCCGATCAAGGCGGCAAGCCCCAGAGTTGTAACGCGATTTCCAGAGCGGAACGCGACGATCAGCGCCCCAAGCACAATCAACCCGCTCCAGATAAGGGCCGATCCTGGAAGGGCGGCGGATTCGATGGACCAAGTAAAGCCGCCGAGCGTTGTACGCAGGGGCGATAGGATACCTTTGAGTGTCGCATGCGCCACAAACGCAAAGACCAACATCACGATCAGGGCACGTAAGTTTCCGGATCCCGCCAGCACAGTCAGTCGCGATGCACATCCTCGGGTCAGAACCATTCCGGCGCCAAACAATACCCCGCCCAAGACAAGCGCGGGAACGGCAATATCTGTCGTCATAAAGCGGTGATCGTCAAAGCTGATCAATTCGGCGTATACTGCGGCCTGCGTGCCTGCGACAGCGACGGCCAGAGCCATCAGCCAGACACCCATCGCGGCGCGACGGTCGTCACCGACCAATCCACGGCGGAAACAGAATTTGCTGCGCTCAGCCAACAGGCCAAATGCGACGCCCAATCCCAATGCAAAGAACACTGTGACTTCTGGAGCGGTGAAATTTTCGAAACCAAGGGACTCAAACATGGCAATGACTCACTTTTTGGAATTTTTTCCCACATGGAGACAAATTCAAATGCGATCAAGTGTTCTCGATGTGCTGGAGTACGGCGATGATGGGAAATTGTTCTGGATGTGTTGGTGTCCGGATGACCCTGTTCCACCTTCTGGCGATGGGCGGTGCGTTAAATCTGACAGCGCGGCGCGCGATGATGGAATTGTTCTTAATTTCTCGATCGCCTGTGACTTCGCGGATCAAAGGCATCCCGCAGACCATCCCCCAAATAGTTGACGCTTAGCACAGTTAGAGAAATCGCGGCTCCGGGTAAGATCACCCGCTCGGGGTACTGATCCATGCGTTGCACGGAATCCGCGAGCATTTTGCCCCACGTCGGAAAATCGGGTGGGAACCCGAACCCAAGAAAGGACAGCGCACTCTCGGTGATGATTGCGGTTGCAAGGCCAAGCGTGGCCGAGACCAGAATAGGCGACAGGGTGTTGGGCAGCAGGTGCCGCCAAATCAAGGCAAACGGCCGTGTGCCAATAGAGCGGGCCGCCAGTATGAAATCCTGTTCTTTGAGGTGGAGAATTTCAGATCGCACAATGCGTGCGGTTTGCATCCACGAGGTCAGGCCAATCACGGTTACAATCAACACAAACATCCCTGCTTCAGGGCCGAATTGCGCTCTGAGTGGGGCCCGAAACAATGTCGCCACCAGCAACAACAGCGGCAAAATTGGCAACGCCAGCACCAGATCGGTGAGCCGCATCAGCGGTCCATCCAGCCATCTGAACAATCCTGCCAGAATACCAACCGTGGTACCCACCAACAGCGCAATACACATCGCGACGGCGCCAACTGCCAAAGATGTGCGCCCGCCGACGATCAGATTGGCCAATGCATCCCGCCCCAGAGAATCCGTCCCAAGCGGGTGGGCCCATCCGACTTTGGCATCCGTATCCCATAGCAGCGTGTAAAGCGGGCGCATATTCTTGTTGCGAATATCAAGCGCTTGCGGGTCTGTCGCCCAAAGCAGATCCCCAAGCAAGACCCCAAGGATGATGAACATAAGAATCCCGCCGCCGATCATCGCCCCTTTGTGTTTGCGAAACGCACGCCATATGCGGGGCCATTTCCCATGTCTGTTGTGTGATGCAGCGACGGGATCAGTCATACCTAATCCTCGGATCAAGCACGCCATAGAGAAGATCCGCGATCAGATTGAACATGACAATCAGAACCGCGATGAGGAAGGTCAGAGTTTGCACACTGGGCAAGTCATTCGCCAGCAAGGCATTCAAGAGCTGGTCACCGATCCCGTTCACCTTAAAGACCACCTCGGTGATGATGGCCCCACCGAAGATTGAGGGTAACCCCAGCGCAATGGCTGTGACCACCGGAATAAGCGAATTGCGCAACGCGTGCACATACACGACTTTGCGCTCCGGCAGGCCTTTGGCGCGTGCGGTACGGATGAAATCTTGGTGCAATACGCTGAGCATCGAGGCGCGCATGTATCTGCTAATTTGCGCCATTGCTTGCAGGCTAAGCACAAGAACTGGCAGAATCATTTGGCGCAGTTGCACCAGAAAGCTCTGCCAATCGTGCACCGTATGTGTGGTGTCATACACGGATGGAACCCAGCCGAGCTGAACAGCGAACACCATGATCAACAGGGGACCCACGAAGAAGGGGGGGATCGAGAACCCCAACATAGACACAAATGTACCGGCCTGATCAAACAACGAATACTGGCGATACGCCGAATAAATGCCAATGGGCACGGCGACAAGCACCCCGATGACATAGGCCATGCCCACCACCCAGAGGGTCTGTGGTAAACGTTGCGCCACAGTATCCATTACCGGCGACCGTGTTTGCCAGCTGATCACGCGTTGCTTGCCTTCGGCAAACGTACTGCCAAAGATGTGGTCGCACAGAACTTGCGGCTCGACCCAGAACATCTGAACCAGCCATTTCCAGTATCGCACATGGGCAGACTCGCCCAATCCCAAGGCTTCGCGCATGTTGGCCCTAACCTCGGGCGGCACGCTTAGGGGGACCTGCGCCAGAGGGTCTCCGGGGGCCAACTCTAGAAGCATGAAAATCACCGCGCTTATGAATACGAGCGCGGGGATGGCCATGCCAAGGCGTCTAAGCGTAAAGGTGAACATGTCGCGGCCTCTAGGACGTTGTGCTTGGGGATGCAAGCAAGGGTGCCGTCATAGATACGCGCCTGCCACCGGTCACTCGATACGGTGCCAATCTGCGATGTTCCACAGCTCGGAGTCCCACGAGTTCATCAAAACACCACCGAGGCTGTTGGCGTGGGCCGAGACCCGACCCCGATCAATCAGGGGCACAACCACATAGCTGTCCTTGGTCAACATATCATTCATGCGTTTTGCAAGGTCATAGCGTGTCTCAAGGTCGGAGGTTTGGCTTAAGGTGTCGATCAACGTATCATAGGCGGGATCACAGAAACGATTGATGTTCTCCCCCTGCCATTGGCGGGATGGCTTGGGTTCATTGCCACAGCGATACATGGCAAGATAGGTTTGCGGATCGGTGCCGTCATAATTGTTGGCGTGCATTGCCACATCTGCATAGAACTTTTGAAACGTGTCAGGGGAATTTGCGTCTGCCCCGAAATAGATCGATGCGTTGATGTTTCTTAGTTCGGTTTCGACGCCCAATTCATTCCACCAGTGTTTGATCAGAGCCTGAAACTCCTGCCGGACGTTATTCGTTGATGTCTGGAACAGAATTGACAGCCGTTGCCCATCTTTTGTGCGTACGCCATCCGTGCCGCGCACCCATCCGGCCGCATCAAGCAGACGATTGGCACCTGCAATGTCCTGTGTCAGGCACGCGGTGTTGTCTGATGCGTAATAGGCAGGGCCAGGAACCAGATTGCAGGTGGGACGCCCGGTGGGGCCATATCCGATCTCGACCAAAAGACTGCGATCAATTGCCATGGACAGCGCTTTGCGCACATTCATGTCGGTCAGGAACGGATGTGGGGCTTCGCGTGTGGCGCGAATGTTTTTGTCCAGATCGGGGTTGGGGTCGGTAAGGTTCATCTCAAGGCGTTCGACCGTGGTGCCAAAGGCTGCGATCGGCTTGCCAATGCCGACATCCGCCATCTTTGCCAAGACATCCGGTGCCAATTGCAAATTCCACGCATAGTCGAATTCACCGGTTTCCAAGACCGCACGTCCTGCGGCCGTGGCATCGCCGCCGCCCTTGAGGGTGAGCGTTTCAAACGCGGGTTTGGTCGCGTCGCGATAATTCGGATTGGCCTCGAACGAGATCACATCGTTAGGCCGGAATTCCTTTACGGTAAACGGGCCGGTGCCAATGGGAGCAAAGTTCTGTGCCACACATTCGATGGCACGTGCGCCTAGGCAGTCCTGAAATTGTGCCTTTTGCAGGATTGGAGACTGTCCGCCCATGAATGGGCCGTATGGATTGGGGCGCGGGGCGGCGAAATTAACTTTTACAGTATAGGCGTCAATGATTTCGACAGTTTCAACACCGTCGAACTTGGCCAATTGTGAACACCCTGCGTCTGGATGCATACAGTAATCAGCGCTGAACTTCACATCTTCTGATGTGACAGGTGTTCCATCTGACCACATCAAGTCGGGTTTGAGGGTCCATGTGATGGATGTCAGATCATTGGCGACACCACCGTTGGCCACCGTCGGGATGTGCTGCGCCAGATAGGGCACCAATGCGCCGTTTGGATCATACCGGCCCAATGGTTCCAGAACCAAAGAGGCGGCTTCGTTGTCTTTTGCGCCACCGGACTGGAACGGGTTCAACGTTGAAGGGGCTTGCCAAAACAGAATTTTGACATGCCCATCACTTCCGCGCTCGGCCGTGGCTGTAGAGGCAAAAAAACAAACGGTTCCAAGACTTAACAAAGTTGACGAAAGCTTCATGCGGTGCTCCTTGTGGGGCGCGATTATCAGTACGTGATAGCGGTTGCCATCATGGGGTGGGGACAGATCAAATAATCCAGCGCGTAAGCACAAGATCAAAACCCGATTTCCCCAGTTGTGCCTATCACAGACTATGGGTGCTCTAAATGCAACCCTTGGGTGAGGTGAATGGCATGTGAACGGGGGCATTGCAAACACCTGTTTGACAGTGCGATTGACCTGACGATAGCGTCTTGAGATGCGCTTCATTGCTTGAGTAAGGTTTTGACTGATGTCTGATACTGATCTTTTGACGATCAAGAACCTGTCCGTCACATTCCGAACCGACGATGGCGGGGCGGACGCCATTCGAGATTTCTCGGGCCGGGTGCATCCGGGTGAAACGGTGTGCATCGTCGGAGAATCCGGATCGGGTAAATCGGTGACATGTCTTTCGGTGATGGGGTTGGTCGCTTTTGAAAATGGGTATGTGCATGCCGGACAGATCAATTTTACCAAACGCGACGGCACTCAGATCGACCTCGCGCAGGCCACGCAACGCGAGATGCAAAATATACGCGGCAATGACATCGGAATGATTTTTCAAGAACCGATGACCACGCTTAATCCTGTGTTTACAATTGAACGACAACTGACCGAAGGCATCAAGCTTCATCAAAACCTCACCCACAAGCAAGCAAGAGACCATGCGTGCACTTTGTTAGAGCGCGTGCGTATTCCGTCGCCGGAGCGGTGTTTGACGCAATATCCCCATGAACTATCTGGTGGGATGCGCCAAAGGGTCGTGATCGCGATGGCTTTGGCATGTAAGCCGCGACTTTTGATTGCAGACGAACCAACAACTGCATTGGATGTGACCAATCAGGCCGAAATCATCGCGCTTATTGACGAACTGAAACAAGAAACCGGTGCGGGAATTATTTTTGTGACGCATGATATGGCCGTGGTGGCCCAAGTCGCCGACAGGGTCATTGTGATGCGTGACGGACTTGTGGTGGAAGAGGGGACTGTGTCTCAGGTTTTTGAGGCTCCGCAGCATCCATATACACAGTTTCTACTGACCTCGGTGCCACGGCTTGGGGATATGACAGGCACGGATGAGCCAAGGCCGCTTGGAGCAGATGGGCCCTACGCGTCGACTGAGGGCATCAAGGCTCCAAATTCGACGCCGCTGTTACGCGTGCGCAATTTGTCGGTTCGCTTTCCCGTCAAAGGCGGCTTGTTGCGGCGCGCTGTTTCAAACTTGCACGCCGTGGAAGATGTGTCGTTTTCTTTGGACGCTGGGCAGACACTGGCATTGGTCGGAGAATCCGGGAGCGGTAAATCCACTGTGGCGCGGGCGATTTTGCGGCTGACCGACGCTGATGAGGGCGATATCGAATTCGAAAATCAGAATCTGCGCAGCTTGCCAGCACGACACATGCGCCAGATGCGGCGACATATGCAGATGATCTTTCAGGATCCGTTTGCATCGTTGGACCCTCAGATGACCTTGCAAGATCAAGTCGCCGAACCGATGCGCAACTATGCTTCGCTTAGCGGGCGCGCCTTGCAGGACCGCGTTGCCAGATTGTTTGACCTTGTGGAACTTCCACAGAGCTTTCTCGGGCGGTATCCTCACGAACTGTCTGGTGGTCAACGCCAGCGTATCGCCATCGCGCGGGCTTTGGCGCTGGACCCCAAGTTGATTGTGGCCGACGAGGCCGTCTCGGCGCTTGATGTATCGGTGCAGGCGCAGGTGCTGAACCTGATGCTGCGGCTTCAGGCGGACCTTGGGCTCTCTTATGTATTCATCAGTCACGATATGGCGGTTGTGGAACGCATCAGCCACCAGGTTGGCGTGATGTACCGCGGGCGTCTTGTGGAAATCGGGACCCGTCGTGCCGTCCTTGAAACGCCTCAACATCCGTACACCAAGGCATTGCTGAACGCGGTGCCGGTTGCCGACCCCCGCAAGCGTCACAATATGGCCGGAAGTGCACACCCTCAGGCTCCGGCCTTGGTGCATCCGCAGGGGTTTGAGGTCACGCGGTCGCGCTACAAACGTGTTGGTGAAACGCATTTGGTTTTGGAAACTGACATCGGGTATGCGACAGGCATGGCCTGACAGATTGTGGTCATGGGGCGGGTTTATCTGATCTGGGCGCATCGGCGGTTTCTGGGCCCTAGATATTGGCGCGGGTGGACTTTGCATCGACAAACTGGTTTCAACGTGTTCGGTGAAGGTGCCGCGCGCAATTCGCGCGCATGAATTTCGCGCTTGCCCGACATGATCCGTGACCAGATGAATGGGATATACTATGACGAACCGCCTTGGACCGCGCGAAATTCTGGATGTGCTGGTTGGGTTTCCGACCGTGAGCAGCGACAGCAACCTTCCACTGATTGATTGGGTGGACACCTATTTGGCCAGCCATGGGATTCAAGCGCACCGACATTATGACGCGACGCAAGAAAAGGCATCTTTGTTTGCGCATGTCGGGCCGATGAAAGAAGGGGCCGTTCTGTTGTCTGGGCACACGGATGTTGTTCCGGTTCAGGGCCAGCCTTGGGGGACCGACCCGTTCACGGTGGTCGAGCGCGACGGCAAGCTCTTTGGGCGGGGCACCTGCGACATGAAGGGGTTCGATGCACTTGCGATCTGGGCCATGGTCGAAGCCAAATATGCTCAAGTGACGCGACCACTCCAACTGGCGCTTAGCTATGACGAAGAAGTCGGATGTCTGGGCGCGCCAGAAATGATTGACGCGATGCAGCCTGTTTTACCCAAGGCCAGCGCGGTGATCGTTGGCGAACCCTCGATGATGCAGGTCGTCACAGGTCACAAAGGCAGCTTTGGCTATCATGTGCACATTCAAGGGTTCGAGGTCCATTCGTCTTTGGTGCACACGGGCGTGAATGCCATCATGTATGGGGCCAAGCTGATTGAATGGGTCAACGATGTGAACGCCGCCAACATGGCACGCCAGCCCAGCGATGCCGCATCGATATTTACCCCCCCATTTACCACGGCGCATGTGGGGACAATCCATGGGGGAACAGCCCACAACATCACCGCCAAGGATTGTCACTTTGATCTGGATTTCCGTCTGGTACCAGATGAGAACATGACCCAATGGCGCGATGCCTTGTTCGCCAAGGTGGACGAGATCCAAGCACAAATGCAGGCGGTTGTTCCGTCCACAAAGATAGTGCTCCAGCAAAAATTCCACATTCCGGCCCTCGCGCCAGAAGACCAAGGCACAGCTGAGATGCTCTTGCGCCAGTTGACGGGGGACAACGCCGCACAAGTTGTGTCGTATGGCACTGAGGGCGGACAGTTCCAAGAGGCGGGATATTCAGCCGCAATCTGTGGGCCGGGTCACATCGAACAGGCGCATCAACCCAACGAATATTTGACGGTTGCGCAATTTCAAGCGGGCCAAACCTTTATGGTGCGTCTCCTAGATCACTTGCAGTCCGATGTGGGACAGCGCCTCTAGCTCGGTTTGGTCTCGAGCAAATGGACAAGCGCTTGCATGACATCCGTACGTGTGTTGGCTGTCGATCGAACAAATTTGTGCGCAGACGTCTGAAGCTGCTGTAAGCGCGGGCTTGTCAAAAGATCTGCCACAGTGCGGCCGAGGTCGGACGCATCCTGCACTTCTATGCAGGCATCCTCAGCCAGCATATTTCCATAGGCCAATTCGAAATTGGCATACAATGGTCCTGTCAGGATGGCACATCCAAAATGAGCGGGTTCGTAGGGGTTATGCCCGCCGACTGGCGTGAATGATCCGGCCACAAACACGATCGGCGCCAAATGGTACCACAGACCGGTTTCACCCAGAGTATCGGCCAGATAAACCTGAGTGTCTTTGGTGATGAGGTCGCCGGTGCTGCGTTGTGCCACGTGCCAGCCGTCTCCACGCAACTGATCCATAAGGGTCTCTGCGCGATCAGGGTGACGTGGCACCAGTACCAACAGGCTATTGGCGTTTTGTTCACTGACAATCTTGTGTGCCTGCAACACTTTCTCTTCTTCGCCGGGATGGGTCGAACTGGCCACCCAAACGGGGCGTTCTGCAAACTGTTCACGCATCTTTTTGGCTTGTGCTGCATCAAATGGCAGCGGGTTTGAGGCGGCCTTCATATCGCCGCTTGTGCGCGACCGTGTGCTTGGTGCACCGAGCGCCTCAAGGGCGTGACGTGTGATATCTGCTTGGGCGAGGATCACATCAAAACGGCTCAGCAGGGCCCGTGCTGTTTTCGGAAGCTTGGCCCATTTTTCCAGCGACCGTGCGGACAGGCGCGCATTGATCAATGCCAATGTGATATGTCGGTGGTGTGCTTGAACGATCTGGTTTGGCCAAATCTCGCTTTCGACAAAGATCGCAAGGTCCGGTTGCCAGTGTGACAGAAATTTGCGTGTGGCTTGCGGTGTGTCCAACGGCGCGTATTGATGTATACATTCGGGCGCAAGGCGCTGGGCGGCAAGGGCTGCCGCGGTCGCCGTGGTTGTGGTCACCAAAACCGTGCCCTGTGTGGTCAGGTCCGTGATCAATTCCAGCACGGACAGGAACTCTCCGACGCTGACTGTGTGTATCCAGATCAGTTTGCCCTGAGGGCGCGGCGCTGTCGCCGCGCCAAAACGTTCGTTGATGCGCGCCGGGGCAATCTGTGCGGCCAGCATCTTTTTGCGGATTTTGCGTTTCACAAACGGGGCCGCCAAAGCGGTCGCGCACGCATAGACGTGATAGGTCAGTGTCAAACGCTCAGGATTTGGCATCAACCGCCCGTGTGGCTCATGTGACGCGACATCTGACCGTCGGCTTTTTGACGGGAATAGTCAAAATCATGGCCCTTGGGCTTGAGCGCGATAGCAGCACGAATGGCATTTTCCAGCGTGTCTTTATCTTGTGGGGCGCGCAGCGGGTCGCGTAAATCGACCATACCTTCTTGACCAAGGCACATATAAAGCTGTCCTGTGCAGGTCAGGCGAACGCGATTGCAGCTTTCGCAAAAATTATGTGTCAAAGGGGTGATGAACCCGATTTTTTGACCTGTTTCCTCAAGACGGACATATCGGGCGGGTCCGCCTGTGCGTTCGGTCAAATCCGTGACCGTATAGTGATCACCAAGACGCGCCCGCAGGTCCTTGAGCGGCCAATACTGGTCGATGCGGTTTTCTTCCCCCATGTCCCCCATTGGCATGACTTCAATCCATGTCAGATCCATGTCCCGGCTGGCACACCATTCGGTGATTGCGATCAATTCGTCTTCGTTGAACCCCTTCAGGGCCACCGCGTTAATCTTGACGCGCAGTCCCGCATTTTGTGCGGCGTCAATTCCGCGCAAGACTTGGGGCAGGCGGCCCCAGCGTGTGATATCGGCAAACTTGGCTTCGTTTATCGTATCAAGCGAAATGTTGATCCGACGGACACCAGCCGCGTAAAGGGGTTGTGAAAAGCGTTCGAGTTGCGACCCGTTGGTGGTGACCGTCAGTTCGTCCAACGCACCGCTTTCCAAATGACGGCCCATATTTTCAAAAAAACTTAAAATACCGCGGCGCATCAAGGGTTCGCCGCCCGTGACTCGCAACTTTCGCACGCCCAAGTTCACAAACTCGGAACAAAGCTGATCCAGCTCTTCCAATGTCAGAAGCTCTTTCTTTGGAAGGAACGTCATGTTTTCGGACATGCAGTACTGACAGCGGAAATCGCATCGGTCTGTGACCGAGACACGCAAATAATTGACAGTACGATTGAAGGGGTCGATCAACGGTGTATTCATAGTGCTATAGGTAGTGACAGAATGAAATTGGGGCAAGGGCATATGCAAACTCGCATGTTTTCAAAGACGGCGCTGGGGCTGGTCTTTTGTGTGTGCCTGAGTGCATGTGCCAAAATCCAGCCACAGGCAATGGACGTGGCAGGGGACGCAGCGATTGCGCCACTGCCAGCAGGAACTGTGCGCCCGGTGGCGCGACCAGAGACAGCAACGTCCGCCCACACCACAGGCTCCTTGACTGCGGCTCGAGGTGATCTTGGGGCAACGATTGTGTCGTTGGGGTCCCCAACCGAATCTGGAATGTGGCTCAAGACCCCGCTGGTGCGCACACAGACCACGGGGCACGTGACATTTGGCGCGGCCTCTCAAAAGGTGAAGCTGATCCCCATCGAGGGTGCGGCCTCAGCCGGATCGCGTATGTCACTTGCCGCCATGCAGGCGCTGGGTGTGCCGTTGACCGAGTTGGTCGAAATCCGCGTGTTTGCGGATTAATCGGCCGATGGCAGGTATTTGCCCGCTTCTTTGCGCGCAAATGGCTTTAGCTTGTCACCGTGTGCGTCCAGAAATGCCCGACTGCGGTCTGGATCGTGCTTTGACAAATCCCGCACCCACCATGCAACAGATTTTTGAATAAACCAGTCATGATCGTCGGCATAGCCAGCAGCCCAGCCCAAGACGCGATCCCGCACGGCAAGCTCTGCGGGTTTCGGGTGGTTTTGCTTGGTCCAAGGCAGGGTGATGACCAAGGCCGCGCGTCGGGTCCACATATGATCCGATGTCGTCCAATCTTCGATCACGTCCACGCGGGCGGGGTCTGCAGTTAGGCGTTTCATGCCTGCCATGCACACATGATCTGCAATGGCCCAGCTGTCAAAATCCGGGACCCAGCTTTGGATAAGATCCCACACGCCGTCATCTGGGCGGATACGTGCCTGGGTCAGTACTTTGGCGGCGGCAAGGCGGGCTTCAAATATATCGCTTGCCCATAGAGCACGCGCCAGATCAACGCGCTCGGCGACCGAAAGAGATTGTCGCCATTCTTTGGTCACATCGTTGATCGCAGGGTTCGGCACGCCCAATACTGGGCGCGCCTGCTTATGATACGCGGACATTTTTTCCGCCCGACCCGGTTCGATCAAGGCTTCGAGAGATGCGAGCGCGTCGTCAAAGGTCATTCCACTGTGACCGATTTTGCCAGATTTCGCGGCTGGTCGACATCCGTACCTTTGGCAATGGCCGTGTGATACGCAAGCAACTGAGCTGGAATGGCGTACAAGATCGGAGACAGGACCGGATCGACTTCTGGCATGACGATGGTATTCCAAGCGCCGTCGCCGCCTTCTTCCTGTCCGTTGGCATCGGTGATCAATATCACCTTACCTTTACGCGCCATGACCTCTTGCATGTTGGAAACTGTCTTGTCGAACAGATCATCACGTGGTGCCATCACGACGATTGGCACGTGTTTGTCAATCAGGGCAATTGGCCCGTGCTTTAACTCACCTGCTGCATAAGCTTCGGCGTGTATATAGCTGATTTCTTTTAGCTTTAGAGCGCCCTCAAGTGCGAGAGGATACATCAATCCACGTCCAAGAAACAGGATGTCGCGTGCTTCGGATAGTTTGCGTGCAACCTTGACCAACGAGCCCTCTGCCTCGAGCGCGGTGTTGATCTGTGCCGGCAGTCCGCGAAGGCCTGACAGGATGTCTTGAATGCGCTCGTCGCTGAGTGTGCCACGATCTGATGCGGCCTTAACGGCGAGCATCAGCAGCACGGTGAGCTGACAGGTGAACGCCTTTGTTGACGCAACGCCAATCTCTGTGCCCGCAAGGATGGGCAGCGCTAGATCGCTTTCTCTTGCGATCGAGCTTTCGGGAACGTTCACCACAGACAGAATTTTATCTGCCTTACCTTCGCAGTATCTTAGGGCGGCAAGCGTATCTGCGGTTTCTCCGGATTGGCTGACGAACAGCGCGACGGTGCCTTTGGTGATGGGGGGTTCCCGATAGCGGAACTCCGAAGCCACATCGACCTCGACAGGAATGCCTGCCAGTTGTTCAAACCAGTATTTTGCCGTCAGGCACGCATAAAAGGCTGTTCCGCACGCCACCATTGTAAGGCGCTCGACTTTGGTAAAGTCCAATCCCGGATCGGGCAGGGTGACTTGTGTGGCGTCGTTCGACAAATAATGCCGTACAGCCTCGCCCAGAACAGTGGGCTGTTCCGAGATCTCTTTAGACATAAAATGCTTGTGGCCAGCCTTGTCGACGCGCCCTTGATCGATATGGATGGTTTTGATCTTGCGGTTTGCGATCTCGCCACTTTCGTTGCGGATAACCAGAGACGTGCGGGTAATGACAGCGCTATCGCCCTCTTCAAGATAGGTGATGCGATCCGTCATCGGAGCCAGCGCAATCGCGTCAGAGCCGACATACATTTCGCCATCACCATGACCAATCGCAAGAGGTGATCCCTTACGTGCGGCAATCATCAGATCGTCTTCGCCCTCAAACAAAAAGGCCAATGCAAAGGCGCCCTCGAGGCGAGAGAGGGTTTTCATGGCGGCGTCAACGGGCGCCAGGCCGTCTTCAAGATAGCGTTGGGTGATCAGCGCAACCGTTTCCGTGTCGGTTTCGGTGACAAACTGAATACCCGCTTCGGCCAGTTCCGCCCGCAGATCGCGGAAATTCTCGATAATTCCATTGTGGACAACCGCAACTGGTCCCGCTTTGTGGGGGTGGGCATTATCGACGGAGGGCGCGCCATGTGTTGCCCAGCGTGTATGCCCAATACCTGACTTGCCCCGAAGTGGGTTCTTTACCAAGTAGTCCGACAAATTCACCAGCTTGCCAACGGCACGGCGGCGATCCAGATCCCCTTTGTGAACGGTCGCAATACCGGCACTGTCATACCCGCGATATTCAAGACGCTTGAGGGCCTCAACCAGGATTGGGGCGACTTCATGGGTTCCAAGAACCCCTACAATTCCGCACATTATTTAGACTCCAAATCACGTTTTGCTTTGGTTAGCTTTAACATTTCGAACAATTTCACAGCGAGGCCAGATTTATTGACCTGTTTGGCGCGCCCTAATGCGAGCGCTTCGGCAGGGACGTCTTTGGTAATCACCGAGCCACTTGCGGTCATCGCGTCATCACCTATTTGGACTGGCGCTACAAGCATCGTGCTTGATCCGATAAAGGCGCGCGCGCCGATCGTTGTGTGATGCTTCATCACCCCATCGTAATTACAGGTGATTGTGCCTGCGCCAACATTTGTGTCGGCGCCGATTGTGGCGTCGCCAATATATGACAAGTGATTGATCTTGGCGCCTGCTTCGAGTTGGGCGTTCTTTACTTCGACAAAGTTGCCAATTTTCACGCCTTCTGCAAGCTCCGCACCTGGACGCAAGCGGGCATAGGGCCCGACCACACTGTCGCGTGCGACATGGCAGCCTTCGAGGTGCGAAAACGCTCTGATGTGTGCGCCACTTTCAACGGTCACGCCGGGTCCAAAATAGACATTGGGTTCGACAATTGTATCCCGCCCGATAACCGTATCATGTGAAAGCATGACGCTGTCAGGTTGCTGCAGGGTGATGCCGTTTTCCATCAATTCCAAACGCGCCCGGTTTTGAAAGATAGCCTCTGCTTGAGAGAGGTGGACGCGCGAATTGACGCCAAGCGTTTCTTCCTCGTCACAGGCGACGGCGGTGACAGCAAGCCCATTCTTGTGGGCGATACCAACGATGTCGGTGAGGTAATATTCATCTTGCGCGTTGTTGGCTTCGACGGCAGATATCATCGCGAATAAGGCTTCTCTGTCAGCCAACATAACGCCGCTATTACAGAAGGTTATGGCGCGCTGCTCATCTGATGCATCCGCAAACTCTACGATAGCTTCAAGGCTGGATCCGTTCATTACAAGGCGGCCATACTTCCCGGGGTCTGCAGCTTCGAATCCCAAGACAACAACTGCGCTCTCACCGCGTGCGGCGGCCATTTTTTCCAGCGTCTCCGGGCGCACAAACGGTGTATCCCCAAAGAGCACGATGACATCGCCGTCGAAATCTGAGAGCGCGTCCCGTGCCATGTCCACGGCATGTGCGGTGCCTTTTTGTTCGGCCTGCATGACGATTGTTGCATCGGGATCAAAGTCGTTCACGGCCGCTTTGACATGGTCATACCCGTGACCGGCAACCACGACTGTACGGGCTGGTTCCAAAACGGCACCGGCTTTCATGGCATGGACGAGCATAGGCGCGCCCGCGATTTGATGAAGTACTTTTGGCAAATCTGATTTCATGCGAGTGCCTTTGCCGGCACCCAAAATTACAAGCGCAATGCTCATTGTGTCTGATTTCTCTTGTTAAATACGTTGCGCCCGTTTTATCCGTTCACAGCATCTACGCAAGGTCGCTGGTTCACAAAGCCCATCAAAAGGGGTTACCGCATGTTACAGACGTGGCGAAAAGATGCCGAAGTCCGTTGTGACTGGCGGGTTTACTTAGGAAAATAGGGTTGGTCTCATGCGAACAGTAGTCTTTGATCTTGATGGAACATTGGCAGATACAAGTCAGGATTTGCTGGCTGCCGCAAATGCGTGTTTTCGGGATTTAGGTGAGGGCGATGTGCTGATTCCTGAACAAGATGCTGGAACTGCCCTGAGAGGAGGCAAGGCCATGTTGACCTTGGGGTTGGAGCGCTTGGGGCGCTATGATGCTGCCTTGGTCGATGCGTATTATCCGCGCTTACTCGAGGCATATGATGCCGCAATCGACACGCACACTTTTCTGTACCCCGGCGCAATGGATGCCGTTCATGTCTTGCTAGACCGTGGGTATGGCGTGGGGATTTGCACGAACAAGCCAGAGCGCTTGGCCGAGAAGTTGATGCAGTCGCTAGGTGTGCGGGATGTGTTTGGGGCGCTCGTAGGGGCTGATACCTTACCCGTCCGCAAGCCATCGCCAGAACCGTTGTTTGAAACGGCACGTCGTTTGGGCGGTGATCCTGCGAAAACCGTGTTAATCGGGGATAGTGTGACGGATCGCGAAACAGCGCGTGCGGCGTCGGTGCCCTCGGTGCTTGTTACATTTGGCCCCAGCGGCGAAGACATGGCCGCGCTAGAGCCTGAGGCGCTGTTACACAGTTATGACGCGCTTCCGGATGTCGTTTTGCGCTTGATCGGGCAAAACCCATAGGGAAATCAATTCTTAATATCCCCCGTTGACGTCTCGGGGAATGATCGCCAAAGCTTGGCGCATGCAAGAGATATTTACCGGTAATTTCACCCAGCAAGATCCGATTCCCGAAGAAGGCATTCAGGCCGCGCTGAACATCATGCGCAGCGGCCGTTTGCATCGCTACAATGTGGCCGAAGGTGAAGCCGGTGAAGTTGCGCTTTTGGAACAAGAGTTTGCGGCACAAGTCGGGGCAAAATACTGTCTGGCTGTGGCGTCCGGCGGCTATGCAATGGCCACAGCCCTGCGCGCGCTCGAAGTGAAACCCGGACAAAAGGTTTTGACCAACGCATTTACACTCGCCCCTGTGCCGGGTGCGATTGCATCGGTGGGGGCGGTGCCGGTTTTTGTGGGTGTGACCGAAGAACTGGTGATTGATCTAGACGATCTTGTGTCCAAGGCAGATGCGGCTGATATCCTGATGCTGTCGCATATGCGTGGCCATATGTGCGATATGGATGCCTTGATGGACATATGTGACGCACACAATATTCGTGTCATCGAAGATTGCGCCCACACGATGGGTGCCAAGTGGCGCGAGACATTCTCTGGGCGGCACGGTGTCATGGGGTGTTATTCGACGCAGACATACAAGCACATCAATTCCGGCGAGGGCGGTCTCCTTGTCTCGGATGATGAGGTTCTCATGGCGCGTGCGACGATCCTGTCTGGGTCATATATGTTGTACGAGCGGCATTTGGCGGCTCCGGCGGCTGAGGTGTTTGAGCGCGTTAAATATGATACGCCCAATGTCTCAGGACGGATGGACCATTTGCGCGCGGCGATCTTGCGACCGCAATTGCGGGATTTGGACACACAGTGTCAGCGCTGGAATGAACGGTATCAGGTGGTCGAAGCAGGGCTTGAAGGTACGCCGGGCTTAATGATTGCGCTGCGATCATCCGACGAAACCTATGTTGGCTCGTCAATTCAGTTTCTGCTGTTGGATTGGGAAGAGGACAGAATTCAATCTGTGATATCGCGCTGCCAGCGCCGCGGCGTAGAACTCAAGTGGTTCGGCGGGGCTGAACCGGTCGCGTTTACATCGCGTTATGACAGTTGGCGGTATGCGCCTTCTGCACAAATGCCCAAGACGGATCGTGTTCTCAAAGGTATTGTTGATATGCGCATTCCCTTGACCTTTAGCCTTGAAGATTGCGCGCTGATTGCGCGCATTATCCGGGCCGAAGTTGGCGCGGTTTATCAAGGGTCCTAGGTTTGGCGGCGGCGATATTATTTGCCAAAGCGGGTGAAGGTCCATGCCCCTAAGGACAGCGCAAGATAGAGACCCAGCACAAATACCAATTGCATCGGCGCGTGGTGGGCCTCGAATATCAAAATAAGCACAGCTCCTGATCCCAAGCCACACATCGCAAGCACTGTCATCAAGGGGTTGGCTTTGGTTTTTGCGCGGTGCACGTGGTTGGCCCATGCCATCAGGATTGAGACAATCAAAAAGGTGATAGATCCAAATTCAAGAATCAAGCGCAGATCCGCGAGTAGGATCAGGCCGCTTGCAAGGGTTGCCATTGCCAGCACCGATTTCCGCGGGATGCTGTTTGTGCGCTCACCGAGGCTCTTGGGGAAAAATCCATCGCGCGCAATGACAGCCATAAGGCGCGATGCGCCAAAAAGCGTGCCTGAAATGGCGCTCATGGTCGCCAACAACGCGCCGACAATCACAAGCTGGGTGCCGATAGGCCCAAGCACATCGCCGGCGCCAGCGGCAAGCGCATGCTCTTGATGTTGAATGATGTTTTCGAACGGGATTGTCAGGATCGCACCAATCGCGATGACAACATAGACTGTGGTTGCAAGCGCAACGGCGGAATAGATCGCCCGTGGAATGTTGTGCTCTGGGTCGCGCATTTCGTCCATGGCATGGATCACCAACTGAAACCCCTCATAGGCGACAAAGGTCACGGCCGCGATGGTGAGGATGCCAAACACTGGCAAGCTGGGGTCAGGTCCCAAAAGATCCGGCAGGGTGCTATGTGCATTGCCCCACAGGACGCCGGCAACAACCAGAAGAATCGCTATTTTTGTATAGACGAGAAAATCTTCGAGCTTCCCCATTCCGCGCGTGGACCAGACATTGATGCCGGCAAATACGGCAATAATGGCAATTGCGACGGCCTTGCGCACCCATGGATCATTGGTCCAAGCGCTTGTCGCATAAGACGCAAATGTAAACGCATAGAGCGCGATTGTGGCGATATAGCCAAAGACAACCCACCATCCGATTAGTGCGGCAGACAGATCGTGGCCAGGAAAGCTGCGCTTGTAAAACGCATAGGTGGCGCCTTCATCACGATAATAAAGCGCAAGTTTCACATAGGAGTAGGCAGCCAGTGCCGCCACGCCGCCGCCCAAGCCAATCGCCAAGGGGGTCCATACGCCAACGGTTGCGACGCTGAGGCCTAAAATGGTGAAAATTCCGCCGCCGATCATGCCGCCAAGGGCGATTGCGATCAACTCAGCAAGCCCGAGTGGGGGCGTTGAAATGGGGCGTTTGTCAGGCATTGTGATATCCGTAGTACTACGCAGAGCAGGAAATTTCTTGATTGGATGCATGACATGCCCTAGTTATATGAACAAGCGTTCAATAACGGGAGAAATCTGAGCGATGTTTATGCACACCATGAATTTCGATCTGGGCGAAGACGTCAATGCGATGCGTGAAATGGTGCATCGTTTTGCCCAAGAGCGGATCAAGCCAATGGCAGCCGAGATTGACCAGAAAAATGAATTTCCAAACGAGCTTTGGAAAGAATTTGGTGAATTGGGTCTTTTGGGAATTACCACACCCGAAGAATACGGTGGGGCAGAAATGTCTTATCTGGCGCACGTTATCGCCTGTGAAGAGTTGGCACGCGCATCTGCGTCTGTGGCCTTGTCTTATGGCGCGCACTCGAACCTGTGTGTAAACCAGATCAAGCTGAACGGGACGCATGAGCAGAAGGTCAAATATCTGCCCGGTCTGATTTCCGGTGAACACGTTGGTGCATTGGCCATGAGTGAGCCAAATGCAGGATCTGACGTTGTCTCGATGAAATTGCATGCTGAAAAGCGCAACGACCGCTTTGTATTGAACGGAAACAAGTACTGGATCACCAATGGTCCAGATGCGGATACGTTGGTTGTGTATGCCAAGACCGACCCTGATGCGGGGTCCAAAGGTATGACGGCATTCATCGTTGAAAAGACGATGAAAGGGTTCTCAACCTCCAACCACTTTGACAAGCTGGGCATGCGTGGATCGAACACCGCAGAGTTGGTGTTTGAAGACGTGGAAGTGCCATTCGAGAACATCCTTGGCGAAGAAGGCAAAGGCGTGCGTGTGTTGATGTCCGGTCTGGACTATGAGCGCGTGGTTTTGTCCGGCTTGGGGACAGGGATCATGGCGGCCTGTATGGACGAAGTGATGCCGTATATGGTCGAGCGTAAACAATTTGGGCAATCCATCGGTGATTTCCAGATCATGCAAGCCAAAATTGCCGACATGTACACAGCGATGAATACAGCACGTGCATACGTCTACGAGGTTGCCAAAGCGTGTGATCGCGGTGCTGTCACACGTCAGGATGCGGCTGCATGTGTGCTGTATGCATCCGAAGAAGCGATGAAGGTGGCGCATCAGGCTGTTCAGGCATTTGGTGGCGCAGGCTACTTGTCTGACAACCCTGTGGGCCGTATTTTCCGCGACGCAAAGTTGATGGAAATTGGGGCAGGCACCAGTGAAATTCGCCGTATGCTCATTGGCCGCGAATTGATGAACGCTCAGCGATAAAAGAAACCCCGCTTGCCCATAAGTAGGGCAGGCGGGGTGCATGAATTGGGATGGGCCAATCCGGCCCACCCGTCTTTTTGCTAGGATCAGAAGCGGTGCACGTAGGATACGCCAACAACCACAGGATCAATCTCAGCGGTGCCAATGTAAGCGCCGTTCAGGTAGGTGTCTGTGTCGATGTCCATCCAACGCACGTTAAAGCGCAAAGAACCAGCGTCAGAGATCGCGTAGTCCACACCGATGTTCGCAGCAACGCCCCAGCTGTCGCGCATTTCAACGTTCCCCAAAGCAGAAGATTCTTCGAAGAAGGTTGTGTAGTTGAGACCCAGACCCACAAACGGTTTCCATTTGCTGTTGGTCGGGATGTGATAGTTCAACGACAATGTGGGCGGCAGATGTTTGGTCGTCGCTTGGCCAACGCCAGCGATCGTCGCAGTGTGCTCAAACGGGGTGGCTGCAAGCAGTTCGATGCCCCAGTTGTCGCGCACAAAGTACTCTGCGGTGAAGGTTGGACGCGCATCGCTGTCGATGGTTGTCGCGCCACCGGCCAGCGTGCCGTTGTCAGATTTCGGGTCAACGTATCCAACACCGATACCTACCGTCCAATCCCCTTGAGACTGGGCGGCCAGCGGACCGGCAAGAGATACGATAGCGGTGGCAAGAACCATTGCTGTGGTCGTACGTTTCATAATGATACCTATCGTCAAGTTAACGAAATTTTTCTGATCCGAGTCGCAGGGCAAGACACTGATCTAGATCAACTTTTGAACGCCCAAGGCGATCAAATTTCATTTTCGGCATATTATTCAGAGGAGCTACGCGCATGAAGAATATCTGCTATTCCCTTGCTGCAATTGTTGTTGTGTTCACGATGCCAGTCGCTGCACAAGAAACGGTGTTCAGCCCGAGCACGACAGAGACCTGTTTGCAGGAAATGTCAGTCCTAACGGACCCGCAAAACTGTATTGGGGCATCCGCAAATATCTGCATGGAACAATCAGAAGGCGGTTCTTCGACTGTTGGAATGGGGAACTGTTTTAATAGTGAACTGCAGTACTGGGATGCGCGATTGAATGTTGCCTACCAACAGGTGCGCAGTAACGCCGAAGCAATCGATGCCGAGATGGCAGAGGTTGGATCATCGGCACCATCCCAAGCGCAAGCGCTTCTTGAAATGCAGCGCGCGTGGATCGCCTATCGCGACGCGACGTGCATCTATCAACGTACGCTATGGGGGGGCGGCACGGGCGGCGGCCCGGCCTCGGTGGCGTGTCACATGTTTCGCACCGCTGAACAGGCGTTGTTTCTTGAATCCCAATTGGGCGACCAATAACTCTCGGAAAGTGTAAGACCATGTCAAAAATTCAATCCAAGGCCCTGACCGGCTCTGACGATTTCCAAGCCAACCGCGCGGGCCATCTTGAGGCGCTCGAGGTTGTCGCAAGCGCTGCACGTGCAGCCGCACAGGGCGGTGGCGAGCGTGCGCGAGATCGCCACCTGAGCCGTGGCAAGATGTTGCCGCGCGAACGTGTGGCCAACCTATTGGACCCAGGGTCGCCATTTCTAGAGGTCGGCGCAACAGCCGCACATGATCTCTATGACAACGCGGCACCTGCTGCAGGTGTGATTGCCGGTATTGGTCGAGTACACGGCCAAGAGGTCATGGTGGTGTGTAATGACGCCACTGTTAAAGGCGGTACCTATTATCCGATGACCGTTAAAAAGCACCTTCGCGCGCAAGAGATTGCCGAAGAATGCCACCTGCCGTGTATCTATCTGGTCGACAGCGGCGGGGCTAACCTGCCCAATCAGGACGAAGTGTTCCCGGACCGTGATCACTTTGGGCGTATTTTTTACAATCAGGCCAACATGTCTGCCAAAGGCATTCCGCAAATTGCGGTGGTCATGGGGTCCTGTACGGCGGGTGGTGCATATGTACCTGCGATGTCGGACGTGACAATCATCGTCAAAGAACAAGGCACCATCTTTTTGGCGGGCCCCCCCTTGGTCAAAGCAGCCACCGGCGAAGTTGTCAGCGCAGAAGATCTGGGCGGCGGGGACGTGCATACACGTCTGTCTGGTGTTGCGGACTATCTGGCCGAAGATGACAGCCACGCACTGTCTCTGGCTCGCCGTGCCGTCGAAAGCCTGAACCGCCACAAACCGCAAACCGTCAACTGGCAGTCCCCCGAAGAACCGGCCTATGATCCCGAAGAAATTCTGGGCGTTGTGCCTGCAGGCCTGCGCACACCTTATGACATTCGCGAAGTTATCGCGCGTGTGGTAGACGGGAGCCGGTTTGACGAATTTAAGCCGCGCTTTGGCGAAACTCTGGTCACTGGATTTGCCCACCTTAAAGGGTGCCCAATCGGGATCGTGGCGAACAATGGCGTTCTGTATTCAGAAAGCGCTCAAAAGGGTGCGCATTTCGTAGAGCTGTGTTCCCAGCGCAATATCCCGCTTGTGTTTTTGCAAAATATCACCGGCTTTATGGTTGGGCAAAAATACGAAGCAGAAGGGATCGCGCGTCACGGGGCCAAAATGGTGACGGCTGTAGCCACAACCAAGGTGCCCAAAGTGACAATGGTTGTCGGGGGCAGCTTTGGGGCTGGCAACTATGGCATGTCAGGCCGAGCCTATCAGCCCCGCTTTATGTGGAGCTGGCCCAACAGCCGGATTTCGGTCATGGGCGGCGAGCAAGCTGCGGGCGTTCTGGCGACGGTCAAGCGCGACTCGATCGAGCGCAACGGCGGTGAATGGTCTGCACAGGAAGAAGCCGACTTTAAACAGCCCACGCTGGACATGTTCGAACACCAAAGCCACCCGCTCTATGCTTCTGCGCGGATGTGGGATGACGGTATCATCGATCCACGCAAGACACGTGATGTGCTGTATCTTTCGTTGTCGGCGGCCCTATGCGCCCCAATCGAAGAGACAAAGTTCGGCGTTTTCCGGATGTAATTCGCCGCGATTTTCTGTCGAAAGGGGCCGAAATGAGTGATCCAGACATATATCAAGAGTGGGCGCATTTGCGCTCACAGATTGAACACGAAGACGGGTTGGTGAACCAACGTCTGCTTTGGATGTTGGCATTCAGCGGATTTCTGTTCGCGTCTTATGGGTATACTCTGACTGCTGAGGCATCATTGGTCGCTAAAATGACTGATTGTGCCGAGTGCATTGAGGCAAGCGCAGAAGCTGCCGAGAGCATTAGAACGCTTCGGATTTCCATAAGTATCGCAGGGGCCTGCATCGGATTTGCTGCGCTTCTGGGGGCCACTGCCGCAAATTGTGCGATCGTCACAGCAGTCAGTGCATTTCCGACCCATCGTGTACATGGCTTTTACGCCAACCCGATCGGTGCGGGGGCTGCACACAAGTTTGGATTTTTGAGCGGCCTCGCATTCCCAAGTGTGACTGTTGGCGTTTGGATGTTTCTCGCTCTGGTGCAACTCGATGTGGACAAATTCCTGTCTGTGCTCATCAGCACAGGAACTTGTGCTGTTCTGATCCTCGTCTCCTATTTCGCAATCGCCAATATTCCGTCGATAAACTCGGCGACGACAAATTCCCAATCAAATGAGGGTAAAGATGTTTAACAAGATTCTAATCGCAAACCGTGGTGAAATTGCCTGCCGCGTTATGGAAACAGCCCGCACGATGGGCGTGAAAACCGTGGCCGTGTATTCGGATGCTGACAGCACGTCCAAGCACGTCGCGATGGCAGATGAAGCGGTTCATATCGGTGGGTCTGCACCTGCTGAAAGCTATCTCAAGGGGGATCTCATCATTGAGGTTGCCTTGAAAACCGGCGCTCAGGCGATCCATCCCGGCTATGGCTTTTTGTCGGAGAACCCTGACTTTGTGGAAAAGGTCGAGGCGGCTGGTTTGGTCTTTATTGGCCCATCCGCCAAAGCCATTCGTGCCATGGGTTTGAAAGATGCGGCAAAGGTTCTGATGCACGAGGCTGGTGTGCCCATCGTGCCCGGATATCACGGCACCAATCAAGACCCAGAGCATCTGGCCGGTGCGGCGGATGCCACGGGGTATCCCGTGTTGATCAAGGCTGTCGCCGGGGGCGGCGGCAAAGGCATGCGTCTGGTTGAAGATCCTGCTGACTTTATGGATGCTCTTGCCAGTGCCCAAGGCGAAGCCACCACGGCCTTTGGCAATGCAGATGTGTTGATCGAAAAATTTGTACAGCATCCGCGCCATATCGAAGTGCAAGTTTTTGGCGATGGCACACATGCGGTACATCTGTTCGAGCGCGATTGTTCGTTGCAGCGCCGTCACCAGAAGGTGATCGAAGAAGCCCCGGCACCGGGTATGACCGAAGACGTGCGTGCCGCGATGGGCAATGCAGCGGTACGGGCCGCCGAAGCGATCGGGTATAAAGGCGCTGGGACCGTTGAATTTATCGTGGATGGATCAGACGGGCTTCGCACAGATGGATTTTGGTTCATGGAAATGAACACCCGCTTGCAGGTAGAGCACCCTGTGACGGAGGCGATCACGGGTGTGGATCTGGTAGAATGGCAGTTGCGTGTTGCTGCTGGCGAGAGCCTGCCTTCGCAACAGGATGACCTCACGATTCAGGGACACAGCTTTGAGGTACGTCTGTATGCCGAGGATGTGCCCAAAGGGTTCTTGCCTGCCACTGGGACGCTATCGCATTTGCAATTCCCAGACGGCGCGCGCTCGGACTCGGGGGTCCGCGCGGGGGATACCATCAGCCCGTTCTATGATCCCATGATCGCCAAGGTGATCACACATGGCCCAACGCGCGCCGTGGCGTTGTCGCGGATGCGCACAGCATTGGACACGTGTCAGGTCGGGGGTACGGTCACCAATCTTGCCTTCCTTGGGGCGCTTTGTGACCATGCAGGGTTCTCTGTCGGCGAGGTCGATACAGGATTGATCGCACGCGATATTGATACTCTTGTGACGGATCCGACCCCGACTCAGGCTCAAGTTGCTTGGGCCGCTATGGTGGCGCTGGACTTGGATGGGGATGCGCAAGGCCAGACCACAGGGTTTACGCTTTGGGCGCCTTTGGAGCGGTCTGTGTCGCTGATGCGGGATGAGGTTCAATATGACGCCAAGGTTTTGATGCAGGGGTCAAACAAGGCACTGGTTTCTTTGGATGGTGCTGAGGTTCAAGCCGAAAAAATCGGTGGTGGCTGGCATCTGGATGGCGATCGTGCGGCACCTGTTTCCAAAACTCCGTCGGCAGTGACTTTGTACACCCAATATGGGCTAGAGTTCGCAATCATTGACCCGCTGGCGCGTGAAGCCGCCGGGGCCGAAGCTGGAAACGTGATTTCCGCGCCGATGCCCGGACTGGTCAAGGCCGTCTTTGCGACAGCAGGACAAGAGGTCAAAGAAGGTGATCGATTGGCGATCTTGGAAGCCATGAAGATGGAGCATTCGTTGTTGGCCGCGCGTGACGGCGTTGTCGCCGAAGTGTTCGCATCTGCGGGTGATCAAGTCCAAGATGGTGCTGCCTTGATCCAACTGGTCGAAGAAGACCAAGAGGACGCTGCATGATCACGCTGCACCATATCCCGTTTTCTCGGTCATTTCGCATTTTGTGGCTGCTCGAGGAAATGGGGCTGACGTGCGAGCTTAAGCAGTATTCGATCACTGATGGGTCTTTGCGCGCGGCCAATTTCAAGGCGATTTCGCCAGTAGGGCGCGTGCCTGCACTCGAGATTGATGGCACCACGATTTATGAAAGTGGCGCCATTGTCGAATATCTGACGGAAACACGGCCCGACTTGGGGTTGGGGCGTTTGCCGGGCGACCCAGAGCGAGTGGCCTATCTGGAATGGCTTGGGTTTGCAGAAACCCAAGCGTCCATTCTGGCATCGCTCAATATGCAGCATTTGTTTATGGGCGATCCAACTCCGGCCGCCCCTGTCGTGCTGAAGCTGGAAGCGGCGCGCCTTGCGGCCACGCTCAAGGCCATGGACCGAACCCTAGCAGATCGCGATTGGTTGCTGCCATCGGGGTTTAGTGCGGCGGATACCATGATGGGTTTCAACCTGTTTTCGGCGCCGTATTATGTCAAAATGGACGGTTTCCCGAATGTTTTGGCCTATATCGAGCGCATCAAAGCGCGCAAGGCCTATCAGGATGCGCGGGAACTGGACGGCCCTCAGGAGTTTTACAAGAAAGACTTTTACGATGTGCCACAAGCTTAGGGGGTGGCTATGAAAATCACTTTGCATCACGCTCACGAGGCCCGCTCGATGCGGGTGCTGTGGTTGCTGGAAGAGCTTGGTATCGCGTATGATCTGAAGGTCCATAATTTCTTCGATAAGTCCCTGCGATCGCCTGAGTATCTTGCGCTCAATCCTGCGGCGCGTGTGCCTGCGTTGGAAATTGACGGAGAGGTCATGTGCGAAAGCGGCGCCATGATCGAATACCTGTGCGAGCTTTTCCCGGACAAGGCGCTTGGGCGTCCTGCGGGCGATCCCGAGCGCATGGCCTGGCTTGACTGGCTGCATTATGCGGAAACTATCGGGCAGCATTGTGCGAACCTGACACAGGCCCATATCGTGTTGTACGAGGCGCATATGCGCTCGCCGACACAGATGTCTCTTGAGGCACGGCGCTTGCACAAAGTGCTTGGCCGACTCGAGCTGCAGCTCGCAGACGGGCGCGACTATGTGATGGCGTCGGGCTTTAGCGGGGTGGATTGTGCTGTGGGATACGGCGTGGACATTGCCCGCAGGTTTGTCCGCTTTGACGAAATGCCCATGGCCGCAGCCTATGCCGCACGACTTGCCGCGCGCGCTGCCTATCGCGCCGCGCAACCGCCGGAAAATGCGACGCTTATCTATAGAAAAGACTTCTACGAGGTTCCAAATGTCTGAAACTGTTGAAATATTTGAAATGGGGCCGCGGGATGGTCTGCAAAATGAAAAGCGGCAAATCCCAACTGCAGACAAAATTGCGCTTGTCGATTGTCTGAGTCGTGCAGGGTTTCGCCGCATTGAAGTCGCCAGTTTTGTCAGCCCGAAATGGGTGCCGCAAATGGCCGACAGCGCGGATGTCTTGGCTGGCATCACCCGCGCAAAGGGGGTGTCTTACGCAGCCCTGACCCCGAATATGAAGGGCTTTGAGGGGGCGCAAGCCGCCAAAGCTGACGAGATCGCGATTTTCGGGTCTGCATCCGAGGGATTTTCCAAGGCAAATATCAATGCCACCATTGCTGAAAGTCTGGAGAGATTTGCCCCCGTCGTCGAGGCTGCCAAATTGGCGTCGATCCCTGTGCGGGGCTATGTGTCGTGCGTTGCGGATTGTCCCTATGATGGCCCCACAGCCCCGGCGCAGGTCGCCAAAGTTGCCAAGGCATTGCTGGATATGGGATGTTATGAAATCTCATTGGGCGACACCATCGGGCAGGGCACCCCAGAAGCGATTAGCGCCATGCTTGAAGCGGTATTACAGGTTGTCCCTGCCGCACAGGTCGCCGGTCATTATCATGACACAGCTGGGCGTGCTTTGGTGAATATTGAGGCGTCCTTGGCGCAGGGAGTTCGTGTGTTTGACGCGGCTGTTGGGGGATTGGGGGGCTGTCCTTATGCCCCGGGTGCAGCCGGGAATGTCGCCACAGAGTCTGTGCACGCACGCCTGACCAAGCTGGGCTATGACACTGGTTTGAATAATGACGTTCTAGAAGAAGCGGCGGCCATGGCGCGCCGGATGCGAGAGGGCAACTGATGTTTGAGACGATTACCATTGAAACGGATGCACGTGGTGTTGCCACGCTGACGTTGAACCGACCAGAAAAGCACAATGCAATGTCTGGGAAAATGCTTGAAGAACTTACGTCCGCTGCCCTGCAGTTGGGGCAAGACGATAGCGTGCGGGTCGTCATTTTGACGGGCGAAGGCAAGAGTTTTTGTGCCGGAGGTGATCTGGGGTGGATGCGTGCACAACGTGACATGGACCCAGAGACGCGCGGTAAAGAAGCTCGCAAGCTCGCCGAGATGCTTCAGGCGCTGAACACGCTGCCCAAACCGTTGATCGGGCGCGTGCAAGGCAATGCATTTGGCGGCGGTGTCGGCATGGCCAGCGTGTGTGACGTGGCTGTCGGCGCCGACCATTTGACCATGGGGCTTACTGAAACACGTTTGGGGCTTATTCCTGCAACCATCGGCCCATATGTCTTGTCACGCATGGGCGAGGCCATGGCGCGGCGTGTCTTTATGTCGGCGCGTCTGTTCAAGGCCCCCGAGGCTGTGACCTTGGGACTGTTGGCAAGAATCGTACCGAGCAATGATCTGGACGCAGCGGTAGAGGCCGAAGTGTTGCCGTATCTGTCGGTTGCTCCCGGGGCGGTGGCCTCTGCCAAAGCCTTGACGCGGGCTTTGGGCCCAAAAATTGATGACGAGATCATCGACATGACCATTCAAGCCTTGGTGAGCCGCTGGGAAAGCGACGAAGCTGAGGAAGGGATCGGTGCCTTTTTTGACAAGCGCAAGCCAAGCTGGGCCTGATTGCGCGCGTACCATCATGTCACATGATCGTCGTGCGACTCTGTTAGTCGAACGACGATAAGATTTCACCGCAACCGCCCCTGTGGGCTGTTGCGGTGTTTTTTATTAGGACAAACTGTCCCAAGTTCTTGAAATTACGCGCGCCTTAAACGGTACCTTTCAAAGATATATTCAAAATACGATGTTTTCTGAAGCCTACCGATGTTGGCACAATACCTGTGGAAACCTATAAAACACAGGTGAAACAGAGGGCTGACGAATTGACGTATCCTCGCCGTATTGTTCTGCATACATGTGTATACCAAGGAAATTTCAAACAACTTCAAAAAAGAGAATGTGTAATGGCTCGGTTGACCCTGACAAGGGGCGGGGGTAAACCGCATCTAATTAATACAGCCATCTGACTGCACAATTTCGATGTGCATGAAAGGAGCCACCCCGTGGAAGAGATGCTGAGGGAATACCTTCCCATTCTGGTCTTTCTGGCCGTTGCCGTAGCGCTTGGCCTTGTTCTTATCCTTGCTGCCGTCGTTCTTGCCGTTAGCAATCCTGATCCTGAGAAGGTGAGTGCTTACGAGTGCGGTTTCAATGCCTTTGACGACGCGCGGATGAAATTTGACGTCCGGTTTTATCTGGTCGCGATTCTTTTCATCATCTTTGACTTGGAAATTGCCTTCCTGTTCCCTTGGGCTGTTGCGCTCAAGGACATGAGCTTGGTCGGGTTCTGGTCGATGATCGTATTTCTGGGCGTTTTGACCATTGGCTTTGCCTATGAGTGGAAGAAGGGGGCTCTGGAATGGGAGTGATGACTGGAGCCAACACCGCTGGCATTGATAAAGAGGTCTCTACTCAGGTTCTGAACCGAGAGTTGCAGGACAAGGGCTTTCTGCTGACGTCCACCGAAGATTTGGTGAACTGGGCGCGGACTGGGTCTTTGCACTGGATGACTTTTGGTCTGGCTTGCTGTGCCGTTGAAATGATGCACGCTTCGATGCCGCGGTATGACCTTGAGCGTTTTGGTGTTGCACCCCGCGCATCCCCACGTCAATCGGATGTGATGATCGTTGCGGGCACGCTGACCAATAAAATGGCGCCTGCACTTCGCAAGGTGTACGATCAGATGCCGGAACCCCGGTATGTGATCTCCATGGGAAGCTGTGCCAACGGTGGCGGGTATTATCACTATTCGTACAGCGTTGTACGTGGCTGTGACCGCATTGTGCCAGTTGATATCTATGTGCCGGGATGCCCACCCACTGCCGAGGCATTGGTGTATGGCATCATGCAATTGCAACGCAAAATTCGCCGCACAGGGACGATCGAACGATGAGTGATGCACTGAATGAATTGGGCGTTCATATCGAAATGAAGCGCCCGGACTGCGTGCTTGGATGGGACGTAAGTTTTGGAGAGTTGAACGTTGACGTAGCACCCTCTGGGATTGCCGCGTTCATCGAGTTTCTCAAAACTGATCCGACCTGCAAGTTCTCTTCGCTGGTGGATATCACGGCTGTTGATTATCCAGATCGTGCGCGTCGCTTTGACGTCGTGTACCACTTGTTGTCGATGTATCAGAACCACCGCATTCGTTTGCGCGTGGCGATCCGTGAAACCGAAGCGGTTCAGTCGATTGTGGCTGTGCACCCTTCGGCCAACTGGTTCGAACGCGAAGCTTTCGACATGTTCGGTATTCTCTTTAGCGATCACCCTGATTTGCGTCGACTTCTGACAGATTACGGGTTCCGCGGGCATCCGCTTCGCAAGGATTTCCCGACAACGGGCTATACCGAAGTGCGCTATGACGAAGCTGAAAAGCGCGTGGTGTACGAACCTGTGTCGCTGGTGCAAGAGTACCGCCAATTTGACTTTATGTCTCCGTGGGAAGGGGCTGAATATATCCTTCCTGGTGACGAAAAAGAGGGGGCAAAATGATGGACGGCTCCAAAGGGTTCGAAGACGCCCAAACCGGCGAACAAAAAATTCGCAATTTCAACATCAACTTTGGCCCGCAGCACCCTGCTGCGCACGGCGTTCTGCGTCTGGTGCTAGAGTTGGATGGCGAGATTGTTGAACGTTGCGATCCACACATCGGGCTGCTGCATCGCGGTACTGAAAAACTTATGGAAAGCCGCACCTATCTGCAGAGCTTGCCGTATTTTGACCGCCTAGATTATGTCGCACCGATGAACCAAGAGCACGCTTGGTGCTTGGCCATTGAAAAGCTGACCGGCGTAGAAGTTCCGCGTCGCGGACAGTTGATCCGCGTGTTGTTCTCGGAAATTGGCCGCGTTCTGAACCACTTGCTGAACGTGACCACACAGGCGATGGACGTTGGTGCGTTGACGCCACCGCTCTGGGGATTTGAAGAGCGTGAAAAGCTCATGATCTTTTACGAGCGCGCCTGCGGTGCCCGTTTGCACGCGAACTATTTCCGCCCGGGTGGCGTACATCAGGATTTGCCTGACGCGTTGCTGGACGATATCGAAGAATGGGCGCTGCATTTCCCAGCAATCATGGCCGACATTGATGGACTTCTGACGGAAAACCGGATTTTCAAACAGCGCAATGCTGATATTGGCATCGTGACCGAAGATGACATCCTGAAATATGGGTTCTCGGGTGTGATGGTGCGCGGCTCTGGTCTGGCTTGGGATTTGCGCCGTTCGCAACCCTATGAGTGCTATGACGAATTTGAGTTCCAAATTCCTGTCGGCAAAAATGGCGATTGTTATGACCGCTATTTGGTGCGCATGGAAGAGATGCGTCAATCAACAAGCATCATTCGGCAAGCCATCGTGAAATTGCGCGAGGCAACAGGTGACGTTATGGCGCGTGGGAAGCTTTCGCCTCCTAAACGCAGCGATATGAAAACGTCGATGGAATCTTTGATCCATCACTTCAAATTGTACACTGAAGGGTTCCACGTGCCTGCTGGCGAAGTTTATGCCGCGGTCGAGGCCCCCAAGGGTGAGTTTGGCGTGTATCTGGTCGCTGACGGATCGAACAAACCATATCGCAGTAAAATTCGCGCTCCTGGCTTCTTGCACCTGCAAGCTATGGATCACGTGGCCGGCGGGCACCAGCTCGCAGATGTGGCCGCAATCATCGGCACGATGGATGTCGTTTTTGGAGAGATTGACCGCTAATGCTTCGCCGTCTTCATCCCGAACAACCCGCAAGCTTTGCTTTTACGCCCGCCAATCAGGCGTGGGCCAAAGGGCAGATTTCCAAGTACCCTGAGGGCCGCGAGGCTTCAGCCGTCATTCCGTTGTTGTGGCGCGCCCAAGAGCAAGAGGGTTGGTTGACCAAACCCGCGCTCGAGGCCGTGGCTGACATGCTCGGCATGGCTTATATTCGTGTGCTCGAAGTGGCGTCATTCTACTTCATGTTCCAGCTTCAGCCGGTCGGCACTGTGGCCCACATTCAGATTTGTGGCACAACGTCCTGTATGATTTGCGGAGCAGAGGACCTGATCGCCGTCTGTAAAGAAAAGATCGCGAACGCGCCGCACACAGTGTCTGCGGATGGCAAGTTTTCTTGGGAAGAAGTCGAATGTCTTGGCGCGTGTACCAACGCACCGATGGCGCAAATCGGCAAAGACTATTACGAGGACATGACCGCTGAGGGGTTCTCAAAGCTGCTTGATGATCTGGCCGCCGGATCTGTGCCTGCACCCGGTCCGATGAATGGCCGTTTTTCTTCGGAACCTTTGGGTGGTTTGACCAGCCTCAAGGAATACGACAGCGGCAAGACGCAATATAACGCGTCTGCGCAACTGGCGACAGACATTGGCGACACAATCAAGCGCATCGATGGCACCGAGGTTCCGTTGTTGACGCCTTGGATCGGCAAAGATGGCAAGGTTGCTGGCCGCGACCCGTCAACACCTGTGCCTGCCGAAGCTCCGACGCCCAAACCCGCTGTAAAGCAAGCTGAAGATGCAAAGAAAACGCCTGCTGCCAAAAAGCCGGTCGCCGCAAAAGCAGAAGAAAAAGCAGCCGACGTTGCCGAAGAGGCTCCGGTGATTTTGACCGAAGCGCGCGACGGTGGTGCGGATGACCTTAAGAAACTCAAGGGTGTTGGCCCCAAGCTTGAGCAAACTCTGAACGAATTGGGTTTCTTCCACTTTGATCAGATCGCGGCATGGACCCAAGCCCAGATCGCATGGGTGGATAGCCGCCTGTCGTTCAAGGGCCGCATCGAACGTGATGGCTGGGTCGATCAAGCGAAAGCTTTGGCCTCTGGCGAAGAAACCGAGTTCTCAAAGCGCGTTGCCAAGGGCGACGTCTATAAGGACTAACGCAAGATGGGTGGGCAGAACGATCAACATCTGGCACGCAAGGGGCGCACTGTCAGCCTTGTGATTGCAGGTACGATGGTGATCTGGTTGGCCGCCCAATGGCTGGGAAAAGCAATGGGCATGCCAGGTCGGTATGCATTGTTGTTTGATTTCGCCGCAATTGCCGCGCTGATTTGGGCGCTGGTAAATATTTTTCAGATCTGGCGCGCGCGTCAGTCAACGCAAGGGTAACAAGATGCTCAAAGATCAGGATCGTATCTTTACCAACCTCTATGGCATGCACGAGCGCACGCTCAAGGGCGCACAGGCGCGCGGCCATTGGGATGGCACCGCAAAGATCATTCAGAACGGGCGCGACTGGGTCATCGACCAGATGAAGGCATCCGGCCTGCGTGGTCGTGGCGGTGCGGGTTTCCCCACCGGTCTGAAATGGTCATTTATGCCCAAAGAAAGCGACGGTCGTCCGGCGTATCTGGTGATCAACGCGGATGAATCCGAGCCGGGCACATGTAAAGACCGCGAGATCATGCGTCATGATCCGCACACATTGATCGAAGGCGCCCTGATCGCGTCTTTCGCGATGAATGCACACACCTGCTATATCTATATCCGCGGCGAGTACATTCGCGAACGCGAAGCTCTGCAGAACGCAATTGACGAAGCCTATGATGCGGGTCTTTTGGGCCGCAACGCGGCTGGCTCCGGTTGGGATTTTGACGTGTTTGTTCACCACGGGGCAGGCGCCTATATCTGTGGCGAAGAAACAGCCTTGCTCGAAAGCCTTGAAGGCAAAAAGGGCATGCCACGTATGAAACCGCCGTTCCCAGCGGGCGCGGGTTTGTACGGATGCCCGACAACAGTGAACAACGTTGAATCTATTGCGGTTGTGCCGACGATCTTGCGTCGTGGCCCCGAGTGGTTCTCGGGCTTTGGTCGCCCGAACAATGCTGGCACCAAAATTTTCGGCATCTCCGGTCACGTCAACAACCCCTGTGTTGTCGAAGAAGCCATGTCGATCAGCTTTGAAGAGCTCATTGAAAAACACTGTGGCGGTATTCGTGGCGGTTGGGACAATCTTAAGGCGGTTATCCCCGGTGGATCGTCTGTGCCATGTGTTACGGGTGAAAATATGCGCGATGCCGTGATGGATTTCGACGCATTGCGCGAAAAAGGCTCGAGCCTTGGTACCGCGGCGGTGATTGTCATGGACAACTCGACCGACATCATTAAGGCCATCTGGCGTTTGTCCAAGTTTTACAAACATGAAAGCTGTGGCCAGTGCACGCCATGCCGTGAAGGCACTGGTTGGATGATGCGCGTCATGGATCGTTTGGTGCGAGGCGAGGCAGAACTCGAAGAAATCGATATGCTGTTTAGCGTGACCAAACAGGTTGAAGGCCACACCATCTGCGCGCTTGGCGATGCGGCCGCTTGGCCAATTCAGGGTCTGATCAAGAATTTCCGCAATGAGATCGAAGATCGTATCAAAGCCAACAAAACCGGCCGTATGGGCGCGATGGCGGCGGAGTAAAATCAGATGTTTGCCCAGCTCCCCTCAACGACATCATCCAAAAGCACAAAGTTGCGTTCAGCAGCTTTGATTGTGCCCGTATGTCTTGTGGTGGCTGTTTCTGGTTGCGAGCGTATGGGGAAAAAGGACGAGCTGTCCTTTAATGGCATCAACTTCCGCTCCAAGGCCAAGATGGTCGACAAGAAAGATCGCAGCCACTTCACGGTGAATGTCGACAAAGCCACTCAATCAATTGAAGGCGCGCGCGAGGCTGGTCGTCATGCTGCCGTGACCTATTGTATTGAAAACTATGGTAGCTCGTCGATTGACTGGGTTCACGGACCGGATGTCGAACCAGAGAATCTTCGCATGATCGAAGATGATCTGTATCTCGAAGGCGTGTGCAAAGAATGATCGCACGTTATTGCATAACACAGGCCTCTGGCCTTTCTGCTCAGGGCGGGGCGCGTGCAAGCGCGCCTGTGACCAAGACAGATCGGAGAGAGACTATGCGTGCGATTATTCCAGTGACCCTGTGTGCTGTTCTGGCGGCTGGACCTGTGTTTGCCAAGACGGGGCTGAGTCAGGAAAAATCTATTAATGACGGGCTTTTTGCTTTGGCTGTGGCGAATGAAATTCGCGACTATTGCCCCACAATAAGTGCTCGGTTGTTCAAGGCCTATTCATTCATGCGCGCGCTCAAGCGTTCTGCGAATGAATTGGGGTATGCTGACAACGAAATCGAAGCCTACATCGAAAATGACGATGAAAAGGCCAAGATGCGCGCGCGCGGCGAGGCGTATCTGAAACAAAACGGGGTCTCTTATGACGACCCACAAAGCTTTTGCACGCTTGGGCGTGCAGAAATTCAAAAAACAAGCCAGATCGGCGCGCTGTTAAGGGCGAAATGAACATGTCTGACCTACGCAAGATCATCATTGACGAGACCGAAGTAGAAGTGGATGGGGCGATGACCCTCATTCAGGCCTGCGAACAAGCCGGAGTGGAAATTCCGCGGTTCTGTTATCATGAACGTCTTTCCATTGCCGGCAACTGCCGCATGTGTCTGGTAGAAGTGGTCGGTGGACCGCCCAAGCCTGCGGCGTCATGCGCGATGCAGGTGCGTGATTTGCGCCCTGGGCCAGAAGGTCAGCCCCCTGTGGTGAAAACCAACTCGCCGATGGTCAAAAAAGCGCGTGAAGGCGTGATGGAATTCATGCTGATCAACCACCCGCTGGATTGCCCGATTTGCGATCAGGGTGGCGAATGCGATCTGCAGGATCAGGCCGTGGCCTATGGTCTGTCAGGTACACGGTTTAACGAACCGAAACGTGCCGTTGACGATCTGGAACTTGGGCCCCTTGTCAGCACAGCCATGACGCGTTGCATTAGCTGCACGCGGTGCGTGCGTTTCACATCAGAGGTCGCAGGTATCACCCAGATGGGCCAAACGGGTCGCGGTGAGGATGCCGAGATCACCAGCTATCTGAACCAAACACTTGATAGCAATCTGCAAGGCAACATCATTGACTTGTGCCCAGTCGGTGCTCTGACATCCAAGCCCTACGCCTTTACTGCGCGTCCCTGGGAATTGACCAAGACCGAAACCATCGATGTGATGGATGCCTTGGGGTCTAACATTCGCGTCGACACCAAAGGTCGCGAAGTGAAACGCATTCTGCCACGCAACCATGATGGCGTGAACGAAGAATGGATTTCCGACAAGACACGCTTTGTTTGGGATGGATTGCGCCGCCAGCGTCTGGACACACCCTATGTGCGTGAAAATGGTAAATTGCGTCCGGCAACTTGGGGTGAAGCCCTGACTAAAGTCGCTGATGCGATGAAGGGTAAAAAGGTCGCTGGTCTGATCGGTGATCTTGCTCCTACCGAAGCAGCCTTTGCTCTGAAGCAAATGATCCAAGGTTTGGGCGGCAATGTTGAATGCCGGACCAACGGTGCTGTGTTGCCTGCAGGCAACCGCAGTGCCTATGTTGGAACCGCATCGATCGAGGACATTGATACCGCCAAGGTTATCTATTTGATCGGGTCCAACCCGCGCAACGAAGCACCGGTGTTGAATGCTCGCATTCGCAAGGCTTGGTTGCAGGGCGCTGAAGTGATTGTCTTGGGTCCAAAAGGTATGGATCTGACCTATGAGACAACGTATGGCGGTCGCGGTCGTGCACCTTTGAATGAACTTGCCGAAAATGCACAGGCGCAGGACAATGCGATTGTGATTGTAGGGCAGGGTGCCATTTGCGAAGGCGACGGCATTGCCGTGCTGGGCAAGACAATGGCACTAACCGAGAAACTTGGCGGCAAAATGATGGTTCTGCACACTGCGGCAAGCCGTGTGGGTGCCATGGATGTTGGCGCGGTCACCGAAGGTGGTCTGGACACTGCGTTGGAAGGGGCCGAGGTCATTTATAACCTTGGTGCTGACGAAGTTGAAATTTCCGATGGTCCGTTTGTGGTGTACCAAGGGAGCCATGGCGATCGGGGCGCGCATCGTGCCGATGTGATTTTGCCAGCGGCAGCATATACCGAAGAAAACGGTCTATTTGTGAACACCGAAGGGCGCCCTCAGTTGGCGATGCGTGCAGGATATGCACCAGGTGAAGCCAAAGAAAACTGGGCCATTTTGCGCGCTCTAAGTGCTGAAGTTGGCGAGGGGCTCGCATATGACTCTTTGGCGCAACTGCGTCAGGCGCTGATTGCCGAAGTTCCACATCTGGCCAAGATTGATCAGGTTGTTGAAAACACGTGGCAACCTCTCCCTGCGGCAGCTCTTAAGAAGGGCGCATTCGTGGAAACGATCGCTGACTTCTATCTGACAAACCCGATTGCGCGCGCAAGCGTTCTAATGGCCGAGCTGAGCGCTGCTGCGAAAGCACGTGGCGCAGAACAGATTGCGGCGGAGTAAGTGAAAATGCACCTGCAAGCGCTCATGGCTCCGACAATTCCGGCCCTCGCGGTTGGTCTGTCGGCGTGCGCCCCCACATGTGGGGACGGCGAGCAATGCGGGGCATCTGATCCTGCGCCAGAATACCTTGGCGTCGAGACCCGTCTATTGGACGGTGATTTGGTGAATTTCCGCGTATCGATGCAAGATGCGCTGTCCACCAATGACATAGATAAATATGCGGAATGTGCCGCAGCGCAATATGCGTTGATCCGAGGTTTCGGATTTGCGCGTCATGTGCGCACGACAATGGAACAAGACGGCAGAGTTTGGCGGGGGGATGCTGTTTATACCATCTCTGCGTCGCTGCCCCGTGGTTTGAAAACGATTGACGCAGAAGTCACCGTTTCAAATTGCGAAGATAACCAAATACCCACGGTGTGAGGACAAATGGCTGAATTCTTTACCACCCCTCTCGGAATAGGCATCCTGATCGTCGCCCAAGTGCTGGCGGTTGTTGCTTTTGTGATGATCTCGCTTCTGTTTCTCGTTTACGGGGATCGGAAAATCTGGGCTGCTGTGCAAATGCGCCGCGGTCCCAATGTTGTGGGTACCTTCGGGATCCTGCAATCAGTTGCTGACGCTCTGAAATATGTCGTCAAAGAAGTGGTGATCCCGGCTGGTGCCGACCGCCCCGTCTTTATCCTTGCGCCATTGGTCAGCTTTGTGATGTCCATGATTGCTTGGGCGGTGATCCCGTTCAATGATGGTTGGGTTCTGTCCAACATCAACGTGGCGATCATGTATGTGTTCGCGGTGTCCTCGCTTGAGGTCTACGGCGTCATCATGGGCGGCTGGGCTTCCAACTCGAAATACCCATTCCTTGGCTCATTGCGCTCTGCGGCTCAGATGATTTCATATGAGGTCTCGATCGGCCTGATTATTATCGGCATCATCATCAGCACCGGGTCAATGAACTTTGGTGATATCGTGCGTGCGCAAGACGGCGACTATGGATTGTTTAGCTGGTATTGGTTGCCGCACTTTCCAATGGTCTTCTTGTTCTTTATTTCTGCTTTGGCTGAAACCAACCGCCCGCCATTCGATCTTCCCGAGGCGGAGTCGGAATTGGTCGCGGGCTATCAAGTCGAGTACTCGGCGACGATGTTCCTGCTGTTTATGGCCGGTGAATACATCGCGATCTTCTTGATGTGTGCGTTGATGTCCCTGTTGTTCTTTGGTGGCTGGTTGTCCCCAATTCCTGGATTGCCCGATGGCGTTCTTTGGATGGTCGGCAAAATGGCGTTCTTCTTCTTTATCTTCGCGATGGTGAAGGCGATTACGCCACGGTACCGCTATGACCAGCTGATGCGCATTGGTTGGAAGGTGTTCCTACCGCTTTCGTTGGCTTGGGTCGTCATTGTCGCGTTCCTTGCAAAATTTGAACTTCTTGGCGGTGCCTATGCCCGCTGGGCGATTGGAGGCTGATATGGCGAATATCGACTACAAGCGCGCCGCAGGCTATTTCCTGCTCAGCGATTTCATCGGTGGCTTCAAACTTGGGCTGAAGTATTTCTTTGCGCCCAAGGCGACGCTGAACTATCCGCACGAAAAGGGGCCTCTGTCGCCACGTTTTCGCGGTGAACACGCGCTGCGTCGCTATCCCAATGGGGAAGAGCGTTGCATCGCCTGTAAACTGTGCGAAGCGATTTGCCCCGCACAAGCGATCACAATTGATGCCGAACCACGTGAAGACGGCAGCCGCCGGACCACACGGTATGACATCGATATGACCAAATGCATCTACTGCGGTTTCTGCCAAGAGGCCTGTCCGGTTGATGCGATCGTCGAAGGTCCGAACTTTGAATTTGCCACAGAAACACGTGAAGAACTGTTCTATGACAAAGCCAAGCTTTTGGAAAACGGCGAACGTTGGGAAGCAGAGATTGCGCGTAACTTAGAACTGGATGCACCGTACCGATGACCGATAGCCCGAACCCATTTGAAGCGATGATCGCGCAGTATCAGGAAATGGCCAAAGCCATGAATCCTGCGCTGGAATCCTTTACACCTAAAGGGTTTGAAAAGCTGTGGCCAACGATGCCCAAAGATATGATGGAAATGTTCTTTGGCAACTCGTTCAACAAAGACGGTCTTGATGCGAAAACACGCCTGTTTTTGACCTTGGCCGCTTTGACTGTTCTGGGTGCTCAGGCCGAGGCGCAAATCCGACTAACTGTACGCCACCTGCTCGAAGCAGGGGCTACGAAACAAGAAATTGCCGAAACAATCGGACAGATGTCCATGTTTGCTGGCATTCCGGCCACGACCAAGGCGCTTGAAATCGCCCAAGAGGTTCTGGCTGAAAACGAGGAAAGTGACACATGACTATTGCAGCGCTGGCCTTCTATCTGTTTGCGATCTGTGTGATCGTTGGCGGATTGTTCACCGTAGTAAGCCGCAATCCGGTGCATTCGGTGCTCTGGCTTATTCTTGCATTCCTAAGCTCGGCAGGGCTGTTTGTTCTGTTGGGTGCCGAATTTGTGGCAATGCTCTTGGTGATTGTCTACGTGGGCGCGGTTGCCGTGCTTTTCCTCTTTGTGGTGATGATGCTGGATGTCGACTTTGCCGAGCTCAAGGCGGAGATGGCGCAATATATGCCACTGGCCTTGTTGATCGGTGTTGTCCTGCTGATGCAGTTCGGCATGGCTGTGGGCGCATGGCAGGCATCTGATGTCGCCGAAGCCCAACGTGCCGCTGTAGCGCCTGAAGGTGTACAGAACACCGAAGCACTTGGGTTGTTGATTTACGACCAATATTTCCTCCTGTTCCAGTTGGCGGGCTTGATCCTGTTGGTGGCCATGATTGGCGCCATCGTTCTGACCCTGCGTCATCGCAAAGATGTCAAACGTCAAAATGTTTTGGCGCAGATGTGGCGTGACCCTGCTGAGGCCATGGAATTGAAAGATGTAAAACCGGGGCAGGGCCTTTAAGAGCTCGCTACTGGAAGAATAAGGACCGAGGGACGAACATGATCGGACTTGAACATTACTTAACCGTGGCAGCAGCATTGTTTGTCATTGGTATCTTTGGCCTCTTCCTGAACCGGAAGAACGTCATCATCCTTTTGATGTCGATCGAACTGATGCTTTTGTCGGTCAACATCAATCTGGTCGCTTTCTCAAGCTTCCTTGGCGATCTCGTCGGACAGGTCTTTACCTTGTTCGTCCTGACTGTTGCGGCTGCTGAAGCTGCGATCGGCCTTGCTATCCTCGTCTCTTTCTTCCGCAACCGGGGCACGATCTCGGTGGAAGACGTCAACGTCATGAAAGGCTAAGCGACAATGGAAAAGATTATCCTATTCGCACCGCTTGTCGGCAGCCTGATTGGCGGCTTTGGCTGGCGGTTTATCGGAGAAAAAGGCGCACAGTATGTGACGACAGGTCTGCTGTTTCTTGCCTGTGCTCTGAGCTGGATCGTATTTCTTGGCCACGATGGCCAAACCCAGTATATCCACATTCTTGACTGGATTCAGTCTGGCACATTGGACACCGCCTGGGCGATCCGCCTGGATCGGCTGACGGCCATTATGTTGATTGTTGTGACTTCGGTCTCGGCCGTTGTGCACCTTTATTCCTTTGGCTACATGGATCACGACCCACAATGGAAAGAAGGCGAAAGCTATAAGCCGCGCTTCTTTGCATATTTGTCGTTCTTTACCTTTGCCATGCTTATGCTGGTCACGTCCGACAACCTTGTTCAAATGTTCTTTGGCTGGGAAGGCGTGGGCGTTGCATCCTACTTGTTGATTGGGTTTTACTATCGCAAGCCCTCTGCAAACGCCGCCGCGATCAAAGCATTTGTTGTGAACCGTGTGGGTGACTTTGGTTTTGGCCTTGGGATCTTCGGGTTGTTCATGCTGACCGATAGCGTCAAGTTTGATGATATCTTTGCAGCAGCGCCTGCGCTCGCGGATACACAGCTTCACTTCTTGTGGGCTGATTGGAATGCAGCGAACCTTATTGCTTTCTTGTTGTTCATCGGGGCGATGGGGAAATCGGCGCAGCTCTTCTTGCACACTTGGTTGCCTGACGCGATGGAAGGCCCGACTCCAGTGTCGGCTCTGATCCACGCTGCGACCATGGTGACTGCGGGTGTTTTCCTGATTTGCCGGATGTCTCCGCTGATGGAATACGCACCCGAAGCGACAGCGTTTATCACCTTCCTTGGTGCGACCACAGCTTTCGTGGCTGCGACCATCGGTTTGGTGCAAAACGACATCAAGCGCGTGATTGCATATTCGACCATGTCTCAGTTGGGCTATATGTTCGTTGCGGCGGGTGTCGGTGTCTATTCTGTCGCGATGTTCCACCTGTTTACGCACGCTTTCTTTAAGGCGATGTTGTTCCTTGGCGCCGGCTCGGTGATCCATGCGATGCATCACGAGCAAGACATGCGGAACTATGGCGCGTTGCGCAAAAAGATCCCTTATACCTTCATGGCAATGATGATCGGTACGCTTGCGATTACCGGCGTTGGCATTCCTTTGACCCATATCGGTTTTGCTGGATTCTTGTCTAAAGATGCCGTGATCGAAAGCGCATGGGCCGGAACCGCTGGCGGCTATGCCTTCTGGATGCTTGTGATCGCTGCGTTGTTCACGTCGTTCTATTCTTGGCGTCTGATGTTTATGACCTTCTATGGCAAGGCGCGCGGCGACAAGCATACGCACGACCATGCCCATGAGAGCCCAATGGTGATGTTGGTTCCGCTTGGACTTCTGGCGCTTGGCGCAGTGTTCTCCGGGATGATCTGGTACGGCAGCTTCTTTGGCGACCATGACAAAGTGAACAAATTCTTTGGCATCCCTGCACATACTGCTCAGGCAGATGGCGGCCACGGAGCGGCGGCATCGTCTGACACCCACGCGGCTGAAGACACGCACGCCAAGGTTACTCATGTCGATGACGCGGCACATGGCGATGACCACGCAGCAAAAATGGACGATCCGGCGCATGCCCCAGTGATGGCTGCACACCATGGCGAGGCTCCGAAAGGGGCGATCTTTATGGCGCCAGACAATCATGTGATGGACGAAGCACACCATGCCCCGACTTGGGTTAAAGTGAGCCCATTCGTTGCGATGATCATCGGTTTTGTGGTGGCGATGTGGTTCTATATCTGGAACCCTTCGATGCCCAAGAAACTGGCAGACGCGCAGCGCCCGCTGTATCTGTTCCTGCTCAACAAATGGTACTTTGACGAATTGTACGACGTGATTTTCGTACGTCCCGCCAAAGCGATTGGCCGTTTCCTTTGGAAACGTGGTGATGGAAACGTCATTGATGGTGCGTTGAACGGTGTGGCGATGGGTATTGTACCGTTCTTCACCAAACTCGCGGGCCGCGCCCAATCTGGTTACATCTTCACATATGCCTTTGCCATGGTGATCGGCATTGTAGTCCTGATCACATGGATGACGCTCAGCGGAGGAGCGCACTAATGAACGACAGCTTGCTCTCCCTAGTCACTTTTATCCCTGCGATTGCAGCGGCGATCCTAGCGATCTTCCTGCGCGGGGAAGAAGCGGCAGCACAGCGGAACGCCAAATGGGTTGCGATGGTGGCAACGGTCATCACCTTCCTTGTCTCGCTGGGTATCTTGTTTGAATTCGACCCTTCCAACACGGGCTTTCAGTTCGTTGAGGAGCGTGAATGGCTGATGGGCCTCAAGTACAAGCTTGGTGTTGATGGTATCAGCGTTCTGTTTGTGATGCTGACCACCTTTATGATGCCGCTTGTGATTGCGGCCTCGTGGAACGTGAATACGCGTGTCAAAGAATATATGATCGCCTTCCTGCTGCTTGAAACGCTGATGCTTGGCGTGTTTATGGCGCTTGATCTGGTGCTGTTCTATATGTTCTTCGAGGCTGGTTTGATCCCAATGTTCCTGATTATCGGGATTTGGGGCGGCGCCAACCGGATTTATGCATCGTTCAAGTTCTTCCTCTATACGTTCCTCGGATCGGTGTTGATGCTGGTGGCGATGGTTGCAATGTTCTCGGACGCAGGCACCACTGACATTCCCACGCTTATGAACCACTCCTTCGGATCTGAGACGTTCTCGGTCTTGGGTATTCAGGTTGTGGGTGGTCTTCAGACATTGTTGTTCTTGGCCTTCTTTGCATCGTTCGCGGTTAAGATGCCAATGTGGCCGGTCCACACCTGGTTGCCGGATGCACACGTTCAGGCGCCCACAGCAGGTTCTGTTGTGCTGGCTGCGATCCTGTTGAAAATGGGGGGCTATGGCTTCTTGCGGTTCAGCTTGCCAATGTTCCCCATCGGGGCAGAGGTGATGACGGATCTTGTGCTTTGGATGTCTGCAATTGCGATTGTATACACGTCGCTGGTTGCGCTGGTTCAAGAAGACATGAAAAAGCTCATCGCGTATTCCTCTGTTGCACACATGGGCTATGTGACCATGGGTATTTTTGCAGCGAACCAACAAGGCATTGATGGTGCGATCTTCCAGATGTTGAGTCACGGCTTTATTTCGGGTGCCTTGTTCCTATGTGTCGGCGTGATCTATGATCGTATGCACACTCGCGATATTGACGCGTATGGCGGTCTGGTCGTGCGGATGCCTGCGTATGCGCTGATCTTTATGTTCTTTACGATGGCCAACGTTGGTCTGCCGGGCACTTCTGGCTTTGTCGGTGAGTTCCTTGTGCTTGTCGGGATTTTCAAGGTGAACACTTGGGTTGCGGCTGTGGCGGCATCCGGGGTGATCTTCTCGGCGGCCTATGCTTTGTGGCTGTTTCGTCGGGTGGTCCTTGGGGACCTGATCAAAGAAAGCCTCAAGACGATTTCCGATATGACGGCACGCGAAAAATGGATTTTTGCGCCGCTGGTGATCATGACACTGCTATTGGGCGTCTATCCGGCGCTTATCACAGATATCATTGGGCCTTCTGTTGAGGCTCTGATTACCAACTATGAAACCGCTCTGGCGCATGCCCCTTCGGGCGCCCAGATGACATCGCATTAAGGAGAGCTTGAGAAAATGATCCAGGCTGATCTGAATATTATCCTGCCCGAAATCCTTCTGGCAATCTACGCGATGGTGGCGCTTGTCGGTGCGGTGTACACTGGCAAGGACCGGCTCGCGTCCCTGATGACATGGGTGACCGCAGTGTTGTTCGTGCTTGTGGCAAGCTGGATTGGCGTGTCGGGTTCGGGCGAAAACGTGGCTTTCAACGGTATGTTCCATGACGACGCGTTCTCGCGTTTTGCCAAGGTCACCATCTTGTTGTCTGCTGCGGCTGTACTGGCGATTGGTCAAGAATACATGAGCCGCCGCGGCATGCTTCGTTTTGAATACCCGGTGCTGGTCACATTGTCCGCAGTTGGGATGATGATGATGGTGTCCGCAGGCGACCTCATGGCGCTTTACATGGGCCTCGAGCTACAATCTCTGTCGCTCTATGTCATTGCATCCATGCGCCGTGACAGCGTGCGCTCGTCCGAAGCTGGCCTCAAGTATTTTGTGCTTGGTGCGTTGAGCTCTGGTTTGTTGCTGTATGGTTCGTCTTTGATCTATGGGTTCTCCGGCACGACCTTGTTCTCGGGCATCATCGAAGCGGTTGGACACGGGCATGTCTCACTTGGCATGTTGTTCGGGCTGACATTTGTCACCGCGGGCTTGGCATTCAAGGTATCTGCCGTTCCGTTCCACATGTGGACACCGGATGTGTACGAAGGCTCTCCGACACCTGTCACTGCATTCTTTGCGACAGCCCCAAAAGTGGCTGCGATGGCGTTGTTTGCGCGGGTTCTGCATGATGCCTTTGGGGGCGTGGTTTCCCAATGGCAACAGATCCTTGTGGCCCTGTCGGTGCTGTCTATGTTCCTTGGTGCGGTTGCTGCCATCGGTCAGACAAACATCAAACGCATGATGGCCTATTCGTCGATTGCGCATATGGGCTATGCCCTTATGGGGTTGGCAGCGGGCACGGCCTTTGGTGTGCAGTCGATGCTGATTTACATGGCGATCTATGTCACGATGAATATCGGCACATTTGCCTTCATCTTGAGCATGGAAAAAGATGGCCAGCCTGTGACCGACATTCAGTCGCTGAACATGTATTCCAAGCGCGAACCGGCCAAAGCATTGGCGATGCTCATCTTGCTCTTCTCTCTGGCAGGTGTTCCGCCGCTGGTCGGCTTCTTTGGCAAGTTTTATGTGCTGCGCGCAGCATATGATGCTGGGCTGGTGTGGCTTGCTGTATTGGGTGTGGTCGCTTCGGTTATTGGCGCGTTCTACTACCTGCGGATCGTGTACTATATGTACTTCGGCGAAGAAGGCGAAGTACTCGACAAGGGGCGCTCGCCGATCCTTTGGGGTGCACTTATGGCGTCCGCCGCCATCATGTTGGTGGGGGTTGTGAACCTGTTCGGTATCGAAAGCATCGCCCAAGCTGCGGCTGCGACATTGGTCAATTAGGCTTGACCACGTCGAGATATTCTTAATCTGTATTGCACGCGCCCCTTTCGGGGCGCGTCGTCGTTTTTAGCTACGGCCTTTGGCAATAAATTGATCGGAGACATGTGATGGAAAGCTGGCCTCAAGACTATGGCAGACGCGTTTTAGACCAAGTCGATAGCACCAATGCTGAGGCCGCGCGTATTGCGCCAACATTGACAAAGCCTGAGTGGATCTTGGGGCTGTCACAAACCAAAGGGCGTGGCCGACGTGGCCGCCCGTGGATTGATCCCAAGGGGAACTTTGCCGCGACACTCGTGATGCGACCTGCTGAACCTGCCGACCGGATGGCGTTACGGTCGTTTGTAGCGTCTTTGGCGCTGTTCGACGCGTTTGTGCTGGCAACAGGTCGCCCCGAAGCGTTTTCGCTCAAGTGGCCAAACGATGTACTGCTGAATGGGGCCAAGGTTGCGGGAATTCTGTTGGAAAGTGCTGGGTTCTCCGGTGGGGAAATTAGCCATATCGCCATTGGGATTGGGGTGAATTTGGCACAGGCACCGGCTGGAGCAGATCTTGAAACAAAAGCTGTTAGACCTGTATCGCTTTTGTCGGAAACCGGCGCACATGTGGATCCGGAAACTTTTTTGGATATCTTGGCGCCAGCATATGCCCGCTACGAGGCGCAATTCGCGACCTATGGATTTGATCCAATTCGGGCTTCGTGGCTGGATCGGGCCGCCAGACTTGGCGAGGTGATTACCGCAAGAACCACACGTGACGAAACGGTAGGTGTCTTTGAAACGGTGGACAATGCAGGCAATCTGGTGTTGAAAACACCCAAAGGCGCTGTGGCGATCCCCGCAGCTGAAATTTTCTTTTAGGCATCAAGGGGCTGATCATGCTTCTGGCAATCGATTGTGGCAATACCAACACCGTGTTTTCCATTTGGGATGGCGAGAAATTTCTGTGCACGTTACGGACATCGACGCACCACGCCCGCACGGCTGATGCCTATTTCACGTGGTTCCACACGCTTGTTCAGCACTATCAGATCGAAACCGATATCACTGATGTCATCATTTCGTCCACGGTGCCGCGCGTTGTGTTTAACCTTCGGGTGTTTGCCGACAGGTTCTTTAACTGTCGCCCTCTGGTCGTGGGCAAGCCCGAGTGTCTTTTACCCCACAATGCGCGCGTCGAAGCAGGGACCCAAGTGGGGCCGGATAGATTGGTCAATACCGCCGGAGCGTTTGACACCCACGGCGGAGATTTGATTGTTGTCGATTTTGGCACAGCCACCACATTTGACGTCGTTGATACCGACGGGGCCTATGTTGGGGGCGTCATTGCCCCGGGGGTGAACCTGTCTCTAGAGGCTCTGCACATGGCCGCAGCGGCGTTGCCTCATGTTGACATCACAAAACCACAAAACGTCGTCGGGATGAACACGGTTGCTTGTATGCAATCGGGGATTTTCTGGGGATACGTCGGACTTGTCCGCGAGATCAGCTCGCGCATTCGCGAAGAGCGCGGCCGTCCGATGAAAGTTATCGCAACAGGCGGGCTGGCGCCTTTGTTCCAGCAAGATACGGGCCTTTTTGACGCGTTCGATGAACATCTGACGATGCACGGGCTGACCGTAATACACAAATACAACAAGGATATGGCCGCGTGAGCAGCGAAAGATTAATTTACCTTCCTTTAGGAGGTGCAGGCGAAATTGGAATGAACGCATATGTGTATGGGTACGGCCCCAAGCACAAAGAACGTCTCATTCTTGTCGACCTAGGGGTGACGTTTTCCGATATGGAAAGCAGCCCAGGCGTAGATCTGATTTTCCCGGATATTCGCTGGCTGGAAGAAAACAAATCCCGCTTGGAAGCGGTATTTATTACACATGGCCACGAAGATCACGTTGGGGCCGTTGGCCATTACTGGGAAAAACTGGGCGTGCCGGTGTATGCGCGCGCATTCACAGCCAACCTTGCGCGTCACAAAATGGCAGACCAAGGGCAACCGGAAACCGAAATCAAGACAGTCTCGGCGTGGCCCGTCGTGACCAAGGCCGGTCCGTTCAGTGTTGGATTTTTGCCCGTCAGTCACTCGATTCCCGAAAGCGCTGCGTTGGTGATCGACTCACCTGCTGGTCGCGTCATCCATTCGGGTGACTTCAAGCTGGATGAAACACCTGTTGTCGGCGAGCCGTTCGACCCCGATCTTTGGGCGGATGTCGCCAAGGATGGTGTCAAAGCCCTGATTTGCGACAGTACAAACGTATTTTCATTGAAACCGGGACGGTCAGAATCCACCGTTGGGCCGGAAATTGAAAAACTGGTCGCGTCAGCGCCTGAAATGGTAGTGGCCACGACTTTTGCCTCCAACGTGGCCCGGGTTAAAACACTGGCCGAAGCTGGCGAGCGTGCAGGTCGTTCTATCTGCCTTATGGGGCGTGCCATGCGCCGCATGGTCGAAGCTGGCATCCAGACCGGTGTTTTGACCAGCTTTCCCAAGGTTGTGAGCATTGAGGATGCACGCGGGATTCCACGTGAGAACCTCATGCTTCTTGTGACGGGGTCTCAGGGTGAACGCCGCGCCGCGAGCGCGCAGCTTGCGCGCGGAAAATACAACGGCATGCAGTTGAAAGAGGGGGATCTGTTTTTGTTTTCGTCGAAAACCATTCCCGGAAACGAGCGTGGCGTCATTCGTATTATGAACCAGTTCTCTGAGATGGGCGTCGATATTGTCGACGATTCCGAGGGCAAATATCACGTATCTGGCCATGCCAATCGGCCCGACCTCGAGCGGCTTCAGGATATCGTGAATCCGCAGATGGTCATTCCAAACCACGGCGAACACCGTCACTTGCGTGAACATGCCAAACTGTCCAAAGAGCGTGGTCGCGAGTCGATCGTTGCAGTGAACGGAACAATGCTGGATCTGACGGGCGCGTCACCAAAAGTGGCCGAGTTCGTAGAGACAGGTCGCACCTATCTGGACGGGTCTGTGAAAATTGGCGCACTGGACGGTGTGGTCCGCGATCGTATTCGCATGGCGCTGAACGGGCACGTCATTGTCACGGTCATTCTGGACGAAGATGACGAACCGCTTGGCGAAGCATGGTGCGAGCTCAAAGGCTTGCCTGAACAAGGGCGTAGCTTTGCGCCGTTGCTGGATGTTGTCGAAGCGGACCTCACACAGTTCCTTGGGCGTGCAAACGAGAAAACGCTGTCAAACGATGACAAGCTTGAAACCGAATTGCGTCGGATCGCCAGAAACACCTGTCAAACAGAGATCGGCAAAAAGCCAGAAGTGACAATTATTGTCAGCCGGATGAGCTAAGGCCACCTCTGATCCATAAGGTCAGCTATCACGCACAAAAAAAGGGGCCATGATTGGCCCCTTTTCTTATTGAGATTTGATGTGTTGTCTAACCTGCGCGGCGCTCGTCAAAGCTCAGCGCGATAAAGCTGGGAAGATGATCGCCCATGCCGACAACACGGTTGTCCTTACCACCACGGTCATTGCGTCCACCACGGCCACGACGCGGCTGGCGATCCTGCTGTGCGGTCGCAGGCTTGTCTTCTGTGCGGGGGGCAGGGGGCTCGACTGCGGTCTTAGCTGGCGCAACAGGGGCCGCGGCCTCTGGCGTTTCGACTTTTTCCGCACGTTTGGGTCTAGGCTTGGATGGTTTCGCCGCCTTGATCGGGTTTTCGATCCGCGGAACCTCTTTTTGCAGCAACGTCTCGATGTCGGCAAAATTCTTTTCATCACGCGGCACGCAGATCATGATGGCTTTGCCATCACGTCCGGCGCGACCCGTCCGGCCGATACGGTGCACATAGTCTTCGGCATGCCCCGGCACATCATAGTTGAACACATGGGTCACATCCGGCACATCAAGCCCCCGTGCAGCCACATCGGATGCCACGAGAAATCTGAGCTCGCCATTGCGGAACGCATCCAAGGTTTTCATGCGTTGACTTTGGTCGAGATCGCCGTGAATTGGCGCTGCATCCAAACCGTATTTGGTCATGGACTTTGCGCAGATATCAACATCTGTCTTACGGTTGCAAAAGATAATTGCGTTGGTGCATTTGTCACCTTCAAGCGCGATCAATTCACGCAAAAGCTTGCGTTTTTCGCTGCCTTCACGATCTTTGCGCGAGGCCTTGAACATAACAACGCCTTGCTCAATGTTTTCGGACGCAGTGGCCTGACGTGCAACTTCTACTCTGGCAGGTGCAGACAGAAAGGTGTTGGTGATGCGTTCGATTTCCGGCGCCATGGTTGCGGAAAAGAACAAGGTCTGGCGCGTAAAGGGCGTCAGCGAGAAGATGCGCTCGATATCAGGGATAAAGCCCATGTCCAACATGCGGTCGGCTTCATCGACCACCATCATCTGAACACCTGTCAAAAGCAGTTTTCCGCGCTCGAAATGGTCCAGAAGGCGACCGGGCGTTGCAATCAGAACGTCCACGCCCCGATCAATCAAGGCGTCCTGTTCTTTAAAGCTCACGCCACCAATCAAAAGCGCTTTGGTCAGCTTGAGGTGCTTTGTGTAGGTATCAAAGTTTTCGGCAACCTGTGCGGCCAACTCTCGCGTGGGGCACAATACCAGACTTCTTGGCATGCGAGCCCGCGCGCGGCCTCGTGCCAAGAGCGAGATCATAGGCAGCGTAAAGCTGGCGGTTTTACCCGTTCCGGTCTGGGCGATGCCCAAAACGTCCTGCCCGAGAAGGGCTGGGGGAATCGCTCCGGCCTGAATGGGGGTCGGGGTTTCATATCCGGCTTCGCTGACTGCTTTCAGCACCTTGGGATTAAGGTTGAGATCGGAGAATTTTGTCATGTGTATCCGTGGTTTACGGACACATCTGGCCCGTAGCATCTGGGTGTGGGTCGGGCCCGTCTGGCCCCGTGGTTTGCCACATATGTGACCCACGGCGGGTTGTAGACCAATGGGCGGCTTTGGTCAATCAAACCTCTGATATGGAGCTGTTTTGTCGCCAATTCGGCAACATTAAGCCTGAAATGACGGGAAATGTTTTTGGCGAGAGGTGTCCAGAGCCATATCATAGCTTCGGAGAAGCCCATGTGTCTGCAGGGCTTTCAGGTGTTTTGGCGTCGCCAAGCAGACTTCTTCAAAGAAGTCGCGTATTCCGTTTTCTTTCTGAAGTTGGTCGAACAGGACATGCAGCGTCAGCCCGCCTTGGGATTCGGGCAGAGCCGCGCGCATTTCGGCGCGGTAAGAGCCCTTTTTGTGACGATAGGCCAAGGTTTGTGTCCACTCTGCCCAATCGGTCGCGTGGAAATGGCACAGATCGATATTCTGTAATTCAACGGAATTCGGGTTTTCGACATCATTCAGAAACGCATTGTGTATCCGAATTGACATCCCCTCAAGGCCCGTGCGCACAAATATCTTGCCTTGGACATGGCTGAGAAAACCGCCTCTGAGATATGGACCAAAGGTGGGGTAAACGGACCGCGAGCGCTCTGCGCGCCCCTGTTTGGCGCTGATCCATGCCTTGAAGTGCGAAATGTTGTCTGTTTGGCTGTGCATTGGAGCAAGCGCCTCAACGGGGCGTACACGTGCGACCTGTGCAGAGGAGGGCGTTTCGCACAGCAGAGCGCGAACAGAGTGTGTCTGGGGCCATAGAAATTCGTCGACGTCCATATGCATCAACCAGTCGATGTCGCTTGCCTGTGCATAAGCGTGATTGGCATTGCGTGATTGGCGCACCTGATGTTTCGGAGGTCGCTTCTTGCCGTCGGCTGTCCAATAGGCCTGATTGGTGCGCGTCACGGTTATCTTTGGGTGGGCCGCGAGCAACGATTGGGACACATCATTGCGTTCATCCAGATAGATAAACAGGTGATCTGCGCCCAACTCTAGATGGTGCGCAGCGAAATTCAAAACCGCCTGTGTCGGAGCCTTTACTGTGGCAACCACGCCCCAGCGCATTATTTCGACGCCTTGATGCGGGCGCGTTCGTCACGCATGGCGGCCAACCGACGAAACAGCGTTGTGGGATCATCGTTCAGCGTTTCGAACAAATGATTAGCCAGCGGTGCGATCACAGGATCAGTCTGCGATAGGGTCCAGACGGGTGCCAACAGGTTGATGTCCAAGCCCCCGTGCTGAAGCGAGTAGGGATCCATATCCATCGGCAGATTTGCTTTGATGCGGCCCTTGAAAGGATGCGCCGCGTCTGGTGGCGTACCAGAGAACAGCCGCTCGAATTCATAGAGTTTCATCATGCCAAACAGCATGCGCAAAGCTTGGCCGACTTGGCGTTGCACGTCTGTGTCACCATGGTCGGCAAATGTCATGATCGAGGAGACTTTCCAGCGCAGGTCAAGCACGTCAATCAAATGGGTCGACTGTTCGCGCCAAAGTCTCAGGAATAACGGTGCCGCCTGAACAGGCGCCTGCTTTTTGCGCAGGTTCGCAATCAGCATAGCGTTCAGATATGCGAGTTGTGAATTGCCGACAAATTCTGTTGCGATGGCGCGTCGCTTGTTTGCCCAAGAAGAGTTTTTTTGAGGCTCGGTCGCAAGCTTTTGCGTCGCCGTTTGTGGCACGGTCTGTTGAGAGAATGCATGTAAATCAGCGTCAAGATCAGGCAGGGATTCTTTGAAAAAAACAAAGGGTTCTCGCCGACTGTTGTAGCGTTCATTTAGCGCGGATAGCCCGCCCGGATAGCTCTGACGTTTGGTGTTCATACTGTATGATTGCACGGAGAAAACCCCCGTGCAATTACCCAAATCTTTAGACCATCATTTCCTTGGTCGCCGTCAAGACAACGTCTGGATAGTCTCTGGCCACGCGATCGATATCCCACTGCAGGCGTGTCAGAAACACGATGTCCCCATCATTGTCGAGTGCGATGTGCTGCTTGTTGGTATTTGTAAATTTATCAACAGCTTGCGCATCACCGCTCACCCATCTTGCCGATGTGAACTGGCTTTGTTCAAACCGCACGGGCAGCCCGTATTCCATCTCGATACGGCTGGCCAGTACCTCAAACTGCAGTTGCCCCACGACGCCGACAATAAAGCCGGATCCGATCGAGGGCTTAAAGACTTTGGCAGCACCTTCTTCCGCGAACTGCATCAAGGCTTTTTCCAGGTGCTTGGCCTTAAGCGGGTCGCCCGCGCGTACACCTTGCAAAAGCTCTGGGGCGAAGGAGGGAATGCCACTGACGCGCAGCGCTTCACCTTCGGTTAGGGTGTCACCGATCCGCAATTGCCCATGGTTGGGAATACCAATGATATCTCCGGCCCATGCCTCTTCTGCGAGTTCGCGATCCGATGCCAAAAACAACACAGGATTTGAAATGGCCATCGGCTTTTTCGTGCGCACATGGGTGAGTTTCATGCCGCGTTTAAAGTGCCCGGCCGCCATACGCACAAACGCCACGCGGTCGCGATGTTTGGGGTCCATATTGGCCTGAACCTTGAATACAAACCCCGAAACTTTGGTTTCTTCAGGGGAAATGTTGCGCGGGCTGGCAGATTGAACCTGAGGTTGCGGCCCATAACGGCCGATCCCGTCCATAAGCTCTTTGACGCCAAAGGAATTGATCGCAGAACCAAACCAAATCGGTGTCATATGACCTTCAAGCACGGCTTGCGGGTCAAGTGTGGGCAGCAATTCGCGCGCCATCTCGATTTCTTCAAGGAACTGGTCCAGCAAATGCGCGGGGACATGTTCAGAAAGCTTGGGGTCATCAAGACCGTTGATTTCTATGGTTTCTGCAATTTTGTTCCGATCCGCACGGTCCATCAATTCCAGACGATCCCGCAGCAGATCATAGCAGCCGACAAATTCTTTGCCGGTCCCAATTGGCCAAGACGCAGGAGTTACGTCAATCGCGAGGTTTTCTTGAATTTCATCAATGATCTCAAACGTATCACGGCTTTCGCGATCCATCTTGTTACAGAATGTCAGGATCGGCAGGTCACGCAACCGGCAAACTTCAAAGAGTTTCTGCGTTTGGCTTTCTACACCTTTTGCGCCATCGATGACCATAACGGCCGCGTCGACGGCAGTGAGCGTGCGATACGTGTCTTCTGAAAAGTCCGAGTGACCCGGTGTGTCGACGAGATTAAATCGCAGGCCGTTGAAATCAAAGGACATTGCGGATGCGCTTACCGAAATTCCGCGGTCTTTTTCCATCTGCATAAAGTCCGAACGGGTTCGGCGTGCTTCACCTTTGGCGCGTACTTGACCCGCCATCTGGATCGCACCACCGTACAACAGGAACTTTTCGGTCAGCGTTGTCTTGCCCGCATCAGGATGCGAAATAATCGCAAACGTACGGCGCCGCGCAATTTCTGGCGGCAGGTCAGGGCGGTTTGATGAAACGTCAAGCATGCGACCGCATATAGAGACGCTGCAGAATGGGCGCAATATGGCGCGAAGAATAACCTGTTTGAATTGAGATCAGCTTGAGCAGGCTGATCGCCATTGCCGGCCGCGCTATTTTGAAGAGGCGCGCCGCAATAGATCGACCACGTTGGGGCGTTTTAACAAGGTCTCGGTGACTTCAATGGCTTGATGTGCTTGTGATGCGGCCGCGTCATGCGCATTGGGAAGTTCTTGGTTGATCTCTTGGGGCAAAACGGGGCGGGTCCGTGTGTCGGCCTGCATGGTTTCTGCGGAAATGCCTTCTGCGAAGATGATCTGATGCGTATCAAATAGCAGTTGGAAGTAATCCACATAGCCGCCTTCTTGCACAAACACGGTGTTGCCGTTCACAAGGTGCCGCGCCCGCACCAGCAGCTCTGAGCGACCTGCGCCGATGTGGTCATGGCGCTGGTAAATAAACAGGCGGTGATCAGGGCTCACGATCAGATCGTCGGCGTTGTTCAAGGTGCCAGCTGTAATCACGATGGGGGCAAACTCGCCCAAAGCACGTACGGTTGAATGCCCGACCCAACGGATCGGTTGCGGACCGTCATCGCGGGTCAGCACAAGATCCCCCGCCTTGAGGTCCTCTATCGCGCGCTGTTCTCCCGAGGCCATGGTGATGTGGGTCCCCGAGGAAAAGCTCACGCAGGCCATTTGGGCCATGCGCAGACGCGCACTTTCGCGGTCAATTCCCACAAGTGAATACGGCGTTTTGACATATAGCGGGGCGAGGGGGGCGGCATAGATATCAGCCACATGCCCGTCTGTATCAACCTCGACAAGCAACAGCGTTTCGACGGTTTCTCCGGTGGGTGCCATAAATGTCAGCACACTGTCGGCGTGTAGTCCGGCACCGGGCGTACCCAAGGAACTCTCGGGGCTGATGATGAACTGGCCGCTCTCGCGAACCTCGATAGATAAGCCTTGGATGTCAGAAAGATACCGCAACTCGTAAATGTCGTCCGGCACCAATTCGTCTGCAAATGACAATGCATCGCCAAGATTGGCGCCATCCGTCACACGCAGTCTATCTGCACGATAGACCGGCAGCCGCTGAGCGGGCAGGGATGTTTGTTGCAGGTCATTGGACATTCGTGGACAATCTCACTTTTGTAAGGGTGTAATCAAGAGGGTACTGAAAATTGTGACCAATTCAGGCCAACCGATTGGCAATTTGCTGGCGCGCACCACAAATTAGGCATTAGGTGTTCACAAAGGTAGGGAGAATACGATGGATTTGGGAATTCGTGGCAAACGTGCGCTGGTGTGCGCATCATCCAAAGGTCTGGGGCTCGGCTGTGCCGAGGCGTTGGCAGAAGCGGGTGTTGATTTGATAATGAATGCGCGCGGGGCTGAAGCGCTCGACGCATCCGCAGATGATATCCGATCACGGTTTGGCGTTGATGTGGTGACGGTTGCGGCAGACGTGACCACTGCAGACGGGCAGACTGCGGTACTAGAAGCTGCGCGTGATGTTGATATTCTGGTGACAAATGCAGGCGGGCCGCCTCCTGGACTTTGGTCAGACTGGGAGCGGGACGATTTTATTAAGGCGTTGGATGCCAATATGCTGGCGCCGATTGCCCTGATGAAAGGGCTGCTTCCGACTATGATGGCCAAAGGGTGGGGGCGTGTGGTGAATATCACATCCCAATCGGTCAAAGCGCCAATCGCGGTTCTGGGGTTGTCGAATTCGGCGCGCGCGGGTCTGACTGGATATGTCGCCGGCACCGCCCGTCAGGTCGCGGGATCAGGCGTCACCATCAACAATCTGCAACCGGGCATTCATGCGACGGATCGGGCGGTGTCGTTGGACACAGGTGTCAGTCAGGCGCAGGGCATTTCTATGGATGATGCCAAGGCTGCCCGATGTGCTACGATTCCTGCGGGCCGATATGGGACGCGGCAGGAATTTGGTGCGACATGTGCCTTTCTCTGTTCGCAACACGCCGGATTTGTTGTGGGACAGAATTGGCTTTTGGATGGCGGCGCCACAAACTCAACGATGTAGGTCACCATGGCGCAAGGCTTTTCACTAAAAGATCAACTGTTCAATGCATCGACTTTGGGTGATTTGGCGGCAGAGTATTCTGCCGCCTTGCCCGATTTTGATGCACAGCCTTTTCTGGCCGAGGTCTTGGCCGGTCTGGAAGGCCGGGAGCTGATGGCGCGGCTGGACTGGATCGCCGATTGCGTCGAGAAACGTCTTGCGAGCGATTTTCCAACGATGGCGTCGCAGCTTGAGGCGGCGATGCCGGATCGCCTTGATCCCACGCTGCGTGACGACGATTTTGGCCGCTTTATCCATGCAGTACCCGGAATTTTGGCTGTGCGTCATGGGCTCGAAACCCACGCAAGCCGTGCCTTGGATTTGCTGCACGAGGCGACACAGCGGTTTTCTATGGAGTTCTATATCCGTCCGTTTTTGGACCGTTGGCCCGAGGACACGCTTGCGCGATTGTCTCAGTGGGCGACGGATGAAAATTATCACGTGCGTCGACTTGTCAGCGAAGGCACACGGCCCAAGCTGCCGTGGGCCAAAAAGATCACCTTGGATCCGCTTGTGCCGTTGCCATTCCTCACGACATTGCATGCGGATTCCACTCGGTTTGTGACCCGTTCGGTTGCCAACCATTTGAATGATATTGCCAAGTTCGACGGCGATCTGGTGGTGGCCACATTGCGCGATTGGCGCACGCAAGGGCGTCAGGTCTCAAAGGAGCTGGATTGGATGACCCGTCATGCTTTGCGCACGCTGGTCAAACAAGGGCATGTCGGGGCTCTCGAGTTGCTGGGGTTTCACGCAGACGCCCCCGCCAAAGTGGCATCTTTGGTCCTCGCAGAAACACGCGTGCCGATCGGATCGGCACTTGAAATTTCTCTGACGCTTGCCACTGATGCACCTCACGACGTGCCGGTGATGGTTGATTATATTTTGCGCTTTCACCGCCCCAAAGGGGGAGCCGGTGAAAAGGTGTTTAAGCTTAAGCAAACCAAACTGCCGAAAAACGGACAGGTTCTCTTGACCAAGAAGCATCCCCTTAAAGGTGACGCGACCACGTTTCGGCTGTATCCGGGACCCCATACGGTGGCCATTCAGGTAAATGGACGTGTCTTGGATGAAGTCGCGTTTGAACTGGTGCCCGCGATTGGCTAATCTTGATAAACTTCGTACCCATAACAGAGGCGCGAATGGTTGCAGCCCAAAAGGGGGGCTGGTAGAGATCAGGAAATCCGATGGTTTCCATCGGACATAGCGCGAGGCCCTTGTGACAACTGTTCCCCCAAGACTTGAAATCCGCAACCTCAAGCGCCGCTTTGGCGATCGCATGGTGGTGGATGACGTCTCTCTGAGCATTCAGCCCGGACATGTGACGTGTCTGTTGGGGCCGTCCGGGTGTGGAAAATCCACAACGCTGCGCATGATTGCCGGTGTTGATATGCAAGACAGCGGCGAAATCTATGTTGATGGCCAGCTGATTTGCGACACCGTGTTTCGCATTCCCCCCGAGCGGCGGCACATCGGATTGATGTTTCAGGATTTTGCGCTGTTTCCTCACCTGAGCGTGGCAGACAACGTGGCCTTTGGGCTTTCTGGGTCCAAAGAGGTGAAACGCGCGCGTGTGAGTGAGCTGTTAGACAAAGTGGGGCTGAGCTGGGCCATCAACGATTATCCGCATGTTTTGTCAGGGGGCGAGCAGCAGAGGGTCGCCTTGGCGCGGGCCTTGGCACCGCGTCCCCGGATCATGTTGATGGACGAGCCGTTCTCGGGGTTGGATAACCGCTTGAGGGATGCCATCCGGGATCAAACTCTGGCCCTGCTCAAAGAAGAAGACACCGCAGTGATGCTTGTGACACATGAGCCAGAAGAGGCCATGCGTATGGCCGACGAAATTGCATTGATGCGTGGCGGGAAAATTGTTCAACAAGGCGCGCCATATAACATTTATAATGCACCTGCAGACAGAGAGGCCGTGGCGTTTTTCAGCGACGTCAATGTCATCAAAGGAACCAGCAACGGGGCTTTGACAGATACGCCTTTTGGCCAATTCTTGACACCCGGGCTTGCGGATGGTGCCGAAGTTGACATCGTTATTCGACCTCAGCACCTCAAGCTTGACTTCGATCGCGGCGGCAAGGGGCCGCTGCCCACCGCCACCGATGGTGTTGCTGCACGCGGGATTGTGACGCGCGCAAGATTCATGGGCAACGAGAGCCTTGTCGAGTTCCGTATGGACTATGACAATTCAACCCTTACTGCGACGGTGCCCAACGTCTTTTTGCCAGCCATCGATACTCCGTTGTGGCTGACAATCCGGCGGGATCGGTGTTTTGTATTTCCCGCCAAATAAGCGGTTTGCTTACATACCCCAGTCAGGCCAAATCTCGTTGACACAAGTGTCTTGCCACCGTGTCCCCGGATAGACGCTGTCGATGACGATCTGAATGCTGCGCGGTTGCAGGTGCGACCAAGGCAGCGGAATTGGCTGTTCTACGCCATGATCCTCGAGACGATAGGACATGGTGCGGCGTTCCATATCGTCTTGGGCCCAAAAGTGCACAGTGATGTCTTTGACGCGACTGTTTGATGTGAACGATTTGCTCGATTTGGCATAACCGTTGCTGATCCAGATTGTGTTTAGGGGGCCAGCAAATCGATAATCAAACGAGATCGTTTCGCCGATCCCATGCCCTGAACGGCCTTCACACCATGCTGTGCGCGAATCCGAGTCACGCAGCGAGCGGATGTCATATCGGTTCCCTGATTGCGGCGCGAGGGCACTGCTGACGCAAATAGATTGATAGTCATATGCTTGCGTCCCCGATGACGTGTCGCACAACTGTTGGGCACCGACGGGGGCGGCAAGCGCGAGCATTACACCTGTCATACTGATCAAAGTTCGCATGGATCACCTCTTGGTTGGGATGTCCCAAGTATACCATGATCGTGATGGCGCGGCCTTGACCCGCCTCAAGTGGCATTGGCGTCAAAATCTCTGAGCCGCTTACCCGGTTCATCCACAAACAGACCCGGAAGTATTACGAGTTTCTCGATTTGATCCGCGCGCAGCGTCAGAAAACTCTCCGAACTGTCCGACCATACCAGGCAGGTCCATACGCGCCCCCAATAGTCGAGCTTGAGTGGGCGCACATCCTGAACCGTAGTGTCTTGTAACGTCACACGAAGCTTTTGACGGTTTCGGATGGCCGCGCGTAACGGCGCCAAATGCCGAAACCCTTGGGCCGCGTCGGCAAAGGGATATACGGCAAAGCCAAATGATTTCGGCGCGCCGTGGCGGTCCTCGGGAAGCACGGCATCAATTTTGGCCGACAGGCTTTCGGCGGCAGTGCGCAATGCGCCGTCTACGCCGTTGCCTACGGCTGCAAGTCCAAGGTGTAGGGCCTCCAGCTCGGTTTCCGTCAGGTTGAGCGGGGGCAGGGTGATGGCCGCACGTGCCGAATATCCGGCGCCACGTTCGCCTTCGACAGGAATGCCGCTGGCCGCCAGTGTGTCCATGTCGCGGTAAATTGTGCGCACAGATACCTTGAGCTGGCTGGCCATGTCTTCGGCACGGTGCAAATCCCCGTCTTTGAGGATCTCAATTAGTGCATAGAGCCGGTCAGAACGTTTCATTTGGTGATTCTCTTGAGGTTTCTCGGCTATTACTGACAAAATTCTGTCAACTGACAAGCTGTTGACAGAAGTCAGTCAAAAAACAACTCCAAAACAGGTGAACTGACCGAGTTTGGCGCTTTTCGTTCTGTGCGTGAAGGGCTAGATATGACGGGTCATTTACCGAATGTGCACGGGTTACATTCGACGCAAGGGAGACTACTCATGTTGAACAATATCGGCCTGCCAGGCCTTCTGCTGATCGCTGTTGTTGTGCTGGTTCTATTCGGGCGCGGCAAAATTTCGTCTTTGATGGGCGAAGTGGGCAAAGGCATCACATCTTTCAAAAAGGGTATCAACGAAGGCCAAGCCGAGTTGGATCAGGACACTGCTGATGCCGCCAAGGACGTGACGCCGGAAGACGAAAAAGACAAAGTCTGATCAGGGGATTGAACGGGTATGTTTGATCTTGGTTGGACCGAGCTATTGGTGATTGGAATTGTGGCCCTGATTGTTGTGGGTCCCAAGGATTTGCCTGTGATGTTTCGTCAGGTGGGGCGCTTTGTTGGCAAGGCCAAGGGCATGGCGCGTGAGTTCACCAGCGCGATGAATCAGGCCGCGGATCAATCCGGCATGAGTGATGTGACCAACACATTCAAAAGCGCCACAGATGGATTGAACAAGATGTCCAATCCGATGAAGGCGGCCACAGATGCCGCGCAGGATGCGATGAAATCGGCGACAGACCTGGGCCTTGATCCAGAAAGCGCGACCGGGAAGCTTGCTGCAGAGCGGGCAGAGGATGCACGTAAAATCCGAGAGGCCACAGCCAAAAAGGCCCAAGAGCGTCTTGATGCCGAGGCTAAGGCGGCCGAGGAGGCCAGCGCAGCACAAGCGTCTGAGACAGATGGCGCGGTGCCTTCCGACCCCAAACCTGCGCCCAAAAAGAAAGCTGCGACGAAGTCCGCCGCCAAGAAGCCAGCCGCGCGCAAACCTGCGGCAAAAAAGGCTGCAACCAAGGCACCGAGCAAAGCAGCGGCGAAATCCGCAAAACCTGGCGCAACACCGGCTAAGGCCAAGAAATCTGCGGCAAAATCGCCAGCGGCGAAGGATAAAGCATGAGCACCACCGACGAGATGGAAGACAGCAGTGCACCGCTGATTGAGCATCTGGCGGAGCTGCGGAACCGGTTGATCCACTCTGTGGTGGCGTTCCTGATCGGGATGATCATTTGCTTTACTGTCGCAACGCCGATCTTTAACTTTCTGACCAACCCCCTGTGTTCGGTGTTGGCTGAGCGTGGTCAGGATTGCGACCTTATCTTTATCAGCCCGCAAGAAGGCTTCTTTGTCGCCATCAAAGTCTCGCTATTGGGGGGCTTTATCCTGTCGTTTCCCTATATCGGGCTTCAGATGTGGCGCTTTGTGGCACCCGGGTTGTACAAAAACGAAAAAGGTGCGTTTCTGCCCTTTATGATCGCATCCCCCTTTATGTTCCTTCTGGGGGCGTCATTCGCATTCTTTGTTGTGACACCACTGGCCTATGACTTTTTCCTTGGTTTCCAACAATTTGGTGGGCAAGGCGAAGCTGTTGCAGAAGGGGGCGCAAATGCTGCACCCCTGAGCGTGGTGTTCCAAGGTTCCGCCCAAGAATATCTGAACCTGACCATCAAGTTCATCGTGGCCTTTGGCCTATGTTTCCAATTGCCAGTGCTCTTGACCTTGATGGGCAAGGCGGGTCTTGTCAGCGCCGAAGGTTTGAAATCTGTCCGTAAGTATGCCGTGATCGCGATTTTGGTCTTGGCGGCTTTGGTGACGCCACCTGATGTGATCACCCAGATCATCTTGTTTGTGGTTGTCTATGGGCTCTACGAGGTTTCGATCTTTTTGGTTGCACGTGTAGAGGTCAAACGTGAGGCCAAGCTGCGGGCCGAGGGGTATTATGACGATGAAGATGAAGAAGAGTTCGATGATCCTTTGATGAAGGAATTCGACGAGGATGAGAATGAAAAGTAAATCATTGAAGCGTATCGCTGCGGCGCTGGAGAGACTGTCTCCGGCGCCGCTTGCCGTTCCAGCCTTTGACGATGTGAATGCGTTTGTCTGGCATGTGGATCCTGATCGGCTGGTGCCTGTGCCAAGCGTCAGCCGTGTCGATATTGGGTTGTTGATCGGGGTGAACCGCTCGCGTGACACCTTGTTGGAAAACACGCTTCAATTTGCGCGCGGGTTGCCAGCCAATAACGCTCTTCTTTGGGGGGCGCGCGGCATGGGCAAGTCTAGCCTTGTCAAAGCGGTCCATGCCGAGGTGCTTAACCAGGGCCATGAGCTGAAGATCGTTGAACTACAGCGCGAGGATTTACCAAGCGTATCACGTCTGTTGCAGGTGCTGCGGGATCGATCAGAACGGTTTCTGCTGTTTTGTGATGATCTGTCATTTTCCCACGATGACCAGCATTACAAGAGCCTTAAGGCGGTGCTGGACGGGGGCATCGAGGGACGACCGGAGAATGTCGTGTTCTATGCCACATCAAACCGCCGCCACCTGATGCCGCGTGATATGATTGAAAATGAACGCGGCTCTGCGATCAACCCGTCCGAAGCGGTTGAGGAAAAAGTATCCTTGTCGGACCGGTTTGGGCTTTGGCTTGGGTTCCATCCATGTTCGCAAGACGAGTACCTGGAGATGATCCAGGGGTATTGTACTGCGTATGGGGTGAACATTTCACCAGAGCAACTGCGTGCGGAAGCCATTGAATGGCAAGCCACGCGGGGGGCGCGGTCTGGCCGTGTCGCGTGGCAGTATTTTACGGATCTTGCTGGTCGCAGTGGCGTGAAAATCTGAGCTGCGCGGGCTGTTTCACACTATCCCGAAGGGCGCTAAAGCTGCGCTCGGGCCACTTTGTGGCCGTCGCATGGCTTTGGTCGCAGTCCGCGACGTTGCGCACTTAACTAGCGGGCGTCGTGAACTCTATTTCAGATAGGGCATTGGATCGATGCTATCGAAGCCTTTGCGGACTTCGAAATGCACAAAGTTATCCTTTTTGGGAATGACAGCCAAAGCTTGCCCGCGTTTCACCTTGGCACCTTTGGCGACTTTTACACCTTCGACATTATAATATACCGTCATCAGATTGTCTGAGTGGCGTAGCACAACAATTTTGACATTATCCGAGTCGGTGGTGATTGCGGCGACTTTGCCATCTTTGGCGGCTTTAACAGATGTTCCAGCGGGCGCTGTAATGTCGATCCCGTTGTTTTTGCCTTTAGAATATGGGCGGATGATTTTGCCGTCCACCGGATAGCCCATCTTGGACGTCGTTTTGGTCTGGGTTTTTCCCAGATCGGGGGCAGGCGGCACCACTGGCGCCGTGGTTTGTTGCGGCAACGGTTTGGTCGCGCTTGGCGGGGTCGGCGTTGGGGTGCCTTGGCCTGGCACAGTGGTCGCAGCGACCCCTGCGGCGCCGGCCGCAGCAGCAGCAGTTCCACTGGACTTTCCAGTAGCGTTTGCGGGCGGAATTAGCAAAATCTGATTTTCACGGATCGTAAAGTTGCTATCCAGACCATTCCAGTCAGCCAAAGAGCGCACGGACACATTATACAGGCGTGAGATGGTAAATGCGGTTTCGCCACGCTTCACCTTGTGCCGGATGGGTTCAAATCCGGTCTCGCCCTTTGGCGCATCTTTTGGTGCCGGCTGTAACTGCGAGGTGCTGATGCCGGTTTGAGCGCTGTCAATCGCGCCGCCAGCCAAGGCCGCGACATCGACGTCAGACGGCGCTGTCACCACACCGGTTCCGCCGGTTGCCGCGGAGGGTTCTGCGACCCGATAGGGAAGTGCGATGACCTCGCCTTGGCGGAGTTTGTCATCGGGACGACGCGCATTATAGGATGCCAGTTTGTCTACTGGGACATCAATCCGGTTTGCCACATCTGTCAGGGTGTCACCGCGACGCGCGACGGCCACCTGATAATTGGGATAAGAGATGATCCCGCGTTTGTCCGGCGTTGGTCGAGGGGCCGTCGCTGATTGCGCCGCTTGGGTGGTGTCCAAACCGCCGCCAAAGCCGCCACGCATATCCAGATCAAGGCCATCCTCGCAGGCGCTCAGGGCGCTAAGTGCCAAGCCGGCGAAAACGACGCGGGCAGGGAATCTTTGGCGAAATGTCATCTCGATATCCTCAAATTTGCCTTGATATACCAGATTTGCAAGGCGCGGGTGGTACTCGTTACAGTGTATTGGCGTTGCGCGGCTGTGGTTGGGGCTGCGTACAGCCCCTGCATAAGGCCAGTTGGCGCACGTTTCAACTCTCGGGGCCAAGACCTTCGATCAGTGGCACAAAACGGACAGGGCGCAATTCGTCATAGTCAAAACCCGTCTCAAGGCGCCGTACGCGGATCATGCTTTGGACTGTGTCGGACTGCCCGACGGGAACCATCATGATGCCGCCGATCTTGAGCTGGGCCAACAGAGGTCCCGGGGGATCTTCGGCTGCGGCGGTGACGATGATACGATCAAAAGGGGCCTGATCTGGCAATCCAAAGCTGCCGTCAGCGGTGAAGGCCGTGATATTGTGTAAATCCATGGCTTCAAAAATGCTGCGTGCCTCGCGTACGAGGCGCTTGTGGCGATCCACCGTGTATACTCGGCGCGCTAGTTGGCTGAGAATGGCCGCCTGATATCCGGACCCGGTACCCACCTCGAGAACCTTGTCACGCGGCTGAACATCAAGCGCTTGTGTCATAAGTCCAACGACTGATGGTTGTGAAATGGTTTGGCCGCACGCGATTGGAAGTGGCGTGTCTTCATACGCGCGATCGGCAAAGAGCCCCTTGATAAACGGACCGCGATCAACCTTTTCCATGGCGGTGAGTACGCGTGCATCCGTGACGCCTTTGCTGCGCAACGCGAACAGAAATTGCATTTTGCGTTCGGCCTCGGTGGAGTCTGTCATTCGATTGCCTTTAGCGCGTCCATCATGTCGTGGGCCGTCAGGTCAGCGCGCATCGGGGTCACCGACACATATCCGTCCAGATTGGCCGCAGCATCCGTGCCGGGTGCGGTCATGATGCGTTGATTGCCCCCTTTGATCCACAAAAAACGGCGGCCTGATGGAGAACTATGTGGCTCAACACTGAAACTGGTGCCCTGACGAAATCCTTGTGATGTGACGCGAATGCCTTTGACGTTGCCTGACAACACCGGAGGGAAGTTCACATTGTAAAACAGACAATAGTCAGACGTCTCGGGTGGCGTGTTGGCAAGGATTTTGCGGATAACGTCAGCGCCATGCGTGGCGGCGGCCTCGAACGGGGTGTCGATGTCATAATTCTCCGGCCCGAGGTATTGCGAGAGGGCCATTGCCGGAATGCCCTGAAGCGCAGCCTCCATCGCGGCGCCCAAGGTCCCAGAGTAAAGCGCATTCTCAGCCGAGTTATTGCCGCGATTTACGCCCGACAATACCAGATCAGGTGGGCAGTCTTTCATGACGTCATGCAAGCCTGCCAAAACGCAGTCTGCGGGGCTTCCTTCGGCGGCAAAACGGCGTTCGCCCATTTTGGCGATCATGGTCGGGTGCGTATAGCTGATACAGTGGCCGACGCCGGATTGTTCGAATGCGGGTGCGACGGTCCAGACTTCGCCGTGCTCTCCGGCAAGATCATGTGCAATGTCCGTCAGAACCTGCAGACCCGGTGCGTTGATGCCGTCGTCATTGGTAATGAGAATACGCATGATGTGCCTGCCTTGCTTGGTCTTTTACCCTGTCTAGTGGAGGCCTGCATGCGGAGCAAGCGCTGGTTCGAGCATTTGGGGGAAGTGTCGCGCTGCGGGCAGGGGCCTTGCCCCTGCGCCTTGGCGGCGACATCGGGCTGAGCGCCCGATATGTGCCTCTTAGAGAGACAGGTCTTTTACAACGCGTGCGGCTTCGTCGCGAGGGTGAGAGAGCGGCGCGCGTTCTTCGCCAGGGAAGAACCGTGCACGGGTGCCAGTCGGCATGCCATTTGGTTCGACGACTGATACACGCGGGCCTGTTTTGGTGGTTTCGGCCTGCCAACTGCGTGCGAGCGCGATTTGTGCGGCTTTGGTTGCGCCGTACGACCCAAAGAACTTTTGACCGCCTCGTGGATCGTCAAAAAACACAGCGTGACCGTCCGTACCCAACAAAGGCGACAAGAACGGAATAAGCCGCCCTGTGGCGGTGACGTTGATGCTGACGGATTTATCCCAGTCTTTGGCGTCAATATGCCCTGCAGGCGTAAGCGGTGCGCCATGCACTGCGGTGTGGATCCACAGATCAAGTTTGCCCCACCGATCATGAATAGAGCGACAGAGCTGCGCCATGGCGTCTGTGTTGGAGATGTCCATAGGGGCCAATGTTGCTTGGCCCCCTTTGGCTTGGATGCGATCGTCCAACTCTTCCAGTGCGCCAGTGGTGCGTGCCACGGCCACGATGTGATAGTCGGAGGAGAGGGCCTCGGCCAAAGCAGCGCCAAGACCGCGCGAGGCACCAGTGATAAGAGCAATTTTCTGGGTCATAGGTCTCATTTGCGATCTATTCTGCGTGAGGTCAAGAGGGGCTTTGACGCGGGGGCGATCCCAAAGCCCGGTTCGCACCCCAACAGACATGACGCAGCGTCTTTGAGACAGGTGGCTGTTGGAACGTCTGAAAACGATTAGGTCAGAAGATATCACAGGAATAGGAAAGCACTAAGATGATCAAAGTCCATCATTTGAACCGGTCACGGTCGCATCGTATTTTGTGGCTGTTGGAAGAACTGGGGCAAGCGTATGAAGTTATACGCTATGAGCGCAACCCAGTGACCAACCTAGCCCCGCCAGAGCTGCTTGAGCTTCATCCGCTTGGGAAATCGCCGATGATCGAAATCGACGGGCGTCTTGTGGTCGAGTCTGCTGCAATCGTAGAATTACTGTGCGCGCGATTTGGTCCCGAAATGGTCCCGCCTGCTGACTCCGATGCATATATCTCGCATCTCGAGCTGATGCATTTCGCCGAAGGCTCCGTTATGACACCCATTCTGCTTGGGTTGTATGTGGGAATATTGGGCGAGGCCGGTGCGCCGCTGACACCGCGCATTTCGCAACAACTTGATGCGCACTATGCCTATATGGAGCAGGTTTTGCGCCCGTCAGGTCATTTTGTGTTGGATGATTTGTCGGCTGTCGACATCATGCTGAGCTTTCCGGCCGAAATAGCATTGAGACAAGGGCGTCAGGATGAATTCCCCAAACTGGCGGCATTTGTGGCCAAGATGCAGGCGCGCCCAGCCTATATTGCTGCCAAGGAACGTGGCGGGCCGGATTAAGGTAACCCTGTCTAGTTGGGCATCTGCAGTGTGATTTCCTTGCCACCGCGCACCAACACAACGGTTGTTTCGTTGATGCCCATGACGTGACCCACGCTTGACCGCTCGCCCATGCGGGCGGTCACGACCTTGCCAGATGGCAACATGATCAGCGCCCGAAGCGCGTCTGTGCTCCCGGCAATTCCAATCAGCGTCAGAGACTTCCGTTTCAGCGCGCCAGATTGTGTGGCTTTCTTGGCCACTTGATTTGGGGTGTCGGTGCTCATTCTTGATCCAATACATCGCGGTTTCACCCCAATATGGGGGCGAAGGGGCGCAGGTATCAGGGCGGGTTCTGAATGAAAAGCACGGTGTACACGGCATCGGCAAGTTTACGCCGCAATGCAGCATAGAGTCAGCGGCAAATGGCGCGGGGCTATCCTGACAGGTGATAGGTAAAGGCGCGCTGACCACAAAATGCGACGGCGTCTTCAGGGATGTCGCTATTGAGCGAGAGCATTGCGCCGCGCGTGCCAACGTATCGAAAACTGTCTGGATACAGGCTACGCACCTGTTCCAGCATATCGGTCCGGCAAATCACATAAATCCCGATGTCGTCAGGGTGTTTTGCCGACCACGAAATACGAAGGGTCGTGCCAGACCCGCTTTGTTTGGTCAAAAATGACGGTTCGCCCCATCGTAGGGCTTCACTCAGATGACCAATAGCAGGATCAGCTGCAGCGACACCCCAAAGGATGTCGCGCAATGTATAGAAATGAGATTGAGCCGCAGAAGGCCACGAACGCACAACGGCCTGAACATCTTTGGGAAGTTCAGGCCACATGGTCATTCAGCGGCTTTCACTTCAAACCCTTTGTCGATCATATCAGACGGTGCAACGGGATATTCCCCCGAGAAACACGCATCACAATATTGCGGGCAATCATTTTTGCGGCCTTGAGCTTCGCCCGCGGCACGGTACAGACCGTCCAGCGAAATGAACTTGAGACTGTCCACCGACAGATGTTCTGCCATTTGGTCTTCTGTCATGGTTGCAGCCAACAGCTTGTCGCGCTGTGGCGTGTCGACACCATAAAAACATGGCCAAGCTGTGGGCGGGGACGCAATTCTGAAATGCACTTCTGCAGCACCTGCATCCAAGATCATTTCTTTGATCTTGCGGCTTGTGGTGCCGCGCACAACCGAGTCATCGACCAGAATGACGCGTTTGCCTTTGATCAAGGACCGGTTCACGTTCAGCTTAAGGCGCACACCCATGTTGCGAATTTGCTCTGTGGGCTCGATGAATGTACGGCCCATATACTGGTTGCGCACAATGCCCATGGCAAAGGGAATGCCGCTTTCTTGGCTAAAGCCAATGGCAGCGGGTGTGCCCGAGTCAGGTACTGCACACACCAAGTCTGCGTCCACCGGATTTTCGCGAGCCAGTTCAACGCCGATTTGGCGGCGGGTTTCATACACCGACTGCCCACCAATGATGCTATCGGGGCGCGAGAAATAGACGTGCTCGAAAATGCAGAACTTGGACGGTTGCGGGCGGAACGGAAAGTGGCTTTCGACGCCTTCGTTTTCGGTGATAACGACCATCTCGCCCGGTTCGATTTCGCGGACCAATTCGGCACCGATGATATCCAAGGCACAGGTTTCAGACGACAGAACCCAGCCGTCACCGACTTTGCCCAACACCAAGGGGCGAACCCCCAGCGGGTCACGTACGCCAATCAATTTGGTACGGGTCATGGCCACAATCGAGAACGCACCTTCGACGCGGCGCAGGGCATCTTGCATCCGCTCGGGAATGTTGCGTTGCAAAGAACGTGCCATCAGGTGAATGATGCATTCGCTGTCAGAGCTGGATTGGAAAATCGATCCGCGCTCGATCAGTTCTTTGCGCAGCGAAATGGCGTTGGTGATGTTGCCATTGTGCGCAATGGCAGCACCGCCCATTGAAAACTCGCCAAAGAACGGCTGGACGTCTCGAATGACCGCGCCTTTGGATCCCGCAGTGGAATACCGCACGTGACCGATCGCAAGTGGCCCCGGCAGAGTTTTCATCAAGCTTTCTTTGGTGAAGTTATCACGGACATATCCAAAGCGGCGGGCGCTATTGAAACCGTGTTCGGGATGATGACAGACGATTCCGCCGGCTTCTTGACCGCGGTGCTGCAATGCATGCAGCCCAAGGGCGACGAAATTGGCTGCATCGGCTAAGCCGACAACGCCGAAAACGCCGCACTCCTCTTTCAGTTTATCATCATCAAACGGGTGGGCAGGTGGCATATGGATGGACAAGGCGAGTGGCTCCGAATCCGAGTGGCGTGCACGGCCTCTCTTAAGGGGTCCGGGGTCATATGTCACGAAAGGATCACATACAGAAATGTCGCGGGGGCCAATTTCATTTCCCGCGCTGCACAATGCATACGCGTAATACGCGCATTCCAAGCGCAGCAATACACGGAAAGGCGAGAAACCATCAAAACGCCGAATGTTTGGTGATTTGGTGATTTCGTGCAATGCTGGTGCCAAGCCATAGGTGTCTAGCGAAAATAGGGGGAAATAGCATGACGAAACTTGGGGTTTTAACATGTACGGCGGCGTCCTTGATGTGGATCGGGACATCGGCGGTCTCACAAGAGTATCAAGCGGCAGATGGGCAGCTAGACAACCTGTTTCCGGCGGACAAGCCATACTCACCCTATGTAGATCGCCATTTTCCAGAACGCCCCCTATGGGGGGACAGTCACCTGCATACAGCATTGTCGATGGATGCGGGCGGTTTTGGCAATCGGCTTGGCTTGAACGAAGCCTATAGATTCGCGCGTGGCGAGCAGGTCACCGCATCGTCGGGACAGCCTGTGCGTTTGGCGCGCCCATTGGACTGGCTCGCGATCACAGATCATTCTGACGGAATGGGGATGATTCAGGATGTTCTGGCCAGATCGCCTTTGGTCACAAAATATGAACAGGGGGCACGCTGGGCAGATAGCTTTAACGCGGGCGGCCAAGACGCCGTTGATGGGGCTCTGGATTTGATTGGCACTTTTTCGCAGGGCAAAATGGACCCTGAAATGTTTGCAAATTATTCGCCCGGGTCTCGGCGCTATGCAACCATCTGGGAAGACGTGATTCAAGCCGCAGAAACGTTCAATGATCCCGGAACATTTACAGCGTTTATCGGATTTGAATGGACCTCGTTGTCAAAAGGCGCAAACCTGCACCGGAATGTAATTTTCCGGGATGGTGCGGATCGCGCGCGACAAGTGGTGCCGTATACAACGCAGGCCCCCGTTGGCAGCACGGATCCTCTGGATCTGTATAAATACCTCGAAGGGTATGAGGCCAAAACCAACGGCGCAACAATGACCTTTGCGCACAACGGCAACCTGTCCAATGGCATCATGTTTCCGATGGACGCCCAATATACCGGACGCGCCATCGATAAATTGTATGTCGAACAACGTGCAAAATGGGAGCGCATGTATGAGGTGACCCAGATCAAGGGCGACGGGGAAACCCATCCGTTCTTGTCACCGGATGATGAATTTGCCGACTATGGGACGTGGGATGTGGGCAATCTGGATTTGTCCGAAGCCAAAACCGACGACATGTTGGCTGGCGAATACGCGCGCGAGGCACTCAAAAACGGAATGGTGCTTGAGGCCAAGTTTGGCACAAATCCCTATAAATTTGGGATGATCGGCAGCACTGACAGCCACACGTCATTGGCTGCGGTTGAGGAAGAGAATTTTTTCGGTAAACACGCCGGATATGAGCCGTCAGCCGAACGCCTGTCGCATCCGTTCATGAAGAACGAAAACGGCGAATTATTTTCATGGCAGCAAGTCGCGTCCGGTCTGACGGCGGTTTGGGCCAAAGACAATACACGCGAATCCCTGTTTGACGCGATGGACCGCAAAGAAGTCTATGGCACAACGGGTCCGCGCATGAGTGTGCGCTTTTTTGGTGGGTACGAATTCAACGCCAATGACCTGCGCAGTCGCGAACCCTCGGCGATTGGGTATATGAAAGGTGTTCCAATGGGAGGCGATCTGGTCGCTGCACCTGACGGCAAGTCCCCGACATTTTTGTTAGCGGCGTTGCGTGATCCGATTGGTGCAAATCTGGACCGAATTCAGGTGGTCAAAGGCTGGGTGGACGGCAACGGCGACACACATGAAAAAGTTTATGATGTGGCATGGTCGGGAGATCGCGAAGCCGATGCAAACGGCAAAGTGCCAGCGGTGGGCAACACAGTCGACGTCGCATCAGCCACGTGGACAAACACGATTGGGGCTCCGGAATTGATTTCGGTTTGGGAAGACCCCGATTTCGATCCGGCCGAGCGCGCCTTTTACTATGCTCGTGTCCTCGAAATTCCGACACCGCCTTGGTATTTGTTTGATGTTCTCAAGTTCGGAACAGCGCTTCCGGAAGGGGCACCCACTGCACAGCAGGAACGGGCGTACACGTCGCCAATTTGGTATACGCCACCTATGTGACGGATGTCGGCATGTGTCAAAATCACAAAGGGCCTGCGCAATCGCCGCAGGCCCTTTTTTTGAGTGCCAGATATTTCACCGTCGATGCGAACTGTCTGACAGCCTCTTACGCTTCGGTGCCGTCAAATTCTGAACATGCGGTTTCAAAGGCATCGATCAACGGCCCGACAATGCTTTCATCCAGCAGTCGCTCGTTCACATAGATGATATTGTATTGTCGCGGATGAAACTCGCAGTCGCGCAAAATCGGGCGGAAACCCAGTGCCCGAATTTGGGCGTCGACACCTTCAACGGTGACCTGACCGACAAAAATAGGTTCGGCTTCGACCTCGACCATAATTGCCAAACAGGACGGAAGCGCTTGGGTTGCGCCCTCGATCAACTGGCTTGTGGCACCTTCGACGTCAATCCAAACCACGGGTGGTTCTTGGTCGATTGGGGGGATTTCGCCTGCGGCGACGGCCTCGGATGTCAGGTCGTCAAAGGTGATGCCACGCACTTCGACTTCTTTGTACTCTGAGAAACCACTGCGTTTGAGCAGGGAATTGGATGTGCTGGTATGGCCGCGCTTTCGGGCGCGATCATGGTCCTTGAGTTGCAGGCTGATTGGACCTGACACCGCTGTGAGCGCCATATTTTTATAAATGGTTCCGCCTTTTTCGACGTTCTCGCGGAATTTTTCAAAGTTATACGGGTTGGCTTCGACGGCGATGGCGAAATGTTCGTTGCCTTGCCGCATGAAATGGCGCGATGCCATGGCCCGATGCGCGCCCAGTTCTAAAAATGTTTTGCTCTCGGAGGCATCCAAAAGTTCAAAAAAACTCTGAACCAACAGGCGATTTGAAAACTGATTAAAGGCCTTGTCGTACTTTAGGGATTGTGGCGTCAAATACGACGAGGTTTCGTCAAAGAAAGCCTGAAAACTGTTGGCGTTTGGCATTTCTGATCCTTTTACCATACCGATACGATAGGTCTATTTGATCGCGTCCAAACGCCATTTACCAGAGTTACTTTTCACAAATTCCAACAAGTTCTTCATATTGGCTGGTGATCCAACCCAATGCTTGTGCAGGGTCGCGTTCTTCGATTTGGCCCGTCATGCGGGAAAACACTTTGGCTGAACGGCTGTCGTCGACGACGGGAAAGGTTTGCGATGTCGCGACGGTTTCATAGACAAAGAATGCAATGGCCACCAACAGAATGCCGCGCAGGACGCCAAACAGAAATCCCAAACCCTGATCGAGCCCGCCAAGGGCCGAACGTTGGACCACACTGGCGAAAAGCGGCGTGAACAGCGACACAACCACCAACGACAGCGCAAACACAGCGGCAAATGACGCAATAATAGACAGCTCGCAGCTTTCAGAGAGGTATTTTCCCACAGCGGGGACCTCTTTGATCAATGGCTCGACTTGCGGTGCAAACATAAAGGCCAACACTGCCGCGGCAATCCAGCCCACAATGGCCATGCCTTCACGCACAAGCCCACGGCTGTAGGCCAGCAGAGCTGATACGATAATGACGCCCGCAACTACGCCGTCGATAATGGTGAAACCTTCCATGGTCTTTCATCCCCTTGGCCGCGTGCGGCTTTATCCTGCTCCGAATACATCTCCGACAAAGCTTGTCAAATCGCCCACCCGATTCAGCTTCATACCGCTGGTCGCTGGTGATTTTCCGCCCTTTGGAGCGATTGCCGTTGTGAAACCAAGTTTTTGGGCTTCTTTCAACCTGTTTTCTGTCTGTCCGACCGCTCGAAGGGCTCCTGAGAGACTTATTTCGCCAAAAACCACGGTATCTGCGGGGATTGCAGCGTCTTCTCGCGCAGACAACAGCGCCGCAGCCACCGCAAGGTCGGCGGCAGGTTCGTTGATCTTCATGCCTCCGGCGACATTCAGATATACATCAAGTCCGGTGAACGGGATGCCGCAGCGCGCTTCGAGCACCGCAAGAATCATCGCCAGACGTCCGCCATCCCATCCCACGACCGTGCGCCTTGGTTGGGAATGCGGGCTTGGTGCCACAAGCGCCTGAAGTTCTATCAATACGGGGCGTGTGCCTTCGATACCGGCAAACACCACACTGCCAGGGGTCGGTTCACCCCGATCCGACAAGAACAAGGCGGATGGGTTCAGCACCTCGGCCAATCCGGCACCCGTCATTTCAAACACGCCAATTTCATCGGCAGGTCCAAACCGGTTTTTGACAGCGCGCAGAATACGGAACTGATGGCCGCGCTCGCCTTCAAAATACAATACGGTATCCACCATGTGTTCGACCACACGCGGTCCGGCAATCTGTCCGTCTTTGGTCACGTGTCCCACCAAAACGACGGCCATGCCTTTGCGTTTGGCAAAAGATGTCAGCTCGTGCGCAGCGGCCCGTACTTGACTGACGCTGCCGGGGGCAGAGCCGACGTTGTCGGACCACATGGTTTGGATGGAATCAATAATGGCCAGTTGCGGGCGCTCGGCCTCGAGCGTGGTTAAGATATCGCGCAGGTTCGTTTCCGCAGCCAGTTGGACCGGCGCATCTGTCAACTTGAGCCGTTGCGCACGCATGCGGACTTGGGCGCTGGCTTCTTCGCCGCTGACATAAATTGTTTTGACACCCTGTTTGGCAAATTGTGCGGCGGCCTGAAGCAACAGGGTCGACTTGCCGATCCCCGGATCGCCCCCCACAAGAATGGCGCTGGCTTGCACAAGCCCGCCACCCAACACCCGATCCAGCTCTCCCATTCCGGAATGGGTCCGCGGAGGAGGGGCCTCTTCGGTGCGCAAATCGGTCAGAACGATGTTGCGCCCCTTTGAGGACCCGAGCGTGGCCGCAGACGGACCCGTTGACAGCGGTGTGTCCTCGACGATGGAGTTCCATTCGCCGCAGGCATCGCATCTGCCTGACCACTTGTTGGTGACGTTTCCGCACGCGGAACACGAGAATTGAGTTTTTGTTTTAGCCATGTTCCCGTTTTGGACCCTTAACGCTTGCGGGTCAAATGGCTAATGCCAATTGATGCCAGAATGCATCCGGTAAATAGATACAGGCCCCATCCGGTTTCGATGGTGACATGACCTGCACCTTTCATGATGACCAAATAGAGCGCGATCAAAAACACATCGGCCATGGCGAGCTTTCCAAGAAACTCGAGCACCGGCAGGGTCTTGCGACGCAACATCCCAAATTGAATAAGTGCGACGCCGATCACCTTCATATACGGGGCAAAGATCGCGAGGAATGTGACCAACAGGGCCAGCGCCACATCGCTTTCCCACAATGATTGCAGCCCCGAGACGATCGAAATTTCATTGAGCCCAAAAATTGGCAGAAAGCCCGCGCGCATTAGGGGGGCGAACCATGCGAGTGGAAACAAGACAAGTAGAGCGAGGTTGGCAATACGTAGTGGCATGGGGTCTCCGGTGGTGGGTCTCCGGTGGTCGCGTGGCCTTTGACCTAAAATCCAGGGTCGACCGCTTCAAGGGGCGAACGCGGGGAAAATGCCGATTGTATTCCCGTTGCGACAGGCGCTGGCCGCACAAACAGACCATCGCGGATGGTGGTCAAAGGACAGATGATATTGGCGCGCGCTATCGCACGGCCTCAATCGGGCCTTCGGCGCTACCGGAAATGAACTGGGTCAAATACGGATCGCCTGACGTGTCCATGTCGGCGACGGGGCCTGTCCATTGGATGACACCGTCATGCAACATAGCGACCTTGTCTGCGATAGCGCGGACGCTGCTCATGTCGTGGGTGATGGTCATTGCAGTCGCGCCCATCTCCACTACAATTTCGCGGATCAAGTCATTGATGACGCCGGACATAATCGGGTCCAGACCCGTCGTGGGTTCATCAAAGAAAATGATTTCGGGGTCGGCTGCGATGGCGCGGGCAAGTCCGACGCGTTTTTGCATCCCCCCAGAGAGTTCGGATGGAAACAGGTCAGCGACATCAGGCGTTAGCCCCACGCGGCGCAGCTTTTCGATGGCAATCTCTCGGGCTTCTGATCTGGGGCGCTTAAGGGACCCGCGCAAAAGTCGAAAGGCGACGTTCTGCCAGACGGGCAACGAGTCAAATAGGGCACCACCCTGAAACAACATGCCAAAGCGTGCCAGAAATGCGTCGTGATCGCCTCTGGTGGCGTCCTGTCCATCCACCAGAATTTGTCCGCTGTCGGGTGTGATCAGGCCAAGCACAGATTTCAGAGCTACAGATTTTCCTGTGCCTGACCCACCGATGATGACCATGGATTCCCCACGTGGGATGTCCAAGGTGACGCCTTGTAACACCTTTTTGGGGCCAAAGGATTTGTGAACGTTTTCAAATGTAATCATGACGAGAAAAACAACGATGTAAGCATGAAGTTGGCCGCTAATATCAGGACGGCGGCGGCTTGGACGCTGGCTTTGGTGGCTTGTCCGACGCCTTGTGCACCGCGCCCCGAGTTCATTCCGTAATAACACCCCATCGTCGCTGCAATACCGCCAAACGCGGCCCCCTTGATGAGCGACGACACAATGTCCGAGCGTTGAAGGAAATCAACGGTGTTGGTCACATAGGTGGCGGGGTTAAATCCAAGTTGCTGCGTGCCCACGACAAAGCCCCCATAGATGCCGATGATATCCCCGATGCCCACAAGGATCGGCACCACGATCAGGGCGGCCAAGACACGCGGCGCCGTCAAGTACTTCATTGGGTGAGTGGATAATGTGGTCAGCGCATCAATTTGTTCGGTCACTTTCATGGTCGCAATTTCTGCCGCGATCGAAGATGTGACGCGCGCGGCCACCATGAGACCAACAAGCACGGGGCCCAATTCCCGAACCATGCCAATGGCGACAATCTGGGGCACCACGGCTTCGGCGGAAAACCGGCTGCCGCCGTCATAGATCTGAAGCGCCAGAGCGCCCCCCGTGAAAATCGCGGTCAACCCCACCACAGGCAGGGAAAGCCACCCGATGTTGAGCAAGGCAATCGCAAACTCGCGCCCATAAAACGGGGGGCGAAAGATATGCAGGATGGCCTGGAGCGCGAAAATGGTGACTTGGCCAATCGTGGCAAAGACAGCCAAGGTGCTGCGACCAAGCGCAGCCAAAGGCGTGGTAAGAATCATCCTAAGTACCGCCGCGTATAGCGAGCCCCCAGAGAGGTGAGAATTTCATAGCCGATCGTACCAGCCGCTGTGGCCAATGTATCCACGGATTGATGTGGCCCCAAGAGCTCAACACCTTTTGGGCTGGCGGCCAAGTCGGTCACGTCCACGCCAATCATATCCATCGAGATACGCCCAATGATCTTACAGCGTTTTCCCGCCACATAGCACCATGCGTGTTCTCCCATGGCGCGCAAAATGCCATCGGCATATCCGGCTGCAATGGTGGCGACTTGACTGGGTCGCGTGGCCATCCATGTATTGGCATATCCCACGGTTTCGCCTTCGGCGACGTCTCGCACCTGGATGACAGGCACGGCAAGCCCCGCAACAGGTGCGGCGTCTACAAAAGGCATGCCGCCATAAATTCCGATACCCGGGCGCGTCAGATCAAAGTGATACGCGTCCCCCAGCAGGATACCGCCGGTTGCCGCCAGAGACCTTGGCACGCCAAGCCCATCGGTCATGGTCTTGAACGTGGCTAGCTGCATCGCATTCATCGGGTGTTCGGGATCATCGGCACATGCCAGATGCGACATCAACACCGTCGGATTTTGCGCGAGCGCGATGTCTTGCACAGCATCCCATTCCGCGGCTTCCAGCCCAAGCCGGTTCATCCCTGTATCCAGTTGAACTCCGAACGGGGCACCGGGCAGGGCTTCGAAGTGGCGCAGCATCTGATCGACGGAATTCAACATCGGCGTCAGGTTCAGATCGCTGATCATGTCCGTGTCTCCGGCCATATGGCCCGAGAAAATGTTGATTTCAGGATCAGGTCCAAGCGCTTGGCGCAAGGATGCCCCTTCTTCAGCGGCGGCCACAAAGAACTTGGTCACGCCGGCTCGCGCCAAAGCGCGCGCAACGCGGTCCGCGCCCAAGCCATAGCCGTCAGCCTTGACCACCGCAGCGGTGTCACAGTCAGTTTGCGCATGTAGCGCGCGCCAGTTTTCAACGAGCGCATTCAGGTCAATCGTAAGAGTTGCAGTAGCCATGTGGGTTTGTCGAACGGGGGAGGCATAAGGTCAAGTGGAAACGGGTGCGCCGTATGACCTTAGAACCCGACATCGTCCCCTTGCTGTTGCCAAGATTTTGCCAAGTTGCCAAAGCGTGTGAACTGCGCTTCGAATGACAAATGGACAGTGCCAATCGGACCGTGACGTTGTTTGCCGACAATGACCTCGGCCTTGGCGTGCAAGCGCTCCATCGCGGCTTTCCAGTCTTCCATTTTGTCCAGATCTTCATCACCCGGCTTTTCGCGTTCTTTGTAATATTCTTCGCGAAATACGAACATCACGACATCGGCGTCTTGCTCGATCGATCCGGATTCACGCAAATCTGACAGCATTGGGCGTTTGTCGTCACGGCTTTCGACCTGACGCGAGAGCTGGGACAGCGCAACGACAGGGATGTTAAGTTCCTTGGCAATCGCCTTCATGCCCATCGAAATTTCGGCAATTTCGTTCACGCGGTTTTCGGCTGTTCCACGGCAAAGTTGCAAATAGTCGATCACCAACAGGTCAAGACCATGCGTCCGCTTAAGCCGTCGTGCGCGGGCTGCCAATTGAGAAATCGGCAGGGCAGGCGTGTCGTCAATAAACAGGGGGCAAGCCTCAAGGTCTTTTGCGGCGTCGACAAACCGGCGGAATTCACCTTCGGTCATGTCGCCCTGACGAATTTTATGGGAAGAAATTTCTGACGCTTCAGCCAAAATCCGGCCCGCCAACTGTTCCGCGCTCATTTCGAGCGAAAAGAACCCGACTACGCCCCCATCCACGGCACCCTCGGTGCCATCGCGCTTGAGCCCCTTTTTGTACGCTTTGGCGACGTTAAATGCGATGTTGGTTGCCAAAGAGGTTTTGCCCATCGACGGGCGTCCCGCAAGAATGAGCAAATCCGACGGGTGCAAACCGCCAAGCTGTTTGTCCAGATCGACCAACCCGGTCGAGATACCCGCCATGCCGCCACCGCGCTGGTAGGCTTCGTTGGTGACATTTACCGCCTCGGTCACGGCCTTTAGGAACGAAACAAATCCGCTATCGGTTTTGCCTTGTTCAGACAGCTTATACAGCGCCTGTTCGGCTTCTACGATTTGTTCTTTGGGTTCTGATGCGACATCTATTTTGGTGGCTTTGGTGGCAATGTCATTGCCCAAACCGATCAATTCGCGGCGGATCGCCATGTCATAGATCATCTGGGCATAGTCGCGCGCCGCAAAGGCTGAAATGGCCGCCCCGGCAAGGCGTGCCAAATATGCCGGACCGCCAAGTTCTTTCAGGCCTTCGTCATCCTCAAGAAACGCTTTGAGCGTCACGGGGGTTGCAAGGTTGTTCTTGGCGATGCGGGCTTTGGCAACTTCGTAAATCCGCGCATGCACAGGATCATAAAAATGCTGTTCCGTGATGATGGAGGCCACACGATCATAAATGTCATTGTTGGTCAGGATCGCGCCAAGAAGCTGTTGTTCAGCTTCGATCGAGTGGGGCATCGGGTCAGCGGATTTATCCTCAGGCCCATTTGGATTAATGATTGCAACTTCGTTCATCGGTTTCCCCAACTACATGTGTGCGCATACCGCAGCACACCCATCCCCAAGATGCATTCATAGCCAAGGTTGGTGTGATTTGCCATCGGGATAAATCTGTGAAGAACTCTCGGGATATCCCTGTGGATAACGTCGTGGGTTACCTGAGATTTCGCTGAGGGCGCCAGATGTGGCAACTCTTCTTATATAAGGCGCAAAATGTGGATCGCTTGACTTGATTCGAAACGGCTGGGGAAATGTTACCCCCAGCCTATCCACAGCAAAGTTATGCCTTGTTGGCGTCTTGCCAAGCACGAGGGTCTTTTAGGAAGACTTCGACTTCGCTCAGAGTGGCCTCGCTAAACGCACCTTGGGCGCGGGCTTCGGCCAGAACATCCCACCATGTGCAGAGATAGTGCAGGTCCACACCATGGTCGCCCAATGTTTTGGTCGTTTCCGGGAAGATGTCATAGTAGAAAATGACCGCTGTATGGCCGCACGTGGCACCCGTTTCACGGATTGCATCCACAAACGATAGTTTGGAGCCGCCATCAGTGGTCAGGTCTTCAACAAGCAAAACGCGCTCGCCTTCACTCATCGCACCTTCGATGCGTGCGTTGCGGCCGTACCCTTTTGGTTTTTTGCGCACATATGTCATCGGCAATGCCATGCGCTCCGCCACGAGTGCGGCAAACGGAATACCCGCAGTTTCCCCACCGGCAATGTTGTCAAAGGCTTCAAAGCCTGCATTGCGCATCACGGTGATGGTCAGGAAATCCATCAACGTGCTGCGAATGCGCGGAAAGGATATCAGCTTGCGACAGTCAATATACGATGGTGAAGGAAGTCCAGACGCAAGCGTATAAGGGGTTTCGGTGTTGAAATTGACCGCGCCAATTTCCAACAACATGCGTGCGGTCAAACGGGCAATTTCCTGTTGCGACGGGTACGTGGTTGGGATCATCTCGGGTGTCCTTTGACAGTGTGCGCGCCTTGGGCACAGGGGCCTTTGGCACGAGTAGTTAAGTCTAGAGCAAGCTTACAGAACAGACCAATGCACGGGGAAACCGGGGTCGAACACCGTGACGGGTCCTTCTTTGGTGTCGATGTGGCTCGGGAAGCTGGTGGCCGCGTCTGACTTGGCAAGGGTGATGCTGTCGCTGTTTACCGGAAGGCCATAGAATGCAGGGCCGTTTTTACTGGCAAACTGTTCCAGATTGGCCAATGCGTTTTCTTCTTCGAAGACATGCGCCAAAAGAGGCATCGTATTTGTTGCGGTGAAGCATCCAGCGCAGCCACAGGCGCTTTCTTTGTTCGGATCGGTGTGCGGGGCACTATCAGTGCCAAGGAAAAAACGCGCATCTCCCGATGTTGCCGCAGCGCGCAACGCCAAACGATGTTCTTCGCGTTTTGCAACAGGCAAGCAATAATAATGTGGTTTGATCCCACCGACCAGAATGTGGTTGCGGTTGATAATCAAGTGGTGCGTTGTGATCGTTGCCCCAAGGTCGGTCGCGTTGGCTTTGACATAGTCAACGCCGTTTGATGTCGTGATATGTTCCATCACGACCCGCAAGCCAGGAGTAGCGGTGCGGATTGGATCAAGAACGCGATCAATGAACACGGCCTCACGGTCGAAAATGTCGATGTCGGCGTCGGTGACTTCGCCGTGCACACAAAGAGGCAAGCCGATCTCTGCCATTTTTTCAAGAACGCCGCGGACCTTATCAAAGTCGGCAACGCCGCTGGCCGAGTTGGTCGTGGCACCCGCCGGATACAATTTGACGGCTTTGACCAGACCGCTGGCATGTGCAGCGGCGACATCTGCCGGATCGGTATCTTCGGTCAGATACAGCGTCATCAGCGGCGTAAAGGCCATCCCTTCGGGCAACGCGGCCAGAATACGATCACGATAGGCCATGGCCTGAGCGCCCGTGACCACAGGGGGCACGAGGTTGGGCATAATAATGGCGCGGCCGAAATCTCGGGCGGTTTCGGGCAAAACGGCGCTCAGCATTGCGCCATCGCGCAAATGCAGGTGCCAGTCATCGGGGCGGGCAATTGTCAGGCTTTGGGTCATACCTGCCGCTTACACAAATCGCGGGGTACGATCCAGTGCTTCGCAGCAATTATTGGCGAAAACCGACCTAACCGGCGCGTTTCTCTTCTGATGCGGATTGTTCAAGCGCGTTGAGGTGATTGGCGAATCGCGGCGCTTTCATGCGTTGCGTGACATTTGCGCAGAGCAACGCCTCGAGGTAAGGGCGTTTCTGCCCTTTCAGTTTGTGCAGCAGACCCAACAAATACGGTTTGTGGTTGCGGCGTGCGCGATACAGATCGTTAAACGACGCAGAGCTCAGCTTCCCGCCGCCAGCCTGTGCCAGAATACGGTACAGGATTTGCATGTTCAAAAGGTTGGGTTCCAATTTGGACCCCATGTTTGGCATCCGCAAAAGCGTGACGTTTTCGCGCGCAAAAAGCGCGGCATGCATCGCATCTTCGGTTTGGTTGGGATCAAACAAGACAAAGGCGTGATCCGCAGCATCAATCATGTCAGGCGCATAGCCATACCGATCGGTAAACGACATTTTACGTGTATGGGGAAACCGATGATCCCATCCGGCAAGGCGGGGATCAAGTGTTGCCTGAGGCTGAACTGTGATCACTGTTGCACCCGGTGCTGCGACAGAGAACGCCGCCGCAGCATATCCGCATGCGCCGCTGCCGTAAAAGATAACCTTTTGAAAGTCTTCAAAAAAACCATCATCTACAAGACGGTCGATGTATCGGTATACAGCGTCGTCGCGAAACCAAGTGTCGCCATCGCTCATCAGACACAGGTGTGACCATCCAAGTTCGCGCACCAACTCAAAGCCCATGGGTTGCCCAGTGTCGCCGCGGGACTGAATGCCCTGCAGTGTTTCAAACGTCACCAACAGCGTTGGCTTGTCTTCGACAAATGTCGCGAAATGCCGGTCGCCAAGAGGTTGGAAATAGCCATGTTCGTCCACAACTTCTTCCAACTTGGTCAGCCATTCGTCTTTTGGCAATCCCAGCATAGGAATATCAAAACCGTTTGGGGCGTCCTGCATCTGTTCGATCCTCTTTTGCTCCAAATCGGAGCACGTACTCGTTCAACATCATTTTTTTCCAACCTAAGTCTGGTTTGAGGCAGAAATAGGGAAAAACCAAAAAATTCATGTGCCAAACTGCCGTGTTTTTGCCGTTTTACACTGCAAATTGCGGTGATCCTGTGCACTTGGGCGTGGGTATCTTATACAGAATTTCGATGTGAAGCGAGCCACTCGGATCAACGAGGCACTGTTGAGTGCGCACCCGAATGTGCAGGGTAGGGCGGCTTGATCCAAATCAATAACACAAATTCGAAATATTATATATATTACTTTAGGAATGTAATACTAAGGAAAATATCCATGGTTTTGAATTGGAAATTTGGCGGGGTCTTGCTTGGCTTTGTGTTTTTCTTGGCAGTTGTGCTTGTAAAACCGATTGGGGTTTCGACCCAATTTGTGATTCTTGATGCAATCGTCGGGGATGTCGTAAATGCCGAACTGATTACCCAAAATGATGATGGTGCGTATACGTCAAGCAACGCATATCTCGCAAAATCAAAAGGCAAATACGCAAAATCAGCGGCAAACCCGCTCAACTATAGCTTTGTGTTTGTACTGGCGATGATGGTCGGCGCGTTTCTGTCCAGCATGGCAAAAGGTGGCATCAGTTCAGAGGAAAGAAACCTTCCGGCGATCTGGTATGCAAACTATGGTGATACACCCATTAAACGATACGCGGTTGTGTTCTTGAGCGGCTTTATCGTTCTGTATGGCGCACGCTTGGCTGGCGGATGTACGTCGGGCCATATGATGTCGGGCATGATGCAGACATCCTTGTCCGGGTATATTTTTGCCGCAGGTGCATTTGCAGCCGCCGTTCCCGTTGCCATGATGATGTATAAGAAAGAGGGCTGAGCCATGGAAATTTTATTGGCAATCGTGGTCGGCGCCGCATTTGGCGCGACTTTGGATCGGATCGGCGCAACCAGCCCGAACTGGATCATCCGCATGCTGAGTCTGCGCAATCTGCATCTTATGAAAACCATTCTGTTGGCGATCGGAACAGGGTCCATTTTGATGTTTGCAGGGCAAATGGCGGGCATTGTGGATGTGATGCATATGTCCGTCAAATCCGCCTATGTCGGTGTGTTTATTGGGGGCCTGTTGCTTGGTGGCGGTTGGGCCGCGTCAGGATACTGCCCGGGTACGGGTGTCTGTGCTGCCGCTTCTGGTCGCAAAGATGCATGGGTGTTCATCGCGGGCGGTTTGCTTGGCGCTGCGGCGTACATGATGACTTATCCGTCGTGGAAATCATCGGGCTTGCTTGACGGGCTCGCTGGCGGAAAGGTCACTTTGGGGACGGTTCCGGGGGCAAAATACGACGGCCTTATGGCGATGTCCGGAGATGTTCTGGGGATCGTTTTGGGCGGTGTGTTTGTGCTGGTGGCCTTCCTGTTGCCAGAGCGTCTTGTTGGTAACGGACCAGAAGCAGTCGCCGCCGAGTAGTCTGTCGGCATAGATGATGACATTACGGCCAGTCCTTATTGGGCTGGCCGTTTGTATGTGTGGCAGGGCTTTGTCTCTTGCGCTTGGCGATGACGGTGGCCATCTTGCGGGCATTGAATGCATGCACACAAGCGGTACGGGGCACACGACATGACCGAATTTTCGACCACAGTTTCTGGTGTGCCAGAGTTGGCGCTAAGGTGGCACCGTGCGGGGCAGGGCGCCGTCTTGGCGACCGTTGTGGAAACTTGGGGCTCAGCTCCGCGCCGCGCGGGGGCACAAATGGTGGTTTCGGGCGACGGACAACACGAGGGGTCTGTGTCTGGTGGCTGCGTCGAAGGCGCGGTCATGACAGAGGCGCTCGAGGCGCTGGCCGATCAAAAATGCCGGATGCTTGAATTCGGCGTCAGCGACGGAGATGCCTTTGCAGTTGGCTTGGCCTGTGGCGGTACAATTCGGATCTTGCTTGAACCTGTTGGCTCGGTAATGCCCGAAGCAACGCTTGCCGATCTTGTTCAGGCACGTGCGGCGCGCCAAGACGTGGCGTATGTGTTTGATTTGGCCACTGAGCATGGCACGCTTGTGTCCAAAGACGATGGGCCTCAGCCGTTTGACCAGCGGTTTCGTCTGGATCGATCCGGTCTTGAGAACGAGAACACCTTTGTGTGCATCCATAATGCGCCGCTTCGAGTTGTGATTGTGGGGGCGGTTCATATTGCCCAAGCGTTCGTGCCAATGGCGCGCATCGCCGGTTTCGATCCGGTCATCATTGATCCGCGCACGGCTTTTGCGTCTGCCGAACGCTTCCAGGGTGAGAGCATCATAACCGAATGGCCCCAAGATGCTCTCGCGGACCTCAATCTGGATGCGCGTACCGCGTGCGTGTTGCTGACACATGACCCAAAGCTGGATGATCCGGCATTACATAGCGTGTTGCGATCCGACGTGTTCTATATCGGGGCGCTGGGGTCAAAAAAGACCCATGCCGCGCGGCGTGCGCGGCTTGAGGACGCAGGGTTTTCGGATCAAGATATCGATCGGATTTTCGGTCCGATCGGATTGAGTATCGGCGCAGCGAGCCCCGCCGAAATTGCGGTGTCTATTTTGGCGCAACTTGTTGAGGTGTTGCGCAAAGGGTGATCAGCCGTCTGTGGTGGATTACGGAGCGGGTGGTTTGCGGGCGATCAGGTCAATCAGCGCGGACAGGCCGGAATGGCCACGACCTTCCTGAACATCCCGCTCATAGGCGCGGCACTCAAGAATGTCCCAATCGGCAAAGTCTGTGCGCAGACCTGCTTCGGTGTACATGTTCTCCGCGCTCGGCGGGCCGCCGGTGCCGTGTTCAAGTTGCTCTGGCGTATACCCGTGCAACAAAATCAGCCCTCCGGGCTTGGTGGCGCGCTTCATCCCGTCGAATTGTGTCTTGCGATCTTGTGGGCCGACAAACTGGATGAATATTCCTGCCACCACATCGTATGCGTTTTCAGGCCACTCACATGTCAGGATATCTCGATTTTCGTACCGGACCGTGACGCCAGCGTCCTGCGCCAGAGATTTGGCGCGGGCGATGGCCGACGGGGCAAATTCCCATGCGGTGACATCCAGCCCCCGTTGCGCCAAGTAAACCGAGTTACGGCCTTCGCCATCGGCGACCGCCAATGCGGACTGCCCTGAAACCAGATGGTCGGAATGATCTCGTAAAAACTGGGCGGGTTCCCGGCCAAATACAAAATCCGGCGACGTAGCAAATCGATCTTCCCACATGTCTGTGTTCCTTGTTCGGGTATTGGATTTGACAAAATAAAAGCCCCCTCGTGCGATATGCAAGCGAAGGGGCAATTTACGTGATGCGATCAATATGACCGGCACCTGTAATTTGGCTTATTTAGGCAGTGGGCCGATCAACATGATCATTTGGCGGCCTTCCATTTTGGGGAAGTTTTCCACCTTGCCGATTTCTTTGGTGTCTTCTGCAACACGTTCCAAGAGCTCGCGACCCAAATTTTGGTGGGCCATTTCACGGCCACGGAAGCGCAGGGTAATTTTTACCTTGTCGCCGTTTTCAAGAAACTTGAACACGTTCCGCATTTTTACCTGATAATCATTGGTATCAGTGTTGGGTCGGAATTTGACCTCTTTGATCTCAATGATCTTCTGCTTCTTACGGGCTTCTGATTCGCGCTTTTGCTGTTCGTATTTGAACTTGCCGAAATCCATAATCTTGCAGACGGGCGGAACCGCATTCGGAGAAATCTCCACGAGGTCCAGTCCAGCTTGTTGGGCCATTTCCATCGCTTTTGCAGGATGGACAACGCCGACGTTTTCACCTTCCGCACCAATTAGGCGGATTTCTGGTGAACGGATGCGGTCGTTAACGCGGGGGCCGGTGTCGCGCTGCGGAGGCGCGTTATGAGGTCTGCGGGCTATGATTTCGTTCCTTCGATGGTGGAGTTCTTACGCGCAGCAATTTATGCGCGCATTTGTGCCGATACAAGCGGTTAATCGGTGTGGATGAGCCAAAATGCAAGAGTTTCCCCCTTGTTGCCCAACAATAGAGAGGGCATTTGGTCCTCAACGGGGGTCACCAGTGGGGATGGCCCGAAATTGTAAGGAGTCGTTAACGATGAAAAATCTGATTATCGCAGTTGTTGTCTTGGGTGCTGGCGTCGTTGGGTATGTGCTTTTGACAGGTCAAAAAGGGGATGACACAGCCCCGACAGCGCAAGCTCCATCGGCTGTTGAGACTGTGACGGAGCAGGTGCAAAGTGCAACAGAAGAAGCCGCAGAAGCAGCGTCAGATGTCGTCACAGACATGACTGACAGTGCTACAGACGCAATGGAAGATGCCGCGACTGCTGTTGAGGAGACTGTTGATACAGCGACTGAAGCCGCCGAGGGCGCAATGGAAAGCGCCTCTGACGCTGTGACCGAGGCCGCCGACACTGCTCAAGACGCTGTTTCTGATGTGGTCGAAGACGCAACCACTGCGGCAGAGTCTGCTGCGGATACAGCCACCGAGGCCGCCTCTGAAGCAATGGATGCCGTGACGCCAACGACCGACACTGCCACGGATGCTGCAACGGACGCTGTAACAGATGCCGCGACAGACACGGCGACCGAAGCTGCAAGTGCCGCGGCTGAGGCAACGATGGCGGATGTGTTGACCGTAGATGGGTTCGACATGGGCAAAGTGTCCGAGATGATTGACCAATCTTCTTTGGACGCGATGAAAAAGACGGCATTGAAAACCGGTCTTCAGCAAGCACAGGATAACCCCGAGATGCTAAAAGCTGCCTTGGATGGTGTTAAGTCTGCACTTGGTATGTAAGTTCCAAGACGCACATTTCGGCGACTGCCGGATCACGAGGCCGCAACTAGCGATAGTTGCGGCCTTTGTCGTCTTTCGAGAAGGTGCGAATACCGGTAGAACAAAAAAGGCCGCCCACACAGATGATGCACTCCGCCTTGTGGGGCGCAATCTCAAACATACCTGCCTTAACGTTCGCGTCAGATTATTGGTTTTAAAACAAGTTTTGAAAGTTCGGCGCTGCGAGAAAATTGGAATTTCAACCCAGAACGGACGGATAGTGACTACAGATTGGCTCGCTGGTCTCAAGCAAGAGCTGGCCTCGCTCAAGACCAAATAGAAGGTCGTGATGAAAAATGGCCAAGTGGCATGCAAATTGACCGGTGCGGACAAAAAATACCGTTGCATCAACCGCCTCAGACATCCCACTGGTGTTCTTGATGGTCTTTCTTGGGGAGCCTGCCGGGCGCGTTTCTTGAATATCTAGAACAGTTTTCCGTAACTGGTGTGCACCAGTCCACACTTGACGGTAACGGCAGGCCAATAAAGAGGATTGCTTACCAAAGTCGGCGCGAAAAAGTTGAGCGCAGTGAGCAAGTCGTTGAAAATCGCATTTGTCATGACAACATGATCTTGAACGTGAATTGGGAAACAGCAACCGATAGGCGAAACACCAACTGATCTGTATGGTCACCGACGATGCATCCATCGGCTATGGAACCCAAAAGATCATTTTCTAAGAAAGTGTGTGTTGCTCATCGCTGTCTCGGCAAGGTCCAAGTGAAAGTGATCTAAGCCTTGCATGGAAATATTCGAGCACCAAAGACCAGGTGCAAGAGACAGCTGACCACGATAGAAATATCATATTCAATCAGTGGGCACCTGAAGACGTGTTCATTCCATTCCGGCATCATCTATTTGTGTAATAGAAATTCGGTTGGGATGAAGCAAATCTCGTTCTCAATATTTCCAGTTTTTGATCGCAATTGGACCTGTCGCGTTTTAGTGCCGCCCCAAGTGCTCGTTTAAGCCACCTTTCGTTCGAAGGCGAC
>NZ_SULI01000029.1 GCF_005518135.1 Shimia litoralis | reverse complement strand
TTGTATCCATTCAATCGGGTTGGATACATCTTAGCACGCTGTCCGAATTTGCCGGACCACTTCAGTTCATGTTTATTCCTTTTCTGTGTTTTACGAAGCTATTTTGGTAGAACGTGTTAAATCGACGACGAAAACGATGGGGCTTGCCAAATTTAAGACAGCATGCCGCCGAGACATCTAAGTCAATTGCATTGGTTGTATTGGTAGTCTCCGTATTCGAGCCAGTTCTTGTTGCCATCTTTGAAAACGAGGAACTCGGACCGATCTTCTCCCAACAATGCGACCACAAAACCTTGTGGCGGCTGTGCATTACCAAAGTAACTGTAGGCCGTCATTGCACGCGTGGTGTCGCCGTTGACTGTCACGATCGCGTCCCATTCGCCATCTGCCTTATCAAGGATCAAGTACTCGATCTGGCGTTTTACTTGGCCACCGCCGCAGTACACCACCCCCTCTGGGGCCTCCATGGTGTTGTTGCCTGCTTGGGGTGCAGAACCGCAAGAGGACCGCAGTGATCGAATAGCCTTGCCTGACACTTTAAGGTCAAAAAGCCCATAGCTCACATCTTGATCCGCCATGGATAGATTGAGGATGGCGTTGGCTGCTATCTGATCAAGAATGAACTGGTAGTCAGCTGGGTCTTGGAACACAACTTCGACAGGATAGTTATCGACGATCCGCAGGGTGGCGTTCCCTTGACCCGCTTGAAAAGATCCGACTTCTGTCGAGCCATTTTTCATGAATCGGATGGAAAGGCCCTGCTTTTTGACCATGTCCTCACTGTCCTCATACCCGGCCGGGGCGAACCTGATCCTGTCGCACTGCAACTCGAGCGTCATGTTGTTTGTCTGAATAAATGCGTTAGGTAGCGGGCTACCGCTGAAGCCCCATTCGGCAAGCGCAGGGGCCGCCGAGAAACAACACATCAGGCATGCTGACAGAATAGCGTTTTTCATTCTTAACTCCCAAAGTTTCCCGATCGTGGGGACATTTATCGTTCTCTCGCGTTAAAGTGCCAGTGAGTGGTCATGCAATCCTAAGACGGCGCACCATATTCATTCGTGCCCTCTTGTGAGGGGCGCGAAAGCCACCAGATCATCAAGACAGAAAGCACAAGTTGAATCGCGTACATAACCATCAAACCGGTTGCACCAAGAAAGGCTGCGGGTCCTCGCAAAGTCTCAGGGTCTTCAACGCCGGTTTCGAGCGCTGAAAAAACTGCAACCCCGGTCAGCAGCATGACCATCGTTGCGATGCCAAAGGCCATTGGAAGAAGAAGATACCATCCAGGACGACCTGTATCATGTAATCGACGCCATCCCGCGGTGAGCATGGGAAGCAGCATCGCCAGTTGGAAAACTGAGTTCAGCAAGTTCGATCCCTGTCCTGTTTCCGGATCAGTGCCAAAAAGGACCGAGCTGAGTACCGCCAACCCGACGCTGACTAGGACGACGAACAGAACAAACCACCAATACTCTGATCTCTGCGCGCGGCCCGAAAATACGGCATATTTGGACAGGCAGGTCTTGACCGATTGCGTAAAACCCATTTTTGAACTCCTGTTTGTACCTTTGAATTCCCATTCGGTTCTTTGAATGATTGCCGACAACCAGTGGCGACGCAAGTTTTTTTGCAAAGTGAGAACTTTTGGCTGGGAAACCGCGAGACAGGTTGATTTACTTCAAATCGAGCGCTCCAACGCTAGGACGTGTCGCCTGACAACACAAACCGTCCTCTCAAACCAAAGGTAACAATGTCACACCCTGAATACATTCATCTGGTTTTGGGCGGAAGTGCCGGAGGCTGTGTGCGCGCCGCAGTTGTAACTTACGGCCTGACCGGACGTGTGCATGTGTTCGATGATGATCTGAGCCACGGGCCTTTGAAGGACAAACAAGCGCGAGCAGCATATTTCGAGGCATTGTTCCAAAACTATGGTCAGTTGCTTGACGATCCGGTTCCTTCGTTGGCCGATTTCGATGGCCTCTCAACTCATCTGTCTCAGGACATCATACCAGAAGTCTGTATATGGGCTGGCGAGAATGCGTCGGAGCGGACGTTTCTGGAGATGGCTTGCCATAGCTTGCGCCTTTTCAAGGGCGCAGTGATGCGTGTCGGCGCGACGGGTCTGAAGTCACTTCCCTATATTGGGCCACAGACCCCGGCTTTATTGGCACGCCTGTTTGATCGACGAGAAGAGGTAGATGTGGCTACCCGAGCGGCACTTTCGTCGGCCTATCTGCATCAGCGAGACAGCGGAGCAACACTGCGCAAATGGGACGCAGGCAAGATCATCGGGGTTTCCGATGACTACTATGACAGCCTGCTGTTGGCGTGTTGTCCACCAGAGTGGATTTGTGCCGCACGCGTGATCGGTACGGCGATGGGTCGCAGCGATGAGCATAATTTGTTGAGCGATGTATTTCTGTCGGGAAGGCTTCAGCACCTGATCGCGAAAGGCCTGATTGAGGCATCTGGCCCACAGACGAGCCTGCGAGACTATAGTGTGCGACGTACTTGACCGTTCCGCACTTTGGCGCAATGTTGAGTATCGATGCGTCAATGAGGAATGGGGCCGGTAGGATGACACGCAGGCCTTGTTGAGAGGATTTCGAATGACGAGGACGAACGTGACGGTCATTGCGGCAATCATAATGGCCATAGTTTTGTCCTTCTGGGCTGGATCCGAATTTAGACAGGCAAACATTGATGACCTATGCCTTGATCTTGGTGGGGGGCAAAATCCGGGGGAGTACCCGATTTGCGTCGTTGAAGTGCAAAATACGGCACTTTGGTTGGGACCGATCAGGGTCACGCGTAAGGACGTGGTCGAACTCGAACTCCAGCGCGGCGTTGATGGGCAGCCGCAGGTCCGCCTTGTAGTGAGTCCTGAAATCGCAAGCACTTTGACCGCTTTCACAATGCAATCCATTGGCCAAGACATGGACATTCGTATTGGCGGCCAATTGGCCAACTCCGTGCGTATTTCAGATTCGGTTCAAGGCGCCAGCTTCATCCTGGCACTCTCTGAAGAACAGGCAGAGAACCTGAAAACACTGCTCTCTCCCGACCCTATCAGGTGAGAGATCAGGGGATGTCCACTCCATCAGAACCCTAACGACGGGCGCTAGTTTCGTGGCAGATCAGGCGTAAGCTCGTATTCGGTGGCATTTTGAACCTGAAGCGAGCTGCTGGCCAGAGAACCCAAAGTGGACTGCGCGTCGGCATGTGCAAAATTCGGCATTTGCCGCACTGCAGTCATCATCGAGATCAGAGCGGGTGATTCAGCAAGAACGAAGTGCGGGTTGTCGGCTGTTTTGCTAAACCTCGTAATATCGACAAATGTGATTGGGAATTCGGTTAGCTCATCAATACTGTTCCCCAAACCCAATCTGTCAGTTTCCTTGTTCACAAGTGATGACAGTTTAAGAACTTTGTCTTCTTTGGACGTCACAACAATAAACGGCTGAGGCAATGTCCCTGCGCGTTTCGCTTGCTCGCGAAATACATCAATGGAAATATCTGGAGACATTAACAGCGTGCTGGAAATATTTGCAGCCGCCCATCCGGGTCGCGCAATTTCAATTTGGCGCAGAGTTTCCATCAAAAGCATGCCGCCCATTGAGTGGCCGACGACCAGTATGTTGCGGGCACCCGTTTGCGGAAGCATGTACAACAGCTCTTCCAATTCATCGCGCGCATGAAGCGCACTGTCACGGTCATAGGTATAGCCTGTCGGAGATCCGGCGCTGGGCCATGCAAAAACCATTGGAATGCCTTCTGCGCCAAAGTCAGTGTACATCTGCGCCATCCGGAAAACGGTATCTGCATACCCGTTATAGAATCCGTGCACATACAAGGTTACTTCTCGGTTTTCCGGCGGCAATTGGGCGAGGCGCTTGCGAATATCGGCCAAGAATGCACTTCCGGAGGGGTAGGTGTCTTGTGAGGCCAGCGCGAAGTGCTTCTTCAGGTTCGGTTTTGGCTTGAATAATGGGGGGTCACCAGCGACGCGGTCAGGTGGCATCGAGACCCAAGAGTGCACAAAGCTGAGCTTGTCAGAGCGGGTTTCGTCGAAGTACCCCGCAGCGTTTGTGCCGCGATTGGTCGCAATGAATACCTCTGCAAGGTTATCTGATGCCATCGCCTCGGGTAAAACTGGCGCAATGCTGCGATCTGCGCATGCCGCAACACCAAAGGCGATGAAGAAAACGAGTACTCGAAAAGCCACAACAATCCCTAACAAAAATATCTAGGGGACTATGCCCAAGACTTGTGTCTTGGGCTAGCAAAGAATTACAGCACGTACCGGCTTAGATCGGTTGATTTTGCCAGCTCTCCAAGGTTGGCATCGACGAAATCCGCATCTACGGTGATGCCCTCTCCTGAACGATCTGGTGCATTAAAGCTGAGCTCTTCGAAGACGCGTTCCATCACAGTGTAAAGACGGCGTGCACCAATGTTTTCAACGCTTTGGTTCACATCGGCTGCGATCTTGGCGAGGGCTTTGATGCCGTCTTGTGTAAAGGTGATCTTGACCTCTTCGGTTGCCATAAGTGCCGTGTATTGCAGCGTCAGCGCGTTATCGGTCTCTGTCAAAATGCGTACAAAATCTTCTTCGGTCAGTGCGCGCAGCTCTACGCGAATAGGCAGGCGTCCTTGCAGCTCTGGTAATAGATCGGAAGGTTTTGCGATATGGAACGCGCCAGATGCGATGAATAGAATATGGTCGGTTTTGACGGGCCCATGTTTAGTGCTGACGATGGTTCCCTCGATCAAAGGAAGCAAATCTCGCTGAACGCCTTCGCGACTTACATCACCGCCGCGGGCCTCAGCGCGTGCACAAACCTTGTCGATTTCGTCTAGAAACACGATGCCGTTTTGTTCAACCGAGGTGAGAGCAGCACGTGTCACGGTTTCATCATCCAAGAGCTTGTCAGCCTCTTCTCCAATCAGAGTTTCATAGCTTTCAGCAACCGTCATACGCTTTTTGACCGTTCTTCCGCCGAACGCTTTGCCAAACATATCGCCCAAGTTCATCATGCCCATCTGGTTTCCAGGTTGTCCGGGGATGTCGAACATTCCGCCAACTGGATTGGATGAATCAGACAGCTCTAGTTCAATGACGGTATCGTCAAGCTCACCTGACTTGAGCTTTTTGCGAAACATTTCGCGCGTTGCCTCGCGCGCATCTTCTCCGGCAATCGCAGTGATGACCCGATCTTGCGCAGCAGCAAAGGCTTTGGCCTTAACGTCTTCGCGCATAGAGTCGCGCGTTAACGCAATAGCGCTATCGACGAGATCCCGCACGATCTGTTCTACGTCGCGCCCTACATACCCGACTTCGGTAAACTTGGTGGCCTCGACTTTTATGAACGGCGCTTTGGCCAGCTTGGCGAGCCGGCGGCTTATCTCTGTTTTCCCAACACCTGTCGGTCCAATCATCAGGATATTTTTCGGGTAAACTTCTTCACGCAAGTCATCAGCAAGCTGCTTGCGGCGCCAACGGTTCCGCAACGCAACCGCGACAGCACGTTTTGCATCGTTCTGGCCAATGATGAAACGATCCAGTTCCGAGACAATCTCTCTTGGGGTCAAGTCAGTCATCATTCTCTCCAGTTCAAATCTATTGGGCGGAACCTAAGCACGCCATGGGAAAAGGCAAGCACCCATCAATAGGATTCATCTTATACACTTGGAAAAAAGCGTGTGGGGAAGGTGATGAGCGAACCCAGAACCTCTTCCCCACACTGATAAGCAATTCTTGCAAAGGTTTGGGACGCAATTTGCAAACCGTGAGTGGCGAATTGCCAATAAGATACATGTATCGTTTGGATCCGGGGTGGCACTTGACCATAGTCAACAGCGCGCGGAATTATCCGTCTGCTTCGTCCATCAAGCTCCGAACCCATCGCCCAGCGAGCCAAGCAGCGGGAACGCCAAGCGGGATGCTGAGCCACAGCGCGGTAAGCGGCGGGATCGAAGGCAAATCCACAGAATGCGCAATCAACCCAAGCAAAAACAGATTGATCGCAACTGTGGCCATCGCAAATGGGTACAGCAAAACAGCCAGCTTGCGGATTGACCAACGACCCTGAAGAGCATCCTTCATGCGGCGATCCTTTCCCATGATTTGAGCTTGAGGCTTTCGGCAATCATTTCAGGCAATCCAGAATAGTGGCCAAATACGGGTAACATTTCTCCCAAATATCCGCTTGCCCCAACGGCGCCGGCGACGTCAATCCGGAAATGGTCACCATCGCAGGCCAAGAATGGAACGCATAGGGTGTGATTGGCGCTATGTCTTAACATATCCTCTACAAAAGGTGCCTGCTCAATAAACCCAGTTTCTTTTTTGCCAAATGGTAGCAGACGTTCCAGCCGCTTCGCAAAAGATATCGCTGCGTTGGCTGCCATGTTGCTGCGTGCCGAACCGTGGGCTGCAAGGCAAACTTGGGTGGATTTGATTGGCCAACCGAGTTGAATAACGTGGTCAGCAACCATTTGGGCGGCAAGGTTTGGCAATGCGGTCTCTAACCCTAGAGGCGGTAAAACCTCAAAATTGCGATCCTTCAGGCGCTCTGGCAGAGCTTGACGCACAAACCACCCATCGGCCATAAAAAATGGATAGACAAAGGCACCGTCGCTTAGCTTATCCATTGCGCACTCCAAACTGTTTGGAGACGCTAAGGTGGCTGAAAGAACCTTCCAATCTGGAAGTTGTGCGGCGAGCAATGCGCGCAGCGCGGACAATGCCTGCTCTGATGGGGCGGGTTTCGAAGGTTGGCCATGTGCAACTACAAGCACTTCAGTGGCTGGTACCTTCAGAAAACGTGATCTTGTTCCAGACATTGTATTTCCCCGAGGGTTTCCGCATTGGTAGGCGTCGTATTTCTTCCAGTGTTGTCGCGTCATAGACGATCACTGCTCCGTCATCTTCCCAGACAGAAACCAGAGCAAAGCGCCCGTCTTTCGTAAATTCGACATGGGCAACAGTCGCGTTTGGCAGGGGGCGCAACGTCCGTATGATTTCAAGACTTTGCTTATCAATGACATGCATCACATCCTTGTTTGGCCCAAAGAATACATCGGCCCAAAAATACGGTGTGTTTTCATGGCTTCGTAAGAAAAAGCCGGGACCGTCTGTCTTGATGGTATGGATCGTTGACCAGCTTTTCGTATCAATAATTGACAGCTTGCCTTCCTTGAGATGCGGCGTGGCCATGACACGAGATCCGTTGCGATCCCAACTGATACCTGACCCCAAGTGGGGCATTCCCTCAAGGGGCAGCTCGGCAATTTCGCGACCCACATTCAGATTCACAACAACACCCCGCACACCATCACGCGCGGCACCGATCAAATTTCGATAATCATCGGAAAAGAAAAAGTCATCTAACGGTTCGCTGATCTCAATGCGACGGCGCGCAAACAGACCTTGGCTACTGGGGATGGCTTCAATCATTCCTTTTCTCTGAGTATGCACAAACCCCTCATAAACAGGGGCGGCGTTTGGATCTGTTGCGACTTCCCAAATTTCGGGGGCGTCTTTCAGCGCAAGAATGAAGCTCTGACGTTGAGGAGCCTGATAAACAGCAGAGACACGTGACTTGGTTCCGTCCTTGGCCTCGATCTCCATAACGCGTGCAACGCGTAGGTCATCTGTCGCCAAAATTGTCAAAGTCATCGGCAAATAGTTGGCCACAGCGACCCATTTTCCATCATGGCTCATGGCAATGTTCCGGCTATTGAGCCCCGCACGAATGCGCCCAACCTGTTTGAGCGTCCACAGGTCATATTTTTGGACCCAACCGTCACGCGACATGATGAACACAAACCGCCCGTCGGGTGTAAATTTGGGTCCTCCGTGCACAGCGAATGGGGTCTCGAACCGGTCGAGAACATCAAACGTATCGCCGTCTAGAACACTGACGTGATGGTCGCCTGTTTCGACGACCAAGGTAATGTTCATTGGGTCCGCAGACCAAACCGGCGCATTGGCGGGCGCATAGTCAGCATCCAATGTGCGACTTTGCATAATCTCGGTCTCGCCCCATGGGGGCAGGCTTTCCAAGGGCTGTTTCAGATATTGGGAAAGCGCCTCGATTTCAGCGCTGTCCAGCGTGGTTTCAAACGCAGGCATTTGGGTTGACGTGCGCCCGACGCGAATGACGTCTGCAACTTTTGGTCCACGCATTCGCTTAAGTGTTTCAGGGATCAATGCGGGCCCAAGACCTCCTAAGCGATCTTGGCCATGGCAAGAGGCACAGTGCTCTGAATAGTTCGATGCGGTATCTGCGTGGACCACAGGCGCAATGACAAAGAGCATCAAAGCGCATATTGCGCCGATCGCGTGGTGTGCAACGACAGGGATCGCGTCAGGGTCGCGGTCACGCATTCTAGAAAAACTTGTGTGCTGGATCATGGCTTTTGCCTCTGAATGGCGTGACCTCAAGGCGATCAGATGTTTCCACACCAATTTCTGCGTCTGTCAAATAACATGCGGGGTCTTCTGCCCAAGGATCGCCCGTCAACTGAAGGGCGCGAATGCGTGTGTTTCCCCCACATACATCTTGCAGGGCACATGCCCCACAGCGGCCTTTTAAGGGGCGCGGGCGCATGCGCAGTGTCGAAAGCATCGGGTCCTCACCACTCCAAAGGGTTGAAAATGGCGTCTGTTTGACATTGCCGATTGTATAATCAGACCAATAGGTATCCGGATGAACGCGGCCAAGGTTATCGATGTTGGCCACGCCCAAACCAGAAGAATTCCCCCCCCACGCAGATAGGTGCGCGCGGACATGTGCCTCTTTCTCGGCGTCAAAGTTCTCGCGAATCCAGCGCAGGAAGTATCCGGCATCGGCGTCGTTATTTCCGGTCACGATATCCAAATGCCGACCGGCGCTGACATCGGACCATGCGCGCTCTATCAACAGATCAAGACCCCGCCGTGTGCGTTTATGCGCTGCGTCTTCGCCGCGATTCTTGTCGCCGCGGCCCGCATAAACAAGGTGCGAAAGGTAGAATTTGTCGACGCCTTCATCTTCGCAAAGCTGAAGCAGGTCGGGTAAATGTTGATGGTTTCCTTCCGTCAGGCAAAACCGTAAACCGACTTTGATCCCGCGTTCTTTACAGGCGCGAACGCCGCGCAGCGCATCGGCAAAGGCGCCATCGACACCGCGGAACCAATCGTTTGTGGCACCGATGCCGTCAATCGAAATTCCGACATAGTCAAATCCGATTTCGGCAACTTTGTCGGCAGTTTCTCCATGTATTTTGGTGCCGTTTGTAGAGAGCGCGAGCATGCGGACCATTTTTCGTGCACATTTGGCGATTTCGAACAGGTCAGGACGGTCTAGTGGCTCTCCACCCGATAAAATAAGAGCAGGCACGCGAAACGCCCCTAGATCGTCCAGGGTTGAGAGCGCCTGTTCATGGCTAAGCTCGCCGGGGAAATCCACATCGGCAGATACGGTATAACAGTGGCGACACTTAAGATTGCACCGCCGCGTCAGATTCCAAATTACGACAGGTTTCACAGGGCCCGACCCACGCCGAGCACGTACCGGAGTAGGGGTGATCAATTGGTGCATATATTCGGTCAGGCGAAACATAGTGCTATTCCCTGCTTCGAAGCCGAAGCCCCGTTTTCTTCAGAATTCGGGTTGAATAGAGTGTGTCACTCGCGCGGCAGACCGATCCCAACAGGGTTTTGATTTCTAGCCGCTTTTCTTCGACTTCTTCGCGGCTTGTTCCGTGAACCATTGCGAACAAATTGTAGGGCCAATCAGGTAAGGCGCGCGGTCTTTCATAACAATGGGTTACAAAAGATAGTGCGCCGACCTTTGCGCCCAACGCCGCGACAAGGTCATCTTGGACATCCCAAACCGTCATGCCATTGGCGTTCATGCCCAATTTGTAATGGTTTGGCGCGGCTGCGATCCGCCGGATCACCCCGGTTGACTTCAAAACCTCAAGACGGGAAACAAGGTCCGTCTCGGACAGACCAAGCGCGTCAGCAATTTCGACATAGGGGGTTTTTGTGATTGGCAAACCACCTTGTAACGCTTTGATGATGTCTCTGTCGTCTATGGTCTGTGTCATGCGGTCACTCGAAATCCGATAAAGAATTCCTGTAATTTTGGGAAACGGTGCACGATCAGCCCTGTTTCCTGTTCAATTGTGTCAGCTGTTGCGGTGATGCCTTCTGGGGTTTCTGTCGCCAGAACGAACCACATATTTAGCTGGTGGGTGCGTTCATAATTATGCGCCACCTCGTCGTGGGCATTGACTTTGGTCAGGACAGTTTCAAATTCTGCGCTTGGAACGGCCATAGCACACAGGCAAAACGCGCCCCCCATGGCCGCAGCATCAAAAAACGGCCCGAACCGTGTGATGAATCCCTGAGATTTCAGCCGCTCAATGCGGGAAAGGACATCGTTTTCAGTCAGGCCGATTTCGAGCGCTAGATCAGCAAAAGGCCGATGGCTTAGCGGCAGATCATCTTGCAGCCGGTTCAATAGATCGCGGTCTGTCTGATCCAATATATGTGTCATGCCGCATCTCCGATCTGGCGTGTGATCATGGCCCCGCGTTGCTTGAAGCAATGGGTGGAAAACAAGACCTTGTGTGCGATTGATTGCAAACAGGGCAGGGCGGTCGCACGCGACAGGATCTCGTGCGCTTCTGCGCGATCTCGCGCATGAATCATTGAATACAGGCGATAGGGCCAGACATCTTGAACGGGCGTGCGCTCGTAACACAGCGTGATTCCGGGTACGGCCGCCAATGCTGGGCCTGCTATATCAATCGCGTCGCTTGAAATGTCCCAAACCACCATCGCGTTTGCATTCCAACCAAGCGCGCGGTGGTGCAGGATGATGCCAAAGCGTGAAATCACGTTGGCATGTACCAAAGACGAAACGCGACCTAGGATGTCTTGTTCTGCCCGGCCCATTTGTGCGGCAATTGCTGCAAAAGGTCTTGAAACCATCGGCAGCCCCCGCGTCAAGCATTGTAGAATGTCTTTGTCGCCATCTTGCATACAATCCATATCCACGGTGCGCTTGGTCAACGGCATGGTTGTGCGATCTTGCGTACGCAACCGGAAACCAAGATCAACGTTGAACGGTCGTACAAGCCTTAGATCCAACACCTTGTGACCCGAGATGCCTTCTATGCGCGCCAAGGTGGCATTTACATGCTCGCGATCAGGCCCGGTCACGACAAACCACAGGTTCCATGTATCCTCGCGGAGATAAGAGTGATTCACACCTGGTTCGGCGCCAATCACAGCTGCCACTCTCTCTATTTCGTTTGGGGTCGCGGAAATGGCCGCCAAGGTGCTGGCGGACACCGTATTGGGGGCGCATGTCGCGCCGATGCGGCTAATTCTTCCTGCTGAGCAAAGGAGCGAGAGTCGTTTCAACACCTCTGTTTCATCCACCTCCAACGTATCTGCGAGTTTGGCAAACGGCGCAGATACTATTGGAAATTTGCGTTGCCAGTCATCCAAGAGGCGATAGTCGATGGGATCCATGCGTGTTTCCATCGTCTAAAGTCCAGTTTTATGAGCGCGGGCGGTAAAGAAAATGCCAGAGGGGCTTGCCGCGTCTATTTCCCCAATTTTTTCAAAGGTGCGCGTATCATAAACGATGACCTTGTCTAAATCGCGCACAGAGACCCAAACTTGATGTCCGCGTGGTGTAAATTCCATGTGCAGAACCGCTGGTCCGGGCTTGAGTTCGTGTATGATCTCTTTGCTCTGGGTGTCGATGACTTGGATCGTGTCATTCAAGGGATGTGCAAAGTTGACCCAAACATGCCGCCCATCTGGGCGTGCCATTGCGAACACGGGTTGGCCATGTGTTTGGGTGCGGCCTGTTTCATTCAGGTCAGCGGCGTCGACCCACAGAACTTCGTGGTGTCCGACTGCAGGCAGAACGAATTCTCCGTCGGCCAATGCCCACCCCTCAAGATGGGGCATTTTGTACACAGGCATCTCCTGTTTGCCGCGCCCATAGTTCGGCAAAATGTGTTGGGGGACGGGGGTCTCATCCCAAAGATCAAGCGCAGTAAGCCCATCTTGGCCAAACAGGCCGGCAATATATGTCCGCCCATTCGAGGTAATCAGCGCATCATAGGGGTTGGTGCCGATGTCTTTTATCTTGGTAACTTTGGGCGAGGGGCCTGAAAAATCTGCGATCCACGTTTCCCCCGCATCCCAAAGGGTGAACACAAACCGCCGGCCCGGTGCGTCGACCAAGCCAATGGTTTTTGATCCAGTTGGAAGATCGGCAACCATTTCCAAAGTGTCGGCATCAAAGACGCGCACTCCGCCAGGCTCGTAGTTAGACACTGCAACGAGCTGGCCATCATCAGAAATGGCCCCGCCAATTGCATTCCCCGACTGCATGACGCGTTTCGAAATTGTCCGTGTCACAATATCCACTTTTGTGAGACCGCCGTCCCGACCAAATACATAGGCAAACCGCTCGTCAGGCGAATACACCAAAGAGGCATGGCTTAGGTCGCCCAGCCCTTCGATGCGCGCAAGAGCAGCCCGTTCTGATTGATCAATCAGCAACACCGACCCGGTGGCACGTTCGATCACCAATCCAAGGTCACCGGTCGCTGTAGGTTCGGCCCAAGCTGAACCCAGACACAGCGCAGCAATGGCGGTTGCGAGAAATAGTTTCATGGCGTTTCACCTTGTAACAAATATTGGGCGATCCAGTCCGCTTCTGATGGTGTGAGCAGGGGACGCCACGGCGGCATTGCGGTCTCGGGAATTCCGTCCAAGATGACGTCTGACAACACCTCAACATCATAATGTGAGAGGGCTTGTGGACGTAAATCAGGACCCAATCCGCCTTTGAGCGTGAGGCCGTGGCATGATCCGCAATCCTGATGAACCAGCCGTTTTAACGCCGCTGGATCCGGATTCTCTTCAGCGCACACCGACGTTGCCAGAACGCAAAGCGCAAGCAAGCTACGCATGTGCAATGGCGGGCATCTCCGCCTCTAAATCCGTCAAGATCGCAGACGTGGATTTGGCGTCATAAAGCGATACCACCTGCCCAATGATGAACAACACCGGTGCGCCCATTTCAGCGCTCCGAATGTCATGTGCGATGCTGCCAAGCTTGGACACCAAGCGGCGTTCCTTGTTCGTGGTTGCGTTGGCAACAGCAAGGACGGGTGTTTGATCTGACAGACCTTCGGTCATCAATCCGACCGCAATTTGTCCGATGTTGGCCACGCCCATGTACACAACCAGCGTTGTGTCGGGATCGGCAAGACGCTTCCAATCCAAATCAAGAACTTTGTTCGACTGTCTGTGCCCCGTTACGTATTGGACACCAGTGGCCAAACCCCGATGGGTCAATGGCACGCCGGTCACACAGGACACCCCTTGCGCTGCTGTGATTCCGGGGGCGTATTCAACATGGATATGACGATCCATCAAATATCCGGCTTCTTCTGACCCACGTCCAAATATCAAGGGGTCACCCCCCTTAAGGCGGGCAACGGTGTAGCCCGCGCTGGCTTGGGCATATAGAATTTCGTTGATTTCATCTTGTGGTACGGGATGGGATTTCGGGCATTTTCCGACAGATATCATCCGTGCCGATTTCGGAGCCATTTGCAAAATTGGATCAGAGACCAAGCGGTCATATACCACCACATCTGCACTTGCGAGCATGCGCACCGCGCGAAGCGTCAACAGCTCAGGATCTCCTGGTCCAGATCCGATCAAAAGGACTTTTCCTGGCTGTGTCATGACTGGCTCCTTGTGGCTGATGACGGCGCATTGAAAGGGTGTTGGCCGACGGCAATGCGTCGGCCAACACCAGAGATTAGTAAACGTCTTGGCGTGTGTTAAAGACGTTGAATTTGCCTGTAGGTGTGATCAGGCGTGGATCTTTGATCACATGTTTCAGCTCAAGCGTTTTGTCGTCGACAACAACGATCGCACTTTCCAGATCTTTGCCGTTCCAGACAGAGAACCAGATTTCGTCGCCATCGACATTGAATTCACCTTGAACAACCCGAGGCTGACCTTCGGCAATACCTGCCCACTCGACGATAGGAAGTGTGGTGTACTCAGGCTCTTCTTGCGTTAGGTCGCCTGTTTTGAAGACCGCGATCGAACCGGATACTTCGGCATCTGGGTTCAGCGGCGCATCAACATACAGGTTTTCGGATTTTGGATGTGATTTCACAAACAGAGACCCACCGCCCAGTCCATACAGGGTCTGTACGACCTTCCAAGCACTGTCTGGATGACCTTCTGGATCGGTTCCGATCAAGGCAATCGATTCATCACCAAGGTGAGATGTTGCCCAGACTGGCCCAAAGGTTGGGTGCATCAGGTTTGCGCCACGTCCCGGGTGTGGTGTCTGTCCACCCGTTTCTGTGATCGCTGTCAGCGTCCCTTCTTTGGTGTCGATGACCGCGACTTTGCCACGGGCATTTGCTGCCGTCAGGAAATACCGCTTGGTGCTATCAAATCCACCATCGTGCAGGAAACGTTCTGCTTCGATCTCGGTAACTTTCAGGTTTTTGATATCTGAATAGTCCACAAGAAGGATTTTGCCGGTCTCTTTGACGTTGACGATGAACTCTGGGCGATAGTGAGATGCCACAATCGCAGCAACACGTGGTTCTGGATGATACTCTTGCGTGTCATAAACCATGCCGCGTGTGGACTTGATTTTCAGAGGCTCAAGTGTGTCGCCGTCCATGATCACATATTGTGGGGGCCAGTATGCACCTGCGATGGCATATTTGTCTTCGAAGCCCTTCATTTTGGAGGTTTCGATAGACCGTGCTTCTGCGCCGACCTTGATTTGGGCCACAGTTGCAGGTGTTTCCATCCAGAGATCGATCATGTTGACCAGCGCATCGCGGCCAATCACAAACAGATACCGCCCAGATGCCGAAATACGGCTGATGTGAACCGCATAGCCGGTGTCGATAATCCCATGAATTTCATAGGTTTCGCCGTCGATCAACGCGATTTGACCGGAATCTCGCAAGGTGACAGAGAACAAGTTGTCGATATCGATGTCGTTCATCTTTTTGGATGGACGATCTTCCGGAGCAACAATCAGTTTCCATGTCTCGCGCATCTCGGCCATGCCGAATTCTGGCGGTGTCGCTGGATCAAGCAAGATATAGCGCGCCATCAGGTCGACTTCGGCTTCGCTCATGTCGCCTGAAGTACCCCAGTTGGGCATACCGGCAGGAGAGCCGTAGGTGATGAAGTCGCGCACATACTCATATCCGTTTTCACGGGTAATATCGACTGTCAGCGCCTTACCGGTGGCGCCTTTGCGCAATACACCGTGGCAGCCTGCGCAACGTTCAAAATAGATTTTGTTCGCGGTGTTATATTCTTCTTGGGTCATGACCGGGTCGCCTTCACGGCGGCCAGGAATTTCAATATTTAGCTGACCAAGAGTTGTCATGCTGGGTTCGTAAGACGCAGCGGGCCCATTTGCATGATCTTTGGGCTTTTCTTCGGCTGCGGCGAAAGTCGCAGTCAAACCCAGTGCAAGTGAAGCGCTGGTCAGAAACAATGTTCTGCGAATGGCATTCGTGGTTTTCATAACGGCATCTCCGTTGAGCTGGTGAGGCAATTCCGAGTCTCACGCTTTGCCGCGTTGGGTTCCTTGACTTTTGTTAAGGCGGTTTTGGCCAATGAAACCTACGTTTTAGATATGTGTTTTAGCCGTCCAAAATTTTGGGTGCACGTTGCGCAAATTCTGGTGGTTTGCGCTGTGGCCTTGTCATGCGTGACGCCTTGTGCCGCCCAAGATCGCCTGTCTCTCGAAGCGCAGATCGCACCTGCAACACCCGATAGAGTCCTAGCGAGCGAAATGTTCGGTGTTTCAGGTCGGGTGGATTTACTTCGTCAAGAGTCACCCGTTCCCGGTTGGCGGGTCTCAACGCCGGATGGTGCGAACTTGGGATATATCGGGTCCAGTTGGGAAATTGCCCGAACCGTGGGGTATTCAGGTCGCCCTATTGATATGCTGGTTGCCATTACGTCCGATGCCAAGATTGCTTCGGCCAAGCTCATGGCACATAGCGAACCGATCCTTACATTAGGCCTCTCGGATTCAGACATCGAAGATTTTGTACAAGGTTTTTCTGGCGTGGATCTGAACGATCCAACACCATCCTTGGATACAACTCAGAAAAACCAGTTGGACATTATCTCACGTGCCACCGTCTCTACTGGTGTCATACGTGATGCAATACTGCGGGTTGGCAGAGAGCTTGCCTTGTCCAGAGGCATTCTGGATCAGGGCCGCATTGACCGTCTCGTTTTTTCGCCGCGCACAAGCCCAATGATCTTGATCACTATGAGGGGCGCCATGGTATCGAAGATACCGCAATGGCCGTTCGAGAGGCCCGCCGTGCCGGCCATTCGGTTTATGGAATCACAATTGATAAAAGTGGCAAGAGCTGGTTTCCGCGCATGTTCGGGCAAGGGGGCTTTGCGGTTATCCCTGACCCCAACCGGTTGATTTATGCGCTGCCGCAGATTTATCGCCAACTGGTGGGAATATGAATGAGCCTCAGTTGTCTCTTCTGGATGAATTGCCAGGAGAATTGATGATGTGGGTTCTTATCATTAGTGAACTGTTGGTTTTTGGGGCAGGGCTCTTGGCATTTTCGGCGGTGCGTTTGACGGACCCTGACGGGTTTGCACAAGCTCAACAACATCTTGACCGTACTGGCGCGGCGCTAAACACGATCGTGCTGGTTACAAGCGGCTTTTTGGCCGCGATGGCGCTTCGGTGGCGAGAATCTGATCGGCGCAATCTTGCACGTTTGGCTTTGATCGGGGCTTCGCTGCTTGGTGTTGTATTTCTGGTCATCAAAGGTGCGGAATATGCAGACAAAGCGGCGCTGGGCATCACTTTTGAAACGCACGCGTTCTTTTTGTTTTACTATATGCTGACCGGGTTTCATGCGGCCCATGTGGTCGCTGGCATTCTGATCCTGTTGCTTGTGGCGTGGAAGGACGCGCCGCGAAACATAGAGGCCGGAGCTGCGTTTTGGCACATGGTTGACCTAGTTTGGGTGCTTTTGTTCCCCGTCATCTATTTGTTTGGATGATCTGATGAGCACCCAAGTTCTCTTACGTGCCTGGCTCTTTTTGATCGGACTAAGTGCGGCATCTGCCTTGGTGGCGCATGAGCTTTCGGACGTTCTTGATCGCCGTCTGGTGGGGATGCTCATTTTGGTGCTCGCCTTTGCAAAATCGCGCGTGATTTTGACATGGTATCTTGGCTTGTCGCAAGCACCCTCATGGAGACGTGGGTTTCAGGTCGTGCTTGGGCTATATTGCTGCGTGTTGTTTGGGTTTTATTTGCTTTGAAACGCCGCTGCCAAATCCGACGGCAGATCAAATTCCTTTAGGACGCGCGCGGATGCATCTGCGGACATTTTGCGCGCCGTTTTTTCGACAATACGCTGAATCTTTTCTGGACTGTGCTTTGCTGCGAATGGGGCGAAATACCAAGTTAGAAAAGTGAAGCAGATGACATCCTCTAGGGCTTGCACATCCGCGTCACGCTTAAGACCCTCTTTGCGTATCATTCGGCCTACGGTGTTTACGCGTTCGCTATCATATCCGGCGGCTGTCATCAGTTCGCAAACCCGTGCGCTATGATGCGCTGCAAGATCTTTGCGCCAAGTGAGATATCCAATTCGGCCAGCGGGGTAGGCGGCTCTTTGAAGAATCCAACGCTCTATGTGCTGCCCGCGCGCGGCAATTTTTAGGACATCGTTTGCATCTGGAAACAGGCGCTCGACTTGAGCGCTCATGCGCTGGCCATACAAAAGGGCTTCGGGGTGTCCATCAATTTCCCGCGGATCCAACGCATTCGCTGCGTCAATGGCGTCGATGGTGCGCTCAAGCTTGGTCATGGAATCTTGTTCCAAGCGACAGCGGGGTCGTGCTCGGAGTATTCCCGCAGAGTTTCGATATCTTCGATGACAGCATGATTCTTGTTCACCTTGACACCTGCGTTCTTAAGGCGTGCAAAGGCACGTGATAGGCTTTCGGGCTTCATCCCCAAACGCCCCGCGATAAGTACCTTGTCGTAGGGCAAGGTCACTGTACAGCCACCGATTTCGCAATCGCACAAATCGAGTAAGAATTCAGCAACGCGTTGGGCGCCGGTTTGCGCCTTAAGTTGTTCAAGCTGCGCCACTAGTGAATGCAGGTGGTTAAACGTAGATGCCAGAATGGTGATCCCGATTTGAGGGTCTTCTTTCATCAGGTGCACCAGTGCAGATGATGGGATGTGCATCACGTCACAAGGTGTGACGGCCTGAGCAGAGACGGGATAGGGTGCGCCGCGCAGGGCAACCGCTTCGCCAAAACTCTCGCCTTTTGTAAAGACGCTTACAATGGCTTCGCTGCCGTTGGGGGCAATACGGAACAACTTGACCCAGCCATCCAGCACGACGTGAATTGACGTGGCTTTTTCATCTTGCAAGAACAACGTTTCGCCGCGCTCGTAATGCTTCCAAATCGCAGAAGTCAGAAGGTGTTCAACGTGTTGTTCCGGCAGCGACCGGATCAACAACGAATTGCGGGCGATGCGTTTGTGAACTTCATAGGCCACTGGGTAGATCCCTTTTAGATTGGGGCGCATGGAAGCTGTCAGGCTATAGCAAATCAGTGATCTGCGCATCTGATTTCTGTAAGAGCGCGCTGTTGTCAGTCGGGTCTGCGGATTATGGCAATCCTTTTGATGGACCTGACAAAAGTCAAGTAAAGCGACTGCCATCTTCCCTAGGATGCGAATCTAGCTAGGGAAAAGGGCAATTTTTTGCAACGCGCACTCGACATAATTCACTGGGTAATCGCGAGATCGCGATTCACTACGTGTGTGCGCCGTGCCGGGTGTGTCTTTGCTGTTCTTTTGCTCGTGGTTCAGGCCGTTGCTCCGTCGCAAGGCCTTGCATTCGTTGACGGAAATTGGATCGAAATCTGTAGTGATGAAGGTGCCGAATTTGTCCGGTTGGATGCACTTGGCAATGAAATTCCAGCAGAGGGCGAAAAGTGCCCAGAATGTTCGACTTGTACATTTTGTGCGACTGCCTGTGCCGCGATTTTGACACCGGCCCAATATTCCCAGCGCGTTCATTATGTCACTATTTCTCAACCCCGAATTGAATGGGTCGAGAGCAAAGCAAATTCTGCGCAATTTTGGCCTGATACCCGTGGACCCCCGTCTGCGCCCCGAAATAATTTTGCAAAGGCACTTTCTTTGCATTTGGCACCAATCCTAAATCATGGGGAGGCGCCAAAATGTTAAATCGCGCTCGACCTGGCTTGCTGACAGCCCTTTGTTTCCTAATCATCTCGATCTTCGGCTTTGCCGCTGGACCTGTGGAAGCACAAAAGCAGCCCCTCCTGAATTCCTTTCTTTCTGATATTCCACCCGCAGAGCTTATGCCCGGCGCCCAATCATATGGGCCAATGAACCCGGATGTGCCTGTGGTCCCGATCATGGGATCAAGCGGTATCGTTGGATACGCGTTCCTGACCTCAGATTTTGTTGGAACAACCGGGTATTCTGGTAAGCCAATTCATGTTGTGGCGGCGATCGACAATGACGCAGTGTTGGCTGGCGTCAAGTTGGTCAAGCATTCTGAACCTATTGTTCTGATTGGCATCCCAAACTCCAAGATGATTGCCCTGACCGAGAGTTATAAGGGGCTTGATCTCAAGGTCGAAGCCGCAACAGGTGGTGAAGGGCATGATCTTGATATTATTTCGGGTGCCACGGTCACGATCATGATTATCGATGACTCTCTGGTGCGTGCTGGGATTAAAGTATCCCGTGCGATGGGCCTTGGTGGCCTGGCACCAAACGTCGCGAGCGGTCCTCGGCGCGAACTGGATATGACAAACAATACAATCAGCGATTGGTCCGAAATGTCGGGCGATGGATCTGTGCGACGCCTGACACTTGATATTGGCCAAATTAACGCGGCATTCGAAGAAACCGGAGACCCTCGTGCGATCAAGCGGCCAGAGCCCGGAGCCCCTGATGACACGTTTATTGATATGCATATGGCGTTGGTGTCTGTGCCGTCGATTGGTCAAAGTCTGCTTGGTGACGCGGAATACAAAAACCTGACAAGTTGGCTGCAAGACGGCGAACAAGCGCTATTGGTTTTGGGGCGCGGTGCGTATTCCTTCAAAGGGTCGGGATATGTGCGTGGTGGCATTTTTGACCGTATTCAGCTTATCCAAGGTGATAACTCGGTCCGTTTCTTTGACAAGCAACAGCGCCGCTTGGGCGACTTGGCCACCGATGATTCCCCGACCTTCACCGAGCTGGACATCTTTAAGATACCGGCCGATGCTGAGTTTGATCCGGCAGAGCCGTTCCGCTTACAGCTTTTGGCGCAGCGCGCAGTCGGCGCCGTAGAGAAAACCTTTTTGACCTTTGATTTGGGGTACAAGCTTCCTCCGCAGTACCTCTTGCCCATCTCAGCACCTGCTGTTGTTGATACGTCCGGCGACGAAGCGGCGGCCAAATCCGCTCTTTGGAAACGCATCTGGAAAGACCGGACCGTGGAAATCGGCGGGTTGGCGGCGATGCTCTTGGTGTTGACGGGTGTGTTTTTCTTCCAATTCCAAGCGACAGCCAATCCGCGTGTATTCTATTGGTTCCGCGTGGGGTATTTGACTGTCTCATTGGTATTCTTGGGCTGGTATGCAAACGCTCAGCTTTCTGTTGTGAACTTGATGGCGTTGGCTGGCTCTTTACACAGTGGGTTTACTTGGGATGCTTTCCTGCTCGATCCGCTGGTGTTTATCCAATGGTTTGCGATTGCGGCTGCCCTGTTGTTCTGGGGTCGTGGCGCGTATTGCGGCTGGCTGTGTCCGTTTGGTGCATTGCAAGAGCTCACAAACAAGATCGCCCGAGCGTTGCGCATTCCCCAGTGGGAAGTGCCATGGGGGCTTCATGAACGTCTATGGCCACTGAAATACATGATTTTTCTTGGGTTGTTTGGCTTGTCGATGGTGTCGATCCCGCTGGCCGAAACCTATGCGGAAGTCGAACCGTTCAAAACTGCGATCATTCTTAAGTTCGTGCGCGAATGGCCGTTTGTGGTCTTTGCACTGCTGTTGCTTTTGGCTGGCCTGTTCGTCGAGCGGTTCTATTGCCGGTATATGTGCCCGCTGGGTGCTGCATTGGCGATCCCCGCGCGCATTCGGATGTTTGATTGGCTGCGTCGCTACAAGGAATGCGGAAGCCCATGTCAAACCTGCGCAAATGAATGCCCAGTTCAGGCCATTCACCCGACAGGTGAGATCAATCCAAACGAATGCGTGAACTGCCTGCATTGTCAGGTTCTCTATCAATCCGACTCGAAATGCCCGGTCGTGATCCGCCAAGTCAAGCGGCGCGCGAAAACCGGGGCGGCTCCGATCAAAGTCGATCTGGGTCCACCTCCGGCAGGGCATCCCTCTGCCTCTCACAAGACAGCTTCATAAAGGAGAAACACATGTCTGACTCACTGTATAAAATGGCGATGACTCGTCGCGGAATGCTCGGGGCAACTGCTTCTGGCGCCGTGCTGGCCACCACGGGTGTTGGTGCCTCGATGATGAGCGCAACTGCCGCAAAGGCTGCAGAAGGCACAAGCCACCTAGAGCCAGGTGAACTTGATGACTATTATGGATTTTGGTCTTCGGGCCAAACCGGCGAATTGCGCATTTTGGGTGTTCCCTCGATGCGGGAATTTATGCGCATTCCAGTGTTCAACCGCTGCTCTGCCACAGGTTGGGGTCAAACCAACGAGTCACTAAAGATTCTGACCGAAGGCCTGTTGCCCGAAACCAAAGCATTCTTGGCTGCGAACGGCAAACAAACCTATGACAACGGCGATTTGCACCACCCGCATATGTCGTTCACTGACGGTGTTTATGACGGTCGCTTCCTGTTTATGAACGACAAAGCCAACACGCGCGTGGCACGTGTGCGTTGTGACGTGATGAAATGCGACAAGATCATTGAGATTCCTAACGCACATGACATCCACGGTATGCGTCCGCAAAAATATCCCCGCACCGGATATGTGTTTGCCAACGGTGAACACGAAGCGCCACTGGTGAATGACGGTACAATTCTTGACGAGCCGTCAGAATACGTGAACATCTTTACCGCCATCGACGGCGACGAGATGACAGTGGCTTGGCAGGTTATTGTATCGGGCAACCTCGATAACACCGATTGTGATTATCAAGGAAAATATGCGTTTTCGACGTCCTACAACTCGGAAATGGGCATGAACCTGACCGAGATGACCGAGAAAGAAACCGACCACGTTGTCATTTTCAACATCAAGGCCATCGAAGCAGCCATTGCCGCCGGTGACTATCAAGAGTTGAATGGTGCAAAGGTTGTGGACGGGCGCAAAGGTACCACCAACAACGTGACACGGTATGTGCCCATTCCAAACAGCCCGCATGGTGTGAATGCTGCGCCAGACAAAAAGCACATCATGATCAACGGCAAGCTGTCTCCTACTGTATCAGTGATCGACGTTGAAAAAGTTGATGCGTTGTTTGCAGATGGTGCGGACGAGCGGTCTTGCATTGTTGCTGAGCCTGAGCTGGGCCTTGGCCCGCTTCACACAGCATTTGACAATCGCGGCAATGCCTACACCACGTTGTTCTTGGACAGCCAAGTTGTGAAATGGGATATTGCGAAGGCGATCGAAGCATATGCTGGATCTGATGTGGATCCGATCGTCGACAAAATCGATGTGCACTATCAACCCGGGCACAACTCGACATCTATGGGTGAGACCGCAGATGCAGACGGCAAGTGGCTGATTTCGATGAACAAGTTTTCAAAAGACCGCTTCCTGAATGTGGGTCCGCTGAAACCTGAAAACGAACAGCTGATCGACATCTCTGGTGATAAGATGAAAGTGGTGCACGATAGCCCAACTTTCGCAGAGCCACATGACAGCATCATCGTGCGCCGGGATATTGTGAACCCAGTAAATCTTTGGGATCGCAACGACCCAACTTGGGAAGATGCGCGGCAACAGGCTGCGGCTGATGGGGTTGACCTTGAAGAAGGTGCCGAAGAACCCATCCGTGATGGTAACAAAGTACGTGTCTATATGACGTCGCAGGCGCCGACCTTCTCGTTGGAGAAATTCAGCGTCAAGCAAGGTGACGAAGTGACAGTCTATGTCACCAACCTTGATGATGTGGATGACGTAACTCACGGCTTCTGCATGGCGAACTTTGGCGTCGCAATGGAAGTTGCCCCACAAGCAACCGCATCGGTCACATTTGTTGCTGAACGTCCAGGTGTGCATTGGTTCTATTGCCAGTGGTTCTGTCACGCTCTTCACATGGAGATGCGCGGCCGGATGTTTGTTGAACCACGCGAGGCTTAAGAACATGCGCTGGCTCTTGTCTTTACTGATCGTATTTGCATCGCCCGTTTGGGCGACCGAATGGGACGTGCCTTTGCGCGCAGGGGCCATCGCAGACATATTGGATCGGGCCGCTGCCGGAGATACCCTTCTCCTGCGGCCCGGGACCTACAAAGAAACGGTTGTACTGGATCAGCCTGTCATTTTGGATGGCCGCGGTCATGCTACGATTGATGGTCAGGGCAGCGGATCGGTTATTACCGTGACGGGGGATGATGTTGTTGTCACAGGCATCACGGTTATCGGATCGGGGTCCTCTCACGAAACGATTGACGCAGGGATCAAGCTTACCAAAACGGCCAAATCCCCAAAGATTCAGGGCAACACGCTTAAGGGTAACCTTGTTGGCATTGATATTCACGGTGCGAAAGAGGCGTTGGTTGCAGGCAATACCATTGAAGGCCGCCAAGATCGCCATATGAACGCGCGTGGCAACGGCGTGTATGTGTGGAACGCGCCCGGCGCAATTGTTGAACGAAATTCTGTCCGGTGGGGCCGTGATGGAATATTTGTGAACAGTTCCAAGAAGAATATCTTTCGGGACAACCTGTTTCGGGATCTGAGATTTGCCGTGCATTATATGTATGCTGACAAATCCGAGGTCACAGGCAATGTGTCGATTGGCAACCACCTTGGGTATGCTGTGATGTTTTCTACACGCGTAAAGGTTCTGGACAACGTGTCCATTTCCGATCGGGATCATGGCGTGATGATGAATTATACAAACAAGAGCATCATCTCTGGAAATGTTGTCAAAAATGCCAAAGGCAAATGCACATTTTTGTACAACTCGAACAAAAACGAATTCTCGGGAAACTGGTTTGAAGGCTGCGGTATCGGCATTCATTTTACCGCTGGTTCTGACGGGAATAATATTGTTGGCAACAGTTTTGTCGGCAACCGGACTCAGGTCAAATATGTCTCAACCAAATGGGTTGAATGGTCAGTGGCGGGTAAGGGCAACTATTGGAGCGATTTCGCCGCCTATGATGTCGATGGTGATGGCATTGCAGATACAACATACCGACCTAACGATAGCATGGACCACGTGCTTTGGACGCAGCCTGCGGCCAAGCTGCTTTTGGGTTCGCCCGCGGTTCAGCTCGTACGTTGGTCTCAGTCAACATTTCCGGCGCTTTTGCCCGGTGGCGTGATGGATTCACATCCTCTCATGCAACCGGTTCGACCCGCCGCTAGCGAAAAGGTGCCTTATGATGGATAGCGCCCTCTGTATCAGAAACGTTTCAAAGTTTCGTGGCAAAGCCAAAGTCCTAAGCGACGTCAATCTCACGGTTAAAGCTGGAGAAAGGGTCGCGCTTTTGGGTCATAACGGTGCCGGAAAATCGACACTAATCAAGCTTATTTTGGGTCTAACTGGCATAAGCTCTGGCAAAATCCTAATCGACGGGGCCAAGCCGGGAAGTGCCTCTGCACGTCAATCCACAGCGTTCTTGCCAGAGGCGGTAAGTTTCCATCCAGCCCTTACCGGCCGAGAGCAGCTCAAGCTCTTTGCTCGGCTATCGGGTGGTGCAAAGGGAGATGTACCAGCGCTTCTTGATCGCGTAGGCCTTAGCGATGCTTTGGACCGTCGTATTGGGACGTATTCCAAGGGAATGCGCCAGAGGTTGGGGTTGGCTCAGGTCCTTTTGGGCAACCCCAAAGTGGCGCTTTTGGATGAACCAACAAGTGGGTTGGATCCGATATCAAGGCAGGATCTCTATGCCATCATTGATGAACTGGCCGCCCAAGGCACCGCGGTGCTTATTGCCAGTCATGCTCTGACCGAGGTCGAGGCGCGTACGGACCGCATTGCGATCTTACGCAAGGGAGAGAAAGTTGCAGATGATACACTTGCGGCTCTTTCTGCATCGGCGGGTTTGCCGACCAAGCTAAGAATACGCGCAAACGCGGATCATGCGGATGAAATTGCGCGTACCACCGGCGGCACGCGCATCAATGGGGCATCGGTCGAGCTCTTGTGTGCACCTGATCAGAAGATGCATGAACTTCGGCGCATTGCAGCTATGGGGGATACGGTCTCAGACGTTGAGATGACCCCGCCCAGACTAGAAGACCTCTATCGTTATTTTGCCAAGGGAGATGTCTCATGACCTTTCGAAGCTTCGCCATTGCTCAGGCAGAGATGCACATTTTGCGGCGCAACCGCTGGCTATTCATGGCAACACTGATCATGGTTTTGTTTGCGCTTGCGTTGACCTTTGCAGGGAGCGCGCCGACAGGAACACTTGGCGTCGATATGCTGACAATTTCGGTGGCCTCAATGACGACACTGTCGGTGTATCTGGCACCCTTGCTGGCGTTGATGATGTCGTTTGACAGTATCTCCGGTGAAAACGATCGCGGCAGTCTTGCCTTGTTACTGTCATACCCAGCAGGTCGTGGCGAAATTCTGTTTGGCAAGTTTATGGCGCATCTCGCGGCCCTGAGTTTTGCAATGGTGGTTGGTTTTGGAACTGCGGGTGCCTTGGCGGCGTATTATGGCGGGGCCGGGAGCGAAAGCTTGATTGCCTTGGGTCGACTGATTGCCACCTCGGTTTTGCTTGGTGCAGTTTTCTTGGTGTTGGGATATATGGTGTCGTCCCTTGCCGGTAGCGCGACAGCTGCGGCAGGCGCGTCAGCGGCGTTATGGTTGGTATTTGTGGTTCTCTATGATCTCGGGCTTTTGGGCGCCGTGGTTATTGATAAGGGTGGCGCATTTACACAGAATATTTTTCCTTGGGTCATGGTGGCCAACCCTGCGGACGCATTTCGTGTCTGGAATATTGCGGCGTCAGACACCGTGGCACTCACCAGCGGCATGACGGGGGCCGCAAGTGCCCTTCCGGTTTGGGCTGCACCCGCGTCACTGTTGTTATGGCCTGTGCTCGGCTTTGTGATGGCCCGCGCAGCATTCCAGAGGGTCGAGCCATGAGATATCTGGTCCTTTGTGCGATGTTCGCTCTTGTCGCTTGTAAAGAGGATGCCGCAGAAGCACCCCCACCCCCCACTGACTTGACAGAGCTGGCCCTAAGCTATTTTTGTCAGATGAACATTGCCGAGCACGGTGGACCCAAAGGGCAAATCCATCTGGCCGGCTATGCACAGCCCATATTCTTTGCGCAGGTCCGTGATTTGGTTGCGTACCTCAAAAGCCCAGAGCGGGAAGCCGAAATTCTCGCGATTTACGTAAGTGACATGGGGATAGCGCCGTCTTGGGAAGAGCCGGGGATCGACAACTGGGTGGCTGCTGATGTTGCATATTATGTTGTGGGCGCGGGCGTTGCTGGCGGTATGGGAGCACCGGAAATCGTTCCCTTTGCGACCTCGGCGGGCGCAGACAATTTCATCCATCTGTATGGTGGGTCGATTTTTACTTTGAATGATATTCCGGATTCCGCGGCCATCGGCCCGGTTGATTTGGAAAACAAGTTGGAGACACCGACATGACCTTAATGTTCAATCGCCGTCGATTTTTGGCAATCTCCGCAGCGATGACGGTTGCATCTCCGGCCATTGCAACTCCGGTTGCACGCTGGCAGGGAACTGCACTGGGTGCGGGCGCATCTCTTCAGATCGTGGGAATGACGCAATCTGCGGCCGACCCTGTGTTCGCAGCGATCCGCAACGAGCTTGATCGTTTGGAGGGTATTTTAAGTCTCTATATAGACGATTCTGAGCTCTCTGTACTTAATCGGGATGGGCGCCTCGCGGCACCGTCGCCAGATATTCTATCCGTTCTGAGTTTGGCCAATAGCTTGCACTTGGCCACGCAAGGGGCGTTTGATCCGACGGTCCAACCGCTCTGGAGCGCGCATGCTCAGGCGACTCAAGCAGGGCGGACACTGTCAGGCCAAGAACTTGCGCAGCTTCGCCAGAGGATCGGCTGGCAGCACGTTGAATTTGATGCACAGACCGTGCGTTTCTCACGGCCAGACATGGCGATCACTTTGAATGGGATTGCCCAAGGCTATATTACAGATCAAATCGCGGCGACCTTGAGGGAGCAGGGGTTGACGGACGTCATGGTTGATATGGGCGAAATATCTGCCTTGGGCGGGCGCAGTGATGGTGGGCCATGGCGTGCCGGAATTGCAGATGTTCAAGGGCACATAGTGCAAAAGGTTTCCCTGCGTGACCGTGCTTTGGCAACGTCTTCACCACTTGGGACAGTGTTGAACGCGTCTTCTGAAATTGGTCACATTCTTGACCCTCGCAATGACGACGCACCAAAACAATCCTTGGTCTCGGTAAGCGCAAGGGATGCGGCATTGGCCGATGGGCTGTCTACGGCGCTGTGTTTGATGGATCGGGGGCAGTTTCCGGCTGTCCTCGAAAAATTCCCGTCCGCGAAACTAGAGTGGGTGGTATTGTCGTGAGCTTCCCGAGCGGCCAATGAACATACCCGTATCGCGCTGCAGATCGAAACCGAACAACGCCTAATTTCATCGCGTTTGCGCGGCGTAACACTGCTGCTGCAACAGAACCGCCCTGTTCGTATATGACACGTTGGGCCCGTCACTGGGCCCGCGGTCGGTCGCTTGTTTCTGTCATGGGTTTGGCTCTGTACCGAGGCCCCCAATGGCTTCGAGTAACTGTATGACCTCTGCCACGCCCTCGCGGTGGCGTAGCGACGTGAACACAAACGGGCGCGCACCCCGCATTTTCTTGGCGTCTCCGGCCATCACATCCAGGGATGCACCAACATAAGGGGCCAGGTCGGTTTTGTTGATGATCAAGACATCTGATTTGGTGATCGCAGGCCCGCCTTTGCGCGGGATTTCTTCGCCTGCGGCGACATCAATGACATACAGGGTCACATCCGCCAGTTCTGGGCTGAATGTGGCGGACAGGTTGTCTCCGCCGCTCTCGATCAGGACGATGTCAAGATCCGGGTGCCGCTCTGTCATTTCGGCAACCGCCGGTTTCAACCCCGATAATGCGGTTCTGCGGTAGAACCTGCATCCGCATCAGGGCTTCTGCGTCTTCTCGGGTGTAGATATCGTTGGTGATTACACCAATTGAATGACGTTCTCGCAAGACTGCACTGAGAGCGGCCGTTAGGGTGGTTTTACCGGCACCGACCGGCCCGCCGATGCCGACGCGAAGAGGACCATTCATGCGTGTCATGTGCGAAATATCCTTGAATACTGGGTTTCATGTTTCATTGCCGCAATATCGGCGAGAAAGGCGGTGCTGGCGAGGTCATCAAGCGAGGCATTGCTGCTGTCTTGGGCAATGCGGGTGCACAAGGGACTCAGATCGCGGATGATGCGTTGCCCGTCGGTCTGGCCAAGCGGCACAAGGCGCATGGCCGCTGCGACGAGGTTTGCCAAAAACGCCTGCAGATAAACCTGTGTGGTCAGGTCAAGCGGCAAACCCTGCAATCGCGCGGCCCGTCCAGCGGCGACCGGATAGGTCAATCCCTGCACATCGGTTGCCCAGACTTTGGCGGTGATGCCACAGAAGGCTGCGCCCTGCAGGTGGGTTTCCTTGAGCCGGTCGGCGGACGCGCAAAAGGCGCGGGCCGTCGCGTCGACTTCGGGTAACTCACAGCTGTCCGCGTGATACGCTGCGGCCAGAAATAGGCTATCGTTCCACCCCGCACCATGACACATCACCTCGGTGATCCATGCATTGATGTGTTTGGCGGTTGTCACATGACCTGCGTCGATGGCCCATTCCAATCCATGCGAATAGGCAAACGCTCCGACAGGATAGGCCGGTGAAAACCATTGGGTCAGGATCAGGATTTCAGTGGCTGTGGCCATGCGTCCGCCCGTGGCCATAGGCCCCGCCTTCTGGCGTGAAAGGTTCCACCACCTCGTGCACCGTCGCACCAATCTGGACGAGCATGTCGTGAATCACGTGGTCGCGCTGAATGAGCAATCGGTCCGGCTCGATCTGGCAAGGTGTATGGCGGTTTCCGATGTGCCACGCAAGGCGAGGCAGGTTGTCACCGGTGACGTGCAACAGGTTCTCTGGCGCGGCGATAATCTCGACCTGACGCCCGTCTTCAAGCACCAGAACGCCCCCATGATCCAAAGAGGTTGTTTTGGCCAGATCGACCAGCAACGACAGCCCGTCGTCGGTTGTCAGCGTCTTACGGCGCAGGAACCGGCCATCATAGTCGAGCGCAATTTTACCCGAAACCGGACCGTGCGGATGCGAGCGATATACGTTGGCGATAATAGGTGTCTGGGTCATGCGAGCCTCTTAGAACAGGAAATAACGTTGTGCCATCGGCAGAACCTCGGCCGGCTGGCACGTCAGAAGTTCACCATCGGCCCGCACCTCGTAGGTTTCCGGATCGACGTGGATATCTGGCGTGGCGTTGTTGAGCCGCAAATCGGATTTGCCGATGTTTCGGGTGTTTCTGACGGCCAGCGTGTCTTTTGCCAGCCCCAGTTTTTGACCAATCCCGGCGTCATGTGCCGCCGCACTGACAAAGGTCACAGCCGAGTGTTCGACCGCGCGCCCATAGGCGCCGAACATCGGGCGCGAATACACCGGCTGGGGTGTAGGGATCGAGGCATTGGGATCGCCCATTTGGGCCATGGCGATGGTGCCCCCCAGCAAAACCATTTCGGGTTTGACACCAAAAAAGGCAGGATCCCACAGCACCAGATCGGCGCGTTTACCTTCTGTGATTGACCCAATCTCGTGGCTGATTCCGTGGGCAATGGCGGGATTTATGGTGTATTTGGCGATATATCGACGGACGCGGAAATTGTCGTTGTCGCGGGTGTCTTCGGGCAGGCTGCCGCGCTGTTTTTTCATCTTGTCCGCAGTTTGCCATGTGCGGATCAAGACCTCGCCCACGCGGCCCATGGCCTGACTGTCAGAGGCGATAATCGAAAACGCGCCCATATCGTGCAAGATGTCTTCGGCTGCGATGGTCTCGCGCCGAATACGGCTTTCGGCAAAGGCGACGTCTTCGGGGATTGATTTGTCCAGGTGATGGCAGACCATCAGCATGTCTAGATGCTCTTCCAACGTGTTTACGGTAAAGGGGCGGGTGGGGTTTGTGGATGACGGCAGAACGTGCTCTTCGCCGCAGATGCGGATAATGTCGGGCGCATGGCCACCGCCAGCACCTTCCGTATGAAAGGCATGGATGGTCCGACCTTTCATGGCGGCAACGGTGTTTTCGACAAAACCGGATTCGTTCAACGTATCGGTGTGGATCATCACCTGAACGTCAAGATCATCAGCCACCGACAGGCAACAGTCGATTGCGGCGGGCGTTGTGCCCCAGTCTTCGTGCAATTTGAGGGCGCATGCGCCTCCCAGCACCTGTTCTTCCAAAGCAGCAGGAAGCGACGCATTACCCTTGCCTGCAAAGGCTAGATTCATGGGAAAAGCATCTGCGGCCTGCAGCATGCGGCCAATGTGCCATGGTCCGGGCGTGCAGGTGGTGGCCAGCGTGCCATGCGCCGGACCGGTGCCACCGCCTAACATTGTGGTCAGGCCGGAATGCAATGCGTCTTCGATCTGCTGTGGACAGATGAAATGAATGTGGCTGTCAAACCCGCCAGCTGTCAAAATGCGCCCTTCACCGGCAATGACCTCGGTGCCGGGGCCTGCGGTGATGTCGACATTTGGCTGGGTGTCTGGATTTCCCGCCTTGCCGATTTTGTGGATGCGTCCGTTTTTCAGCCCAACGTCGGCTTTGTAAATGCCGCTATGATCCACAATCAGCGCGTTGGTGATGACCGTGTCCACCGCCCCTTGGGCACGGGTGGTCTGGGCCTGACCCATACCATCACGGATGACCTTGCCGCCGCCGAATTTGACCTCTTCGCCATAGGTGGTGAGATCGCGTTCGACCTCGATGATCAGGTCAGTGTCAGCCAGCCGAAGCCGGTCTCCGGTTGTGGGGCCAAACATGGCGGCATAGTCAGCGCGGGCGATCCTTGCGGGCATTAGAGAGGCCTTTCAAAAGGTCAAAAACGGAGGGCGGAATTGCGTTGGTCTCAGGGTGGACCGGGTCACAGGTCTCCCATGACGTTCTGGTTGAAGCCGAAGATGCGTCGGGCACCGGAAATCGGCACCAGAGGCACTTCGCGGCGCTGGCCCGGCTCGAACCGGACTGCGGTGCCCGCAGAGATGTCGAGCCGCTGGCCACGTGCGACCTTGCGATCGAATTCAAGCGCTGGGTTAGCTTCGGCAAAATGGTAATGGCTGCCCACTTGGATCGGGCGGTCGCCAGTGTTCGCAACCATCAACACGGTAACCTCGCGGCCCGCGTTCAGGGTCAGATCACCCTCGGCGGCTATTAATTCTCCGGGGATCATTTCAGGCGCGCCCAGATCAGCGAAGCGACCGCGGCCGTCAGCAGCCCCCCAAACAGCAGAGGCAGCCAAGTGGCGTCGTTGGCATGGGGATGGATGTGCATGCCCGAATGGGCCAGGGCGGGGGTTGCGGCAAAGGTAAGTAAGGGTGCGATCAGGGTTTTCATAGAGCAGTCCTTTAGCGGATTGGATGATGAACGGTGACAAGCTTGGTCCCGTCGGGGAATGTGGCTTCGACTTGCACGTCGTGGATCATCTGGGGGATGCCCTCCATACATTGGTCTGCCGTGATGATATGCGCCCCGGCCTCCATCAGGTCGGCGACAGAGCGCCCGTCGCGGGCGCCTTCGACAACCGCATCCGTGATGAGGGCAATGGCCTCAGGGTGGTTCAGTTTGACACCTCGGGCCAGCCGCTTGCGGGCGACCTCGGCTGCCATGGCAACCAGAAGCTTGTCTTTTTCTCTTGGGGTCAGGTTCATGTCACATCATCCAACATCGAGGAAGCGCCGCGCCGTTCAACAGTTGCAGTACAGGCAGCAGGGTTTGTCTTAGGGTAAAGCTGTCATCGCTCAGCAGGCGTATCACCAAGATGTCGTCGGCGATCAGGCTGGCTCCCCCGGTCGTGGGCAGGATTTGCTGAAGAGCAGACATGTGGGTTTCGGCATTGGCAGCCACCAACACGATCAGCGCCATCGCACCCGCCCCATTTGCCACAAAGGGCTTTGCAAGATGTGCCTGTGCATCACCAGTCAAGGCCATGGCATCAAGCAACAGCGGCTGGCCTGCACGGCGAATGTCAATCCGGTCGTTGAATTGAATATCGGTCAGTTTTTCGCCCATGGCAGAGCGGCCAAACACCAGCGGTTCAACCATCAGCAAAGAGGCATCTGGCTGCATTTCGACGGTCATCTGGCGGGAAATTGCGCTGCCGTTAAACAGGATCGTTTCCTGTGGCAACCAGTTGACTCGCCCCCGTGATCCGATTTGCAAACGGTTTCGAACCGTTCCCGTCTCTGCGGGTTGTGCTTTATAGGCGCGCTCGCACGCTTGGGTGGTCAGGGTCAGCACAGTATTTGCGGCCGCGTGGCCCGAAAAGTCGAACCGGTCCCCTCCTGTGATCCCACCGGCGGTATTCAGAAGAACCGCATCCAGAGATGGCCCGTAGGTATTAGGAAACAGGCACTTGAAAGACCCGGACTGGTGGCACCGATCCAACATTGTGCGATCGCCAACGCGTTTGGTAGAGAGTCTCAGATGACCCTCTGCGCGTGGCGGCCGCGTTTTGACACCACAGGATATGTCTGGCTGGTAGGTGATTGGAGACTCCTCGGGTAAATCGCAATTGCCCATGGTTTCGCCTTCGCCAGAGCAAAGCGCCATTGTTGAAGGCAATTTGTGAGCCTGCATCAGGTTGAAGTGGTCCGGCAAATTCGGACAGCGTGCTAAGATGTATCCAACCCGATTGAATGGATACAA
>NZ_SULI01000028.1 GCF_005518135.1 Shimia litoralis | reverse complement strand
GGCCGTAGCCGCCGAAGGTTACGTCTGCAGCAGCAACACCAGCGGTTGCAACAAGAGCAGTCGTAGCAAAAAGGATATTTTTCATTGTTTTGTTCTCGTATGTCGAAATCGTTATCATGATCGTAAACTCGATAGCTTGGTAATCTGCGATAGCACCTTAACAAGCAGCCCGATCTATTCTTCGCCTACACTCAACGATCCACCCCCTCTACTTCAAGCATTAAGACAGCTTTGGGCTAAAGCAGGCGTCGTATTGAGGCTTTCCCGCAACAGCTAAATGTCGGGCTTATGGCATACCTGCGAGATATTCGCGAAACTTCGGGCGGTGATCTGTACCAGCAAATGCGGCATCTACGCGTAAAGGGATCAACACTACCCCTTGCTCAACGCTGCCCTGTTGGCTAGGACAGTAGCAAAGCTGGAAGCTGGGCAGAGATATGAAGCACAAAAGCGTTTTTGGAATCATTGCGGTTTTGACCGTGGCTATGGCTTTGTCCGGATGTACCCGCAAGAAGGCGTCGGTTTCCGGGGATGCCCAAGGGTATCTTGAACGCACGGACGTCGGGAACCCCGTCGAAAGCATGCAGATCAACGGCTCAAAAACAGGCTCGACAATCTGGGATATCTTCAAAGACGACAACTCGGATATCACGGTACGTGTGAACAAATATATCTGGGCTGCATCCTTAGAAGTGCTTGATTTTCTTCCGGTTCAAACAGTTGACCCATTCTCGGGCGTGATCGTTACAGGGTATGGCGTACCACCCGGGGGTGGTCGTTCTTATCGTGCCACCGTCTATGTACGTGATCCTTCGCTAGACGCCCGTTCGCTTCATGTTGCGATGCAAACAAAAGGCGGCTCACCCGTTGCCGCCGGTACGGTCCAGGCCGTCGAGGATGCGATTCTGACACGTGCGCGCCAATTGCGCATTGCTGACGGCAAGCTCTAATACCGCCTTATAACGGCGCTAGAACGTAACCTGACCCGGCTCCATGTCGGCAAGCTTCGCGATCCAGTCTAGTTGCTTGGGCAAACAGACATTTTGCAAATCATACGTTTCCTTAGCGAAATTTCGCCCAGCCAACCCCAAAGTCTTGGCCATCTCAGGGTTTTCAAGAACCTTACAGACCTCTGAAACCAATGCATCTGCATCAAAAAATGGAAACAGGCGACCCGTTTGGCCATGCGAAATCGCTTCTTTTAGAGGGGCCGTATCACTGGCGATGATGGGTACCCCTGCACTCATGGCCTCGATCAGGGACCAACTTAGGACAAACGGATACGTCAAATACACATGCGCCTTGCTAATCTGTAGCAGAGACAAGAAACGGTCATATGGAATGCGTCCCGCAAAATGCACGCGTGCCCAGTCTGCATCTGAAATCCGCCCGCGCACCTCGTTGATATAAATTTGCTTCCACGATTGGCCCGCAGGTGGTTTTGCTCCATAGCTCACTTCATCCCCACCGACCAAAACAACCTGTGCTTTGGGGCGCTCTTGCAAAAGCTGAGGCAGGGCACGCATGAACACGTGGTATCCGCGATACGGCTCCAAATTTCGGTTTACAAATGTAATTACCTCGTCGCGGCGCGACAGCGATAAATTCGGATTCACCTTGAACTGAGCACCCGCATTTGGCGTCACGATACCCGTATCGATGCCATCATGAATGATGCTGATGCGTTTCTGAAATTCCTCGGGAAAGGTACTTGCCTGAAACTTTGTTGGACTGATCCCCAAATCACCGACTTGCAGATGCAGCATATTGTTGATGTTCTTCATCCGCAGCCGCAAACGATCCAGCTCTGGCGCTTTGCGAGGAAACTCGGGATCAAAGCTCAGTTCGCTTTCCGAAGCTTGATAGAACAGCTCGTAATACAGTCCGATTCGCGCCGTTGGCCAGACATCGCGCAAAAACATTGATTCCCCCCAGCCGGGGTGCGCCACAATGATATCTGGCGTAAATCCCTGATCCTTGAGGTGCATCGCAGCCCGGTAACATGACTCGGCACGCAACATCTTTGTCTCAAAATCGACCAGCCACGCATGCAGCCCCTGCGCTGACTTTCCCTTGATTGTGTATGGGATCAGTTTGACCCCCCGCCAAACCGCCGGTTTTTTGACGCGCAGCGTGAGCGCAGCACATGTGTGCCCTTGTGCAGCCAACGCAGGCGCCAGATGCTTGTATTGGCCGGGAAAGTTTTGATGGATGAATAGAATATTCATGTCGTCTGCCTGCGCGTTTTCTGCTTTTGATCTTGTATATCGCAATTCTTCACGCTGCCTAGCGTCGCATTTTTGCATTTTGCCACGTCTCGCCCCTAGACCAAAGGCCCTATGGCGCTTATCACCGCCTGCAAAATGCTGCACAGTCCAAACGTTTAGAAAGGTGCTGTTCCATGACGCGCTACTCCGCCGCCGAGATCGAATCCAAATGGCAAGAAGCCTGGGACAAGGCCAACACGTTCAAAGCCGAGCGCGATGAAACACGCCCGAAATACTATGTCTTGGAAATGTTTCCCTACCCTTCGGGCAAGCTGCATATGGGGCACGTGCGCAACTATACGATGGGCGACGTGATCGCGCGCTATAAAATGTCGACAGGTCACAACGTGCTGCACCCGATGGGGTTTGATGCCTTTGGAATGCCTGCGGAAAACGCCGCGATGGCCATTGGCGGCCACCCCAAGGATTGGACATATAGCAACATCGACACGATGGTCGAACAGATGAAGCCGCTGGGCCTGTCGCTGGACTGGTCGCGGATGTTTGCCACCTGTGACGTGGAATATTACGGTCAGCAACAGGCGCTGTTCTTGGATATGCTGGACAAAGATTTGGTCTATCGCAAAAACGCCATCGTAAACTGGGATCCGGTCGACATGACCGTTCTGGCCAACGAACAGGTCGAAGGCGGTCGTGGCTGGCGGTCTGGGGCGCTGGTGGAACGCCGCGAACTGACCCAGTGGTTCTTTAAGATTTCGGACATGTCCGAAGACCTGCTGTCGTCCTTGGACGATCTGGAAAACTGGCCTGCCAAGGTGCGCCTGATGCAGGAAAACTGGATCGGCAAGTCGCGCGGACTTCAGTTCGGTTTCGAACGTGTGGACGGCCAAGAGCCGATCACCGTCTACACAACCCGCCCTGATACGTTGATGGGGGCCTCTTTTGTGGGCATTTCCCCCGACCACCCGATTTCTAAAGAGCTGGAACAGAACAACCCCGAGCTGGCTGAATTCCTGACCGAATGCCGCAAAGGTGGCACGACCGAAGAGGCCATCGAGACCGCGCCCAAACTGGGGTATGACACGGGTATTAGCGTCAAACACCCGCTGAACCCCGATTGGGAACTGCCCGTTTGGATCGCCAATTTTATCCTGATGGATTACGGCACAGGTGCGATCTTTGCCTGTCCTGCGCACGACCAACGCGATTTGGATTTCTGCCGCAAGTATGACCTGCCAGTGATCGAAACGTTTCAGTCTCTGGACAACCCAAAGCCCGTTGAAACCGATGCCTTTGTGCCCGCAAAGTCCGAGAAGGTGAAATGGATCAACCATTTTGCCGACCTGGACGAAGCCACGGGCGAAGACGCGATCAACATCACAGTCGACTTTGCCGAAAAGGCCGGTTGGGGACAAGGCGTCACCAAATACCGCCTGCGCGACTGGGGCCTGTCGCGTCAACGCTATTGGGGGTGTCCAATTCCCGTTGTGCATTGTGAAAAATGTGGCGTTGTTCCCGAAAAGAAAGAAAACTTGCCGATCGAATTGCCCTATGACGAAGGCGGCAAGCCGATTGATTTCACCATTCCTGGCAATCCTCTGGACCGTCATCCGACATGGCGCGACTGTGCTTGCCCATCCTGTGGCGGCCCCGGCCAGCGTGAAACCGATACGATGGACACATTTGTAGATTCATCATGGTATTTCGCACGCTTCACAGCCCCCCGTGCAGAGACGCCCACAAATATGGCCGATGCAGAATACTGGATGAACGTAGACCAGTATATTGGCGGCATTGAGCACGCGATTTTGCACCTGCTGTATTCGCGATTCTTTGCCCGCGCTATGAACATCACCGGCCACTTGCCCGAAAAATCCAACGAACCGTTCAACGCCTTGTTCACCCAAGGCATGGTCACCCACGCGATTTACAAGAACGCGGAACGCACTGACGAAAACGGGCGTGCCATCTATCATTATCCGAATGAAGTAGAAGAGCGCGACGGCGGCACCTTTGCCAAGGAAACTGGCGAAAAGATCACGGTGATTCCATCCGCAAAGATGTCCAAGTCGAAAAACAACGTTGTGGACCCGCTGGCGATTATCGACAGCTATGGCGCAGACACCGCGCGTTGGTTCGTGCTGTCTGACTCCCCTCCCGAACGGGACGTAGAGTGGACCGCCTCGGGTGCCGAGGCGTCTTTCAAGCACCTCAACCGCGTGTGGATGCTGTGCGACAAGATTGCGGCCATGAACCCAGACGCAAAAGGACAAGGCGACGACGACCTGCTGCGCGAAACACACAAGGCTATTCGCGACGTCACGCTGGGGATCGAATCCTTTGGCTTTAACGCCGCCATCGCCAAACTGTACGGGTTCACCAATATTTTGGCAAAATCCAAGGCCGGTGCCGCGGCTCAGAAACAAGCCATCAAAACGCTTGCTCAGTTGATGTCGCCGATGACACCGCACCTTGCCGAAGATATCTGGGCGTATCAGGGCGGCGAAGGCCTTGTGACAAACGCGCCTTGGCCCGTGGCCGACGAGGCCATGTTGGTCGAAGCGGATGTCACGCTGCCGATCCAGATCAACGGCAAACGTCGTGGGGAAATCACCGTGCCCAAGGATATGGCCAAAGAAGAAGTTGAAAAACTTGTTCTGGCGCATGATGCTGTGATTCGGACGCTGGATGGGGCCCAGCCCAAAAAACTGATTGTTGTCCCCGGTCGGATTGTAAATGTCGTTGTTTAATCGCCGCTCTGTTCTCTTGATGACCGCAGCCCTCGCGGGGTGCGGTTTTACGCCTGCTTATGGCCCAAGCGGGACAGCGTCGGTATTGATGAACCAAGTCGTGATCGACGAACCGACAGGTAACAACACCTACTTGCTGGTACGTGAACTGGAAGGCCGGCTGGGGCGGGTGAGTTCCGGAAAGTATGGCTTGTCTGTGTCGGTCACCTCAGAGCAACGCAGCATTGCGAAATCAATCAGCGGCGTCACAAGCCGCTATGATGTTCTGGCCACGGCGGATTACGCGCTGCGCGACTTAGACACCAAAGAAGTCCTCACCAGCGGCAAAGTCGATAGCTTCACAGGGTATTCAACGACTGGGTCAACCGTTGCAACACTTGCCGCTGAAACTGACGCCTATGAACGTTTGATGGTGATCCTCGCCGATCAAATTTTGTCAAAACTGGTGATCTTCTCACCAAATCTCGCACAATGAAGCTCTCGGCGCGGGACGCCGCCCAATATTTCTCGAAACCCGATCCGGATCGCACTGGCGTTCTGATCTATGGGCCGGACGCAATGCGGATTGCGCTGAAACGCCAAGAACTGATTGCGGCGCTTGTCGGCCCCAAGGGCGAAGAGGAAATGCGGCTGACGCGCATTCCAGCAGGTGAATTACGCAAAGACCCCGCGCGCCTCGGCGATGCACTCAAGGCGGCAAGCTTCTTCCCCGGACCGCGTGTGGCCTTTGCCGAAGACGCCACAGACACAGCTGCACCCGCGATATTGGCGGCCCTAGAAGACTGGGCCCCCGGGGATGCCCAGCTTGTGGTGACTGCGGGTTCCCTCAAGGCGACATCGAAAATCCGCAAAGCGTTCGAGGCGCACCGGAATGCCTATGCGGTCGGCATCTATAGCGATCCTCCCTCACGCGAAGAAATAGAAGCCGATCTCACGCGCGCCGGACTGCGCGAAGTCGATCGGGACGCCATGACCGATCTGACCAATTTGTCCAAAGAACTGGACCCCGGAGATTTTCGACAAACGATCGAAAAACTCGCGCTCTACAAACTCAGCGATCAGGGGCCTGTGTCGTCTGACGATATTGTAAACTGCGCCCCGACGTCGACCGAAGCCGAACTTGATGATGTCTTGAACATTGTTGCCGAAGGGCGCGCCGCCGAAATTGGTCCTGTGATGCGCAAGCTACAGGCACAAGGTGTCACGCCAGTGTATCTTTGCATCGGAGCGACCCGCCATTTTCGCGCATTGTACACAGCCGCGTCAGATCCCGGAGGCGCAGCGGCAGGCATTGCCCGTATGCGTCCACCCATTTTCGGACCACGGAGGGATCGCATGTTACGCCAAGCTCAGGGCTGGGGGTGTTACAAGCTCGAACAGGCTCTGACCCTACTGACCGACACCGACCTTCAGTTGCGATCAGCGTCGCAACACGCACCTGCTATGGCCTTGGTAGAGCGCATGATGCTGCGGCTCTCGATGCTATCACGCCGATAGGTTCTTGCGATTGGCGATCTGACCTGCAACGTTGCAAAGCAGATACCGGAGAACCAAAATGTATGAAGTAATTGGAAGCAAAACCAGCCGCGCGTTCCGCATTCTATGGGCGCTCGAAGAGTTGGGTGAAGCATATCAATATTCACCAGAAAAACCCCATTCCGAACGCGTCACATCGCTGAACCCGTCAGGTAAGATTCCGATCCTCAAGGATGGTGATACCGCAATACCGGATTCAACGGCGATCCTGACTTATCTCGCTGACAAACACGGCAAGTTGACCTTTCCGGCCGGAACCTTGGATCGCGCCCGGCAAGACGCAGTAACCCATTGCATCCTAGATGAAATTGATGCCGTCTTATGGACCGCGGCACGGCATTCGTTTGCATTGCCAGAAGAGTTACGCGTGCCAAGCGTCAAAGAGTCGTTGAAGTGGGAATATGCCCGCAACATCGATCGTTTGATGCAACGCGTGCAGGGCCCGTTCTTGATTGGCGAGACATTTACAATTGCCGATATCATTTTGACCCATTGCGGGAACTGGGCCTATAGCGCCAAATTCCCAACCGAAAACAAAGAATTCGCGCAATATTGCAAAAACATGCGCGCACGCCCTGCGTTCCAAAGGGTGCGTGATATGTGATCAAGCGCCCCCTTGGGCCACTGATTTTGCCGCGGCTTGCCCTGCCCAGCGCCCTGTCGCAAGGCAGGCCGTAAGCAAATACCCACCCGTTGGCGCCTCCCAATCCAACATCTCACCCGCCGCATACACCCCCGGTTGATTGCGGATCATTAGACTTTCATCCAGCGCATCAAGGCGCAATCCGCCTGCCGTGGAAATTGCCTGATCCAATGGGCGTGGCCCGTCGTGACGGATGGGCAATGCCTTGAGGCATGCCCCCAAATCTTGCGGAAGCGGCCTTGCACATTCTTGCAGCAATGCAATTTTCACCGGCGAGAGCTTAAGTGTTTTGCGCAAATGATTTGCCAAACTCGCCTTGCCACGCGGTCGCGACAGGCGCTCGCGGACCTGCTCTAGGGTCAGATCTGGCAATAAATCCAAGGCCAAGGGGTGGCCTTCGCGCATCCCCCGCGACACGGCATAGACCCCGCCTCCTTCGAGCCCCTCTTGCGAAAGCACAAATTCACCGCGAACTCGTTGGGCCCCAACGCACAGGGCAATCGATTTCACAGGTGTTCCGAAATATTTGGTCATATGCGACGACCAAGGCACCATAAATCCCATATTCGCGGGTTGGAACGGCGCGACCTCTGCGCCAACCCACGTCGCCCACGCACCATCAGAACCAAGCCGCGCCCAGCTCGCACCGCCACACGCCAACACAGTCACGTCAGGGGTAATTGTCTCTTCGCCCAAAGGTGTTTGAAAGCGAAAGCCGTTTTCAAACCCGAGGCAACGCCACCGCGTCCTGATCTCGACGTTTTGGTCAGACAGGCGCGCCAACCATGCGCGCAATAATGGCGAGGCCTTCATCGCGGTCGGAAATACGCGTCCAGAAGAGCCCGTAAAGACTTCCTGCCCCAATTGCTGTGCCCAGTCTGACACCTGATTGGGGCCAAACGCATTTAGCATAGGCCGCAGGAAAGGCGCCGCACCGCCGTAAGCCGCAAGAAAGGTGTCAAAGGGTTCTGACTTGGTCAGATTCAGGCCAGATTTTCCAGCCATCAGAAACTTGCGTGCCACGGTGGGTTTTGCTTCGGTGACGATAACATGCATTCCAGCAGCCGACATTTGATCCGCGGCCATCAGGCCTGCGGGTCCACCACCGATCACGAGACCCAGTGTCATTCCGGCTTGGAAGGAAACGGGCCCTTCATCTCGATCACACGACGCGGATATGGAATTTCAATGTCATTGTCTTTGAGCGCATTCCAGATCCGGAACAAGACATCTGATGTGTATTTATGCCGCCCATCGTCGATGCCATTCACCCAAAACTCGACGGAAAAATCAATGCCACTTTCTCCGAATCCACGCAACTCGCAATCTGGCGGGAACGGGTCACTCAGAACATCGGGGTTCTTCGCAACGGCGGCTTCAACGATCGCAGGAACCGTATTGATGTCTGTGTCATAACTGACCGAGAACGGAGCCTCGTATCTGTTGGCCGATCCGCTGTCAGAATAATTTACCACACGGGTTGTGATGAAATCCTCGTTCGGCACTACAATCCAGCGGCCGTCATATGTCTCGAGAATGGTTGCCCGCGCAGTCATTTTGACGATGGTGCCTGCTTCGCCGCCATCCAGCTCGACATAATCACCCACTGTCGCTTGACCTTCGAGCAACAGGATGACGCCCGAAATAAAGTTTGATGCAATTTTTTGAAGCCCAAACCCAAGCCCAACGCCGATCACACCAGTCAACACCGCCAAGGACGTCAGCGAAATGCCCATAATGTTCATCACCAACAGAAACGCGAGGCCAAAAATTGCGATTTCTGTCGCCTTGGCCGCCAGTTCGCGCATCGCCGGGCGCATCTCTTGCTGGTTCTTGATAAAGCTCGAGGATTGTTCGTTCGACCATCTGCCCAGCCAGAAGATCGCCCCGCCCACGACGATAAATCGCAGTAGGAACAACAATGAAAAAGACAGGTTCCCAAGCGGAAGAACCGTTTGATCAAGTTGGGCCATGACCTCGTCAAGCAACCCGACCGCATAAAGCGCCGCAATCGGCAACAAGAGATACCGCCCAAGCACCTTGAGCATAGGGTCTTGCAAAACTTCGCGCACCAAGATGCGTGCAGCCAAGAACATAAAGACCCGCTTGCCAAAGGCGATCACTTCTCCTGATCCAAAAATCGACCGTGTGACGCCTTCGCCCAACCCCGTAAACGCATAGGCCATCAGCGGTAAAAGCAACGGTGTGAACATTAGGATAAAGCGCCGTATCTTGGCCAGAACGTTGTCTTGGTCCGCAGGTGGTGCGAGGTATTTGCTCAACAAAGGGAGGAGCTTGCGCGTGATGTAAACCGCAACCACATACGCCACGACCAAAAGGCCAAATTGCGTCCACGCGGCTGGGCTTAGAAGCCAGCCCTTGGCAAAATCCCAACCCTGCAGCGCATACGTTTCCGCTGTTAGCAAAATTTCAGTCTGATCCATTTACCCTTGTCCCTCACAATACCGCACACTTGGCCTTACATTGCCAAAACTGCTGAACGCAATCGCATCCCGATCATGCGCACATGTCTTTTATGCCACGCGCAATTTCCGGAGATGCCGCAAGTGTATCCGCTGCAATGTCTCGCGCCACGGGCAACAAATCTTCTGCGGCAACAATCCGATCCACAAGGCCAAAGCCAAGCGCTTCTTGAGCCGGAACTTTCTGCCCACCCATCAAGATCAACTTTGCGCGGCTCGGCCCAATCAGCGCGGCCATCCGCTTGGGATCCGACGGTTGTGGAAGAAACCCAAGTTTCATAACCGGATAGAAAAACTTGGCGTTAGCGACTGATAATCGCAGATCACAAGCCAACGCCATGCCCATGGCCCCACCAGCCAAGGTCCCGTTCAAGGCCGCAATTGTCAGCCCTGGTAATGCGGCAATATTTCCCGACAGCCGTTCCCAGACGTCCGACGTGGCCAAACCCGCGCGCGCTTCATCCAGATCTGCGCCTGCCGAAAAAACCTTGCCAACACCCGTGAACACAAGCCCGCGGGCGTCTTGGGCCGCTTCGGCAATATCCGCCAGCTCGCTCAGCATCGCATGGGTCAGAGAGTTTGCCTTTTCCGGTCGGTTGATCGTGACGATCCACAATCCGGTGTCTTCTTTTTGTAACTCGATCATATCAGGCCCACTTTTCTACGAATGTCTTCATCTCTCAGAGAGATTTCATCGCCCAGCCATATATCTGCCTCGGCGCTGCACATCCAGAGCAAGCAACGTGCTGGCCATTCAGGCGGAATATGATCTGACCAATCAAGTTTGCTGACCGGATTGACGCCAGACGCTTTGATTTCGTGCTGCATTTCGGTGGCCACTGTCCCTGGTGACAACCCGATCGCGCGAACTCCGTTGGTGCGTTCTTCTTTGTCGACACACCGCGTCAGCATATTCACCGCCGCCTTTGACGCGCAATAATGGCTCCATGCTTCGACTGGGCCATGTGCAGCACCGGAACTTATTGTCAGGATAGAGCCACCACCTGCGGACTGCATCACCGGCAGGGCAGCACGCATACCATGATACACGCCCTTGAGATTGATATCGATCACCTGCCCCCACCCCGCCGGATCAGAGTCGGCAAGATGCGAAATTGGCTCGATCATGCCCGCATTGTTAATCAGCACATCCAACCCGCCGAAAGTTTCGACAGTTGCCTTAACGGCGGCTTCGACCTGAGAGAAATCAGCAACATCGCATGTCAGAGCAACGGCTTGCGGGCCAAGCTCGTCTGCTATGGCCTCAATCCGGTCGCGACTGCGCGCCACCAGTGCGACATTTGCACCCGCCTGCACAAATATCCGTGCAGCGCTTTCGCCGATGCCGCGGCTCGCACCCGTAATGAAAACCGTCTTTCCTTGCATTTCAGACATCAAACACTCCTAAAGCGAACATATTGCCCCCAGACCTAGACCGCCTTTCTAAGCAGGTCCAGCGCTTGCCCCTTGACCCTCGGGCCTCAGAGTCCGAAGCTGTTCCCAATTTTTAGAAAGGAAGGGTTCTTATGAAAACCTGGAAAGCATTTGCCGGGGCCACAACATTGGCCGCACTTTTTACCACATCAGCACTGGCCGATGTCACCAATCGCGAGGTTTGGGACAGCTGGCGGACGTATATGGGCAGCACAGGACTTGATATTAGTGCCTCTGAGAACACATCTGGCAACACTCTCACCGTAAGTGATCTGATTCTTTCCATGGCGATCCCCGAAGGCGATGGGTCTGTGACCATGGACATGGGGCAGGTTCAATTCCGTGATCAGGGCGACGGGACAGTTTTGGTGATCTTTGAGCAAAAGATGCCCATCACAGTTCTGCCCAAAGACGGCAATGAAGCCGTAATCGAGATCGACTATACAGGTATGACCTTGGTGGTCTCTGGTGATCCGTCGGAGATGACCTATACCTATAGCGCCGCAGAAATTGGGGCCGAGCTGGTCCAATTGATGACCGATGGTGCCCCATCTGACGACGTGAAAATGGCCTTGAAACTGACCAACATGCAGGGCCGGTCGACCATGGCAATGGATGATCTCACAAAAGTTGCTCAGAAGCTAAGTGCCGAAGGTTTGAACTTTACGCTGTTTGCAAAAGACCCAGACGGCGGGGACGTCGACATGACGGGGTCACTGCAGGGCGTTGAAATGGTCGCAAGCAGCGCTATCCCGTTGATCGAGAATTCGGATGATCCAGTGGCCTTGTTTAACTCTGGGTTCGCGGTGGATGCAGATATTCGCCATAGCGGGTCACAGATGACGATGAACGTCACTGGCGACGATGGCCCATTCAATGCTGATATCTCGTCGGGATCAGGGACTGTTCAGATGACCATGAGCGGTGATCAAATGAGCTATGACGGTACAAACCAAGCCATCACGTTGAACGCCACTGGCGCAGAAATCCCTCTCCCCCTGAACTTTACCATGGAAGAGTTGAGCTATGGCTTTGCGATGCCAATGCTCAAACAAGACGGACAGCAAGATTTCCGTCTGAGCATGACGCTCGGTGCTCTTTCTATCCCTGAAATGCTTTGGGGTATGGCTGATCCGGGCGGGATGCTGTCTCACGAACCTGCAACCGTTTCATTTGACCTCGCAGGCAAGGTCACATTGTTTGCCGATCTCGTGGACGAGCAAGCCATGGAAGAAATGGAAGCACCGGGTGAATTGAACAGCCTGACGTTGAACAGTTTGCTGGTCGAACTTATCGGCGCCAAACTCAGCGGCATGGGCGGTTTCACCTTTGACAATACCGACATGGCAACATTTGATGGCATGCCGCGCCCTGAAGGTGCCATTGATCTGAACCTGAAAGGTGCCAACAAAGTCATTGATACCTTGGTCGAAATGGGTCTCTTGCCAGAAGAGCAAGCCATGACTGGCCGCATGATGATGAGCATGTTTGCTGTGCCAGGCGATGGCCCGGATGATCTGAATTCGCGTTTGGAAATCAATGCTGACGGCCACGTATTGGCCAACGGGCAGCGTATCCAGTAACCCGCTTCACAATTGATTTGGGGCCGTTGCACTGGCGTGCGGCGGCCCTTTTCATATTCCTGCCCTTGCGTGAAACGAAGCCGCAGTTTACCTCAGGAGAAACCAAATCGAGGGCAGTATGAGCGCAGATCTTGAAAAGCTGACACAAGCCATGTTGGACGCCGCAAAAAAGGCAGGCGCAGAGACCGCTGATGCCATGGCCGTTCAAGGTACATCCTTGTCTATTGATGTGCGCGGCGGCCGATTGGAACAAGCAGAACGATCCGAGGGCATTGATCTGGGCCTGCGCGTTATGATTGGCAAACGCCAAGCCAATGTCTCGGTGTCCGACGCAAGTGCTGCAACATTGGCCACCATGGCCGAACGCGCAGTCGCCATGGCCCTTGAGGCCCCAGAGGATCCCTATATCGGCCTGGCGGATCCGGAACAATTGATCCGGACATGGGATATTTCAGGTTATGAAATGGCGGACCCATCGCCAGAGCCAACCCCGGCACAACTGCAAAACGACGCGGCCGAAGCTGAGGCCGCAGGGCTGGCCGTAAAAGGTGTCAGCCAAGTCCAATCGGCAACTGCAGGATACAGCGCCTCGCAAGTGCATCTGGCAGCATCCAACGGATTTTCTGGCGGCTATGGCCGCACCAGCCGCGCCACATCCTGTGTTGCAATTGCAGGCACTGGCGACAACATGGAGCGTGATTACGATGGGGACGGACGCACGTTTCAAAACGACCTGCGACGCCCCGAGGACATCGGAAAAACAGCCGGCACACGTGCAGTGTCACGGCTTGGCGCCATCCAACCTCCGACAGGATCCTATCCGGTTCTGTTTGACGAACGCATCTCGTCGTCTCTTATTGGACATCTTTTAGCAGCCACAAATGGGGCCAGCATCACCAGAGGTGCGTCGTGGTTGCGTGACTGTTTGGGCGACACGATTTTACCCGAACATCTGTCCGTCATCGAAGACCCGCACCGCGCCCGCGTCAGCGGCTCACGTCCGTTTGATGCCGAGGGTCTTCCGACCAAACGCCGATCAATCATCGAAAACGGGGTCCTGACCGGATGGACATTGGACCTTGTGAATGCCCGTAAATTGGGGATGGCCCCAACCGGAAACGCCGCGCGCGGTGTGTCTTCGCCGCCCTCGCCGTCTTCGTGGAACATTTCGCTCAGCCAAGGCCAGAAATCTCGCGAAGAATTGATTCAGGATATGGGTACAGGGTTGTTGGTAACGTCGCTGATCGGGTCCACGATCAACCCGACCACGGGGGATTATTCCCGTGGTGCCGCAGGGATGTGGGTTGAAAACGGCGAGATTACGCACGCCGTCAATGAATGTACGATCGCGGGAAATCTGCGCGACATGATGCGCGGTATGATACCTGCGAACGATGCGCGCACCCATCTGTCGCGTGTCGTGCCATCTATCCTGATCGAAGGACTGACCCTTGCCGGCGCATGATCTGTCTCTTTTGGTCAATGCGGCTCAAGAAGCTGGCAAGATCGCCTGCATGTATTCGGGCCCGACAGCACAGGTCTGGGACAAACCCGACGGAGCTGGCCCCGTGACCGAGGCTGATCTGGCCGTGAACGACGCACTCGAACAGAGGTTACGCAGCGCGCGCCCTGACTATGGCTGGCTAAGCGAGGAATCTCTGGATAACTCAGAGCGTCAAAACTGTGATTATGTTTTCATAGTCGACCCGATAGACGGCACCCGAAGCTTTATTGAGGGCTCACAAACTTGGGCGCATTCTTTGGCCATTGCGCATAAAGGCAGCGTCGTCGCAGCCGTGGTGTATCTGCCGCTGCGCAACAAGCTGTATTACGCCTCTGAGGGCCAAGGGGCTTTTCTGAATGGGCAGGTCATTACATGCTCGTCCCAAACACGGCTTGAAGGCGCGCAGGTGTTGGCTGCAAAACCCATGACGGAGTCGCGGCATTGGCGCGATGCCGTACCCGTATTTGCCAGAGGATACCGCCCCTCGCTCGCGTACCGGATGGCCTTGGTGGCCGATGGGTCCTACGATGCAATGCTGACACTGCGACCGACCTGGGAATGGGACATCGCGGCTGGTGATCTGATTTTGCGAGAAGCAGGCGCCACCAGTTCCGACAGGTTCGGAAACCCATTGCAGTTCAACAACCCCGATCCGCGTCTGGATGGCATTGTGGCCGGAACTCCCGCGGTACAGACTGATATCCTAGAGGCGCTCAAGCCCGTGACTTAGTTACGCGCGCTGAGCGCCTGCTCAGGATCGAGATGCATAGTGTGTCACGAAATTGCGCAGGATTCTTTCAGGAGCATGCACGTCTGCTGCCTGACACATCTCAATCAGAGACTGTGCATCTTCTGGGCGAAAGTATCCCCGATGTTTGTAAATCCCGATGCGAACCTCAAACCCATCGCTGTCCGCTTCTGGATGAAATTGTGTGGCATAGACATTCTGGCCATATCTGATCATTTGAAACGGGCACGTCGGCGAAGAAACCAGATGGATGCACCCATCAGGCAGACGCTGAACAGCTTCTTTATGCCCAACAAATGCTTCGAAACGATCGGGCAGCCCGGACAAAACTGGATCAGCGCGACCAGCATCCGTCAGACTACAATCTGCAGCACTCACATCCTCAGAGTAGTTTTCTTTGGAAACCACTCGGCCTAAATGGTGCCCCAGAATGCCGATGCCATAGCAGCACCCAAGAAAAGGGAAATCCTGCTCTGTGATCTGCGGCATTAAGCCAAGTATGGCGTCCTCGATCTTCTTTTCGACCGGCGTCTTTTTGTCCAGAGGATCGCTGACACACCCCGGTCCTCCACCGACAATCACACCGGAATACGACTGCAGGTCAAAATCCTCTGGTAGATCCTGATGGTCCAAACGAATGCGCACGACATCATCCGATGCAAGGCCGCTTTTCTGCAAGATCGCCTGAAATTCATCATCCGAAGCTTCTGTTTCTGGGCGCAACTGCAAAATCAAAAATGGTTTCATCGAACTTCCGGCATTTTTTAAGGCTATATGCGAAGTGCCTCAACACCGCGCGTGCGTCAAGCCGCCAAGGGAACGCACCCTTGTGGACAGAGAAGCAAAGGCCTAGTTTGCGCACAATCACATAAGAGGATGACCCATCATGCAACGCTTGCACCTTGTCTTTGGCGGAGAACTGGTCGACCCCAGCAAGAACGTTTTCAAGAATGTTGACGACATCCATGTGGTCGGCATGTTCCCCGACTACGCCTCAGCCCATAACGCATGGAAAGCAGAAGCACAGCGCACCGTGGACAATGCCCATATGCGGTACTTCATTGCTCACATTCATAGATTGCGCGACGAAGAGTCGGCTGTCTCATTCACGGAAGAGTTGGGTTAACCCCTGACCATGGCGCGATCTCTTGGGCTTTCGGCATATCTGGCCCTTGCACGCCGCGAGAGCGCAACTTTGGGTGCGTTTACTCAAGAACGGCCCAGCGGCGAATTGATTTGGCTGCATTGCGCAGATATCGAACGATCCGGCACGTTGGCCCAGCTCGGTTTGAGGCTGACCAGCCAACGGCAAGGCATTACGATATTACTCACAACTTCCCCCGACGCGCCCGTGCCTGCATCATTGCCGGACGGGATAATCTGGGCACAATGCCCGTCAGAAAACCCGTCGGATATTCGCAAGTTTCTGGACTATTGGTCCCCGGATATTGGTCTGTGGTTAGGTGGATTGCTACGCCCTGCCCTGATTGATGCGGCGGCGCGGCGCGCAACTCCCTTGGTGCTTTTGGATGCAAACGATCATTCGGTTGAAAACCGTCGCGCCCGACTTATCCCGGAACCGATCAAAGCCACGCTCGCAAATTTCACATCCATTTTAGCACATTCAGATGAGGCCAAGGTGCGCCTGCGGCGGCTATTGGTCGATGGCCACAAGGTGCAACCAAGTGGTCCGTTGCTTGAGGATAGTCCCGCCCTAACCTGCAACGAGCACGATCTTCAGGATCTCAGCGGTTCGCTCGGCGGGCGTCCGGTATGGTTGGCTGCGATGCTACAGCCGCAAGAGCTACCTGCAATATTGAATGCCCACCGCTCCATCGTACGCCTGTCACACCGAATGCTATTGGTGCTAGTCCCCGACACTCCAGAGGACGCGCCCGCGTTCAAAGAAACCTGCGAGGCAGGTGGGTGGCGCGTCGGCAGTTGGGATGATGGACAGTTTCCGGATGCAAACATGCAAATTCTTCTGGCCGAGAACCGGCGGGAACTTGGGTTGATGTATCGTGTCTCACCGGTAACCTTCATGGGAAGTTCACTTGTGCCCGGCCATGGTGGCCGTGGGCCTTTTGAACCAGCGGCTCTGGGCTCTGCCATTCTATACGGCCCGGGCGTACGCCGCCACCTAGACAGCTATTCGCGGCTGGCCAAGGCGGGCGCTGCCAGAATTGTTAAGGACTCAGATAGTCTGAGTAGCGCCCTGAGTCAGTTGACCGCTCCGGACCAAGTCGCCGCAATGGCGCACGCTGGCTGGGAAACCGTGTCCGAAGGCGCTGAGGTGTCCGATCAAATCATTTCGTTGGCTCAAACTCTGTTGGACGAAAAGGAGAGCCAATAATGCAGCCTCCAAAGTTCTGGGATACGCCTGCAGATTCCCCTAATTGGCGCGCGCGTTTGCTTGCACCTCTGGGCGCGATCTACGCAAACGCCACCAAGACCCGCCTGTCCAAAGGACAAGCCGATGCATTCAAGGCCAACGTGCCCGTTATTTGCATCGGCAATCTGAATGCAGGCGGCACGGGGAAAACGCCTACGACCATTGCTCTCATCCAACGCCTTCAGGCTCGTGGTTTGACCCCACATGTCGTTTCGCGTGGATATGGTGGCTCACTGGACGGGCCCTTACGCGTTCATGAGAAAGACCATAAGCCCGATCAAGTCGGCGACGAGCCCTTGCTCCTCGCGGCATTTGGTCCAGCGTGGGTTGCCAAAGATCGAGCCGCAGGCGCCAAAGCCGCTCAAGATTCCGGCGCTGATGTCATTCTTATGGATGACGGGTTTCAAAACCCCTCTCTCCACAAAGACGCATCCATTGTCGTCGTTGATGCCCAAAAAGGCTTTGGGAATGGGCGCTGTATTCCAGCAGGGCCGTTGCGTGAACCTGTCAATGTTGGCCTTGAACGGGCCGATCTTGTTTTGTCTATTGGTCCGAACCACGCCCAAGATCAGTTTTTAAGACACTGGGGCGCTCAGGTGCATATCCCGCACGTTCAGGGCGCGCTGGAACCTCTGGAAATGGGGATGGATTGGTCAGATACGCCGTATTTGGCGTTTGCAGGCATCGGGCATCCAGAAAAATTCTTTGCGACCCTGCGCGGTCTTGGCGCAACAGTTTTACACGGCGAGGGCTTGGATGATCATCAGCCGCTGACGCCGGCCCTCATGACGCGCCTCGAAGCAGACGCGCATCGATTGGGTGCCCAACTGGTTACCACTGAGAAAGACGCCGTGCGATTGCCAGCCGCGTTTCGTTCAAAGGTGCTCACACTTCCCGTGCGGCTGAGCATTTCTGATTGGAGTTCAATTGATCAGCTGCTGGATCAAGTGTTGCGCAGGCAAGAATGACCCCCCTGCGCACATCGATTGTTTAACCTTCGAGCAATCCATCAAGAATTTTCTTGAGATCTGCATAGCTCATATTCGAGTGCTTTTCGCCATTGATAATCATGGATGGCGTTCCAGTGATATCATCCGCCGCGCCGTTCTTTTCGTACCACGCCAGCAATGCTTTGGCTTTGGTTTCATCTTGCATGCACGCCTGAACCTGAGCATCTTCCAGACCGGCCAAGCGGCCAATTTTCTTAAGCTCTCCCGCAATCGCGACCGGATCACCCGCACGCGTCCACGAGGATTGGCCTTTCATCAGCAAATCAGCCATGCCAAAAAACTTCTCGGGGCCGCCGCAACGTGCAACCATAGAGGCCCACAGACCAAACTTGTCGAAATACACATCACGGAAAATGAACTTAACTTTACCGGTTTCAACATAGTCCGTCTTAAGAGGTTTAAGCACGGACTCGTGGAACGTCGCACAATGCGGGCACGTGAATGACGCATATTCAACAATCGTGATTGGCGCATCATCCGAGCCCATCACCATTTCAATTACACCTGACGTGTCTGCAGAATCTGTCGCCCCCGCGTCAGACGCGTTGTCTGCTTGTGCAATCACAGTTTGGCTTGGGTCAGGCGTGTCAGCCGACTGTGTCAGCCAATAGGCGGCACCGGCCACAACGACCAAAGCAGCAATGAGTATTGGTACGATACGGTTCATCAAAAAACCTTCCTTATCGGTTTGTTTTGTTCAAGACGTTTTCAGCCAGACGCTCAAGCGCCTGACGTAATTCGGTGTCCTGCGCAGAGGCCGCCATGCGGCTTGCCTCTTGCAGAATTTCGGGGGTTGGCTTGGGGCGTTCTTTTGCCTTTGGCACAAAAGTGGCTTGTCCTTCGGAAAACCCGATGGCGGCTGTTTGCGTGATCCGCACGCGCGCGATCGCATTGTATCCGTAAGCCGCGTTCACACGCGCCCGCAGCTGCTCCTTTTGCATTTCCAGCATCGGCGCTTGCGCCCCAGTGGTCAGCAACGTCAGAGTGGCACCCAGACCTTGGCGACCATATTTCACATCAACCGGTTTACAGATCGACGCTGTATCTTCGCCGACAATCTCGGCCCAATGCGTCAAAACACGCGTGACCGCAAAACCACGTGTTTCACCCGCTTTGCGAATGTTCTCGCGCAGCAGGGACGATGTACGGGCAAAGCCTTTGGTTGTGGGGCGGCGCATATGGTGTCTTGCATCCTTGGTTCTCGCGCTATTTTAGTGTGCATGCCGCGCGGTGCCAGCGAAACCGAACAGTACAGGAGATAAATCTTGCGTGAACAGCCAGAATCGAAAGATTTGCTAGACTGGTACGACAGACATGCGCGTAAAATGCCATGGCGCGTCGGCCCTGCAGACCGATGTGCTGGTGTTCAACCTGATCCATACCGGATTTGGCTGTCTGAAATCATGTTACAACAGACAACCGTTGCCGCTGTGACGTCCTATTTTGAACGGTTCACCCAACTTTGGCCCACTGTCACCGATCTTGCTGCGGCCCCAGATTCGCAAGTGATGGGCGAATGGGCAGGCCTTGGATATTACGCGCGTGCACGTAACCTGCTTAAGTGCGCACGCGTGGTGGCCGACGATCTTGACGGCGTGTTTCCTGACACTGTCGAAGAATTACGCGCACTTCCCGGCATAGGCCCCTATACGGCGGGCGCCGTAGCCGCGATTGCCTTTGATCTCCCTGCAGTGGTGGTTGATGGCAACGTCGAACGTGTTATGGCCCGCTTGTTTGACGTTCACACGCCCCTGCCCGCTGCAAAGCCAGAGTTGACGCAATACGCTACAGACTTGACGCCCACCGAACGCCCTGGCGATCACGCGCAGGCGGTCATGGATCTTGGGGCGACAATATGTACACCGCGCAAGCCTGCGTGCGGAATTTGCCCATGGAGATCACCGTGTCAGGCGCGCATAAACGGAACAGCGCCCCAATTGCCCAAGAAAACACCCCGCAAGGCTAAACCCGTGCGGTTCGGCACTGTATATCTCGCACGGCGCATTGATGGTGCATATCTACTAGAAACCCGCCCCGACAAAGGCTTGTTGGGCGGGATGCTTGGCTGGCCCGGGTCCGATTGGGTTGAAACGGAAACATCGCCCCATTCAGCCCCAATTAGGGCCGAATGGAAAACGCTCAATGTCGAGGCCAAACATACGTTTACACATTTCCATCTTCGCTTGACGGTCAAAACTGCGCTGACACCCATGGATCGCGCGCCCCAAATCGGAGAGTTTATGCCGAGCGAAGATTTTCGACCATCAGATTTGCCGACGGTCATGCGCAAAGCCTTTGACCTGTGTAAAATACCCTAAACAGGATTGCGCAGTCTGAATCAGGGGCGCATATTGCCGTTGCGCGCAGAACTCAGGAGAATGCCATGTCTGTGTCCACACACACATTCAAACTGCCCAGCGCCCTGCCTTTTTGGTTATCTTTGGGGCTTATCCCACTGATTTGGTATGTCGCGGTTCTGGGGACGTGGTGGGTTCTTTTGATACCCGCAGTGACTTGGTACCTTTTCTCTGCTCTGGATGCAGTTCTAGGGCTAAATCTGGAAAACGCCGACCCTGACACATCTGAAACAGAGTTATTCTGGTACAGCGCAGTCACGCGCATCTGGCCATTTCTTCAGTTTGTTACGCTATTTGGTCTGATCTGGTACGCCACTCATACGGATCATTTGTCGACGGCCGCCATGATCGGCTTGTTCTTTGGCGTAGGTGTTGTGACGGGCACCATCGGAATCAACTATGCGCATGAATTGATGCATCAAAAAGATCGCAAAGAGCGCGGCTTGGGCGACTTCCTGTTATCGATGGTCCTATACTCGCATTTTCGCAGCGAGCACCTGCTGGTCCATCATCGCTATGTTGGTACCCCGCGCGACCCCGTCACGGCCCGCTATAACGAAGGGTTCCACCGGTTTTTCCCCAGAGTCTTGGTTGGCGTTCTGCGTTCGTCGTTTGCAGCCGAAAAGGCAATGCTGGCCCGCAAGGGGCGTGCGTGGACCGATCTGTCAAATCCGTTTTATCGCTATTGGGCGCTGCAAGGGCTGATGCTGGCGCTGGCTTTTGTACTCGGCGGTTGGATCGGCGTGCTTTTGTTCGTTTGGCAGGCCTATATCGCCATTTGGCAGCTAGAGCTTGTCAACTATGTTGAACACTACGGGTTGACCCGCAAGCACCTTGGAGACGGGAAATATGAGCATGTTATGCCCCACCATAGCTGGAATGCCGCCCACAAGGCATCCAACTGGCTCTTGATCAATCTCCAACGTCATAGCGACCACCACTATAAACCGGACCGGCGCTTTCCCCTGTTGCAAAACTATACCGAAGACGCTGCGCCACAGCTCCCCTTTGGCTATCCGGTAATGACCATGGCGGCGATGATGCCGCCGGTTTGGAAACGCGTGATGAATCCGCGCGTGCGGCAATGGCGCACCGCCCACTATCCAGAGATCGAAGATTGGAAGCCCTACAACAAGGCCACGAATCCGGCGCCGCGCTAGATCAGTTGCTTAGGTCTCTCAAACACCCAGACATCCACGGTGCCCTCTACACCGCGCAGACTTTGGGCCTTGTGTTCGTGAAGCCCGGTCAGGCACGCATGACCGCCCTCTTTAAGAACTTCGCGACGCACGTCATCGCTGATGACAAGGCGCGCATTCAAATCGCGCGTCAAATTCTCAAGCCGTGAGGCAACATTCACGGTATTTCCAACAACCGCAAATTCAAGGCGGTGCGCGCCAATATCCGCCAAAACTGCGGGCCCGTAATGAATACCAAAGCCAACGCGTAAGGCCGGCAACAGATTTTCCAACCTTTTCTCATTCCAGACATCCAGCGCATCCATCATTTGATGCACGCAATTCAGCGCATTGATGGCATCTTTTTCTCCAGGGGCAGGCGTTCCAAACGTCGCCATCAATCCGTCCCCGAGATATTTGTCCAATGTTCCGTTGTGATTGAATACCGCCTGCTCCATCAAGCCGTGGAACTCGCGCAGCGTTGCAATCACTTCTCTCGGGTCACGGTTTGCCGCGAATTTGGTGAATCCCACAATATCGACAAATAGTACTGCGATATCGTGGCTGCGGATTTGTTTCAGCGGGTCATCATTTTGCGACAGCTCCTCAACGACATTTGGCGAAAAATATCGGGATAGGTTTGTCCTCTCGCGTTCGAGCGCCGCGTTCGACCTCAACAAGCCATTAAAGCGGCGTACCGACAGCGCCATGATCAAAGCAACGATGAGAAATACAATCACTTCCTGAATGCGCTCCGACACATGGTACGCGTTGGGATCAAGGCGATACGCAAGGTCGGGCATATTCGGAAGCGCGCCGTAAATAGCGTCGGTTAGATCGGGTGCTGGTTGCGACAGCCACATCGACAACCCTAATGCAATGACCCAAATCCCTGAGGTCCAAATGCCAAGCGTCAGAACCGTGCGCCACGAATAGGCCAAGGTGCCGTAGGCCAGAATAATGTAAAAATAGATGAAATTATCAAACTGATATTGCATCGCCAACGGCCAGCCATGGGTACTCAGCGGATTGGGCCCAACCATTCCGGCAGTCATCAGCACAAGATCGAGAAAGATCAGCCCAAGCTCTGCACGAGAAAGACCAACCCGCCCGATTTGCCTCATCAGCCAGCCGTTCAAAGACAACAGTGCCAGAATGCATTCGTAATACAAGACATCAGGCATCGGCACGATAAAGAACAGCAGGAGGCCAATCACAAACATTGTGACCCATCGCACATGCACAGCGAGCGCGAGCCCCTGCTGTTTATGACGCTCTAGAACGGCCTCGGTATAGTGAAATTCTGGGCTGTCTTTATCTGGAAAATCGTCAGCACTGCGCCGCGAAAACAGCGACAAAATTGGCAGGCGGTCCATGCCGACATCCTCTCATCAGTCAGACTGTTAACATAGTGTCACAAAAGCTTTGTTAAAGACCAAAAAACCCCGCCGAAACACGGCGGGGCAAGTCAAGGTGCCGCATGTAAAGTCAGGCCATGGGCACCGGCGGTATTCTTAATCTCTGCTTAGTTGGGGCGCTCAGACATTTCAGCGCGGATTTGTTGCCGCAACAGATCAATCGGAACCTTTTTGCCGTCGCGTTTGTACGACCAATAGGTCCAGCCGTTACAGCTTGGGGCGCCTTCCAGATGCGCACCGACCTGATGGATAGATCCCTTTACGTCATCCCCGATCAATGTCCCGTCAGCACGTACCTTGGCTTTGTGGCGACCATTGAGAGAAAACAGCTCTTCGCCCGGACGCAGCATGCCGCGCTCGACCAATTGACCAAACGGAACCCGAGGTTCAGCGCGTTTCGACACGGAGACTTGCAAAGCCTCGCGGTCAAATTTACGCGTGTTCGCCAGACGTTTTTTGGCAACCTTGCGATACGCCTCTTCACGCTCGATTCCGATAAAATCACGCCCCAGCATCTTGGCCACGGCCCCCGTGGTACCCGTACCAAAGAAGGGATCAAGAACCACGTCGCCGGGATTGGTCGAACCGACCAATACGCGATGCAAAAGGCTCTCGGGTTTTTGGGTGGGGTGCGCTTTGTCGCCGTTTTCGTCTTTCAGACGCTCATGGCCGGTGCAAATGGGCAGAACCCAATCGCTGCGCATCTGAATGCCCTCATTCAGCGCTTTCAGGGCCTCATAGTTGAAGGTGTATTTGCCACCTTCTTCTTTCGAGGCCCAGATCATCGTCTCATGCGCGTTGGTAAATCGCTTGCCGCGGAAATTCGGCATCGGGTTTGATTTCCGCCAAACCACATCATTCAGAATCCAGAAGCCTTGGTTCTGAAGCTCAGCACCCATACGAAAGATATTGTGGTATGATCCAATCACCCAGATCGCGCCATTCGGCTTGAGCAAGCGGCGCGCCGCAGCAAGCCATTCACGGGTGAATTTGTCATAGGCCGCAAACGACGAGAACTGATCCCACTCATCATCCACAGCGTCCACTTTTGAATTGTCTGGACGGTGCAAATCGCCCTTCAACTGCAAATTATAGGGCGGGTCCGCGAAGATAAGATCGATCGATTTTTCAGGTAGACTGTTCATCATTTCGATACAGTCACCATCAAGAATCGTGTTTAGAGGGAGCGCAGCTGCGCCCTTTGCTTTGGTCATAGTTTTCATTCTCTGCCTCATTACCCGGCGCAATTTTTTGCGCTCTTTGGTTAAGACAAAGATGAGTCAAACATGATTCCCCGTCAATTTCTTTTTTGAATCAGGACCTTACAATTTACTCTTGATACAAGATATTGTGTACCGGTTTGAACGAACGCCTATGGTGTGGGGTGACCCCCAGTTTTACCAACGCTTCTTTGTGGCTTTTGGACGGATAACCAGCGTTTGTTTCCCATCCATAACCTGGAAACTGTTGCGCTAAATCCCACATGATCCGATCTCGACATATTTTCGCCACAATTGAGGCCGCCGAAATCGACACTGAACGGGCGTCGCCTTTGACAATGGCTTGGCTAGATCCCGTCAATCCGCGTGGGATCATATTGCCATCAATCAGCAAATGATCCGGTGCATTGGGCAATCCCGCGACAGCGCGCTCCATAGCCAAATGACTGGCACGCAGAATATTAAGATCGTCAATTTCCTCGACACTTGCATGTGCGATGCACACATCGGCCTGTTCAAAAATGACATCATACAGCGCCTCACGTCTTTTGGCGCTCAGAGCCTTGGAGTCATTTAATCCTGCCGGAATGTTACTAGGATTCAGAACAACGGCGGCGGCGGTGACTGGCCCTGCAAGGGGGCCACGGCCGACCTCATCCACCCCTGCAATACGGGAAAATCCGTTTTCACGGGCGAGCGTCTCAAAAGAGTAATCTGGCGTATACATACCTGTTTCAAACAGGATCATTTGCCAAGGTGCAACCAAAAAGCCCGAAAAGTACGTTGACTTTTCGGGCTCAAGGCGGGGCCATGCTGGACGCGGACACGGCCCCTCTGCTCGACCAATCTAGCGTTGCGACAGGCGGTATCCGTTTTCACGCAGACAGCGCGGAGCATAGCCATGACGCATCCCACGGTCGGTCTGTGCACTCACACGGCAATGTTGCGGCAAGCGCGACAGGTTTCCATATTCACGCTTAAGACACTTGCGCCCCAACATACGCACACGGCCATCCCATGTGTTATGCTTGCGCAAACACTCCGCAGGCAAAATCCGCGCACGATTATGGCGTTTCACCCGATCCGGCAGGGGGCGTGGCTTGGTCTGGTTCTTTGTGGACGGTGTATAAACCTGACGGCGGTCATCATGGTCATCGATGGCTTTGCCGATCATAAACAGGGCCGTCAAACCGAATAGAACCTTAGCAGTGTCTTCTCCTGAAAGGGCACGCGCGGGAACTGCAGAGATTCCGGTAATGGCGATGGATGCGACAAGGATTGTGGCAATGAATTTGCGGGACATATGGTGTTCCTTTCGTGAACTCATGAACAAAGGCGCTTAGCCAGTGGTTGGTGTCACGAACTTGGGTCGACCCCATGCAGACAGGCAATATCAGCCCAATGTTATCAAATATCGCCCCGACAAAATGCCTTTGGTTATTGAATAACATCGCCATTGCGCGCAATTTGACGGCATGAAACATATCCTCGCCTTTATACTTGCCGGTATCCTGATGAGCGGTGCGCTGCCCGCAGCTGCGGATGACTGCTATGCCGATTACAAAGCCAAAAAAGACGCCCCGTTGCGTCTGCACTATGGCGTCGTACAATTGTTCCAAGGTTGCAGCCAATCATCAGCGAAATCTGAAATCTCTGCACGTATTGCCAAGGATGGCTGGACATTGCTGAATGTCTTGTCGGTCTTTGACGCCACTCAACTCGCCGGAAAGGATGCCAGTGCCGGACAATACTATCTCCGCTATTGAGACCCGCCGCAGCGGCACCCGTGTGGTCGCCCTTGGTATTGTGGGAATTGTGGTCATACTGCTGGCGGCCGCGGTCCTGTTGTTTCTGGCCCTGCCGGATGCAAATGCTTTTAACGCCCGCGTCGAACAGTTGTTTTTAGAAAACGACACGTTAACAGGTCAGGCCGAAATCAAGCTGTTGGAGATTCTAGCCCAGTCAGGGACAGCCTTTTCAGACACCTTGGCCAGCTATCGCATGGTCATCTTTGCATTGCTCGTCTTTGCAACAGGGATGCTTGTGGCGGCTTTTGTGTTCTTGGTGATGCTGGTCGTGATGAACCGGCGCATGGCGGTGATCGAGCGCACAGGCATTCAGGTCAACTCGCTCTTGATCAGCCGCGAAGAGAAAGCCGTGTACCTCAACAACATGGGCTTCAAGCTGACGGATGCGGCGATGGAAACCCTGTCTATTCTGGCCGAGGCGCGTATGGACGATGACGTCCTGTCAGGTGCCCAGATCGAGGCGATGATATCCGGGCGCTCGGAAATTGATTGCGAAGAAGCCGCAGGTGCCACGCGGATCAAACGCCTGCGGGATGGGTTGGGCAATCAACTCGTCAGTGAGCTCTTGGTTAAGAATATCGCACGCAAAGGCTATATGCTGGCCATCGACAAAGATGTCATTCGGGTGCTTTAGAACGCGATCAACCCTCGAAATCAGACAGCACGATACGTGACTGAAACCCATCGAGAGCAACACAACGCAGGCCAAACGCCTGCGTTGTGTCGCGTATTAGCGCACCATACCTGGTGCTGGCCCTGTCGCCGACTCGCTGGTGTCTTGAGCTGAACTGGCCGATGCCGACGTGTCCTCGGAAGGCACGTCAATCACTTCAGCATCCAAAGGTTCGTTTTCCGCTTCAGCATCGGAATCTGTCTTATCGTCGATGGCCCCAACAATCAGGGGGAGCATTTCAACGCCTGTTGGGCTGGCGATTTCGCTCGTTGGTGGCGCGACCCATTCCAAGGTATCGAAGCTTTGGCAATTTTCACAAACCGGTTCCCATGACGCATGGATATTGTGGCAGTTGTTGCACACCCATTGCGGCCCACGTGGTGCGGTTACGGCACGGGCAAGCCAACCTTTCACGACGGCTTCGGATGCGCCTTCGCCCTGCTCAACGGCCGCCATAATCGTCAGAGACCGCGTGGTCGGCTCCGTCTCGTACACCTTGCCCAGCGCTCGGCGCGCTTCTGGAAAATCTTCGGCAGCGATATTGAGCTCTGCCATCACCATCTTGGTCTCGGCGTGCTCTGCACTGTTCTTGGTCAGTGCACGGAACCGTTTGATACGCGCAGCCGGGGTTTCATCTGGCACAATCGCCGCAAACACCGCCGCTAGATCAGGGTGCGGTTGTGCATCCCATGCTTTTTTGACCACACGCGTTGCATAGCGCGATTTGCCTTGGTCAATATAACTCTGAGCAGCCATGACCGCGGCAGGGATCAAATCAGGTGACAGACGGTTGGCTTCAATAGATGCCTCTCTTGCCTCGATCGAATTTCCTTCTTCGACAATGTCTGTCGCTTCGGACAACGCCAAGACCGCATCCCGTCTGCGATGCACATCACGCGGCAAGCTGCCGTGACGCAACTTGGCATTCAACGTCTTGCGCGCACCAGCCCAGTCACCTGTTTCGGCTTGCAGTTTCAGAAGCACATCTTGGGTCTCGACATGGCGCGGCTTAAGAGCAAACGCCGTTTGCGCCAGCTTCAGCGCTGTTTCTGTCTGACCCTCTTCGAGCTTCTGCTTCATCAACCCACGCACGCCCACGAACCGTGTGCTGTCAGTCGCCAAAAGTTGTTTGTAAACCTCGGTCGCACGGCGCTTGTCGCCAGACATCTCTGCGGCCTGAGCGGTCAGTAAATTGGTCAACTCGGGTTTGCGCAAATACCGTTCAGCTTTGCGCGCCTTGTCCATCGCCAGACGCCCTTCGCCCGACGCCAAGGCCATAAGCCCCTCAGACAAAGCAACATAGCCCTTTTTCTCCCGATTCCGGTCAAAATAGCGGCTGATCGCGGTATCATCACCATTCAAAAATTTGAGCGTGGCCACCAGAAATGTCGTTAGCTTGAGCGCCGCCCAGACCAGCCCGACCAACACAAGCAAAGCAATCACAGCCTGAAGCGGGCCAAGCGTGTACTCGACGCCGGCAACGGTGATCATGACGCCGCCCTCGCTCTCAAGCAGATACGCAGCGCCATAAGTAAGCCCGGCTATCGCGGCAACAAACAAAAGGATTTTAAAAAGAGACCAGAGCATAAATTAACCTTTTAGTTGCTATTCAGGCTTTGCGCCAAAGACTCGGCGGCTTGTGTGGCTTCAAGACGGATCGTCGCCTGAGCGTGCCAATCCGCCATCACAGCTTGCGACGTATCGGGCAGAGATTGTATCTCTATCAATGCATCTGCCAAGCGCCCCTCGCGGAGCGCGGCTTCGGCACGAGACAAGATTGCATCCGCATCATTGCCTGATCTTGGTGTTGTTGATCGTGCACCCAACTGGGTTTTCAGGAACTGGCCCAAACGCCCGGTGCCCTTTTCCTTTTCTTCCTGCGCCCGCGCATCTGCCAGAGCATCGCGTGCGTAATCAGGATAGGTATCAATCAGCACCAGCATGGTCGGCACACCTGTATCAGCGCGCGCCTCAAGTGCAGCCGGAATAGACAAACCTGTCGCACTTGCCAAATCCGTCAACGCGGCACGGTATGGGCGTCCAGTATCGATGGCGGACAAAATACGTGTCAAAGCCGCGCGCCCCAACGCCTGTTGCGCATTAAGTTGCGCATTTTGCTTCAACCCTTCGGCTTGGGCCAATTGATCGGCAACCATTGTCCGAAGCTCTTCGACTTCGCGTTCGTATGCTGCAATCGCAGACGACGACGCACCTTCAGTCATCGGGCGTTTTTCAGCTTGCGTAATCCGGCTATCTAATGCGCCAAACTCGCCAAGAACTGCTTCGGTTTGCGCTTCTAATTCAGCTAACCGCGTCACGACAACATCTGTCTGTGCAATTTGTTCCAACGCGGCATTCACCGAGCCAGAAATCTTGGATTGCTCGGACTGCAACCGCTTGATCAAAGCATCCTGTGCGGTAACTTGCTGGGTGAGCGTTGTCAGCGCCTCTGTTGAGGTTCCACCAAACAAAATACCTTGTGACCCCAAATAGCTTACGGCACCAAAGCCCACGACAGCACCGACGAGCCCCCCAAAGAATATCGGGGCAAAACCGGCACGTTTCGTGGTTTTCTCGGGCAACGGGGTCGGCTGAACCGGATCGTGAGATGGAGCTTCGTCTACCACCTCGGCAAGGTCGCCTTCACCGGTCGCATCGTTCCCAGTATCCTCGGCATCTACATCTTCGTCATCATCAGACGTCACATCACTGTCCGCTTCGACGACAGGTGCATCTTTCTCTGTCAATTCATCAATCGCGGCATCAGGATCAGGCGTTTCATCAATCGCATCTTCCACGATCTCTGCATCGAGAATTTGATCCGCATCGGCGTTCACATCTGTCTGAGCCTTTTGCGGCTTATCGGTCTTGTCCGTTTTACTCACCCGATATCACCCTTTCGAATCCAGTTTCGTTCTTCAAATACACATCCTTAGCTTAGGGCGTGTCCTCGTCAGTCACAATGCGGCACGCCGCGTCTAAGGTCTGTCTTATCGTCGCGATCATTGATTTTGCATCAGGAGCCCCCGCGATATCGCACGTTTTCAATGACAACGCGTCTACACCTTGAGCAGTGTCTGCGCTAATCGCAACCGCATGTACGGGCGCCAAAAATGGTCCCAGCTTGGCAATCAAGCGCGCACTGCGCGGTGAAAACAAGGGGAGAACGACAGGTATATTCCCGTTCAAAATCTCAATCGCATTCTGAGTTAGAGGCAGCGGTGATTGACGGTAAACTTCAGTTTCCTGCGTAGGCACTCCCTGAGCCGTCAATCGTGCTGCAATGTCTCCGCGGGCATGTTCACCGCGAAAATGCACGAGTGGCCCAGCAGGGGCATCAGCCAAAATCCGCTTGATCAGAGCTTCGGCATCCCCGCTGGCGGAGACGGCTTGCCACCCTCTTTGCGATGCGACTTGGGCCGTAGAATCTCCGACACACCAACAAGGTAAATCTTGTGGTTCTGCAAATTGGACCCCATTTTTTGACGTAAAAATCGCGCCAGACATCTTTGTGGGCGGTTCCGACAACATCGACGTGATCGACAAGACAGGCGATATTTCCACCGGCGATAATATTCCTGCGTCCCTCAAACTGTCCCGAAATGCCAGTGATGCGCCCAAGGGACGCGTCAACAAGATGGTGGGATCGGGCAAAGTCTTCGTCATAGCCAGCATTGTTCCAAACGCATTTCGGTGTTACCTGCCAACAAAGCATGGCGCAATGACAATGAACATGACGAATGACCTGACACTTCTTGGCCTTGAAAGCAGTTGTGATGACACCGCTGCTGCAATTGTGCGTCTAAAAGACGGCGCAGCACCAGAGATATTGGCATCTGTGGTGCATGGGCAAACTGATCTTCATGCAGCTTTTGGCGGTGTTGTCCCCGAGATCGCCGCGCGTGCGCATGCCGAGAAACTTGATATCTGCGTCGAGCAAGCCGTCGCAGCGTCGGGCCTGACGTTGCAGGATATGGATGCCATTGCGGTCACAGCAGGGCCAGGTTTGATTGGCGGCGTCTTATCGGGCGTGATGTGTGCCAAAGGCCTGTCCGCCGCGCTGAATATCCCCATCGTCGGGGTGAACCATCTTGCTGGTCACGCGCTGACGCCGCGCCTGACCGATCAGGTCGCATTTCCTTATCTTATGTTGCTTGTTTCGGGCGGGCACTGCCAGTTTCTGATTGCACGCGGACCAGAAGATTTTTCGCGGCTGGGTGGCACGATTGACGACGCGCCGGGTGAAGCCTTTGATAAAACCGCGCGGCTCTTGGGCCTTGCGCAACCAGGCGGCCCGTCAGTACAAGCCCAAGCCCTAAACGGCGATCCAAAACGGTTCCGGTTTCCCCGCCCTTTGCTGGACCGCCCCGGATGCGATCTGTCATTTTCGGGTCTGAAAACTGCGCTCTTACGCACAAGAGATTCTATCATCGCAGAAAAAGGCGGTCTTACGATTCAAGATCGCGCAGATCTTTGTGCGGGCTTTCAAGACGCTGTTGTGGATGTTCTTTGCAAAAAAACCGCCCGCGCTCTCAAGCTATATCTCGAGGAAAACCCAAGTCAGCCCGTGTTGGCCGTCGCTGGCGGCGTTGCCGCAAACACCCAAATTCGCGCAGGATTAGAGGCGGTTTGTGCCCAACACCGTGTCGCTTTTACCGCGCCCCCTCTCGCCTTGTGCACAGATAATGCAGCCATGATTGCATATGCTGGACTTGAACGTTTTCGTGCTGGGTTGTCTGATGACATGACGCTTTCGGCCCGCCCACGCTGGCCACTGGACAAAAAAGCTCCTGCCTTGCTGGGCAGCGGCAAAAAAGGGGCCAAGGCATGAGTATCAGCATCATCGGCGCAGGCGCGTTCGGAACAGCACTGGCCATATCTCTTGCCCGTACAGGCGTGCCCGTCACACTTTGGGCTCGCGACGCCGATCAAGCCAATGATATGCAGACAAGACGCGAAAACATTGCGCGGCTGCCTGGCGTCACATTTCCAAATTCCGTCACCGTCACCTCTGATATCTCAAGCGCGCTTGCTGATACCTTGTTGTTGGCAGTGCCCATGCAGAAAATGCGCGCGCTGTTGACCAACACACCTGAACTAAACGGCCGCCTATTGGTCGCGTGCTGCAAAGGTGTCGAGCTTGACACACAGCTTGGCCCCGTTGGCGTTATCAGAGATTGCGATCCACTGGCCACTCCCGCCATTTTGACAGGTCCCAGTTTTGCGGCTGATATTGCGCGCGGCCTGCCCACGGCCCTGACACTGGCCATTGACGACGACACGCTCGGCCAGAGCCTGCAACAGGCCCTGACAACACCCAACTTGAGAATTTATCGCACGCGAGACACCATTGGCGCAGAGCTTGGCGGGGCATTGAAAAACGTGATGGCCATCGCCTGTGGGGCCGCAATTGGCGCCAAGCTGGGTGAAAGCGCACGCGCTGCATTGATGACGCGTGGCTATGCCGAGATGCAGCGCATGGCCCAAGCGTTGGGCGCACAGCCCGACACCCTCGCCGGATTGTCAGGGTTCGGGGATCTGACTCTGACTTGCACTTCGGATCAATCGCGCAACTATCGGTTTGGGCTGTCGCTGGGGCGCGGCGAGGCGTTTGACCCATCGATTACTGTCGAAGGTGCCGCGACGGCCCGCGCGGTTCGAGCCAGAGCCAAACACATGCACATCGACATGCCCATAACCGATGCGGTTGTGGGATTGATCGCAGGAAAATTACAGATTGCACAAGCGATGGAGATGCTTCTCTCTCGCCCGCCAAAGGAGGAATAATTATGAGAATTGCCCTTATCGCCAAGGATAAACCGAACTCTATCGACATCCGCAAAGCAAATCGCGATGCGCATGTTGCATATCTCAAGTCTACGGATGCCGTCGAAATGGCCGGCCCATTTCTTGATGACGCGGGCGAAATGTGCGGATCCCTGATTATTCTCGACCTGCCTGACATGGCAGCCGCACAAGATTGGGCCGCAAACGATCCCTACAAAAAGGCCGACCTTTTTGCGTCGGTTGACTTGATCCCTTGGACCAAAGTGATCGGCTAATGGCGTACTGGCTTTTCAAATCTGAACCCAACACTTGGGGCTGGTCTGACCAGCTTGCCAAAGGCGACACAGGTGAAGAATGGGATGGCGTGCGCAATTATCAAGCGCGGAACTTTATGCGTGAGATGAAGGTGGGCGATCGTGGTTTTTTCTATCACTCCCTGAAAGAGAAATCTGTCGTTGGCATCGTTGAAGTGATCGCCGAAGCCCACCCTGACTCGACGACAGACGATCCGCGCTGGGAATGTGTCGATATCAAAGCAGTTCAAAGCGTCCCGACCCCCGTCACGCTGGAACAGATCAAGTCAGACCCACGCCTTTCAGAGATGGTTTTGGTCAAAAACTCGCGCCTTTCCGTACAGCCTGTCACCGAAGTTGAATGGAAGATTGTATCAGAGTTGGCTGGTCTCTAGGCGAATTGTCGATACTCGGGCATAGTTCCGTGATTGTGTATGAGGAGTATAAGATGTCCTTTTTAGGCGTAATCGCAGCTGGTCTTTCATCGTATATTTTGGGGGCGATCTGGTACATGGCCCTTGCAGGTCCATGGATGAAAGCCGCCGGGATCGTCCCAACATCGGAAGGCCGTCCGCCAAATTCCGGCCCCACCCCATATATCGTGGCCTTTGTGGGCGCTGTCCTAGTGGCCGGTATGATGCGCCATATTTTTGTGCTGAGCGGAATTGAAGGTGTGGCCCAAGGGCTCACGGCGGGCCTTGGGCTTGGATTGTTTATGGTGACGCCGTGGATTGCGACAAATTACTTTTTCGCCGACCGCAGCCGCACACTTCTTTTGATTGACGCAGGGTATTCGACGCTAGGATGTACCGTCATGGGCGTTGTGCTGACCGTGATGTAACGCAGCCGGGGCAGAACAGTCACGCCAGACAATATCAAACTTGTTCAAAAAATTTACAGGGGTTCCAAATGAAGTGGTCCGGCAAATTCGGACAGCGTGCTAAGATGTATCCAACCCGATTGAATGGATACAA
>NZ_SULI01000027.1 GCF_005518135.1 Shimia litoralis | reverse complement strand
AGCCAAGCCGCAAACCTGTCCTAAAAAGCAGGACCACTTCATGTCAGATCCGAAAGAGATGATGCAAAAAAGGATGCCAGAGATTTCAAAAGATCGTTTGTCTTTTCGTATAATTGCGGCCCAGCAAGTTCGAGGTCTTTATCGAATGGTATCCAATCCGGAATCTGTAGGGTCCCGTCGCGCAGGTCATGAACATCTTGTGAAAGGGTTTCCAGAAATTCATCAGAGTCGTTGAACACTTCGACGGCCTGTGCCGCAGCTTGATAGAAAATGAAAATCAGCGGCGCGATCACCGCCAGAATGCAGATCAACAGCGTCAATCCACTGGCGATCCCGTCTCGCCCCCCAACCAGATGATGCAGTTTATCAAAGAGCGGTTTTGCCAGAATTGCACAGATTCCAGCAAGACACAGTGCGATCAGAAAGCTTTGCACCACATGCAAGAAAACCACCGACACGAGAAGGGCGACGGTTAATGTCGAATACAATGCCGCCCGAGGCATGGAAGACAGGGCGAGCGTAGTCTTTGGCTGGCTGGTTTTGTCCATGTCCTGTACCATATTGAAATCCTTTTCCGCCCCAAACCTGCCAATTATTGCCGTTCTTCACACGCACGCATTGTTTTGGTCGGGCGTGACCTGATCAGCTTTTCATGTTTTTCATCACAGCCTTGACCACGGTGCCCGCAAGCCCGGGCGCCAGTGCGCCAAGTGGATCATGCGCCATTTTCTTGAGCGCATCAGTTGCTTCTTTGGCTTCTGTCGCGGCGACGCGGAGTTCTGCCTCGAGATCTTCTAATGCCATGTCACGTACCTCGGCCACTGGAGCCGTTTCTGCGTCAGCATTTGATTTCCCCGCGAGAGATATCAGCAAGGCGGCCAACCCCAGATTCACCAGCGCCACAATCAGGGCTGCAACGGGCTGAGACATCGATTGTGAAAGCGCTAGATAGGCTGAGGCGTTCAGCATGATCAAGCCCACTCCGCCGGCGATCCCGGCAGCCGCCATCAGGCCGGTTTGCCGCCTCAGTACAGCGAGATGGCGTTGGGCGATCAGGCGCTCGGATCTTAGAACAATAGAGATATTTCTGGTTATGCGGTTCATGTCATTCATCCTAACGAGAGCGGCCAATCATATAGCCCAAAGCAAAAACACCAAGCGCAAGAAGAAGCGGTTTCTTGGCTGGGATATCGTCGAAAGCGGCCAGCAATTCGCCAACCTGAGTGTCAAAATCCGGTTCGACATCATCACCGTCTTGCGCCTGGTGTGGTGTTGTGTCTGTTTCAGAAGACTCTTGGTCAGGTAGGGGATCGTTAGGTGTCCGGTCTGCCAGTTGTTGCCGGAGTTCGGCAAGTTCGGCTTCTAACTGTGCTTTGGTGGCCATGTCGTGCGAGTCTCCCGAATGTCTCTGGCTCCACGCTATCCACAGAGCACCCGCAAAGCAATCTACTGCCCGAACGTGGCTTTATCTGCTTTCACATGTTGGCCCTACGCATTAGGCATCCATAACTTTGCAAGTTTGGAAAAATCATGGCGCAAAAATCAACCATTTATAAAGTGGAACTGTCGGTGTCCGATATGGATCGGCACTATTACGAAGTCCATAAGTTGACCGTCGCCAAACATCCTTCGGAAACCGATGAACGGCTGATGGTGCGTATTCTGGCTTTTGCACTGAACGCGCACGAGCAACTGGAGATGACCAAGGGGCTTTCGACGGACGACGAGCCGGACATTTGGCAAAAAAGCCTGAGTGGCGAGCTTGATTTGTGGGTGGCGTTGGGGCTTCCCAGCGAGAAAATTGTGCGTCAGTCCTGTGGCAAAGCTGGCAAAGTGATTGTGTACTGTTACGGCGGCCGAACCGCCGAGATGTGGTGGGAAAAGATCAAAAACAGCACCACGCGGTTCAACAATCTTCAGGTGGTGAATTTTTCAGAGTCAAACACCCGCGATCTCGCCGAACTCGCCGCGCGCTCGATGAAGGTGCAGGTCAATGTTCAGGACGGCGAGGTCATGGTCAGTGTCGATGATGGTATCGTGTACGTCACCCCAGAGACATGGAAAAACACCGATCAGTGATGGGTGACGGGCAGGCATATTCTGCCAAGAGCTGAGGGCACATTGACCCGTCGCAGTCGAGGTCGGGGACGCGGCCGACCTGAGAACTGCCATATTGGCAGGCGTCCGTAATTTGGCCTGTGGGTCAGTTCGGGGCGGACGCCTGATGATCGGACAACGCTAATCAGAAAAACACAGTTTGTTTTTATCAAGATCACGTACATATGCTGAAAACTTTGGCCCGCGCTGATGCGGGGCACCCTCGCACGTGCCGCCAAGGTCAATGGCAAGGGCGTGCAGACGTCTGACCTCATCCTGGGTTCCCACACAAAACCCAACCATGGTGCCATTGCCATTGCTGGCTGGTTTTGTGTCAAAGGGGATCGCTGTGGCAAAGGCAAAATCTTCGCCGAGCCAATACGTCATTCTGTCGGATGGTGACGCGCATGTCAGGCCCCACTGTTCAAACAAAGCGCTGTAGAATGCGTTTGACGCGCCCAAGTCATTTGTGCCGACCACAAAGTAGTTCATTTTCATAGCATGCTCTCCTGTAAGCATATTTCGCCCATAATAATTGGGTGGATGTTTTTGATTGGTATGTGTTCTCGCGCACTCATATTGATTAATATGACAATTTATGTCCTATTTGTTTCATGGCACGCTCAAATGTGAATGACAGACTAAGACGCATGGACATGTTGGCGGTTCAGCTCAAGCAAGACACGCATTGCACGGTCAAAGATCTTGCGATCGAGCACGGTGTCAGCGCGCGTACGATTGCGCGCGATATTGCTCTCATGCGGGAACAAGGGATGCAGATCGATGCCGATCGCGGACGCGGTGGAGGCGTGCGTCTTGACCAGAATTGGGGCGTGGGCAGGATGAATTTGGCATATCCCGAAGCGGTTGATCTGCTCATTAGCATCGCGGTTGCAGAGCAAATGAATTCGCCTTTGTTCTTGGCCAGTTTGGGGTCAGTTCGCCGGCAACTGGTGGCCTCATTTTCGCCAGAGAAACGCAAACAGGTGGACCGGCTTCAGTCGCGCATCATGATTGGTGTCACCGCGTCAACCTATGTTCAGGCCAGTGCCAACACACCTCCGAAACGGGTTGTACAGGCCTTGCATCAGGCGTTTGTAGCTCAGGAGGTCTTGGCAATCCGATACCAAAGAGAGGATGGCGACGTATCAGAACGGGATGTCGAACCGCATTATCTTCTGCTGAAATATCCGATTTGGTATGTTGTGTGCTTTGACCATCTCAGGAAGGCGCCCCGAACCTTCCGGTGTGATCGGATACTTGCTGCAAACATGACAGGAGCGCGCTTCCCGCTGTTGCCAAAAGAAGAATTCAGAGCCTCGTTTGTCGACAATGATCTGTCAATGTGATGGCACGTCAGATATGTCGTAGCTGGTCACGGGACCTCGAAAATGGGCGCTGGGTTCTTAGAACCGGGGGGGCGCCAAACCCGCCTGAAACCAGTTGAGAAAGCTGACAATCGAATAGACCGGGCGCCCGGTTATCTCTGCAATGTCAGCGGCATAAGGGGCCATGTTGGTGCATTCGAGGACGATCGCGCCGACCGTCTCGTGCTTGGATACAAGTCGCTGGGCCATCTCGCACATTTCTGCATGGCACGCGGTGACGTCCATCTCGGGCAAATCTTCAAATATTGCGGTGGCAAAGGCCCCGTCACGCGGCAACCCCTCGACGGGGACGTCATCACGCGCGCCTGCCGCGTGCAAATGTGCGGCACTCAAGCTTTCTTTGGAGATCGTCAAAACGCCAACTTGCTGATTTGCTGGCAACATCGCCTCGATCATCGGGATCTGCATCAAAGACGAACTAGCAAAAGGAACCCCCAGGGCGTCTTTCAGGTCATCTTGCATAAGCGACAGAAATCCGCAGGACGTTGTTAGCCCCGTACATCCTTGGGCGACCAATGCGCGACCAACCTGAACAAATGCATCAAACAGCGCCCGAGGGTCTTGGTGGACAACCTTTTGCGCACTTGCCCCACCAACCGCGCGCATGTGGACCGGAAAATCCCATGTGTGTGCGTGGCCAATATCCCCCAGCGGGCGTGGGAAATTTGTTTCCAACATCAATATGCCGACCGCTGCACGTTCCATGGTGTCTCCTATTTGGCCAGCACGATGGGCTTGGCGTCGATATTGTAGGGTTGCAACTCGCTTAAGAGCAACGCCAAGAATTCTTTGCCCAGTTGAGAGAGCGGCCGTGTCGCTGACGTGATCACGGCCATGTCCATCATGATTGTCGGCTCAAAGCGTCGGACCACAAAGCGGTCATCATAGTCGAACTCCAATCCAAATCGATCAAGCAGCGCAACCCCCATGCCTTCCTTTACAAAGGCGAGCAGGTTTTTGAAGAGATGTGAATGCACCCGCGATTTGATGGGAATGTTTGCGTTTTCAAACGCCTCGCGCAGCCGACGCTGTGTAATGTGGTCGGGCCCCATCACAAGAAACGGTTCGTCTTTCAACAGCTCTGGCGTCAAAAATTTGTGCTTTTGCAAAGGGTTATCTTTGTGCAATGCAATGCGCGTTTCCACATGCAACGGGTAATATTGCAATGTGTCATAGAGCATTGGCATCTCGCATATGCCAATCTCGAAGAGACCCGAAAGCACCCACTCTTGAATTTTCGAGCTATACTGCGACTGGAATGAAATATTCATATCGGGTCTAGAGTGTGCAAACCCGGCAATGAGTTTAGGCACAAAACCGAAGGACATCGAGTGCTGCGAGGCAATCTGCAGTTGGCCAGCCTGCTTGTTTTGCAGATCAAACACAGTCTGAGTGACGTGGTCGATCCCGCGCACCACTGTGTCGATCTCACGGTGCATCAGCTCTGCCTCGGGTGTTGGGACAAGCCGACCATGGAGGCGTTCAAAAAGCGTCAGTCCCGTTTGTCTCTCTAGTTGGGCCAACAGGTTTGATATTCCTGGTTGTGAGATGCCCAAGGACTCGGCGGCACCGGTGACGGTGCCCGTTTCAATAATGGCATGAAAGGCTTGAAGCTGTCTGAACCGAAGTCGCATTCCGCAGTGTATCACTTATTGTTATATGGTTGCGAATATTTAGTATTGGAAATGATACATAGCCGCTGCCACACTGAACCTCAACTTTGGGAGAAAGCTGTTTCATGGCTTCAGAGCATATTGTTGTCATTGGCGCCGGGATTGTCGGTGCGTCTTCAGCCATCTGGCTGCGCCGAGCAGGGTATGATGTCACGCTTCTGGACAAGGGTGTGCCGGGCATGGGGGCGTCTTACGGAAACGGTGGCATTCTGGCGAGCTGCTCTGTGGTGCCCGTTACGGGGCCTGGCCTGCTTGGGAAAAGTCCGGCGTATTTGGCCGACCCAAACTTCCCGCTGTTTCTGCGTTGGGGGTATTTGCCAAAACTGGTGCCGTGGCTGGTGAAATACATGTCACATGCGAACGAAGCAGATACGCGCAGGATCAGCCAAGGCCTGACGACAATCATAGGTGACAGCCTTGAACAACATCAGGCTTTGACCGCAGGCACCAACGCCGCGAAATGGGTCCAAGAGAGCGACTATAGCTTTGCATACCCTGATCGCAGAGCGTTTGACGCAGATGCCTTTGCTTGGGAGTTGCGCCGTGAGGCGGGCTTTGATCCCACGTTTATCGAAGGCGGGGCCGTTCAAGAGGCGGAACCAATCTTGGGTCGCAAAACGCAGCTTTTGGCGGTGCTGAAAAATCATGGTTTTATTCTCAACCCGGCGGCGTACGTCGGAGATTTGGTGAGCCTTCTCGAAGAGATGGGGGGCAAGTTCATTCAGGCCGACGTTCAGGACTTTGAGTTGGGCGGCGGGCAGATCAGCGCGGTAGACACCAACGTAGGCCGTATCCACTGTGACAAAGCGGTTGTGTCCTCAGGGGTTTGGTCCAAGCCGCTCATGCAAAAGCTGGGACTGAATGTGCCGCTTGAGGCCGAGCGCGGGTATCACATTATGTTCAAGGGGCCGAACCTCAAACCCAACAACCCGATGATGCTGACGGCAGGAAAATTTGTCGCCACACCGATGGAACATGGCGTGCGCTGTGCGGGTGTTGTCGAGTTTGGCGGGCTCACCGAAACGCGTTCAAAAGCGCCGCTGAAGCTTTTGCGCCGCAAAGCGCAAGACATGTTTCCTGATCTTACTGCCGAAAGTGATGAAGAATGGCTGGGGTATCGCCCCGCACCATCTGACAGCCTGCCATTGATCGGCGAGCTGCGCGACAGCGGTGTTTTCACGGCCTTTGGGCATCACCACATCGGCTTGACCGGTGGACCAAAAACCGGCCGCCTTGTTGCGGATATTATTTCGGGAAACCATTCAAACAACGACATCCGCCCCTTTGAGCCAATGCGCTTTTCGGCGGATTAATAACCAAAACCAAAACCAAAAAACAATAACTCAGGGAGAGACCAATGAAACTACGAAACAAGACATTGAGCACAACCGCCATTACAATGGCAGTGGCATTTGCAGGAACGACCGCTTTGGCCGAGCAATGGGACATGCCGATGGCCTATGCTGCGACGAACTTCCATTCGGAAATGGGCGTCGTCTTTGCGGACAAGGTGCGCGATTATACCGGTGGCGAAATTGATATTACGGTTCATCCGGGTGGGTCGCTGTTTAAAGGTGGCGAGATCAAACGCGCCGTCCAGACAGGCCAAGCCCCCATCGGCGAGCGCTTTATGTCCGCACATGCCAATGAGGCACCGCTCTTGGGGTGGGATAACCTGCCGTTCATCGCAACCACGTATGAAGCAAATGACAAACTTTGGGCCGCGGCCAAAGACAAGGTGAATGCACAGCTGTCCGATCTGAACCTTGTGGCGCTCTATACGTGCCCATGGCCGGGGCAGGGGTTCTATTTCAAAAAAGAAGTCCGCTCGTCAAAGGACACCCAAGGCGTGAAGTTCCGCTCGTACAACACAGCGACGGCAACATTTGCTGAAGAACTCGGGATGATCCCCGTTCAGGTTGAGGCCGCGGAACTGAGCCAAGCATTGGCCACCGGTGTCGCCGAGTCTTTTATTTCGTCGGGTTCGACAGGCTATGACCGTAAAGTATGGGAAAACCTGACCCATTATTACAAGGTGAACGCATGGCTCCCGCGTAACTATGTCATGGTCAACAAAGGCGTCTGGGAAGGGCTGAGTGCGGACATGCAAGCCAATGTTCAGAAGGCGGCCGATGAAACAGGTGCCGCATGCGCGACAAAGTCATCAGAGCTGGCAAGCTGGTATTTTGAGCAACTGGAAGCCAACGGCATGAAGGTCGAAGACGCAGGTCCCGAGTTCCTTGCTGAACTTGAAACCATTGGTGCAAAGATGACAGCGGACTGGCTGGCGGACGTGGGCGAGGATGGTCAAGCTATTCTTGATGCGTACAACGCCAACTAATCCAAAGGGAGCGGCCTGACCCAAGAACGGCCGCTCCCACACTGATTTCAGGGGAGTTTCGATGCGAGATTGGCAATCATTTTTGGGGCTCCCCTTATGGGTATGGCTCTTTGTGTTTCCTGCGCTTTTGGCGCTCTACTGCCTTTGGCAGGGCCCAAAGGCGGCGGCACTATTGTCTCCTGTCTGGAGAGGTCTTGATAAGGTATATCGGGCTGCTGGCGCCTTGGCTGCGTGCTTTATGGTGCTGATTTTGCTATTGATTATTGGCCAAATGATTGCGCGCTGGTCCAGCCTCACATTCCCCGGATCGACCGAGTACGCAGGCTATGCGATGGCCGCGACGTCTTTTTTCGCACTGGCATACACGCTCACGCAGGGCGGGCATATTCGTGTGTCGGTTTTGCTGAATCTGAATGCGCACACCAAGTTCTGGCTTGATGGGGTGGCGATGTTTGTCGCCGCGATAACAGCCACATATTTTGCGCGGTATGCGATCAAGACCAACATCATGTCCGAGATGCTCAACGACCGCACGCAAGGACAGGATTTTGTCCCCGAATGGATGCTGACGTTCCTGTCGATGTTCGTCAACTCGCCCGCCAAATGGGGGGAAATGTGGGCCGATACGGGGTCTGAGTGGGTCTATACCCCTGTTTGGCTACCACAGCTGCCAATGTCGATCGGGACCGTGCTTTTGGCCGTCGCCATTTGGGATTATCTCACACGGCTGCTCGCGCTTCGCGAGAGCCAGATTCACGGGGAGGTTTTGGAATGAGCGAACTTTATACCACCGCAATTTTCCTATTGGTTCTCTTCGCGCTATTGGGCGGCTCAGTGTGGATCGGGCTTGCGCTGATGGGGGTGGCGTGGGTCGGCATGGAGCTGTTCACGACACGTCCTGCAGGTGATGCGATGATCACCACAATCTGGACAGGCGCCTCAAGCTGGACCCTGACGGCGTTGCCGCTGTTTATCTGGATGGGCGAGATTTTATATCGAACGCGATTATCCCAAGACATGTTCCGCGGACTGGCACCATGGATGCGGTTTTTGCCCGGGGGTCTGTTGCACACCAATATCGCAGGGTGCACGATTTTCGCGGCCGTGTCTGGATCTTCGGCGGCGACCCTGAACATGGTTGGGAAAATGTCGATCCCCGAGCTGCGCAAACGCGGCTATCCCGAATATATGATTATCGGCACTTTGGCAGGGGCTGCGACGTTGGGCCTGATGATTCCGCCGTCGCTGACGCTGATCGTCTATGGTGTCACGATTAACGAAAGTATCACCAAGCTGTTCATGGCGGGCGTATTTCCCGGGCTCGTGCTGGCCGGGCTGTTTATGCTCTATATCATTGGCTGGCACTTTGTGTGCAAAGACCAACGCCCAGAGCCGGAACCCCCGATGCCAATGGGCAAACGCCTTGCCGAAAGCCGTTTTTTGCTGCCGCTTTTCGGACTTGTCTTTGTGGTGATCGGCTCGATGTACCTTGGCTATGCCACGGCCACCGAAGCTGCGGCTGTTGGGGTGGTGGGTGCGCTTGCGCTGTCGGCCATGCAAGGCTCGCTTGACTGGGGAACTTTTAGAGACAGCTTGATGGGGGCCACAAAAACCTCGGCGATGATCGCCTTTATTCTGATGGGGGCTGCGTTCTTGTCGCTGTCTATGGGCTTTACGGGGTTGCCGCGTGCGCTGGCCGAACTGATCGAAAGCTATAATCTGTCACCGGTGGCGCTTATTGCCGTATTGACGGTCTTCTACTTGATCCTCGGCATGTTCATGGACGGTCTTTCGTCGGTGGTCCTCACAATGGCGATTGTTGAACCGATGATCCGCGCGGCAGGTATTGATGTGATCTGGTTCGGCATTTTCCTTGTTGTGGTCATCGAAACCGCACAAGTCACCCCGCCCATCGGATTTAACCTTTTTGTTCTTCAGGGCATGACCCGCCACGAGATCGGGTATATCGCCAAGACAGCGATCCCGATGGTTGGTCTCATGCTGCTGATGGTGGTGATCCTCGTGATCTGGCCCGAGCTGGCCACATGGCTGCCGGACAATATTCGCCAAGGTCCGGGCGGCTAGGCCGAGATGCTTACCGCACTGGGGGTCTTTGCACGCTATGGGCGGTTTGTCCTTGTGGCAGGGCTGGTTGCGGGCCTTGTGTTGCCGGGCGTCGCAGTCGCGCTTCGTCCTTGGCTAAGCGAGCTGGTGCTGGTGCTGCTGTTCCTCACGGCGTATCGCGTTGGGCTGCCTGCGGCATTGGATGGGCTGAACCACATCCTAAGCACGCTTGGGGTTGTTTTGGTGTACCAGCTGGCGTTGCCATTGGTCTGTATCGCGTTGTTTGCGTGCTTTGGCATGGCTCAGAGCCCTGTTGCGATTGCGCTGACGCTGATGCTTTCGGCGCCCTCGGTGACCGCGAGCCCGAATATGGCGGTTATGATCGGTCAGGCCCCCGAGCCAGCCTTTCGGTTGCTCATCCTTGGCACATTTATCCTGCCGCTCACAATCTTTCCCATATTTTGGGCATCACCGGCGCTTGGAAATCTCTCGGACGCCATCTATGCCGCATTGCGCCTTGGGCTTTCAATCAGTGTAACGGTTGCTGTTGCGTTCTTTCTTCGTGCACGGTGCCAGCCCGAAATGCGTATGTCAGAAGTTCGGGCACTTGACGGTCTAACCTCACTGGCGCTGGCTGTGATCGTCGTTGGATTGATGAGTGCCGTTACCCCCGCCATTTCGTCAGCGCCTTGGATGCTTGCAAAATGGATGTGTATCGCACTGGCTGCAAACCTTGGGTTGCAGGTACTTGCGTATACGGGTTTGCGCCGACTTGGATTTGAACAAAGCGCCGGACCGATGGCTCTGGTCGCGGGAAATCGCAATGTCGCACTTTTCCTCGTTGCCTCGAGCGCAACCAATACTGACGAGTTCCTTTTGTTTCTGGGGTGCTATCAGTTTCCCATGTATCTGACGCCAATCGTCATGCGCCCGCTTCTGGGCAACCGAACCTAAGACCTCAACCGGACCGGCACAGCACGCCAAAAGGGCGCATTTTTCTGGCGATTACGCGGGTTGCACAGTGTGATCGATCACGGACATCTTTCTGTATTGTGTTTGGGTCTTGCGAATTTCCCAAGATAGCCCCTTGGCGTGGCGCAAGAATTTGATACGCTTAGGGTATATTATACGCATTTTGAAAGGTCCGCATTTTTTATGGGCATGTATATCAGAGCGTCTGCTTTGGAAGGTTTAGACGATATTGCGCAAAAGCATGGGCAGGAAATCACCCCTCTGTTAGACAAATACGGCTTTGGCGCCGGAATTTTTCGCGCAAAAGAAACCGAAGTGGAATTTCTACATGCGATCGCGTTTTTAGAAGAATGCGCTGCGCGCTGGGATATCCCGGATTTAGGCGTTCAGCGCTCTCGGTACTTTGCGCTGGAAAGCCTTGGTGTGATTTCACTTGCGGTGCGGATGGAAACAACCGTGCGGGCGGCGTCAAATGCCATCATTCGCAACATGTTTATCCACTCAAACGGGGCGAGTGTGTCGCTCATTGAACATCCGCAGAGCAATCTGGCCGAATTCGTATTTGATGTCCGCACAGAGGGAACACCGTGCCGTCAGTTTCGCGAAGCTACACTCTGCAATAGCCGCATCACCCTGCAATGTCTTGCCGAGCACCCGGTGAAATTGGTCTCTGCATCGGTCCCTCATGCGGCACCGGTGTCTCGATTGGATTCATTGTCGCGTGAGCTTGGGGTGCGGGTGACATATGGCGCAGAACGCTGTGCCTTTGAATTTGACAGATCGGTACTTGATCAGAAAATCAACAAAACAGACGTCGCATTTCATCCGATTATCCGTCGATATTTTGCCGAGGTCACCGCAGAGCATCGCAACAACTTTCCCGAGGCGGTGCGGCTGGAAGTCATGCGCCAACTATCTTTGGGTGTTGTGTCTCAGGACAAGGTCGCGGCATCTCTTCAGATGCAACCACGCAGCTTGCAACGCCGTCTTAAACAGTTTGGCGTCAGTTTCCGCGAAATACTGGATACCGAGCGGCGCCGTAAATCGCTTTCTCTGGTGCAGCAGACCAATCTTCCGTTTGCAGAGCTGGCATTGGCCGTCGGATATTCAGATCAAACCGCATTCAACCAAGCCTTTCGCCGCTGGTTTGGGCGCTCTCCTCTCAAGGTGCGCAAGGGGCAGGGACTTATTGCTGCTGCCTAGTGTGATCAGTTTTCTGGGAAAAGACGCCAGCCGAAGCTGGCGCCAGCCTTAATCCGTGAGTAGTGCCGCAAGAGGTCAAGGCCGGAACCTGTGCGGATGGTCGGGGTTTGGAAAAAAATATCTCCGCCCCTGTGTCGCCGTGAAGCGATGCCATTTGTGTTGATCCAAATTTAGGGGTGTCTGTCGGAGTATTCTTTGGCGGTGCCGCGAGAATGTTGAGATATGACGACACACCTCTGTCTGATCGCCCGCACAAAAGAAACAAGGTTGACGATTGCGCGAAACTACCGCCCATATGCCCATAGGTTGAGATGGATATAGACATTGATTTTCTGGCAAGCCCTTAGAGACGCCGCACGCAGGTTTAACACCAATGGAGGGTTGGTGTTATCAAGCCATATCGCGCTCTCGATGATGCTTGCGATTTTTCCGTTTTGTTTGCTTGCATTGTCTGTCGCAGGGATGCTGTCGTCTTGGGGGATGTCCCAACCAGATGCCGATATGGGTGATTTGCTGGAAGTTGTGTTTGGCTCTTGGCCAGATGCCATTGCCGCGCCCATCGAAACCGAAGTGCGCGCCGTTTTAGAGCAAAGCAACAAATCAACGATTACCTTTGGGGCGTTGTTGACGTTGCTTTTTGCATCCAATGGGTTTGAAGCCGTCCGTCTGGCGATCAGCGAATGCTATCACGAGGTTGATCCACGGCCACTTTGGAAAAAGCGGTTGTTGTCGCTCGCATTCGCGCTTGGCGGAGCGGTATTTGTCACTCTGGCTGGTCTGATCGGATTGGTTATTCCTGTATATATGCGCATCGTGTCCGAAGCGGCGCCGAAACTGCATATTGCCGTTGTGCCCAACGAGCTTGTGGCCCTTGTTGTGACGTTGATTGTATCGTTTTTGGGCGTGTTGGCCTGTCATAAATGGTTGCCGGGCATAAAACGTCCTATTCGTGCGTTGTTGCCCGGTATTATTCTGACGTTTGTATTGTGGTACGTCATCGCAAGCGTATTTGAATACTACATCAGCAACTTTTCGACCTACAGCGTCACATATGCTGGCTTGGCAGGTGTCATTTCCGCGCTGGTGTTCATGTATTTGATGGCTGCGGTGTTTGTTTTTGGGGCAGAGTATAACGCCTGTCTTGGCAGATTGGCCAAAGCGAACAAGTTGGATCTATAAGAGCGGCGCAAACAGTCGCGACACTGGCGCCCCTAAACGTATCCAGAGCGGCTGTTCCGACAAGGTGCGTGTGCTGATCCGGGATTGGGCAAAATCAGCCTTGAACATGTCTGCGACGTCCTTGGCAACGTCTTCTTCGAAGGCCAGGACCGAGGCTTCAAAATTCAATGCACATGACCTGTTGTCCAAATTATGCGTGCCGATCGCGGCGATGCTGTCATCTACCAGAGCAACCTTTTGGTGCATAAATCCGTTGTCATAGCGCCAAAAGACAACGCCGGCCTCTCGGAGTTCATCCAGATAATCAAAAGATGCCAACCATGTGACCCAGTGATCGGCTTTCTCAGGAATAAGGATTCTGACGTCAATTCCCTTTAGGGCGGCAACCTTAAGGGCAGAGACAATGTCCGCATCCGGCACAAAATACGGCGAGGCAATCCAAAGTCGGTGGCGGGCCGCACGGATCATGGCGCAGAAATATAGGTTACCTGTGTCCAAATCATCGGCGGGGCCGGTGGCCATGATCAATGCGTCGAAATTTGACGGGGCAGGTTCAGGGCGCCAGAACAAGTCATCAAACAACCCGTCTTCTGTCGCCCAAAGCCAATCTTCACAAAACACCAACTGGAGCTGGGATACGATCGGCCCCTCAACCTTGCAATGAGTATCGCGCCAATGGCCAAATGCAGGATTGCGCCCCATGTACTCGTCGCCAACGTTCAAGCCACCTGTAAATCCGACACGCCCATCCACGATCACGGTTTTGCGGTGGTTTCGAAAATTTACCCGCAATCGGTTGGTTGGCCCCTGAAGTGCGTTGGTATCAAGCATTTTGACGCCTGCATCTGTCAACACATTGATATAACCCCAAGGAAGCCGTGAACTGCCGACCGAGTCATACAAGACATACACCGCGACACCGCGCCGTGCCGCATCAACAAGGCGCCGTTGGATGTCTTGGCCAAGTGCATCGTCGCGAATAATGTAAAACTGGAACAGGATGTAAGACTGTGCGTTTTCAAGGGCATCAAATATCGCATCAAACGTCTTTGCCCCGTCCACCAAGACTTTGATGGCATTGCCTGACACCACCGGCGACGCGGCCAGCGTCTCAAAGACTTGATACCCTACGTCTTGCGTATCGCCTCTTGGCGGATAGCTTTTGCGAGATTGGGCCATGCCATCCAACACCCGCTGAGAGGCGCGCCGCGCAACGACATAGTCATTGAATTTACGGTGACCCAGAAACAAATAGCTCACGATGGCAAAATATGGAGCGGATATCAGAAATACGACCCAAGCCACCGCACCTTGTGGTGTGCGCGACCCAACAATGGCCAGATAGGCAAAATAGACCGCCACTGCCTCGAGAACGACCACAAAGAGAAGAGAAAAGCTGATTGCCAAGAGGCGGCCTCATGTATGACTTGGATACTGCTAAGGTAGAGGTACCCCGCCTAAAGGCAAGTTTTTCGCAGAGCAGGTGATATTCCGGCACGCGAACTGGGTCTTGCATGTGGTGTTGGTAAAATTTCGGGGGCGGCAGCGTTGGTGAACGAGGTCTGCTTGGGGTGTTTTGACCCAGTGCCAGACCTCGTTTCTGATACATCAGTCTGAGGGTGACCAAACCCGTCCGGTCATCGCATCCACACAGTAGGTGTCAAAATATGTCCGATGGCTTGGGGTGTCTTCGGACATACGGAAACACCAGTTGCACGCGTCCGTCACGCAGGTTGCGGTTGGATCGTTTGTCACATCATAGACCACAGTATTGCCGTTTGCGCGTACGGCCAGTACCCAGTCTTTGAATTGGGAAATCCCCGTAAGTCGCTCTAGGGCCGCGCGCTCGGTGAGTATGGGGTCCAGCGATGGTGCCGCAGACACGGGCGCTGCGCGCACTACGACAAATCCGACCTCGTTCGAGCTCGAATTATGGGCCCATGTGTCTGCAGAACTGTCGACCACCGTATAGGTGCCGGGCTGCAAAATCACTTCGGGTGTGGCGATCCATTCGGCATTCGGGGTGTCGAACATTCCGGGGCGGCCTTCGGCCTGCCAGACGCCCTGACCCTTTAGGCCGATCTGACCGGGGGCAGGGGTGCCACGCCCTCCGTTCCAGTGATAGGTCTGAAGATACGTCAACATCATCGGCTCTGTCAGAGTGAATGTCGGGCTGCGGGCGTTGCCATGGCTGACGCCACCCTTGTTATAGGTGTTCAGGATTTCCACGGCCTCGCCGATCATACGTGGCTGAGGTTGGGAGGGCACGGCGGCCGTTGGTGAGGGCGCGACGGGTGCGCTGGCACCTTGTGCTGAATCCGAGGAACCCGTGTTTCCAATGTCGGTTGCGGTATCGCTTGGGGCTGTTTCGCCGATGGCCGTTGTATCTGGAATGTCCTTTAGCATGTCTTCGATATCATCGAAGGGTTCCATGAAAGGCCTAAGATAATCAAACTCGCGGTCACGTAGCATATGCGCGTCGGCGACCGAGGCAAAAACGGCGAGGGAAAGTGTCAAGCAGAGTGCGGTTTTAGAAGCATACAACATAGTTAGTTTCCTGTTCCTTCCGACATGGGCTGTCCCAAAATGCAATGCAATACGTGCTGCTTGGTGCCATCTTCATAAGGGCAATCTTTGACTTCGGGTTCATTGACCCTCTTAAAATGGGCACGAGCAGTTTTGAGTTTTGCCGAGATGGCCGGCCTTTGCGCCCGCCAATGCAGGCCCACGGCCCGAACATCGGACGCTAGTCCCTTGCAATCACTCAAAAGGGCCTTTGCGTCGTGATACTTGAAGGCGACAGCAATATTGTTAACCCGGCTTTGTGCGTTCTTGAGGCTGACCACATATTGGTTTGCAAGCGCCTGAATTTCCGGAAATTTCGAATTGGCCCCAATTGCCTCGGCAGTGGCAATCGCGGCATCAAACTGTGCGCGTGCCTCTTTGAAATCCTGCAAATTGACCTGATACTTTTGATCCGCTTCTTCCATGGTTTCGGAACTGTTCACCGCTTCTCTGTAGGCGCTGAACTCTTGTCTCATCAGAGCTTGCATATTGGCAATCGGACGCCTGATATCAGCCTTGCCTTTGTTAAATGTCTCAAGCTCTTTGATGAATTGCGCGGCCTGTTTTTGGTTGTTTATGTCTTGTGCGGTGACGTGCGACGCGGTCAGGGCCAACCCGACGACAGTCAATGCAATTGCGATGAATGTGCGAAAGTGATGGTTCATTTTATGATCCTCATTTTGTCCAAACGGGGGCTGTGTCTGCGGGGCAGGTCTCATCGTCCGCCAGCGATCAAAGCACCCTTCCAATACGAGATGATCCCTCCGACGATTTCAGACGCTTCATATTTGGTACGACCATCCATAAGGGCTTCGTTGCGCACTTCGTCACGTATGATTTTGGTAAACTGGACGGCACTGCAAAAGGTCCCAGACAGACCGTCTTCATTTTTGGCCTGCAGCCAGATGGCCTGATCCTTGAACAATACCGCTGCCTTGTCACATCCGCTGTTGCACAGTTCCAAGGCCTGTTCACTGGTTAGCCCTGTTCCGGGGAACCTCGCATCGTCAATGCATTCCGCCCTGCAATGCGCCATCGCCGCAGGGCTTTGGGTATCATAACAGCCCTCAAGCACCGTTGGCATCTGATCAACAAGAGCCTGTACTGCGGGGGTGTATGCAGCGCGTGACAGGGTTGCCAGGTGTTCGGGCGTCGCGTCTAACCGTGAAGCCTCGTTGAATGTCGTTGATCCGGTTGCATGCGATTTTCGGGCACTCTTGTCGCCATGCTCGCGCGGGATTTTGTTGTCTTTTGCCAGTTGCGTGGTCTCGGCATAGAGCATCGGGCAAAAGAATTTTGACCCTTTCAGAACTGCAACCGTGTTCAAGGCCTGCGTGAACTCGCTCTCGGCTTGTTGACAGCCATTCAGGCAATATTGAACCGCCGCTGGTGCCCCGTTTTTGCGCACGAACTGCGATGTCGCAAAAGTTTCGGAAAACGCTGGGCTGTTGCAGGTCGCCTTGCATGTGGTGCGTGCCTGACCAAGATCATAGCAGCCCTCAACTCTGCCCGCCGCTTGAGGTTTTGCCGCTGGGACAGGCGTTGGTTTTGGTGTGGGTTGCAGGTCGCCAAACAGATCGTCGGGCAGTTTCTTGGTGACCGGTTCTTTTGCAGGCGCGGGTTGTGCAATCACACCGTCAAATTGGACAGGTTGCACCTGCGTTGTCTGGGTTTGGGGTTCCGGAACCTCTTGCCAGCCGTCCACCAAGTCGCGTGCGCGTTGCTGGTCAGCCGGAGATACGATGGCATCAAGTTCGGCAAGCTTTTCAGTGGCTTGATCTTTGCCATTTTCCACCGCGAGCAAATACCATTTATAGGCTTCGATCCGGTCAATAGGTCCGGCAAGCCCCTGTGCCAGCGCATCCCCAAGCCGCAATTGGGCCCATCCGAATCCCTGATCGGCCGACCGGCGATACCAATAGACGGCCTCGGCAGGGTTTTTGTCACCTCCAAGCCCTTTGCGCAGCAAGGTGCCAAGATTGAACTGGGCGGCACGATTCCCATTTTGTGCTGCAAGAGAATACCAATGGCGCGCCGTTTGCGGATTTTTGGCTACCCCTTGGCCTTTCATATAAGCGATCCCAAGGGACAATTGCGCACGGTCATAGCCCTGTAACGCAGATTTTTCATACCAGTGCGCCGCAAGATCAAAATCGACGGCCGTTCCCCAACCGTTGTCATGATGGCGGGCAAGATTGTATTGCGCTTCGTCCAGCCCCTGATCTGCGGCCATGGTGAACCAGTATAGTGCCGCGTCTGCATCGTTGGGAACACCTTTGCCGCCCTGATGCATGAGGCCCAAGCCATTCATAGCTTTGGCATCGCCTTGCATCGCCGCCTGCTGCCAGATTTCTAGAGCGTCGCCATAGTTGGCGGACTCATAGGCCAGCTTGCCGTCAGAATATGTTGCCGAACCGCCAGAGTGAGATGGCGCAGACGAGGTCACGGGTGCCGTCTGAATCTGGTGAGGTTGGATTTGCTCGGAATAACAGCGTTTTGCCGTGTCGACCGCATCACGTGTACCAGACAATGACACGGTAAAATCACCAATATACAAATAGGCATTCAGGACACTTCCTGCTTTGATTGCTTCAATCAGCTCGGTGTCATATCCGACCGTGATCGCCAAAGTATCCGTATCCGAAATTCTGGCGTCCAGATGACCTTGCCAATGCCCCTGAATAACCAATTGAACATCAACGGTATTGCCGAGTTCTTCCATACGCCAATGCGAGTTGATCAGGCCGATCATCAATCCTTCGTTGGTGTCCAAGATCAACATCACCTGATCCCTTGGGTTTTTTGGGATCATGATACAAAAATCGGCCACTCCGTCGGCGTCGTTATCGACAGATCCGCCGGTCCATTTCGAACTGTTGTAACTGGTCAAAAAATCATCTTGGGCCTCCGCCTTTGACGCCAGCAATCCTGCAAGCATCAGCAAACACAGCCCAACCATACGGTATGGTATACGCATCAGCATAATGAGGTCCTCCATCCTCGATATACATCTATTATATCGAATGTTTTGATGGGTATCCTTGATGCAAAGCAATTGAATGCCGTTGCGGAAAATCAGCCAAAAGGAGAGCACGCCGCCTGAAGTGGATGTAATTCCATTGCACAGCGCGAGAACACAGCTAGGTTGAGGCACAGGCAGCTAACACACGACGGGGCACAGCATGACAGACACGATTGGAACGCATTTCAGAGCGCGCGCAGAGACGTTTTCATGCCACGCATTCTTGTCGGTGCCAGCGGATCAGGATCGGCATTATTATCCTGACGGGTATGACATCACCTATGGCGAAGCTGCGGTATTGGTGTCGCGTTGGGCCAAACAGCTGCAAAAGGCCGGATATGGGCATGGGCATCGCATTGCGGTGCTGCTTGCCAATCGGCCAGAGATGCTCTTGCTCAAGTTGGCATTGAATAGCATTGGCGTATCGTGGGTTCCGGTCAATCCCGATTACAGACCGGCCGAGGTGGCATATCTCTTACAAGACAGCGGTGCCACACTTGCGCTGACGGCACCGGATTTGCGTGATCTTTTGGTCCAAGGGGTGCGTGAAAGCGGATTGGACATACCGGTTGTGGACATGGATGCCGACCTGCCAGCGGTGCCGCCAGCCCAGCAGAGTGCGCCGCTGACGCGCCGTATTGATGCCGATTCAGAGGCCAGTCTGATCTATACATCGGGCACCACCGGCCGCCCCAAAGGCTGTATCCTAAGCCATGACTACGAATTGATGATGGGACAATGGTATGCAACGCGCGGAGGCTTGATAGATTTTCAGACCGGCCAAGACCGCCTGTATTGCCCGCTTCCGCTTTTTCATGTCAACGCGGCCATTCTTGTGCTGTTCTGCATGATCGAGACTGGCAATTGCCAGATTATTCCCGAACGGTTCCGCGCCAGCGCATGGTGGCGTGAGTTGAGTGAAACCAAAGCCACGGTTGCGCATTACCTTGGCATTGTCATTCCGGCCCTGATGAATCGTGCGCCAGAAGATTGGGATACGCGGCACACGCTACGTTTTGCCGTCGGGGCAGGGGTGGAACCCACGTTACACCGCCCCTTCGAAGAGCGCTTTGGCGTGCCCTTGATCGAAGTTTGGGGCATGTCAGAGATGTGCCGAATTTTGGGCGACTATGCAGAACCCCGTCAAATCGACACGCGTGCCATGGGGCGGCCAAGCGTTGGGCTTGAGGCCAAAGTGGTTGATGACACAGACAAAGAAGTCCCACGCGGAACGCCCGGTGAGCTGGTGATCCGGCATTCAGCAGAGACCCCCCGCAAGGGCGCATTCTCGGGATACCTGAACCTGCCGGAGGTCACCGAGGAGTCTTGGAAAGGCGGGTGGTTCCATACTGGCGATACCGTCACGATGGACGACACAGGAATGATTTTCTTTGTGGATCGCAAAAAAAATATTATTCGCAGATCCGGCGAAAACATCGCGGCTGCGGAAATCGAGGCCTGCTTACAGGATCATGATCTGGTGACACGTGTGGCGGTTGTTGCTGTGCCCGACGAGATGCGCGACGAAGAGGTGATGGCCTGTGTGATGGTCACCCAAAGCCCGGACGCCGCGATGGCTCAGACATTGTTTGACTATAGCTTTGAGCGTCTGGCGTATTACAAGGCCCCCGGCTGGATTCAGTTTGTGACCGATATTCCAGTGACGGGCACGCAAAAAATCCAAAAACACAGCCTGTTTGATGCAGACGAGGACCCAACCCAACGCCCTGATACCTATGATATGCGCAAATTGAAAAAGCGCGGATAATACCCTTGAAATAAAACGATAAAAGCCCGAAGCATTTGCCTCGGGCTTTTGTCTTGCAAGTGCAAAAATCTTAGCTGCGACGACGGCGTCCGCCTGTACGACCACCGCGACCGCGACCTTCTTCACCCGGTTTGGCGGGCTGCTTGTTAAACGAAATCCAGTTTGCACCACCTTCGTCGTTGTTGGTCAGGAAGTTCGCTGCGCGGATGGCTTCCATTTCTTTTCCGGGGCGCGGTTTTGTCGAACCAATTCCGAACATCAGGCAGAAAGCTTCGTCATCCATATCAGCAGGGATCACGATGCCCGCTGCTTCGACTTCTGCTTTTTTCTCGGCCAGTTTTTTGGGGCCAACCGGAAGCGCAACAGGGTTCATGATCGCGGATGTCATACCTGTGGCCATCGCCATTGGCAGGAACGCATTGTTGATGCCGTGGCGGTTTGGCAGACCAAAGGAAATGTTCGACGCGCCACAGGTGGTGTTAACGCCAAGCTCGTTGCGCAGACGGCGGTTCAATTCAAAAACCTGCAAACCAGCAGAGCCCATCGCGCCAACCGGCATGACCAGCGGGTCCACCACGATATCATGTGCAGGGATACCGAAATCTGCCGCGCGCTCTACGATTTTCTTCGCTACAGCGAACCGAACTTCTGGGTCTTCTGAAATGCCGGTGTCATCGTTTGAAATGGCCACAACTGGCACATTGTATTTTTTGACCAGCGGCAACACCAGTTCCAGACGATCTTCTTCACCGGTGACCGAGTTCAGCAACGGGCGCCCTTCAGCGGCCTCTAGGCCAGCTTCGAGCGCGCCGGGCACCGAAGAGTCGATACACAGGGGACAATCGGTGATCGCTTGTACCCGTTTCACCAGTTCGCGCATAAGATCCGGTTCGACAAAGTTGTTGTCGGCATACCGAGGATCTTCGGCCATTTTGTTCGAGAATACGGCACCAGAGTTGATGTCCAAAACTGTCGCACCTGCAGCAACCTGAGCAAGCGCATCGGCTTCCACACGGCTAAAGTCACCTGCTTCAAGCTCGGCATTCAGAATTTTGCGGCCCGTGGGGTTGATGCGCTCGCCGATAACGGTGAACGGCTGGTCAAATCCCATGATCGTGGTTTTTGTTTTTGATTCAATGATGGTACGGGTCATTTTTAATCCTTAGGATTTGACTGGTGCGGTAGAAGAACCGCCGTTTTCGATAGCCCAGTTGGCGTTGGTCTTGATGCCGCCAAGCGGGAAGAAATGAACTTTTTCGATGTTGAAATCGGGGTTCGCAGCTTTGTGTGCGGCCAATTCCGCCACCACATCTGTGGGTTCGTAGGGCAACAAAAGCTTGGTGACATCCATGGCACGCTTTTGCAGAACCTTGAGCGAAGGCCCAACGCCACATGCAATTGCGAATTTGATCAAAGTCTGCAGCTTGGCAGGACCTGCGATCCCGATGTGAATCGGAATATCAATGCCTGCGTCTTTCAAGCTGTCTGCCCATGCAATGATAGGTTTGGCGTCAAACGCAAATTGTGTCGCCAGGGCCATTTTGGCATCGGTCGTGTCGGAAAACTTCTGTTTCCATTGCAGCGCTTCGTTCACCAATTTGTGCGAGCCATCAGGGTCAATATCTTTGTTGCCCTCGGGGTGTCCCGCAACGTGCAAATGCGTAAAGCCGGCCTTATCAAACGCGCCGCTTTCCAGCAGTTGCATGGACGAATGGAAATCGCCGTGCGGTGTGTCTACGCCACCTGCCAGCAAAAGGGCCTGATTGACGTTGGCTTCGCCCTGATACATCGCGATCCAGTTTTCCAATGTGGCCTGATCTTTGATGATACGCGCGGGAAAGTGCGGCATGACGGGAAATCCGTCTTCTGCAAGGCGCTTGGCTGTGGCCACCATTTCTTCAATGGGGGTGCCATCAATATGCGCGATATAGACGCGTGTTCCTGCTGGCAGCAGGCTTTGAAAATCTTCGACTTTGGCCGCAGTGCGCGGCATCACCTCGATCGAATACCCGTCAAGAAAGGCTTCGACTTGGGGTGAAACGGTTTTGACGCTGTCTGTCTTTTTCTTGAAGTTCAACAAAGCCATAGTGGCCTCCCATAGCGAAGAAGGGGTCATGCCCAACCTTCATTGGCAATCAGAACCTTCAAACGGTCCTGATCAAATTCAGCCTCGAGCCGCGCAGCTTCGCTTTGGGCAATCTCGGCAGGTTCGCCGTCAACCGAATAGGGGGCCGCCTTGCGCCACTCAGCAAGGTAGGTGTCGGCATCCTTGGCCCCGATTTTCATCGCGGCACGGTCAATCGCTTGCTCAAACCGCTCTTCGAGCTGTTTTTTTGCACCACGGCGACCTTTTCCAACGATGACTTGGGCGGGAATATCGCGCCAATACACTACTGTGACATCAGGCATGAGCATGATTCCTTCGGTTTCGGTGCCTTATTCGTAAAACAGGGCGCACCGTCGCTAATGTACAATTTCGACGGAACACTTCCGTTCCGCGACCCTTTGGTTGTAATTCTTTCTTTGGGGCGATGGCTACAGGGTCGCCCATGAAAGTTGCACATGAACATGTTGAGGGGTGGCATGGGGATTGCGCGGCGTGTCACGAGTGACTAGGTTAAAAGGTAACTTGAAATGGAGGGCGTGAATCATGGCGCCCAAGCGTCCCAAAGGTGCGGCCGCATTCCCGAAACCGGTTGAGAGCTCCGCGCCGAAACCGCCCGATCCCAGTGAGTTGTACGCAGCGCTGGATCTGGGCACGAATAGTTGCCGCATGCTGATTGCCCAACCAAAGGGCAACCAGTTTCATGTCGTAGACAGTTTTTCAAAATCCGTGCAGTTGGGCGCGGGGCTGGAAAGCACAGGTCGGCTGTCGCGTGGGTCCATGCGGCGTACGGTTCAGGCGTTGCGCATCTGTCAACAAAAGCTCAAGCGGCACAAAGTCAAACACATGCGGCTTGTCGCGACCGAAGCCTGTCGACGTGCGCGCAACTCAAGCGATTTCCTGCGTCAAGCCAAGCGCGAGGCGGGCATCCAGCTTGAAGTGATTGCGCCAGAGGAAGAAGCGCGGCTTGCCGTGATTTCCTGTGCGCCTTTGGTCAGCACCAAAACCGAACAGTTATTGGTCGTGGATATTGGGGGCGGGTCCACCGAACTGGTATGGATTGATCTGACCAGTGTGCCAAACCGCGATCGTCCCAAGGCGATCATGCGGCTGCACGCCGGATTTCACGGCGTGGACAGTCCTTTTCCTGCGGCAAAAGTTGTTGATTGGATTTCTGTGCCTCTTGGGGTGGCGACGTTACGCGACCAGTTCAATGACGTTGAAGACGATGCCGCACGGTTTGCCCTCATGAGCTGGTTTTTTGAAGAAAACCTGACTGAATTCGCGCCTTATAAAGATGCCCCACCCAGTGAAGGGTTTCAGATTGTTGGTACATCCGGAACGGTGACAACTGTCGCCGCGAGCCATTTGGGGCTGCGTCGGTATGATCGCACCAAGGTGGACGGTCTGCGGATGACGTCCGATCAAATCGACAAAGTTATTCGCGGATATCTGGATTTGGGACCAGTCGGGCGTCGACGTGACCCGCGCATCGGTCAGGACCGTCAGGCGTTGATCATGTCGGGATCGGCGATTTTACAGGCCCTGTTACGCTGTTGGCCGACAAATCGTCTATCGGTTGCTGACCGTGGTTTGCGCGAAGGACTGTTATATGCGCAAATGAGCGCCGATGGCGTCCTAGAAGACGGACCGTTCTAAGGTTGCACTTGGGGCGCAAGACGTGCATTGAGCGCGTTTAGAACTTGACAGCAAGGCTTGCAGAGGAGCCTTTTTACCATGGCAAAGACACCAACAGGCAAAAATACATCCGGACGTGGACTTCGGGATTTGACCGTTCAGGTAAAAACGGCGCGTGGTCGCACGCTGTCTTCGACGCGCTGGCTTCAGCGTCAGTTGAACGATCCATATGTCAAACGGGCGCAATCCGAAGGGTATCGCGGGCGCGCGGCGTATAAAATTATGGAACTGGACGACAAATTCCGGTTTCTGGTGCCGGGTGCAAGAATTGTCGATTTGGGCTGTGCACCGGGTGGCTGGTGTCAGGTCGCCGTGAAACGCGCAAATATTCTGGGTGAAAAACCGGGTAAACGCGTCGGCACCATTCTGGGCGTTGATTTGCAAGAGGTCGAACCGATCGCAGGTTGCGAGCTGCATGTGCTGGACTTTATGGACGAAGGGGCGGACGACCAAGTCAAAGAATGGCTTGGGGGTAAGGCTGATGTTGTGATGTCGGATATGGCGGCCTCAAGCTGTGGTCACAAGAAAACCGACCACCTTAAGATTATGGCGCTTTGCGAAGCGGCGGCCTATTTCGCATTTGATGTGCTGGAAGAAGGCGGCACATTTGTTGCCAAGGTTCTGGCTGGTGGGGCCGAGGCCGAACTGCAAAAGATGCTCAAACAGAAGTTTGACAAAGTGGCCCATGTGAAACCACCGGCAAGCCGTGCCGACAGCTCTGAAAAGTTTGTCGTGGCGATGGGGTTTAAGGGAACCTAAGTCCTGCCAAAGGATTTGGGTTTCTCAAATGCCGATTGTTTTGCGTAATCACAAGACAGTAGCGTTTTTTGGCCGTTGAGGGTGTCTCTGCGGTTCACGCAAGAGTTGCGTTTTCAGACAGAACGCGCTTGAGTGGCGTTAAGCAAATCATGCAGAGCCTTTTGGCCGCATGACATAGCCACTGGGAGGCATCATGAAATACCATACCCCTCATACGTTCGAGGAGGCCGCAGGCATTGCACGCACTTCTTCTGGAACCCTTCGATATTTGGCCGGTGGCACCGATGTGTTGGTGCAGATGCGCGCCGATATTATGACGCCAGATGATTTGATTGATATCAAACACATTGACGGTGTGAAAACGATTACCAAACGCGATGACGGCGGATGGGATATCGGAGTGGCCGTCGCAGGTGCGGAAATGAGCGAACACGCTGATCTTTGTGCCGACTGGCCGGGTGTGATCGAGGGCATGGACCTGATTGGATCGACACAGGTACAGGGCCGCGCCACGTTGGTTGGCAACCTGTGCAACGGTTCGCCCGCGGCAGATTCTGTGCCGGCCATGATGGCGGCCGGTGTGACTGTGTCGGTGACGGGTCCGAACGGTGTGCGCCAAATTGCGGTCCAAGACGTGCCTACAGGTCCCGGAAAAACGTGTCTTGCCGCCGATGAAGTGGTCAGTGCAGTCCACATTCCAGCGCGCGGTGATCATGGTGGTGACGCCTATCTCAGGTTTATTCCGCGCACGGAAATGGATATCGCCGTTGTTGGATGCGCTGTAAATTTGCGCTTGGATAGGGATGTGATCAGCGAAGCGTGTGTTGCTCTTGGGGCTGTGGCTCCAACGGCTTTGATCGTGGCAGACGCGGCCAAGGCCCTGATCGGCACCACGTTGGATACGGACGCACTGGCCGCACTGGCACAGGCCGCATCGGACGCGTGCAACCCAATTGATGACAAACGCGGCACGATCGCCTTTCGCAAGGACGTTGCTGGGGTATTGGCCCAACGGGCCGCAAAGATCGCGTATTCGCGCGCGAAAGGGGCATGAAATGACCAAAATTCACATCACAACAACGGTGAACGGTGACGACGCAGAGTTCCTGTGTGATCCGCGTGAAACGCTTCTGGATTGTTTGCGCGACGAATTGCGCCTGACGGGGGCAAAAGAAGGCTGCGGTACGGGCGATTGTGGTGCTTGCTCTGTGACGCTTGATGGGCGGCTTGTCTGTTCTTGCCTGGTGTTGGGGGTCGAAGCGCAAGGCAAAGAGATCACCACCATCGAAGGCATGGCCGATGGGGATACATTGCATCCTCTGCAGCAAAAGTTCATTGAACATGCGGCTTTGCAATGCGGGATTTGTACTCCGGGCATTTTGGTCGCCACCAAAGCCCTGCTTGAGAAGAACCCAGATCCGACCGAAACCGAAGTTCGATATTGGCTGGCTGGCAATCTGTGTCGCTGTACCGGATACGACAAGATCATTCGCGCTGTGATGGATACGGCTGCTGATCTGAGAGAGGCATCATAATGGCACTGGATAGCAAAACCACCGAATTCAAATACATTGGCACCCGCCCGAACCGGCCTGACGGTTTGGACAAGGTGACAGGCAAAGCATTGTATGGGGCCGATACCTTTGCGCCGGGCATGCTGCATGGTGTGATTGTGCGCTCGCCGCATGCACACGCCAAAATTCTCAAGATCGATGCCTCTAAAGCCATGGCCATGAAAGGCGTCAAAGCCATTGTCACGCGGGCTGATTTCGCCTCGGATCTGGAGGGCGATGATTGGGATCTTTTGGAAAATGTCATGGCAGGCGACAAAGCCCTGTATGACGGGCATGCTGTGGCGGCAGTGGCCGCGACATCCCAGCTTTTGGCGCGCGATGCGGCCAAGCTGATCGACGTCACCTATGAGGTGCTGCCTCATGTGACCAACGTTGATGAAGCGATGAAACCCGATGCCCCAGTTATCCGCGAGGGGGCGGCCAATTACTCCGTGCCTGAAGGGATGCATCCGAATGTGGTGCGCCATACAGAGTTTGGTCATGGGGACGTTGAGGCCGGATTTGCGCAAGCCGATTTAGTGCTTGAGAAGTCTTATACGACCGAAGCGGTGCATCAGGGGTATATCGAGCCTCATGCGTGTTTGGCGCAAATGGGTGCCGACGGACGCGGCGAGCTGTGGTGTTGTACCCAAGGCCATTGGTTTGTGCGCCGTATGTGCGCAAGTTTGCTGGGGATTGAAACGGCCAACCTTCGGGTGACGGCATCGGAAATCGGGGGTGGATTTGGCGGAAAAACCACCGTGTTTATTGACCCCGTTGCTTTGGCTCTGTCGCGCAAGGCCAATCGTCCGGTCAAGATTGTGATGTCCCGTTCAGATGTGCTGCGCGCCACGGGGCCGACGGCGTCGGCGTCAATGGATATCAAGATGGGGATGACCAAAGACGGGCGGATCACTGCGGCAAGCGGTGTTTTCCGACTTCAGGGAGGGGCCTTTCCGCAGGCACCGATTGAAACCACAACCATGTGTGCATTTGCCTGCTATGACGTTGCAAATGTCCATCATGTCGGATTTGATGTGATGTCTAACCGCCCAAAACAGGCGGCATATCGTGCACCAGGGGCGCCGATGGGGGCATTTGCCGCCGAAAGCATGATTGATGAACTGTGCCGTGAACTGAACTTGGACCCGCTTGATGTGCGGCTGAAAAACGCCGCCAAAGAGGGCACCAAAGCCAGCTATGGGCCGACCTATCCGCGTATTGGGTTGGTTGAAACTCTGGAGGCCGCCAAGGCACATCCCCATTATCAAGCGCCGCTCAAAGACAATCAGGGCAGGGGTGTTGCCAGCGGATACTGGATGAACTGGGGCGGGGAAACCTCTGTTTCTCTTGCTATTTCCGAGGATGGCACTGCGCAAGTCAGCGTTGGAACGCCGGATATTGGTGGGTCACGCGCATCCATGGCGTTGATGGCGGCAGAGACATTGGGCATTCCCTATGAAAACGTGCGCGTGAACGTTGTGGATACCGGAGCTTTGGGGGTCAACGAACCGACCCACGGCAGCCGCGCCACCTATGCGACCGGGTTGGCGACAATTCAAGCCGCACGCGAAGCCATTACCAAGCTGTGCAAGCGGGCTGCAGACAAATGGGGCATCGATGCAGATGCCGTCGTCTGGGAAGATGGATGCGCCAAACCTTCGGGCCCAAATGCCGGAGAGTTTCCTCCGCTGAGCATTGGCGAGATCGCTGCTGAGATGGGGAGCACTGGCGGGCCAATTTCCGGGCATTTCGAGGCGACCCCAAATGGTCACGGCGGCAGCTTTGGCACCCATATTGTGGATGTCGAGGTCGACAAAGAGACCGGGCACACCTCAGTCGTGCGCTATACGGTCGTTCAGGATGCCGGCAAAGCCATCCATCCTGCCTATGTCGAAGGCCAGTTTCAGGGCGGTGCCGCGCAAGGCATCGGTTGGGCATTGAACGAAGAATATATCTATGGGTCAGACGGCCGCCTGCAAAATACGGTTTTCCTTGATTATCGTATTCCTGTCGCTTCGGATTTGCCAATGATCGACACGGTCATTGTCGAAGTCCCCAATCCCGGGCATCCGTATGGGGTGCGCGGCGTTGGCGAAACCGGCATTACCCCGCCACTTCCGGCACTGGCAAATGCTGTGGCTGCCGCAACAGGTGTCCGTTTGCGTGGGTTGCCATTGTCGCCGCCCAAAATCTTGGCAGCGCTTCAGTCAAAGTCAGATGGTTGAGGTACATCTTTGGTCCGGCCTTCGGCGGTTTGTCGAAGGTCGGGACACAATTCACGTCCAAGCCAAAACGGTCGGAGAGGTGTTTGACGCCATCAAGGCCGACTATCCCGCGCTGCGCCCCGTTCTTGACGCGGGCGTGTCGATCTCTGTGGATGGGCAAATTATCGTAGCGGGCCGCCATGAACCCATTCGGGACGATAGTGAAGTGTTTTTGCTTCAGAAATTGAAAGGCGGCTAGCTGAGTGGCGGAGAGCAATCTTTTGCTGCGATCTGCTCCAAGGTCTGCTTTACGAATGAGTTCCGCCCTCCACCTTCGAACTGAAGCCGGAGAGCGAATGATAAAATTGCGAGCTGGTTTAGGTTAGTTCTTTTGCCAGCTCATAAAGTTTTCAACCATCGTTTTGCTTTCCGGTCTGAGGTTTTCAATGCCACTATATGGGTGCCCACGCCCCACATCTGAATGCGGGTGTGCCTGCGCAGCCAACATGTGACGTTCGATGATATCCTGATAGCTGGCGCTGGCCCACAGGGCGATTTCTGTCAATGGTGATTGCTCTCCTGGATCGCGGTATAGATCATAGACCTTGGCCGACACACCGGGGAGGCCCGGCGCGGGGAGTTCCAATTTAAACTTCTGTTTGACCACCGCGGCAAGGTTGTCAGTGCCGTAAACAAAGACATAATCCCTCCGCCCGGGACCTTCACCCTCGAGCAACAGAGCGGATTGGTCCAGACCGTCGATAATGCGATCTGTGGAGATACTGTCCTTCGCACCGCCAATACGCGCAAAGGTCGTGAACAGATCAGAGATGTGGATCATGTCACCTGCAAGTGTATCCTCGGCGATCATGCCCGGCCACCGCGCAAAAGCGTTCACACGAATGGCCCCCTCAGAGGTATCAACCTTGCCGCCTCTGTAGATGGTTTGGCTAAAGCCCAACGTGCTGTCAAACTGGCGAAAACGCCCGTTGTCTGCCATCAAAACAACCAGTGTGTTTTCAGCAATACCAAGACGGTCAACTTCGTCGATGATGTCGCCGAACCATTTGTCCAGCTGCTTCAGGCTTTCAACACCGGTGCCGCCGTTGGCCGTCTCAATAGTGTCAAACCGTGTGCGATCAAACTCTAGCGGAATCAAAGGCCAGTACTGGAGAAAGAACGGTTTGTCCTCTGCGGACAGCCGTTGCAATTGTTCGATCGTCTCGGTTTGGTATTTTTGATGCATGGCGTCGTAATGCGCCTGCGTCCAACGCTCACCTGCTTCGAAATCAACCTCACGCGCCAATTCGCCTCTGGTGCCTTCCATAGAATACACAAGACCATCCGGCTTGAATGTGGCATCCAAGGCAAACGGATCATTGCTGGATCCCGGAAGCCAGCCTTGCATGGCCTGAGAGGCATCCGATTCAGGCGTCATGAACCCCAGCAGAACTTGTTGATGAATGGGGAAAGAGGCATAGTCAAAACCCTGATTGTGGGGATAGCTTTGCTCGATATCGCCCATGTGCCATTTGCCGATATGCACCGTGTTGTAGCCATTATCTGACAAGACTTCGGCCACGGTCACTTCTTCGGTTGCAAGACCTTCACCTGCCACTGTGGCTTTCACCTCGCCAAGCCCGTTACGCACCGGATGGCGGCCTGTCATCAGGGCCACGCGGGATGGCGTACAAGAAGGTTCTGTGTACATCCGCATCAAGGACAGACCTTCGTCGGCAAAGGCGTTGATACGGGGCGTTTGAGATCCACGAATATAATTCATCTCGGGAATACCCATTTCCCCGAATGAAAGATCATCCACAAGAACGTAAAGGATGTTTGGCGGCTTGCCGCCGTTTCTTTCCCGAAACTCTGCCAGTCTGGCATCCACGGTTTGATCATCAGAAGCCCAGACTTCACCGTGTTGGGCTTCGAGGATGTAGTATTCGGCGTCGTGTACGATGCCATTTTCGGCAGTTGCAGCAAAAGGGAACGTCAAGGCCAAGCCCAGCATACCCTGCCTCAGTTTATTACGATGTAGCATTTGCCACCTCCGAGAAAGACTCATGATCTCTCTCAGTCTTAGTCCTTGATGCCACATTCGCTGAGATTGAAACGCTTTGCGAACAAGTGCGCCTGTGGGATTTGGACTTGCGCCCCTTGTCGGCCAAGGCCGGGGACAAATCTGCTGGAAGGCTGATGCAGATTCATGACCGAGATTTCAGCTATGGATACTGCGCTTTAAACACTTGCGTTGATCAGTATGGCACTGCACCGCCGGATGCCGTGACCTTTGTGTTCAAAGGCTCGAATACCGGCAAAATGTGGTGGCGATCTCTGGACACGGACGAAAACGAAGTACTGGTTTACAAACCCGGAAGCGAAATTCGATGCATCAATAGCCCTGACTTCGATATTCAGACCATTTCTATCCCGTGGCACGCGATCCTCGCCACCTGCGAATCCCTGAAACTTACGTGTCCCGAGCTTCAGGCATTGCCCGAAACGATCAAAGTCGCCGCGACACAAATGGTTGATATGAGGGCGTTTCTGAACGCCTACCGCGAGGCGCCAAATCGGGGGTTGAGCCCCGCCACACTTCCTCATTTGGAACACTTGATCCGATCTTGGGTTGCTCAATCGCAAACCCGGGCCTCGAGTTCACACAGCATCTCGGCTCGTGACCGTGCCATACATATCTGCTTAGAGTTTCTGGATGGGGCAGATCTTGCCGAAGTCAGCGTGCAGGATCTTAGGAAAATATCAAACGTCAGCGATCGCACACTGCAATATGTCTTTCGGGATCGATTTTCGGTGACGCCACAGGTTTTTCTAAGATCACTGAGATTGTCGCGCGTCCACGCAATGCTCAAACAGGAAAAACATCACGCAATTTCCATAGGTGAATTGGCCACTTCTCAGGGGCTTTGGCACCACGGACGCTTTTCTCAAGAGTATTCACGAATTTATGGCGAAACACCCAGCGCCACGCGAGACAGCCTCAGAATCTGATTGCCCAGAGCGACCTTGTTCAAATACTCAACGGAAGCGTCCAAGCAGACATTCTCGACCGGTCACCCGAACGCCCCAAAGGGCCGAGTTTCCTAATAAATGTGTGGTGATGCGATCCACCATACATTCCCACATGGATCCTTGATACCCGCCATTCGCTCTCCATAGGGTCGGAGGTTTGGCTCCATCAGACTGGTCGCACCGAGTTGGAGTGCGAGCTGGTAGGTTTGGTCTGTATCCTCCACGACGATGTGCATCTGAGACATGTTCGGTGGGTAGTTGTCTGTGCTTTGGTTCAGCATAATCAGGGAGTCGCCGATCAGCAATCGGGCGTGCTGGATGCGGTTGTTGCTGTATCTGTTTTCTTTGATCAATGTTGCGCCAAATGCTGCGGTCAGAAAATCAATCAATAGATCCGCAGATTCGACCGTAAAGTAAGGCGTAATCGTATGTCGTCCTGCCTTTGCATTGCTTTTGGTAACCAACATACCACCCTTCCAACTTCTCAAAGCAAGATGGCAGACAATTCCATTGCCCGCAACGTTTGCTAAGCGCGGCATTCTAAAACCCCAGCCACAGCCCGCATTGGGCCGCCTGCAACAGCGGCCCAAGTGTCTTAAATTTCAATAGTCTCAGAGATTGCCAATGCATCTTCGAGTTCAACACCCAAGTATCTTACAGTGCTGTCCATTTTCGTGAGTCCCAAAAGCAGTTGAACGGCACGCAGGTTGCCGGTTTTTTTATAGATCTGGGTCACCTTCGTGCGCCGCATAGAATGGGTACCGTAAGCTGTCGCTTCCAAACCAATCGACGAAACCCAGTCCCTGACAATCCGTGCATATTGCCGCGTCGAGATATGCAAACGCTCGTGAAATCGACCCGGCCAAAGATACTCGGAACCGACCATCATTGGGTCTTCCATCCACTTCGCGACGAATGAACGTGTGCCTGCCGAAATCTCGAACCGGACCGGCTTTAGGGGGCGTTTTTGACCGACGATGCGACCTTTGTTCCAGGCTGGGCGAAGCGCGCGAATGGCGAGTAAGTTTGCTGTTTCCATGACTGTCCTCCGATCCCTCGGACTATCATGTTGCGCGCGCAGGCAATGCGGAAATTGCAGCGAATACCAAGACGTTTGCGCTGCCTTGCGGCGGAAAACCGGCCGATCGACCATGCCATTTTCTTTTGCGTCCAGCTTCTCTTTGGCTTTTGTCGGGTCTAGGTTAATCTATGCGCAATTTCACGGAATGAATTAAACGGCTACTTTCAAATGATTGATGACAGGAAAATAATGGAAGATAGCGAAAACGTTGTTAGCAGTCTTGATCTTGAAATTGTCTCTGACACGTTCCGGTCTATTGTCGACCAAGATGCCTTTGACAAGCTGATCATCAATTGGAACCAAAAACTGAACACAGTTGAGAGTATTGATGAAAACTGGGGCCATAAATTTGCCAGTGCCTTTATTGCGCAATTGGACGCAGCTGGTGACACCTTAGACCGGCTGGATATCAGCGATCATAGCGACCCCCTAGAACGGATCGTGTCCGAAGTGGCCGGTCCAGCCGTCGTTCTCAGCCCCGATTTGCGTGTTGCATCAATCAATGTTGAAGGGATCGATAGCTTCGGAACGAACTCTGGCGCGTTTTTTTGTGAAGATCGTGTAGATCCGGCTTCGCGCAAAGCGTTTGATGCGGTCGTAAGGGCCGCCAATCAAAGGGGCAACGCTGCGCAATCTGTGATTCATATTGTTGATCACAGGAAAGACGATGCATCCTTTCACGCTGAGATTTTTCTGATCTGGCTTCCAAACCAACCCAAGCCCTATATCGCCATTCGGACCCTAGAACTGGCCTGGTCGCCTGCAACATCAAATAGACTGAAACAAGCGTTCGATTTGACTGATGCCGAGGTCGAGGTTGGGCGTCAGTTTTTTCAGCTATGTGATCTAAGCACCGTCGCAGAAAAACGTGGCGTGTCGCGACACACGGTTCGGACGCAAATGAAAACAATCCTGTTCAAGACCGGCGCCTCTTCGCAAGCGGACTTGATCCGACTGTTTGCAATGGTTGCAAGCCGACAGTTGCTAGAAACAAGAGGGCTCAGGTCGACATGGCGGGACCCGTTAGATCGTGAAAAGATCATCGTGACGCCAGAGGGGCGTAAGATCGCTTGGACCTGGATGGGTGATCCCAAGGGCACCCCTGTGATATTCTTACGCGGTATGGCCATGGGGTATTTGCTTCCTGCGCAAGCTGAAGTCCTTTTGTCCAAAGCTCGGATAAAGCTGCTTATCCCGTCCCGCCCGGGGTATGGTAATTCTTCCATGCACGGAAATATGTCACCGCTCGATGACAACCGTGTTCTTTTGAACGAGTTTATGAAGGCAGCAGGGGTTCACAATTGTGTAGGCGTTGGGCTCTCTGATGGCATCATACCGATTTTGGCGGAACAAGATCTAAACCCTGACCAATTTTGTGCTGTGGTGTCAGTCGGATTCAACGGTTGTTTGAATCGCGCAGCATTCAAAAAACTACCTGTGCCGCAAGCGACCCTATTGCGTCTGGGTAAGTATGCCCCAGAGATTTTGGAGTTGATTGCAAAACTTGGCTTCCGAATGATGCAAAAACATGGGGTGGATTGGTATTTGGAACGCGCCCACGCTTCGACACCGCTTGATATTCAAATCTGTCGTAGTCCTGAAACTGCGACACTCGTGCGCGACGCATGCGCACATTTGGCCGTTCAGGGCACACGTACCTTTGTGCGGGACATGCAAATGTTTCATGCACCCATTGATGGCGCCATTGACCGTTTGGCCATTTCCATGTGCAGCCTTGTCCCGACCGAAGATGGGCTATTTGATCTGAACGAATACCAAGATCTCGAAAGGCGCAATCAGAACGTCACGGTTGTTCCCGTTGAGAAAGCCGCCGACCTTCTGATTTATCAACAAACAGAGTTCATCCTAAACCACATAATCAAGGTCGTAGATCAACATCGATGAGATTATACACCAATTAGGGTATGACCCCGTTTTCTGCACGTCCTAGTTCTGTTGCCAAATGAACTGGAGACATCACGAAATGTACGGCAAAACCGCTCGGGCAATTTGGGTAATTATTTCTACCACGGCGAGTACATTCTTAGGGCACGCTGCTTATGCTCAAGACGAACCGAGACCTGATCTTATGCTTGTCTTTGACGCTTCTGGTTCGATGTGGGGTGAAGTGGTCCTGCTTTTTAGGACAGGTTTGCGGCTTGGCTAAGATGCATCTGGTTTATGTTCA
>NZ_SULI01000026.1 GCF_005518135.1 Shimia litoralis | reverse complement strand
CATAAACCAGATGCATCTTAGCCAAGCCGCAAACCTGTCCTAAAAAGCAGGACCACTTCAAACACAGTACATGCTCTCAGTCTAGCACAGCCATATGTCCAGTCAGAAGCTTTTGGGGCTATGGTTTCTATACATTTACCCGCAGACCTATCCTTTTGGATATAATGCACCGCCGCGGTTATCAGATATGGTGATTCCACAACGACGCTGGATCTGTTGCTTGCCACGGCGGATTCTACAAGGGAAAGTCAGATTATGATGCTCAATGTTTCTTTTCCTATGCTGCGCGTGATTGCAGCGGTCGTGTTTACTTTCACTGGTGGCGCCGGCTTCTCTGAAGCACACAACTCACGGAACGGTCCTGTTTTGACTATTACAGGCCTAGTCGGGGATGCCGAAGCATCTGGTCTACTTGAAGTGGATTTCGAGATGCTTGAGGCGCTGCCAGTGACTGAATTCAGCACCACAACAATTTGGACGGACGGCGTTCAAACCTTTTCGGGCGTCGAGCTGTCGGTTCTGATTGAAGAACTGGGGGCACGGGGCACAACGCTAACGGCGATTGCGGCGAATGATTATGCCATTGAAATTCCCATTTCCGATGCCGTTCCGGGTGGGCCGATTGTGGCCTATAAGATCAATGGGTCCACTATGAGCGTACGGGAAAAAGGCCCACTGTGGATTGTTTACCCCTACGACCAAAAAACCGAATACCAGAACGAGGTCATATACTCGCGCAGCATCTGGCAGCTAACGCAGATAGTTGTGCAACCTTAACGGAATGCGCCTATGCTATCGGGGAGTAGACTATTTTTCGGAACCTAGCCCTGCAAGCATTTAGCAAATATCGTACAATTCCGCTGGTTTTGGCAATTGCGATTGGAGCGTTGACGCTGATCGGCGTTGGCAGTCGCGTAAATGACCAGCTCCAAGAACTGCGGACGGCATCCGTTGACAATGTACAGTGGACGTTGACCCAGCTTGAGGTCGAACTGTTGGTCTTGGATCGTGCGGTGAACACGGCCCGCATTCACAATACAGACATCTCAAAACTCGCGGATGTAAGGCAGCGGTTTAACGTGCTCTATAGCCGAGTTGTCACGTTGCAGACAGGCGCCGAATTTTCCGAGATGCGCGCTGATCCCGAGATATCCTTAGGACTTGAAGAAATAATGAGGCTCCTCGATGGGTCTGTTGCAATCATCGACGGGAACGATGCGGATCTTGTTGAGGCGTTGCCGTATTTTTCAGATGCGGCACGGGAAATGCGGCCCCAAGCGCGCGCGATAGCGATCAAGGGCATTCGGATATTCTCTGAAAGGTCAGCACGCCAGAGATCAGTTCTGTCGGCATTGCTTACCACATTTAGCGTGCTGACGGTCGTGATGATCGTTGCGCTTGGAACGGCGCTTGCGTTCCTGTTCCATCAATTTTCTGTGGCACATCGAGAAAGCTTGGAGCGACGGCGCACGACAGCGCGCCTTGAGTCCACGGTGGGCGTGTCGTTGGATGCGGTTATCGTGGCTGATGCAGCCGGGGTTGTGATTGACTATAGTGGGGCAGCCGAGAATATTTTTGGTTATGATTTGCGTGAAGCAATTGGTCGACCGCTTGTGGAGTTGATTGTTCCCGAGAAATATCGCGAAGCGCATCTTGCGGGCATGAAGCGGTTTCTTGATACGGGAGAAAAACGCGTGATTGGCCAAGGTCTGGTGCAATTGGGCGCCTTGCACAAAGATGGCCACGAGTTCCCGGTCGAGGTTTCGATCGCGCAAGCTGCCGGACCGAACGGTCCAATTTTTGTATCGTTTATTCGGGACATTACGGATCGGATCGAAACACAAAACAAACTAACGCAGGCCCTAGAAGATGCCCTTGCGGCGGATAATGCCAAATCCTCATTTTTGGCAGTTATGAGCCACGAGATGCGCACGCCTATCAATGGTGTTATGGGCACATTGGATTTGCTGTCAGCAACGGACTTGACTGACACACAGCGACAGTATGTCGATCTAGCGAAGGTGTCCGGAAATGTTCTGTTACGGCATGTGAATGACGTTCTGGATATTTCCAAAGCCGAAGCCGGAAAGCTGGAAATTCACAGTGATGTGTTTCAGCCGGAGGCGCTAATCAAAGAGGTTCTGTCAAGTAACGAAGCTTTAGCCGAGATTCGCTCAAATACGCTGCATTGTCAGATAGATATTGCTCCCGAAAGTTGGGTGATCGGAGATGGCTTTCGTTTGCGTCAGGTTTTGCTCAACTTGGTTGGGAACGCGATAAAATTTACCGAAAATGGCCAAATCGATGTTCGGGTTTCCCAGTCAGCGACGGATACGCGCTTACACGAATTTAGAATTACGGACACTGGTATCGGCATTCCGGACGATCAGTTGGATCGGATTTTCGAAGATTTCGTGACGCTTGATACAGGCTATGCCAGAAGAAGCGAGGGCACCGGTTTGGGGTTAGGAATTAGCCAGCGTATGGCGACAGCGCTTGGTGGCGAAATAGGGGTGACCAGTAAAGCGGGGGTAGGATCGTCGTTTTGGGTTAAGGTCCCTCTGTCTGCGGCTGAACTGCCGGTGGTATCAAAAACATCCACGCCTGCGGCGCGCCCCCAACTGCCCAATGGACATCGTCCTTTGTCGATACTGACGGTCGAGGATAATCCAATTAATAGCTTTGTATTGAAAGAAGCCTTAGAGAGCTTTGGTCATTCGGTTAGTCAGGCTCAAAATGGCAAGTTGGGAGTCGAACAAGCCAGAAAAATTTCTTTTGACGTCATCTTTATGGACGTGAGCATGCCGGTCATGGATGGCGTCAAGGCCACAGAATTGATCCGCCAATCTGATACGGCGTCGCAAGGTGCCCCAATCATTGGGTTGACGGCGCACGCTCTTGCCGAAGAACAGGAACAGTTTCTGGCAGTTGGGATGACACGTGTGCTAACCAAACCGGCGTCGCTCGCGGACTTGGAACAGGTGCTTTCGGATATTGGGTCATCTGAAAGACTGCTCAGGAAGGGCAACGACAAACTCTTGCTGGATCACGAGGTCATCGACCAGCTTCAGAACTTGCTGGGGGCACCTGTTTTCCAAAAAAATCTTGAGCGCTTTTTTACCGAAGCCAATGAAACGCTTGAGACATGCGGAGAGTTAAAGACAGGTAAAGAGGTTGAGGCTTTGATTGCAAAAGTCCATGCGCTGGCCGGGTCTTCAGCAATTTTTGGCGCAACGGAACTGCAAACAAAACTTACGCTCTTCGAACAGGGGCTCAACGCTGGCGTCTTAGAGGCAGCCCAAGCCGACTTTGCGGCCCTGCAAGATGTCTGGAAAAATACACACAGAGAGTATCAGCAGACTGACCAGTCTGGCGCGTGACTAAAAGTTCGGAACAGGGTTGTAACAAGTTCCCCTTGCTAGACGACAGGAAGCTCAGCCTCAGCGCGTTTGGTCAATAAATGCCCACCGCTGGGTCGCACGACGATGTTTTCTTCGTGAACCATCATGTGCCCATCTCCGTAAGATAAAGACGGTTCAATGGTGAGGACCATGTTTTCTTTGAGAACCGTATTGTCAAAGGCAGCATGACTTGGTTGTTCCGTCAGTTGTAGCCCCAAACCGTGCCCCAAACGGCCGATATCTCCGCCTGATGGATCGATCTCAGAGATGACTTTTGACATGGTCGTAAACAGATCTCGGCAGGTGTTGCCCGGACGCGCAGCTTCAATCCCGGCCTGTGTGGCGCGCCACAACACGTCATATGCGCGCCGCGCGGCGTCATCTGCGTGCCCGATTGCCCAGTTCCGGTCAAAATCACAATAATATCCGTCCCAAATACATCCCGTATCCAGCATCAGAACATCGCCCGCGCGCAAGGGGCGGGTGGTCGGAGGTGAAATGACATCTGCGTATCCACCTTGATCGGCTGCTCCGACCAAATACGGGGTGTTGTCTGCTCCAAGCCCGATAGCGGTCCGCCGAAACTCGCGAAAGACCTCCTCGAGGGGCTGACCTTGGTGAATGAAAGATGGCACGGCGGAAAATGCCGCGGATCCGACAGCACATATATGCGCAATCTTTTCGATCTCGGCGTCGGATTTGACCATGCGCAACCCTTGAACCAGACCTGTGGCATCTTCAATCTCAAGATCGGGAAGCGCGCTGATAAGACGTTCCCAATCCCCTAAGGGCATGCGCAAATACGTTTCATGCCCTTTCATCATGCCGATCTTTTGGCCCCGTGTCGCAAAAGGCAAAAGCAAATCGGTCAAAAGACTAATGCCATCATCTGACGGGGCGGGGGCGCTCCATGTGCGGATGTCATCAAGCCAACTGTGGCGCATCAATTCCGCGCCGATCTCGGGAATGATTGCAATGGGTTTGCCTGATGCGGGAATAAACATGAACCACGGGCGGGTCGGGCTTTGCCAAAACAGGGTCTGAAAACCGCTAAAGTATGCAAGCTCTGGTTCTGTGGTGAGCAAAATGCCCGCGAGACTTTGTGCCGCCATCAAAGCCTGCGCACGTTGGGTGCGCGCTTGAAATTCCTCTGCGGTGAACCCGCGTGCCGGAGCATTCATCATCGGCTGATCCTTTTCGTCGCTAACAGTTTGGGCAGATCATACCAGAAAAGGGCGCAGGTCTCTCGACCGGCGCCCAATCTTAAGGGGTCTAATACTGACGTGCGCTATCTTCCGAGGCGGTGCGTGGCACCAGGGCTTTGACAAGGCTTGTCATGTCAAGGGTGCCCACCGGAGTGCCGTCTTGCGTCACGACAAATGAATGCGTGATTTCGCCACCCGAGCGCGCAATCAAGCTTTCCAAAGTTTCGTCGTGACCGACTTCGCCTTGGGTATTTGTTGGGACCGGATTTCCATTGAGAGGCGTCATAATCGAGCGCACCCTCAAGACCCGCGCACGGTTGATATCGCTCACGAAATCTTCGATGTAGGGGTCATTCGGATTGAGCAATATGTGCTGTGGTTCGCCTTGCTGCACAACGTATCCGTCTTTTAGAATGACCAGATGATCCGCCAGCTTGAGCGCCTCGTCGAGGTCGTGCGTGATGAACACGATGGTTTTGTGCAACTCGGTCTGCAGCTCAAGCAACAGGTCCTGCATGTCAGTCCGGATGAGCGGGTCAAGTGCAGAAAATGCTTCGTCCATCAACATGATCGGCGAATTTGATGTCAACGCGCGGGCAATACCGACACGTTGTTGCATACCGCCGGACAATTGATGCGGATAGTGGTCGCCAAAGCCGTGCAGACCCACACGATCCAGCCATTTATCGGCCTCAATCAGGTAGTCACGTTTTGCAACGCCACGCACATCCAAGGTGGTGCCCGCATTTTCGGCAACTGTGCGATGCGGAAGCAACGCGAACTTCTGAAACACCATAGACATGACTTCGCGCCGCAGGTTTCTCAGTTGCTCTTCGCCATAGGTCAACACGTTTTCACCATCGACCTCCACCTCTCCCGAGGTGGGCTCGATCAGACGGTTGAGATGGCGGATCAATGTGGATTTGCCCGATCCGGACAAGCCCATGATGACGGTGATTTCACCTTCGCGCATGTCTACATTGATGTCCTTGAGGCCAAGGACATGTTGATGCTGACCCAGCAAATCGGCTTTGCTTGTTCCGGATAGAACGTGCTCGAGGGCGGCTTCTGGTCGTGCTCCGAAAATCTTGTACAGATTACGGATCGAAATCTTGATCTTATCGGTCAAAGTTCTGCCCTCACTTAATGCTTTTGCGCTGCGTTGACGCGATCAAGGGCTGCCTTGGTGACGCGGTCGAGAATAATGGCCAGCAGAACAATGCCAAGGCCGGAGACAAGCCCGACACCCAGTTCAAGGTTCCGAATGCCGCGCAGGACGAGAACGCCAAGACCCGGCGCCGAGACCAAAGATGCGATCACCACCATGGCCAAGCTCATCATAATGGTCTGGTTGATGCCCGCCATGATGTTGGGCAGGGCCAGCGGGATCTGAACATCAAAGAGCTTTTGGCGATCTGTCATACCAAAGGAATCGGCGGCCTCAATAACGTCTTTGTCGACAAGTCGAATGCCCAGATCCGTGAGCCGGATCACGGGCACAATCGCATAAAGAATGATCGCGATACCATAGAGTTTGGGCTCAGTGACCGAGAACAAAAAGATAAGCGGAATTAGATACACAAATGGCGGGAGCGTTTGCAGCATATCCAGCACGGGGATTGTGGCGCGCTGCAGTCGATCATTGCGAGACATTGCGATGCCGATCGGAACCCCGAAGAGGACACATAAAAAGGCGCAGACAAAGATGATGGCCAAGGTTTGTGTTGCGTGTTGATAGAGGTCGACAAAAGCGAGGAACGACAGACATGCGGTCACGAAAGCGACTAGTTTCAGTGACTTGGATGCGAAGTAGACAATCAGCATCAGGATCGGGAACATGATCCACCATGGGGTCGCCTCGAACAGGGTCAGCGTGCCATCCAAAAGCCAGCTCAAGGGCTGTGTCAATGGATCGAGCACAACCCGAAGCATGTCTTTCATGGCTAAAAAGCCGTCTTCGACGCCTTTTGTCAGGTCGCGAGATTGGGGGAACTTTGCGCAAGCATCATTGAGCGCATCAAGCGATGGGAACGGAAGTGACCAGATTGATGGGTCTTCGCCAGAGCCGCCTTTGGCCAGCAGATCGGCCATGGATAGCGGGCCGTCTCCTGTCTTGCCGGCATCACACCAGTCCCGCAGGCCAAGCCCGTTAAAAATAAAGTCATACGTCGCCATGTCGTCAATACCTCCCCAGTACACTCCGGCCGGCCAAGCACCGCCCAGAGTCTTTGTTGGTGCCGATCAAAAAAACCGCGCGGCAAAGCGCGCGGTTCTGATCCAATTATTTGATGAATGCAGCCAGTTTTGCTTTGGCGTCATCGTTGACCCACTGAGACCAAACGTCAGAATGGTTTGTCAGGAAGTAAACCGCAGCTTCTTCTGCAGAAGCGCTGTTGTTGTCCTGCCATGCAAGCACGCTGTTCAACAGATTGATTTCAAAGCTGACGTTACGCATCAAAGCGGCAACATCAGGCTCGCGCGCGGCTAAGTCGGTGGTCGCAACTGTCAACACTGGGGCGGGTGGGAAATCGGAAACACCGGGGTTCGCAGAGTCTTTTTCATTGTTCCGTGAGTGAATTGCAGGATCAACGTCCGCAATTTTCACTTGGGTCATCGGGTATTTGCCCAAAACCGCAGTTGGTGCCCAATAATAGCCGAACCATGGCTCCTTGTTCTCGTATGCAGAGGCAATGGATGTTCCCAGTGTCTCGCCCGATCCGTGGTCAAACACGTCCATGCTGCCGCGCAAGTTCAGGGCCGTGATGATGTTGTCGTTGACGATACGGCAGCCCCATCCGTCTGGGCAGTTGTTGAAACGTCCACCAACAAGGTCAGGGTTGGCCATGACGCCTTCGATGGTTGTCAGCTCTGGATGTGCTTCAGCAAGGTATGTCGGAATCCACCAGCCTTCGACGCCACCTGGATTAAAGACCTCTGCCATGCGCTCGACTTTGCCGTCGGCTTCCAGCTTGGCATAAACGTCGCCTGTCGAGTTGAGCCACAGCTCGGTCACGATGTCAGGCTCGCCGTTTTCAGCCAGCGATGCGACTGATGTTGTGGTCGCCGAAGGGACCTTTTCAACTGTACAGCCGTACCCTTGTTCCATTAGGAATTTGGAAACTTCGGTGATGATTTGAGACGAGGCCCAGTTCATCTCTGTGATAGAAACTTTGCCGCACTCGGCAGATGCTGCACCCGCTGTTGTCAGCATCGCGCCGGTGGCAATTCCGGCCACTGTTTTTAAGATTTTAGACATTGTGTTCTCCCTGTTTTTTATGTCCCGCATCCAAATTAGCAAAGAAAACTCTGCCAATTCTTGCAGTTGAACTGCTGTAAGCGTAGTCGACAGTGGGCTTGCATACAAATATTTTTCGCAGAAAATAAGTTATAATTCACGTTTTTGAGAGGAGCGCGTTAATGTGAAGTGGAGCAATCAACTTAAGGTAGTGTTTGGGTGTTAGCCAGTTTGATATTGGCCTGCTCAGGACGTATTCGGGCAGATGTCTCGAGACTCTTTGAACTGGAACTTACCGATTCGCGAAGGAGAATTTCTGAAGTCCGATTCAGAAAAATTTGAGTCCGAAGCCAGTCTTGGTTCGCAGTTCATAGATTTCAAAATTATAAATTTAAGGTGCGCCGCGTGGCGTTCATCTCGAACTAGGTTGGTGGAGGCCCGGCACTCTCGCTAACTCGAAAGGCGTTTCTCTCGAAACGTTCCTCGCTGGGGGCAAGGCCAAACTGTCTACGATAATGTCGTGTCAGGGACGACGACGAAAAATATCCCGTCGCCAGTGCAATTTGCATAATGGACTCGTTTGAATATCGCACCATTTGCCGCGCTTTTTCCAATCGTAATGTACGATAATACTTGAGCGGGCTTTCCCCGGTGTCTCGTTTGAAGAGGCGCTCGAGATTACGAGGAGAGACATTGATCGCAGTCGCGACGTCCGAGATAAGAATAGGGTCCTCGATGTGTTCGGCAAACATTTGAATGGCTTGAGCCACGGGTTTGGAAAGTGAATCTTCGGTTGTGTCCGACCCGATCGTTGGGCGCTTTTGTTGCACATCCGGGCTGCGGACAAACGGGTGCTGGAACCAACAGGCGACCTCGGTCATGATGCTCGCGTCAAGGTGTTCTTCGATCAAGCCCAGCATCAGATCAAAGACGGCACTGCCTCCTGCGACGGTCATGCGGCGACGATCGCGGTTGATGACGTCGCCTGTTGTCACAATATCCGGAAACTCGACTTTGAAGGCCTCGTCATAGCACCAATGCGCCGCAACAGAGTGGCCGGTCAGAACACCACTTCGGGCAAGTGGAAAAATGCCACCGGAAAACCCGCCCAATATCACGCCGGTCCGATCAAGCCAGCGCAGCACGCCATTGCCCTTGCTCGGGTTGGCAAATTTGGCGTCTGGCCCAGAAATTAAAAAGAGGTGTGTCAACGCATGCGGCGTCTCGATGGAATCGTCAGGCGAAAACATCACGCCAGACGATGATCGCACTGGCGCGTTAGTTTCAGCAATCAGGCGCCACCGAAACACCTCTTGGTTGGCGATTTCATTGGCTGCGCGCAACGGCTCTATTGCCGAGGTCAGGCATGCCATTGGGAAACCTGGGAAAATCAAAAATCCTAGAGTTTGGGTCACGGCTGCGGCACCTTATGGCCAAGGGCGGCGACGGTCTGAAAAATCCTCTCTTCCAGCTTTCCAGCGGCGGGCGAATTGGGGCGATTGTTCTTGCGCAAAATTTGCAGGCTGCGTCGAATGGACGAGTCGGCGAGGGGCCTGAAAACGATGTCGTCAAGGCCGAGCATCTTGATGGCTGTTTCGGGCAAGATGGTAATTCCCAATCCAGATCGGACCATAGCCACTAAAGATGTGTTGTTGTGCGCCGTTAACGCGGCACGGTCATGCAATGCCAAACTTGTCGGATCGTTGATGCGGCCAGACAGGCTATTGGCAATCAGGCGTTCTTGGGAGATTTCGTCCCAATCTACTGGGCCGGCGGTTTGGGCCATTCGTGTGTCGACGCGGCACACGACACCAAGCGCATCAGACAACAAATGGCGCTTGACCAATGTGTTGGGATGACCTGCCGCCGAAGCGATGCCAATATCCGCATTTTCTTTGGTGACCTCGTTCAGGACCGAGGCGGAATCCATGTCGCGAAGTTCGATTTTTACGTCGGGGTGTTCCTCGAAAAACTGCGAAATTGCCTTGGGCAAAATGGTGCCGGTGAAAGAGGGTACAGCGGCGATACGAACCGTGCCTTGCTTGGAGGATGCAAAATTCTCGATGGCCTGAATGGTCGCATCGAACTGTTTGAGCTCACGCGAGGCCTGTTCAAAAGTAAAAAGCCCCAGCGCAGTCAGTTTTGACTTTCGATCCGTTTCAAAAAGCGGTTCCCCCAGAAGCTCTTCAAATTGCTTGAGTGTCATTGAAAGCGCTGAGGGGGTGCGGCCCAAGATCACCGCAGCCTCGGCTAGCGCGCCTGTTTTGGCGACCGTCACAAAGCAACGTAGCATTTCAATTTTGACGGCCACTTCAGCATTCCTGAAACAAACTTCAATAACTTAATAATAGCTGAAAATAGGCGGTGAGTCCAGCATTGGCTGGAAACTGAACTGGCTCGGCGGCCTCCAACGTGGGGGGGCTGGAGCTAAATCACGGACTTTGCCGAAGCGATCAGCGCGTGCAGCAATGACTCTGCCGAAGACCGAGGTCCAATCACGCAAAACCGATCACTTGTGTTTTCGCATCTTACGAAACATCCGAGGTGGTGCAGCAAGGTGCGCGTCACATCCCCTCGCGACATGGCGCGAATATCAATGTTGCAAAGTCTCTCAAAGACATCGGCACAGCGTGATCCAGACACTTCAAACTGGCACCAGCCATCGGTTTGCTCGGTGACGCTGGCGCTGTCACCAACAGCCATCTTGATCTGTGTGGCCAGCAATTCATGTGTGTCATAGGGCGCTTGCACCAACCATTGATCCGGTCCGATCCACATGGCGTTTAGGTGCGCGTGCGCAACCCATTTCCCCGGCGTGGGCAGCGAGGTGTCGAGAAACGCTTGGATGGCGGCGGGCGAGTGATTGTGCCGCAGAGCCACCGAAGCCAAGGCAAAGTTGGTCTGTTCGACGATCTTGAGACCGTCAAAGTCATGTATCCGGCACGTGTCGCCACCCAGTGGCGTAATGGGATTGAGATTATGCACGAAGACGATCCCCCTCTGGGTCTACAAAATGCGGGCTTACAACTTTGACGTCGATCGTCCCTACCTCAAGCGGGTTTACGGCGCGCAGGATTTCTCCCTGGCGTTCGGCGCCGCCCTTGAGAAAACCAAGCCCAATGGAGCTGTTAAGCGTCGGCGAGAAGGCCGCAGAGGTAATATACCCTTGATCAGAGGCGGCATTGATATCCCCTGATTGCGCCATCAAGTGTGCGCCAGCCAACACTTGTTGTTTTGTATCAAGCGGCTGAAGGCCAACCAAGATCAGCGCGTCGGGTTGGTTCATCCCGGCACGTTCGCTCAGCGTGCTGCCGATGCTGTCTTTCTTTTTGCTGACCATACGGCCCAGACCAAGGTTCAACGCCGATGTTGTTCCGTTCAATTCGTTGCCCGCAGCATGGCCTTTTTCGATGCGCATCACGCCAAGAGCCTCTGTGCCATAAGGCACGGCGTCAAATTCTTGGCCCGCCTGCATCAGTTGGCGCATTAAGGCATCGCCATATCGGGTGGGCACTGCAATTTCATAGGCCAATTCGCCCGAGAACGAGATGCGGAACAATCGGGCACGGCATCCACCGCATACGGTGATGTCGCCACAGGCCATAAAGGGGAAGGCCTCGTTGGAAATGTCGTATTCCGGATCGACGATTTTCTGCAACAGCTTGCGGGCGTTTGGCCCTGCAACGGCGTATTGCGCCCATGCTTCGGTGGTGGAAATCAACTGTACATCCAAATCGGGCCACAGACATTGGCGCGCAAATTCCATGTTGCGATAGACCAGCACCGCGTTGGCCGTGGTGGTCGTGACCACAAAGTGATCCTCTGCCAGCCGCGCGGCCGTGCCGTCATCATAGGCGATGCCATCTTCACGCAGCATCAGACCATACCGCACCTTGCCCACGGGCAGTTTGCCAAAAGCGTTGGCGTATATCTTGTTCAGGAACTCGGCGGCATCCGCGCCTTGCACGTCGATCTTGCCCAAGGTGGTGACGTCACAGACGCCAACAGAGTTTCGTGTGCCCAGAACTTCGCGGTCGACGGATTGTCGCCAATGGGTTTCGCCGGGCTGCGGGAACCATTGTGCCCGCAACCAGTTGCCGACCTCTACAAAAACAGCCCCTTGTTCTTGGGCCCATGTATGGCTGGGCGTTTTGCGGGTTGGATGAAACTCCATCCCAACAGAGCGCCCCGCCAAAGCCCCCATCGAGACAGGGGTATACGGCGGGCGGAACATTGTGGTGCCAACTTCGGGGATCGATTTTCCCGCCAGTTCGGCCATGATCGCCAGCCCACCCATATTGCTGGTTTTGCCTTGGTCCGTGGCCATGCCAAGCGTGGTGTATCGCTTGAGATGTTCGACAGATTGAAACCCTTCCTGATGGGCAAGCTTGACGTCTTTGACCGTGACGTCGTTTTGCTGATCAAGCCACGCGCGTCCCTTGCCCTCGGTGACATACCAAAATGGGGATAGCGCGATGGGGGCGTCTTCTGCTGTAGGAAGGTCAGCGCGGCGGGCTGTGATCCCGATATCTTGCAGGGATGTGACGGCAGCTGATGCGCCCTGATCAAGGGCAGCAGCGGTCGAAAATGCGCCGTTGGCAGCGCCGGCGACCACCATGCCCGGCGGCAGGTTATCATCGGGTACAAAGGCCGCAAGGGTCGGGTTCCACTGGGGACGCCCACGTTGATGGCACGTCATATGCACATTCGGGTTCCATCCGCCCGACACAGCCAAGGCATCGCAAGTGACATCGCGGACATCACCATCGGATGTGCGCACTTTCACGGATTTCAGCCCCAAACGCCCCTTGCTGTCGATGACCTGTGCACCACGCAACATGTCCATCCCCGCGATCTCAGGCGCATCAGGACGGGTGTCGATGACGGCTGCAATAGACACCCCGCGGGCCAAGAGATCGTGCGCCGTGCGGTGGCCATCATCGTTGTTGGTAAAGACTGATACCGTTTGTCCCGGTGTGACCGCCCAGCGGTTTACGTAGCTGCGGGTTGCCCCTGCCATCAAAATTCCCGGACGGTCATTGTTTTCAAACGCAATCGGGCGTTCAATGGCACCAGCGCACAGGATCGCACGTTTGGAATATATTCGCCAAAAAATCTGGCGAGGTTTGTCTTGTTGGGGCGACGCGACGTGGTCCGCCGTGCGCTCGACAGCGCCGTAAACGCCGTGATCATAGGCCCCGATCACAGAACAGCGTGTCAAAACGCGGACATTGTCCAGCGTCTCAAGTTCGGCTTTCACCGCGGCAACCCAATCTGGGGCAGGGGCATCATCGAGCGGTGCCGTCTCGGACATCAGGCGCCCGCCTAATTCGAAATCTTCATCAGCCAGAATAACCCGTGCCCCTTCGCGCCCCGCCGTCAGAGCCGCCGCCAAACCTGCGGGGCCTGCGCCAATGATCAGAACGTCACAATGCAAGAAGCCTTTGTCATAGGCATCTGGATCGTCTTCCAGAGACAGGCTTCCCAATCCGGCAGCTTTGCGGATGATCGGCTCGTAAATTTTCTCCCAGAATGCAGCGGGCCACATAAAGGTTTTGTAATAGAAACCGGCGCTTAGGAAATTTGAAAACCGATCGTTGATGGCCATGGCGTCATACTTGAGCGACGGCCACCGATTTTGCGAGTTTGCCGACAAGCCCTCATACAACTCTGCCACTGTGGCACGTGTATTGGGTTCTTTGCGCCCCCCGCTGCGCAGTTCTACAAGCGCGTTGGGTTCTTCAGAGCCGGCGGTCAACACCCCACGTGGCCTGTGATATTTAAACGAACGCCCCATGAGCTGTACGCCATTGGCCATCAATGCCGAGGCCAACGTGTCGCCGTGGAACCCTTGGTAGCGCGTGTTGTCAAAGGTAAAGTTGAGTGTGCGGGTGCGATCGATCCGACCGCCCTCTAACCGATTGGATTGCGTCATGTCCGCCCCCCTTGTGCGCGAGCAACATCGCGCGCCAGCTCTACGTTCGAAATTTCGTGGGTCACGGTATCGCGTGTGACCACCAGCCACGACCGGTCGCCTTGTTCGTGAAACCAAAGCTCGCGATGAAATCCCGCGGGGTTGTCCCGAAGATACAGGTAATCATGAAATGCATCGGCCGCGTCATCGGCTTGCCAATCGGGGCGAGCCAACAGGGATGCATCGCCTAGATACGTAAACTCTTGTGCATCCCGAGGGCCAAGAAGAGGATGGTTGATGATCATTGCGATGTCTCCGGATCAATGCAGGTTGGGCTGTGCGCCCTGACCTTTTTCGTCGATCATGTGACCTGTGCGGAAGCGGTCTAGGCGATAGGCCTGTGCCACCTCATGCGGCTGATCTGTGCTGAGAAGATGGGCAAAACAAAGCCCCGACGCTGGCGTGGCCTTAAAGCCGCCATAGCACCAACCCCCGTTAAAATAGAGCCCGTCAATGTGGGTCTTGTCGATGAATGGGGACCCATCCATTGACATGTCCATGATGCCCCCCCAACCGCGCAACAACCGCACGCGCCCAAGTGCTGGGATCAACGACATCCCGCTTTCGATTACATCTTCGACGACAGGAAGATTTCCGCGCTGGGCGTAGGAATTATAGCCATCAATATCGCCGCCAAACACAAGGCCGCCCTTGTCTGATTGGCTACAATAAAAATGTCCCGCGCCATAGGTGATCACACCCGGCAAGACGGGCTTGAGTCCTTCTGAGACAAAGGCCTGCAGGACGTGGCTCTCAATGGGCAGGCGCATGCCTGCTTTGGCCATAAGTCGGCCAGAGGATCCGGCAACAGCACAGCCCACCTTGTTGGCCCCGATGAACCCAAGCGACGTCTCGACCCCTTTGCACACGCCGCTTTCGATGCGAAATCCGGTGACTTCGCAATTCTGTATGATGTCGACACCGTGTTGATCCGCACCGCGCGCATACCCCCACGCGACCGCGTCATGGCGCACCGTGCCGCCACGCCGATGCAAAAGGCCGCCCTTGATCGGGAACCGCTGGTTGTCAAAGTTCAGAAAGGGGTAGAGCTTGCGCACACCTTCGGTATCCAGCAATTCGGCATCAGATCCATTCAAGATCATGGCGTTGCCGCGCCGGCGCGCGGCGTCGCGTTGGGCGTCACTGTGAACAAGGTTCAAGATCCCGCGCTGGCTGACCATCGCGTTATAGTTCAGATCCTGCTCGAGAGTTTCCCACATTTTAAGAGACATCTCGTAAAACGGTTCATTCCCGTCCAACAAATAATTCGAGCGAATAATCGTGGTGTTTCGACCCACATTGCCGCCCCCGATCCAGCCCTTTTCCAGAACGGCGATGCTTTTTTCCTGATATTTCTTTGCAAGATAAAATGCGGTGGCCAAGCCGTGCCCGCCGCCGCCGATGATGACAATGTCATATTTCTTCTGCGGGGCAGGGGTGCGCCACGCAGGGGTCCAGCCTTTGTGCCCTGTCAGAGCTTCTTTGATGACCTTGAAACCAGAATACCGCATCGCGTTCCTCCATTCGCCCCTAACATAATCCGGAACCGCCCCATTCTGAGAGCGCAATCGGACAGACATCACTCCATTTCGGACAACTGTGCGCAGGGGGGGGAGGGATTTTGCATGGCTCAAAGCGAAAAAAATGCGCGCAAAGGAAACCCTTGCGCGCATTGTTATTTTGAAAACCAACCTAACAGTTGGTCAACGGTGCCTTACTCGGACGCCGCATGCTTGTCGCGGATGCTGTCGCGATACAGCGCTTTGGTCAGCGCCACACACATCAGCCCCATGACCATCGTGAACGGCAACGCCCCAATGATCATGGCACTCTTCAAGGCTTCCATTGGGTCTGCACCACCATTGGTTTTCCCTGCAATCAGCAAGGTCCCAATCACCAGTGTCAAAACCACACCCCAAACGATACGGTGCTTGATGCCTGTGTCCTGCTCGCCGCCAGACATGATGGTGTTCATCACCAGAATGCCCGAGTCAGCCGAGGTCACAAGGAAGGTCATAATCAGCACAACACACATCACGGTGATGGCCGACAGGAACCCGCCCGAAATCATCTCGCCCAAAGTGACGAACAGCTTTGCCGTGTTGGAAGCGCCGATGATGGCACCTTCGGCATTGCCAGCCAGTTCGAGATCAATGGCTGTGCCACCGAGGATGGTCATCCACGCAAAGCAAACCATCGCAGGTGCAAAGACACAGCCAACGATGAATTCACGTACCGTGCGACCTTTTGAGATGCGCGCAAGGAACAATCCAACAAATGGAGAGAACGCAATCCACCAAGCCCAGTAGAACGTGGTCCAGCCAGCCTGCCAGCCAAACTGACGCTGCGGCTCACCTGCGGCATAGACCGCCTGAAGAACCGGATCAGCCAACGCTGCTGCGTCGCCTTCTAGGCCCCCCTTGAAGCCGTCAAACGACCCCCAAGCATTGGTTGCCCCACCTTTGAGAGCATCCGCGTACGGGGCTGCTTCTGCAGGAAGTGCGGCCGCAAATTCTGCTGCCGACTGTGGACCATATGGGCCAAAGCTAAGCGAGATGTAGTGCAGGATGTAATCTGCAAATGCCGAGACATAGGTGCTCATGGCGAACATGAACGATCCAAAGATCACAAAGGTCATCAACAGAATGATCGACAGAACCAGATTTAGGTTCGACAGATATTTCACGCCGCGCCCAACACCTGATACGGCAGACAGGATCGACAGACCCATGATCACCAGCAAGCCAGCAACAAGTCCAACTGTTCCCGGTTTCGGAGCATCGCCAGTCATGTCCATCATCCAGCTCATGCCTGTGATCGCATACAAACCGTCAATGAACTGTGAAACACCAAAGCCGATTGTTACGGACACACCAAGGATCGTCGCAACAACGCCCAGCACGTCAACGATATGGCCCAGCACGCCGTTCATCAATCCGCCAAACAGCGGAGTCAGAGCAGAGCGAATTGTCAGGGGCATATTGCGTGTATAAGCATAATACGCCAAGGCCAAACCTGTGGTCACATAGATTGCCCAAGCGTGAAAGCCATAGTGCAAGAACGTGTACCGGAAACCAGATTGAACGGCCTCTTCGGTGTTTCCGACAACATTTCCAGCCAGGATTTCGGGGTTAGAGCCCCAAAGCCCAAGTGGCTCTGCGGTGGCAAACACCATCAGGCCGACGCCCAGACCGGCACCAAACATCATTGAGAACCACGAGAAATTCGAGAACTCTGGGGTTTCTCCCGCTTGCCCCATAATTCTTTTTCCTGTGCTCGGCAAAATCGCGACGACAAGCAGAAAGAATGAGAAAAAGCCGACAATGACAATGTAGAATGAATTGAAGTCTTCTAGGATACGCCAGTTCAGGCTTCCGAGAACACCATTCGCATTGGCTGGCCAAATGAGGGCCCAGATTACAAGAGCAACCATGATCCCCTTGCTGAGCAAAGCAATTGGTAAGCTATTGCCGTGATAAAATCCGCCTTCAGCCTTTTGGATCTGAAGATCGGTAAAGGGTTGTTTGATAGACATGTGTTCCTCCCTATTCACACAATTGCCTTAGTCTTCCCATTTTAAACCTGTGCAGTTGCTCTTGGCCGATGGATAATGGTCAAGAAACGACACATGTGTCGGGAAAACGAAAGTGTCAGAGCAGAATCGCGTTGATCCGCTCCAAAGTTGCGACGTTGACGTCAACGCCGTGGTCTGCGGACTTGCGCCGCTTTGATTGCCGTCCATCTCCTGGAAGATGGGCACCATCTTGGTCGTGAATGGCCCCGACAAGATCGGACATACGGGCTGCGAACGCGCCTTGCGCGGTTTGGCCCGGGTCAATTGCGATAAAGAACTGACCGGTTTTTGGTGGGCCACCTGCAGTGCCAGAGAATGGCGATGCATCAATACCCAATGTGGCGCCGGTCATGGCTGCGGCCATGATTTCCGTGAAAAGCGCGATGCCAACGCCTTTGTATCCGCCGGATGGGGCCATTGAGCCCTTAAGACCCACATTGGGATCGGTGGTTGGGTTTCCGTCGCTGTCCAAAGCCCATCCAACCGGAATGGCCTTGCCCTCGCGGGCGTGCTTCATGACTTCGGATTTGGCAATCGTGCTTGCGCTTTGGTCAATCAAAAGGGCTGGTTGGCCATCCTCACCGGGGGCGGCGATTGAAAAAGGGTTGGTGCCGACGACAGGTTTGGATCCACCTGACGGGGCAATCGAGGCAGGCGCGTTGGTAAAGCCTATTCCAAGTAGACCCGCTTGGGCCAAGCGATAGGTATGGCATCCAAGCACACCACAGTTATAGCTGTTATCAATCGCCAAGGCTGCGATACCTTGTTCACGGGCCAGAGGTATCAAGCTGTCAAAACCGAGATCAATCGCAGCATGTGCGAATCCGGTCGCCGCATCGACCTTGATGACGCCGGGGCGCGGGGTCGACATCACGGGCTTGGCTTGGCCGTCAACTTTGCCGCACTGGACGTGTTCGCAATAGATCGGGATATATGCCAAGCCGTGGCTGGCAACCCCGTCTGCTTCGGTTTGTGCGGTGGCCACGGCCAACGGGCGGGCGTTCTCTTCTGAAGTACCTGCGGCCACAAGGGCCCGAAATGACAGATCTTCGATCTCGGCAAGGCTTAGGTTTTTGGTTTCAATCATATTGTCCTCGGGATGTCAGTCGTTGTCTGAGAGGCCGGAACCGGCCCCCTTGAGACGGGATTCTTCGGTGGCAGGTGCATAGGTGCGCGCCGCAAGTTCGTTTAGATAGGCCCAGTCGGTGGCAAGGGGCGCTGCCCGCGTCGATTGTGCGACCGCTTGGCCAGAGGCGTCTGCGGTTTTGACCGTAACCAAATCGGCCACATCAATCGCTGGGATATCTGCAGTACAAAGGCCGGCTTCGGATACGATCACCGTGTTGCCCGACCAAGTGATCGCGATAGGATGCCCAAGATGGCGCGCAGCGGCAGCAGCAAACGGCAGCAGCAGTTGAGGGGCGACCACATTGTGCATCCGTATGGCCCCAGTCGGCAGACGATACGCGCAATCAGACAAAGATGCGCCACTTATGAGCGCGCAAAGCTGACCTGACTCACTTGCCCAGTCACCATCCAAGGACATAGGTGCCATATCGGTGGCACGATCTGTCGCGCGCAAAAGGCCAGCCAAGACCGCGCAGCCGTCAACACCCTGCGCACAGAGCCAGCGGGTTGCTTTGGCTGCTTCTTCCGCCAGCCCCCATGTATATGCCGCCCCGCGTGTTGCTTTTTTTGCGGTGGCTTCAACTTCGTTGAGTGCATAGGTCATGATCGGCCCTCCAGTTCGGGATAGACCCAGCGATCTGCGTCGCTATTGGCCAAATCTTCGGGGTAGGGGGCACCGCCGTACATGCTGATCCTGACCCAGCGGTCCGACCGAGGGTCAAATCGCGTGGCGCCAAAAAATGCCAGTTTGCAGCGCAGCATATCTATGGGCAATACATCCGCGCTGATGGTGTTGTCGTGAATTTCCCCATAAGGGGCCCGGGCATTTATCTGTGCGCGACGGACCATGTGGCGGTGTTCTGGATGTTTGAGCAGAAACTCCGCAACGGGGGTGTCCGAGGGCCAGTCCTGCAACGCCGCGTGAAGATGTGCGGCATCACGTGCGGGTGCCAAGGGTTGCTCAAACTCGGCGACAGGTTCCTCAAAACGTTCGGCCAGTCTTGGTTCCAGTTTTTCCTCGGAGACGTACCATGCACGGGCGCAGTTTTCTGTGGCGCTCCAGTCTTTGAAAAAGCCCCAGCCAAAGCATTGTTCCAAATGTGCGTGAACGTCTTTGACGGTCATGGCCCCGTCGATCCGAAAGGCGTCCGTGTCAAAATCGGCCATACAGTCGGCCAGACCATCCACAAGGTCGCCATAGGGTTCTAGCATCAACGACGCGATCAACTCTTGACCTTCTTCGGTCAAGGTTTTTTCGGCCCAAGTGTAAAGCCGGTTCCAAGGATAGTCGTTGATCAAATCATCCGCCGCGACGAAGGCGTTGATCTTGACCAGATCGTCTTGGAGATCAGAGAGCTTGCCGATCTGGATCGGATGCTCGGACGTCCAGCGGTCAATCGACGTCTCAGAGCGACGCAGCACATGGCGGAACAGGTTGGTTTCTTTTTCGGTGGCGGTGGCCACAGATCGTACGCGGGCAATGGCCTCTTCGCGCGCGACAATCCAGTTGTTGAACAGCACCGGATGGTTCACGATATAAGGGGCCATCCCCAATCCGGTCGAGTTGCCAATCCCAAGAGACAGGGCGATCTCAGGCGCAAGGTCAACCGCGGCGTCGCCACCTTTTGTTTTGGCCATATGGTTGACCAAATCCCGCACAAAGGCGCGTGTCAGGAACACCGACAACATCTCTATCTGAAACGGAACCAGTGTTTCGGCGCGGTTGGCTGATTTCTCACGATCAGCCGCACCGAGTTTTCCAGAGCCATAGACCGCCGTGGTACGCATTAAATATCCGACAGCAGCGACCTTTTGCACATCAGGTTGATGCCCCGCAGCGAGCGCATCGACAAAGTGCTCCCATAGTCTGACAGACCGGTTGGCGCGTGAGACCGAAAGCTCGGATTCTGAAACCCGTCCGGCTTCTTGGTACGGTACGTTTTTGGCCAGTCGGTCGATATCAGCTTGTGTCGGAACGCCATCAAATAGCGTGAACGTGGCATCCCATGCCGTGGCGATGACCCGATCCGACCGCATGTCCGGTGGCAAATCATGGGCAAAGGCAATCAGGGAGTATGTCCGGTCGGGGCCAGTCGCGGAATAGACCGCATGGCCCACACCTTTGTCGTCAATTTCGAAAACCGGACGGCTAAAGCTCCAGTTTTCTCGTGCCATACGGCGGGTCAGAATGCGCATAAAGCTTAGGCGGCTTTGATGCAGCGATCCTAACCGAGACAAGCGCATCACAGTTGCCGGAGCGCGCCTAGGTATGGTGGTCTGCGCGACTGTTTCCATATGGTGTATCCCTTATGTCTGGCTCTTGGGGCCAAAGTTGTCGGCGAAAAACTTGTACCAGTTTCCCCCCATTATCCCGGCAACCTCATCGTTGCTCAGGCCGGTCGCGCGCAGTCCTGTTTCGATATTTCCGAAATGGCGGTTATCCTCGAACCACTGCGGCATCGGGGGGAACCCCGGTGCAGTGGCAGAGCCTTCGCCATAGTCGATTTCTTTGGACCAACGACCAACACGCATCCATTCCACAATGCTGTCGGGTTGATCCTGACAAAGATCTGATCCGATCCCCAGGTGTTCTGTTCCGTATTGATCTGCTGCCCGTGCGATCATTTCGCAAAAACTCTCTAGCGTGCAGTCGGATTTGTCCTTGAGATGGTGGGGGTATAGTGAGAACCCAAGCATCCCGCCGTTTTCAGTCACGGCCCGCACGACGGCATCACGTTTGTTGCGCAATGCTGGCGACCATTCATAGGTGTTCGCATGGGTGATCGCGATCGGACGCTCGGAAAACTCGGCGGCTTCGATGGTCGAGCGATCTGCAGAGTGGCTCATGTCGACGACAAGCCCGACACGATTCATCTCTTTGATGACTTGTTTGCCCATGCGGGTGATGCCGGTGTCCTCAGACTCGTAACAGCCCGTGGCCAGCAGAGACTGGTTGTTATAGGTGAGCTGCATAAAACGTGCGCCCAGCGTATGGACGATTTCCACCAGCCCGATGTCGTCTTCGATCGGGCTGGGGTTTTGAAAGCCGAAAAAGATCGCGGTCCGACCGGTTTCCCGAGCTTTGTCGATATCGCTTGCCCACTGCCCTTTCATGATCAGATCGGGGTACTGTTCGAACCAGCGGTTCCACTTTTCAAAGTTCAGCACGGTTTCCCGAAAATTCTCATGATAGGCGATGGTGACATGGACTGCGTCCACCCCACCTTCGCGCATTTGCCGAAAGATTTTTTCCGACCAATTGGCATATTGTAGGCAGTCAATGCGCATTACACAGGGCTCCCCGCTGAGATATAGGCCGTTTTGACGGTGGTGTAGAACTCGGCCGCTGCTTTGCCTTGCTCGCGCGGGCCATATGAACTGTCGCCACGTCCGCCAAACGGCACGTGGTAATCTGTGCCCGCAGTCGGCAGGTTCACAGTGACAACACCGGTGCGGGCGTTGCGACGGAAATGCGTGGCACGTGCCAGCGATTGGGTCACGATCCCCGAGGTCAGGCCAAAGTTGGTGTCGTTGACCACTGACAGCGCCTCTTCATAGCTGTCGACCTTGATCACGGATGTCAGCGGCGCAAACATTTCTTCGCGGTTGATGCGCATGGCATTGTTGGTGTTCAAGAACACGCCTGGTGACATGTAGAAACCGGTGTGCGGCATCTCGAGACGCTGACCGCCACAGGCCAATTCGGCGCCTTCGGTTTTGCCCAGATCCACATAGGCCAGATTCTCATTAAGCTGCTGCTCGCTGACGACAGGACCCATCTGGATACCGTCTTCCAACGCATGGCCGACTTTCATAGCCTGTGCGCCAGCAACCAATTTTTCCACAAAAGCATCATGGACTGCAGCGTGGACCACAAGACGAGACGACGCAGTACATTTCTGGCCTGTGCTGCCAAAGGCACCACCCAAAGCCAAGGTCACGGCCAGATCAACGTCAGCGTCATCCATCACGGCCAAAGCGTTCTTGGAGCCCATTTCCATTTGAACTTTGGTCAGGTTCTGGATTGCCGCAGAGGCGATGCCTTTGCCGACGGGTACCGAGCCGGTAAATGTGATGGCATCGACCTTGGGGCTTTCGACCAAGCGCTGGCCAATCGAGCGACCGGAGCCCATGACCAGAGAGAACAGACCTTTGGGAATATCCTGACGGTTGATGATTTCGGTCAAAGCCACGGCAGAGGCCGGGGTGATGTTGGCGGGTTTCCAAACGACCGCGTTGCCATAGCAAAGCGCAGGCGCGATCTTCCAAGACGCAGTGGCGGTTGGGAAGTTCCACGGGCTGATAATGGCGACCGTGCCAACGGCTTCGCGGCGTACGTCAACTTCGACGCCGGGGCGCACGCTGTCTGCATTCTCGCCAAGTTGGCGCAGGCATTCTGCAGCGTAATAGGTGAAGAACTGGCCAGCGCGAAAGACTTCGCCTTTGCCTTCTGCAAAAGGTTTACCTTCTTCGCGGCTCAGAAGTGTTCCCAATTCCTCGGCGCGCGCCATTAGCTCGTTGCCGATTGCGTTCAGAACCGCCTGTTTGCGCTCCATGCCATAGGCTGCCCATTCCGCCTGAGCAATTTTTGCCTGATCCAGTGTCGCATCCAATTGATCCGCGCTTGCTTGGGCAAAGACGCCTACCAGATCGCTGAGATCCGAAGGGTTGCGGTTTTCAATTTCGCTTTCGCCAGCCAGCCATTCGCCAGCGATAAGGTTCAGTTTCGAGTCTGCCATTGCAATAGGTCCACCGTAAATAGAGATGGAACAGGATTGCCGCTGATCGCCACATCAGTCAAACTCAAACTTCTGAACTAAATTTAAGCAATTTTGAAATTACATGTGAGAATTTCAAAATTGCTAAGGGTTTGGTGTTTCGCGGAGATCGCACTCCGCGAAAGCAGGGGATAGAGGACGTGCGACCGCGTTACTCCGGCGCTGCGGGGTGCACAAACGGCCAAGGGGATGCGTCGCTGCCACGCTCGACAGGCACTTCGATGACAACAGGGGCATCAAGAGCAAGAGCATCTTTTAGCGCGGTCCTGAGTTGATCTGGCGTGGAGGCTTTGATCCCCTTGACGCCAAAGCTTTGAGCCAAGGCAACAAAATCAGGGTTCTCCAGATCGGCCCCAAGCAGGCGGTTTTCGTAAACGGTTTGCTGATCGCGGCGCACGTTGCCATAGGCCGAATTGTTGAACACAATCGCCACAACGTTGATGCCATGCTGTACGGCTGTGGCCAGTTCCTGAACTCCGAACATAAATCCGCCGTCGCCTGACACGGATATGACGGCCTTGTCCGGGTTCGCGACCTTGACGCCAAGGGCCGTGTTAAAGCCAAAGCCAAGATTGTCCTGATATCCACACGTGACATATTGGCGGGGCGCATAGACTGGAAAGCACATGCGCGCGGTAAAGCCGACTTGGCTGACTTCTTCGACAAAGAAGCCATCACGGGGCAAGACATCGCGGATCACCTTAAGATACCCCTCTTGGGGTTGCACAGAGGTCAAGGCGTCTGCGGCTGCATCGGACAGCGCACGGTATTCTGCCGCGCGATCTTGGCGTGGCGTAACGCGATCCTTGAGCGCGTCGATCAGGGCTTGGGTGCCCTGTGCGGCATCGGCCACCACGCCGGCATCCGGGGTCAGACGCACGAACTCGGTTGGATCAATGTCGATCCGGACCGTTTTGATCCCTTCAGGGAACCAGCGCCAGCGAAAGTGCTGAAGTTCAAGCCGAGAGCCAATCCCGATCAGTAGGTCGCAGTCTGGCCAAAATTTCCATGCGGCTGGTGGCAACAGCGCCAAATCATCATCTTCGGGCATGACGCCCTTGCCTTGACGGTGCGCTGTGACTGGGGCCTGAAGCAAACGTGCAAGGTCCTGCACCTGTTGCGTGGCCTCCCAAGCTCCGCCGCCAACCATGATCATCGGGTTCTTGGCGCTGGCAACCAGGTCGGCGATGGCGTTGATGGCATCGGGATCGGGTGTTGGCGCAGGAATGGCGTCAAGTTTGGTGGGGTCTGCGACCTCGGCGGCCATGCCAAACACATCCCACGGGGCTTCGATGCCAACAGGGCGCTGGCGGCCAGAATTCATCTGAACAAAGGCCTCGTGCAGGACGGCCCCTGCTTGGGTTGGATGATTGATCCGGTCGGCCCACTTCGTGAGACCCTTAAGGGTGCCCAGATGGTCGGGAAGTTCATGTAATTGGCCACGTCCCTGTCCGATCAGGTGTGACATGATATTGCCGGTGATGCACATGACTGGGGTGTTGGCGCCATAGGCAGTGCACAAAGCGGCACCCGAGTTCAAAAGGCCCGGGCCGGGGACCACGGTGTAAACACCGGGTTTTCCCGAGCTGCGTGCATAGCCATAGGCCATGTAAGCGGCGCCCTGTTCATGTCGCGTATGAATAAACCGCATGCCGTCTTCACGCGCCAAAGCATCGTTAAAGTCGTACATGTGCGCGCCCGGAATCCCGAACACTGTGTCGACCCCGTTTGCCGTAAGCGTTTTTGCGATCACTTCGCCTGTCGTGAGTTTGGTCATCCTTGCCCCTTAAAGTATTTGTCTTGCCTGCCCGCATACGGGTGTCGGGTCTATTTTTGGCCGTTGTGCCTTGGTGTTGGTGTCAGATTTCCCAATCAATGACAAAATCCTCGCGGAACGCAAAGCGTTTCAGGTGATTTTCGATCACCGATTGCCATGCCTCCAAATCGCCGCGCGGCCCTGTCGTCGCCTGCAGGATCAACTCGTTGGTCTTTGGGANCTGACCTCGCCTTTGGGGCCCCAGTGGCTGCACAGTTGTTTGATATATTTTTGCGCATGTTCTGTTTGCGCGCGCCCGCCCAAGGATTGGTCCGGTAGCAATGCGATGGCTGATTTGGCGCTGTTGCGCATGGCGGCGGCAAACAGCGTCACATCGATGTTTGTGGCCACAAAGGTCGCGCCAACATCCAGACACGCCTTTTGCATGGCGGGTTGCAGGGTCAGGATCCCGCCTGCCTTGCCCGAGGCGACGATCTTTTGCATCGCCGTTAAGACCGCCTCTTCGACTTCGGGGGCGTTTGCATTTCCGAGGTGCCCCATGTCCGCTGCCAAATCAGACGGACCGATAAATACGCCATCAATTCCGTCCACCGCGAGGATGTCGTCCAAGGCAGCCAAGCCCGCCAAATTCTCGACTTGGATCAACAGACAAATCTCGTCTTGTGCGGTGTGCACGTAATCTGGAATTCCGGAAAAGTTCGATGCGCGCGCCAACGCTGATCCAACACCTCTGACGCCATGTGGTGGATAGGTGACGGCGCGGACCAGTTCGCGCGCCTGCTCGGCGCTTTCGACCATTGGGATCAACAAGGTTTGCGCGCCGATATCCAAAAGCTGTTTGATGATCCATGTTTCGCCGATGGTCGGGCGCACCACCGCGTGGCTGTCATACGCGGCGAGGACCTGTAACTGGCTCAGGATAGAACGCAGGTCATTGGGGGCATGTTCGGCATCCACCACAAGCCAGTCGAAACCAGCCCCTGCGCTGATTTCTGCCACATAGGGATCGGCCAAGCCCAACCAACATCCCATTTGAGGAATGCCCGCCTTGAGCGCAGCCTTGAATGGATTTTTTGGAGCAGGCATGGTGTGTTCCTTTATGCAAAGCTGATGTCGACTGACCCGAAGGGGCCAAAATCGGCATGGATTTCTGACCCTGATGGGCATTCAACGGGGCGAATAAAGCTTCCGGACAGGATCACCTGACCCGCTTCGATGCTTTGCCCGTATTGTGCCATTCGACGTGCCAACCAGACGACGCTTTGAATGGGGTCATTCAGAACGCCCGCACCCAAACCGGTTTCTTCTACGTCACCATTCCGACTGGTGATGGCTCCAACCCAACGCAGATCGTGGGCTGCAAGGTCATGGCGCTCTGGTCCAAGGACAATGCCCGCGTTGGCGGCGTTGTCACTAATGGTGTCCAGAACTGTGCGCGGCTTGCCTGTGGCGGGGTCCGCACGTTGTATCCGTGTATCCAAAATCTCAATCGAGGGTGCCACATAGTCAGTTGCAGCAATCACGTCCTCGCGAGAGATATCAGCACCCCCCAGAGCCGATTTCATCACAAAGGCGATCTCTGCTTCGATACGGGGTTGAATAAAACGGTCTTTGGGAACGGTGGCCCCGTTTTCAAACAGCATGTCATCAAACAGAATGCCGCTGTCGGGAATATTGATGCCCAACGCATATTGCATTGCTTTGGATGTCAGCCCGATCTTCCAGCCGATCACATTGCCGCCTGCTGCCAACTTGGCGCGATAAATCGCGTTCTGGATTTCATAGGCATCATCCATATCCATGTCTGGGTGCTGCAGTGTCAAAAGCCCAATTTGCTGATGTGTGCGTTCGGCCTGTAATAAATCCTCGGCGGCGGCGCTGTGCTCTTGGGGTGTCATACCTGTTCATCCTCGATGCCATTACGCAGGGTGCCAATGCCTTCGACTTCGATTTCGACCACATCGCCCGGTTTCAGATATCGTGGCGGATCAAAGCGCGCGCCAGCCCCAGTAGGCGTGCCGGTGACAATGACGTCGCCGGGCTTGAGGGTCATAAAGGTCGAGATGTATTCGATCTCGCGGCGGATCGGGAACATCATACGCGACAGCACATCATCCTGACGGACTTCGCCATTCACACGGGTGATGATCCGCGCATCGTCCAGTTGCGAGGCATCTGTAAAGGGAACCAACCAAGGACCGATGGCACCCGAGCAATCCCAGTTTTTGCCTTGTGTGACGTTGAACTTGGCATGACGGACCCAATCGCGAATTGTACCTTCGTTACACAAGGTGAGCGCGGCAATGTGGTCATAGGCGTTTTCCTGAGAAATGCGACGACCCCCTTTGCCGATCACGATCGCCACTTCGCCCTCGTAATCCAAGGTGTGGTTTTCGGGCGGGCGCACAAGGTTGCGGTCATGTCCGGTAAACCCGCTGGCAAACCTTGGGAACAAGGACATGTATTTGGGCTGCGCGCTGCCATCGTTATACTCGGCGTTGCGGTCGGGAAAGTTGACCCCGACGCACAGAATGCGCGGCGCATTGGGCATGACCATCTCGTATACGTATTCGGTGTGGGTCACAGGGTGATCTCGGGATGCTGACACGAGGGTATCAAGTGCATTGGCCGACATCACATCGTACAGCGTGGGCCATTGGGGAAACAGATGCGACAATGCAATCATGCCAGCATCGGTGACCGCGCCGTAATATGTTTCATTGTCGGATGAATAGGTCGCAAAGCGCATGTCTTACTCCTCGGTGGGGGCTTCAATGCCGCCCATACATAGATATTTCAGTTCCATGAAATCATCGAGCCCATGGCGCGATCCCTCGCGGCCCAGCCCGGACATTTTGACACCTCCGAACGGGGCTTCGGCTGTCGAGATAAGTCCGGTATTGATGCCGACCATGCCATAATCAAGCGCCTCGCCGACACGCCATGTGCGCGCCATATCACGGGTGTAAAAATAGGACGCCAGCCCAAAATCGGTGTCATTTGCTGCAGCGATAACTTCGGTTTCGGTGTCAAAGCGAAACAAGGGTGCGAGCGGACCAAAGGTTTCTTCGGTGGCGACGGACATCTCTGAAGTGACGTCCGTCAATATTGTGGGTTCAAAAAAGGTGCCCCCCAATGCGTGTCGTTGACCGCCATGCCGCACGAGGGCGCCCTTGGCGGTGGCATCAGCGATATGGTCTTCGACTTTGGCCACTGCAGCGGCGTCAATCAGGGGGCCAAAGACAACCCCGTCGTCAAATCCGTCGCCAATGGGCAGGCTGGCCAGTTTGGCGGCCAGCTTCTCAGCGAAGGCATCATATACGCCGGACTGCACGTAAATGCGGTTGGCACACACACAGGTCTGACCATTGTTGCGAAATTTGGCGATGATGGCACCTTCGACGGCCGCATCCAAATCTGCGTCATCAAACACAATAAACGGGGCATTTCCGCCCAGCTCGAGCCCCAGTTTCTTGATCGTCGGCGCGCATTGCGCATACAGCATCGCGCCAATTTCGGTGGACCCCGTGAACGTGAGCTTTTGGACGATCTTGCTCGAGGTCATTTCAGCGCCGATCTCTCGGGCGGAGCCTGTGAGCACCGAAAACAACCCTGACGGCAGACCCGCACGTTCGGCAAGAACCGCAAGGGCAATCGCAGAGAACGGGGTTTGGGATGCAGGCTTTAGAACCATAGCACACCCTGCTGCAAAGGCAGGACCCGCCTTGCGGGTGATCATGGCATTCGGAAAGTTCCAAGGCGTGATGGCGGCGACGACCCCAATGGGTTGCTTGAGTGTGATGATACGCTTGTCTGGGGCATGTGCCGGCGTGACATCGCCATAAGCGCGCCGTGCTTCTTCTGCGAACCATTCAATGAAAGATGCGCCATAGGCGATCTCGCCTTTGGCTTCCGCCAGTGGTTTGCCTTGCTCGGCAGTAAGAATGCGGCCCAGATCGTCTTGATTTTCCATCATCAGATCATACCAACGGCGCAAAATCTGGCCGCGCTCTTTGGCGGTGCGTTTGGCCCATGCCTGTTGTGAGACATCAGCGGCGTTGATGGCGTCTTGGGTCTCAAACGTGCCGAGGTTCGGCACATATCCGATCAGTGAACCTGTTGCGGGATTTGTCACCGCAATGCCGGTCTCTGGCGTGGCGTCGATCCAGCGGGTGCCCACAAGAGCAGCCTGCCGAAGCAATGAAGGGTCTTTCAAAGAGAGCATGGCACGTCCTTATGGCGCTAATTCGGGTGGGCGAAGTGGTAAGGTCCCAAGAGCGCATAACCCCTGGAGCCCCAAGCTTTAGACCGGAAAAATGACGTTTGTCTGTCCGGTGCCGGATGATGGAAAATACTCGGTCACCACCTCGCATTTTGCGTCATAGCTGTCCCAGCCCAATGCACCATACAGCATGGCTGTGTCATGCATGGAGCCTTCGCCACAGCAGTATTCCGCATAGTCACCAAGCATCTTCAGGAACGTGGCATGATCGCCGTTTTTCCACATCTCCAGAACATGCAAATCCATTTGCCGGTTGAATTCAGAGCTAATGGTGAATGTGCCGTTGTTCGCAGCATAGTCTTTGTTGGCCCAGATTTTGTGTGACAAAGATCCGGACGCCACCAGCAGAACCTTTTCATCGCTGGCCTCGATGGCCTCGCGAATGGCTTCTCCGACAATGCGGCTTTCGTCATGGCCGTGGACGGTGGCCCATGCGGCAACTGACACCACCTTCATATCGTGTTCGCGGCTCATGAACCGCATTGGCACAAGCGTTCCGTATTCCAGCTCCAGACTATCTAGGTGGTGGCATAGGGTATAGGCCCCCTTGTCTGTCGCGGCCTTGGCGATGGCGTCACCCAATTCGGGATTTCCGTCATACGCATATGGCAGGTCCTGAATGAACTGAGGGAATTCGTTGGATGTGAACAACCCCTCGAACCGTTTGTTGGCGTTGATATGGAACCCCGCATTGATCACCCAATGCGTGTCACAGATCACAACCGTTGTGACCCCCAGCTCTTTTGCACGGCGGGCGATCTCGCGGTGCCCATCAATGGCTGGTTGGCGTTTCCCGCTGATCGGGCCATCTTGCTCGGACATCAGCAATGTAGGCACGTGGGTCATCTTGGCAGCTAGTACAATCTCTCCCATGGTCTCCTCCTTTGGGATTGGTGTTGTCGTGTGGGCAATGTGGGTCAGGCACCAAGGCGCATGATGTTATGTTGGCCCTTCGCAAATCCGATGTGTTTTTGTTCCATGTAGAACTCGAACGACCAGTCGCCCCCGTCGCGACCAATGCCAGAGGCTTTGACGCCACCAAACGGTGTGGGCAGGTGTCGAACGTTCTCAGAGTTCACCCAAATCATACCAGCCTCAAGTTGATCCGTGAACCGCAGCGCGCGGGTCAGGTCACTGGTCCAAAGGTATCCGGTCAGGCCGTATTGTGTGTCATTGGCCATGTCCAATGCTTCGGCTTCGGTCGAAAACGGGATAGAGGTCAGAACCGGTCCGAAAATCTCTTCCTGAGCGATCCGCATCTTGTTGTTGGCATTTGTGAACAGGGTCGGGCGCACAAAGTATCCGGCGTCGCCGACCTTGACCCCACCGGCGGCAACGGTTGCACCGTCTTCTTTGGCGATGTCGAAATAGCTGGTCACTTTGTTATAGTGTTCTTCGGTCACGATTGGGCCGATCTCGGTGTCGGGGTCAAGCGGATGCCCGACCTTGATATTGTTCACGCGCTCAACCAGCTTGGCCTCAAATTCGGCGCGGATGGTATCTTGGATCAACAGACGCGATGACGATGTACAACGTTCTCCGTTGATCGAGTAAATCATAAAGATCACCGCATCTAACGCGCGGTCCAGATCAGCGTCGTCAAACACGATCACCGGGTTTTTCCCACCAAGTTCGAGGTGCATCCGCTTGAGTGTGTCAGCACCTTGTTTGGTGATGATCGAGCCTGTGCGGCTTTCGCCGACAAACGCAATCGCCTTGATGGCAGGATGCTCCGTCAGGCGTTTGCCTGCATCGTGACCATAGCCGTTGACGGTATTCAGCACCCCTTTTGGAAGACCGGCCTCTTCGGCGATTTCCACCAACAAACGCGCGCTAAGCGGGGAGTCTTCGGCAGGTTTATGAACAACGGTACACCCAGCGGCCAAAGCTGGCGCAATCTTCCATGTCGACAACATAAACGGCGTGTTCCAAGGCGTGATGACCCCAACAGGCCCGATGGGTTTGCGGGTGGTCACGTTCATCAAGGTCGCAGACTGTAGGTGTTGACCGTCACGGGCCTGAATGACCTGATCCGCGAAATACCGAAAGTTCTCAGCACCGCGCAGGGCGGCCTTGGACATAAACCGCAATGTTTGCCCTGTATCCCAGCACTCGCACAGCGCAATTTCTTCTGCGCGCGCTTCGATGGCGTCGGCCACATTTAGCAATATGCGGCGACGTTCTGCGGCGGGCATGTCACGCCAAGCCGGAAAGGCGTTGGCCGCGGCTTGCGCTGCGGAATTGACATCGTCTTCGTTGGCACGCGCGACGTTGCAAATGACGCTCTTGTCGACAGGCGAGATGGTTTGGAACTCGCCCGCTGATCCGACGCAGTCTTGGCCATCAATGCGATTGAGAATGCCAGTGTCTTGGAACCGTTTCAGGTAGCCACCAAGTTTTTCAATGTTTTGCGCTAGTACGCTCATGAGGATACCTCCAGATGGTCCCGGATCGTGCCGGTTTTTGGGGAAAGGTCGGGGTCGATGTCGCGCATCTCAAGGGAAAGGGCGATGGAATGACCTTGCATGGCGGGTTCAAGATAAGATCTGGCCGCTTCAAAGATGCGATGTGTGGCCTCTTTTTTGACGTCTGGGGCGCGACCGCCACGCAAGCGTATGGAAATATCAACAAAGCCGTGTTTCGGATTGCCGTCTGCGATCGCATAGTGATCGACGCGTACAGCGCGGACACGAATACCCGCTGTCGGAAATGTCTCAATGTCAGCAGCGGTTTTACGAATGGCTTCGCAGAGCCCCGCGACATCTACGAGTGCTTCAATGTTGCCAGAATATTCGATCTGGAAATGGGGCATGATATTTCCTGCATGTGTTAAGTAAGTTGATGTTAGTCAGTTCGGGATTGTCCTGTCAACAAAATTAATTAACAAAGCAACTAAATTCAACTTTATCCACTGATGCGGAAATCTCAGAATGTGGTGCGAAGTAATAAACACAATAAAAACAAAAACTAATCGGGAATAATCGGAGCTGTGCGCGTCAGACGTTCCAGCTCAACGCCTATCGCGGAAAGAGTGGAATTTGGCCGATGGCAAATTTTTGTTGCAAGAATCGAAGAGCGGTTCGGTCTGAAGTTTCATGTCAAAAGTTGAAATGGGATTTGCCTGCGCACCTGAAGAATTCGTATTTCTGTGGGTTGCGTGACGGATCATGCGCGGGTAATCAAGGGCGTGGTTCTTCGAGGCACCACAGCTCGAACAAGGCGACGCTGCTCGGATTTTCTGAACGAAGACACAACATACCTCCGCACCGCCCATCGAGCATCCGGTGCCTTAAGGAGAGATATGTCATGACAACCGCAAACCAATTCCACGACCGACTTGTGCGCGAAGCCCGTATTCGCGCGACGATACTTTTGAAATCCGCGCGGGCAGGGGATACGGCGGCTTTGGCGCGCCTTGGCGGCGCCTTGAAACGGCGTCGCGCTTTGGATGTCACAGCGCAAGAATTGGCGGGCGTGTCCTATCCTGATCTGCGTGACAAGGTGCAGGCACCGCCTCTTGCGTCCCCTGCGCGATTTTTCGACCGTCCGGTTGCGATGCACTGCAATCATTGGTTTGCACATTACGAACATGCCAAGAAACATCTGGCCGATCACGGTGGGTTCTTGTTTCCATTCCGAACACAATTCGTCATTGTCGACGCGGATTTCATGCGCACGCTTCTGCTTGATCCAGATGATCATGCATGGCGGGCGATCGGATACGATTGGGTACAGCCCGATGATGTCGGAGCCTTTGCGCGCTTGAATCGCATTTTGTGTCGGGCAGGGTTCTTTGCCAAAGGAGAAAACCATGATGGATAAGCCCAAGGATGCCAATCCGCCGCTGCCGGATCCAACCACCCGCAACCCGCTTGTGTTTCCCGACGGGCGTGCAGATCCGGCGACGGTTTTTCTGAATCAAGTGATTGACCACCCCAATATCCAGATTGGGGATTGGACGTATTACAATGATCGCAGGTTACCAGAGGATTATGCAGAGACCCTTGCACCATACCTGTTCGCCGGGGCGCCAGAGTATCTTCGGATCGGGAAATTTTGCCAGATTGCACAGGGCGTTCAGTTTATCACGGCAACTGCAAACCATCCGATGAGTGGCGTGTCGACATACCCTTTCGCTGTGTTTGATCAAACGCGACTGACCGGATATCGCGCAGAGTTGCCGCGCGGTCGGGACACGGTTGTCGGCCATGATTGTTGGATCGGACGTGAGGCCGTGTTGTTGCCCGGGGCTGAGCTTGGCAATGGGGTGATCGTCGCGGCACGTGCTGTGGTGCGTGGGCAGGTGCCTGATTATTCGGTCGTGGCGGGAAACCCTGCGGTGGTGGTGCGGATGCGGTTTGCGGATGGTGTGATCAAACAGCTTCAGGATATCGCGTGGTGGGATTGGCCCGCCGATCAGATCGCTCGTGCTATTCCCGCGATTGAGGCAGGAGATGTTCAGGCCTTGCTCTGAGTGGAGGCGCTTTTTGTGTATTCTTGCGTGTTTTGGTCTCATGCGTGGTTACCCAGACGGCTTGCGTGCATGGGACATGCCGTTTGCGACCATCGTCGAGACGCTGTATGAGGCCAAATTGTTACTAACGCTTGGGTGGGTGGGGCATCATGCCACGATTGCATATCTTGCAGTGATCTGAGCTTTGGTATACAACGGCATACAGCAAGCTTGTCCCGGTTCGCCAAACGCTGTTGCGGTCCGGTGTCAGGCTATTTCTAACATTGAATCGCAGGGATCGTCATGAGCTTGTACACAGACTACCTAAATGAGATTGCAACCCGCAAAGAGCAAGGCTTGCACCCCAAGCCGATTGATGATGGGGCCCTTGTTGGCGAACTGATCGCGCAGATCAAAGAGGCCGGGAACGCACATCGCGAAGATTCTCTTAAGTTCTTTATTTACAATACGCTGCCAGGAACCACGAGCGCTGCTGGCGAAAAAGCCAAGTTCCTCAAAGAGATTATTCTTGGGGCCTCTGTTGTCGAAGAAATTTCGCCGACATTTGCATTTGAGTTGTTGTCACACATGAAGGGTGGACCTTCGGTTGATGTGCTTCTTGAGCTCGCTTTGGGGGATGACGCATCCATCGCGCAACAAGCTGCTGACGTTCTGAAAACCCAAGTCTTCCTGTACGAAGCGGACACCGATCGCTTGGCCGCAGCCTATGCTGATGGCAACGCCATCGCTAAGGAGATTCTGGAGAGCTATGCGAAAGCAGAGTTTTTCACCAAGCTTCCGGAAATCGACGAAGAAATCAAAGTTGTTACGTTCATTGCCGGTGAAGGTGATATCTCCACAGATTTGCTGTCACCTGGTGGTCAGGCGCACTCGCGCGCGGACCGCGAGCTTCACGGTCAGTGTCTGATCACGCCCGAAGCTCAGGCCGAAATTCAAGACTTGCAAAAGGCCAATCCTGATGCGCGCGTCATGATGATCGCTGAAAAAGGCACCATGGGTGTTGGATCTTCGCGTATGTCCGGCATTAACAACGTTGCCTTGTGGACCGGTAAGCAAGCCAGCCCTTATGTGCCTTTCGTGAATTTTGCCCCGATTGTTGCCGGAACAAACGGCATTTCGCCGATCTTCCTGACCACAGTTGGTGTGACAGGCGGCATCGGCATCGATTTGAAAAACTGGGTCAAGAAAGTGGATGCAGATGGCAACACGGTTCTTGATGCAAATGGCGATCCGGTTCTCGAGCAAAAATACTCTGTTGAGACGGGCAAAGTTCTGACAATCAACACCAAGTCCAAGAAGCTGTATGAGGGCGACAAAGAACTGGTAGATATTTCTGCCTCTCTGACGCCTCAAAAAGTCGACTTCATCAAGGCCGGTGGCTCGTATGCGATCGTCTTCGGTAAAAAGCTGCAGACATTTGCGGCAGAAACCCTTGGGCAGGAGCTAAAATCTGCCTATGCGGCCTCGAAAGAGATTACGCACGAGGGTCAAGGCCTGACCGCGGTTGAGAAAATTTTCAACAAAAATGCGCGTGGCGTGTCATCGAAAAAGGATCTTCATGCAGGTTCGGATGTGCGCGTCAAAGTGAACATCGTTGGCTCGCAAGACACGACTGGGTTGATGACGTCGCAAGAGCTGGAAGCAATGGCTGCCACAGTCATCTCGCCTTCGGTTGATGGTGCGTACCAGTCTGGCTGTCACACAGCGTCGGTTTGGGATCTCAAGGCGCAAGCCAACATTCCACGGTTGATGAGCTTTATGAACAAGTTTGGCCTGATCACGGCGCGTGACCCCAAAGGGGAATACCACGCCATGACTGACGTGATCCACAAGGTGTTGAACGACATCACTGTGGATGATTGGGCAATCATCATTGGTGGCGACAGTCACACGCGTATGTCCAAAGGTGTTGCCTTTGGGGCAGACTCGGGCACGGTTGCATTGGCGCTGGCAACGGGTGAAGCCACCATGCCGATCCCTGAATCCGTCAAAGTGACCTTTAAGGGCACAATGAAGGGTCATATGGATTTCCGTGATGTGGTTCACGCCACTCAATCTCAGATGCTGAAACAGTTCGGTGACAACGTTTTCCAAGGTAGAATTATTGAGGTCCACATCGGAACTTTGCTGGCCGATCAGGCGTTCACCTTTACCGACTGGACTGCCGAGATGAAGGCCAAGGCCTCTATCTGTATCTCGGAAGACGACACGTTGATTGGATCGCTTGAAATCGCCAAGAGCCGCATCCAGATCATGATCGACAAAGGCATGGAAAACGCAGCAGGCACATTGCAAGGTCTGATCGACATTGCTGATGCGCGCATCGCCGAAATCAAGTCGGGTGAAAAACCTGCTCTGACACCGGATGACAATGCCAAGTATTATGCAGAAGTTGTTGTCGACTTGGATGAAATCAACGAACCAATGATCGCTGACCCAGACGTCAATAACGCGGATGTGTCCAAGCGCTATACCCACGACACGATCCGTCCGATGTCTTACTATGGCGGTGACAAAAAGGTCGATCTTGGGTTTGTTGGCTCGTGCATGGTGCACAAGGGAGACATCAAAATCGTTGCCCAAATGCTCAAGAACATCGAAAAGGCACAAGGCAAAGTGACGTTTAACGCGCCATTGGTTGTGGCCGCGCCGACCTACAACATCATTGATGAGTTGAAGGAAGAGGGCGACTGGGAAATCCTTCAGAAGTACTCGGGCTTTGAGTTCGATGACTTTATGCCCAAGAAAGTTGCGCGGACGGAATACGATAACATTCTGTATCTCGAGCGTCCCGGCTGTAGTCTTTGCATGGGCAACCAGGAAAAGGCCGCTAAGGGCGATACAGTTTTGGCCACGTCGACACGTCTTTTCCAAGGACGGGTTGTAGAAGATACCGCCGAGAAAAAAGGCGAATCCTTGCTGGCTTCAACTCCGGTTGTGGTGCTGTCTGCGATCCTTGGTAGAACGCCAAGCCTCGAAGAGTATACAGCTGCCGTGGACGGAATTGACCTGACCCAGTTCGCTCCTCCGCTGGAAAAACCAGCTGGCGCGCGTTCAGCGCATTTCTAAAGGGTTTCACGCGCCTTGATGATGCCAACGGCAGATCAAGGCGCCCGAGGATATCTCTTTTATACCCAAGTGGAGGGCGTCACATCACACTGTGGCGCCCTCGCTGCTATTTAGACCACCCTTTTACGCGTGTTGGCTTTGATTTTGATTGTAAACCAGTGCTGTCTTAGATTGATTGGGAACGACCACCCAAGGAAGTCGAGACCTTATGTTGTTCCAGCGACGCCCCACACATCGGCCCCGCATTTTTGAAAAGACGAGACGACGATGACGCATTGGCGCTTTCGCAAAGCCGCGATCCTCACGAGTCTTGTTCTTGTTGTCCTGTGCCTTATGGAGTTTTGGCTCCCAAACTATGTGTCGCGGTTTTCCAAACGCATTGCCGTTGATTTGGGGATATCTGATGGACGCGACCGCACGCGCTATGCCCAAGGCACGCACTGGGAGTCGAATGACTTTCTATTCTCATTTGTACCGGTTGAAGGCACTGAAACCCAACGTGTTGCGGGTGTTCTTCGCGTCGATGACCCGAAACAATTTGTCGTGGTCGATCAGCAAGCAGACACCATTGAGGGATACCAACTTGGGGCGCTATTGGCGGCGAACGGATATTCGATTGCCGTGAAAAATAGTGGGGGGATCAAGCAGATAATCGAAGTCGAGGGGGCGTTGTTTGCACTGGTCAGTTTACAGCACGAAGAGTGTGTATTTGCGGGCCTTGTTGACCTGTCGGCGATGCGCATGGCAGACAAGTTTCCCTGTTTCCCCGAGGTCGAAAATGAACTGAGCTTCAATGGAATTGGTGGAGGATACACCACAAAAGACGGGTTTCTCTATGTATCTATTGGAACCGCTGCGAACAGAGGCACAGATGCGCATAGTCAGTTGGCCCAAGATCCAAAAAGCCCGTTTGGAAAAACCCTAAGGTACAAAATCGTCAGAACGCCCACAGGTGTTCAACTGGAAGATCGTGAGATGTTCAGTTTGGGTCATCGAAATCCTCAGGGCATGATGACGTTCGATGATTTGATCTTGTCAGTCGAGCACGGCCCCAAGGGGGGAGACGAGCTAAATATCATTGACCAAAACCGAAACTACGGTTGGCCATATTACTCGATGGGCAGCGAGTACAACGATGAACCAATTCCCGGCACGGCACCCGTCGGGGAGGGTATGACAGACCCCGTCTATGCGTTTGTGCCGTCTATCGGCATTAGTGACATTTCGCATTGTCCTGAAATACTCGCCAAATATTATGAGGGTCTGGACTGTGTTCTCATAAGCAGTTTGCGCGCAAAGTCGTTTTACATTGTGCTGGGGCATCTCAAAGACCGCAAAGTTCTATCGATTGAAAAAATCGAGGTTCAGGGGCGCGTCCGTGAAATGTTTTTGCAGGATGAGCTGCTGTTTCTGGTCACGGATTTTGGAAATGTCATCCGTGTTGACATAGAAACGCTTGCGGGGTCTCATTGACGAATGAACGATACTTTTCAAGTACACGCGGTGTTTTAGGTGGATATTAGAACCTTCTCGAAACTCTGTTTGGCAATTGCCAACGGCGAAGAGGCGAAGTCGTTACTACCTACACATAACTTCGACGAAGCCGCGCAACGGCAGCTGGTGCAAATGGCTGTTTTACAGCGTGTCTTGCCGACGATTTGCCAGTTTATCTATGACAATCCCGATGTGTTCCGCGAGATACTCAAGGGATCGGACGCGTTGGCGCTACAGAACCCGATGCATTTCAAAGCCCGCTGTATGCGCATCAAATCGCAATTGCTGGAGATCGACCACCATCTTGCGGGGACCACAGTCAAACCTGTTTTGCTTAAGGGGTCGATTTTGCTTTTTGACAAGCTATATCCCTCGATTGCGATGCGGCACATGTCTGATATCGACATACTTTGTGAAGACCCACGCTTTGGTCAAGCGCTTGCCGCCTTAGGGTATGAACAGGTTGAACCGGATGAGCAGGTCTTGGTCGATGAGCGCGGCAACCCGACTTTGCAACAGGGCGAATATCACCTGCCACCAGTTGGGCGTGCCTCAGATCCTGTTCAAATTGAACCACATTTGATCCCGACATCGCCTATCTATTCTTATCTTGTTCCCAAGAATTTTGACACAGATGTGCGTGTCGTTGATGGGTGCTCGAATTTATACCAGCCAAACCCTCGTAACCATTTGATCCATGTGCTTATTCACGCTCTGCGTCACGACAGGGATGTTCTTGATGGGGGATTGTTGGTGCGTGGGCTTGTTGACTGTGAGCTCTTGTATCAAAAACTCGCACCACAGGATCGCGCCGCATGTGAAGCACATTTTCGATCCTGCGGCGCAATAGGGTTTTGGACATCGTGGCGCGCTTTGGCTGAATGGACCTGTCGCGTTTTAGTGCCGCCCCAAGTGCTCGTTTAAGCCACCTTTCGTTCGAAGGCGACAG
>NZ_SULI01000025.1 GCF_005518135.1 Shimia litoralis | reverse complement strand
TACAAGAAATGTCACTTTTTCTTCAAAAATCACATTTTCCTAATAAAATCACAAACTTAACCAACCCCCATTTCAAAAACATACACCCAAACGCAACTTTATTACCAAACAACATTCCGCAATTCACTTACCCACAGACTTACCCACAACACACAATCCAATCCCCACGCAAACAACAGGAATCAATACCCAAAATCAGAAGAAATATGAGACGGAATAAGAATCCACAGAATCAAAAAGGCCGCATTGAGCATTCCTCATTGCGGCCAGTCAGGTCTTTTGGATGAAATACGAGGCTTACGCAGATTTGCTGCCGATTTGCGCAACACCGAGGGTCGCAAGGACTTTGCTTTCGATCTGCTCGGCATTCATTGCGGCGACATCATACATGTCTTTGGGATTCGCCTGATCGATAAAGATATCGGGCAACACCATGGAGCGGTACTTTAGGCCAGTATCAAAGACCGCACTCTCTGCCAGAAGCTGGGCGACATGACTCCCGAAGCCACCAACCGCACCCTCTTCTATTGTAATGAGCGCCTCGTGGTTTGCCGCAAGTTCCAGAATCATGTCGGCATCCAGCGGCTTGGCAAAGCGCGCATCAGCAATCGTTGGCGTAATCCCTTTGGTCGCCAAAGACTCAGCTGCCTTTTTGACCTCTTCCAGACGTGTGCCGAATGAAAGCAGGGCCACGCGCGCGCCTTTCTGGATCATGCGCCCCTTGCCGATCTCAAGAGGTGTCCCTTGTTCAGGGAGATCCACCCCCACGCCTTCGCCACGGGGATACCGAAACGCGATTGGTCCATCGTTATGCGCCGCGGCCGTCGCAACCATATGCACCAGTTCAGCTTCATCAGCAGCGGCCATGACCACCATGCCGGGCAGGTTGGCCAAAAATGCGACGTCAAAGCTTCCGGCATGAGTGGCGCCATCGGCCCCCACGAGACCAGCCCGATCAATCGCAAAGCGCACGGGCAACCGCTGGATCGCCACATCATGGACAATCTGATCATACCCGCGCTGCAGGAAGGTAGAGTACATTGTGCAGAAGGGCTTCATACCGCCTGCAGCCAAGGCCGCCGAGAACGTGACGCCATGCTGTTCCGCTATCGCCACATCAAAGCACCGACTTGGATAGCGCTCAGCGAACAGGTTCAACCCGGTTCCATCAGGCATCGCAGCGGTAATGGCACAAATTTTGTCGTCTCGGGCGGCCTCATTCACCAAGGCGTTGCCAAACACCGATGTGTACGATGGTGCATTTGACGGCGTCTTGTGCTGCTTACCTGTCAGCACGTCAAACTTGGCAGTGGCATGACCTTTGTCACGGGCGCGCTCGGCTGGCGCATAGCCCTTACCCTTTTTGGTAAGGATATGCAGCATCACAGGGCCAGTCGCCCGCTGATGGATCGTGCGCAACACCGGCAACAATTGATCCATATCGTGACCATCAATTGGCCCGACATAGGAAAAACCCAATTCCTCAAAAAGCGTGCCGCCAACAGCCATGCCCTTGATCATCTCCTTGGCACGCTTCGCGCCTTCGCGGAACGGTTCCGGCAAAAGAGACACCGCACCTTTGGCGGCGGATTTAAATTCTTGAAACGGGTCGCCAGCATAAAGGCGCGACAGATACGCCGACATCGCACCAACAGGTGGTGCAATCGACATTTCATTGTCGTTCAACACCACAAAAAGCCGCTTGTTCAGGTGACCCGCATTGTTCATGGCCTCGTACGCCATGCCTGCACTGATGGATCCATCCCCAATGACGGCAATCGCATCGCCTAGGCCGCCATCACATTGCCCGCCAAGATCGCGCGCAACAGCAAAGCCGAGCGCAGCAGAAATTGAGGTGGAACTGTGCGCTGCACCAAAGGGGTCAAACACCGACTCGCTGCGCTTGGTAAAACCGGACAAGCCATCCTTAGTGCGCAGGGTCCGAATACGGTCGCGCCGACCAGTCAGAATCTTGTGCGGATAACATTGGTGACCCACATCCCAGATAATCTTGTCTCTTGGAGTGTCAAAGATCGCATGCAGGGCCACCGTCAATTCGACAACACCAAGGCCTGCACCCAGATGCCCGCCCGTTTCCGAAACTGCGGACACCGTTTCCGAGCGCAATTCATGCGCGACCTGCACCAATTCAGCATCCGAGAACTGTTTCAGATCCGCCGGAGTATGCACCCGATCCAATAGCGGGGTTTCAGGTCTGGCTGACATCGGCAAGGCCTTTCTGACTTAGCTGTTTCGGGCAATAACGAAACGTGCGGCTTCTCGCAAGGACTCGGCCTCGCTTCCATAGGGGGCCAAGGCGTCACAGGCGTCATCCACCAGAGCGCGTGCGCGAGACTTCGCGCCCTCTAATCCCAACAAAGAAACAAAGGTCGCTTTGCCAGCCTGAACATCTTTGCCGACCGCTTTACCTACGGTGGCCACGTCCCCTTCTATGTCGAGGATATCATCGGCGATTTGAAAGGCCAGCCCGAGATCTTGCGCGTATCTGTATAGCGGCGCTGTATCAGCGCGCGCCATCACAGCGCCCGCTGTCGCAGACCACGCGATCAAGGCACCTGTTTTGCCAGCCTGTAATCTTGTGATCTCTTCAAGCGTCAACGGGGCCTCTGCGGTTTCAGCGGCAATATCAAGCGCCTGCCCAAGCACCATGCCGCGCGCGCCCGCAGCCCGCGCGAGGGTCAGCGTCAATTCCGCGCGAACAAGCGGATCATCGTGACAGGCTTCGCAAGACACGCATTCAAAGCCAAGCGTCTGCAACGCATCCCCCGCCAGAACGGCCGTACACTCGTCCCATTTTACGTGTGTGGTGGGCAATCCGCGGCGCAAATCATCATCATCCATACATGGCAGATCATCATGCACCAAAGAATAGGCGTGCATCGCCTCGATCGCAGCAGCAGGCCAGATTGCGTTCTGTGGGGCGACATCATGCAACCGTGCACTTTCCAATACCAGAAATGCACGCAAACGCTTGCCGCCAGCACTGGCATACCTCATGGCCTGCACAACGGGCAAATCTCCCATTGGGGCCATGACGGTATCCAAATGGGCTTGCACGCGTGCAGCAGTGTCCTTCAGTCGCGCGTGAAACACTTACATACCTTCGACGGGGGTCAGACCCGAAGGTGCGCCGTCCCGATCCAGAGCAATCGCCGCGACTTTTTCTTCGGCTTCCTTCAACTTGTCCTCGCAGCGTTTTTTAAGATCGGCACCGCGCCCGTACAAAGTGATTGATTCCTCAAGCGCCACATCACCACGCTCTAGCTGACCAACAACCTTTTCAAGCTCGGCCATCGCCTGCTCAAAGCTCAACTCGCTTACCGGCGTGTCACTCATGGCTCATCTCCATTAATACGCTGACATGCGCGGCTGTCGCAGCCGCCAATGCCGTCAAATCATAACCGCCCTCAAGAGTAGAGACAACGCGCCCATTGCAATGTTTCTTAGCAAGAGCGCAAATGTTCCGAGTCAGCCAAGCAAAGTCTTCAGTGGACCAATTCAGTTGCGCAAGAGGATCGGCCATATGGGCATCAAACCCGGCCGAGATCAGAATCAGTTCGGGTTTGTACCGATCAACAACGGGAAACACCTGTGCCTCATAGGTGGCGCGCATCAACCGCCCGTCGCTATGGGGCGGCAAAGGCAAATTGTGCACATTATTATGTCCGCCGGTTTCATCGGGTAGCCCTGTTCCCGGCCAAAGCGGGTTTTGATGACTCGACACAAACAGAGCGCGCGGCTCGTTGAAGAGCAATGCTTGCGTACCATTCCCGTGATGTACGTCAAAATCCAGAATCGCGACGCGCTTCAACCCGTGACGCTCCATCGCGTGCTTGGCCGCTATTGCGACATTTCCAAACAGGCAAAACCCCATCGGCGTCATTTGCTCGGCATGATGACCGGGCGGGCGGCACGCGACAAAGGCATTCTGCACCTCTCCCGACATCACGGCATCCACAGCAGCAATATTGCCACCGACGGCTCGACGCGCTGCCTTTAGGGATCCGACAGATAGATGCGTGTCTGCATCCAGTGCACGGTGGCTGGATTTTGGCTCAGATGACCTAATAAAATCCAGATGCTCTTGCGGGTGACACAGCTTGATATCGGCATCTTCGCACAACGGGGCCAAGCGTCGGTCCAATCTATCGAACACAGTCGCCCCAAGCGCGCCGTGAATCGCTTCAAGACGGGCAACCTGCTCGGGGTGGCCTTCAGGCGTGACATGCTGCAAGCAATCGGGGTGTGAAAAAAGTGCGGTTGTCATCTTTGTGACCCTAGTCAGGCGCAAGCATATAGCCAGCGCCGCGAACCGTCTGCAAATATCTCGGCTGCTTTGAGTCTTCCTCGAGCTTGCGGCGCAAACGCGTAATCTGAACATCCACTGCACGCTCTTGAGCCTGACCGCGATCCCGCCCCAGATCTTCGACCAGCTTGGTACGGCTCACCGCTTCTCCAGGTGTGGCGGCAAAAATCTTTAGCAGTTGGCTTTCAGTGGCCGTGAGCCGGATCATGTCCTCGCCTTGCCATAGCTCTCCGCGATCAATGTCATATCGAACGGCCCCAAGCTTAAGAACCTTGGGGGCTGTATCTGGTTCATCTGCCTCGGGCATACGTCGCAAAATGGCGTTGATCCGCAGCAACAACTCTTTGGGCTCAAAGGGCTTGGCCAAATAGTCATCAGCGCCCGCTTCAAGACCCAAAATGCGGTCATCAGTATCGCCACGCGCCGTAAGCAGCATGATCGGCGTCATGGATGTTTCGCGAATGGCGCGCGTCAGGCTCATTCCGTCTTCGCCGGGCATCATCACATCCAGCACGATCAAATCGAAATCCAGCCCCGATAGAATGCGCCGCGCATGCGCAGCATCCCGTGCCGAGGTGACAAGAAACCCGTTTCTCATCAGAAATTTCTTAAGCAATTCACGGATGCGTTCGTCGTCATCCACGATCAACAGGTGCGGCGCGACATCATTCATTGGCTTGCGTCCCTCAGGCTTGCGTATTGTCGACGCATTTCACCATCCATCATTGCGTCCAACACCTTGCGAAATCCAAGCACAGCTTCAGGGCCCGCATCACGATACGCTGCGCGCATACGGGTGCGCTGCGCCTCGGACAATCTGTTTTCCAAAGCTTCCCCAGCTTCTGTTAAGAAGAGGTTGCGCTCTCGGCGATCAGACGTGCCCACGCGACTTTCAACCAAATCGTCTTCGATCAACGTCCGCAGAACACGGTTCAGAGATTGCTTGGTAACACCCAGAATGGCCAACAGGTTCGAAACAGTGGTTCCAGGGGCACGCTTGATAAAGTGGATCGCACGGTGGTGCGCACGCCCATAGGCCATCCCCGCGAGAATGCGGTCCGGATCTGCAGTGAACCCGCGATAGGCAAAATACATAGCCTCAATTCCCTGCCGGAGCTGTTCATCCGTGAGAAACAAAAGGCTTTCACCGCTATGAGATTCAGGCATAGGCTCACCGTTTATTGCGTTTTGGTATAATTCGCGTCACAATACGTCAGCTTTATTGACACTCCAAGAGTGAACTGATAGCGAATCGCAGATTTTACGCAACTTTATGCCCGAAACGGGCGCAATTTGCGCAACAAACGAAATTTCTACACGCTGGAGAGTAGACAATGGCAGGTTCTTACGATGACCGCGACGGCCAAATCTGGATGGACGGCAAGCTCGTCGATTGGCGAGATGCAAACGTTCATATCCTCACCCACGCGATGCACTATGCAAGCTCGGTGTTCGAAGGGGAGCGGTGCTATGAAGGCAAAATCTTCAAGTCCCGCGAGCACTCCGAGCGCCTGCTTAAGTCCGGCGCCCTGATTGACATGCCGATCCCATATTCCGTGGATGAAATTGAAGCCGCAAAGGAAGACGTTCTGAAGGCAAATGGCCTGAAGGATGCCTATGTGCGGGTTGTTGCATGGCGCGGGTCAGGCGAAGATATGGGCGTTGCTTCCTCGAAAAACCCCGTGCGCATGGCAGTCGCATGTTGGGAGTGGGGCGCATATTATGGCGACGCCAAGATGAAAGGCGCCAAGCTTGATATCGCGGCGTGGAAGCGACCAAGCCCTGAAACCATCCCGACCGCAGCCAAAGCGGCGGGGCTCTATATGATCTGTACAATTTCCAAACATGCCGCAGAAGCCAAAGGGTGTTCTGACGCATTGTTTATGGATTATCGCGGATATGTCGCCGAAGCCACCGGCGCAAATGTGTTCTTCGTAAAAGATGGTGAAGTTCACACGCCCATTCCAGATGCGATTCTGAACGGTATCACCCGCCAAACCATCATCCAGATGCTCAAGGAAAAAGGTGTTACGGTTCACGAGCGCCACATCATGCCGGAAGAGATGGAAGGCTTTGAACAATGCTGGCTGACCGGCACGGCAGCCGAAGTCACACCAGTGGGCCAGATCGGCGACTATACCTTTGAGGTCGGCGCGCTGACCCGAGACGTCGCAGAAAGCTATGAGCGTCTGGTCCGCGCGTAAAAACAAGACAAAGCGCGCGCATGTCAATTGCGCGCGCTGAACTCCTGCCGACAAAGCCGGACAATGCCCAATTGCCACCGCTTTCAGGCAAGTCCGAAGTCGCGATCAAGTCGCCGTCATCCAACCATCGCGAAAACTTTAGAATTCCAACGCGACCCTGTTACGCTGATCCAATGAAATGGGGGCTGTACTCACACTAGCCATTTTTGGAAACCGCAAGGAATTCTGCATGACACAGTTTGTCAAACCTAGCCGTCGCGCCATCTTAGCCGGAGGCGCAGCTTTCGCCGCCAGTCTGGCCATGCCGTCGATCAGCCGCGCATCTTCACGCCCCGTGTTCACTCATGGAGTGCAGTCGGGTGACGTCGACACCACATCCGGCATGATTTGGACGCGCACCGATCGCCCGTCAAAAGTCTTTATGGATGTCTCGACAACCGAGAGCTTTTCGAATGCACGCGCGCTGCCTCCTATGAATGCCCTGCCCAACAGCGATCTTGCTATCAAGCGGCTTCTGAATGACCTTCCAGCAGATCAGGACATTTTTTATCGCTTTGTCGCGGCGGACCTGAATGACGTGAATGCCGTCTCTGATCCGATCATCGGCCAATTCCGCACTGCCCCAACAGAACGCCGCGATGTGCGTTTTGCTTGGTCCGGCGACACGGCAGGTCAAGGATGGGGGATCGACGACGAAGGCATGCGCACATATGCCACCATGGCTCAACATCGTCCCGATTTCTTTATCCACTCAGGCGATTCAATCTATGCCGATGGCGCGATGAAAGACGAAGTGGTCAAGGATGGTAAAGTCATCTGGAAGAACACCACGTTGATTGATGAGAAACGCAAGGTCGCGGAATCACTCGACGAGTTCCGGGGCCAGTGGAAATACAACCTGATGGACGAACATGTGCAGGCGATGAACGCTTTGTGCCCAACGTTCTTTCAATGGGATGACCACGAGGTGGTAAACAACTGGTCCCCTGCCAAGGATTTGACCGGTGACGACCGGTATTCTGAGAAATCAGTACACCTGTTGGCGGCGCGCTCGGGTCAGGCATTCCACGAGATGACACCCATCCGCTATACCCCTGCGGAGCCGGGACGCGTATATCGCAAGATCGCCTATGGTCCCATGCTGGACGTGTTCTTTCTGGACTTGCGGTCTTACCGTTCGGGAAACAACGACGGCATGCAAACCGAGGCCTCGAAAGAAACCATTTTGATGGGTGCGGAACAGATCGCCTGGCTCAAACGTGAACTGGCAGCCTCCAAGGCCACATGGAAGGTCATCGCTTGCGATATGCCCGTGGGTTTGGTCGTGTGGGATCAATGGAAATCCCAATCCGGCGTCGAAGCAATCTCGAACGGAGACGACGGCGCAGCAAAAGGCCGTGAGCTTGAGCTGGCTGATGTCCTCAAGTTCATCAAAACAGAAGGTATCAAAAACACCGTCTGGTTTACCGCCGATGTGCACTATACCGCTGCACACTATTACAACCCGGACAAGGCCGCATTCCAAGACTTTGACCCGTTCTGGGAATTTGTGTCTGGCCCTCTTCATGCCGGTACGTTTGGGCCAAATGGGCTGGATATGACCTTTGGACCAGAGGTCAAATACGTCAAGGCACCTGAGGGTGGTACGTTCAACTTGCCACCCAGCGAAGGGCTTCAGTTCTTTGGGTTGGTCGACATTGATGGCAACACACAACAAATGAAGGTGCGCCTGATGGATCGCGCCGATGTGGAGCTGTGGTCAACCACGTTGGACCCTGACCTCACTGGGCTCTAGGAAACAGCAAACACTTGGGCGGGCCAATTTGGGCCGCCCTACCCTTGGGGCGTCAATGTCTGGCGCGCGCCGCGTGCCAACCCCAGTTGCCGTTCGCGCCAGATAATCAATATCCCTGCCAACACGATCAGACTGGTTCCGCACAGCATGACGAGCGTCGGGACCTCGCCAAACACCGTGTATCCGATCACAATCGCAAAAATGATCGACGCATAATCAAACGGGGCCACCACAGACGCCGGTGCAAAACGATAAGCCGTCGTCAAGAATATCTGTGCCACACCGCCCACAATGCCCGCCGTCACCAACAAGGCCGCCTCTTGCCACGTGGGAATAACCCACCCCAACGGCAGCGTCAGCAAGGACAACAACGTAGCCGTCAACGAAAAATAGAACACAATTGCGGATGTTTGGTCTGTTTGAACAAGCTTGCGAATATGAATTTGCGCGAGCGCCCGGAACACCGCCGACCCGAGGACAAACATCACACCAAGCGTAGCCATCGAGTACGGGTCAGCGCCGTCAAAGATCGTCAGCCGAGGGTACAAGACAATCATAACCCCAACCATACCCAGTCCCACAGCGGACATCCGAAACAAGCGCACCTGCTCGCCCAGAAACATCGCCGCAAAGACAACCGTCAACAACGGCGCGACATAGCCAATCGCGGTGACCTCGGGCAGCGGCAAAAGCCCCAATCCCGCAAACCCAAGCGCCATCGCCGCAGTGCCCACAAAGCCACGCCAAAAATGCCCCATGGGATTTTGAACCTGTAGACCTGTGCGCAAATCACCTCTCTGCGCCAACCAAAGCAAAATCACTGGCATCGCAAAGAACGACCTGAAAAACACGGCTTGGCCGGCTGGCACATGAGACGCAGCCGCCTTGATGCAGCTTGCCATAATTGCAAACAGGAAAACTGACATTAGCTTGAGAGCTATGCCGCGAAAGGGGGTCATCGGTGGCTCGCCTAAATATGAACCCTGACCCTGCGATCTCTGCGGCGGAATGACAAGCCAACAGACCTTGATCTTTGGCCGCCGCAAAGGGCAAAACACCATCAGCACAGACAAAGGACCGGACCGATGTATGACCAAAACTATTTGATGACCCGCCTGCATGCAGCGTCAATCGGTCAGGAAACCCGCAACTTTGCACGCATTCCCAAACGGGCCAGCATGACATTTGGCGAACTATTTGCCGGAGCAGAAAGATATGCGTCTGCTTTGGTCAGCGCAGGCGTCACCCCCGGAGATCGTGTAGCTGCCCAAGTGGAAAAAACCATCGAGGCTATCCAACTGTATCTGGGCACGGTCATGGCGGGTGGCGTATTTCTGCCGCTGAACACGGCGTATACCATCAACGAGGTTTCGTATTTCTTGGGCGATGCGACACCGCGCGTTGTCGTCTGTGACCCTGCCCGCGCAGAGTCGATTACTACGGTCGCAGGCGATGCAAAGATCATGACCCTGGATGCGACAGGTCGCGGAAGCTTGCCTGATTCCGCCCTCGGACGCGGGGCGTTTTCCCCGGTGGCACGTGGTAAAGATGATCTTGCCGCAATCCTTTATACATCGGGCACGACCGGCCGCTCTAAGGGGGCGATGCTTAGCCACGGAAATCTTGCCTCTAACTCCGAAATGCTCAAGGATTACTGGCAGTTCACCAAATCTGACATCCTGATACACGCCCTTCCGATTTTCCATACGCATGGCCTGTTTGTCGCGACGAATGTGGCGTTGCTCGCTGGGGCATCCGTCGAATTTCTGGCAAAGTTCGACATCGATCAGATTCTTGACGCTATGCCACGCGCCACAGCATTGATGGGTGTCCCGACGTTTTACACCCGCCTGCTGGATGACCCACGACTCACCAAAGAACGTGCCGCAAATATGCGCCTGTTCATTTCCGGATCAGCCCCCCTGTTGGTAGATACCAACGAGACATGGCAGGCCCGCACAGGCCACCGCATTCTTGAACGCTATGGCATGACCGAGACAAATATGAGCACCTCTAATCCATACGACGGCGAAAGACGTGCGGGCACTGTTGGCTTTCCTCTGCCGGGTGTTGAAGCGCGGATTATGCAAGACGATGGAACCCAAGTCGGCACCGGAGACATCGGTGTCCTTGAGGTGCGCGGGGCAAATGTCTTTCAGGGATATTGGCAGATGCCAGAGAAAACAGCCGAGGAATTGCGCGATGACGGCTGGTTCATCACCGGAGATTTGGCAACACAGGATTCGGATGGGTATGTGACTATCGTCGGTCGGTCCAAAGATCTCATTATTACCGGGGGCTTTAATGTCTATCCCAAAGAGATCGAGGGCCTGATTGACGACCTTTCCGGTGTGCTCGAAAGTGCGGTCATCGGCGTGCCGCACCCCGATTTCGGCGAGGCCGTCGTGGCCGTCGTTGTTCCAACCGATCCTAATCTTGCCTCCGAGACGGTGTTGAGCGCTCTCAACGACCATCTCGCCAAATTCAAACAGCCCAAGCAGGTCGTCTTTCTGCCAGAGCTGCCGCGAAACACGATGGGCAAAGTCCAGAAAAAGGCCCTGCGCGAAGACTACGCAGAGCTATTTTCCTAGGTCACTTTCCCTGCCAAACAGGATCGCGTTTTTCCGCAAACGCGCGCGCGCCTTCCATCTGGTCTTCGCTTGAGTACAGCACATCAACACTGCGCAACTGGCGCTGCGTGATGTGGTTCATCGCATCTTGGAACTTCTGATCTTCGGCATCGCGGACGACTTCTTTGATGGCCGCATACACCAGTGGTGGGCCGCTTGCCAAAAGGCGTGCCATGTCCCATGCGCGATCCATCAATTGCTCTGAAGGCAGGATTTCGTTGACCAGCCCCCATTTATGGGCTTCGTCGACATCGAACCAGCGCCCCGTCAGCAATAACTCCATCGCAATATGGTACGGAATACGCTTGGGTAACTTGATGCTTGCAGCATCTGCAACCGTGCCTGATCGAATTTCTGGCAACGCAAAACTCGCGTGATCCGCGGCCAAAATGATATCCGCAGACAGCGCCAACTCAAGGCCACCACCGCAGGCAATCCCATTCACCGCCGCAATGACGGGTTTATTCATATCCCGAAGCTCTTGCAGGCCACCAAACCCGCCAACGCCATAATTCCCATCAACGGCATCGCCATCCGCAGCCGCCTTAAGGTCCCAACCCGGGCAAAAGAACTTGTCCCCTCCCCCGGTGAGAATCGCGACCCGAAGATCAGGGTCATCGCGAAACGTTTGAAACACCTCCCCCATGATGCGGCTTGTGGCCAAATCAATTGCGTTGGCTTTCGGACGGTCCAATATGATCTCTAGAATGGCGCCATCACGGCGCGTTTTGATCGGGTTTACATCACTCATGACATGGCCTTTCTGATCAGCGCATCGGCGACAACCGCGCGGCTGGGAGTGCAAATTAACGGGTTGATTTCAGCTTCTTCAAGCAAGAGCGCATTGGCAAGGACATAGTCCTCAAGGGCGTGAATTGCGCCAAGGATCGCATCCATATGTGCCGCCGGTTGGCCGCGATAGCCATTCAGCAATTTTGCCACTTTTAGCCTTGATAGAGCCTGCTTTAGGGTCTCATCATTCGTCGGGATCAACACCGACACCCGATCTGAAACAAGTTCAGTCAAAATACCACCTGCCGCTATCGTCAATACAAATCCATGCGCCGGATCACGTGTGACCCCCACCAATAGTTCAGCCACACCATCAGAAACCATTTCTTCAATCAGAAAACTGTTGGTCGGCATAGACCGCGCAGCCGCTTCGACTTCGCTTGGGTCAAGGCCCACACGCACAGCGCCCATTTCGGTCTTGTGGGCGATGCCTTGCCCCTTCAACACCAAGGGCGCGCCGATCTGTTCGGCAGCCTTCAAAAGTTCTTGATCACTGTGAACCCCAAGACTTTGCGGCACGTCCATTCCAAACTGGGCAAACTCGGCTTTCGCTTGGGCTTCGGTCAGAATTTCGCTCTCGCATGCGACAGACCTTGCCAGCAACACCGGCTGTGCTTGCGCCACGCGCCTGCAAGACGCCGCTTCGATTGCCTCAACGGCCTCTCGCAACCCATACAACGGGATGACCCCACCCTCCTGAAGTCGCGCAGCGACATCCGGTGGCATGAGTTCAGGCAACGATGCGACCACAGCCACGACCTGGCCGGTCTGTTGATGGACGTTCACCGCAGCAGCCGTGGCACATTCCCAATCCTCGGCATCCGTAGGAGGATAGTCGACAATGGTCATAGTGATCCCAATTGAGGGATCGGTCATAGCCGCCCATGCCTTGGTCATGGCGTCTTTGTCACGCCAAATATAGGTGTGGTAATCAAGTGGGTTTGCCAGAGCAACCATCGGGCCCAACGCATTCGAGAGATTGGATGTCTGCACAGAATTAAGCGGCGGAAACACCACATCACGCCCGTGTGCCGTATCTGCGACCAAGCTTGCCTCACCGCCGGAACAACTTATCGATGCCACACGGTTACTCGCAAGCGGCCCGGCCATATGAAAAATTTTCAACGTCTCAAGAAACACTGGCAAGTCCCAGACACGCACGATTCCCAATCGATCTAACAAGGCTTGCGCACCTGCATCGCTTCCGGCCAAGGATGCCGTGTGAGATACCGTGGCCGTTTGCGCCTGCTCCGATAGCCCAACCTTGAGCGCCACAATGGGGATCGAACGCGCCTGCGCCTTTTGCGCCAAACGCTCCCATGCACGTAAATCCGAAAACCCTTCGATATGCAGGCCAATTGCGGTGACCCGTTCATCCTCCAAAAGAGCCGCGGCGATCTCGGCCTGAGAGCTTTGCGCCATATTCCCACAGGTCGCCACATACGCGATTGGCAAACCACGCTGCTGGTTGGTCAGGTTAATGGCAATATTCGATGACTGTGTAAGGATCGCTACGCCACGATCCACATGGGAGCATCCGTGTTGATCCGGCCACAAGGCCGCCCCATCCACCGCATTGATCACCCCGTAACAATTCGGACCCAATATCGGCATGTCACCGGCGGCTTGCACAAGCTGGGCCTGCAAATCATCACTCGCGGAATCTTCTGCAGACGCCTCGGAAAATCCCGACGCAAAGCACACAGCACCGCCAGCTCCCATATCTTGCAGGACCTTGACCGTTTCGACCGTCGCAAACCGATTGATGCCAATGAAGCTCGCATCAGGGGCCTTGGGTAGGTCTTCTAGTCGCGCAAAGGCCGCGTGCCCTGCGACCTCTTTGGATTTGGGATGCACAGGCCAAATTTCGCCTTGAAAGTCGAACTTTTCCAATTGGCGAATAACTTGAACACACCATGCACCACCCCCAATCACCGCAACGGATTTTGGGTGAAACAGTCTCGAAAAATCACGTTTCATTTTTGACCCCGCTCACAGTCGGGAATGTGCACACGGCACATCTCCCGACACCTGCCAATTTTAGAAGGTTATGCGCCCAACGGACGCAATAGATCCCTGCTGATGATGTGTCGTTGTATTTCTGACGTGCCATCCCAAATACGCTCGACACGCGCATCGCGCCAAAACCGCTCCAGTGGATAGTCGTCCATTAGCCCCATACCGCCGTGCAGTTGAATGGCGGCATCCGTGACCCGCGCCAGCATTTCAGACGCATAGAGTTTGGCAGAGGCGATTTCCCGATTGGCTGGCAAACCGCGATCAAGCCGCTCTGCCGCCGCAAGCGTCAGCAAGTCAGCGGCGTCAATTTCGGTGATCATATCAGCCAGCTGGAAACTCACCCCCTGAAACTTGCCAATGGGCTGACCGAATTGCTCTCGCTGGGCGGCATACTCAAGCGCATAATCAAACGCACGTCTCGCGCGCCCCACACACATGGTGGCCACAGTGATCCGTGTCGCATACAACCATTCATTCATAACTGCGAAACCACCATCGACCTCGCCCAACACCTGCGCGTCGGGCAAGCGGCAGTCGTCGAATTCAAGAACCATGTTCTTGTAACCACGATGGCTGACTGATTTATATCCATCCCGAATTGTGAACCCAGGCGTACCCCGATCGACCAAAAAGGTCGTAATCCGCTTTTTGGGGCCTCGGGGTGTCATGTCTTCGCCCGTTGCCACAAACACAATCACAAAATCCGCATGCTCTGCACCGGAAATAAAGTGCTTAGTGCCATTCAGAACCCAATCGCCTCCGTCTCGCACAGCAGAACACTTCATTCCGCGCACATCTGACCCTGCACCCGGCTCGGTCATGGCTAAAGCATCCATGCGCTCGCCCCGCACCGCTGGGAAAAGATAGCGCTCTTTTTGCTCGCCTTCACAGGCCATCAAGATGTTCTGTGGTCGTCCAAAAAAGTGGTTCAACGCCATAGAGCCGCGCCCCAATTCACGTTCCACCAATGCAAACTCCAGATGGCTTAGCCCTGCCCCACCGACCTCTTCCGGGAAGTTGCAGGCATAAAACCCAAGCTCGAGTGTCTTTTGCTTGATACGGTCAGCAATCTCGGCGGGAACTTCGCCCGTGCGCTCGACCAGATCCTCGTGAGGATAAATTTCGTTTTCGACAAAGCTACGCACAGTCGAGACAATCATGTCTTGTTCATCGGTCAAACCAAACTGCATCGGGGATCTCCGTTGATGGTACAGCCCAAGCCTGAACGGTCTTGAAGTCCCACATCGTGCAGTATTATCCTTTTTACATGCACAATTGGTCAATTCAATCCGCTGCTCCGCAGCATTTCGGGGTTCTCTTGTTCGAGGGCTTTTCTAATCATTGCCTTGCAAACACCATCGAGCCCCTGCGCGCCGCAAACATGATCTCGGGAAAGCCCCTGTATGAATGGAAGTTTCTATCGCTTGACCGACACCCCGTTACATCATCAAGCGGGCTTCAAGTGACGCCGCACGCCACGCTCGCTACGGCCTCGGGCGGTCCACTTATCGTGATGCCGTCGTATGGGTTTTTGAATCATGGCGGTTGGCGTACATTGGCCGCCCTAAGATCAGCGGCCAAACGGTTTTCACCTCTTGTTGGGATGGATACGGGCAGTTGGCTTTTGGCAGAAGCGGGGCTGTTGGACCAATATCAAGCAACAATTCACTGGGAAGAACTTACCAACTTTGCCGAAAGGTTCCCCGAAGTAGACGCCCAGCGCGAACGATTTATCGAAGACAGGGATCGGATCACTTGCTCGGGCGCAATGGCGGCGTTTGATCTTATCCTACATCTGATTGCCCGCGATCGTGGTCAAGCTTTGGCTCTTGAAGTTGCCCAACTGTTCATGACACGCGATTCCGCCCGAAGCCACGCTCGTGGTGCCAGCCCAAAAAGCCGCGTGGTAAATCGAGCACTCGCAGTGATGCAGGAACACCTAGAGGAACCTTTGACCATCAAAGACGTCGCCAGCCGTGTCGGACGCACCCAAAAATCTCTGGAATCCCGCATGCTCGCCGATCTCGGCGCCACGCCACAAAAGGTATATGGGCGCCTGCGCCTAAATCTTGCCCGTAAACTCGTATCCGAAACGGATATTCCGGTATCGGAAATTGCTCTCAGGTGTGGATACCTTAACCCAAGCGCAATGACCCGAGCCTTCAAATCGGAGTTTGGCGCCACACCTCGCGAACTACGCCAATAGGCGATGCGGGCCCCTGATAAATGGGCGTCAAAGGCGAAATACAGTCTCTAACTTGCGTAATTTGAACCTTCTTCATCAAGGATGGCTTTTAGCTCGTTGAGATGGCGGATATCTTGTTCGGGATATTGCTCAAGCTCGCGCGCTGTTTTCTCAGCGATTTCATCTGACAGCACCCGCAGCGGCTGGCCGGTTTGCAACGCGCGAATATAGGTTTCAGCGGCACGTTCGAAATAGTAGAGGCGATTAAATGTTTCTGCGACGGTATCGCCAATAATCATAATCCCGTGGTTCCCCATAATCATGGTTTTGACCTTGGGGTCCGTCAAAAGCGCGGCACAACGCGCGCCTTCATCTTCGAACGCAAGACCGCCGTAATGGTCATCAATGACATACCGATTATAAAAGGTCGCCGAATTTTGGTCGATCGGAGGCAGATTGCTGTCCGCTAGAGATGCAAGAACGGTCGCATGTACCGAGTGTACGTGCATCGCACATCTGGCATGCGCACAATGACGATGAATGCCGCCATGCAACCCCCATGCGGTCGGATCAGGGGCATCAGGCCCCTCGAGCGTTTCAGGATCATCAGCGTCCACCACGATCAGATCACTCGCCTTAACGCGTGCAAAGTGCATCTGATTTGGGTTCATCAGGAATTTGGTGCCGCTGTCATTAATCGACAGGCTGAAATGGTTTGCCACACCTTCGTGCAAATTCAAACGTGCTGTCCAGCGAAATGCCGCGGCCAAATCCACACGCTCCTGCCAAAAATCCATATTCGGGCGATGTTCGGTTGCACTCATATTGACACCTCTCTGTTTTGCGCCACCGTGCATGATCACGAAAATGATTGCCAACAAATTCAACCACCCGCCGACACGGGGCGCCATTTCAATAATTGGGCGTGATCCAGATCAAGAAAGCTTCATATTGGCAGAGCTTGATCACCGTCTATTGGCGTGCCAACGTGAGCCATGGAGCAAACCAATATCAAAACTTGGGCCGAATGCGCCCCCCGCCTTGTCGCAGTTGCCGCCGGACGTGCGCCTGCGGATCGCGTAATCCAGAATGGCCAATGGGTGAACGTGCACACCCGCGAGATTCTGCCAAATCATGATATCGCAATCGCCAGCGGTAGAATCGCCTTTGTGGGGCCTGACGCGAGCCACTGTATCGGTCCTGAAACCGACGTGACCCAAGCAGATGGCAGATTTATGATTCCCGGACTGTGCGATGCGCATATGCACATCGAATCTGGCATGCTGACTCCGGCAGAGTTCGCCAGAGCCGTCATTCCGCACGGCACAACATCCATGTTCACGGATCCACATGAGATCGCCAATGTGCTTGGCCTTCACGGCGTGCGCATGATGCATGACGAAGCCTTGATGCAGCCCATCAATATCTTCACCCAAATGCCATCCTGCGCGCCATCGGCACCTGGGTTGGAAACCACCGGATACGAGATTTCGCCCAACGATGTCGCCGAGGCCATGCATTGGCCCGGAATTATCGGGTTGGGAGAGATGATGAATTTCCCGGGCGTGATCAACGCAGACCCCAAAATGCTTGCCGAAATTGCCGCAACACAAGCCGCCGGGAAAACAGTTGGTGGACATTACGCAAGCCCTGATCTTGGGCCAAACTTTGCGGCCTATGTGGCGGGTGGCCCAGCCGATGACCATGAAGGCACCTGCGAAGCCGACGCCATCGCCCGCGTGCGCCAAGGTATGCGGTCGATGATGCGATTGGGCAGTGCTTGGTATGATGTGGAAACCCAAATCACCGCCGTCACCGAAAAAGGGCTTGATCCAAGAAACTTTATTCTGTGCACCGACGATTGCCATTCTGGCACATTGGTCAACGATGGCCATATGAACCGCGTCGTGCGGCACGCCATTTCTTGCGGATGTGATCCGGTTGTTGCGTTGCAAATGGCAACACTCAACACAGCCACCCATTTCGGCCTAGAGCGAGAATTAGGCTCTATTACACCCGGAAGACGCGCAGATATCATTTTGACCAGCGATCTAACGGCGCTCCCGATCGAGCACGTGATCGCGCGCGGCATGACTGTTGCAATAGACGGTAAGGGGCTTGTTGACTGTCCGCACTATGACTGGCCCGATGCGGCACGAAATACGGTCCACCTTGGCCGCCACCTAGGCGCGTCTGATTTTATCATCAAAGCACCCGCTGGAGCCAATACGGTGCAGGCAAATGTCATCGGTGTCATCGAAAACCAAGCCCCTACAAAAGCGCTGACGGCGACCCTTCCCGTTGAAAACGGCATCGTTGAGGGCGATCTGAAAACTGACACCTGCCAAATTGCTCTGGTGGAGCGACACCGCGCTACGGGTGGGGTGACAAATGCCTTTGTGTCTGGCTTTGGCTATGTCGGCGATATGGCGATGGCAAGCACCGTTGCCCACGACAGTCATCATATGATTGTGGTGGGCACCTCACGCGAGAACATGGCACTGGCGGCCAATCGTCTGGGCGACGTCGGCGGCGGGGTCGTGGTCTTCAAAGATGGTGAGGAACTCGCACTTGTCGAGCTGCCAATCGCCGGGCTCATGTCTGACCGCCCAGCCACCGAGGTTGCCGAGAAAGCGCAAGCCATGATGAACGCCATGCAGGACTGTGGCTGTTCGTTAAACAACGCCTATATGCAGCATTCCCTCTTGGCGCTTGTGGTGATTCCAGAACTGCGTATTTCTGATCTTGGTTTGGTCGACGTCCGAAGCTTTGAAAAAATTGATCTGCTGAAGGGCACCACATGACTCCGCACCCTACAATTCCAATTCTGACGCCGGACGTCCCTGCAGCAGAGGCCTTTAGTGACCCCAAAGCCGCCGTGGCGCGCTTGCAAGACCTGTATGATATAGCAACCCAGTTCCTGTGTGACAGTTTTCGCAATGTCCTGAAACACGGACCGGACCAACAACGGTTTCGTGCTTATTACCCTGAAATCAGAATTACCACGACCAGCTTTGCGCACGTCGATAGCCGACTAAGCTTTGGCCACGTGGCCGAACCCGGCACGCATGTTGCAACCATCACCCGCCCTGAATTATTTCAAAGCTATCTTGAACAGCAAATCGATCTATTGATCTGCAACCACGGCGTGCCCGTGGTCATTGGCCCTTCAACGACGCCCATTCCGGTGCACTTCGCCGTCTCTTCAGAATCCTCGCTGACGGTTCCACAAGAAGGCGCGGCCAGCTTCATCCTAAGAGATGTCTTTGACGTGCCTGTCCTGTCCACCACCAACGATGACATCGTGAACGGAACCTTTGAACAAGCCGAAGACGGCACCGGGCCCCTCTCGCCGTTCACGGCACAGCGCATTGACTATTCTCTCGCACGGCTCAGTCATTATACGGCCACAGACCCGAGCCACTTTCAGAACCACGTCTTGTTCACCAATTATCAGTTCTACGTGTCAGAATTCGAAGCCTTTGCCAGAACGCAACTGGCAGACCCCAACAGCGGATATTCCAGTTTTGTGAGCACCGGAAACGTCGAGATTACTTCGGCGGACACGCCAATTTCACCTGTTGATAAACAGCCGCAAATGCCGACCTATCATCTTAAGCGCAAAGATGGGTCCGGCATAACTTTGGTTAACATCGGCGTCGGGCCATCCAATGCCAAAACGGCCACAGATCACATTGCGGTTTTGCGCCCGCATGCGTGGATCATGGTTGGTCATTGCGCGGGCTTGCGCAACTCGCAATCTTTGGGGGATTTTGTGCTGGCGCATGCCTACCTTAGAGAAGACCATGTATTGGATGACGACCTACCGGTCTGGGTTCCGATCCCTGCTTTGGCCGAAGTCCAAATTGCCCTCGAGCAAGCAGTGGCTGATGTCACCGAACTTCGCGGATATGATCTTAAGCGTGTGATGCGCACGGGAACTGTGGCAACCATCGACAACCGCAACTGGGAACTGCGCGATCAGTCTGGGCCGGTTCAGCGCCTGTCCCAGTCCAGAGCGATTGGATTGGACATGGAAAGCGCGACCATCGCTGCGAACGGATTCCGCTTCCGTGTCCCATACGGCACCTTGCTATGTGTTTCTGACAAACCCCTACACGGGGAACTCAAGCTTCCTGGAATGGCGTCTGATTTTTACAAAACTCAAGTGTCACGCCACCTGATGATCGGTATAAGAGCTATGGAAGCTTTGCGCGAAATGCCGCTGGAAAGGCTGCATTCTCGGAAATTGCGCAGCTTTGACGAAACGGCATTTCTCTAATTGGTCAAAAAATCGGTGGAAAACCCTAAAAAATTGGGTTTTCACCACCACTATTCGTTGTGTTCAACCACCATATCCCGTTAAATGCCCGCCATGAGGCCCAATACTCGGGCATACTAAGGAGACCTAAAATGGCAAAACCGATGACCAAAACACAACTCGTTGCCGCTCTGGCCGAGGACATGGGTACAGATAAGAAATCCGCTGGTGCAGCTCTGGAAGCTGTATGTGCGCTGATCACTCGCGAAGTTTCAGCTGGCGGCGCCGTTACGCTTCCAGGCGTAGGCAAAATCTATTGCCGTGAGCGCCCCGAGCGTATGGTGCGCAACCCTGCCACTGGCGAACAGATCAAAAAAGAAGCAGACAAGGTCGTCAAAATGACCATTGCCAAAGCGCTTAAAGACAGCGTCAACGGCTGATCTTCTTCAGATCACGAGACACGTAAAGGGTCGCCGCGAGGCGGCCCTTTTTCTTTGCGTATGACTTAGGCACCCCGTCTTGGAAGAACCCAATCCGGACGTGCGAAATGGCATGTATATCCATCTGGCTGGCGCTCTAGATAATCTTGATGCTCAGTCTCGGCTTCCCAAAAACTTCCAACGGGTTCAACTTCGGTAACCACTTTTCCAGGCCAAAGCCCCGATGCATCCACATCAGCGATTGTGTCAATCGCCTCGCGTTTTTGCGCATCATCCACATAATAAATCGCAGACCGATAAGACATCCCCAGATCATTCCCTTGCCGGTCTTTGGTAGTGGGATCATGAATCTGGAAAAAAAACTCTAGGATTGCCCGAAAGCTGGTTTGTTCAGGATCAAAAATTATCTCGATCCCCTCAGCATGCGTGCCATGATTGCGATAGGTGGCGTTTTCGACATCCCCCCCCGTATAGCCCACACGAGTGGCGACAACGCCTTTTTGCTTGCGGATCAAATCCTGCATGCCCCAGAAACATCCTCCTGCCAGCACTGCGCGTTCGGTCATGTCACATCCTCCACTTGGTCCAGATATTCACCGTATCCTTCGGCATCCATATCGTCACGATGAATGAACCTCAGGCTCGCGGAATTGATACAGTACCGTAAGCCACCCCGATCCTGCGGCCCATCAGGAAAGACGTGCCCAAGATGGCTGTCCCCAAAAGTGCTGCGCACTTCGGTGCGCACCATACCAAGAGACGAATCCACGAGCTCTGCGACATGCTTGGGTTCAATTGGCTTGGTGAAACTTGGCCAGCCACATCCCGATTCATATTTGTCTGAACTCGCGAACAAGGGTTCGCCCGATACAACATCAACATACAGGCCAGGTTCCTTATTGCTCAATAGAGCCCCTGTGCCAGGGCGTTCCGTGCCACTTTGCTGTGTCACCCGAAACTGTTCCTCGGTGAGCATCGCAACTGCGTCAGGGTTCTTGGAATATTTCGTCATGCGTGATCTCCGGTTTCCAACGTACTGGCATTAGATGGCGTCGCTCTCGCGAATTCAAAGCTATATTTCAGCCAACTGGCAAGACTGTGAAGTCAGCGGTCATCGGAAACGCCAAACCACACAAGATTTTCTTGAACCATCGAGACCTGCCCGAACCCGCAACATTTACGCTTGCGCAGCTGCGAGCGCGGCATCCATCAAGGCTTTGATCTCTTTTTTGGATGTCCCTGCCACAATACGGCCTATTTCCTGATCCCCCTTGAGCGCAACCAGCGTCGAACGGCGTGGAATGTTCAGAGCCCGTGTCAGATCGGCCTTGGCGTAATCATCCCAATCAACATTCACAAAGACGATATTCTTTTCATACTCGGGATTTGCCTCGTTGAGGGTGTTGATCACCCGCTCTTGGGCTTTGCAGGTTGTGCACCAGCTGGCCTTGAAATCCAGAAACACAGTGTCGCCCGCCGCCAGGTGCTTTTTCACCAATCCTGGGGTGTAATCCGTTGCGGCAAGCGAAACATGGGGCACCGTTGCTGCCAAGCAAACAGCGCCGGATCGCAATACAAAATCTCTACGGTTCATTTCATTTTCCTTTCTTCAAAGAGAAACAGAGAGGTCAAGAAGCCAATTGGGCATTACATCAATAAGCCACGCCTCAATTATGTGATGGATATTAAAAAACAGAACCAATCCGACGACGATGAACACAGCCCCCATGATCGGGCGCGCAGACACCGCAATGCGGCGCATCAAGGCTTGGCGACGTTGCAACGCAGATCGTGCGCCATACCCAAGTGCCAGAATAACGGTCGAGACGCCCAGCGCAAAAAACACCATAATGGCCCCTGCCCAGAGAACGCTTTTGCCTTGGCTTGCCAATCCTATGGCGCCGCCCAACGTGGGACCAACGCAGGGGCTCCAGACCGCGCCAAGCAACATACCACCCAGAAACTGACCGCGCAGCGTGGATCTATCCACTTGATCAAGCCCCGTATCCGCACGTGCGGCTACTCCCGCGGTTGCTGTCGAAAAGGCTGCTGAAAACTTGGGGACAAGCAATACCAACCCGAATGCGATCATCAAAACCGCACTTGCCGAGGTAATATCCCCCTCTGTCAGCCCCAGAGAACGCCCAAACAAGGTCACACCAAGACCCAAAATTACGAACGAGAGACTCATCCCCGCCGCCAAGACCACAGGGCCATATCTGCTCGCCTGCAACGCCGTCGCCAACACAATTGGCAGCACCGGCAATACGCAAGGATTGATCAGGGTCAGCAGACCCGCACCATATGCAAACAAGAGTTCCATACAGTTTACCTGACGAAAAATTCGGCGGATGTCAGTTAAAACAATGCTGACGCGTTATCACTTGACCGTGTTGGATTGTTTCGAAAGCTGCACTGCCAAAATACCCACGGTGATGATCGCAACGCCGATAATGTCCATCCGACCCAGCTTTTCGCCCAATAGCACAGCCGCAATCGCCACCCCGAAGAACGGATTTAGGAAATGAAACGTGGCCGCGCGCACGGCACCTATGCGGCTGACCAATTTGAACCATATCCACGTTGCCAAGAGCCCGGGCGCAAGAATGGTATAAGTCAGCGCCGTGATCATTCGTGGGTTCCAGTTGAATTCCCATGTTTCAAAAATCATGGATGCCACAAACAGAACTGCGGCACCGACAAACATCTGCAATCCAACAATCATCAGTACATTTCCGCCAGCCGTTGCACCGCGCATCATCAATGTCGCGATGGTCAACGCCATGGCCCCCAGAACGCACAACCCAATTCCAAATGGATCCACACCGGCACCGATCCGTGAACTCATAATCACAATGACCCCACCGAACCCCAACACCAGCCCAGCCAACGCCATCGGTGTCAGTTTTTCCCGCAAGACAACCCACCCAGAGAACGCCACCATCAGAGGCATTGTTGACGCGATAATAGACGCGACAGAGGCCTCAATTGTGGTCATCGCCATGAAGTTGAACCCAAGGTAAATCGCGTTTTGACACAAACCAAAAACCAAGGTGGCGCGCCATTGATCACGTGTCAGATGCCATGTTTGCCCAAGCGCCCGCGCGATAATCACGCCGATGATACCTGCGATCGTAAATCGAATGGCTGAAATGGCGAACGGTGGCGCATCTGCTACGATAATTCGGGCTGAAGTAAACGCCGAGGACCAAATCAGAGCAAAGCTCAGCCCCATTGCAATCGCGCGTAAATCCATGTGCCACTCCTGCAGGGCGAGGGAATATTCAATCGGTCTAGCAGTAAGTTCAAGACCAACACAATGGGGCAGCGCAACTGCACATGTTTGTGATGTCCGGTGCGGTCAAGAGGTGAACGTGCTAGAGTTATATTCCTATACACATTTGCTCCGTTCAGGTTTGTCAGCGGCATGCGCCGAACGTTTGCGCAAGCATCTCCTCAAGAAACCTCGACGGGCGGTCAATACCTCTGCTTGGATACGGTCACACAAACATGATGAATTGCCCCTGACGTTCCCTTGCAAAGATCATGCGCGCCCTCATCTAGAGGCAGAACACTGCGAACAGGAAAAACAAAATGACGGCTTTGGCGCAGAACATATCTCAAGACTACGCGATCGATATTGCGCCTCTTGACGGAATCGTGCGCGCATGGCGCGGCAAGACGTTGCTGGCAGAAAGTTCACAGGCCAAAGTGATGTATGAAACTCGCCTGCCGCCAGCAGTCTATTTTCCAGTTTCAGATGTGCGCGCGCCGCTGTCGGAGCAAACACCTCTCCAGACATTTTGCCCCTTCAAAGGCTCTGCCAGCTATCGCGACCTAAACGTGGATGGTGAAACCTACGAAAACGCGGTCTGGAGTTATGAGACACCGCTTCCCGAAAGTCAGGGCATCGCAGGTCACATAGGGTTTATGCCAAATGAGCACACGCTTATCGAACTCGGGGAAAACACGCTGGAAACCAGTCAAAACGGCCATATTTGCGGCCCACTTGTTGATTGGCTTTTGCGAGAGGCGTGGAAGTGCGGAACACCTGAAGAACTGACAATCGCCTTGTCCAACAAGATGCTGGAAAATGGGATCGCCGTATCGCGGCTGAGCGTAATGATCTGGTCTTTGCACCCCATGATCGCCGGTCGACATTATATTTGGAACAAAGGCAAAGACGAATTGGACACCTTTGCGCCGTCTTATGAGATTCACGCGCATCCGGCGTTTATCGACAGCCCCCTTAATCACGTCTCGCGCGGGCTTGGCGGGATACGTCAAAAAATTGGAAGCGGAGACGAACAGAATCGTTTCGCAATTATTGATGACCTCAAAGAACAGGGGGCCACGGACTATGTCGCCATGCCCCTTCAGTTTTCTGACGGGCGATACAATGTTCTCACTCTAAGCTGTGATCATCCTGATGGCTTCACGACGCCCAACTTGGGCCTGATTTTTGAGTGTAGCGCGATCATCAGCCGCCTGTTTGAGGTTTTCAACCAGCGTGAAAACGCCCAAGGGCTGTTGGAGACATATGTGGGTAAGCGCACTGGCGCACGTGTATTGGGCGGCGAGATACGCCGCGGTGACGGTGACGAAATCGACGCCGCAATCATGTTTTGTGACCTGCGAGGCTCAAGCCGACTTGTCGAGGAGTTGGGGCAAACCGCCTATATCGAAATGCTCAACGGCTTTTTGGAAACCGCAACCGATGCCGTCCATGAACACGGTGGCGAGGTTCTAAAGTTTATTGGCGATGCCATCTTGGCCGTTTTCCCTGCAGACGGTGACCCAGCACGCGCAAAACGCGAGTCCTTGGCCGCCGCAAAAGACATTGTCGCACGTCTCGACCAGCCAGAAAGCACGTCCACCCCTTGCGATTGCGCAATCGGCATCGCGTATGGACGGGTCACATACGGAAATATCGGATCCCGCGAACGGTTGGACTTCACGGTGATCGGTCGCGCCGCAAACGTGGCTGCACGCTTGGGCGATTATGGAAAAGGCGTAAACCACAGAATTGTGGTTCCAACAGATTTTGCATCTGAGGATTGTGTAACGGTCGCGCTCGGGGATGTCGCGCTTCGCAATGTCAAAGGCGACGTAAACTGTGTTGCGATTTATGCCAAAGACGCAGCAGCGGCCTGATTACCCCAAATACGCTTGCAATGCTGGCGGCGGATTATCGAGCAAGGTTGCAGTCGGCTGGGGCCCATGCGCCACCCCGTCAGCCACGAGAATCGTCTGATCGGTGATACGGCGTGCATCTGCGGGATCGTGGCTCACCATCATGAGCGTCGCGCCATTTTCAAGCGCCAGTTCGGATACAAGATCAAGCATCTCCGCCTTGAGCGCGGGCCCAAGCGCTGCAAACGGCTCGTCCAACAAAATCAAAGGCCGGTCCTGAACAAGAATACGTGCCAACGCGACCCGGCTTTGCTGCCCTCCAGACAGAGCCGCGGGTTTGCGCGTGGCAAACTCCGCCAATCCAACACGATCCAACGCACCAAACACCTTGGCTTTCTGGTCTGCGCTCAGCCGCAAGTCAGGCGTTACCCCCAGCCCAACATTTTGGGTCACATCAAGATGTGGAAACAGGTTATTGTCCTGAAACAGCATCGCAATTGGGCGCGCGCCTGGTGTCGCATGGGTGATGTCATCCCCTCTAAACAATACCCGCCCGCTCATGGTCTGCACAAACCCGGCAATCATGCCAAGCAACGTCGATTTACCAGCACCAGATGGCCCCAATACAGCCGTACGCGCACCTTCTTGCAGGGAAAAATCAGCACTGAGATCAAAGTCGCCTTGCTGCACCCGCAATTTCTCAAGTGTGAGCATCACTGCGCCCTCCTTTGTCACATATCCAGAACGCCCCAAAGCTTAGCACTAACAACAACAGTCCAGCGCCCGACGCAGCCTGCATTTGATAGCTGCCCATAAGGCGATACATTTGTAGAGGTAAGGTCGCGTGCTCGGGATCGGCAAACAACGCAATCACGCCCAAATCTCCCATCGACAAAGCCGCCGTTAAACCCGCCGCGAACCCCAAGGGTCCGCGAATTCTGGGAACAAGCACCACACGAAGCCACGACCACCCCGTCAACCCCAACGATGCGCTCAGAGGTCCATAAGATTGGACCACATCCCGAACAGGTCCAACCAAAACCCGCAATCCAAACGGTAGCGCCATAACCGCATTCACCAAGGCGGTCACCGGAAATGCCAACGCAAACGGATCTGCGATCGGATAGATGATCAAGAACAAGCCGGTGCCGATAACCAGTGGCGACGCCGCGATGCCAAGTAACCCGACAACCTCAAACCACTGATGGCGCCCAGCCGCAGCCACTGCAATTGGCACGGCCAACAAGATCAGCAAAACCGTTGATCCGAGAGAAACCAAAATCGAAATACCAGCGGCAGCCCAGACTTGCGACGGCATCGCGAGCACCCCCGCCAGCCCGTCCCAAACAACCATCGACAGCGGCCCCAGCAAAAACAGAGACGCCATGACGATAGACACTGAATCGAGACTAATACTGGCCAATCCGGCCCCATCCCACCGTGCGATTGGTCGATCGAGGCCCCGCCCGAACCCCTCTTTGGTAGAGACACGAAGCGCCACGAACGCAGCCGACCCCACCAGCACCATTTGCACGCACGACAACAAGGCAGCCCGCCCCAAATCAAAATCAAAGCGAAATGCCTGATAGATTGCCAGCTCAACGGTTGTGGCTTTAGGGCCACCGCCCAACGTCAGGGCCACGGCAAAACTTGAAAGACAAATCGCAAAAATCACAGCACTCGCAAGCGGAACCGCCCGCGCCAGCATCGGGCGCTCGATGATACGCCATATGTCCCGCGGTCCAAATCCCAACTGTGCGGCAAGCCGAAACCGTTCAGATGGCACCGTTTGCCAGCCTTGCAAGATAAGACGGGTCGCCAAAGGCAGGTTAAAAAACACATGTGCCAAAACAACACCGTGCAGCCCATATATCTGGACCTCGGGCAGGCCCAACCAAGCCAAGCCACCATTCAAAACACCCTTGCGCCCAAAGACAGCCAACAACCCCAGCACGGCAACCACAACTGGTAGGATAAAGGGCGCCCCAAGCAGCGCCACCAATATGCGTCGACCAAAAAAATGGCGGCGGGCGAGTGCGCGCGCCACAGGTATCGCCAGTGCAACACTGAACAAGGTCGATAATATGGCCTGCCAAACGGTAAATCGAATTGCCGCCCAATCTGATGGGCTCAGACCCCGGCCTTGTTCTGCGCGCAAGGCAACAGCCAAGAGCGTTCCAAGAACGATGACCGCAACCACAGTTGCGGCCATCGCCCCTGGCCAAGCTTTTATTGTGACAGGGCGTCCAGCCATTCCGCCAAGGCCTCATCTCTCAAGCCGCCAACTTTGTCGGCAGAAATTAGCAGTGCCTTGTCCGGGATCACCAGTGTCTCAAACCCATTTGGCCAACCAGTGGCCGGTTTGATTGCTGGATACATCCAGTTTGTTGTTGGAATAATCGACTGAAACGCATCCGACACCATAAAGTTCAGAAACTGATCGGCCAGCGCATCTTGGTCGGTATTGGCCAATTTTCCTGCAACTTCGATCTGCATATAGTGACCTTCTTCGAACTTCGCCGCATCTTTGCTGGCGTCGCTTTCGGCAATCAGATGATACGCAGGAGACGTGGTATAGCTGAGCACCATGTCAGCTTCGCCTTCAAGGAACATGCCATAAGCCTCAGACCAGCCTTTGGTGACAGTCACAATATTGTCTGACAAACCTTCCCAAACGGATTTGGCCTCGTCGCCATACGCGGCTTTGACCCACATCAACAAACCCAAACCGGGTGTCGAAGACCGGGGGTCCTGAATCACAATCTTGAGATCAGAGTCCCCCAGCGCTTTGAAATTTGTGGGGGCACTTAAATCAACATTTTTGACAAAGGCAAAAAAGCCCCAGTCATATGGCACGAACTGCGCATCGTTCCAACCAATCGGAAACCCATATTCAGCCGAGACCGTGTGGTCCGCAAACAATCCTGTCTGCCTAGCAGCTTCCGTCAGGTTGGTATCAAGACCCAGAACGATATCAGCATCAGAACGGGCCCCCTCGAGCTTGATCCGCGCCAAGAGCGCGGCACCATCTCCGGCGCCAACGAACTTGAGCTCGCAATCACATGTCTCTTCAAAGGCGGCTTTGACTTTCGGGCCGGGGCCCCAGTCAGATACGAAACTGTCATACGTATAAACAGTGAGAACGGGCGTTTCCGCCACCGCTGCGGTGGCTGCAAACAGTCCCGCTGCAATCGTGAGATACTTCATGGTATCCTCCAAAATGCGACGGGCGGAGCAAGTCTGGATCATATCCACGGACCTTCCCTCCGCCGGTCTTAACCGGTTCAGGTTCAACGGGTTCGCATCGCGCATCTCAGCCCGCACATCGTGTTTGGGCACCCCGAGGTGGCCGCGACCCTAGAGCGGCTTTTGCAAGATCACAAGGCCCAGAAAGTCGAACACGCACGCGTATTCCAAGCTGGATGGAATGCCAGCCCCCGTGCGCCACTGCAATACCACTTGAGAAATTGCGATACGCTCGGTATGCCCTTATCCACAAAGGAGCACCCCCATGTCGATGAACAGCTTTGGACACCTCTTTCGCGTCACCACTTGGGGTGAAAGCCACGGACCCGCCCTTGGGGCGACTGTCGATGGCTGCCCTCCGGGCGTACCGATCACGCCGGACATGTTACAACACTGGCTCGATAAGCGCCGCCCAGGTCAAAACAAAAATACCACCCAACGGCAAGAACCGGACGCTGTGAAAATTTTGTCAGGCGTGTTTGAGGGTCAGTCTACGGGAACGCCGATCCAGCTTATGATCGAGAACACCGATCAGCGCTCAAAGGATTATGGCGATATCTCCGAAACTTTTCGCCCTGGCCATGCCGACATCACCTATTGGCAAAAATACGGCATCCGCGACTATCGTGGCGGCGGGCGGTCATCTGCACGAGAAACTGCGGCACGCGTTGCCGCCGGTGGGATCGCACGCGAAGCCATCAAAGCGATCGCGCCGAATCTCGAAATTACCGGATATATGACGGCAATGGGTGAAATGGAGATCGACAGATCCCGTTTTGACTGGGAAGCCATCGATCAGAATGATTTTTGGATTCCCGATGCAGGTGCTGTGCAAGAGTGGGAAAACTATCTGCAAGCGCTCCGCAAAAGCCACAATTCCGTTGGCGGGATTGTCGAAGTTGTTGCTCGAAACGTGCCTGCAGGCATTGGTGCCCCAGTTTACGGAAAGCTCGACACAGATTTGGCAGCAGCAATGATGTCGATCAACGCAGTTAAAGGCGTCGAAATTGGCGAAGGTATGGCTGCTGCGCGCCTGACGGGCACCGATAATGCCGACGAAATATTCATGGGCGAACACGGCCCCGAATACGGCTCGAACCATGCCGGCGGTATTTTGGGTGGCATATCAACCGGCCAAGACGTGGTCGTGCGCTTTGCGGTCAAACCAACATCTTCGATCCTGAGCCCACGCAAATCTATTCGCAAAGACGGCACCCCGATCGAAGTCGTGACCAAAGGCCGCCACGACCCCTGCGTCGGCATTCGCGCAGTCCCCGTCGGAGAAGCGATGATGGCCTGTGTCATACTGGACCACTTGTTGCTGCATCGCGGGCAAGTCGGGGAAAATCGTGGCAAAATTGGCTAGCACATGACAGCCATTCTCGGGATCACATTTCCGATCTATGCCGCCATCGCCCTTGGCTATCTAGTTGTACGGCAAAACTGGTTCAGCGCCGCAGACATGCGAACACTGGGCAAATACGTCATGAATATCGCATTACCGGCGTTGCTCTTTAATGCGGTTGCCTCACGCAATGTCACCGAGGTGTTTCAACCTGGATATGTCCTCGCCTTTGCGGCTGGCGGCGTAAGCATGATCGCGCTGGCCTTTGCATGGTTTTCATTCACAGCGGCGGACAAGCCCCGCCGGGCAATTGCAGTCTTGGGCAGCACTTGTCCAAATTCCGGCTTCATTGGCTTTCCCGTCATGCTGCTAATCTTTCCGGACGTGGCCGGTGTGATCCTTGCGTTGAATATGCTGGTCGAAAACATTATTCTGATCCCGATCTGCCTTGTTCTGATGGACATGGCGCGCGACGGCGCACACAAGTCGGTGGTACATCAGATTGCCGGAATTTTGATGAACGTGTTACGTCGCCCTATGGTGATTGGCCTGTTGCTTGGTTTGGCCGTGTCAGTTCTGCAAATTCCGATGCCTGACCCCGCCACACGCCTATTCCAAATGTTGGCGGCCTCTGCCTCGGCTCTATCACTTATCGTCATCGGCGGGTCGCTCGTCGGACTGCCGTTGCGTGGCAACCAATTTCTGGCAACCCAAATCGCCGCTGCAAAGTTGTTGGTACATCCTGCGTTGGTGGCTTTGGCAGTCTTCTTATTGCCGCTGATCGGCATGGCGAGCCCTGCACCTGACATGGCGACTGCGGTCATCCTGTCAGCGGCTATGCCAATGTTTGGAATTTATACCGTTCTGGCCCAAGAACATGGGCTAGAGGGCTTGGCATCCATTGCAATGCTCATGACAACAAGTCTCGCCTTTTTTACACTTACGGCTCTATTGCTAACCCTGTCCTAAGCAAATCATTTTCGTTTTGTCTCGGGGCCGCAGAATTACGTGGACCGTCAAGGGTTTCACTTGCAACTAGCTAAAGCGATTGGCATTTTGGCGACATGGAAAAAGTACTGCTTTCTTTGGGTCATGGATTTTCAGCGCGTGCATTGGCACGCCTGCTGGTCCCGCAAGGCTGGACTGTGATCGGAACCACCCGAAAACCAGAAAAATTTGACCAACTGCGCGAGGACGGCGTCACCCCATTATTGTGGCCCTGCAACCTTGAGACAGCCTTGCAGGATGTTACACATGTGCTGACATCTGTTGCACCAGATGCAGAAGGCGATCCAGTCTTACGCATTGGCAAAGCGGCCATTGTCGCAGCGGCACCGCATCTTGCATGGGTCGGGTATCTTTCTACAACTGGCGTGTATGGGGATCACAACGGTGGATGGGTCGACGAAACCGCAGAACTCAACCCCGCCACGATCAGAGGCCAGCGCCGCGTTCAGGCCGAACAGGAGTGGTTGAACATAGAGGGCTTACCTGTACATGTGTTTCGCTTGGCCGGCATCTATGGTCCGGGGCGTGGCCCGTTTGAAAAGCTGCGCAAAGGCGTGGCACAACGCGTGATCAAGAAGAACCAAGTGTTCAGCCGAACTCATGTGGATGACATCGCCCAAGTTCTGGCCGCATCCATTGCCAAACCAAATCCGGGGCGGGTGTATAATGTGTGCGACGATGACCCCGCGCCCCCCCAAGACGTGATCGAATATGCAGCAAATCTGCTGGGAATGGCGCCTCCGCCCGCCGTTGCGTTTGAAGATGCCGACATGAGCCCGATGGCGCGCAGCTTTTATTCAGATAGTAAATGTGTGCGCAACGACCGGATCAAAGACGAACTTGGCGTGACACTCATGCATCCAACCTACAAGGCCACGCTGCGCGCAATGCTTGAGGATGAGCGCGCCAATGCCGATTAGGCTAAATCTCTGACTCTCCGCGCAATCGATGCGGAGACATGCCATATCTCTGACGAAACAATCGTGAGAAATGCGATGACGCGTTGAATCCACACGCCACCGAAACGTTTGTGACTGACATGTTGGTTTGCAACAGCAAGTGCTGGGCGCGCTGCAAACGCATATCCAGGTAATATTTCTTGGGGGTCGCGCTTAGGTATCTGCGAAACAACCTTTCCAATTGGCGTGTAGAGATATTCACCGTCTTGGCCAAATCCGCAGGACGTATCGGCTCTTCCAGATTTGTCTCCATCAAGGCAAGAATCTCAGAGAGTTTAGGGTGACGCATCCCAATCCGCTCGGCCACCTGCACCCGTGCAGAATGCTGCAATACGCGGATATTGGTATACATCAACTGATCCGCGACCAGATTTGCAACCTCTGCCGAGCCGTGCTCGGAAATCAAATGCAGCATCAGGTCGATCACAGCCGTGCCACCTGCGGTCGAATACCGTCTGTTCTGAACGCAATATGTGTATTCGGACAATTCCACGTCAGGGAATTCTTCCGCAAAGCTATTTCGATTTTCCCAATGAATGGTCACCGGAAGCCCATCCATCAAACCCGCTTGGGCCATCACCCAAGCGCCAGTATGAAGCCCGCCAATGGCCGCCCCTTGCCGGGCGGCACGCCGAATCCAAGCAAGCAAAGCAGGTGTGCAATTGTTTCGCACGTTTGCCCCTGAGCAGACGATAACGGTATCATCCCGTCCACAACTCTCAAGACCTTGATCGATTGGCACCTGAGCCCCAAGAGAATCTGAAACCGGCTCCCCATTTTCCGAACACACAACCCATTCAAACGGGGTTCCTGCGCTCATTCGATTTGCAAGTCTCAGCGTCTCCATCGCCATGGCAAATGTCATGGCCGAATACTGGGGCAGTACCACAAAAATGAACTTTTTCTTGTTTTCCGGCTGTGTTTGCAATCGCTGTATTCTCCCTTGCAACATCATCTTCGCCAATTCAGGTGACGTAAAACCCTATTCCGCCTTAATCATCGCCGCTCACACGTCCGCGATTGGCTTTGACTTCGCCACGCTCTTTCTTGGCTTGCAAACGCCTGCGTTGCGATCCCAACGTCGGTTTGGTTTTGATCCGTCGCTTGGGCGCCACAAGTGATTTGCGGATCAACTCGACCAAACGCTCTCTGACGATTTCGCGATTCCGGGCTTGGGATCGTGTTTCGTCACATTGCAGGACGACAGCCCCGTCTTTGGTCCACCGTCGACCCGACAATCGCCTCAGTCGCGACTTTACAGCGCTACTCAGGGCTGGAGAGCGCTCCGCCTCAAATCGAAGCTCAACGGCACTCGACACCTTATTCACATTTTGCCCACCGGGCCCCGAAGCCCGCATGAATTGTTCTGTCAGCTCCCAATCCTGCAGGCTGATTTGTTCATTTATCACCAACATCGTGTTCGATCGTTCCTGCGTCTTTGTCTTTGAGCGGTATTTGGCAATGATGGAATGCCGAAATCCTTGTCTGTTCAAGCAAATAGAAACACCATCTACCTGAATTTAAACAGGACCATACCACTGACATGGCTATTTCTCACGAAAAAGGGCCGCTCCTGCGTGGAAACGGCCCTTCGAGATTATTGGAGGTGCACCGGTTAGGTCTGCACCAATTCGGATTTTGTATCAGCCAAGGGCTGCCTCAGCTGCTTTCCTTCCGAACTGTTCCGACACTGATCTCCATGGTTTCTCTAGACAATGGGCACCTCCTTTCAATTGCTTCGCTATCCTCAGGTTGCCACAGCCTGTGGATAAGTCAAACAAAATCATGTGGTGCGGGCGGTCAAAAACCCCACGATGATGCGGAACGGCACAAGAGCCAGCAATGCTAGGGACAGCTTGACCATCCAATCGGCAAAACCCAGCGATACCCAAAGTGGAACCATCGGGCCCAGTCCCAGTAGCGGCAACACTTCACCCGCCCAACTGACGTCGTTGGCTGGTTCAATAAAGCTGAGGGCGCCAGAGAACGCGATGGTGAAGAAGATCGCCGTATCGACCGATGACCCGATAAGCGTAGAGGCCAAAGGCGCACGCCACCAAGCACCTGCGCGCAAACGATTAAAGATGGATACATCAAGCAACTGTGCACTGAGGAACGCAAGACCCGAGCCAAGCGCGATGCGATACGTGACCAGTGGGCCATATTCGCCCATGATCTGTGTCCCGATGACAGAACAAATGACCCCAACCACAAAGCCGACAACGACGACACGCCGTGCTGCGGTCACACCGTACACGCGGTTCATCACGTCGGTCACCAAAAAGGCCAAAGGATAGGTAAAAGCACCCCAAGTCAGCCACTGGCCGAAGAGGAATTGCACCAAGATGTTTGAGGCCACGACAATGGCGGCCATGGCAAGAATGCCGGGAAGATGGATCGTTTTCATGTTTTTATGCCCGTTTTGACAAGGTAGCGGCGACTTGGCCCCGCCTCATTACGGGACGGGCGGGACTTACAGAGGCGCCACCAACAAATCAAGGGCTTTTTGGAACGACGTATTCGACGACCTCGGTCCGCTGAACAAATCGAAAGTTGTCATCCGAAATCATTGTGAGACGTATCAATCCGTTTGAATCCTTCCATACGGTCAGACCCTCAAGATTATCATGCATTCCGCTGATCGTGGTAAACAGCACAGTTTCGTCCGTAAAGCCGTCTGGCCCGATAGTAAACCGGCGCACACGACTGCGAAATGCGATGCCATTGAAGCCGCGCTCTAGAAGATAGAACCGCCCATCAGGCCCGAAATCCGCGCCAACCGGTTTGAAAACGTCACTGCGGGAAATATGAAAGGGCGTCGACCACTTGCGCCCATCAAAGCGAAACACCTGCGCAACCTTTGGGTCTCCGACTGGCTCCTCCGCCAAGGTGTACAACCGGCCTTGTCCATCAAGCGCCAAGGCTTCCATACCTCCATTTGGTTTCATTTTTTCAAATACGCGCCCGGCCTTGATAGACTTGCCCTTGCCCCCGGGTTGTTCGAATGCTTCGAGTCGGCCTTGGCCTTCAAACGACACGTAATACGGGCCAACACCGATTTGCGCCAAACCTTCAGCATCTCTAAGCAGGCCCTTTGGAGGGCGCCCCCAGACATCAAGCATCCGCTCTTGGTCGATCAATTCTACATCAACGATTTCGCCGGCACTCCGCCGCAAGCGCGCACGACCAAAATGGCTTCGGTCGGACATCACAACAATGTCTGTGCCGTCTTCAGATATCTCGATACCCGAAAATCCGCCAAACCACATTTCTGGCACTGTCCAGCGCGTGACAGACACCAATTGCGCCCGATCGTCTTGACCTGCGCCAACAGTTTGCCAGCTAATTCCTAGAAAAATAATCGCTATTGCGACTGTAAAACGTTTACGCATTGCCGGGGTAGATCAACCATCTTCAACTGTTTACGAGGTTTGGGCTTCGGAGCGTTCGGATCCGGAGGGGGCGGGCTCAAGATGTCTTGAACCCATTTTTCCGCATCTTTACAGCCATCTCCTTGCGGCGGGGCCTTTTGGTCCACACATCCTTTTGCACCCTTAGGGCAATTTAGCCGCACATGGAAATGATAATGGTGTCCCCACCAAGGGCGAATTTTTCGCAACCACTTGCGATCCCCTTTTTCATCGTTACACATCTTCACCTTGGCACCGGGGAACACGAAAATGCGCGCGACCCGCGGATCGCTGGCCGCAGCTTTCAAGATTTCATGATGTTGCGGGGTCCAGTTTTCATTCACATAGGCGCCCTTTGAACGGCGCATCGATATAGAAGAAATATTTTCCCGCTCAGCGACACTCAAATTCAAATTATCCGCAGGCCGCATCCAGATATCTATGTCCAAACCCACTTGATGGCTCCGGTGCCCAGAAAGCATAGGGCCGCCGCGCGGCTGACTGATGTCGCCAATATAAAGTCCGCTCCACCCCGGCTGGGCCGCTGCTTTGCGTGATAAATCTTGGATATACGAGACGGTCTCGGGGTATCCCCAATTGCGATTGCGCGACAACCGCATGGCCTGCCAGTACGGTCCGGTTTCGGGCAGGGTTACACCGCCCGCAAGGCACCCTTTGCTATAAGCCCCATAAGGTGAAGCGTCTTGCCGCGATCCATGGGCATGCTCGCCAAACAGCTGGCGCGCCTCCACACCTTTCATAGAGGCCGGCACAGCTTGCTGCGTAGACACCGTTGCGGCCTCGGGTGACTGGGTTTGGCAAGCTGTCAAACCTACTAGCGCCAAAGTAATTAGGAGGCGTTTTCCCATGTTTTACTATCTCCCTTGGGATCAACCCAGCGTAACAGGATCAGCCCTAACAGGAAAAGGAAGATTACTGGCGATACGCCGAGTCTTGCCGATCCCGTCATGGTTGTGGCAATTCCGATCAGGATCGGCGCGATAAAGGCCGTGGCACGCCCTGAAAGTCCATAGAGGCCGAAACTTTCGGTGGGAGATTTCGGATCCGAATGCCGCACCATCAATGATCGGCTCGAGGCCTGAACGACACCCCCCATACCACCAATCATCACTCCTGCTAGCATCATTAGAGTATCCGGCACTAAAGACTCATCAGACAATGCGAAACCAAAAACTGCCTCGCGGGACATGTTGATCAAGGTAAAGCTGACGAGAATCAAAATCCAGACAGCCCCGATAATTACAGGCTTTGGCCCAACCCTTTTGTCCACTTTGCCGCCAATCCAGCTCATCCCAGCTGCCGAGGTTGCGCCGATGATACCAAATATTCCCACTTGTGGCACCGACCAATCCAAAACGTTATACGCATAAATTCCACCAAAGGCGTATATGCCATTCAGCGCATCGCGGTACAACATCGAGGAAATGAGGAAATTCAACAGGCTGCGGCGGTGCTTGAGATTGCCCAGTGACCGCTGTAGGGAACCAAGCGCATCTGAAATCGTGCCCCGCACCTTGTTCGAAAGTGGCTCATGTACCCACCTAAAATACGGTATCATAAAGATGAGATACCACAGCGCCGTTATCGGGCCTGTGGCACGCGTGCCTTCCATTTGCTCTCCATCCAACAGCCCAAACCCAGGGGCCAAGCCAATGATCGTCTTACCTCCACTCATCTCAGCAAAAAATACCAAAACAAGAATCAAAGACAACAATCCGCCAAAATAGCCGAATGCAAATCCCGATCCTGAGATTTCCCCGATCTCTTCGTCAGTCCCCAGTTCGGGAAGCTGCGAGTTAATAAAAATAAGCGCGTATTCCGCACCGATGAAACCCAGCGAGAACAGCCCAAGTATCAAAAACCGGTTTGATCCATCACCTGCGATGAACCAAAGACCCGCAGCTCCGACGACGTACATAATCGAGAATGCGACGATCCAGGGGCGTCGCCGTCCGGCCGTATCCGCCAAGGCCCCCATCACTGGGGCGCCGATGCCAATTATCAACCCCGCAAGACCCATGTTCCAAGCCCAAATGGCTTGCGCGCTGGCTTTGGCCTGCTCTGCCTCCTGACCTTGGGACAAATAATAATCCCCAGCAACAGCTGCAAAAAATGGTCCAAAAATAAATGTGACGAGAAGTGTGTGATATGGTTGGCTGGCCCAATCGAAAAAGAACCACCCCCAGATACGCTTGCGTGCAGAAATATCAGCCATGCCCGTTCCCCATGCTTTTCACCACTTAGACAGTACCGACATCATCAAGCAAGATTAATCCTGCATTGGCGGCCAAGGGCGCGTGGCCTCGGCGTCAATCCAGTTGCGCACCCACTCTGGTGCGACGGGGTTTTCAAGTTCAATTCCCATGGCTTTCATCACGCGTTGCGGGGTCACAATGCCTGTCTTGTCTGTGATGGCTGCACGATACAGAGCGTGGTTCGCGCACTCGCCGTCCTGCTTCCACATGGTTTGTTCCAAGTAGACAAATTTTGCATCCCAATACACCGCACGGCTGCGCATCTCGAATTTTTCGAATGTCCGAATGCGGCGCCGATACCGAACCGACACCCCCGCCATGGTAAGACCCCAGTTTTGCGTGCGCAGCGCATCAAGCAAACCAATGCGATGCGCCAAAGGAATGCGCCCCAGATCGTAGATCGTCAGGGTTCGCCCATTATTAAGTTCCAGCCACAAATCAATGTCCCACGGCCAACATCTGTGGTGCGATACATGTGTCTCAAACACATCCAATGGCGAAAGTTTTCGCGTCTTGAACATGCTCAGGGCCATACGGATAAACGGATACATGGGTTACTCCTTTGCGGAGGTTCTTGTCCGTAGCTCACCAAAGGTCAACAGTAACCTTACGCGACTCTTGCCCTTTGCCCTTGGGGACCTTAACTGTTTGGCATCTTTGATGGAGACAAGTAAAAATGATGGCAATTTACGGACCCCTTAGCCTGATATTGGATGTGGCATTCTTTATCATGCTTATGCACATCATTATGAGCTGGCTAATCAGCTTTCAGGTACTCAACCTTGGTCAGCCCGTCGTTGCACAGATTTGGTTTGGCCTGAACAAGCTGCTTGAACCCATTTACACGCCCATCCGCCGGATATTGCCGGACACAAGTCCGCTTGATCTGGCCCCTCTGGTGGCCTTCATCATTATCATTTCCCTGCGCGATTATATTCTGCCATCGATTTTGCTCTGATACGCGACTTCACCGACGGAACCTTCAGGGCTTGTTCCCTGATTCCGCATGTGGGAAACTCTCACATACGAGCAGCAGAACAATAATCAACAGAGGTCCCCATGAGCGCCGCGAATACGCTGTTGCGTGATGTCTTTGGCTTTGACAACTTTCGACCAGGTCAAGAAGACATTGTCGATGCTGTGATTGGTGGCGATAACGTCTTGGCGATCATGCCAACCGGCGGCGGTAAATCGCTCTGCTTTCAGCTTCCTGCGTTGGTGCGCGATGGTGTCACGGTCGTTATTTCACCGTTGATTGCACTTATGCGCGATCAGGTACGTGCTTTAAAAGAGGCTGGCGTCGAAGCTGGGGCACTGACATCCGGAAATACCGATGAAGAAACGGCAGCGGTTTGGGACGGTCTGGACCAAGGCACGCTCAAGCTTTTGTACATTGCGCCAGAACGCCTGTCATCTGGTGCCGCCATGGGTATGCTCCGCCGGATCGGGGTCGACTTGATTGCTGTCGACGAAGCGCATTGCGTCAGCCAATGGGGTCATGATTTCAGGCCTGACTATTTACGGATCGGAGACTTGCGGCGCGCGTTGGGGGTGCCTCTGGCGGCCTTTACGGCAACCGCGGATGCAGAAACGCGCGAAGAGATTGTTAAACGCCTATTTGACGACCAGCCGCCAACAACATTTTTGCACGGGTTTGACCGCCCAAATATTCATCTGGCCTTTGCAGCAAAAGATAGCCCACGGCGGCAAATTCTTGATTTTGCCGCTGCCCGCAAGGGGCAATCTGGCATTGTGTATTGCGGAACACGCGCAAAAACGGAATCCCTCGCGGCGGCGCTGCGCGAAGCGGGACATTCATCCCTGCATTATCATGGCGGCATGGATGCCGACGCCCGCCGGTCCACCGAAGTTCAGTTCCAGCGCGAAGACGGCCTGATTGTGGTGGCAACGGTGGCCTTCGGAATGGGGATCGACAAGCCGGATATCCGCTGGGTTGCGCATGCTGACCTGCCCAAATCTATCGAGGCGTATTATCAAGAAATCGGTCGCGCGGGACGCGATGGCGCCCCCGCTGAAACGCTCACGCTCTTTGGCCCCGATGATATCCGCCTGCGTCGCACGCAAATCGACGAAGGTCTTGCACCTGCAGAAATGCAGATGGCTGATCACGCCCGTCTTAATGCGCTCTTAGGGCTCGCAGAGGCACTCAAGTGTCGTCGCAGTATCTTGCTGGGATATTTCGGCGAAAATGATGTGACCTGTGGCAACTGCGATCTGTGCGACACGCCCGCTGATGTATTTGATGGCACGACAGCGGTGCGCAAAGCGCTGTCGGCGGCACTGCGGACAGGTGAATGGTTCGGCTCAGGTCATTTGATCGATATTTTGCTGGGGAATGACACAGACAAAATACGCGAACGAGGACACGATAGCTTGCCAACGTATGGCGTTGGAACCGAATATGATCGCCGCCAATGGCAAGCCGTGTTCCGGCAAATGATGGGGCGGGATTTGTTGCGCCCTGATCCCGAACGCCACGGCGGTCTGCGGATGACAGATGATGCTTTGCCGATCCTGAAGGGCGAAGCGAGCATTGAGTTACGTCGTGACAGTATTCGAAAAGCCGATCGTCGCCCCGCGCCAAAGGCATTGGTGAACGAAGAGGATGCCCCGCTTTTGAGTGCTCTGAAGGCGAAGCGACGTGGGTTGGCCGAGGCTGCCAAAGTCCCTGCATATATCATCTTTAACGACCGTACCCTGATTGAAATGGCCGAAAAACGCCCCGCAAACTTGGATGAGATGGCTCGGATCGGGGGCGTTGGTGCCAAGAAACTCTCGAGCTTTGGAGACGCATTTCTCGAAGTCATCAATGGTGAAGCACAGAATCTTCACCCTACCCGACGGAAACTGGCCGGGCGCGATGCTGGCACGGTATATGATCAGTTGCTCGAGGTTCAGGCAGATCTGGCACGTGGCCCCGATGGTATCGACAAACCCATGAGTTGCTCGGCGTCTATCCTCGCCAAAGTTGCAAATAGCAGACCCAAAGACGCCGCAAGTCTCGAACGGCTCCTTGGTGACAAAAGATCAGAACGTTTCGGGGCCGCCTTTCTGGACGTCTTGCGTGCCTCGGGTTAAACTCTGGGACGGAATAAAGGAAACGGAACATGCTCGTTGTCGTCTCACCAGCCAAACGGCTGGATTGGACCCCTATGGACCAAAACACAACTCATCCTGATTTTCAGGAGGACGCGGCCAAGCTTGTCAAAACAGCTCGGAATTTGACCTTGGGCGAGCTGCAAAAACTCATGTCCCTAAGCCCTGATCTGGCCAAGTTGAATCGGGATCGTTTCAAAGCCTTTTCGGCAGATCCCGAGAGCGAAACAACCCGTCCTGCCGTCTTCGCTTTTGCGGGGGATACGTATATGGGGCTCGAGGCGCGCAGTTTGGACGATGATGAAATGGTATGGGCTCAGGATCATCTTCGCATCTTGTCCGGTCTCTATGGCGTGCTACGTCCGCTTGATGCGATCCAGCCCTATCGACTTGAAATGGGAAGCCGCCTCAAGACTCGGCGCGGCAAGAACCTTTATGAATTCTGGCGGTCCGATCTTTCAAAAGCGCTCAATGTGCAGGCTGCCCATCTTGGGACAGACACGTTAGTGAACTGTGCAAGCCAAGAGTATTTTGGCGCGGTCGCACCGGACGCCCTCAAGCTACGTGTGATTACGCCCGTGTTTATGGAGATGAAGGCCGGCACACCGAAAATTGTCAGCTTTTTCGCAAAAAAAGCGCGCGGCTCAATGGCGCGGTTCATGATTCAACGTCGCTTGACCAACCCTGAGGGCCTCAAAGATTTCGACCTTGGCGGCTATGCCTTTCAACCGGATATGTCATCTGGGGATCGATGGGTGTTTCTCAGAGATTATCCAGAGTCTTAACCATTTGCGGCAGAATTAGGCTCTGGAAAAGGGTCTAGCGTCTGATCAGGGCGGTATTTGGCCAGCATCTCAAAAATTTGCGGTTTGCGCAGTGGTTTGGTTAGATAGTGATCAAGCCCGGCGGACAAAATTCCTTCCTCATCTCCATCAATGGCATGTGCCGTCAGTGCAATGATCGGGATGTGTTTTTGCTTTCCAAACTCCAGCTCGCGAATACGCCCTGTCGCATCCTTGCCGTCCATTTTAGGCATCGAAATATCCATAAAGATCAAATCTGGCTTGAACTCTTGGAACAGATCAACTGCTTCAAGGCCATTGTTCGCAAACATAATTTCGATGTTCAGGGACTTGAGCAACTTGCCAAGGACCAACTGGTTGGTTTTGTTGTCTTCTGCTGCAAGAATGCGCATTGCGCGCAGAGGCTCTGCCCCCTCCGCACGACCGCTTCGCGCATCAGTGTTGTTTTGCTCAACTATCTCAAGGGCTGCGGTAATTTTCTGGAAAAGATCACGTCTGACAACCGGCTTCTTAAGTAAGCCTTGCGTCTGCCGCATAGACGGATCTTGTTCAGTCACACTTGGACTCGAACTTAGTATTAGTACGGGCACCATGTTTTTTGCATCCCGCAACCTTGCGGTCAGTTCCAATCCATCCAGATCACGCATGGAGTCATCAACCAACAGCAAATCGACATCCGTCGACTTCGCCAAAGCGTCCGTTCCTGATCTGCAAATTGTGACCTCTGCACCCATCTGTTCCATTTGTTTTTGCAGAAGGGTGCAGTTGATTTCGAGATCATCCGCCACCAGCACACGGCGAATTTGTGGGGGCAGCGAGGGCGGATCGGCCATTAGGTCCTCTTGTACTGGCAACGTCAGACAAAATCCGAAACTAGAGCCCACAGCTTCAACTGAATCGACCCAAATCTCACCCTGCATCATCTGGATCAAGCGCTGCGTGATCGCCAAACCAAGCCCTGTACCCTCGAACGCACGGTTTCGCTCGTCTTCAACTTGATTGAACTCGCCGAAAATATGGTCGATTTTGTCTTCAGGAATACCAACTCCGGTATCTTCGATCGACACACGCACTTCACACGACATATGAGACGGATCCGGCTGGCCCACGACACGCACCATCACATGGCCTTTGCTGGTAAATTTTACAGCATTCCCCAGAAGATTTGTCAGAACCTGCCGGATGCGACCTGGATCGCCGACAAATTGTGTAGGTAGAAACAAATCGTAGTCTACCAACAGCACGATCCCTTTTTCACGCGCGGCAGGTTGCAATAGGGTCAGGACCTCGTGAATGCACCGTTCAAGATCAAATGGCTCGGGATGTAGAACCAGTTTCTCTGCCTCTATTTTCGAATAGTCCAACACATCATTGATAATCACCAACAATGCTTCTCCCGAATTTTTAATGGTATTCACAAAGAGATTTTGTTCTTCGCTCATCTCGGTATCCAGCAGCAAATCTGCCATACCCACGACACCGTTCATGGGTGTCCGTATTTCATGGCTCATGTTTGCGAGAAACGCTGATTTCGCCCGATTCGCTGATTCTGCGCGCTCTTGCTCGCGCCGAAGCTTTGCCTCGTATTGCACCGTGTCAGTGATATTCAAAGCAAGGCTCACAATATCCCCACCATGGCTTCGGTGATCGATCAGCTTAACATATTCGCCATTCCACAGACGAAGTGTGATCGGCGGCGGGGACAGTTTTTGCCATCGCTCAATCATCATGGCGCGCCATGCTGCTGGGTCCCAATCATCGATATTGAACACACCTTCTTCGGTAATGAGCTGAAGGAGACGTGCATAGGTAATACCTGGCTGCACTTCGGCAATGCCCTCGAACGCAGCAAGGTACGATGGGTTTGCCGCTATCATACATCCATCAGCATCAAAAAATGCAAACCCATCCTGAAAGGCCTCAATCGAATGCCATAGACGACGTTCCGCAATTTGGATTTTCTCATTTGCGACCTGCAGGTCGGATTTTACACGCTGGTTTTCTGAAGTGGTCCGGCAAATTCGGACAGCGTGCTAAGATGTATCCAACCCG
>NZ_SULI01000024.1 GCF_005518135.1 Shimia litoralis | reverse complement strand
ACTCAAAAGCCCGTACCTACCACGCGCGAGCCAATCCAACCAACCGCGAAAACTTTGCGACAGAACCCCCTCGGCGGTGGCCCCAGCGATAAAGCTGACCATCATGCATGACCCCAGACCCGAAAGCAGCAATTCCTGCGGGTTGGGGCCGTGGTTGTTGCCCATCAATTGCCGTGGTTCATCTGATGTCCAGCTGAACGAGCGGCTGACCTGATGCGGGCCGACTTTCATTGGCTTGGTTTCGCTGACGGCGCGGGTGCCGCTTTGCCATTTTACCTCAAGACCATAATCCATGATCGCCTCTTCGGGGGCGGAGGCAACTTCGTTTACAAATTCGCTGAGAGCGGCGGTGGGGATGGCGTTACGCATGTGCGGCTTCCTTTGCTGGATAAATGGCGGTGAGGGCTTGATCGAAATCGGCAATCAGATCGGCGGCGTCTTCGATCCCGACCGACAGGCGCACGCAGCCCGGATCAATCCCGACATCGGCCCGTTGCCGTGCGGTGAATGTGGCCTGTGAGGTGTTGAATGGCAGGCTGATCAGGCTTTCCACACCGCCAAGGCTGGTGGCTTGTTTGGGAATGTTCAGGGCATCAACCAAGCGCAGCGCGGCAGCATCGCCCCCTTCGATGAAAAAGGTGACATTGCCGGTGCCGTTTTTCAGCAGGCGGCTAGCGGTGTCATAATCCGGATGGCTGGGCAGGAAGGGGTAGAACACCTTTCGCACACGCGGATGGCCTTCGAGATATTCGGCCAGCGCTAGTGCGCTTTCTTCGTGCGCACGCATCCGTACCGCGAGGGTTTTGAGCCCGCGTTCCAGCAGGAAACAGGCATGCGGATCAAGCGAACCGCCGTAGTTGAGCAATCTCGGCCAGATCATATCAATCAGTTTGCGTGAGCCAGCGGCGACCCCGGCGATCAGATCGCTGTGCCCGTTGAGATATTTGGAGGCGGAATGAATCACCACGTCGACCCCATGATCCAACGTGCGCATCGCCACGGGAGGGGCAAAGGTGGCATCGACCACCAGCCGCACGTTCCGGCGTTTCGCAATCTCGGCCAGACGCGGAATGTCGATCACCTTGAGCAGCGGGTTTGTGATCGCCTCAAAATACAGCATTTGGGTGTTCGGCTGGATCGCGGCCTCGATCGCGTCAAAATCGTAGGAATCCACCATGGTGCAGGACATGCCAAGGGTTGGAAATTCTTGATTAAAGAGGTTGAACGTGCCGCCGTAAAGATCGCTGGAGGCGACCACATGTGCGCCTTTGTCCATCAGCGCCAAAACGGTGCTGGTGATCGCTGCCATACCGGAGCTGAACACGATGGCGGATTCGGCGCCTTCAAGCGCGGCGAGCTTTTCCTGAACTGCCCATTGGGACGGGTTGCCATAGCGCGAATAGATGAATCGATCGCGTGCAAATCCGTCTTCTACAGATTGGTACTGCCCCTCATTCAACACAAAGGTCGAGGCCTGGTAAATCGGGGTGCCTACGGCGCCGGTGCGCGGATCATCATGGGTGCCGGCATGCACAGCGGTGGTCGAATGGCCGGCAAATGGGGCCGGATGGGTGGCCAGAAACGGCCCCGCGGCGCGGGCGCGGTTCAGGTCATTGAGCCATCCCCCCTTGGTCGTAGCAGGCGGCAGGCTGGCGTCATCGCCAAGAATCTTAGGATTTGTCATGGGTCTATTCCGATTTTGTTGGGAAAAATGGGCACAGGAACTCCCCTGCCTGCGCCCAATTGCTGCCGCTGGGAGGTCAGGCAGCCTGCATGTTATGCGCGGCAAGCGCACCATGCAGATCGTTAATCAGGTCCGCAGAGCCCTCCAGGCCAACGGACAGGCGCACCAACCCTTCTGCAATGCCATGCTCGGCGCGTTCATCAGGAGTGTAAGTAGAATGGGTCATGCTGGCGGGATGCTGGATCAGGCTTTCGGCATCGCCTAGGCTGACCGCCCGCTGAATCAGTTTCAGACGGTTCATCACAGCAATTCCGCCTGCCTTGCCGCCTTTGACCTCAAAGGGAATCATGCCGCCAAAATTCGCCATCTGTCTGCGGGCCAAATCACGCTGGGGGAAACTGTCCAAACCCGGGTAGCTGACGCTGAGCACGGCGGGATGGGCCTCCAGGGCTTGGGCTACCTCAAAGGCGGTTTTGCAGTGACGTTCGATGCGCAATTCCAGGGTTTTGATTCCGCGCATTAACAACATTGCCGTCATCGGTGACATCACCGCGCCGGTCATATCCTTGAGCCCAACAAGGCGGATCTGAGTGATGTCCTCATGACTGCCAACGATCAGTCCAGCGACAACATCACCATGACCGCTGAGGAATTTGGTCGCCGAATGCACTACGATATCGGCGCCATGCTCGAGCGGGCGGGTGATCACCGGCGTGGCATAGGTGTTGTCGACCACCACTTTGGCCCCGACGCGGTGGGCGATCTGGGACACCGCGGCAATGTCCACCAAACGGTTGTTTGGATTTGCCGGGGTTTCAAAATACACAATCTTGGTTTTGGAGCTTATCGCATGAGTCAGGTTGTCGGGGTTGGTCATATCCACCAGGGTCACTTTGACACCAAACCGGGGCAGGCCGTGGGTCATAAACGCAAAGGTGCAGCCATAAAGCGTTTTGTCGATGATAACCTCATCGCCGGCTTCAAGAAACGACCAAAGCGTCGAGGTGATCGCGCCCATGCCAGATGCGGTGCTAAGGCCCGCTTCGCCGCCCTCAAGGTTCGCGATCCGCTGTTCCAGATGATCCAGCGTCGGGTTGGAGATGCGCGAATAGAAATGCCCCGCCTTTTCCCCCGCAAACATCGCGCCACCGGATTCGGCGGTGTCAAAGGTGAAGGTGGAGGTCATGTATATCGGCGGGTTCAGCGCCCCTTGATGGGATTGCGGATCATAGCCGTGGTGAATGGCGCGGGTGGAAAAGTCATAGTCAGTGGCACGCATCGCTGTCTCCTCAATTCTAGAGGCAATATATGCTATGATCCTAGGTCATTAGTTGCTATGTAGTGCCGTGATCGCACAAATATTGGAACAAAATGCCAAAACTTGACGCTACTGACCGAAAAATTATCCGCGCACTGCAAAAAAATGGCCGGATGACCAATCTTGACCTTGCGACGGCGGTTAATCTGTCGCCATCCCCTTGCCTGCGGCGGCTGCGACTGCTTGAGCAAAGCGGGGCGATCACCGGCTATAGCGTGGATGTGGACGCGCGTGCCTATGGGCTGCCGGTGACGGTGATGGTGCGGATCACGCTGGACAAACACACCAAGGATGTTGTGGGGCATTTCGAGGACCAGATGAAACGCATTCCGGACGTGTTGGAATGCATGGTGGTGACCGGCTCGTCAGATTACCTGCTGCGGGTCGTGGCGAGTGATCTGGAAGGATACGAGCGGTTTGTGCGCGAACGCCTGCACCCAATTGGCGGGATCGGGTCCATCGACACCAGTTTTGTTTACGGGGTGGTGAAGCGGACTCATGTTTACCCTGAAATCTGAGGTTCTTTCGTTAGTGGCGCCGAAGATAGACGTAATATGCTCCGGTTCCACCATGCCTGAGATGCGCTTCGGCAACCTGCAAGACAGCACCAGCCAAAGGGGGCATCACAAGCCATTGAGGAACTTGGTGTTTGAGAACCCCACGCCGAACCGGTATTGGCCCATCATCGTGTTTCGATTTCCCTTTTCCCGTAATCACCAACACAAGCCGTTTGCCCTGACCCTGAGCACGAAGAATAAATCCTGTAAGGGCAGGGTGCGCCTGATCCAGAGTCATGCCGTGAAGATCAATCTTGCCTTCGGGAACCAGCTTGCCGCGCTTTAGTTTCATGAACGCCTTTTTGTCCATCTTGACCGGTGCACTTGCAATACGGTCAGAAATCGCGGGCATCAAATCATTCCGAGGCGCCGGGCCCCGAGCGGCAATGCCGACTTCGAAATCAGCCAAACGCGGACGCACGGTTTTGACAGGCTTGGGCTTGGGTTGCGGACCTTCATGGCTCGTCTGTTCGGGGTGCATGCGGTGGGCACGCGCGGCGACCTTGCGCCACAAATCGATCTCGTCCGAAGTTAACTTGCGTCGGCTCATAGGACTGACTCGGGTAACATGGCGTACGCACGCTGAATTGGTAACAACACAACCATTCGGCCAGGGTCTTTCAATCGGCCGGCAGCGCGACCAGCCGCATCACCCGTTCCAAAAAACACATCTGCGCGTTGTGCACCCTTGATGGCCGATCCGGTATCTTGCGCAATCATGAGCCTACGCAAGGGGTTTTCACCATCTTTCTCAATCCAGACCGGAGCCCCCAATGGTGTAAATTTTGGGTCCACGGCTACTGAACGCATCGTGGTAATCGATCGGTTCATTGCACCCAGAGGGCCCTTGTGAGCCGGTACTTTGCTGACCTCGCGGAAAAAGACATATGAATTATTGTGGCGCAGCAACTCCAATCCGTCCTTTGGATTTCTACGAACCCAGTTCTTAATCACCTGCGCACTTACTTGATGAACATTATATATGCCGCGCCGGACCATTTCGGCCCCAATGGACCTGTAGGAATGGCCGTTTGATCCCCCGTATCCAACCCGTACATAACGGCCATCAGGCAGCTTGACGCGCCCCGATCCCTGAATTTGTAGAAAGAACAGTTCGACAGCGTCATCGACCCACACAATTTCCAACCCCCGTCCACGCATTACATCAGACGTTTCAATTTCTCGTCTGCTGAGCCAGATAGATTTTGATTTTGCTTCTCTGGGCATCTTGTAGATCGGAAACCGATACCGAGCATCCGGAGACAGCGACCCATCCAGTTCCGGCTCGAAATATCCCGTGAAAAGGGGGGCTTTTCCATCTTCAACAAGAACGGGACGGAAAAAGAGTTCAAAAAACTTTTGCGCATCCTGAAACTCTGAGGCTGCGGCGCATAACGATCGCCAATCTGGCGCATCCAAATCGGCACAGGTGTTTCGGAATGTCGAAAGGGCAGCAGAATGGTCATCCTGCTGCCAGCCGTCCAAATCTTGAAAATCAAGAATGGTATAGGTGGTCTCGGTCATTCCCTCAGAGCTGGCCAATAAAAACCCAGCGACAAGAAGCCCCCGAAACCAGTTGATCATTCGCCCGTAGCGACGAGTTGCCAGTTCGGATCGTTTGATCCCATCTTGCGCGCAAAAGTCCAAATGTCCTTTTGCCGTTTGATTTGGCTTTCGTCGCCTTCCACAATCTCGCCGGCCCGATCACGCACGATATGCGTAAGCTCTCCCACAAAACGCACGGAAATTTCACCTTCACGTGTTGCTGTATCAAACTCGGCGTTATTCAAAGCCATCTCACGCACGCCAACAAACTCGCCCTCTACGGTCAAACCTTGTTGCTCACGAGCTTCCACAACTCCGGCAAATGCCTGATACACATCTTCTGCAAGGAATGGTTTGATGCTGGCCAAATCGCCTTTTTCAAAGCCCATCAAAATCATTTCATAGGCCCCGCGCGCACCCTGAAGAAAATCAGTCACGCCAAAGCTTGGCTCGGCGCTCTTCATAGCCGCGAGTGCTTTTGCACTCTCGCTATTTTCCGGTACGTGATCCGTGATATCCAGATCAGGTCCACCCTCAATGACTTCAAGTGTTGGGCCTGTACGGGCGGCAGGTTGTTGTGCCTCGCGCGGCGGTTCATATCCGTCTCGAGTTCCCAATACGTTTTTCAAACGCAGGATCAAAAAGACGGCAATACCGGCCAGCACCAAAAGCTGAAGAATAGGAGAATTCATAGGGACCTCGTGTCGGGGCATGGAAACAGGCGTATACCGCACTTATGTAGGTTACGGGCGGGATCAAGTCCACTAGGCCCGTGAAACCTTGGAGAGAGAAAAAATGTGGTTGTTTCTGGCATTTGTCAGCGTTCCCTTGATTGAAATTGCGCTTTTTATTCAAGTCGGGGGTGCAATTGGCCTTTGGCCGACACTGGCAGTCGTAATTCTAACCGCAATGCTCGGTACGTTTTTGGTGCGAAACCAAGGCGCATTAGCCATGGGAAACATTCGCCAGTCCTTTTCGGAATTAGACGACCCGACCGAACCACTTGCGCATGGCGCAATGATTCTGCTGTCCGGCGCGTTGTTGCTTACACCCGGTTTTTTTACGGATGCCGTTGGGTTTTTGCTTTTGATGCCCCCGGTACGGGTTGCCGTTTTCAGCTATCTGCGCAAACGGATCAAGGTACAGAGCTTTGCAATGGGTGGGAACCACACTCAGTACCACGAACAGAAAACACACCATCCGGACATCATTGATGGCGACTTCACCGAAGTCGATCCAGCCAAGCGCCCAACACATCCGCCATCTGAATGGACTAAGCATTGAGACCCAAGCCCTGAACTGGTAAAGCAGCCGGGACTTTTTGAATTTTTCAGGAGAAAACTATGTCGGAAAACGGCAACGGTGCAGCGCAAGCCGCCCCACAGGTTCGCATGAACGTATTGGCTCAATTCATTCGTGATATGTCCTTTGAAAACATCCTCGCGCAGAAGCGTGCGACGGGAAATGTACAACCTGACGTTCAAGTACAGGTGAACCTTGATGCGCAAAAGCGCGACGCTGAGCACCAGTACGAAGTGGTCATGAAGCTGAATGTCACATCCAAAGCCAAAGAAACTGGCGACGAGATGTTCATTCTAGAGCTCGAGTATGCTGGTATTTTCCACATCGAGGGCGTTCCAGAAGATCAACTTCACCCGTTTCTGCTGATTGAATGCCCGCGTTTGCTGTTCCCGTTTGTACGTCGCATCGTTTCAGATGTGACCAGAGATGGTGGTTTCCCACCTCTGAACCTCGAGACAATCGACTTTATGCAGCTTTACCGCTCCGAGTTGGCGCGCCGTCAGGCAGAAACTCCTCAAAACTAAGACTTCGTGGAAGGGCGCCCCATCTATCGGGGCGCCTATCCCAGCTTGGTCCAAAGGGCCGTCTCTCCCATCTTCTCTACGAATTCATCGTGTGCCCGTTTTTCGTCTGGGGTCAGGCGAGAGGGCAGGGGCGTGTTTCGCGGTTGAGGCCGCCAATCAGACGCCTCAGATGTTGACGAGTTTCCCACGATGTTCTGCGCCAATACCAAATCAGGTTGACGGCCACCGATGAGTTCCAAATAGACTTCGGCAAGTATTTCAGAGTCTAACAAGGCTCCGTGCAGGGTTCTGTTTGCGTTATCAATGCCAAACCTACGGCAAAGCGCATCCAATGACGCCGGCGACCCTGGGAACTTTTTGCGCGCTATGGCCAGAGTGTCCAAGGCCTGTTCCCATGGAAGTTGCCGAAGCCCCATCCACTTTAGCTCTGCGTTCAAAAACTTCATGTCAAAGGCCGCATTGTGTATCACAAGCTTGGAGTCACCGACAAAATCCAGAAATGCACGGCCGACCTCTGCAAAAACGGGCTTATCGCGAAGCGTAACGGCACCCGGTTCGAGTTCTTGAGGGGGTTCTAGGATGTCAGGGCCTATTCCGTGCACTTCAAAGGCCTCTTTGGGCATGGTGCGTTCTGGATTGATATACTGGTGATAGGTTTCGCCGGTTGGCATGTGATTAAATAGCTCTACAGCACCAATTTCGACAATGCGGTCACCTGATTTAGGGTCGAAACCAGTGGTTTCAGTATCTAGAACAATTTCACGCATCACCTAATTTTCCCCGAATTTCAGCAACAATCTCTTTCACTTGTGCTCGCGCGTGCTCCAGATTGTCGGTCACAACAACATAGTTCGATCGCGCACATTTATCCTCGTTCGGCATCTGTTTCGCACGAATTTGACGAAACTGCTCTATCGTCATTGTTCCCCGTGCCATTACGCGTGTTTCCTGTTCTTCCGGTGAAATAGAGACACATACCACTGCATCCATAGCTTCTTCATTGCCACCCTCGAACAACAGCGGAATATCCAAAACAACAATGTCGCTAACAGATGAAGCAAGGAAATCCTCCCGGTCTTGCGCAACCAATGGGTGAACTATTTGTTCCAATGTCTTCAAAACACTCGCATCTTGAGCGATGAGATCTTTAAGACACTTTCTGGACACAGCACCACTCTGGACCGCGGCAGGCAGCAATCTTGAGACTGGCTCTACGGCTGCGCCACCCGGTGCATACATCCTGTGAACAGCGGCGTCAGCATCCCATACCTCGCATCCCAGTTCGGCAAAAAGACGCGCCGTCGTTGATTTTCCCATTCCGATCGATCCGGTCAGCCCAAGTTTATACGTCATGCAAGAGCTGCCTTTCGCGTCGCGTCATCAACTGTTGGGCGGATTCCAAACCAGCGTTCAAAGCCTGGTACCGCTTGATGCAATAACATACCTAAACCATCTACCGTGACGCATCCCGCATCACCTGCTGCTTCGAGAAGCCTGGTTTTTATGGGATTATAGACCAGATCCGTCACCGTGGCCTCTTTCTGCAAACCCGCAAGTGAGAGGTTCAGTTCCGCCTTACCGGCCATGCCTAAAGATGTCGTGTTGATTATGGTCAACCCAGCTTGGATGGCGTCATCCGCCTGAGCCCACTCTACCATTCGCAAACACGGGCCGAACTCTTGGCAAAGCTGCTCCGCCCGTTCCCTAGTTCGGTTGGTAATAAGAATTTCGGAAACGCCCTCATCCAACAAGGCAACAATGACAGCACGCGCCGCACCGCCGGCACCCAAAATGACAGAAGGCCCTGCGTCTGCCCTCCATTTTGGCGCACCCTGTTTCAGGTTCTCCATGAAACCATATGCATCAGTGTTGTCAGCAACAATTTTGCCGTCTTCAAGAAACGTAAGAGTGTTTGCTGCGCCAATTCTGCGCGCTGTATCAGTTACTATATCTGCTATTTGTAACGCATTTTCCTTGTGGGGAAGCGTAACATTTACACCAACAAAGCCAACTCTGGGTAGCGTACGCAGCGCTTCTTGCAAATTCTCTGGTGACACATCCATAGGAACATAATGGCCAGCTAGTCCGAACGATCGCAACCAGTGTCCGTGCAAAAGCGGTGACCGAGAATGCGCAATCGGATGACCGATTACGCCCGCCAGAGGTATTTTAGCCAAAGTCATTTCTGTAGGTCTCCGCGCAAGGTCAAATAGGATAGTATTTCAATCAGAGGCATTCCAAGCACATTAAAGTAGTCACCGTCCACTTTATCAAACAGACGAATACCTTCCTCCTCCAACTTATACCCCCCAACTGAGTGACGGATACTCTCCCAGTTTCTATCTATATAGTCATCCATAAACGCATCCGAAAAATCACGCATGTGAAGCCGGGCGACTCCGACGTGCCGCCAAACGGGTTGGCGATCCAGATATATTACAGCTGCAGACAACAGACTGTGGCGTTTGTTACGCAGTGACGTAAGCTGAGCTCGTGCTTCGATTTTGGTATTTGGCTTAGTCAACACGAGACCATCGAGATCAAGAACCTGATCACATCCTATGACAAGTGAGCCTTGTCGTTTGCTTGAAACCTTTCGTGCTTTTGCCTCTGCAAGGGCATCTGCAATATCTCTGGGTGGGGCACCTTCTGCCTCAAGTCCAGCCCTGAGCATTTGTTCATCGACACGCGCCGTCTGAATCGAGAACTCAACTCCTGCATTTTTGAGAAGCTGCGCCCTGATATCTGATCCAGAAGCTAAAACGATTGTATGTGCCATGTGGATAACCCCGTGTACCAATTCGGTATATTTCTAGAGCTTACTTGTGTGAAAAACCAACACCGGTTGCAAGCTGTGAAAAACCCACCTGTTTCACGGTGTTCCACGAGATTCACCCACGGTGGATGAGGATAACTTTGCTACCTAGAAAAACTATGGCAGTACATTTTTTTTCAATCAGTTTTCCACATGTAATATCGTTTGAAAGTTTTGGATAATCTTTTGTTTTTAATGAATATATAGATTTCAGGGATTCAGTTATACAATCACTGTATAGCTATTATCCCTAAGTGGATAAGTCTTGTGAGAACCATTTAATCCTCAGGCAAACGCGTACCTACATAAACTTCTTCCTTTTCTATATATATTTATTATTTAGAGAGGACACAGAACCGCGTGGAATACCTCATGACCGATTTTCTTGCCGAGATTTATCCATATACCCTGTCATTCCACATAATGGCGGTGATCTCATGGATGGCAGGTCTGTTCTATTTACCTCGGCTCTTTGTGTATCACGCTGAAAATGCCGTAGTTGGCGATCAGCTTGATGAAACACTGAGGATTATGGAATTCAAACTTCAGCGATATATTATGTCGCCAGCTTCTATCGCGACATGGATCGCAGGTCTTGCATTGGTATTCACTCCGGGGATCGTTGATTGGTCCGAAATTTGGCCGTGGACCAAGGCAATTGGTGTGCTTTGTATGACAATCTTTGATCATTGGTTGATGATAAAACGCAAAAAGTTCAGCAGAGGTGAAAACACTCTGTCTGGGAAATCTTATCGAATGATGAATGAAGTACCGACAATATTGATGATTATCATTGTATCTTCGGTGGTCATCAAATTCTGAGAATTTGACTCCGCTTATTTTAATGCTTAGAAACCTGTTAAACAGGCCCGTCCGGGCTATGTGTCTTCCAAACTATTAGATAATCCATGGCCCGCTTGGGACATGTCTGGGATGTGTTATGACCACTGAAAAACTCGCGCTGGCGGAACTTAAAGCAAAACGACCTGCTGATTTGCTTTCGATGGCTGAAGAGCTAGAGATCGAAAATGCTTCGACGATGCGCAAAGGCGAGATGATGTTCCAAATTCTGCGTGAACGCGCGGATGAAGGGTGGGAGGTCTCTGGCGATGGTGTGTTGGAAGTGCTTCAAGACGGTTTCGGATTTTTAAGGTCACCCGAAGCGAACTATCTTCCTGGTCCTGACGATATCTATGTGTCCCCCGATATGATCCGCTCACACTCTCTGCGGACCGGTGATACCATTGACGGTGTTATTAAGGCTCCTGAGGACACAGAGCGGTATTTTGCGCTTCGTAGCGTGAATTTAATCAACTTCGAAGATCCAATTAAGGCTAAACATAAAATTGCGTTTGATAACCTTACGCCGCTCTATCCTGACGAGCGCCTTAAGATGGAAATCGAAGATCCGACGATCAAAGACAGATCAGCGCGAATTATTGATTTGGTTGCGCCGATTGGGAAGGGACAGCGGTCTTTGATCGTAGCACCTCCGCGTACGGGTAAAACCGTATTGCTGCAAAACATCGCGCATTCTATCGAGCTTAATCACCCAGAGTGCTATTTGATCGTTCTTCTGATTGATGAACGCCCTGAAGAAGTCACCGATATGCAGCGCTCTGTGAAGGGCGAGGTTGTATCTTCGACATTTGATGAACCTGCGACGCGTCACGTTGCGGTTGCTGAAATGGTGATTGAAAAGGCCAAGAGATTGGTGGAGCACAAGCGAGATGTAGTCATCTTGCTGGATTCGATCACTAGACTTGGTAGAGCTTTCAACACGGTCGTACCTTCTTCAGGCAAGGTTTTGACGGGTGGTGTTGATGCAAATGCGTTGCAACGTCCTAAACGTTTCTTTGGTGCAGCTCGAAATATCGAGGAGGGCGGGTCGCTCACGATTATTTCTACCGCGCTTATCGATACAGGTAGCCGGATGGATGAAGTCATCTTTGAAGAATTCAAAGGTACTGGTAACTCGGAAATTGTTCTTGATCGCAAGATTGCTGACAAGCGCGTGTTCCCTGCGATCGATATTCTCAAGTCCGGTACACGGAAAGAAGATCTGTTGATCGATAAAATTGATCTGCAAAAGACATTTGTTCTACGACGCATCTTGAATCCAATGGGTACAACGGATGCAGTCGAATTCCTGATCTCCAAGCTCAAGCAAACAAAATCAAATACCGAGTTCTTTGACTCGATGAATACCTAGAGCCGCGCCATGGCCTATGTGCCTGATACGATTTTTGCGCTCGCAACGGCTCCTGGTAAAGCAGGGGTCGCGGTTGTTCGCGTGTCTGGTTCTCGGGCTTCTGACGTGTGTAAATCATTGTGCGGGGATGTTCCGCCGGCTCGAACGGCGGCTTTGCGAGTTCTTTCGGATAGCCGGGGCACAAGGCTTGACCAAGCTTTGGTACTGTTTTTCAAAGAGAAAGGCAGCTTTACAGGCGAACAAGTTGTAGAATTTCACCTGCATGGATCTGTTGCTGTCGTAAATGCTGTTCTTAAGGTGTTGGCTGATTTAGACGACCTGCGTATGGCGGAAGCAGGCGAGTTCACTCGGCGTGCACTGGAAAACGGATGCTTAGATTTGGCGCAAGTCGAAGGTCTGGCAGATTTGATCGAAGCAGAGACGGAATCTCAACGTAAACAAGCACTTCGTGTGTTGTCGGGTGATCTGGGCAACTTGGCTGGTGGTTGGCGCGAAAACCTTATCCGCGCTGCTGCTCTTCTTGAAGCAACGATTGATTTTGCTGACGAAGAGGTCCCGGTTGATGTAACACCCGAGGTTCAAGAGCTGTTGAATACTGTGTCCGATCAGCTTTCCAAAGAGATTTCGGGAGTCGAGACCGCGGAACGTATTCGGATTGGTTTTGAGGTGGCTATTCTTGGGGCGCCGAATGTTGGCAAATCCACTCTACTGAACGCATTGGCTGGTCGAGAGGCTGCAATCACGTCCGAATTTGCCGGAACCACGCGTGATGTGATTGAGGTTCGTATGGATTTGGGCGGCCTGCCTGTTACTCTGCTGGACACAGCAGGTCTTAGAGATACAGACGATGTCGTAGAGGGAATTGGTATCGAACGTGCGCGCGAACGTGCATTAGCAGCCGATCTGCGCGTGTTTCTGATTGAAGCCGGTAAGACTCCGGATTTTGAGCCACTTCCAAATGATATCATTCGTGCAGCGAAAGCCGACACTCTGACTGACAGTTCACATGCGATCTCTGGGAAGACCGGATTTGGTGTTTCTGAACTCGTATCCGAAATTTCCGACAAGCTTGCTGACCGTGCCAGTCATTCCGGTATTGCGACGAGAGAACGACATAGGATCGCCATGTCGCGGGCGACAGAAAGTCTAAGTGCGGCGAATGCTCTATTAAACCTTGGCCCAGACCACTACGAGATCGTCGCCGAGGAGCTTCGTACCGCAATTCGCGCTTTGGATTCGATTGTTGGTCGCGTAGATGTAGAGAATCTGTTGGACGAGATATTTTCAAGCTTCTGTATCGGTAAGTAAGGAGTGTTTCACGTGAAACATTTTGATGTCATCGTAGTTGGTGGAGGCCACGCCGGTACAGATGCAGCGCATGCATCGGCCCGTGCGGGCGCGAAGACAGCTCTCGTAACGCTGAAAACAAGCGGAATCGGCGTTATGTCGTGTAATCCTGCAATCGGCGGGCTGGGTAAAGGCCATCTTGTTCGTGAGATTGATGCGCTGGACGGGTTGATGGGTCGCGTCGCCGATCGCGCTGGAATCCAGTTTAGGCTGCTAAATCGTCGTAAGGGTCCGGCAGTGCAGGGCCCGCGTGCCCAGGCAGATCGGAAGATATATCAGCAAACCATGCTGTCAGAAATTTTGAACACTGAAAACTTGACAGTGGTTGAAGGTGAAGCCACCGATTTTGTTATGGAGGGGGACCGCGTTTGTGGCGTGGTTCTTGCGGATGGGGCGCAAATGTCGTCGAGCGCCGTCGTGCTGACTACAGGAACATTTTTGCGAGGAGTTATTCATATTGGTGATGTCTCGCGGCCCGGTGGGCGCATGGGCGACGATCCATCCGTCAAAATGGCTGAGCGCATCGATAGTTTTGGATTGCCTCTTGGCCGACTGAAGACGGGCACGCCGCCAAGGCTTGACGGGAAGTCAATAAATTGGGCTGCTCTTGAGATGCAGCCTGGTGACGAAGATCCAACTATGTTTTCTTTTCTGTCCGATAAGCCGATTGCTCGGCAGATCTCGTGTGGCATCACCCATACCAACGAGAGGACGCACGACATAATCCGGAAGAATTTGGATAGATCGGCGATGTATGGCGGGCATATTGATGGGATCGGGCCGCGATATTGTCCGTCAATTGAGGATAAAATTGTAAGATTTGCCGACAAGACCTCGCATCAGATTTTCTTGGAACCAGAAGGGGTTAGTGACGATACGGTATACCCCAATGGGATATCAACCTCGCTCCCGATTGATGTACAAGAAGATTATGTACATTCGATCTTTGGCTTGGAAAATTGCAAAATTCTACAGCCAGGATATGCGATAGAGTACGATTATGTTGACCCACGTGCACTGGATGCAACGCTTCAGGTAAAGTCAGTCCCCGGCTTGTATTTGGCGGGACAGATTAACGGAACAACCGGGTACGAAGAGGCTGCGGCGCAGGGCCTTGTTGCTGGGGTTAACGCTGCGAAGGCGTCTCTGGGTCTAGAGTTCGCATACTTTACGCGCTCCAACAGCTATATTGGCGTCATGGTGGATGATCTAATTACGCGCGGCGTCACGGAACCCTATCGGATGTTTACATCGCGCGCTGAGTTCCGTCTGTCGTTACGTGCTGATAATGCTGACCAGCGCTTGACGCCGATGGGGCTGTCTCTTGGTCTTGTAAAGGATGCGCGCCGTTTGTCGTTTGAACGGAAAATCGAAAAACTTGCGACGGGTAAATCCCTGCTCGAAGAAGTACGATATTCACCTAAAGAGCTCGGAACCGCTGGGATATCAGTGAACAAGGATGGAAACCGCCGTACGGCATTTCAGGTACTTGCATTTCCGGATGTGTCGTTCTCTGACTTACTCGCATTGAACCCTGACTTCCATAATGTCGATTCTGAGACTCGAGAACAGTTGGAGCGAGATGCGCTCTACTCCAACTATATTGATAGGCAGCGCAAGGACGTGGAGGCTATGCAGCGGGATGAAAATCAACACATCCCAGAGAACTTCGACTTTCTCGCTGTTGATGGGCTATCAAACGAACTGAAGTCAAAGCTGACGGCTACGAGACCCACGAATCTTGGCCAAGCAGGGCGTATTGATGGGATGACACCAGCAGCGCTTACACTGATTCTTGCCAGAATAAAGCAATCTAAGCGAGGGAAAACCGCCTGATGTCTATTTCTGATCAAGCGCTCTCTTCTCTAAGTGTTTCACGTGAAACATCTGACCGGTTACGTCTTCTTGTGAGCTTACTAGAAAAATGGAACCCCAAGATAAACTTGGTTTCCAAATCCACGCTCTCAGACATTTGGAACCGACATATACTTGATTCTACTCAGATATACCGCCTTCTCGAGAGTGATGATCGCAGGTGGGTTGATATTGGTAGTGGTGGTGGATTTCCTGGATTGGTGATTGCAATTCTAGCGGCCGGCGACGGACGATCAAATGCAGTCACGTTGATTGAAAGTGACCAACGGAAGTGTGTGTTCCTAAGAACTGTGTTGAGAGAAACCGGTGTATCCGCAAAAGTTCTGTCGGAACGAATAGAGCAGGCGACGCCTCAGAATGCGGATGTATTGACAGCTCGCGCACTTGCAGACCTGCCCAAACTTCTGGCGTTCGCTGCTCGGCACCTCAACGGAGAAGGATTTGCGTTGTTTCCAAAGGGTGTCACTTGGGAAAAAGAGTTAGCCGCCGCGCAGAAGTTGTGGTCATTTGAGTACGACGTTACTAAAAGTAAAACTGAGCCAAACTCTGTAATTCTGAAGGTTGGGAAAATTCACCATGTCTGATCCCACACGGCCTAAGGGCCCAAAAATTATCGCGGTCGCCAATCAAAAGGGCGGTGTAGGGAAAACAACAACAGCCATTAACCTCGCGGCTGCGCTGGTTGAGGTCGGGTGCAGGGTGCTGGTTGTTGATCTTGATCCGCAGGGAAATGCATCGACGGGTTTGGGTATTGACGCTAACGACCGCGAATATACCACGTATGAATTGCTTCTTGACGAAGCTGATCTGGCCGATGTTATTCGATCTACCGATACTGAAGGAATGTCGATTATCCCGGCAACTGTTGACCTGAGTTCTGCCGATATAGAGTTGATTTCTAACGAGAAAAGAAGCTTTCTGCTGCATGATGCCCTAAGGCAACCAGCAATGGATTCTTACGAATGGGACTATGTCCTCATAGACTGTCCGCCCTCGCTGAATCTATTGACTGTTAACGCGATGATTGCTGCACATTCTGTGCTTATCCCACTTCAAAGTGAGTTCTTTGCGCTCGAAGGCCTATCACAGCTTATGCTGTCTGTGAGAGAAGTGCGGCAAACAGCGAATTCACAACTTCGGATTGAAGGGGTGGTTCTTACGATGTTTGATGCACGTAACAACCTTTCTCAACAAGTTGAACAAGACGCACGAGACAACTTGGGTGAGCTGGTGTTTGAAACGAAAATTCCAAGAAATGTGCGTGTTTCTGAAGCACCATCATTTGCCCAGCCTGTTCTGGATTATGACCCGACCTCGAAGGGCGCGGATGCATACCGGAGTCTGGCAAAAGAATTGTTGAATAAACACAAAAAAGTAGCTGCATAATGAAGGGTACATCTGATGGCGGATAGAAAGGGAAAAACGCGTGGTTTGGGGCGTGGGCTGTCTGCTTTGATGGCTGATGTAACGGAAGAGAAGTCCGTCGAGGGTGCCGAAAATATTCGACGCCCAGATATGACCGTCCCGATTGAACGAATTGTTCCAAACCCTGACCAGCCAAGGCGAGAGTTTGCCCAAGATCATCTTGATGAACTTGCTGCATCAATTCGAGAAAAGGGCGTGATCCAACCACTTATCGTTCGCGAGAAAGCGGATGGGACCTATGAGATTGTGGCGGGTGAGCGCCGTTGGCGGGCATCGCAGATGGCGCAGCTTCACGAGCTTCCAGTTGTTGTGCGGGAATATGACGACACCGAAGTCCTTGAGATCGCGATCATCGAAAACATCCAACGTGCAGATCTAAATCCGGTCGAAGAAGCGGCCGGATATCGCCAGTTGATGGACAAATTTGGACACACGCAAGAGAAGTTGTCAGAAGCTCTCGGGAAAAGTCGAAGTCATATCGCCAACTTAATGAGATTGTTGCACCTTCCAGAGGATGTGCAGGGACTTTTGAAGCGAGGAGAGCTTTCGTCTGGGCATGCTAGGGCTTTGATTACCACCGACCAAGCATCTGAACTCGCGCGCAAAGTTGTAAATGAAGGGTTATCGGTTCGACAGACCGAAGCGCTGGCAAAAACTGCAGGTGCAAAACCGCAGGCTCGGGTAAAGAAGGTCGATCTTAAACCTGAAAAAGATGCCGATACTGCAGCGCTTGAGGGTGACCTTTCGGCGAATCTTAAGATGAAGGTGTTGATCGACCACAAAGCTGGTGGCGAGAGTGGTCAGGTGACGATTAGATACCAGAGTCTTGACCAGCTAGATGAGATTTGTCAGGCGTTAAGCTCTACGCGCTAGGTCTTGTCCAGATGAATATGAGTACGCAGGTCAATGTAAGCCCCTGAATCGCGAGGATCAGGGGCCTTAGGCCGAGTATTACCGAAATCGAGAATATTAACACAATTGAAACTGTGGCAATTCTTTTTGCAGATAGGCTAATTGCGCCCCTAGATTGCCATTCTTCAATTGGAGGGCCTAGCTGAGGGTGTCCCAGAAGCCAGCTGTGAAGTCTCTCTGATGAGCGCGCGAAAAAGAATGCCGCCAACAACAGAAGGGGCACTGTTGGAACGAGCGGTAAAATAATGCCGACAATTCCGATGCTTAAGCTCAGCAACCCAAGTGCTGCCCAGATCACGCGCATTTCAATCCACCAATAGCTCTGACAAAACAGAGTTTAAAACCATTCTGCCTTTAGGGAGAACGGTAAGCCTTTGCTTTTCGAGAGAAATCATACCAAGTTCGCGCAATACATCAACTCGCGGACCCTCAATTGTTGTCCCAGATAGGGCGGTAAACCGGCCAAGATCGATACCCTCGGACATTCTTAGACCCATGAGCAGAAGTTCGGTGGCCTGATCAGACCGATTGATGGCGTCTTTTACATTTTCGCCATTTCCACTCTCTGCGTGCGTGAGCCATTTGTTTGGATTGCGCCAGTTTTCAATAGCATAGCGTGTGCCTTCTAATGTGAGGCGTGCGTGGGCGCCCGGACCAATACCTGCATAGTCCCCATAGCGCCAATAAATTTGATTATGGCGAGATTCATTGCCAAATTTGGCATAGTTAGAGACTTCGTACGGGTTTAGACCCGCATCGGCACAAATTCTCTGTGTGGCCTCATACATGTCTGCGGCCAGGTCGTCTTGTGGCAGCCCGCGAAGTTTGCCGCGCGCATAGCGATCCCCGAAGGCTGTGCCTTGTTCAATTGTGAGCTGATACAGTGATAGGTGATCAATTGCTAAGCTTAGCGCTTGGTTAAGTTCGTGAGTCCAAGCGTCAAGAGATTGATCCTGACGTGCGTAAATGAGATCAAAACTGACACGGTCAAAACAATTACGGGCTATGTCAAAGGCTGCGAGAGCTTCCGCGACGGTATGAATGCGTCCCAAATGCTTAAGATCGATGTCATTTAGGGCCTGAATGCCCATGGAAACCCGATTTACGCCGCCCTGCCTAAATGCTGCGAACCTTCCTGCGTCTACCGATCCTGGATTTGCCTCAAGGGTGACCTCCATGTCGTTCGATTGTGGCCAGTGTTGAGAAATGCGTTCGAGAATGGCAGCGACGACATCCGGATTCATCAAACTTGGGGTGCCGCCGCCAAAGAACACGCTGTTCAAAACACGATTAGGGGTCTCGGCGGCTACGCGATCTATCTCGGACAAATAGGCTCTAAGCCAGCGCTTCTGGTCAATTTCTCTGGAGACGTGGCTGTTGAAATCACAATAGGGGCACTTGGCCTCGCAAAACGGCCAGTGAATGTAGAAGCCAAAGCCCCCGTTCTGCCAGTCTTCAACCAAAGCACCCATCTACCAGCTTGCGAAAGGCATCGGCGCGATGGCTGATGCGGTTCTTTTCTTTGAATTCCATTTCACCGAATGTGATGTTGTACCCGTTTGGCTGAAATACCGGATCGTATCCGTGTCCTTCGGGGCCGCGCATGGGCCAAACCACTTGGCCTTCTATTTTGCCGGGAAAGACCTCGTCATGGCCATCGGGCCACGCCAGTACCAACGTTGAGCAAAAACGGGCGGTGCGGGGAAACGGGGCGTTGATGGCCTCGAGCTCGGTGTGTGTCCGCGTCATAGCCATAACAAAGTCACGGCCATTGCCGGTTTCAGCCCAGTCCGCAGTATAGACGCCGGGCGCCCCATCTAATGCGTCAACTTCAATACCGCTATCGTCTGAAAGTGCAGGAAGCCCAGTTGCCTTGCTTGCGGCGTGGGCCTTGATGCGGGCGTTTCCGACAAACGTGGTCTCGGTTTCTTCAGGTTCGGGAAGGTTCATTTCGGCGGCGCCGACCACTGAAACCCCAAAGGGTTCCAGCAGTCGCTTGATCTCTTCTAGCTTGCCAGCGTTATGTGTCGCGACAAGCAAGCGATCGCCTGAAAACTTGCGCATCACGCCGTGGCTGCCAATTGAAGTGCGACAAGCTCGTCAACACCTTTTTCCGCAAGATCAAGGAGTTCATTCATCTGAGCACGAGAAAATGTAGAGCCCTCGGCTGACATTTGCACTTCGATCTGCTGCTTGTTTCCAAGCATAATAAAGTTGCCATCGACGCCTGCTTCGGAATCTTCGGGATAATCAAGATCAAGCACCGGTTGTCCCGCGTAGATGCCACAAGACACAGCTGCGACGGGAGAGATCAGCGGATCTGTTACAATATCGCCAGCCTTGATTAGCTTGTTTACCGCGAGACGTAGTGCGACCCAACCACCGGTAATGGACGCACATCGTGTGCCGCCATCGGCCTGAATGACATCGCAGTCTACTGTGATTTGGCGTTCGCCCAAGGCAACGCGATCCACACCAGCGCGCAACGACCGGCCAATTAGACGCTGGATTTCGACTGTACGGCCGCCTTGTTTACCTGCAGCAGCTTCGCGGCGCATCCGAGATGAAGTAGAGCGCGGCAGCATGCCATATTCGGCTGTAACCCAGCCTAGGCCCGAGCCCTTGATGAATGGTGGAACCCGGGATTCAAGCGAAGCTGTACACAATACATGGGTGTCACCCATCTTGATCATGCAAGAACCTTCTGCATGTTTTGTTACGTCGATTTCAATCGAAGCCGGACGCATTTCATTAAGTTGTCTTCCAGAAGGGCGCATGGTGAATTTCCTTTTTTGCTTGGGCAAGGGGATACAAGGCGCCGCTGCAAGAGTGCAACCCCGATTGACCTTTCGGTCCAACCCACTTTAATTGCAAAAGTGGCAAAGGCATATCATGACCGACAGTAGCAAAATTCTTGAAGAGATGAACGATCGCTCGCGAGAGGTCTTTCGGCGCGTGGTTGAAGGTTATCTCGAAACAGGCGGCCCCGTTGGCTCAAGGACACTTACGCGGACGCTGACAGAGCAAGTCAGTGCGGCGACCATCCGAAATGTAATGCAAGATCTTGAGTATTTGGGATTGCTAGATAGTCCCCACGTGAGCGCTGGACGAATTCCCACTCAACAGGGGTTGCGTATGTTTGTCGATGGCTTGCTAGAGGTCAGCGATTTGAACGTCAAAGATCGTGAAAAAATCGATGCCACGATGGGGGATGCCTCTGCGGATGTTAGCGGGATGCTGGATCGTGTTGGCGCGGCTTTATCCGGGGTTACGCATGGGGCGTCGTTGGTTTTGGCGCCTAAACACGAAGCGCCGATCAAACATATTGAGTTTGTAAGTCTGGGAATAGATCGTGCGCTTGTCGTATTGGTGTTTGCGGATGGGCACGTTGAAAACAGATTGTTCTCGCCGCCGGCGGGACAGACGCCAAGTTCGATGCGAGAGGCAGCGAACTTTCTAAACTCTTTGATCGAAGGTCGGACGCTGAGTGACTTGCACACGGTAATCGCCGAAGAGATCGGGCGTCGGCGTCAGGAAATTGACGTCTTGGCCCGGGACATGGTTGAAAACGGCCTAGCGCTATGGGCTGACGAAGGTGAGCGGCATGAGCGTTTGATCGTGCGGGGGCGTTCAAATTTGCTCGGCACAGAAGAGGAAGAGCACGATCTGGAGCGGATTCGGTCGTTGTTTGATGACCTAGAACGCAAGCGAGATATCGCTGAATTTCTGGAACTTGCCGAGGAAGGCGACGGAGTTCGCATTTTTATTGGCTCTGAGAACAAACTTTTCTCACTTTCGGGTTCCTCTTTGGTCGTTTCCCCTTATATGAACGCTGATCGAAAAATTGTAGGCGCAGTTGGTGTCATCGGACCCAAGCGCTTGAACTATGGACGTATCGTGCCGATTGTAGATTATACGGCACAGCTGGTCGGGAAGTTGATCTCGGACCGGGGTTAAAGGTGAAAAATGGCTGAGCGCAAAGAAAACGATTTCCTGGATGACCTCGCAGAAGCGGAAGCTGAGGTGTTTGCAGATGATATGGCCGAAATGGATGATGCCGCGATAGAGGTGGATTCTCTGCGGGCCGAAAGAGACGCATTCAAAGACAAGTTTATGCGAGCATTGGCAGACGCCGAGAATGCACGCAAACGCGGTGAAAAGGCGCGCCGTGACGCTGAACAATACGGCGGGGCCAAGCTGTCGCGCGATATGCTTCCGGTGCACGACAACCTAAAGCGAGCGCTCGATACAATCACCGACGAACAACGAGAAGCGGTTCCGGCGTTGCTTGAGGGTATTGAGCTGACAATGCGTGAGCTGCTGAGTGTGTTCAAAAAGCACGGCATCGAAATTGTATCGCCCAAAGTGGGTGATAAGTTTGATCCCAAAATGCACGAGGCAATGTTCGAGGCGCCTGTTCCCGGCACAAAATCCGGTGAAATCATTCAGGTCTCAGCAGAAGGCTTTTTCCTGCATGATCGCCTGTTGCGCCCAGCACAGGTCGGGGTTTCTTCCAACCCGGGCTGAGTTCAGTTTTGAATTGATAAGATAACGCGAGGGGTGCCATGTCTGAGGATATGGCGCCCTTTTTCTATTTGGCGATGCGCTTGTTCTTGAGCTCATAAATGAGTTGAAGCGCCTCTCTTGGGCTTAGGTCATCAGGATGAATATCGTCCAGCATGGTCTCTAACTCGGACGGTCCTTGTTTTTGTGCGGGCACGGCGGCAGGAGTTGCCGCAAAAAGAGGCAGGTCATCAATCAGCGCCTTTTGCGGTGCGCCATCTCTCTCGCCCTTCTCAAGGGTGTCCAACACAACCCGTGCGCGCTGGACCACCGCAGGAGGCAATCCGGCAAGTTGGGCGACCTGAACGCCATAACTGCGATCGGCGGCACCTTGCTTTACCTCGTGCAGAAAAATGACCTCACCATCCCACTCTTTGACCGTAACTGTGGCGTTTTCGACCCCATCAAGCTTGTTCGAAAGTGCCGCCATTTCGTGATAGTGGGTGGCAAACAAAGCGCGCGATTTGTTGACATCGTGCAGATGCTCGAGCGTCGCCCAGGCAATTGACAAGCCATCATAGGTGGCGGTGCCGCGCCCGATTTCGTCTAAGATAACAAGTGCTCTGTCGTCTGCTTGGTTCAGAATTGCGGCGGTTTCTACCATCTCGACCATAAAGGTTGAACGCCCGCGTGCGAGGTCATCGGATGCACCGACGCGGCTAAACAACTGGCTCACCATCCCGATCCGTGCCTTGGCGGCTGGAACGAAGCTTCCCATTTGGGCGAGCAGCGCGATCAAGGCATTCTGGCGCAGAAATGTGGATTTACCAGCCATGTTTGGTCCGGTCAGCAACCAAAGGCTTGCCTTATCCCCACCTGACAAATCACAATCATTTGCGACGAAAGGCGCGCCGTTTTGTTTGCGCAACGCGGCCTCGACAACTGGGTGGCGACCTCGTTCGATATGGAAATCTCGGGCTTCATTGATATCCGGTCGACACCAGTTTTCATCAACGGCGATTTCTGCAAGTGCGGAACTTAGATCAAGCTCTGCCAGTCCTGATGCAGTGTTTGCGATTTTGGCTGACTGATCGAGAATTACTTGTCTTATGCTGGAATAGAGCCTCTTTTCGATCTCGAGTGCATTGTTGCGCGCATTCAGGATCTTGGTTTCCATTTCCGACAACTCAACCGTGGTAAAGCGGACTTGGTTGGCGGTTGTTTGGCGATGGATGAATGTTTCGGAGAGCGGTGCCGAAAGCATTTTGTCGGCATGTGTCGCTGTGGTCTCGATGAAATATCCCAGCACGTTGTTATGCTTGATCTTGAGTGAACCGATCCCCGTCATTTCGGCATACTGGGCCTGCATCGATGCGATGACGCTTCGGCCCTCGTCACGAAGCTGCCGGCTTTCGTCCAGGTCGGCGTCATATCCGGGGGCAATGAAACCCCCGTCGCGCGCAAGCAGAGGCGGATCAGCGACCAGCGCATCCTCTAGCAAATGCAACAAGGGATCATGCCCCTCAAGGCTGCTGGACGCATCGGACAGAACTTTGGGCAACGATGATGCGCCCAGCAAGGTGAGGATGTCTTGTGATTGACCCAAACCATTTCTGATGGATGCCAGATCACGGGGGCCTCCACGATCTAGTGCCAAACGCGACAAAGCACGATCAAGGTCAGGAACTTTGCGTAGCGCATCACGCAAGGTCTGTGACAGTGGTCGATCATTCACAAAAAGGGACACAGCCTCTAACCGCGCTTGGACCGTAGTCAAATGCAGGGAAGGTGATGACAATCGACGCTCGAGCAGGCGGGCCCCGCCAGATGTGAGGGTTTTATCAATTGTCGCCAGTAACGATCCGGCGCGACCGCCAGACAGTGCATGCGTCAGCTCTAGATTTCTACGGGTGGCAGCGTCGATTTGCATAACGCTCTGCGTGGCTTCGCGTACTGGCGGTTGGAGCAGTGGCAGTTTGCCCTTTTGGGTAAGCTCTAGATAATCGACCAATGCTCCCAAAGCGCCGATTTCAGGTCGAGAAAAGCTGCCAAAGGCCTCTAGCGAGGATGTCTTGAACAATGCTGCGATGCGTTGTTCTGAAGACGTTGAATCAAAAGATCCTCGCGATATCGGAGTGAGGGGAACGTGCATATCTGCGGCGGCTTCGGAGAGAGAGGCCTCTGACCCCTCCGCAACAAGCAATTCTGACGGTGCCAATCTGGCAAGTTCCGGGGACAGCCGAACCGGAGACATCGGCATTACGTGAAGCGTGCCTGTAGAAATATCAGTCCACGCCAATGCGGCCTGATCGCGCACTACCGCGTAAGCTGCCAAAAAGTTATGGCGGCGTGCATCCAGCAGGCTGTCTTCGGTCAATGTGCCCGGCGTGACAAGCCGCACGACCTCTCGTCTTACGACGGCCTTATAGCCACGTTTTTTGGCTTCAGCGGGGCTTTCCATCTGTTCACAGACAGCGACGCGAAACCCTTTTCGAATGAGCGTCAAAAAATACCCTTCGGCGGCATGGTGGGGCACACCACACATAGGGATTTCGCCACCTTCGTGTTTGCCGCGTTTCGTCAGGGCAATATCCAAAGCTGCGGATGCAGCGACGGCGTCGTCAAAAAACATCTCGTAAAAATCGCCCATCCGGTAAAAGAGCAAAGCGTCCGGATGTTCGGCTTTGATTTCGTGGTACTGAGCCATCATTGGCGTGACGGCTGTTTTGCTAGCGCTCACCTGAAATTCCCCCATATCAGGCCTAAGACTTAACAAACCCTGATACTATGGCGAAAGGCGAAAGTGCTTTTGGTTGAGACATTCCGCGACCTGCGTTAAGAGGCTGAGACGGCATCCGAAGGAAATAAGTAATGTCAAAGACAAAAGTGACCGCTGAAGAGGCGCTGGCCTTCCACCTTGACCCCACTCCGGGCAAGTTCGAGATCAAGGCAACCGTGCCCATGACAACTCAGCGCGACCTGTCGCTGGCGTATTCGCCTGGTGTTGCTGTACCCTGCGAAGCAATCGCCGAAAACCCGGCTCTGGCCTATGATTACACGAACAAGGGCAATCTCGTTGCGGTGATTTCAAACGGGACAGCGGTTTTGGGGTTGGGCAATTTAGGCGCGCTTGGGTCCAAACCCGTGATGGAAGGCAAGGCAGTACTGTTTAAGCGGTTTGCGGATGTGAACTCGATCGATATCGAGTTGGATACAGAAGACCCTGATGCTTTTTGCCAAGCCGTCAAATTGATGGGGCCGACGTTTGGCGGCATCAATCTTGAAGACATTAAAGCGCCAGAGTGTTTCATCATTGAGCAACGGCTCAAGGAAGAAATGGACATTCCGGTGTTTCACGATGATCAGCACGGCACAGCGGTTATCTGTGCGGCTGGTCTGATCAACGCCTTGTATATTTCAGGCAAAAAGATCGAAGACTGCCGCATCGTTTTGAATGGTGCGGGGGCTGCTGGTATCGCATGTCTTGAACTTCTAAAAACCATGGGTGCCAAGCATGACAATTGCATCATGTGTGACACCAAGGGCGTGATTTATCAGGGTCGTACCGAAGGTATGAACCAATGGAAATCGGCGCATGCTGCGAATACTGACCTGCGAACCCTCCAAGATGCCATGCGTGGTGCGGACGTATTCTTGGGCGTGTCCGCAAAGGGCGCCGTGACAACCGATATGGTTGCGTCGATGGCGGACGATCCGGTCATTTTTGCGATGGCGAACCCTGATCCAGAGATTACTCCAGAAGAAGCGCACGCAGTACGCGCAGATGCAATCGTGGCGACCGGTCGTTCCGATTATCCAAACCAAGTTAACAACGTTCTGGGATTTCCGTACTTGTTCCGCGGTGCGCTTGATATCCACGCCCGAGCAATCAATGATGATATGAAGATTGCATGTGCAGAGGCATTGGCAGAGTTGGCGCGCGAAGACGTGCCAGACGAGGTTGCCATGGCGTATGGTCGCAAGCTGTCATTTGGGCGTGACTACATTATCCCCACTCCATTTGATCCACGCCTGATCTATCGAATTCCTCCTGCAGTCGCCCGAGCTGGCATGGATACAGGTGTTGCGCGTCGCCCAATCATTGATGTGGATGGGTATCAGGAAAACCTCAAATCGCGGATGGATCCAACGGCCTCGATTTTGCGAAGCCTAAACGCACGTGCGCGGAACGCACAGGCCCGTATGATTTTTGCCGAGGGGGATGATCCTCGTGTTCTTCGGGCCGCGGTTTCATATCAGCGCGGCGGTTTTGGTAAGGCGCTTGTGGTTGGCCGTGAAGCTGACGTCAAAGAAAAGCTTGAGGCCGCCGGCCTTGGAGATGCTGTGCGCGAGATCGAAGTCGTGAATGCGAAGAATACGCGATATCTCGAACAGTATACTGATTTCCTATACTCGCGCTTGCAACGTAAGGGTTTTGACCGTCACGATGTGTTCAAGCTTGCGGCGCGTGACCGGCATGTCTTTGCGGCACTCATGCTTCAACACGGGCATGGTGACGCTGTTGTCACGGGTGCGACCCGCAAGTCTGCTCATGTTCTTCAGCTCATCAATCACGTGTTTGATGCAGATGCTGACCACGGCGCAGTTGGCGTGACCGCCATTTTGCACAATGGCCGGATTGTCTTGATTGCAGATACGCTGGTGCACGAATGGCCTGACGAAGAAGACCTTGCGAATATTGCTGAACGTGCAGCAGGTGTGGCGCGCCATATCGGACTTGATCCGCGAGTGGCGTTTGTCAGCTTCTCGACCTTTGGATACCCAGTGTCTGAACGTGCCGAGAAAATGCACCTTGCGCCCAAAGTACTGGATGCGCGTGGCGTAGATTTTGAATACGAAGGCGAGATGACAGTTGATGTCGCCCTAAATACCAAGGCACAGGAAAACTATCCTTTCCAACGCCTTACTGGTCCTGCAAATATTTTGGTGGTTCCGGCACGGCATTCGGCATCAATTTCTGTTAAGTTGATGCAGGAAATGGGCGATGCAACGGTTATTGGCCCGATCTTGTCCGGCGTGGACAAATCAATCCAAATTTGCTCCTCAGGCTCTACGGCGAATGATATTTTGAACATGGCAATTTTGGCCGCCTGTAAGGTTGGATAGACGTTGTGAAGGGTTGAAGTCGGATGACGATCTACAATCTCGGATCTATTAATGCGGACTTTTTCTATCAGGTGCCGCATTTACCAAAACCAGGTGAAACCTTGGCCGCGACTGAAATGGCAAGCGGCCTGGGTGGCAAGGGTGCGAATATGTCTGTGGCAGCCGCGCGCGCAGGCGCGCAGGTTGTTCACATTGGCGCTATTGGGAATGATGGTGTTTGGGCCAAGGATCGCCTAACCGCATACGGCGTTGATACCCAGCACGTCGCGATTGTCGACACCTCGACGGCTCAGGCGGTTGTTTCCGTGGACGCTCAAGGCGAAAATTCCATCATACTGTGGCCGGGCGCCAACCTCGCGATACAGAAATCCGTTGTCACAGAGGCACTCTGTGAGGCGACGGAAGGCGACATTCTGTTAATGCAAAATGAAACCGAGCTTCAGTGTTTTGCAGCAGATATCGCGCGTACCAACGGTATGAAGATCGCCTATGCTGCGGCCCCTTTTTGTGCAGATGCCGTCCAAGAGATTTTGCCATACGTTGATTTTCTCATTCTGAACCAAGTCGAAGCAGCACAACTTATGGCCGCAACCGGAAAACTCGTGACGCGGTTGGGCGTAGAGGATGTCGTAGTGACTTTGGGGTCGCGTGGTAGTCGCTGGAACAATCACACACACCAGACCAACCAGTTTTTCGAGGCCCCCAAAGTCGATGTTGTCGACACAACAGGCGCAGGGGATACGTATACCGGATATGCCTTGGCGCTCATCGATACGGGGCACACGATGGCCACAGCGCTAAATATTGCAGCCGATGCGGCCGCCTTGATGGTGACGCGCCATGGAACGGCAGATGCCATTCCAACTCGGAACGATGTCGTGCAATTTTCGGAAAATCTGTCGCGTTGATCGCCTAGCGATATGTGCTTGGTGTAGCGTCAGTCCAGCGTCTAAAAGCCCTGTGAAACGTGGCTGCCGAAGCAAACCCAAGATCCTGAGAGATTGCCTCAATGGTTTTGGCACTATGGGAAATGTCCCGAATAGCAATATCACGCCGCAATCCATCTTTGATTTGTTGAAATGATGTGTCTTCCGCGCCAAGCCTGCGCATCAGTGTGCGTGGGGTCAGGTTTAGAGCCTCGGCGGCAGTGCCCAATCCGCAATCAAGCTGATCTGACAATAGCAATATCTCGCGCACCCGAAGCGAAAGCGTATGCTCACGCAGGCTGGTGAAAATCCAATCTCGGGGGGCGCGTGCTAAAAACTCCTGAGTTTCTGTCTCGGTACGTGAAACCGGCAGATCACTTAAGGCGTCATCAAACGAAATGGACGAATTTGGTCTTGAAAACCGTATCGGTGCGGGGAAGAGGATTGGATAGTCTTCCGCAAAGCTGGGTCGATCAAACTCGAAGCTCACATCCTTGAGGGGAATCTCGCGACCAACCAGCCAAGATGCCACCCCGTGCGCCAGCTTCAACAACAACACATGGCCAAAATACTGGGGTGTGGTTTGCTTGTTAGAAATGAGGCTTAGTCGCAACGCACCGTTCTGCGCTTCAAATGTCATATGGTGGTCGTCAAGCAGCAGATTCCAAAACGAACTAAACCGATAGAGAACAGCTGAAAGTGACGACGCCCCTCGTGTCGAGGCACAAAGGTGCTTAAGGGCGCCAGCGCGAATTGGCCTGCTCCACAAGCCCATCATTTCATCACCGGTTTCGACAACCACCAACTTGTACAAGCGCACGATTTGGTCATGCGTAACACGGGCCCGCGGATGGCTGATGGGTGACAATCCAGTCTGGGTTAGAAAACCGTCTACTTGTTCATGGCTGCAATACCCCCGAAGTGCGGCAAGCCAATCTTCAAGGAAAGCGCGGGATACTGTTGGTAAAATGGGTGCAGTTTTCAGGGAACTCATGCCATGGACTATCCAAGTATTTGTCACTTTATGCAAGGAATGCGTCCATCTCGGGGATGGTCACGGCAATCGTGCACAGCCTATGTAACCCCAAAGAATTATATCGGAGATAGTGTAGTGACCTTTGAGGCCCCAACCAAAGACATGCTTTTTAACATCGAACATCTTGCGGAATGGTCAGACGTTACAAGTTTACCTACCTATTCCGCACTTGACCTCAGCGACGCGGCGGCAATTCTCGAGGAATACGGTCGCTTTTGTGCAGAAGAGATTGCGCCACTGAACGCTCCCGGCGATCATGCTGGCTCGCACTATGAAAATGGGCGCGTTTTCTTGCCTGATGGTTTTCACGAGGCCTATAGCAGCTTTGTCGAAATGGGGTGGCAGAGCTTGCAACATCCCGAAGAGTTTGGCGGTCAGGGTTTGCCACGGTCGATTGGCGCCGCAGCCACTGAAATTCTAAACTCTGCAAATATGAGCTTTGCACTGTGTCCGCTTTTGACAGATGGCGCAATTGAAGCGTTGTTGACAGCCGGATCAGACGAAATCAAGGCAACGTATCTTGAAAATCTTGTGTCCGGGAAATGGACCGGCACGATGAACCTGACAGAACCCCAAGCAGGTAGTGATCTTGCGCTGATCCGCAGCCGTGCAGAAAAGCAGGATGATGGAACCTATCAGGTGACAGGTACCAAGATTTTCATCACTTATGGTGAACATGATATGGCCGAAAACACGGTGCATTTGGTGTTGGCGCGACTTCCTGGGGCACCCGCGGGTGTCAAGGGTATCAGCCTTTTTGTGGTGCCAAAGTTCATGGTGGAATCTGACGGGTCTTTGGGTGCTCGCAACGCGGTGCGCTGCGTAAGTGTCGAGCATAAACTGGGTATCAAGGCCAGTCCCACAGCCGTGTTAGAGTTTGAGGGTGCCACCGGGTATCTGATCGGCGAAGAAAACTCTGGCCTGAGCTATATGTTCGAAATGATGAATTCGGCGCGGTACGGCGTTGGTTTGCAGGGTGTAGCCGTTGCGGAGCGCGCCTATCAACAGGCGCTGGCCTATGCCAATGATCGCGTGCAAAGCAGCCCGCTCGACGGCTCAACCCGTGATGCGGTCTCCATCATTCAGCACCCAGATGTACGGCGTATGCTCGCGCGGATGCGTGTGTTGACCGAAGGCGGGCGCGCTATGGCTGCTTATGCATCTGGATGGCAAGATTTGGCACGGCATGCCGAGTCCGCAGAGGATCGCAATGATGCCACAGCCATTTCCGAATTTTTGACGCCACTGGTTAAGGGTTTTTGTACTGAAACGGCGATCGAAGTGACATCTTTGGGTGTACAGGTGCACGGCGGGATGGGCTTTATCGAGGAAACAGGTGCTGCCCAACATTATCGCGATGCCCGTATCTTGCCGATTTATGAAGGCACCACCGCGATTCAGGCGAACGATCTGGTCGGGCGTAAGACACTTCGTGATGGCGGAAAAACCGCGCTGCGTGTTGCTGGATTGATCGAACAGACAGAGCGCGAGTTGTCACAGGGATCACAACAAGCTCAGGCCGTTGCCAAACACCTTGGAAAAGCGCGCGCCGCGTTTCAAGATGTCGTGTCCCATATGTTGGAGCACGGAAAACAAGATCCGACGTCTGCATTTGGTGGCGGTGTGCCGTATCTGATGCTGGCTGGTAACCTTGTTTCAGGGTGGCAACTTGGGCGTGCCTTGCTTGCGGCCGAAACCGCAATAGAGCTTGGCAAAGACCCGGGCTTTATGGCGGCGAAAATCGCGTCTGCATCGTTTTATGCCGACCATATTTTGATTGAAACAGAAGCTCAGAAAGCCCGTATTCTGGGCGGCGCGGACAGCCTAAAGGCGATGGTCCTTTAACGGCGAAGTTTTCAAATCAGTGTGGAGAAGATGGTTCTTCTCCACACAAAATTTTGCGCCTGATACCGCGAGGCTTGTGTCTTAGGGAAACACTTCTTCTAGCAAGGTCTCAGCACGCTCTTCGAAATCCTCAAGGCGTATTTCCATTTCTCGCTCCGATAGGTTCGGCCAAGCTGCATTTTCGATAAACCCATGCTCGGCGAGTGCTCGAGACGTCTTTTCAAGATCGATATAGGAAATGACCTCGTTAAACTGAACTGGTTCGTCTTCACGAAACCAAAAACGTGAGCAGGCATCAATAATTACGGGGCTGATCCCCGCAAATCTGTCAAATTGCTCGATGAAGTCTTTGTAAATTGTGCCGGGCCGCCGCAACAAAATCGCGATGCGGCACTCTGCGGAAACGACAAAGGCGGCAAGATGCAACGCCGAGTTATCGGATGACACGATGACCTTGGCCGCTTTGTACTGGGCAAGCTGCGTGGCGACATTGTGCTCTTGTGGATGAAAAATCGAAAACCCTTCGGCCTCAAAATGTCTCTCGAGCGCCTCTTCCTGTAGAAAACGCCCACGCTTTCGGAACAGTTTGCTGCGCGAGATAAAGATTTTCTCGGGGCCCTCTGCGGTAACAGTTTTGCGCAGGCGTTCATCCATAAATGTTCGAAACTCGGGGCAGGCACCGATCATGTCGTTCACACCGAACCCCTGAGGTGGCACAACAAGCCGGTCAACGCGGGTCGGGCTTCCAACAGCGACAAGATCTGGAACGTCGCCTAAGGCATTGACGATCGGGCGCAGAGGCGGCAGGCTTCTGCTTGGCCACGTGAATTGTCTTTTCGGGATGAATACAACCTGATCAATGGATTCTGGGCTGTGATCAAGTCCCCACAACCGTGCCGTAGACTCGCATAAGGCGTGACCAAAATGGCCATACCCAAGCCCGCCAAACAGTACCGTACCCGGTAGGTGGCCAGTGATTTCTTCGGGTTGGGGAAATCTGGGTTCTACGATTGTTGGTCGATTAGAAGCTCGCCATGTTTGAGCTGTTTCGCAATACCGTCCATCTGGGTAAAACACGCCTGCGGGTCGGGCCATGTTCTTGGAAGTGCCGTCGCCAAAAGGAACAATGATTGCGTCTTCGATCACTTCAATCTGATCGGCCAACTGTTGTTCCGGATCAAATCGCAACGCCATACCAAACCTCAAAATTCATAAATTATGTGTCTTTCTTATCCTAAGGACCCCTTATTGAACAGATGGCAACCCTTTCGAAGGCGCGGCTATCCTGCTCGGGTCTCTCGTGTCTTTTCAAACCAAAATTTCATCAAGTGCCAAACCCTTAACAGCACCTTTCAACACAATGGTCGAAAGACCCAACTTAAGCATGACTTCCCGATCTGAATGCATGTGAAGCTCGGGTGAATTTGGCCAAGAGGACAGATCAAGACGATAGTCGGGGCGCCAATCCTGAATCTCTGTGATCCCGCCGTACTCGACGATCATCTTGACGTGTCCGTCGCCAGCGCGAATTTGATTATGTCCATTGCCGATGTGGATGACGTCATCGCCCCCCTCAGAATGCACAGTGTTTCGGCCTGGGCCTGTGAAAATCTCTGATCCACCTTCGCCATCGTGAATTTCATCATTGCCCGCCCCACCGTGGATTGTGCTTTGGCCATGTCCGCCGCGGATAACGTCGTTTCCGGTGCCACCGTCCAAATAGTCGCGGCCATTTCCACCAATCAGCGTGTCATTTCCCGACCCACCAAAGAATTGGTGCCGGTCTTTCTTGCGGCCTGATTTTGCAACCAAAAGGTCATTTCCGGCCCCGCCGTGAAACTCGGCCCCGCCATACTTGGGCCCGATCATAACGTCATCGCCACGGCTTCCGGTGACGTGGACGACGACGCGTTCGGATGTTTCAAAATTGATGGGGGTGTCTGGATGCGCGACGACCGCAATCTCTTTGCCCGTTTTCCCATCACTTTCGTTGCGCGCGACAACGGTTGCGATGCGAATGTTTTCAACATGGGCTGGCATATGCAGGACGTAATCGTCAGGTCCGGCCATGTACCACAGGGTATCATTGCCGCCGTCCGCATCTTCGACAATTTTTTCGGCATCAGAACCGTATGCCCAATAATCATTGTCGGCATTTCCGCCAGCCATGACAACCGATCCATCCAACGACATCATGGCATTCACGCCACGCTCAGGGTTTTCGTAGCCGCGTAAGTCCAAACCAAGCTCAAGCGCATTTTCTACAAGTTCTTGGCGAAGCTCTTGGATTGGGGCTGTTTCGCAGAGATTTTCGGTTTCCCCAGGATCATTTACCAAATCGTACACATGCTCTTCGCCATTTGGATACCGGAAATACCGATACTGGTTCAGGTCTGGACGAGCCGAGCGTACGGAAAGCGTGCCGAATACGGAGGTGACAGGAGATTTACTAGCGTCATATGTGCCAAAGGACGCATCGACCAGCGGCAGCATGCTCTGACCTGATGTCCAATCCGGCCGATATGGAAGGCCAGCCAGATCCAGTATCGTTTTGGGAATATTATGAAGGCTCACCGGGAGATCGATGACTTTACCGCCCTCCATCTTGGCGTTCCACATTCCAAGCGGAACGTGCGCTGCCGAATCCCACTGACTCATCTTATGAAAGCTGTCGTGGGTCCCGAGGTTAAAACCATTATCGGACAACAGCAAAACCGTTGTGTTTTCACCAAGCGGCGAGTCCCGAAGCGCATCCATAAAGCGGCCAATTTCGTGATCAACATGGCTAATTGCGGCGAAATAGGCTCTGACAACTTGGCGCCACGCTAGATCACCCGCTTTCTCAGGGGTCCATGGTCCGTTCGTGATATATGCGGCTTCATAGACGGCCATACCTGATTGCGGCCCAAAGAAATCTTCGGGGGCCGCGCTTTGCGGCCACACAATTTCAGCTGGCTCATACTGAGAATAAAACCTGTCAGGGCACTGGAGGTTATAATGCGGGTGTTTGAACCCAAGCTGGATCAAATGACGTTTGTTTGGATCAGCGGTGCCAAGGTGGTCAATCGCGTTTTGCGCAACACGCCAGTCATAGAATTTACGGTCCTGACTGCCGTCATCATTGGGGTGGTTTACTCCGGAAATGCCGGGGCCTTTATCAAGATAAGCCTTTACGCCATCTCGTTTGCCAGCATCTTTGGCTTCTGGTTCTTCGTGAAACAGAATGCGTTTATAGGCTTGGGGCATGGGTTTGTAGTTGCTGTCGACTTTGCCTGTCGTAAAGGTTCGGAACCCAGCGCGTCGCAGATCAAATTGCCACCCAGCAGTTGGCGGAAGCACATCCCGCCAAAATCTGTTCAAATCGACGAGGCCGGTTCGAAACGGCGAGATACCAGTTGCCAGCTCGGCACGGCACGGGGCGCAGAGCGGCACAGTTGCGTACGCATTCGCAAAGCGCGTTCCTTCGGCCATGAACCGGTCTAGGTTGGGCGTTTGGATTTCCAACCCAAACGATTTGCGCCACGTGAAGATGTCGATCATGTCGTCAATCCAGATCGCCACGATATTGTCGTTTTGCGTGGTGTCGCGCGTAAATTTCATTCTGGTGTCTCCGCATGTTCGGCATACCGACAGGCCTGATTCAATGTCTCGCGGCCTTCGGTATCGTCCAGGCAATCTCGGTCAATCCAAAGCATCACGTCGGACATGACAGATTGGCCAAGTGTTTTCACGATACCCTTGCGATGGGAACGGCACCCCACAAACAAAGTGCTCGCCCCAAGCATCGACGCTGCCACATCCATGCTGGACTCGCTGGTTATGACAGTTTCAGGTGTTTGGCCCTCAGAAAAGCACGACAAGGCGAGGCGACCAAGGTGATAACTTCCGACCGCCCAATAAGGCCCTTTAGGTGAAGGTAAGCTGAGCTGAAGCCGATCTGATTGGTCCGCAAAGCCAACCTTGCCGTCTTTCTCATAGAGATAAAGATAGTTTTTGTGGTCATCTGGATTCAGCGTCGCGAGCGAGCGGCCTTCGCCAATGTCAGAGTGCACCCTGACAGCGATGGTAAAAGAATGCGCATCAACAAGGGCGTCTTGGGCGGCGAGGCCCCCGTTTTCACCCATGACAAAGCCAATGCCATCTCGGGTGTATTGGCTGGCACCAGCATGAGGCTTGGCAGGTGTGAGGGTCTGACCGAGACCCTCTTGTGGTAGCCATTCAGAGATCACGCCGTCATTGTGTGAAACCGTAGACTGGGAATACCAAACGGCCCCACATTCATTTGGGTGTCGTCTGCTGTCGTCAGCTGGATCTGGCTGCTCGTCGAGCAACACGGCGCTGGGCAAATCTATGTCCAGATACAGGGTGTCACCGTCTCGGAAAACTTCTTGCATCAGTGCACCGGTAATGCCGCGGGCAGAGCCCAGCGATGTAAGCGCACACCTGTGCGGCTTTTCAAGGACCACCGATCCCGCAACGCACCCCTGTTTGCGGGCATACCATCATTGGATGGGGTGTGACCGATCGCGTACAACAATGTAAGGTTTGTACCTTGAGGCGGCTTATCACACGTGATGAGCACATCATTTGGATCGTCTGCCGCCACTTGTACCGCAATAATTTTCGCGCCAGCGTCATCATTCTCAAACTGAAAACCGCATGCATCTCCTGAGTTCAAAGGATCATCGGAATCTAGGACAAATTTGGTTTCGGCCTGACCGCGGCACCTGATAATGGTGGGGTCATCCTCTCGCTCTGCAAGCAAAAGAACCGGACAAGACCACGTTTGATCCTCGTTAAGAGCTTCGACAGCCGACGCATCCATTTCTGCCATCTGCAAACATGCATCAAGTGTCGGGCGCCCATAGGTGTCGAGTGGAAACATGTAACTTGGCGCACTAAACACAAAATCATGGCTGCCTGAATTCCATGAAAGAGCCCATTGTGCTCTGATCGTTGTGTGGTCGGAAATATTTTGTGTCCCAGCGTCAAAAACAGACACAAACAAAGGCTTTCTAAGCCCTTGATCGGAAAACAGATCACAAACCGCATCCATGATCTTAAAAATGCCGGACTGCCATTCCGCTTCAGAACTCAGAACGTCTTCAAGGGTAAATTCCAAACCCACGCCAAGAACTTTGGGGGGTAATCCCAACCTGCGTGCAGCGCTAACAAAGTTCTTTACGCTTTGCGTGAGGTTGGACATTCCAATCCCAACCGCTAGATCTGCAATGCACCCAGAGTTATCACTTTCGCTTCGTGAAAAAATGACGGGCAAAGCGCGATAGGCTTCTTGCCGACGGGCAACAATTTCGTCAGCGATCAGACTGTCCCGGGTTTGCTCGGGCAAACAATAAAGCGCAGAGGTTTCCAGATTTGTATCTGATCCTGCGTTCCCTGTGGCACCAAGATCATCACCTGCGGTTACGACATGCCATGGGAATCTCAGATCATGTGCCTGGCCAGTAGTGCGTCGCGCACCGCCAAGGCCGAACATCGCGAACAGAGCCCCGCTCGGGTTCGCGATTGTATCCGGCATGCCATCAGACTGAATGGGGCGACGGAATTTTCGGACGCCCTGTTCGCCTGCAAGCCGAGCTGAAAACACATACTCGTTCGCGATAACTTTTACATCCCAAGCATCAATGTCACCCAGCACGGCAGGATCAACTTCTTGAGCCGATCCAAGCTGCGGCAGTCGAGATGCGATGTCAGCGATTACCTCATCAGCCAGCCGCAACCTAAGACCAGTTTCGTCAAAGCCAATTACATCACCGTTTTTTGCACGAAGCAGCACACCACGTGACGGTGTCGGGGTTTCGCTCATTGCTGCATTTCCTTCGTTCGGGTCACGTTAGGCGAACTTGATGCCAAACTTGCTCTGTCAACGTATCATGCGTGACGAAAATGAATACCGCAACATCAACATATTAACGCATTTTCTACAGCCATGCGTGTTCGAAGTTTTCTAGGCGGCGCTATAGTATTTTTGCCACCGCCGCACCAATCGGTCATAGCCGGATTCAGCCGCGAGATCGCGAAATAGGGGCGCGATTTTGTGGCCGCGGTCGTGCATTTCGGACCCGACCTTTCGTAGATAACGAAAGCCTGTTGGCCGCTTTCTGCGAAACGCGGTTCGGAACTGATTTGCTTCAATTTTCCCATGCACCAGATCGAATAGCTCGTCCTGCAAGCCCATTTCGACGCAGGCCTTGAGTATGCCGTGTCCAACACCATGCATCATACAGCGTCTATATCCGGCAGGCTTGGGCAGCAGGCCCTCGTGCATTTTGTCCATGCGGTGCAACGGATCGAAGACGACAAAATAGTCTCGGTGGTGATCCATCTCTCTCGCGAGGTTATGGCGCCATCCGTCCATATTTGACCATTCCTTGTCGTACCGGCGCTCGAAGGTGGCGACTTTGGGATCAATCGAGGCCTGAGGGCTTACCGCGATGATGCGTTCTGCATCAAGCGTGCGTCCAGCTAACAATGCGCCATATGCCCCCATGGAAAACCCATAAGCAGAAATTTGGGAATTGCCGCCAATTTCTCGGCGGCAGGCTTTCATTGCGTCAAAGAATTCGGCGTTCTGGTACCAGTCAGGTTTAGCGCTGTAGACGCAGACATAGGCAAGGTTGCGTTTGGCAAAGCTGGTTCCACCCCAACCTTGGCCATTGTCAGCAAACGGAAAGTCAAATGGTGGAAATACGACGATGACCTGATCGGGTGACGCTGGACCGAAATACTCTAAGCGCATAAGCGCGCCGTCGTAAACTGTGCGGCGCTGCCAACTCGGTTGGGTGATTAACGTTGTCATTGTCATCGTATTATAGGCTCGGGTCTACCTGTACCTTGTCCAATCGCCGCACACCAATCTGTTGCTCCAGCATTTTTTTGGCGGTACGCAAGTGCCCGACTTCTCGCAAAATTTCAAAGTTTCTATAGTGAAGCATCACAATATCATGCTGTTCTGGTAAGGGCACGCCGCGCAATGCACCACCAAGTATGAAATGCTGTTCCTCTGGCAGAATATTCCATTTCAGCCCAGCGGCCTGAATCGCAAGAGGAAGTGTCATTTGGTCAAGGTATGGGCGTTTTTTGATAATGTCGATTTGGTCGACGGTTTGGCCAAGGCGATACCAAATTTCGGCAAAGCTTTCGCCGTCACTGTTCAAGGGGCCTTCTGGAAACACGATCAACCCGGCGTTAAAATAGGGCATGAGCTTGCGACGGCGTTGCCGAGAAAGCCAAATGCGCTCTTCGGGAATGTCCATATCGCACGCTGCGTAGATATCGTTCCAGATATCTTGGCCGGTCCAATACATAGAGGTGGCCGGCGCGACCGAGACATGTCCTTGGCGGTACATGTTCTGTGACTGATTTTTCCCGATAAACAACATATCGGAATCCATGAACGCCGAATATGGCGTGTCACGAGGTTCAAGTGCTGCAAGCATCTTGTTGCCATGCGGATATGCGGGATCGAACTTACCCGAAGTTTTGATCGGCCTGATATCAACGCCCAACTGCTTGTAAACAGTCAGCGCGCGGGCATCCATATTTCCAATTGTGTCTTCTGGGCAATAGCCGATCAGGTCCAAAGGCTCGTCGAATTGGCTTCGGATAGACGCAGCCAAATAACACCCCATATCTTGATACTTTGGCGGCTCTACGACAAAAAATATCGACAGCTTTGCTTGCGCCATTTCTACGTTCCTTTCCAGACACTCGTGCCTGTGTGCATGATTGGGGTACTAACTCGTAACATACTCAGTTTTGCCATGTGCTTGCCGCCAGATATAGCCACCTATTTCCCAACAACTTGGTTTTCGTTGCCATAAAGAATGCGGGCGCCGACGGTGCTTACGACTTCGTCAAGAATTTCAGCCCGTAAGGTGCCGTCTGCGAGCAGGTCGCACACCTCGTTTGCGCGCTTGATCATCTTTTGGCAGGCGTCTTGGTTGGCATCGCACCACGCCAAGCGTTCATTCAGGTCCGATAGATCTTTTTTGAAGGGCACAAAATGGACCCAAGGTTTAAAGTGCGCAGATGCAAAGCTCTCGAATTCGTGCTCCATGACGAGCCCAAGAGAACTGCTGTTCATGACCCAGTAGAAATTCGATCCAACGTCTGATCCGGGTAGAACCGCCAGATATTTAAAGGCGCACTGGTCTGCGCGGGCCATGCGGCTCTTGCGAAATGGCTGCAGCAACGGTTCTGCATCAAGATCATAGTCCCCAAAATTGGTATAGCCGATGTCAAATCGGGGATCATCATATCGTTCGAAAAGGAACCTCTGACGTTCCATTGTCATCATTGTGCGCTGTGTCTCTTCGAGGGTCAACTGACCAGATTTGTGTTTTTTAAGAAGAGCATACAGCCGAATTGGCCGTCCACGACCGTACTTACCCAGCCGCCCCCAGTTTCCAGCAGTGCCGCGCCACACCACGTTTGGTGACTTTTGCGCCCAAGGAATTTCGCGCAGTTCGGCGCCCCCTAAAAACTCATCAGACCCCAAGTCTTGATACTCGGGCAGGGGCCAAAGAATTCTGCCAGAATGTGCGCCAATTTTGCGATTAAAACAAAAAACAGGTGCGCAGTGGCCGTTTTCCATGACCAAATTTCGCGCCCGGTGATCGGCCATATCAACCAGAAAATCATAAGAAGGTCTGCGGTCTAGGATCTGACCCAAAGCGCCCGCCACCTTGGCGCGATTAACCTTGTTTCCGGTTTTGCGAAGACGCCTGTCCGCCATCAGCCAACCATTGTGGCCGTCTGGCGTGTTGCGGTGATGATCCCAAGACACGGTCATGCCAGACGATGCGGATTTGGCATAGTTCATTGCCGGCAAGTTTGTTGAAAGGCAGACGTTACTTAGGTCCCCCAGTTGATGGGCAATAGATGCCTCAACAAATTCGTCACGCGAAATCATGCCTGCGCCCTATGCACTCAATTTTCGGTCGCATTACGACCTGCTTTTTGCCGCGTCACTGCTCAGCGGCCAAATTTTTCAATATATTATCGGGGTTTCCAAATTTCCGCAATCATTGCGCGCCCTTTGCTGCAAAATAGACACGATGCAAAGGATATCCGAACAGCCCAATGCCCGGCGCTTTCATTTGTTCGCCAAGTGACGCAAATTAATAGACAAAATCCGACTTTCCGGCTGACCCCAAGGATATTTCACATGAGCATCAATGGCGAAAAGACTCTGATGATCAGTGTGATGCGGAATGAAGGCCCATATGTTCTTGAGTGGTTGGCGCACCACTTTGCGCTGGGCATCGATGATTTGTTGATCTTTTCCAACGACTGCTCTGACAATACTGATCGTATTTTGGATCGGCTTGAGGTGATGATGCCACACAAGGTAAAGCATCAACCCAATCCAAAAGTGATGTTCCCTGACCGTGGCAAGTGGCACATTATGGCCTTGCGGTATGCTGGTCAATTTGGCCGCTGTCAGGCCGCGGATTGGCTCTATGTGACGGATGCAGATGAATTTTTGAATCTAAAACGCGGCGTTTCCGATCTGGATGGGTTCTTTGAGGCAACTGGGCCCGCCGATGCGGTGTCGTTTACGTCGATCGCATTCAATAGCAACGGGCACACAAAGATGAGCCCCGATTTGGTAACAAGGCGATTTACCCAAACAGCAACGGACTTGGCTGCGGCGAAAAAGGAAAACAGAACCGTTCTGACCGCCGTAAAGACCCTGTATCGCAATACAATTCAAGGTCCACGACGCCCGCATCGACCTGTGACGCCTGACTTTTCTACGACAGGCATGACCTGGATTGATGGGGCAGGAGGGCGTTTGCCAGCGGGTTTTACAGATAGTGGATCAAAGGGCATAGCATCCAATGGCACGCGCACATATGCGCAGGTGAACCACTATTCAATCAAAAGCAAAGAAGAGTTTTTGCTTAAGGTTGATCGTGGAGATGCCGTAAATGCAGAGCGGCTTGGCCAATCCAAGCGGTATTGGGACACGGCCAACCGGATAGGGAATACAGATAAAACCGGATCTAAACTCTCGCCAAAAGCCAGAGGTCTATTGGATGAATTTCTGGCGGATTCCCAACTGCGTGAGTTGCATGAAGAGTCGTATTCGCTGCGCGAAACGATGTTGCAAGATGTGCTTAGCTCAAAACGTGGTGAAGCCGTCGCGCAGCAAATTGGCTATTTCGACTAGAGGTTAACTCGTCGCCTTTACTGCTGGTGTTCGATTGATGACCACAGCTTCGGCAATGCCTATGTCTTCGTTCTCCGCGAGATCAGCTCCTGAAACTTTGCTTTGTTTGAAAGCGTTGGCAGCGGGCCCAGTCAGCATAATTCGTTTGGTCACGCCCAGATCAAGCTGAGCCAAGAGACGACCAATGGGTTCTTGGCTGGCGCGGATCACAGCGGGTTGGGTGACTCTGATCAGCGCATCAATTGACGCAATCGTTGTGGTATCACTGTTGGGGTCAACAACTGGTTTTTCGTGCCACCCCAATCGAGTGTCAAAATCAAGCGCGTTCCGTTTCAGGACATCTTTCATCAACGCCAGCCTAGAGGCATGGTCTTCCTGAACCAACAGCTGACAATTGGGGTAATGCTTGAGCGTCAGGAATGACAAAAACCCAATACCCGCGCCAAGATCCAAGATACGGTCGCCATCCTCAACGACGCGTCCCGTCCAACGCGCCAGTCGCCTTTGATATTTCCCGCGCATTACCTGATCTAAGGTGCTCTGGGCAAAGATACGTACATCCGCTGGCAGAAAAATATCATGGTTTGAAATCCAATCGACCGCAGTTTCTACCGAGGTATCGATCTCTCCGGGTACAAAGCCATCGCCGCCATCTTCTACATCGGAAAACTCTGCCGAGGGCTTGGTGCGACGCTCATTCACAGGGCGTTCCGCGTTGTTCTTTTCAACCTGAGACATCAACGCTTTGATCTTTTCGGGATCCCGCGCCTTTGGTGGTTTGGCATTGATTTGCGTAATAGGAACTTTTAAGGCTTCAATCAAAGATGCCTTGAGTGCCTCATAAGCGTCGGTTTTTCGATACTCTTCAAGACGTGCTTCGACTCTCTCGAGAGCAGCAAAATGTAGTTTGTTCAGCACTGGGTCTGTCAGAAGTTCGTCCATGATTGCCCGACGTCTATCAGAGTAGCGTAGAACTTTTTCGTCGCGCACTTCATTTCGATCCTGCAGTGACCAGTAGTCAGAGTTGTATTTGTCTTTCTTGTTGTTAACGTTTCCGCGAAACTTTCGGATTGCGTAACTGTCGACAGATTTGACCGCATAGTGGTTGAGTTGTGCCCATTGGTACCCAACGGTACGCCGAATAGAGCGCCAGCCACGGAATTTGAAATAGTCTTCCATCGGAAGACCAGAACCATTGAGCCACTTTACTGTGTCAGGGAACCCATCGTCCAAGTGCTTTCTCTTTATTGATGGACGGTGGATGCCAAGCTTCCAATACTCGTGGTCAAACTTAAAGAGCGTTTTTACCCCCCATCCCTTGTTCCAGGTTGGTGGCGCAGCATAAAGGTATTGCTCGGTGACAGGGTCTCGCGACCAGTCAATCACATTGCCAGACCCAAAGATGCGCCATGTGATGACGATGCCGTTGGCATCGCCTGCGGCATCCAACATTGGATCAAGCGTGCCGTCCCCATAGTTGATCGACAAAAATTCATCCGCATCAAACATGAGAACCCAATCGGCATTTCTGACGACAGGCTCTACTTGGGCGTGTTTCATGGCCGATGGCTGTGGTTTGATACCCTCGGGAATCTCATTTCTGCGATGATATCCCAACCCCAGCTCCTCGAGCCGGATCAGCATGTCGTCTGTCCCGTCGGAACAATCGTTGGTGTACACAAGTATTTTTGTGAACCCGACAGCAAGATGATGGGCGTACCACTCCAGCAGGAATGGTGCTTCGTCTTTCATCATTGAAATTGCAAGCAGCTCGCCGTGCCGGCTTGTATGCGGTTTGAGCTTCATAAGAAGTCTCGCTGTGTTATTTCAATGCCTTGGATGGGTCGATGCCGATCTGGTCGCACATGCGCGCTGCGTATGAACCGGGCATCGGAACATGTTTCTCCCACCATGGTTTGGTGCCATTGGTGTAAAGGTGCACAGACAACGTGTTTTCCGTAAAGTGCCCTTCGACATTTCCATAAGGGTCATAAAAGATGTCGTTCAACTGGAACGGAACAGGGTAAAGTACATCACGCTCCATGGCCTTTTCAAACTGACCCGTTTGCTTAGCAAAATAGGTAAAAGCTTGCGGGCCAAATGCCGTACGTTCAGCCTTGTAGATGCGTGCGCCGTGGCTCATTTTTTCGTCAAGGCGGTCGTATTTACGGCGTTGGTTTTTGTTCCACCAAGGCGGATAATCTGGCAGGTTGTCGTAATAATCAAGGAGCTGGTCCATCAATTCGCATTCTTGCGGTAAGGCGACAACTCCACAATTCAAAGCCCCCAAAAGACCATGAACGCCAAAGATATATTCGAGGTCATCAGGGAAGGGTTTATGGCAGAATGCGTCGCAATCAATCCAGATAGCCCCAGTTTTCTGGATCATTTTGTAGCGAAATACATTTGAGAGAAAAGACGCGCTTGTATCTGCAACAAGCTGCATATCCAAATCCATGATTTCCGAAGCTGGTCGTACCTCGACACCTTCTGGCGCGTTGTCCACCTTGTCTGTGCAATACAGGGTTGTTGGATGCCCCGCCAATACATGGCTTTTAAGACAAAGCTGATTCAAATAGTGAAGTTTTTCGCCGATCCAAAGCGACGCGACAGGACGTCTATTACTCACCTCTCTGACGCGAAATATGATGCGTCGATATTTTTCTAAATTTCTACAGAAGGTTTTCTCTGCTTGCAAACTCTATCAAAAGGCACTTTGCCCAATTTGAGAGGGTTTGGTCCTAGGGTTCAGGGATGCCCCTTACTTTAGGGTGCGTGATTTCTGAATATATCCCTATTCGTTCTGTCGCAGGCCGCCATCAATTCATGTCACTGGAAAATGCTTGTTCTGGGGAATGTATCCCTCAGATTGCAATGATACGTCGGGGTTGTTGGCGCAGAAATGGCTCAACATACTGAAAGTTTAAGAAATTCTCTTTCAGTATGTATCTGTTGGTCTCCCACTGATGGGGTCCCGCATTCAAAGCTGAGAGGTCATTAGTGTCCGTGCGTCGAGCAGGGCAAGCTAGGAAAACAAGCGACTACTGGGTTGCCACAATGCATATTTAAACAAAGAGCGAACTGATTAACTAAGGAGCGTGAGCGCAATTTCTGCGGATGATGCAGAGGCTGAATTCGAAATTTGGGACATGAGCAGATACCGCTCGACCAGAGCTTCCTGTGCAGTATCGTCCGAAAAATTGCTTACAGCACTACTTCCAAACAGCTTCTCAGATTTTTGCTGAAAAACTTCGAGTTGCTTATCAATATCAAGCTTTCCAAAACTGCTCGGCAGTCCAAAGGCTGTCTCAAATACAGATCTAAGTGGGGCTGAGCCCATAATCGTAAACCATTTGGTATTGTCACTGCCTGTTCCCGACGAAATCGAACCCAGTTCGCGTTTGGCATTTAGCGCCAGCCGTAAATCTGAATCTTGAACGCCAACGGCTTCTTCGAACTGGCGCGTTTGGTATAGATTTGTAATTTCCTGTGCAAAATCAGAAAGCTGTGTTCTTGCTGTGTCGAAATCCCCAAATCCGAAGGCCTTCGAAAACGCCTTATATCGTGTGTCCGCTAAACGATTAGAAAGTGTGGACGGATCTATGAAGTGGTCCGGCAAATTCGGACAGCGTGCTAAGATGTATCCAACCCGATTGAATGGATACAAG
>NZ_SULI01000023.1 GCF_005518135.1 Shimia litoralis | reverse complement strand
AATAATCACCGCACACGCGGAGATTTGAAAAGGGCCACCTTAGGGTGGCCCTTTTGCGTTAAACGGGTGGCTTACGAGTTGCGTGGGCTGGCCGCTCTCTCATTGCTGACCAAAATCTATAGATGGGCTTGGCGAGGTGGCACAATCTCAGGTGGGGGTGGTGAATCCCTGGGCCTTAGACTGCGGTCATTCGGTGTGGTGCTTACGTATTTGCCCGCGTGCGGCCCTCAGAAGGCCGATAACACGTCGTGACGCATCGATATGGGTGCGCAGGTCATGGATTTGTTGTCCGATGATCTGGAGGCTCTCCGTGGGATCGCTGTTGAGATCCATTGCCGCAAGCAACTTCTTGAGCTCTGCAATTGGCATGCCGGCCGCTCGAGCATGCGTGACGACGTCAAGTTGCGACACGAGATCTTCTGGATAGTCCCGATAGTTGTTGGTTTCGCTGTCTCCGGGCTGCGATGAAATAAGCCCCTGACGTTCATAAAAGCGGATTGTATCGCGGCTGAGACCGGTGCGCTGTGCAAGTGTTCCAATTTTCATACCAGTTCCTCATGACCATTGACTTATGTCCACTGTACTAAGCTACGAATTGGAATCGGTAAAGTCTCGGATGCCGGTAGGTGGTTGGGTTCATCACCGTTTGGGCGGTCGCGCCGATCAGGCTTTCATGCCAAAATCCCAAATGGGGCAGCGCAATAGAGCTGGTTACGGCAAGTTGTAGAGAGGGAGGGAGAGTGGGAAACAAGATGTCTCATCAAGTGGTATTGGTGGAGCCTAGCGGGATCGAACCGCTGACCTCCTGCATGCCATGCAGGCGCTCTCCCAGCTGAGCTAAGGCCCCAAAACCAACAAGCCTTTCAGCCTGTGCGCGCCTATCTAGGCGTTCGCTGAGGCGGGATCAAGCGAAAAATCCCGCCTCAGAAAAATTAGTTGTCGTCGTCTTCTGATGCGACGTCTGCGATCTCTTCCAACGAGACATTTTCATCGTCATCGTCTTCTAGAACGTCATCGCCAAGGTCCAGATCGACGTCATCGTCGTCCAGTACATCAGCGTCGTCGCCAACGTCTGCTGCTTTTGCCTTGAGCGTTGCCGCATCTTCAGCGTCTGCCGCAATCATCCGGCTCTTGCCAGCTTCCATTTCGATCACTTCGCCTGTGTATGGGCTGACGATCGGGTTCTTGTTCAGGTCGTAGAAACGTTTGCCTGTTGTTGGGCACACGCGCTTGACGCCCCATTCTTCTTTGGGCATGGGTAATCCCCTTTAGATTCTCATGAGTCATGTCGACGGTTCGGGCCAACTGCCATAAGAGTAGCGGTATGTCAAAGGGTATAACGTCAGAGAACCTGCAGGAGCGTGTATGACGCAACATTTTCTCCCCGGTGAGCCGGAAATATTGCTGGTTCTACGTCGGTCGACCCGTGCGCGGCGCATTAGCCTGCGCGTGTCTCGGTTGGACGGGCGCGTCACGTTGACGATGCCGAATGGTCTTCGCGAGAGAGAGGCCTTGGACTTCGCATACGAAAAGCAAAACTGGATTCGTGCGCAGCTTGAGCGGCGTCCCGATCAGGTGTTGGTCACGCTTGGTGCAGAGGTGATGGTCGAGGGGCGCCAGCTGGCCATCGTTGCCGGCACAGGCCGGCGCGTCACGGTTGCGGGTGGCGAGATTGCCGCCCCAGGCACCCGTGAGCGGTCTGGCGCGCGCATACAGGGGTTCCTGAAGCAGCTTGCGCGTGAGCGGCTTGTCGCAGCCTCTGATCGCTATGCACAGCGGCTGGGCAGGCCATATACGCGCATAACCTTGCGAGATACGCGATCGCGCTGGGGGTCGTGTTCGTCGTCAGGTGCCTTGATGTTCAGCTGGCGGCTGGTGATGGCGCCTGCCGCGGTGCTTGAATACGTCGCGGCGCACGAGGTGGCACATCTTGCGCAGATGAACCACTCTGAAGCGTTTTGGCAGACGGTCGAGGCTATTCATGGCCCATATTCAAGCCAGCGGGCTTGGTTGCGGCAAAACGGCGAGATATTGCACCGATACAGGTTTGGCGATTGACGTCTTGACCATTTGTGATCACATTCGACGGATGTTATCATCGCCACGCTCCCAAGATCTATCCAGTTCGGCCCATGATCGGGTTTACCGGCGTTTGCGCTCGCGCATCATGCACGGCGAGATCGAGCCCGGGCAGGCCCTGACATTGCGCGGCATCGGCAAAGAATTCGAAGTCTCGATGACGCCCGCCAGAGAGGCTGTGCGCCGTTTGGTGGCCGAGGGTGCGTTGTTTTTATCCAACTCGGGCCGCGTGTCGACGCCAGAGCTTACAGGGGATCGCATCGAAGAGCTTGCTGCGCTGCGGGCCCTGATCGAGGTCGAGCTCGCCAGCCGCGCCCTGCCGCGTGCCCATATGGCCCTGATTGATCGCTTGCAGGCGATTAACACGAATGTTGCCCATGCTGTCGAAGATCGAGATTCGGTTGGCTATATCCGCAGTAATCTTGAATTCCATCGCACGCTGTATTTGCGCGCGCAGGCACCTGCGATGCTGGCGATGGCGGAAACTGTCTGGCTGCAACTGGGGCCTACAATGCGGGCCCTGTATGGGCGTTTACGCAAGACCGAACCGCCGCATTTCCACCGCCTGATTATCGCCGCTCTCAAAGCGGGTGACGAGCCAGGATTGCGGTTGGCTGTGCGTTCGGACGTCACGCAAGGCTTACGTATGTTGGCGCGCTGAGCAACCGCAGCTTAACACTGATGAAGCTGCGGCGATGGCGATTCTGACAGCCAAATATTAGGCGGCCAGACCCTTGCTGCCCATTTCAAGGAACTTTTGACGGCGGCTTTGGACAAGGTCCTTGGGGCTTTGCTTGTCGAGCTCTGACAGCATCTGTTCGATGGCTTTGCCCACAGATTTGATGGTGTTCATCGAATCCCGATGTGCGCCGCCACGCGGTTCTTTGATAATTTTGTCCGCGACGCCAAGCTTGTTCAAATCCTGTGCGGTCAGGCGCAAGGCTTCGGCGGCTTCGCGCATCTTCTCGGAGTCTTTCCACAAGATGGATGCGCACCCCTCTGGCGAGATAACCGAATATACCGCATGCTCGAGCATGGCGAGGCGGTTGGCTGTCGCAAATGCGACGGCCCCGCCAGATCCGCCTTCGCCGATCACGACGGACACAAGCGGTACGCCAATCTGGAGACATTTTTCGGTGGACCGTGCAATGGCTTCGGACTGGCCGCGCTCTTCTGCGCCTTTTCCGGGGTATGCACCGGGGGTATCAACCAGCGATATGACGGGCAGACCAAATTTGTCGGCCATTTCCATCAAACGAATGGCTTTGCGATATCCTTCGGGGCGCGCCATGCCAAAGTTGCGCTCGATGCGTGACTTGGTGTCGTTGCCTTTTTCATGGCCAATCACGACCACTGGTTTGTCGTTGAAACGTGCAAGACCGCCCATGACCGCATGATCATCGGCAAAGTTTCTGTCCCCTGCCAGTGGCGTATATTCTGTGAACAGGGCTTCGATGTAATCTTTGCAATGTGGGCGCTGTGGGTGACGTGCCACCTGGCATTTGCGCCATGGTGTCAGGTCTTTGTACAGGTCGTCCAGCAACTCGGAGGCTTTGCGATCCAGCGCTTTGGCCTCGTCTGCAACGTCCATTTCTTCGTTTTGGCGTGCCAAGGCACGCAGCTCTTCGGCTTTGCCTTCAATTTCGGCCAGAGGTTTTTCGAAGTCAAGATAGTTGGTCATGAAGCTCTCCGCTGGGTATGCGCAAAGCTATATGACCCTGCGTCGCGGCAATTGCAACTGTGCGCTAGCCCAGAACGACAGGATAAAGCGACAAGACCAGCAAACCAGACATGCTCCAATTGAATAACCTAAGGCGCGCCGGGTTGTTGAGTATATGCCGCATCTGTTGACCCAGCAGAGTCCACACACTGACTGAAGGCAGGTTGATTATTCCGAAAATACCCGCGACCAAGGCGACGGCCCAAAGCGAACGGTCGGGCGCATACAGGGTGATTGCGGTCAGGGCCATGGTCCAGGCCTTTGGGTTGACCCATTGAAAAAGCGCAGCTTGAATAAAGGTAAAAGGCGTGCCGCCGGCCGTTTTTCCATCTGGTGCACCGGCATTGGCAATTTTCCATGCAAGCCACAAAAGATAGGCCACGCTGGCCACCTTGAGAATGGTATAGAGCGGCGGGAACATGTCAAAGACGCCCATCAGGCCGACGCCAACCAGCAAAACCATCACAGTAAAGCCGATACCAATGCCAAGCATGTGCGGGATCGAGCGCGCAAAGCCATAATTAGCCCCCGATGCCATCAACATCAGGTTATTTGGCCCCGGAGTGATTGAGGATACAAATGCGAAGGCGGCAAGGGCTGAGAGTATGTGGTAGGTCATGAAGGCAAGGATAGGTGGAAAACCTTGGCATTGAATTGCGTTATTGTGTGCATTTCAGGATATATTGCAATATATCACGAACATGGATCGGATTAACGAAAATATATTGCGTCACCTTTCGCGCGATGGACGGATCAGCAACCTTGACCTTGCAGAGCGCGTCGGGTTGTCACCGTCGGCATGCTTGCGCCGCGTGCAGGAACTTGAGCGCAGTGGCGTGATCAAGGGATATCGTGTTGTCTTGAACCACAGCGCATTGGGTACGGGATTTATTGCCTATGTGACTGTGGGGCTGAATACACACACCAAGGCCGCTCAGGAAGCATTTGAGGCTGCGATTGCGCGTTCTCCCGAGGTGCGTGAATGCCACAATGTAACTGGTGCATTCGAATATATCCTCAGGGTCGAAGCATCAGACCTGACGGCTTACAAAGCCTTTCACACTGATGTGCTTGGTGTGATTCCACAGGTGGCGTCGATCACGTCTTATGTTGTGATGGGGTCCCCGAAAGACGAGCGCGCCTGAGCGCCACCAAGCTGCGCAGCCACTATCACTCTGACACGGTGCCTATGACGGCGCGCAGAGCAGATTCGGGGGATGTCAAAACAGGAATGCCCAAATCTGAAAGGTTCCGCGCTGCCGTGGCCATGCTGGCTTGTGCGAGCACAACACATCGGGTGTCGTTCTGCGCGACATACGCGCGTACAGCGCCAGCGATGCAGGCCGCAAATGCTGTATGCTCCGCGGCCTCAAACAGTGGCCAGAACTCGCCGAGGTCCAGTGTACGGATTTCAGCCGGATTTTCGACGGCGTCTAGCGCGGCTTGAAGCAAGGTTCGAGATGTGTCCGCGGTGCTTGCCAATGCATACACCAAGAGAATAGGGCCTGACGCTTGGGCCGCCTGTTGCATCATTGGCCGATCAATCCGTATCGCTCCCGCAGTCTCAGCAATTTCCCCGAGGGTTGTACAGGTGCAAATCACAGGGGCGTGCGTGCTGTGAATCGTCGTGCACACATCATCAATCAAGGTCTGGGTGATGCCTTGCGTACGGGCATTCTCTAGCAAGTCTTCTCTCACGATTTGGGTCAGGGTCAGCTCGGGCGCGATTTGATCGCGCAAGGCCTCAAAGGTGGCAACATGCACAGGTGATGTATGCAGCAGTGCGATCTCTGGCATCAGTATTCTCCCAAATCTTATCGTCATGGGAAATACGCGAGACCCGTCGCAAAATGCAACAGGCGGAGCCAGTGGCCCCGCCTGTGTCGTCTTAGGGATCGCCTCAGGTTAGCTACCAGCGATCAATTCTGATTGGGCTACGATGACTTCGGCTTGCTTGATGGATGCAATATCGACAAGGCGGCCTTTGTAAACGGTGGCGCCTTCACCATTGGCTTTGGCTTGTTCCATGGCTGCAAGAATCTCGCGGGCTTCTGCGACGGCTTCTTCGGATGGGGTGAACACGTCGTTTGCAAGAGCGATCTGCTTGGGGTGGATGGCCCATTTGCCAACCATGCCCAATGTTGCCGAGCGTTTTGCCTGTGCGATATATCCTTCGTCGTCCGAGAAATCGCCAAAGGGTCCGTCAACCGGCAGGATGCCATGGGTGCGGCAGGCGGCAACAATCGCGGCTTGGGCCCAATGCCACGGGTCTGACCAATGCTTGGCGCCGTCACGCAGCATGTAATAGTTTTCCTGTGTGCCACCGATGCCTGTGGTTTGCATGCCCATCGAGGCGGCGAAATCTGCTGCGCCAAGGCTCATTGCCTGCAAACGTGGTGAGGAGGCGGCAATGGCTTCGACGTGAGCAATGCCCGCAGCCGATTCGATAATCACTTCAAAGGAAATCGGTTTGGTCCGACCTTTGGCGCGCTCAACGGCAGTCACAAGAGCATCAACGGCATACACATCTTCTGCACAGCCGACTTTGGGGATCATGATCTGGTCCAGACGGTCACCTGCCTGCTCCAGCAAATCGACGACGTCACGATACCAGTAAGGCGTGTCTAGGCTGTTGATGCGCACAGACATGTATTTGTTGCCCCAATCAATCGTATTGAGAGCTTCGATGATGTTGGCGCGCGCGACGTCTTTGTCGGATGGGGCGACCGAGTCTTCCAGATCGAGGTTGATGACGTCAGCCGCAGAGGCCGCCATCTTGGCAAACAGTTTTGTGTTGGATCCTGGGCCAAAAAGCTGACAGCGGTTTGGGCGGGCGGGGGCGTTTGGCTGAAGGCGGAAGCTCATATCGGGCGGACCTCTTTGAAATGAAGTTGCGTGTTTTTCGTGCGTAGCGTTATTAAATTGCGCGCCTGTGTGCAAGCTTATTTTGCGAGTGCGGCATAAGTTGCGCCGCGTTGCGGCGCGCCTCTTTGGTGTCGCTGTGATGGTTCGAGCGGAGGTGGAGGTTTCTATGCAAGTATCTCTTGGAATTCGGCCAGATGGTCGAAGAAACTTGCAAATAATCACGAAATTTAGGTGATATAGAAACGAAATTCACGCGCAATCATCAGAAAATCCCGATAATGACATAAGGATTCTCGCGATGATACAGACCCCATATCTGCTGTTCCTGGGTGACGCGCCCGACCAACTTGCAGCGAAAGTTGCACAAGGCATTAAGGATTGGCGCCCAGACAACGCTGTTGGACAATTCCGCATGGAAGGGTGCAATGCTGATTTGGGGCTGACTGATATGACATTGGTTCAAGCCAAAGAGGCAGGCGCCAAGACGCTTGTGATCGGTGTGGCAAATCGAGGTGGCGTGATTTCTGCCGCTTGGAAAAAGGTGCTGGTGATGGCTTTGGAAGAAGGCTTTGATCTGGCGTCTGGGCTTCACAACTTGTTGTCAGACGAACCTGACTTGGTCGCTGTCGCAGAGGCATGCGGGCGTGCGTTGCATGATGTGCGTGTCCCCGAGGTCGAGTATCCGATCGCGAATGGCATCAAGCGCAAGGGCAAGCGCGTCTTGGCGGTTGGCACAGATTGTTCTGTCGGCAAAATGTACACAGGTCTTGCGCTGGATGCCGCCATGCGCGAGCGTGGCCTCAAATCGACCTTTCGGGCCACCGGTCAGACAGGCATTTTGATCACCGGTGACGGTGTGCCTTTGGATGCCGTTGTCGCGGACTTTATGGCTGGCTCGGTTGAATGGTTGACGCCTGACAATGATGATGACCACTGGGACATCATTGAAGGGCAGGGATCCTTGTTCCACGTGTCCTATTCTGGTGTGACGATGGCGCTGATCCACGGGGGACAACCTGATGCGTTGATCTTGTCCCACGAGCCAACCCGCGAGCATATGCGCGGCTTGCCTGGATACGCGTTGCCAACCTTGGAACAGGTGCGAGACATGGCGCTGTCGTTGGCGCATGTTGCTAATCCGGCCTGCCAGGTTATCGGCGTATCGGTGAACACACAGCACATGAGCGACAGCGAAGCCAAGGCATATCTTGCTGAGGTCGAAGATCGCATGGGTCTTCCCGCCACCGATCCGTTCCGCTTTGGATCAGAGAAACTGGTTGACGCGCTCACTGCGCTGTAATCTTTCGTACAATGTGTCAGAGGCGCCATATGGGGCCTCTGAAATTTACAAACGGATAAGGGGTGGGTCTTTGGAGATTTCAGTCACGCGAGATGTGTTCAAGCTGGCACAGGTGTTTACGATTTCACGAGGGTCACGCACCGAAGCACAGGTTCTGACAGTCAAAATCAGCGTTGGCGGCGTCACTGGTTGGGGCGAATGCGTGCCCTATGCCCGCTATGATGAAACCCTTGAGAGTGTCACAGCCCAGATCGCAGCGCTTCCTGACAGCTTTGATCGCGAGGCGTTGTATGATTTGTTGCCAGCGGGGGCAGCCCGCAACGCGGTTGATTGTGCATTGTGGGATTTGGAAGCCAAACAAGCTGGTAAACCCGTTTGGGAATTGGCTGGGCTAGAGGCCCCAAAGCCAGAGATCACGGCCTATACCCTTTCGCTGGATACGCCGGAAAATATGCGTGCTCAGGCTGCGGAAAATGCATTTCGCCCTCTGCTCAAGATCAAGCTGGGCACGCCTGATGACATGCCGCGTCTCGAGGCCGTGCGCGCGGGTGCGCCGGAGTCGACGATTATTGTGGATGCGAATGAAGGCTGGTCCGCGGACGTCTATGCCGATCTGGCACCGCATTTGGTGCGTCTTGGTGTGGCGCTGGTCGAACAGCCACTGCCAGCCGGTGATGATGATGCGCTGATCGGGATGGAACGCCCTGTGCCCGTTTGTGCAGATGAAAGCTGTCATGACCGAACCAGTTTGCCCAAATTGGTCGGTAAATATGATGTGGTGAACATCAAGCTGGATAAGACCGGCGGTCTGACCGAAGCGCTGCGTCTTCGCGATGCGGCATTGGCGCAAGGTTTTGATGTCATGGTGGGGTGCATGGTTGGATCATCTTTGGCTATGGCACCTGCGACGCTTGTGGCGCAAGGTGCGCTGGTGACAGACCTTGACGGGCCGCTCTTGTTAGCCGAAGACCGCAACATACCATTGGAATTTGACGATGCCGGAGTGCACCCGCCCAAAGCGGACCTCTGGGGCTAAAGGAGACGCGAATGACCCGGACTGTATATGTAAATGGCGAATACCTGCCTGAAACCGAAGCAAAGGTTTCAATTTTTGACCGTGGTTTCCTGATGGCGGATGCCGTGTACGAGGTCACAAGTGTTCTTGGCGGCAAGTTGATCGACTTTGAAGGCCACGCGGTGCGTCTGAAGCGGTCGCTGGATGAATTGGATATGCAGGAACCCTGCACCAAAGATGAACTTCTTGCGATTCACCGTAAGTTGGTCGAGCTCAATGACATCGACGAAGGCATGATCTATTTGCAGGTCACGCGTGGAAGCGACGGCGATCGCGACTTTGTGTTCCCTGATCCGGAAACAACCAAGCCCACGATTGTTCTGTTCACTCAAAACAAGCCGGGCCTCGCTGACAGCCCTGCCTCGAAAAAAGGCGCCAAGATTATCTCGATCGAGGATATTCGCTGGGGACGCCGTGACATCAAAACGGTGCAACTGCTGTACCCGTCCATGGGCAAGATGATGGCGAAAGCAGCAGGCGCGGATGATGCGTGGATGGTCGAGGATGGCTATGTCACCGAAGGCACTTCAAACAATGCGTATTATGTGAAGAACGGCAAAATTATCACGCGGCCTCTGTCCAACGACATTTTGCACGGGATTACCCGCAAAGCTGTCCTGCGCTTGGCGCAAGAAGCGCAAATGGAAATCGAAGAACGTCTCTTTACGATTGATGAAGCCAAAGAGGCTGACGAAGCCTTTACGACTTCTGCGAGCGCATTCGTGATGCCTGTTGTTGAAATCGATGGGGCGATGTTGGGTGATGGAACTCCGGGGCCAATCGCAAAGCGGCTCCGCGAGATTTATCTTGATGAAAGCCGCAAGGCAGCGATTTGATCACCACACATATGTGAGCGCAAACAAAGGCGACGCGATTCGCCTTTGTTTTTCTGTGTGTTGCCGTATGGGCAACTTTTGTGCGGTGTCCGTCGTAAAAATCCCGCGACATTGATCTAAAACCCGCCGACGCTTGCGCCGAGTGCTGGACTTTTCACGTGGTGGGCGCTACGCGTTCCGGCAAAGCTTGTCGAATGGTGCGCAAAAATACGCGTGGCACTGAGGGGCTTGTGTGAATGCTCCGATAGGACAGAGGTTTTCTCTTTTGTCTTTCAGGAAGATTATGAAAGGCAAAAGTCCGTTGAATAGCATGACGCCCCCACCGGCCATCGAAAAAAAGAGCGCTCAAGATTGGGTGCGTACCCTTGCGAAATACCGCGAGCCGAACACAGCACGCAGTTTTCTTGAGATTGCAGTGACCATGGTTCCGTTTTTGGCGCTTTGGGCCTTGGCGTGGTGGTCCTTGTCAATCAGCGGTTGGTTGGCTCTGGGGATTTCGGTCATCAACGCGGGCTTTTTGGTGCGTTTGTTTGCAATTCAACATGACTGCGGACATGGATCGTTCTTCAAAAACCGGCAAGTGTCTGACTGGGTCGGGCGTGGGCTCGGTATCTTGACGGTCACGCCATATGATGTGTGGCGCAAATTCCATTCGGTTCACCACGCGTCTGCGGGTAACTTGGAACGTCGTGGATGGGGCGATATCATGACCCTGACCGTTGCGGAGTACGAGGCGCTGTCCAAGTGGGGCCAGCTTAAATACCGTATGTACCGCCATCCTTTTGTGTTGTTTGTGATTGGTCCGATTTACGTATTTATCTTTGAAAATCGTCTACCGGTGGGCCTGATGAATGCGGGTTCAAAATATTGGGTCAGCTCGATGGGCACAAATGTTGGTATTGCGGTTCTTGTGCTTGGTATTTTGTACTTCGGTGGTGTGGCACCGTTGCTTCTGATCTTTTTGCCAACCGTGATTATTGCAGCGGCAATTGGTGTATGGCTGTTTTATGTCCAACATCAGTTCGAAGGCACAACGTGGAAGCACGAAGAGGACTGGCAGGTTCATGATGCGGCTCTCCGCGGTAGCTCGAACTATATTTTGCCTGCACCGCTGCAGTGGATGACGGCAAACATTGGGATTCATCACGTGCATCACTTGTACGCACGCATACCGTTCTATCGGTTGCCGCAGGTGCTTAAGGACAACCCCGTGTTGGCCACAGCGCAATGCCTGACCCTTCGCGAGAGCTTCTCCTGCGTAAAACTCAATCTTTGGGATGAACAGAGCCAGCGTTTGCTGTCTTTTGCTCAGGCGCACCAGATGCGTTTGCAGGCCGCTTAATCAAAACGGTACCCGGATGCAGTGACGCCACCAAAGATATTTTTTTGGTGGTAAATCCGTGTAGCTTTGGCGTCTTCAGCAGCCCCGAGTGCGGCGAAAATAGGTACAAAATGATCCTCTTGCGCGTGACACTCACGGGCATAGGGGGCGGTTTCCCAATCCAGTAGCGCGTTGGTACGCATGTCGGCCGGTTGGGCCAGAGCATGCCCAAGCCACACGTCAAATGCCTCTGAAGGCACCTTGGCTGCAGGCCCGAACGCACGCAAATTGTGATAGCTCAGGCCAGAGCCGATAATCAGCACACCTTGGTCCCGTAACGGCGACAGTGCGCGACCCAATGCGAAATGGTCTTGTGGATCATATGAGTGGCGCATGGAAACTTGCAAAACCGGGATGTCGGCGTCGGGGTACATGATCGACAGGGGCACAAAGGTGCCATGATCATATCCCTGCCTGTCGTCCATCCGCACCGGCAAGCCCGCTGCAGAGATCAGGTTGGCCGTGTCTTGTGCGATATGTGGCGCACCCGGGGCAGGATAGCTGACGTCATAGGTTTCGTCTGGAAAACCAGAGTAATCATAGATCATGGGTGGTTGTGGGGATGTCATCACCGTAAATGCATCTGCTTCCCAGTGTCCAGAGATGCATAGAACGGCACGTGGGCGTTCCCCGAGCTGTTGGGGAATGGCGGCAAGCGATGCTTCAAGCGGGGCGAATTCGGCTCGCCAATCCGGCATCCAAGGCCATGGTCCGCCACCGTGCGAGATAAAGTATGTGGGTAGGCGCGACATGCGACAATCTCCTGGATAGGTGTTTGGTAAATCCTATCCCGTGCATGTGCGAACGCATAGCTGTGCGCATGCACATCACTTGTGCACGCGCAATGTCATGAGGGTGGTTTAGCCTTTGGCGTCACCAACATTTTCGGCGAATGCGACCTTGAATGCGGCCTGCTTTTCGGGGCTGGCATCTGTTTGGTATGTGGATTTCCATTCATCCATCGTCATCCCATAGTACAATTCGCGGGCCTGCATTTTGTCCATCTCAATGCCGCGCTCGTTTGCCGCCTCTTGGTACCAGCGCGCCAGACAATTGCGGCAAAAGCCTGCCATATTCATCAGGTCGATGTTTTGTACGTCCGTGCGCTTTTCCATCAAATGCTCGCGCAGGGTGCGAAATGCGGCGGCTTCGATCTCGATTTGAGTTTGAGCGTCGATATCCATGGTAAATCTCCGGTGGTTGTGGGCTAAAGCGTGCGTTTGCGATATGTGGCGCGATCCATGTCGACGGGCTCGACGCTGAGGCTGCCAACATCTGGCAAATGCGCGTCCATGATATCAAGCAAGGATTGCGCCAACTGTGCCTTGGCCTCGGGTTCGCGCCCTGACAATAAACGCACAGTGAGATGCGCAAACGTGTTTGGTGTTGTTGCGCTCTGGTGGTTTTCGCAGCAAATCGTTCGCACTTTGACCGCATCCGGGTTGGCGATGAACACAGGGCTTTCGCAGGCGGCCTTGAACAATGCTTTGCTTACGGCGTTCAGGTCGTGTGAATGGGTCAGGTCGGGTGAGTGTTCCAAGACAAGATGTGGCAATGCTAGAGTCCTGACATGGCAAGAGTGTCGGTGAGTGCGCGGGCTAGACGATCTGCCCAAGCGTGTTGACCTGCAGTGTCGACGATCAGGTCTTGGCGAATTTCGACAAGCGCATTCAGCCGCCCATCTCGCAAGGCGTGCCGATCCACCGAGTCGCCGGGCAAGTGACCCGCATACGGCTCGTTATCGCCAACCGTTAAGTCGGGCTCTTGCAGCAAGCGTTCTATCAGAGGCACGCCGAAACGTTCATCTTGCGTGGCGTGCAGAATTCCGACTTCCCAAGGCCGAGGCGCTCGGCCATTCAATTTGGGAGAAAAGCTGTGCATCGCCACAATAATAATGTCGTCCCGTGCTGCAGCCAGCGCACCAACTGCCGCGTGGTAGGGGCGATAGTACGCTTCTTTTCTGCGTGTGATTTCAGCTTCGTCAATATGACGATTGGCTGGAATGATTGTTCCGTCATAGAGGTGCATTACCAGCGTGGGGTCTTCTTCACCCCTGTTCGGGTCGATCACCAGTCTTGAAAAGTTTGAAGCCACAACTGGGGCATCCAGCAACTCGCCCATACGCAATGATGTTCCAAGCGCGCCGACATCATATGCAATGTGACGCTGCATGTCGTGGGGGTCTAACCCCAGGTCCCCCCCGTTTACGAGATCGGGAACGTGATTTGAGGCATGGTCGACGGTGATAAGCCAGCGCGATTTACGCTCTGCGCCATGGATATAGAAGGGGGGATATGACATGTGCGTGTAACTTCCTTTGCACAAGACTTAGGGCAGTTGCCGACCAATTGGAATTGGGCGATAAGGAACAAAACGAGGTTAGCGGTAACAAAATTGCCGCAAAAGCGGAAGACGCAGCATGAGACGACTTAGAAATGTGAAAATCGTTGCCACACTTGGGCCGGCAAGCGAAACGTATGAAATGATCCGCGCGCTTCACGAAGCTGGGGCGGATGTCTTTCGTTTGAATATGAGCCACGGTAGCCACGATGAAATTCGCGAGAAGCACCGCATTATTCGCCAGATCGAAAAAGAGCTGGAAAATCCGATTGCCATTTTGGCCGATTTGCAAGGCCCAAAGCTGCGTGTGGGTGTGTTTGCCAAAGACTCGGAAGAGCTTGAAAATGGCGCTACCTTCCGGATGGATCTTGATGAGTCCGCAGGTGATGCAACACGTGTGTGCCTGCCGCACCCTGAGATTTTCGCGGCTCTCGAGGTTGGCAAGACACTGTTGGTCAACGACGGGAAAATCCGGTTGCGTGTTGAAACCTGCGGCACGGACTTTGCAGACTGCGTTGTGGTGAACGGCGGTACGATTTCCAATCGCAAGGGCGTCAACGTACCGGATGTGGTTCTGCCACTCGCCGCGCTTTCGGAAAAAGACCTTGATGATCTCGAATTCGCCTGCGGGTTGGGCATTGATTGGTTGGCGCTTAGCTTTGTTCAGCGCCCAGAAGACGTGCATCAGGCCCGCAAGCTCGTGCAAGGGCGCGCGGCAGTATTGTCGAAGATCGAAAAACCAAGCGCTGTAGAAGGATTTGATGCAATCCTTGAGGCATCTGATGGTATCATGGTTGCCCGAGGAGATTTGGGTGTTGAGCTGCCTGTGTCTGCGGTGCCTCCAATTCAGAAGCGGCTGATCAGAAAATGTCGCAAAGCGGCCAAACCCGTTATTGTGGCCACGCAGATGCTAGAGAGCATGATCGAGAGCCCAATGCCCACACGCGCCGAAGTTTCGGATGTGGCAATGGCGATCTATGAGGGCGCCGATGCTGTGATGCTTTCTGCGGAATCCGCCGCGGGTGCGTTTCCTGTGCAAGCAGTGGAGACGATGAACAGCGTTGCCATCGAAGTTGAGCAAGACCCGACATATACACAGATCATGGAAGCCTCGCGTCAGGTGGACCGTGCAAGCGTTGCCGATGCCATCGTGTCGGCTGCGCGCGAAATTGCGGAAACCACTCCGATCAAAGCGATCTGTTGCTTTACCGAGTCGGGCACCACGGCCTTGCTGACGGCGCGCGAGCGTCCGCGTGTTCCGATTATCGCGATGACCTCACTGCGTGGTACAGCCCGACGCCTTGCCCTAAGCTGGGGGATCAAATGCGTGATTGTGATCGAAGTCAGCCGCTTTAAGTCCGCGGTGGTGGGCGCTGCACGCGCTGCCACGACGTTGGGCTATGCTGACCAGCAGGATCAGATTGTCGTTACGGCGGGTTTGCCGTTTAATGTTCCGGGCACTACCAACATTCTTCGGGTGGCTCCATGCGATGAGCGTTTGATTTACAACATGGAAAAAGAGTAGCGTCGCCTGCAGGCAGGGGAATGCAAACCATATGAACACGGACTACATACTGGCGATTGGAATGCTAATTGGGGTTTTTTCGATTCCTGCTATGATGTCGGCTTATGCTGACGAGCGTCCGCCGCGGGCCTCGATGGCGGCGTTCATTCTGGCCCTGTCATTGATGGTTCTTGCGTATGTGCGCCAACCGGGCGGATACACATTGACGGATTTGCCGAACGTGGTTGTCACGGTGATTGCAGATATCATCAATTAACCTCTTGCCGAACTGAAGTTTGCGACGTATACGGCGCTTCTTACCGCGCGACCGGCTTAAGTGGCATGCCGAGTCGTGTTTGAACCGACGACTAAAAAGGAGACGGAAATGCCCAAAATGAAAACGAAGTCGAGCGCCAAAAAGCGCTTTAAGGTGACTGCAACTGGCAAAGTTATGGCCGGACAAGCAGGCAAACGCCACGGCATGATCAAGCGTACGCGCAAGTTCATCCGTGATGCACGTGGCACGACAACTCTTTCTGCCCCCGACGCCAAAATCATCAAGGGCTTTATGCCCTACGACCGCTAAGAGGAGATTGAGATATGTCCCGAGTTAAAGGTGGAACAGTCACCCACGCCCGTCACAAGAAAGTCGTAAAAGCCGCTAAAGGTTATTACGGTCGCCGCAAAAATACCTTTAAGGTCGCAACGCAGGCGGTAGACAAGGCAAACCAATACGCAACACGTGACCGGAAACAGCGCAAGCGCAATTTCCGCGCATTGTGGATCCAACGGATCAACGCTGCTGTCCGTTCGCATGACGAAGCGCTGACATACTCGCGCTTTATCAATGGTCTGAACCTGGCCGGCATCGAAGTCGACCGTAAGGTTCTGGCTGATCTGGCCGTCCACGAGCCCGAAGCATTCGGTGCAATCGTTGTTCAAGCTCAGGCTGCATTGGCTGCCTAAGCACTTGCGATACGAAGAATTTGAACCCCGTCAGCGATGCTGGCGGGGTTTTTTGTTGCCTAATGCTATGATGCCCATGCAGTGGCTGCGTACCGATCTATTTGGCGCGCGGGGCAAACATGATGGGTGCAAAGCGCACTGCAAATAGGCCAAATCCCAAAATCCAGAACGCGGCAGAAAGATGCAACAGGGCCGGCGCGTCGGTGAGCACGGTTGCGGCAATGCGCAAGAGCGCCGCGATTGGCAGCGACGTCAAAAGAATGCGTTCCGCCCATCCAGACATAAGCGGGAGACCTGAATGGCCCAAACTTGCGCGTGTCATGACCGTGAGGGTCATCGTGCCGATCGCTCCGGCTGTCCAAGCGTGTAGGCCAGCTGTGATCGGAATTTCGGGTAGGAATGTGGCAAGACCCACCAGCAGAAATCCAAGCGGGATAAAGGCATAAGCCACATGTAGCATCATCAGCATGGGTTCGGGGCGCACTGCAAACATCCGCCAGCGTGATAGGCGAAGCAGTTGCATCGCTGCTGTCATCAGGAGTGCCGCACCGGTTACGGGCTGGTCGGGTGTAACGGTCCATATGGCCATAGTCGCTCCTGACGTTACCAGCGTGGCCGCGTCAAATGTCGAGAACTGTTTTGGGGCGGGGGACAAAGATCGCGCGTTCATCCAGTTGCGGGTAAACGCGGGAATGATCCGCCCGCCGATCAGGGATAGCATCATCAATATCAGGGCAAGCCCTGCGCGCACGCCATATCCAAAGCTGGCTGCGCCCTCGCGTGCGGCCTCAATGTGAAAGACCCCGTTTGCCAGTAGAAATGCTGCCACCAAACCAATGACCACATAGTTGCGGCGGTTGCTTGCCGCAAAAACTTCGCGTGCGGCCAACAACGTGAACAACAGGGGAAACAGCAGGTCTTGCGTTGCGAGAAAGACAGGACCCGCACCAATGTCGTAAGTTACCGCCCAACGCCCTAATGCCCACGCCACGATCAAGCCCCCCAAAGGAGCACCGGATATCGGCGTGCGGCCCGTCCAGTTCGGAATTGCTGTCAGCAAAAAACCACACAGAACTGTGTTGCCGAATCCGAACAGAAGCTCGTGAACATGCCAATCTAACTGGCTCCAAGGCATGTCCCAGCTCACGGTTCCTGAGATCATCAAAATCCAAAGCCCCAAGGACGCAGCCGCCCAAATTGTGGCTAGTAAAAACATCGGACGAAATCCGGCACTCATAAATGGAAATGAACTTTGCATGGGAAACCCTTCTGGTACGCGGCACCTGAATCACTCTGGGCGCAAGGGTTCACAAGAGGGCAAAAAGTCTCGGGATGCGGTACAAACAAAATTTGCCTTGGGATGGGCCTGTGAAAAACCCCAATTCGTCGCAAATCTTCCTCAATTTAAAAATATACCGAACTTTGGCGCCTCAAATGGGGGAGGGGCCATTGTGGTGATTTACAAGGTTTTGGGAACAACCTATGGCGCGGATCAGCGAACTACATTATTCGAACGCCTATGCGGCAAGCTCGGGGATCAGTGAATTCCTCGAGGTTGCTTTGGGCGTGAATGACGATCCTGCTGACTTCACCGTGTCGTTTTATCAAGCCGATGGAACCGTTGGGCTTGAGCTGCCTCTGGACCATCCTGATGTTCAGGTTAGTCTTGATCCAGACAATGGCGAGATGGTGTATGTCATTTCCGCCGACTATTTCAACATAGCGCTGACCGATCCAGATGGTGGAGGGTCAGGAAATTACGAGGCCTATGCTCTGACAGACACCGCCTCTGGGTATGTCGTCGATTTTTACGATATTGGGGGAGGCACCCAACAGATCACAGCCCTAGACGGTGCCGCAGCAGGCGCAACATCAGAGAACTTAACAGTTTTGGTGGGGCCAAATTCGACCACTACCACCTTACAGTTTAACCAACCTGATCCTGATGTGTTGACGCATGATACAATCGGGGCTGGCGATACCGGAATCGCATGCTTTGTGAAGGGTGCGCTTATTGATACGCCAGATGGTCCGCGTGCCATTGAAACCTTGGCTGTAGGTGATCAGGTGTTGACCCAAGACAATGGTGTGGCCGTATTGCGTTGGATCGGGAGCCGAACAGTGCGTGCAAAAGGTGAATTCGCGCCTGTGCGTATCGCCAAAGGCACCTTGGGCGCATTGCGAGATCATTACGTATCCCCCCAGCACCGAATGTTGGTGACAGGATGGCAAGCTGAACTATTGTTTGGCGAGTCTGAAATCTTGGTGCCTGCAAAAGCATTGGTTAACGATCAAACCGTGCGCATCTCTCCGCGGCACGAGGTCACGTATTTCCATCTCTTGTTTGATGAACATGAAATTGTCACAGCCGATGGGGTGCAGAGCGAAAGCTTCTATCCCAGCGAGATGGGGATGAATGGGATCGCACAACAGACCTATGGCGAGGTGATCTCCCTGTTTCCAGAACTCGCGCCACTTGGTGCGGGCTATGGTGCAACCGCGCGTTTGGTTGGCACAGTCCGAGAAGCGGGGCTGTTGGCGGTCTCCTAGGGGATGCCGGACTTGCATTCAGGGCCTGCAAAAGTTAGCAGGGCGGGAACAAATGCAAAGTCGATGGTGGACCCAAAAATGGAAGATCTGCGCAACAAGTATCTCGAAGCGATTGCCGGTGCTGGTGATGAGGCCGCGCTAGAAGACCTGCGTCTTCAGGCCGTCGGCAAAAAAGGCGAAGTGGCCTTGAAGATGCGCGAGTTGGGTAAGATGACCCCGCAAGAGCGGCAGATCATGGGGCCAAAGCTGAATGCGCTCAAAGATGAAATCAATAGTGCGCTCGCGGGCAAAAAGGCCGCCATGGCCGACGCAGCACTTGATGAGCGTCTGCGGACCGAATGGCTTGATGTGACTTTGCCCGGGCGTCACCGCCCCCAAGGCAGCATCCACCCGATTTCACAAGTGACAGAAGAAGTCACCGCGATTTTGGCCGATATGGGGTTCTCGGTGGCCGAAGGGCCGCAGATCGAAACCGATTGGTACAACTTTGATGCGCTGAATATTCCGGGTCACCATCCGGCACGCGCAGAGATGGATACGTTCTATACGCATCGTGCCGACGGCGATGATCGCCCGCCACACGTGTTGCGCACGCACACGTCGCCCGTGCAAATCCGCACGATGCAAGCCCAAGGCGCGCCGATTCGCATCATCGCACCGGGCCGCGTGTATCGCGCCGATTATGACCAAACCCACACCCCCATGTTCCATCAGGTCGAAGGCCTTGCCATCGACAAAGATATCTCCATGGCGAATCTGAAATGGGTGCTCGAAGAGTTCTTTGCGGCCTTCTTTGAAATTGATGGCATTAAAACCCGTTTTCGCGCGTCGCATTTCCCGTTCACGGAGCCCTCTGCCGAGGTGGATATTCAATGCAGTTGGGTTGATGGGCAGCTCAAGATTGGCGAAGGCGACGACTGGATGGAAGTTCTGGGGTCCGGCATGGTGCACCCCAAGGTACTGGCGGCTGCCGGCGTGGACCCGAACGAATGGCAGGGCTTTGCCTTTGGTATGGGGATCGACCGTATGGCGATGCTGAAATACGGTATCCCCGATCTGCGCGCGTTCTTTGACTCTGATTTGCGCTGGTTGCGCCATTACGGGTTCGCCAGTCTGGACCAACCCACCCTGCACGGTGGGCTGAGCCGGTGATACGCCAAGCTGCCCTGTGGAACCAAACCAAAGCTGATGCCGCGCAAGCGAGCGTCGCCGCCGTTACTCTATTTTTTGACCAAGCTTCGTTGCCGACCAAGCAAACAGCGACGAAACAATTGGGGATTAAACTATGAAATTCACTCTTTCCTGGCTGAAGGATCATCTCGACACAGAGGCGAGCCTTGACGAAATTCTTTATGCGCTCACCGATCTTGGTCTTGAAGTCGAAGACGTGACAAACCCAATGGACCGGTTGAAAGACTTTACCATCGGCAAGGTTCTGCATGCTGAAAAGCACCCCGATGCGGATAAGCTGCGGGTGTGCAAGGTGGCCACTGACGAAGGTGAGCTTCAGATCATTTGTGGTGCCCCCAACGCCCGCGAAGGCATCACAGTCGTTGTTGCAAAGCCCGGCGTGTATGTGCCTGGTATCGATACGACGATTGGTGTTGGCAAAATTCGTGGCATCGAGAGCTATGGCATGATGGCGTCCGAGCGCGAGATGGAATTGTCGGACGAACATGACGGCATTATCGAGCTGGCCTCGGGCGAAGTCGGCGACCGGTTTGTGGATTGGTTGGCGCAAAATGATCCGGCCAAAGTGGACGCGATGATTGATATTGCGATCACGCCTAATCGCCCCGACGCACTTGGGGTTCGCGGCATCGCACTGGATTTGGCCGCGCGCGGCCTTGGCACCATGAAACCAGCAAAGACAGCGGATGTTGCGGGCGCTTTCCCGAATACGATCAATGTCACGATCGCGGAAGATGCCCTGACGGACGGGTGTCACGTGTTTGCAGGGCGCTTGATCAAGGGCGTCAAGAATGGTCCAAGCCCCGAATGGCTTCAGGATCGGCTGCGCGCCATTGGCCTGCGCCCGATCTCGGCGTTGGTCGATGTGACCAACTTCTTTACCTATGATCGCAACCGTCCGCTGCACGTGTTCGATGCGGACAAGGTCACTGGTGACCTGCGTGTGCATCGCACTTTGGGTGGGGAAACACTCGTTGGGTTGGATGAAAAAGAATACACCTTTGGCGCGGGCCAAGTGGTTATTTCTGACGATACTGGCGTAGAAAGCATTGGCGGCATCATGGGTGGCTTGGCGACCGGCTGTACCGATGAAACCACAAATGTGTTTGTCGAGGCCGCCGTCTGGGACCATATCCAGATTGCGCATACGGGGCGTGCCCTGAAGATCAATTCTGATGCGCGCTATCGGAATGAACGTGGGATTGACCCAGCCTTTAATATGGAGGCGCTTGATCTTGCCACGCAGATGATCATCGACCTGTGTGGCGGCACCCCGTCAGAGGTTGTGGTCGCAGGCGAAGTTCCTGACGTGAGCCGCGCATACAAGCTGGATACGGATCGCGTGCAATCTCTGGTTGGCATGGAAATCCCTGCCGAGGAACAACGCAAGACGCTGTCCGCGCTGGGCTTTGTGCTGGATGGCGATATGGCACAGGTGCCAAGCTGGCGACCAGATGTGCAAGGCGAGGCAGATCTTGTCGAAGAGGTCGCGCGTGTCGCATCGTTGACCAAGCTGGTGGGCCGGCCCATGGCGCGCGTCAAAGCAGGTGTGCCCAAGCCTATTCTGTCGCCAATGCAGCGTCGCGAACAAATTGCGCGCCGCACGACCGCTGCGCTGGGCTATAATGAATGCGTGACCTATTCGTTCATTGATAAAGCATCCGCTGGCTTGTTCGGCGGTGGCGATGATGCCCGCAGATTGCAAAACCCGATCTCAAACGAAATGAGCGACATGCGCCCCGACCTTTTGCCGGGCTTGCTTCAGGCGGCTGCGCGCAATCAGGCACGCGGGTTCTCGGATTTGGCCCTGTTTGAATGCGGTCCGGTGTTCCATGGCGGCGAACCTGATGATTTGCGTGTGCAAGTCAGCGGCTTGCTGGTTGGGAAGTCATTGGCCAAAGATGTTCACGGTGAAAGCCGTGCGATTGATTTATTTGATGCTAAGGCAGACGCCGAAGCTATTCTTGCGGCCATGGGCGCGCCAACCAAGGTTCAGGTGCTCAGAGGTGCCGAAGCATGGTGGCACCCGGGTCGCCATGGCAAAATCTGCTTGGGTCCAAAGAAAGTGCTGGGCGTGTTTGGCGAATTGCATCCGAAAACGCTTGAGACGATGGGTGTCAAAGGGCCTGCTGTGGCCTTTACGCTCTATCCTGCGGACATCCCATTGCCACGCAAAAAGAACGCCACACGACCTGCGTTGCAACTGCGTGATCTTCAGGCTGTTGAACGTGATTTCGCCTTTGTGGTCGACAAAAATGTGGATGCGCTCAAGATTGTGAATGCCGCCATCGGGGCCGACAAGGTGCTGGTCGAAGAGGCGCGCGTCTTTGATGAATTCATCGGCGGGGCCTTGGGCGATGACAAAAAGTCGATCGCCATCACTGTGCGTCTGCAACCGACAGAGAAAACTCTGAAAGAAGCAGAGATCGAGGCCGTCGCGGCCAAGATCGTGGACAAGGTCACCAAAGCGACTGGTGGTATCTTGAGAAGCTAAATGAATTCTATGCCGCGCAAGCATATCCAACCGGATGCGCTGCGCGGTATCGACAAAGCCGAAGTGAACATCCCTTGGGCCCATGTGGAGGACGAAACATGACGTTAAAGGTATACCTGTCGGGAGAAATCCATACAGATTGGCGTGACCAAATCATCAGCGGATCAGCGGATCTTGATGTGGTCTTCAGTTCGGCCGTGACTGATCATGACGCAAGTGACGATTGTGGCGTGCGCATTCTGGGGCAAGAACCCGACAAGTTTTGGCACGATAACAAAGGCGCCAAGCTTAATGCGATCCGAACCCGCAAGGGGATCGCCGATGCGGATGTCGTCGTGGTGCGTTTTGGCGAGAAATACAAACAATGGAACGCTGCGTTTGATGCGGGCTATGCTGCTGCGTTGGGGAAATCCCTGATTGTATTGCATGGCGGCGATCATCAGCACGCCTTGAAAGAGGTCGACGCAGCTGCATTGGCTGTTGCCCAAGCACCATCCCAAGTCGTGGAAATTCTGCGCTATGTTGAGACAGGCGTACTGCCGGGTTAGCCTCGGGCGTGTGTTGCAGATGTGCGGGGATTGATGAGCCAATTTTCCCCTCTGATATTTGGGCGTACAGTGCAATATCGGCGTAGAAAGCAAACATGCTCACGCAGTGTTTGCTGAAACAGGTCTTGCATTGTAGCCAAGGCTGTTTCTATGACTATTCAAAGGTTTTCTAGGAGCGAACGATGGAAGATGTAGTGCAACAAGTCGGTGCGTTAGGGCCACTTGCGATGGCGGCGATCAAGGCGCTTATCCTGTTGGTGGTGGGCTGGACCGTAGCAGGTATTGTGAGCGGTTTTGTCCGGCGGCGGGTCAACGCGCGCCCCGAAATTGACAACACGCTGGGAAATTTTGCCGCCTCGATAGTGCGCTGGGTGATCTTGCTGATTGTATTGGTCGCGGTGCTGTCTCTCTTTGGTATCGAGGCAACCTCCCTGGTCGCTATGATGGGGGCTGCAACGCTGGCAATTGGTCTGGCGCTTCAGGGGACGCTTAGCGATCTGGCTGCCGGGTTTATGTTGATCTTGTTCCGCCCTTATAAGCTGGGTCAGTTTGTGGATATTGGCGGGACATCGGGCACAGTCAAAGACTTGAATCTTTTTGTGACCGAATTGGTGACACCTGACAACGTTCAAATCATTGTGCCAAACGGTCAGGCGTGGGGCGCGGTGATTACGAACTTTTCGCACCATGAAACCCGCCGCGTCGATTTGGTGTTTGGAATTGATTATGGGGATGATGCCGACCGTGCGATGCAGATCATTCTGGATCAGGCCGCTGCTGATGGGCGTGTTAAAACAGACCCGGAGCCATGGGTGCGTGTCACCAACCTTGGCGACAGTTCTGTCGATATTACAGCGCGCCTGTGGTGTGACGCTGCGGATTATTGGGAGCTGAAGTTTGGAATGACAAAAGCCGTCAAAGAGGCCTTTGACCGCGATGGCGTGTCTATTCCATACCCGCATACAGTGGAAATTCACAAAGACGCATAATCAGCGATTTCGATGTGAACACAGAACAGGGCATTGTACAAATGCCCTGTTTTTTTGTGCTTTATGCGCGAAAGGCTGGAATAGCTATCGTAGACTGCAGGCTTTCGGTCTACTGAGATCAGATGATGACTGATGATAGCTTTGAAATTTTTCTTGTAACGGCCCCAGGCCTTGAAGATGCCCTGTGCGCCGAGGCCCGTGAAAAGGGTTTTCAAGATGCGCAATCCACAGGCGGCGGTGTCACGATCCATGGGCGTTGGCCTGATGTATGGCGCGCCAATCTTGAGTTGCGCGGTGCCGCACGCATTTTGGCGCGGATCGGGTCATTCAGGGCGTTCCACCTTGCACAGTTGGATAAGCGGTCGCGCAAATTTCCATGGGGTGATGTGTTGCGGCCTGACCTGCCAGTGAAGGTCGAAGTCACGTGCAAAAAATCAAAAATTTATCATGCGGGTGCCGCGGCGCAACGCATCGAAAAGGCGATCACCGAAGAGCTGGGGGCACCTATATCGCAACAAGCAGATGTGCGGCTCAAGGTGCGGATCGACGATAATCTGTGTACATTCAGCGTGGATACCTCAGGCGAGTCCCTGCACAAGCGTGACCACAAAGAGGCGGTGAACAAGGCCCCTATGCGTGAAAACCTTGCCGCCATGTTCCTGCGTCAATGCGGGTTTGATGGATCAGAGCCGATTCTGGACCCGATGTGCGGGTCGGGAACGTTTCCCATTGAGGCGGCCGAGATCGCATTGGGACTAAACGCTGGGCGAACACGGTCTTTTGCATTCCAAGACCTGGCCACGTTTGATGCAGATGTCTGGCAAGAGATGCGCAGCGCAAAGCCAACGTCCGCGCCGACGATCAAGTTCTACGGCTCGGATCGAGACGCCGGGGCCATCAAAATGAGCCAAGCCAATGCCGAACGTGCTGGTGTTGCGGCCTATACAGAGTTCCAGATGCGTAGCATTAGCGAGCTTGAACCGCCCGAAGGCCCAAAAGGGTTGGTGATGGTCAATCCGCCATATGGGGCCCGGATTGGAAATAAAAAGCTGCTGTATGGCCTGTATGGGGCGCTTGGCAAAACGCTGCTAGAGCGGTTCTCTGGTTGGCGGGTTGGGCTTGTCACCAGTGAGTCGTCGTTGGCCAAAGCAACCGGTTTGCCGTTTCTGCCAACGGGTGCACCGATTGCAAATGGCGGGCTTAAGGTGCGTCTTTTCCAAACAAAGCCTCTTAAATAGGCAATTGTCATGTTGGGTTTTGAAGGCGGAAACCCACTGGAATCTATTAACAAATAGTTACGCGTGGGTCTGATGGGCCTGTTTCAGGCGCGTGTCCGCTTACTCTCCAAGTGTTTAAAGTTTGAAAACGAGCCCAATTTCTGGCACGTTTTGCGCTATATTTTAAAATTTGCTTTTTGAGTTATTGCAGTTTCGCTTTTTTGGAGGGTGGAAATTATGTGTGGTATTGTCGGTATTCTCGGCGCATCAGATGTTGCCCCAAACTTGTTACAAACACTTCAGCGTCTCGAATATCGTGGCTACGATAGCTCTGGGATCGCAACACTGTGCGAAGGCGCGGTGACGCGCCGACGGGCCGTCGGGAAAATTGCCGCGTTGGGTGATTTGCTGGATCGTCAACCTTTGGCGGGCCGTTCTGGCATTGCGCATACCCGCTGGGCGACACATGGGTCCCCAAATCAGGCCAATGCCCATCCGCATCGCGCGGGCAAGGTTGTGGTTGTCCATAACGGAATTATCGAAAACTACGCAGAGCTGCGTCAGGAACTTATGGATAGCGGCGTCATATTTACGTCGGACACCGATACAGAGGTCGTCGCGCAACTGTGCAATTCCTTTATGGCTTGGCAGAATGATCCATTCGAGGCAGTCCAGAAAACATTGGACCGTATTCGTGGCGCATTTGCGCTGTGTTTTTTGTTTGAGGGTCAAGATGACCTGATGATTTGCGCACGCAAAGGGTCGCCCTTGGTTGTTGGATACGGGGACCGCGACGAGGCAACAGGGATGCGTGAAATGTTTGTCGGGTCTGATGCGCTGGCGCTAGCACCGCTGACAGACCAGATTTCCTATTTGGAAGAAGGCGACGTCGCGGTTCTGAGCCGCAAAAGTGTCCAAATTTATAACCACCTTTTTCAGCCGGTAGAACGGGACGTTCGCCGTATCGAATTGGACGAAGTTCTGGTCGATAAGGGTGAGCACAAGCATTTCATGCACAAGGAAATTCACGAGCAACCTGCATCATTGGCACGCGTGTTCGGATCGCTGATTGATCTGCAAAAGGGCCGCCTGAGCGGTGACCTCGATAAAGTTGATTTTTCTGGCGTGCGCCGTGTGGTTCTGGTGGCTTGCGGGACCGCGTATTATGCCGCGTCCGTCGCCAAGTACTGGTTTGAGGAGTTCGCCGACCTTCCGGTGGAATTGGATGTCGCCAGCGAGTTCAGATATCGCAGCACGCCGTTGCGCGATGATGATATGGCCATTTTTGTCAGTCAGTCGGGGGAAACCGCCGATACGTTGGCCGCGGTACGCCATGTCAAAGGTCGTGTGCGGGCCGTGTTAGCAGTGGTAAATGTGCCCACAAGTTCGATCGCGCGGGAAGCAGATCACGTTCTTGAAATTTTGGCGGGACCGGAAATTGGTGTGGCGTCGACCAAGGCGTATGTCGGGCAATTGGCTTTGTTGGCCGCGTTGGCGTTAAAGGCCGGCAAAGACAATGGGCTTGTGGGCACCGATGCGGAAACAAGTCTGGCCGTGGCGATGGCCGCGCTGCCGCGCCTTGTCAGCGAAACCCTAAGCCTTGAGCCGATGGTGCAACAGGTTGCGGCGACGATGGTCAGTGCCAGAGATACTCTTTTCTTGGGGCGCGGTGTTTTGGCGCCGCTTGCGTTCGAGGCTGCACTCAAACTTAAAGAGATCAGCTATATCCATGCAGAAGGCTATGCGGCGGGGGAACTCAAACACGGGCCCATTGCGTTGATTGATGAACATGTGCCCGTCATTGTCTTTGCATCGTCTGGGCCGCTGTTTGAGAAAACCATTTCGAACGTCCAAGAGGTGATCGCGCGAGGGGCCAGAGTGACATTGATCACAGACCCCCAAGGGGCGGTTTTGGCAAAAGGTATCGGAGATCACATGTTGATCGTGCCTGCGGTGCGCGAGGAACTGGCCCCGTTTGTTCATTCCATTGTGGCACAGTTGCTGGCCTATCATGTGGCGGTTCTAAAGGGCACAGACGTCGATCAGCCACGCAATTTGGCAAAGTCTGTCACCGTTGAATAGGCTCTTCTTGTCGCAATTTACCTAGAGTTTCATGTCGCGGGCCATATTATTATGGGCCTGCGATGTTTGGAAACATTTGAGCAAGGTTGGCGTTGCAAAACTAAACCTTCTGACGATGTCCGGGGGCTAGTGCCGAATGTCGTGTCAGAACACGCACTGGGGAATTGTGCGTTTGAATGCCAATCGTTGTGGCAATGTTTCAAACGTCGTGCCCGTTGGGTTTGATGATAGGGCTCTCGAAAGGGGCCTGTCAGTCTAAAAAGGGATAGAATATGGCAACGTCGTCTGCGAACGAGTATCTGGATTTTTGGAAACAGGTTTCAGAAAACAACCCGTTTTTTTCGAATGTAGACCATGCCCAATTGGCGGATCTGTCTCGTCAGATGTCAACGGCGTACTCGGCCTTTGCTGCGATGTCCCCAACCGCTGCGGTGGAGTGGATGCAGGCCGGAATGGCCTATCAAAACGAGTTGGCCCAGCTTTGGTTCGGGGGGCTGACCCAATCCGATGACGCCAAGCCTGCTCCGTCCAAAGATCCGCGTTTTCGCGGCGATGAATGGAACGAAGGCGTGTTTCCGTTCCTGCGCAAGTCCTATGAAATAACCGCCAAGGCAATTGCCGACATGGCCGATTCTGCTGGGTTACCGGAACACGAGCAACGTAAGCTGAGCTTTTATGCGCGTGTGGCGGCCGATGCGATGGCCCCGTCGAATTTTTCAACAACCAACCCCGAAGTTTTGAAACGCGCACAAGAAACCAACGGCCAAAGCCTGATTGATGGCTTTCAAAATGTCCTGCGAGACTTGGAAAAAGGCTATATCACCACCAGCGATGAATCCGCGTTTGAATTGGGCGGAAATATTGCCACGACGCCCGGTTCGGTTGTGTTTCGCAACGAGTTGATCGAGCTTATTCAATACACACCTATGACCGCAAAGGTGAACGCGACGCCAATTTTGATCGTGCCGCCTTGCGTCAACAAATTCTATATTTTCGACATCAACGAAAAGAAATCGATGGTGCGCTATCTGCTAGAGCAGGGGAACAGCGTCTATATTATCGCATGGCGTAATCCGGGTCCTGAATTGGTCGACTACGGCTGGGATCAATATATTGAAACAGGCATTATTGCCGCGTTCGAGGCCTGCACTGAGATTGCCAAAGCGGACGATGTTCACATGTTGTCATGGTGTAATGGCGGCACAATGCAGCTCGCAGCGCTCTCGGTGTTCCCTGAAAAACTCGCCAAAAAAGTGGCCTCTGCGACGTTCCTGTCGTCGATGATTGACGCCTCTGATCCGGGTCAGCTTGAGGTGTTCATCGATACACCACAGATCGAAATGTACAAAAATCGCCTCAAGGCTGCGCAGGTTGCGCCAGGGCGTGATATCGCTCAGGCGATGTCTATGTTGCACGTAAATGACTCTATATGGAACTTTGTGGTCAACAATTACCTCAAAGGCCAAGATTCGCCGCCCTTTGATATTTTGCATTGGAATGCGGATACATCGAACCTGCCGTCAGCTTGGTTTACCTATTACATCGAAGAAATCTATGTCGCCAACAAGATGAAGGAGCCGGGGGCGCTGACGTTGTTGGGCAAGCCTGTGGATACGCGCAACATCAAGATGCCGTGCTATTTCCTTGCCGCGACGGGCGATCACATTGTGCCGTGGGAAACGTCTTATGTGGCCAAAGGGTTGGTATCCGGCGATTCCGAGTTCGTCCTGACAGACGGCGGGCACGTGTCTGGCACAGTGATCAACCATCCTGCCAAAAACCGCCGCAGCTTTATGACAGACGGGGATGCAGGTGCAGATGCCACAGGATGGCAGGCGTCAGCGACAAAAACTCAAGGTAGCTGGTGGGATCACTGGTTGGCTTGGTTGGACAAAAACGGATCGGGGAAAACGATCGCTGCGCCAAAATCATTGGGCAACAAGACGCATCCGCCGCTGGCTGATGCACCGGGGACATATGTCGTTGAAGATGTGGCGCAAGACGGGCGGTTGTTTTGATGGCCGCGTCTGCGGTGTCTGAACATGGCACAGGTCAGCACGATGGGGTTTTTCATACGGAAACCATCGAAGGGTTGGCCATTCGGGTTTATTGCCGCGCTGGAAAGACGTCTGAGCCACCATTGCTGATTTGCAATGGTTTGGGGCAAGCCGTCGAAATTCTGTATCCTCTGATTGAACAATTTCCCGATCGCACGATCGTGGCCTTTGATGTTCCCGGTGTGGGACGGTCTGAAATTCCAGAGAACGGCCTGACTATTCCGGAATACGCACGATTTCCGGCCCAGATCATGGAACGTCTCGGGCATGATCAGTATGACGTCTTGGGGATTTCTTGGGGTGGCAGCTTGGCCCAGCAATTGGCGCACGATCATCCAGACCGGTGTCGCAAGCTGATTCTGTCGATCGCCTCGGCTGGCGGATTAGGAAGCTGGTGGGGTTCTCCCATTGCGTTGTCAGAGATTTTCTTTCCGCTTCGATACGCCAACAAGGCCTATGGGAATATGATTGGTCCGTGGATGTATGGTGGCGAAGCCATCCTGCAACCGGAAATGTTCAAGGAATATGCCAAGCTGGCCATCGCCCCGTCGCGCGAGGGGTATTATGGTCAGGTGCGGGCAATTTGCGGTTGGACCAGCTTGCCTTGGCTGCACAAACTTAAGCAGCCCACACAGATCATTGCAGGGGCGCTTGATGCGCTTATCCCTATCGCAAACCAAATGCTGTTGGCGTCACAATTGCCTGATGCACGTCTCAAAGTGTACCCGGCGGGACATCTGTTGATGTACTCTCATCGTGAGGATGTCGGGCGCCTGATTACGCGCTTTCTTAACGAAGGCTAAGCCACTTTTCTGGTCAGGGTGCCGAGCCTTGATCGGGGTTGGCGTGCTGTCGTCGGTGCGCCCATTGATCCAGCGTCTTATATGCCCAGTAGTAGGCGCGCACAAATGGATCGGCCCATACGGGCGTATCCGGTGAGACCTTGTTGCGGGTGCTCATGAATTGAATGGGCATGCCTGACGAGATGTCGATGTCTTCGTGTGGCAAGACTATGTCGCCTTGCATCACTTTTGGCAGAACCAGCGCACTGAGCAGCGCCTGATCATGCATGTGACGTGCAATCTTTGCAGGCTTTGGATGAATAAGCTCGGGGCTTTCTGCTAAGCCCGCCCATTTCGCGATAAGAGCGTATACATCAGGCCGTGACGTGTCAAAGCCCGCGATGGTCGCCACACATTCGCGCATGGCGCGCACATCTTGCGGGATACCAAGATGATCCAATACATCTGGATCGCATCGTTCGGCCAAGCTGGCCTGACCATTCAAAAAATACGTGCCGTGCGCATGGATATGGTCCAGCATCTCGGCGGGCGACGATTTGGGAATGGTGGCGCTGTCCAGCCAAATCAATGGGCCGCGTGTGGTGTCTGCCATTTTCTGAATCAGCGCAGGTTTCCACGCATATGACCCTTGCTCGGGTTGGTAATGCGGCGGATAGGCATCAAAATCGAAATCGTGAAATGTCACCCACCCAAATCTGGCCTCAAGGCGTACGCGTTGTTCTGGTGCAAGGCCAAGGTCAAAGACGTGCCAATCCCCAAGCTGTGTCCACTTTTGGCGTTCTGCTGCGCGCAACAATTGATAGAGTGCGCGCCAGAAGCCTGCGTTGGCGCCACTTACAAATGTGACCGGTTTTGTGGACATCCCGGGGACTCCGCCTTGCAGAAAATATGCATCAGTTAATCACAGGTTTGTATAGGCTTTCCAGCCGTTTCACTATGTTGGCGTGACAGCTTCGATGTGGGCTGATAAAGCCACGTCAAGCAAGGAGCAACTGCGCGATGGTCTGGATAATCTTTGGTCTGCTTGGTCTCGCAGGGATCGGGCTTTGGGTGCATCACGTATTTGAAGGCGAGCGCCTGATTGTCGATATTTGGCGCGAATGGCGTCTTTCGCGCCATCCTCTGAAAGAATGGGATGCCAGATGGCAGGCCCGCGCGAAGAAATCCGACATCATCGTCAGCATGACAACGATCCCAAGCCGAATTGGCATGATGGATACCGCGCTCAAAAGCCTTTTGGATCAAACTCTGCCGCCGTCACAAATTTTCATCAATGTACCGCTGTATTCCAAACGCGAAGACTGTGCTTATGAAGTGCCGCCATATCTTGAAAATCTGGCGGGTGTCACCATCAGACGTTGTGAAGACTGGGGCCCTGCAACCAAACTCATTCCAACGCTGACCGAGGTCGCACCAGACCAAGCCATTCTGGTTGCGGATGATGACAGAATTTATCCGCGGGATTTGGTGGAAACCTATGAAAGGCAACTGGCGAAAACGCCCGATGTGGCGCTGACGATGGCGGGGTGGGATGTGCCCGATGATCTGGTGGATCGGCCCACGACCATTTGGTCAAATCTTATGATGCTGGCACCTGCACCAATCCGTGGATCACGCCTGCGCACGCCAAGAGAAATTGATATCATCCAAGGTGTGATGAGCTATGTGATGCGTCCCCGATTTTTTGATTTGCATGACATGACTGACTTTCAGGATACGCCCCGCGCCGGGTTCTTGGCGGACGACGTGCGCACAAGTGCTTTGTGTCAGGTGCCAAAGCACGTCGTGCCGACAAAGGGGCTAAGTTTTTTGCCAAAACGCAATTATGCAGAGTTCAAGCGCACGGCGTTGGCAAATCTAAATCGGGGAACGGGCGCGCTGGAAGATCGCAACAACACAATTGCGATCCGGCACTATGCGTCACGATGGAAATGCACGTCATCCGACAAATAGGTGACTGGCGAACTTGTCCGTAACCCGCTAGTTTGCCCAAGAAATTCAAGAGTATCGCGCAGTGACAACACCACCGAAAATTACATCACCCGATGAAAAGGGATTTCGTAAGCTGATCGAGCGGCGTGTCACGGTGTTGCGCTATCTTTTGGGGACGAGCAATGTTCTGACGGATCCCATTATCCTGTTGACCTTCCTCAGCAGCTTTGCGCGCTCGGGTATGATGTTCGGGATCAACGAAACGGCACGTACTGCTGACCAAGGCCTCGGATGGCCTGTTGCAATGCTGCTGTTTTGTGCGATTTCCATGCTTGTCATTGGCTATATTTCTCGGATTCGCATGCATGCGTTGATCATTCGCGTCAAAGAAAGCATGCGCCAGCGGATGACGCGAAACCTGTTGCGGGCCAATATCGACTTTCTGTTAACCAACCCGCATGGACGGGTTCATGTGGCGATGACCGAAGAGGTTGGACAGGTGTCTGGCGCGATCATCAATGTGATCGAAACCATCGAAGCAGTGGTTATCGTGCTGATCATCACGCCTTACATCTTTTGGATTAGCTGGACGGCGGGCGTTGCGACGTTTGTGGCGATGGCTTTGGGCACGCTTGGGTATATGTTGTTTGATCGGCCTGCGCGCGCGGCGATGTACAAGGCCTCTGCGGCAGGAGCTGAATTCTCCAACCGCGTTCGTGACATGTTGGCAGGATGGAAAGAATTGCGCCTGCGTCGGAGCCGCAGCGCCGCGCTTGAGGCGGAAACCATGGATGTGATCCGCAAGGTCAGCACCTATGCCAACGTTTCGGAACGTTTGTATGCCAAGAGCACGGCCGTGGGTCAAAGCGCCGTTATTCTGCTGTTATGTTATGTGGTGATTGTGGTGCCAATCCTGCCAGGAGGCGGGATAGATGTGATGTTTCAAATCTTGACCGTCATTTTTCTGACCAGTGGTCCGATTGAACAATTGTTTGGCGCTTTGCCCAGCATGTCGCGTGCGGAAAATGCCTATTTCCGTATCCAGAATGTCGAAGCGGACCTCTACGAAGCCGCCGCACAGGTCACGCAACGGGATGTGGCGCCTCGTGCTGGGTTCTCATCCATTGAAATGCGGGACGTATCCGCGCGTATCTCCGAACCAGGACGGCCGGCGTCTGAAGCGTTTGAGATCGGGCCTATCAACTTGTCGTTTAAACCGGGTGAAACCGTGTTTGTTTGTGGCGGTAATGGCTCTGGCAAAACCACATTGATGGGGTTGATCACAGGGCTGCGTAACCCCGACAAAGGCGACATCCTTGTGGACGGGGAAATCATGTCAAACGACATGCGCCACGGATACCGCGAACTGTTCTGCGGGGTCTTTAGCGATTTCCACCTGTTTGACCGCACCTTTGGCATGACGGCGGAAGAAATGGAGCGCCTTGATATGCGAATCAAGGCGCTGAACCTGTCAGATCGTGTCACGATGCAGGAAAACAAGTTTTCCACACTGTCCTTGTCTGCCGGTCAAAAGCGGCGGCTGGCATTGGCCGTTGCCTTGGCAGAGCAGCGCCCGATTATCATTCTTGATGAATTTGCCGCAGATCAGGATCCCGCCAACCGCGCCTTTTTCTATGACGTGTTGGTTCCCGAGCTTGCAGCAGGTGGGCAGTTGGTGATTGCAATTACCCATGACGACCACCAGTTTCACAAATGTGACCGCTTGATAAAAATGGCTGGTGGCAAAATCATCTCGGACGAAAAATATCTGCTCCCGACTGCGCATGAGGTCGGCTGAGATGTCGGCGTCGCGTCGCGCAGAGGTCGCGCTTTTGGGCATGGCTATTGCGTTCACGGGCTTTGTCGTCGTGGTCGTTAATGTGCTGATCTATTGGTCACGCGCGCAATTTAATATGCGTCATCCCGATTTTGTTCTCAGGCAGCCGCCGACAATCAGCAAGGCAATTTCTGATCCTATTATCGGTGAACCATTCGCAGGCTGGATGGCGATCAGCGCGCCGCTGTTGTTTCTTGGAATTATTGGCATCGCCCTTGGGCTGCTGCTCGATTTACGCCGTCAGAGTGGTCAAGGCTTTGGTGGGTTAAAGCGTGCTGTTGTGCTGGCGTGCCTGTTGATCACTTTGCAGGGCCTCGCTGCGATAGGAATGTACATCCTAAGCCACTATCGTCATGGCGGTATGCACATGACGGGCAGCTATTTGTTCTTTTTCTCGCAAGCATTTGTCGTCGTGGTTGGGGAACTGCTGTCGCGTGGAATTTCCCGATACCCCAATGGGAGTGTTGTGATTTCTGTGCGAATGGCGCGCTTTCGCAGGCGTTTTGTGTGGATGCCGATTGTGCTGGGTGTTTCGTATCTTGGGCTGTTTGTGCTCAAGAATTTTGACACTGGCGCGTTCTATGATCCGCTTTACCAGCTCTATGTTTGGACAGAGCCGATGCTATTATCATCGTTCTTGATTTATCTGCTGACGTTCCATGTCGATACATATTCGGCCATCCGGCGTCATTTACGGGCCTCTTGATCCAAGGCACGCAGCATCTGGGTGGCGCGGCGGAACCGCTGCAACGCGGTGAAATGTGACAGCAGTGCAAATATGGCCAGCCCCGCTGACACGATCCAGCCGGTGCTGGCGGACATGCTGCCAGCGATCAACAGCATTAGGCACAGAAAGATCACGCGCTCTAGACGCTCAAAAAAATCGGGCCAATTGTCGTTGCTCACGGGCATTTCGATGGCTGTACGGGCCTTGGCGTAACTTGTCATAACGCTGCCTGAAAACGCGGCCAGAGCAAGCGGCCATGCATCGTGTACATAGGCCAATGTCGCAAGCACAGCGAGCTCTTGATACCGATCGACCATGGCGTCAAAATATCCGCCTGCCTTGCTTTGCATACCGCGGCGGCGGGCCACAGCGCCGTCAAGCGCATCGAACGCAAAGGATACAGAGAGCGTCAGCCCATAGATGATTTCGGAGCCGTGCCAAAGATAGGCTAATGACACGGCTACTATCAAAAACAAACCAAAGGCCGTCACCTGATTAGGAGACCATCGCGCCTTGACCAATGGTGTGGCCATCGCTTCCCAAATTGGATCGATTTTGGATTTGATGAGGCCATCAATCATGGCGGCATTCCTTGTGTGGCGTTAATGGCGATAGCTGCGCAAGATGTCTTTTCTGATTTTGTCCAGCTTCTGATAGCGCGCTTCCAGTTGCTCTACGCGGGTCGGGTCGGGCGTATAAAGCGCAGAGCTGTGGGCGCGCAATCTTGCAGCAGCTTCAAATGCGGTGTCGGCCCATCCCATGGTGGGGGCGGCCAATGTGGCGGTGCCCAATACGCCGGCGTGGCGGGTTTCGCCGACACGAACCGGCCGGTTCAGGGTGTCGGCGACAGTTTGGGCAAAGGCGGCATTTCCTGCCACCCCCCCGACCATGCTGATGGGGCCGTCGGTGCGCACAGCTTTTTCGCGGATCACGCGTGAATAGGACCATCGGATATTCATGGCGACGCCTTCAACAGCCGCGCGTCGCAGCGCCCTGGCGTCGTGGTGCAACCCCAAACCGTGAAATACCCCGCGCAGCGCATCATTGTCGACCGGAACGCGTTCGCCAGCCAACCAAGGCAGGAAATATGGATCGTCCGGCACGGGCGCGCCCATGTCATCAAATGCGCCTGCCAGAGATTCGCCAGATGTCGTGCCACCACTCACGCGCACAGCCCATTCCATGGCTGACCCGGCATTTTCTTGTGAGGCGATCAAAAGGGGGCGATACCCCAGGCCGCTCGAGATGGTGGCATAGGAACTGGGCACGTTCAAAATCCGGCCTGGCATAAATCCGGAGATCCAGACACTGGTGGCGGCGCTAATGTGTAGGGCGCCATCCTCAACCTCACCTGAGCCAAGTGCGGCGGCGGTGACGTCAGATGTGCCACCCAATACAGGCAGGGCGCTGTTGAGGCCCAGTTCGGCAGCAGCTTGCGGGGTTAGGGTTCCCAGCACTTCGTCGGCGTCTACTATTTCGGGAAGCTTTTCAATCGGCAGGTTGGTCATCTTGGTCAGTGTCGAAGACCAACCCTGACGCCCCGAACGACTGTCCAACAACCATGTCATATTTGCGCTTTCCGCGCTTGTGGTGAAACGCCCGGTGGCACGGTGCAAAATCCAGTCTTTGACGTCCAAAAACCAGCGGGTGCGCGCAAAAATTTCAGGTTCGTGTTTCGCAATCCACGCCATCTTGGCTGTCGGGTCCATCCCGTTTTTGGCGGGGGCCCCGTTGGCAATGCGCAACCAGCGCGCCAACTTGCCAACCTGATAGCCAAGCACCGATGGAAAACCACCAATCAGGTCTTGGCCGATGGTGGCGGCGCGTTTGTCCAACCACGTGAGGCAGGGTCGCAAGGCATGGCCTGCTTCATCGACACACACGAGGCCACACATTTGCGAGCTTATGACGATAGCCCCTGCGCGGTCATGCAGATCCGGAATGTCCTTGCGCAGGTCGGCCAGCCCGCGGGCAAAGGCGGCCCACCAATCATCGGGTGTTTGTTCGGCATGCCCACCGGGGGCAAGGTCCAGAGGATAGGTGGCTGTGGCACGTTTGAGAAGGGTCAGCGTGTCATCTACGACACCGATTTTCACACCGGATGTTCCGAAATCTGCCGAAATGACAAGGTCGCCGGTATGCACGTAACTTATTCCTTTTTGTGATCGCGAATATCTGGCCTGCGATCTGGCGCAAGCTGGCATATTTTGGGCATGTTTTGCAATACGAGAAGCCCCTTGCGTCGACGTGAAACAGGCGAGATTATCCTCCTATCTCAACAAGAGGTTCAGGTGGCTATGACCAGCGCGCAGATGGATATCGTATTTACGTGGGTGGATGACCGGTTTGACGGCTATGCCGACACGATGCAGGGGTACATGGATGATGTGCGTGATACCAACCCCAATCGCACGCGCGACAATCTGGATCTGTTGAAATATGCCTTGCGCTCTGTCGAAGAAAATCTACCGGAATTTCGGCGGGTGTATTTGCTGAGTTGTCGACCTCAGGTGCCCGACTGGATGCGTCAGGATCACCCCGATCTGAGACTTGTGCATCATGACGAGATTATGGACCCCGCGATTTTGCCAACGTACAATTCTTTTGCAATTGTCAGCCACCTGCATCTGCTCCCCGACCTCAGCGAGACATTCTTGTATCTTGAGGACGATATGTTGATCCGGCGCCGTGGATTGCTAGATGCGCTTCATCGGTCGGGAATGCCTTTGTCGCTGTTTAAGGCAGCAAAAACACGCAGACTTGATGAATTGGACACCGCCAAAGACAGCCCGTGGAATTTGGCAATGGGCACGGCCAATGCAGCACTGGCGCGCGAGTTTGCTGACCGCCCGCGCCAATATACGATTCACGGTCCCCGATTGTTTCACAAGGCTGCATTTGCAGACATGGTCGAACGGTTTTCGCCAGAAATTACAGACACCCGTGCGTCACGCTTTCGATCTGGCACCAATGTGCCGTCGGAATACCTGTATCCTCACTATGCGGTGGAACAAGGCGAAGCCGTTGCAGGAACACAGGCCGAGGCCAAGGCCGTAGGTGGCTATGCATCGCTCGAAAACTTTGCGCCATGGACATGGTGGCAGCTGCAATTGCTTAAATGGCGGGACCCCTTTGTGGCCACACTGAATGACAGTTTTGAACATAACCCGAACCCGCGTGTCGAAAAGATGGTGCGCAATTGGCTAAAGACGTCATTTCCTGTGCCGTCACGTTTTGAGCGATAACGCCTTTTGGTACAGGTCCAGATATTGTGGGCCGACCGACGTCACATCAAAGTCATTGGCGCGCTTTGCAGCCCACCCCAACAGGGATTGTCGCAGCGCATGATCGCATGCGATCTCGACGATCTTCTCGGCAAGCGCAGTGGCGTCACCCGGAGGGACCAATAGATGTTGGCCAAGGTCGGTCATCACAGTGGAAAATCCCGCATTTGCTGCTGCGACCGGAAGGGTCCCTGCCGCCATTGCCTCGATCAGAACAAGGCCAAAGCTTTCACCATACAACGCAGGGGCTGCGAAAATATCCGCAGATGCCACCAGACGCCGCGCCTCCGAGAAAGACGGCGGTGTAATGAATTCCACATGCTTAAGACCCATGTCAGCGGCGGCGTTGCGCAAAGCGTCTTCTTGTGGCCCGTGCCCAGCAATGGTCAGCGTGGCAGACGGCAGAAGTGCGGCAATGGTTTGCCACGCCTCCAGAAGGACATGCACGCCTTTACGTTCTTCTAGGCGCCCCATGTACACGACGTGCAAACCATCCTGTTGAGGGGCCTGTGTTCCGGCGTCACGCCATGCCGATAAATCCAGCGTCGGAGCCAGAACATCGGGCACGGGCGTGGCCCCAAGGGCCTTCCATTGGGCTTGGGGGGCGGTCGATGGCACCACAATGCCCTGCAGGCGTTTGTTGAAATAGCGGGCGGCGCGCCGCAAAAACCACGCCATCGGATCAATGCCTTTTGCGTCGGGCAGCGTGGCATGAAATGTCGCGACCGTGGGCAGGTTTAACCGTTTCCACACCTGCCAAGGTAGCATCGGCGTCCACGGCGTATGAAGATGCACCACCTCGGCTCCCCAGCTTGCAAGGCTATCCTCGGAGGCTTGCAAATCGGTTCCAGAGGCGCGCGTGATTTCGAATTGGGTGCCATGCATGGACATGGTGCGAAACCGCCCAATTTCCAGAATATCACCGCCGTCTTGCGACCCGGGCGGGGCGACAATTCGCACCTCGTGCCCCGCGGTTTCGAACCACGTTGCCAGATCGCGAATATGAGTTTGCACCCCTCCGGGTCTGGTCATGGCATATGGGCTGACCTGAACAATTTTCATGTGCTGTCTTGCCTCGTAAACTGGTGCGGCACCTGCTCGCTTGCGCGTTGATCTGTCCTATCATAGGGTCCCCCCAAGTTTCGAGTAGTTTTGGATTTATTGAAAAAATGTCTGTTGAAAACGCGCTGATTATGGCGGCTGGACGGGGTATTCGCATGGGCCCGCGTGGCACGATGACCCCAAAGGGATTGCTGGAAATTGGTGGAACTGGGCTGGTTCAAAGATCGGTCAATCTTTTGCAAGCCTGCGGTGTTCCGCGTATTCGTATTGTAACCGGCCACCTTGATGACCAGTACCGGTCCTGTTTTGCGGGGGTGCAAGGTGTCGAGTTGATCCACAATCCTGATTTTGACACCACCGGAAGCCTGTTGTCGATGTTGCGCGGGATGGATGGACTTAGCGGAAGTGTGGCCTTGCTGGAATCCGATATCATCTATGAGGCACGCACATTGGCTCCTATTCAGCCTGAGGTGTCGACGATTGTGGTGTCTGGCGAAACGCTCGCGACAGACGAGGTCTATATCTGGTCTCGGGTGGGGCGCAATGGCACGCCGGTATTTGAAACAATGTCCAAAGATATTCAGGCGCACGCAGGCCCGCACTTTGGCGAGCTTGTCGGCGTCAGCTGTTTCACCCAAGGCGATGTCGCCAAACTGATCGATGCTGCACACGAGGTGTTCGCAGAGCAACCAAAGGCGGATTATGAGTCCGCAGTGGTGCACATGGCGCGGAACGTGGACATCGCGCTCGCACGGATTGATGATCTTGCGTGGACAGAAATGGATGATGAACCGATGTTTCAGCGGGCGATCAATACGGTCTGGCCGCAAATCCTTAAGAATGATGCGCAGAGCTAGCTGCGCATTTTCGGCAGACGCAAGAACCCTGTAATTCGCAGCTGCATCACAATCGCCAAGGCAGATGCGGCTGCGAGTGGGACAAAGCTGGCGGCGACTGGGCTGACGCGGTCAAATTCTCCGAGTGCCCAAAACACCTTGATAGAGACGACGCTCAGATATCCGATTGTGCCTAGTATCAAGAGGCGCCACGCAGAAATTTGCCGACCTTGAAACCCAGCCTGAGCCAGCGTCGCACCGAGAAACACAAATATTCCTGGCAGGAACAGCGCTGCATAGCGGCGCACGACCGCCGTTTTAGCATCAGCCGCCGCCCGCGATTGCGCGTGTGCGGCAATGGTGCGTAAAGCGGTGTCTGGAATGTAAAATCCCGGAATATCGAAGTACCGAAGGCTTTGCGCCGACACGGGAAAGTCAAGGTTGAGGGTCTTGTGCTCGGTGGGGCGTAAGAGCGCGTTTTCGGTGCTCTGCCACACCGTTGCATCATGTAGGACCCAGCTTTGGGTGTCTTGCGATAGTGTGGCAAGGGGTGCGATGGTGATCGTGTCAACGCTTTCGGTTGAGATGCCTTCAAACAACTGTATGCGCCGCAATTCTGGCGGATCGGTCCGCACCACACTCGCGCGTAAGGCGCGGTTTTCGTCGACGAACCAACGTAGCCCGATATCCCCTCTGTGGAAACGGCGGGCATAGCTGCCTTGTTGCAGATCGACTTGGGCAAAGACCGCCGCAGGGCGCAACCAGCCTTCAAACGCGACCTGAACACCGCCTGCTGCGAGACCGACCACCAGCAATGCGCTGTATGTCAGACGAGGCGATACCCCTGCTGCACCAAGGATAATGTCCTCCATGCGTTGATGCCGCAAAAGCTGTGCAACGAACGGGCCAATCAAACAGGCCAGCGGAAATAGCCGTGTCACAATATCTGTGGCGCGAAACATGATGTACCGCGGAAGAATACTGGCAAGCCCTGCTTCCTTGGCCATCTGTGATCCGCGTATGCCATCAAGCTCGGCTGCGAGGTCAATCGCAAGAGCCACGATCAATAGCACAAACATGGTAAAAGCAATGGCCCGCAGATTTGCCCAGACGATGCCGCGCGCCGCGATCCCTGTGTACATACGCGCCGTCATGACTTGGCCTTTACGGGTACCATGAGGGCTTCGCCGCGCAGCGCGATATAACCCAAGAGTGGCACGAGATAGACAACAACGGCGGAACCCCCCAGCAAAACCGGTGGCGCCGTGCCAATCAAATCCATTAGGATTGCACGCCCCAGAACGTCATAGACCATGACGGTTATTGCCGCGATGGGCAGCGTCAAATATCGCATGATTCCAGCGCCCGAAGTTAGGACAGCAATCACCGCCAAAAGAGCTGCCGCTGGCACCAACTGTGCCCGCGCCAGAACGCTGGCCATGCGTTTTTCATTCTCGGGGGCAAGATCCAGTATTTGTTCCGCCTTAGAGCGTCGTTGATCCGGCGGTGGTGCAATGTCATCTAGGCGAAATTCGAAATCCGCGTCAGATACTTGAAACGCGCTGATGGGACGAAACTTGCCATCTGCAGCACGTGCCGGGCTTTCGTATGCCTTGAGCGCCTTGAGCCGGATACGATGCGTCCCTGTGTCATCTGGCCCGACGATGTGCCAGTTGCGCGACTGCCCCGCCCGCCACGATCCGTCTGGCTGAGGTTGAAAGATAAACAGTTGGCCGCGCTCTTGGCTGTCATCCTTTGGTGGGGTGGCAATAAAGGACGTCCCTTTGATTGAGTGTTGATCGCGACGCGGTCCCGAGCGGGTGACGGTATCCAAGACATAATCTTTGCGCAGCTCTGCCAAGACGATGCGCTGGGCAAAGCGCGCTTTGGGGAGGACATAACCTGCGGTGGCGAATGAAACGACACCGCCGAGAACGCCAACCAGTAAGACAAACCCGACGATGCGAGACCAGCGTACTCCGGCAGTGGCCAAGATTATCAACTCGCCGGAATTACGAGCCTCTAGGAGGGCGAAGTACACCGCAATCAGCATGCCAATGGCCAAGGCCATATCGACGATTTCGGGGGATTTCAGCATCAGCAAGAGCGCAAGATGTTTTGGGTCTCCGCCATAGCGCATGATACCTTCCAGCAGCGACGTAAAACTGTCGGCCAGAAAAATTGCGACGACCAGCCCCAACAGCAGCAACAAACGCGCCAAAATAGGCGTTCCAAGCAGCGCTACGATGGGGCCAAAGCGGATCATAAAGCGATTGTGTGATCCATTCGTGCCGGAGGCAAGCCCGTCACACCATGGTCCACACTAAAAATAGCGCCGCCAATCCGCCACCGCCGGCAATCCAACTGTCAGCAATATCGAGCAATCCGCCTTGTTTGGGCAACACAATGGGGAAATCTTTGACCCCAGCCGCACGTTTTAGGCGCGACGCGGCAAGGTCTCCGATCACGCCAAGTGCCCCGGTGATCAGGGCGAGCGTCATGGCCGTTACGATTGGCATATCCGCAAAAGCCGCCACAATGGCCGCGGTCAGCATCAGAATGACCGCGCCCCCCAAAAGGCCCTCTACGGTTTTGCGCGGGCTCAGGACTGGAAACGCCTTGGTACGCCCGACCAATTTACCCGCCACATAGGCGTAACTGTCAAAGGTTTCGATGAGAATATATGCGACCAGCATTAAGGGTCTTAGGGTGTCGTCCAGTCCGGCCCACGCCAAAAGAGCCATGGGAAGAATTGGATAGACGAAGAGCTCGGACCATCTCCAGATCGATGTGTCCTTTGCCCCGGGTACCGCGACAATACGTGCAAACAGAAGGCACCATACCCCCAGTACGCCATAGGTCAACATTGGCCAAATCAGAACGCTGGCTGTGCAGATGGCGGAGATGCCTGCTGCGATGAGCGCCTGTTTCGTATCAAAGCGAATTGCGGCGGCCTCAAAACCCGTGCGCGCTGCGAGCAACAAAAAGAACGGCACCAATGCCCAATCCCCGATCACAAACACGGCCATCAAAGTCCCTGCGACGATCGTCATCGACAGGATTGCCTGAAACAGATCGCGTGCGACGTCCTTTTTGCCCGGAATCAAAAACACAGAACCGATCAGCACATAAGCAGCGGCCAGAAGGACCAATGCCGCCAAGGCAAGTTGATATACACTTAGGCCTGTCATGGCTCTTCCTTGCGAATGATCCGTTTTTGATGCCAACGCAACGCCGGGGCAATCAGGCTGGTCAGACGATGCAACGCCCCGATTTGGAAACCCGGCGTGACCACGAATTTGTCCTTGTTCATGCCCTCAATCAATGCCGCCGCGACGTCTTGAGCACTCCACAGCCCTCCGCCTTTGGTGATCTTTTGGGTCGCCACGGGTTTGGTGCGGTTTTCGGCGGCCAGTTGTGGCGTATCCGTGTCTGGTGGATAACATAGCGTGATGCCGATGCCCTTGTGGCCCAATTCAAGATGCAGAACTTCGGCGAGGCCACGCAGGGCAAATTTTGAAGGCGCATATGCGCCATAGCCATAAATTCCAAAAAAGGCTGCGCCAGATGATATCAGCCCAATCTTGCCACCGCCCGCCGTGATCATGGCATCGCTCACCGCGCGCGTGAAATATAGGCTGCCGAAATAATTGACCGCCATGTGTTCTTCGTGCAGCGCCAGCGACTGTTCTGTGAACAATCCCGGTTCGGCGATACCTGCGCTGGCGATCGCCATTTGGGGCGCGCCAAATATGTCCAGCGCCCGATCAATGGCCGCAAGCATGGTGTCACGCTCGCTGACATCCACAGGAAAGATTTCGATACGCCGAGACGGAGCGTCGTTCAGAATGCTGTTGCGCGCGGCGAGCAATTTATCCGGATCGCGGGCAAACAATGCCACGTCATGACCCGCACTGGCCAATTGGCGCGCCGCTTCAAGGCCAATGCCGCTCGAGCCGCCTGTCACAAAGGCCGCAGACATCAGGCTGTGGCCTCGTCTCCATTCGCAAACGCGAGCACCATGTCATGCGCGTCGGTGTCTTCAAATTGCACAGGCGGGTGCTTGAACAAAAAGGCGCTGGCGGCATCGACAGACCCTGACAATCCGCGATCAAGCGCAATACGCGCGAGCCGGATGCCTGCAAGGGCCTCAGCGGCGGCATTCGGACTGTCTTCGACATCAAGGCGAAGCTCGATATTGGTGCGCGCACCACCGAACAGCCGACCTTCTAGCCGCACATAGGCAACTTTGTGGTCATTCAGCCAAGGCACATAGTCAGACGGGCCAATGCGAATGTCTGATGTGTCCAACCGGTTTTCCATAGCGGCCTGCACGGCCTCGGTTTTGGATTCGCGCTTGCTGGCAAGGCGGTCTTGCTCTGACATGTTCAGGAAATCGGTATTTCCCCCGATATTAAGTTGATATGTCCTGTCGATCTGAACGCCGCGCATGTCGGCCAGATTGGCCAACGTGCGGTGGACGATCGTCGCGCCGAGCTGGGCCTTGAAGTCGTCACCAAGACACGGAACGCCTGCGGCCTTAAACTTGGCCGCCCACACCGGATTGGATGCGATGAAAACGGGAATGCCATTCACAAGCGCAACGCCTGCTTCGATGGCGCACTCGGCATAAAACTCAACGGCTTTTTGAGATCCAACCGGCAAGAACACGATCATGACCTGGGTGCCCGCTTCACGCAGCACGGCGACAATCTCGTCTTTGGTCAGTGCCGGCGCATCAGAAAGTCGGAAACTGCGATCTTCGGGTTTTGACAACATATGCGCCGCAACCCCATCCAAATCAGGACCGCGATGCACAAGTGCAGTCTGCTCTGAGACATCCTTGTGAAACACTTCGGTACAGTTGGGGGGCGCAAACGCGGCTTCGGCCAGAGACAGCCCCACTTTGCGGGCATCCACATCGAACCCTGCAACAAGCTCTACGTCAGATGGGGTATAGCCCGCGAGTTCGGGAAAGCTGACCCCGACGGCCTGATCGCCAAGAGCGCGGCAATACGATACGCCTTGAATAAGCGAGCTGGCGCAGTTGCCTACTCCGACAATTGCAGTGCGGATTGGGGTCTTGGTCGTCATTTGCGGATGTCTCCACCGGATACGGATACTAGATGTGTTACGAATAAGCCCGTATTGGGCTCGGATGTGTAAAGTCTCAGGCGGACGACTTTGGGGAATAACCCACTTTCGTCAAGGTCCAGAAACGCGGAAATCATACGATATTCCTGATTGTTGATATTGGCCCACAGTGCGGCCTTGTGTTTGTCGCTTTGGCGCAGGGTCACAGACAGTTTTGGCAGGGCTGCGAATTTCACCGAATGAGTTTTCCCATCGACATTCGGATGGGTGCTGACACCGTAGGCGAAAGATTTTTCGAGAAACGACAGCGACTTTACCGCGCCCGTCGTGTTGAACCGCCTCCAATAGGCGCTCATGGGGCGGTTCGAAGATAAGGTCCCGTCAGATGCAAAGTTGACTTTGTACACAACGGTGTTGGCATTCATGCTGCGTTGCACATAGAAAACTTGATCACTGTCTTGCGGTGTTGGGAAATCCGACCGTGCCTTTGGCAAAGACCGACTTGGTGTCGAAGACTGCAATGACAAATCCGGTCCCGCGTACAAATCCACCGGAGCGCTCAGTAAGAGCGCAAAAATGACCGCTATGTAGCTGCCGCGTAAAGATGTCAGCGCGAAAAAACTCATTCAGCACTTAGCCTTGCGTGTTGCGTCTGAAACAGCTGTGCCGCATGCGCCACTGCCACGACCACACGATCTAGATCTGCAATGGAATGCGCTGCTGATATGAAAAACCGGATGCGCGGCAAGTCTTTGGGGATGCCGACATGGATGACTGGAGGGGCATAAATTCCCTGCGCCATAAGGGTTTCGGCGACGAACATGCATTCTTCGGGCGACGAAAACAAGATGGGGACCACGGCCTCGCCAACGGCCATGCCCGTGTTCAGGTTTGCCGCTTTGGCAGCGTCAAGAAAATGGCACGAGTTGCTGCGTAATTTGGTGACACGCTGGGGCTCGGCGCGCAAGATGTCCAAGGCTTTGTGGGCGCTGGCCACTGTGGCGGGCGACAACCCGACCGAATACACAAATCCGGGCAGTGTGAACCGGAGCCATTCAATGACATTTGTGTCGGCGGCAATGAACCCGCCAGAAGAGGCAAAGCTCTTGGAGAGGGTACCGATTGTCAGCTCGATACGTTTTGGGTCCACGTTGAAATGCTCGCATAGACCACGCCCGGTTTTACCAAGCACCCCATAGGAATGGGCCTCGTCCAGCAAGAGCCACGCATCATGGCGATCTTTGATGTCCATCAGGCGCGGGAGGTCGGTGTGGACCTGTCGCGTTTTAGTGCCGCCCCAAGTGCTCGTTTAAGCCACCTTTCGTTCGAAGGCGACA
>NZ_SULI01000022.1 GCF_005518135.1 Shimia litoralis | reverse complement strand
AGGGAACGCTGCAAACGGGCTTTTGGACGTCTCAATCACAGGCAATGACCCGAAAGCGCGTTCCAATCCAGCCCGATAGCCGTCGACAAGACTTGCGAGCAATCGCCGAACATCTCGAGGCTCAAGACCACCATCTACCATATACCTGAGGACGCGACGCCTCTGCTCCGCCTGAAACTCGGACCAAACCGCCTCTTTTTGATCTGATGGGCAGTGCTTGTTTAGAAATACTGCGAGACTTGCGCCAACCTCGAAAAGATCGCGGGGCGCGCGGTTTGTTTTGCGTGTCGCATTTTCGAAAAACCCGTGATGAACCTGCGCCAACGGTACAATGGCCGTGGCAAGCCCCTGCGATGCCAACCGCAAATTCAGGTCAGTTTCATCCAGAAAATACCGAAACGACGGATCAAATCCGCCCATATTTGCCAATATATCCCGACGAAAAGCCATATTTGTGCCTTCGGTTTTGATGGCACGTCCCCCAAACCCGGTCAGCACGGTCGGATTCTCTTGGTCGACGCCGAGAGGGGAGGTGCGCCCCCCTGCATCGACAGTCTGGGCCGTCCATTGAAACGAAATGCCATTGCGTCCAAGTACATATCCGCCAGATGCAGATACTTCACTTTCCGAAAACGGCGCTATCAGATGCATCAACCAAGTGGGTTCCGGGACTGCATCATCATCAATGAACGCCAAGACATCGCCCGCCGCATGGGAAATGCCGAGATTGCGCGCCTCCGAGATGTTCGCGTGATCATAGCGGACAAGTTTGACCACGCCAGCGAACTTGCTGTCTTCGACTGCCGCAACCCCAGCCGGATCTGCAACCACCACGACCTCGCACAGGGAATAGTACTGTTGTGCGATACCTGTCAGACACCGAACCAACGCATCAGGTCGAGCCCGACTTACGATGATTACAGTGACAGGTATCTGCGTCATGGCGTGCCCATTTCCGCCATCATTGCCTCGAGCCGCGGTACGTCTTCGGGGTTGTTCAGTTCCCAAAACTGTTTGCCGCGCGCATCAACTTCGACACATAGAACCTGACGCCCGTGCTCCATAAATCTTAGCTGCTCGAGACCCTCAAGACCTTCTAGTGGGCCTGCCGCCCAACGCGGATATGCTCCGAGCGCGGACGGGCGGTACGCATAGACGCCTACATGATGAAAGACCGGTGTCGGCGCGACATCATCATAGACCTCTGACGTGTAAGGGATGACTTCCTTGCTGAAGTACAGCGCATGCTTGTCCTGCGTAAATACGGCCGTCGTCCCGCCAACACGCCCCGCTTTGCGATCTTCGAGAAATCCGTTCAACGCACGGCCATCACAGCGCAAGACTGGCGTTGCCACATCAGCCATGGGGTCGTTTTCCAGACCCTCGACCAAGTTTTCGACAAACCACGCAGGTGTCAGCGGGGCGTCGCCTTGCAAATTGACAACCACATCAAAACCACCACCCAAATTATCAAAGGCTTCGGCACATCGTTCGGTTCCGTTTGCGCAGTTCTCCGACGTCATCACCACTTCGGCGCCAAACGCTTCTGCTGCGGTACGGATGCGGTCATCATCTGTGGCCACCACAACCCGATCAACGCCTTTCACTTCGCACGCGGCTTCCCAAGATCTCTGGATCAGACTCTTGCTTTCTCCAGTCGCGCCCTTGAGCGCCACAAGCGGTTTTCCAGGGTATCGCGTCGACGCATACCGCGCTGGGATGGCTATCAGAACAGACATCAGGCCTCCTTCAACTCAACAGTTGGTGCAAAAGCAATGAAGAACGGGTTGGCGAAATCTTCTTTACCGTAGGTCAATGGCGTATGATCGTCAAAGCGTACAACTTGCCCGCCCGCACCCAGCAAAACGGCATGTCCCGCTGCGGTATCCCACTCCATCGTCCGCCCAACACGCGGGTAAATATCGGCTTCGCCTGTCGCGACCAAACAGAACTTGAGAGATGATCCGGCACTTTTGGAGTCTTTGACGGCATATTTGTTGATATAGTCATCTGTGGCCTGATCACGGTGCGATTTAGATGCAACGATCATAAGCGCGTCATTGTCGGCTTGCGCCACATGAATTGCCTTGGTTTCCCCAACCTTGGTGATGTCAAAATCGCCAATTTCCTCTACTGACTGTCCATCAGATTGGGTAAAGAACATGCGATCGCGCGCAGGCGCATATACGACACCACGTTGCGGAACACCCTTTTCCACATAGGCAATATTTACTGTAAAATCGCCACGACGGTGAATGAACTCCTTTGTTCCATCCAGCGGATCCACGATCAGAAACGTATCCCCGTTCGCAATGTGGCTCTCTGATTGCTCCTCGGTGACCAGCATCACATCTGGAAACTCTGCACGTAATCCAGCCGAAATGATCGCATCAGCAGCTTCGTCTGCAGCGGTGACAGGGCTATCATCGGATTTGACCTTCACCTCAAAATCGTCGCCGTTGTAAATCTCCATGATTTTATCACCTGCTTCAATTGCAAGGCGGCGAATAACGGGGATAAGGACTTCATAATTCAATGGTGTGCTCCTGATTGCGCATTTGTTGAAATACCTAGCTATGCCCCTTATGCTTTGCGCATAACGGTTCGGCAAGACTTGCGTGTCATACCCGAATCAAAGTGCAGGCAGGTGAATATGTTTCAAAAAGTCGCCCCAGAGTCGAATTTCAGCAGTGCCATAAGCATTTCTGTTTTGATCTATCATTCGGCTGTTCGAAACATCCGCAAGATGCACGGCAATGCGCTCTTTTCGATCTTGGTGAACTTGTTTCAGGCGGTGCTGTTTGTGGCCGCGTTTTTTGTAATGTTCATTGTCCTTGGAATGCGGTCCGCCGCCCTGCGCGGCGATTTCCTGTTATACATTATGTCGGGCATTTTCATGTTCATGACACATGTCAAAGCTGTCGACGCTGTGTACAAATCCGAGGGTCCGTCGTCTCCGATGATGAAGCATGCCCCAATGAATACCATCATCTCGATTGTCTCTTCTGCGATCAGCTCACTATATATTCAGGTCCTGACACTCAGCATTATCTTGTTCGTCTATCATGCTGCGTGGAACCCGATCGAAATTGACAAACCGATAGGCGCACTTGGTATGCTGCTGTTGGCGTGGTTCTCGGGCGTCTCGGTGGGAATGATATTGCTTGCCATTCGCCCTTGGTTTCCAGGCTTCACCGAAGCTCTGAGTTTGATTTGGCGGCGAGCGAACATGATTGCATCAGGCAAAATGTTCGTCGCCAACACTCTGCCCGGCTTTATGGTCGCGATGTTTGACTGGAACCCGCTGTTTCACATTATTGACCAAGCACGGGGTTTTGTGTTCATCAACTATAATCCGCACAACAGCAACACGAGCTATCCACTGTATCTGTCGCTGGCCATTCTCATGTTGGGGCTGATGGGTGAGTTTTACACGCGCCGCCGTGCATCAGCCAGCTGGATTGCGCGCCGATGATCAAGCTTTTTTGGGTTTTGCTGATCTGTTTGGGTCCTGCGCTTGCCCACGCCCAAAGCTTTCCGGCACTTTTCGAAGTTCAGGACGTCGCGCATGACGATGTCTTGAACATCCGCGCCACCCCTTCTGCAAGCGCCAGCATTGTCGGCACCCTTGCCCCAAGCCAGCGCAATATCGAAGTGGTTCAACTGAACGAAACAGGCAATTGGGGGCGTGTGAATTCAGGCGAGTCCAGTGGATGGGTTTCGATGCGCTATCTGCATTTGGCGGTACAGCATCCTTGGCATTCACCGCAGCAGCCCAAAACCTGCTATGGAACAGAACCCTTCTGGTCACTTGATCTCGCAGGAGACATCATTTTTTCAGGACCAGACCAAGATGACATCGTTTATACTCTGAAAAACTGGGCATCGTCAGCGAACCACACAGGTCACTTTGGCTTCGAAGCCGGTGATGGATTTTCAGTATTATCCCCACCATCCTCCACGCGTCAGCTAAATGGGGTGCTGCATGAGGTAAACTGCTCCGATGGCATGTCTGATCGCACCTTTGGCATTTCAATCGACATTTTGATAAAAGACGGCCAATCGCTGAATATGATTTCGGGCTGCTGTTCTCTGGCGCCATAAAGACCACGACGCCGGTTCAAACTGCAGCCCCTAGTTCACTACCCGCTAACTGCGGGGATCCAAAAGCTTCTGTAATACTCTGGTCTTGGTAACCTGACCGAGCAGTTCACCATTTTCTATTACGCCCACGGGCGCACCCGTTTCCCCAACGATTTCCATGACTTCCCGGATATCATCACCCGGGCCGACAGTCACAGCAGGGGTGCCTTCGGCAGGTTCCATCACATCGCGCGCGCACAATACGCCAAGCGGGTTCATATGCGCGACAAAATCAGCCACGTATTCGTTGGATGGATTCGAGAAAATTTCTTGTGGAGTGCCACATTGCACAATGCGCCCACCCTCCATGATCGCGATACGATTGCCAATTTTGAACGCTTCGTCCAGATCATGTGACACAAAAACAATCGTACGTTTCAGCTTTTGCTGAAGATCCAAAAGTTCGTCCTGCAACTTGGTTCGGATCAACGGGTCCAGCGCCGAAAACGGCTCGTCCATCAACAGTATTGGCGCGTCGGTTGCAAATGCGCGTGCAAGGCCGACGCGTTGCTGCATCCCACCAGAAAGTTCACCGACTTTTCGGTCAGCCCAATCCGTCAAGCCCACCAAGGCCAATTGCTGGTCGGTGCGCGCAATGCGTTCGGCTTTGGCCATGCCTGAAATCTCTAGGCCAAGCCAAACATTTTCTCGTACAGTGCGCCACGGCAGCAACCCAAATTGCTGAAAAACCATGGCGACACGATGCATACGAATATCGCGCAACGTCGCCGCATCTGCATGCGTCACGTCGGTCATCTCGCGACCATTCCAGACGCGCGTCGCCCCCCGCACAACAGGGTTCAGACCATTTACCGCCCGCAATAGAGTCGATTTTCCAGATCCCGACAGGCCCATAAGAACCAGAATTTCACCTTCTTTGACAGACAGCGAACAATTGTGAACGCCCAGCACCTGACCCGTCTCGGATTGAATTTCAGCCCGATCCTGACCTGCATCCATCAACGGCAATGCTTCCTGAGGTTTTTCCCCAAAAACGATGGAAACATTGTCAAATTCTACTGCGATCCCGTTGGGGTTTGACACTTCAGTCATCTTAACGCTCCACCCGCAGAATGCGGTCCAACATGATGGCAACAACAACAATTACGAAACCGGATTCAAAACCCAACGCTGTGTTCACTTGGTTCAATGCGCGCACAACGGGCACGCCCAATCCATCGGCCCCAACCAGAGCCGCGATCACCACCATCGAAAGTGACAGCATAATTGTTTGGTTCAGGCCGGCCATGATTTGTGGCAGGGCATACGGCAGTTCGACCTTCCAAAGCGTTTGCCGATTGGTCGCACCAAAAGCTTGCGCAGCTTCCAACAAAGGTTGCGGCGTAGAGGAAACGCCCAAGTGCGTCAAACGAATGGGCGCGGGCAAGACAAAGATCACGGTGGCGATCAATCCTGGCACCATACCAATGCCAAAGAACACGATCGCCGGAATCAGATACACAAAAGTTGGAAGTGTCTGCATCAAATCCAGAACCGGGCGCATCGCAACGAAAAGTTTGGGGCGGTGGGCTGCCGCAATTCCGATAGGCACACCAATCGCCATACACACAACACATGCACTCAGGACAAGCGTGAGACTTTCGGTCGTTTCGTCCCAATATCCTTGGTTCATGATGAATAGAAACCCAACCGCAACAAAGACACATGTCTTCCAGTTGCGTTGAAGAAGCCATGTGATCGCAACAAAAACTGCGACAACGGCCAGTTCTGGCGGAGTTTGCAGCACCCACAAAATTGCGTCAATCAACCCTTCAAGGACCCATGCCAACCAATCAAAAAAGGGTTCGCCAGTTTCTTGCAGCCAATTAAAGAGTGTCTTGGCAGTTTTGCCGATAGGTATTTTCGTTTCGGTCAGCCAATCCACGTGCGGGCCTCGCTATTTTAATGTTCAGGGAAGGGTTTCTTGGTTTCTGCTATCGCAGCAATTCGGGCTGTGATCACCAGAAACCGGCCTTTTCCCCCGTCGAAACGGGGGAAAAGGGTCCGTTTAATTTTGATCGATTAAAGACCAAGATCCGCTTTGACCGCTGCCACGGCATCACCGCCGTCGCGTGTTGTCACACCATCAAGCCAGCCCATGAACGCATCTGGGTTTGCTTTCAGCCAAATCGAAGCGGCTTTGGCAGGATCTTCACCATCATCCAAGATCGCACCCATGATTTCGTTTTCCATGGCCAACGAAAACTCTAGATTTGCCAGCATTTTGCCAACGTTAGGGCACTCGGTGACGTATCCCTTGCGTGTATTGGTCATGACCGTCGCGCCACCCAGATTTGGGCCAAAGAAATCGTCACCACCAGTCAAGTAACCCATGTCAAAATTGGCATTCATGGGGTGAGGTTCCCAACCCAGAAATACGATGGGTTCGTCTTTTTTCGATGCGCGGGCAACCTGCGCCAGCATGCCTTGCTCAGAGCTTTCGGCAACTTCGAAACCCTTGAGGCCAAAGGCGTCGCTGTCGATCATTGACTGGATCAAGCGGTTGCCATCGTTACCGGGCTCGATGCCGTAGATTTTGCCCTCTAGAGCATCCATCTTGCCTGCGATGTCAGAGAAATCTTTGATGCCCATATCCATGGCCACTTTGTTCACTGCGAGAGTGTACTTTGCACCCTCCAAGTTCGCGCGCACAGTTTCGACGGTGCCTGCTTCGCGGTACGGGGCAATATCACCCTCCATGGTTGGCATCCAGTTGCCCAAGAACACATCGATGTCGCCTTTTGCCATTGATGTATAGGTTACTGGCACGGACAACACCTTAATGTCAGTGTCATACCCTAGGGCTTCAAGAACAACGGTGGTCGCTGCAGTCGTTGCAGTAATGTCGGTCCAACCTACGTCGGAGAATACGATTTCGTTGCAGGTCTCGGCGCTTGCAGCAGTTGCTGTCATCAACGCCAGAACGGAAAGGGTAGATTTGAGTTTCATAAAGGAGTCCCCGTAGATCGATGTGTTTTATTTATTGACTGGCCAATTAAGATCGGCCTTTAATTCATCAGTCAACAAAAAAGCGCAACACCCAAGCGCACAGGCAGCAGTGGGAAGTACAGGAGAACATAAATGCCAAAGGTCGGAATGAAGCCAATTCGCCGCGAAGCGCTGGTCAAAGCCACAATCGCCGAAATTGGTCGAACTGGGTCTTTGGACGTCACCGTGAGCCAGATCGCCAAGCGCGCTGGCATGTCGAGCGCTCTCGCCCACCATTACTTTGGCGGAAAAGAACAAATTTTCCTCGCGGCCATGCGCCATATCCTGTCGATCTACGGTGCAGAAGTGCGCGGGGCATTGTCGATGGCAGATACGGATCAAGCCCGGATTGAAGCCATTATTCGCGCTTCATTTTCGACTACCAACTTTAAACAAGAGGTCGTTTCTGCATGGTTGAACTTTTATGTTCTGGCACAGTCGTCGAACGAGGCTAAACGCCTACTTCGTGTCTATCAAAGGCGAATCGCCTCTAACCTGACCTATAGTTTGCGTCCCCTTGTCGGAGAGCGGGCTTCGGATTTGGCATATGGGATGGCAGCGCTTGTCGACGGAATTTATCTTAGAACCGGTCTTGGTGCGAATGCGTCGAACCCAGACAATGCGGTATCTCTTGTCCTAAGCTGGTTGCAAAGCGAACGCCTCTCTGAATAGGCCCCACGTGCGCGGTACAAGGGTAAGCGTCCGGCTGTGACGGCCCTGACGCGGCATAGAGCGTGCTGATACGAGCCGTATTGCAAGGAACTGGTGAAGGCCGGAACTTACCCTCACCCATAAATAGCCTCAGGTGACCGCCTCGAATTCGGGGCGGCCAAGTTTGGTCATTGTGTTGATAGCCTGCACGTCGATCCGTGCCTCCGTTCTCTGATTTTCAAGGGTCCGAGTCCTTGAACTGCACCGAGGGTGCCGGAAGCTCCAACTCATGGGTAGGATAGAGCATCATGACAAAGAAATCGAAAAATATTCACAAGAAATGCGCGAGCGTACCGTGCGGATGGTATTGTATGGCGCGGGAAGCGTGAGAGCGGTTGGGCTGCAATCGTATCGATTTCATCGGAGAATGGCTGTACGCCGCAAACGCTGAACGAATGTGCCAAGGGGCTGAGGTGGATACTGGCCAAAGCGGGGGTATCACGACCGAGAAGGTCGAGAAAATAAAGGCGTTGGAACGCGAAGTGCGCGAATGGGTTTGCAGCAAATGAGATCCTGAGCAAAGCATCCGCATATCTTTCCTAGGCGGATCTCGACCGCCCACTGAAATGATGATCCAGTTCATAGAAGATCACGGCGCTGATGGCAGCACAGCTGGTAATTCTTTTGGGAGGGAATGATTGACGCTTTCTACAACGCTGCTGGATGTCGGCAATACCCTGCCGCGCTTAGGCAGTTCACGGTTCTTTGACTGGTTGAGGCTAGATCGCCGCCTTCCGGATCGAGAAGCTGCGGCATCAACTGGCCGGTCAACGCCACCACTGGTTTGGGTAGTCCTCAGATAGCATTCAGCAGCTTCAGCTGGCACTGAAGACCAGCGAGATAGCTGTCGCAACGATGACGGTAAAGCTGCGTCTTCCCGACGAAGAAGCAAAAAATAAACCAAAGCGACGTCCGATCCAGAATCACATTCCACGTATGGAATTCGAGCTGATCACTGGTGATGATTGCGCTAAGCGCGGTGCTGGCCGCCCCGATCCGGGCCTATCATCGAGCCGTTTTTGACGTTGCGTACTGAGGCCCTTCGGGAGGCGGCAATTTTGACCAAGGCGATGACCCGCCAAGCAACCGAATACTTCCTGTGATCATGCGCGCGGCCTGGAAAGATGGCACCAAATTCGAAATGAAGAAGGAATGACCGAAACGCGCAAGCCGTAACACGTGCGCTTGCCAGCAGTTGCCGTACTGATCATAGCGGCAGGTGGTCGATACATGCGACAAAATCAACGAGCGCGGATGATCAATTAGAGAACCTACGTCGTGACATGGCAGGGGTTCGTCTATGTCGCCTTTGTCATAGATGTTTCGCCCGCCCACTTCTGGTTTGGGCCATCAGCAGAGAAATCCTGATCCAGCAGATTGGGCGCAATGTTGAACGTGTGGTTACTGTCAGTCGTGGCCTTGTATTTTTGGGTTCTGATGATCTTGATGTCGTTCTCACGCATCAAACGGCCTATGCGTCGGTACCCAACCTTCAGTCCCAGCTCCTGGAGTTCTTCGGTCATGCGTGGCCGTCCATAGCTTTGCAGACTTAAACGATGCTGCTCACGAACATGCGCCAAGATCACCATATCATCGCGTTGGCGCTGGCTCATTGGGCGCACTCGCCACGCACGAAACCCACGCGATGAAACCTGCATAATGCGGCAGAGAAACTCGACCGGCCATTCTTCTTTCCAGGCGTCGATGAAGGCGAACCTCACCGGCTTTGGCCTGCAAAGAAGATTGCCGCCTTTTTTAACACTTCCCTCTCCTCACGCAGTAGGCGGACTTCTTTGCGCAGACGTTCGTTCTCCTTTTCGACATCCTCGTGCGGGCCCGACATCAGATCATCATGCTGATGATTCTGAACCCACTTGTTCAACGTCGGAAGGCCAACACCCAAATCTGATGAAACCTGTGGTCGTGTTAAGCCGCTGCTGATCGCGATGCGCACCGCATCACGCCGAAACTCGTCTGTGTATCTCTTTGCCATTCCATATCTCCTTCATAGCAAACATTGCTCGAAAGAGACCGGAACTAAACCGGGACAAGACCAGATCAACATGCTCACGATCCGTTCCCCGTGAATTTTGACATTGTGGCTTCGCCTGCTGCCGATATTCCGTCGCGTTTTATGACCTTGCGGATGGTCAGCCAGATGATTTTTAGGTCGAGCCAGACGGAGCGATTATCCACATACCAGACATCGAGGGCGAATTTCTCATCCCATGAGATCGCGTTGCGTCCGTTCACCTGCGCCCAGCCGGTAACGCCGGGGCGCACTTCGTGGCGGCGCGCCTGTTCTGGTGAGTAGAGCGGCAGGTATTCCATCAACAGCGGGCGCGGGCCGACTAGGCTCATGTCGCCCTTGAGCACGTTCCACAGTTCGGGCAGTTCGTCGAGCGAACTGGACCGCAGAAACCGGCCAAGATTTGTGAGCCGCTCGGCATCGGGCAGGGGGTGCCGTCGGCATCTACCGCGTCGCGCATGGTGCGGAATTTCACCATCTGGAATGGTTTGCCGTCACGGCCCGAGCGGGTCTGGCGGAAGAGCACTGGCGCGCCCATCTGGCCACGAATCTGCCAGGCGACAAAGATGAGAAGCGGGGAGAACAGGAGCAGGCCGAGGCTCGCACCGAAAATATCCAATACCCTTTTGAACAATTAACGAACTCCTAACAGGGCGTTTGTTTGATCAACCAATACGCAGCCTTTTTGCCGGAAGTTTCACAGGGCTTCAATCGAGGATGCACTCTTGTGTCCCCCAGTAGAAAGGTTTTCGCATGAACCCTCTTGCTGATCGCGCGCCCTGTGTATTGAAAAGTGGGCGGATGTGTCTGGCTCGTGTCCGACGGTGTAGATGACTGGACGGCCCTAGTGTCACCGTCCAATATGGATGCGGGGCACTTGGAGATCGCGATGGAGAAGCCTCGGGGGGCGGGTATTCGGGCCTGCTGTCGGCGTTGACTTCGGGCGATATCGCGATTTCAGGAAGCGGTAAGACAAGATCGCTTGGCAAGAACGCGTGTGGAGTCGTCTATCGTGTCGATACGCCGGATGACTACGGCAGGGACGGGGAGGCGGTGGTTGAGAAGCTCAGGCTTTCTCCGGTTTTGTTCTTGTGCTGAGCTGGGCGGGCGATGGGCTTGCTAGAGGTCCATCGCGCCTATCATGACAGCGTTCACTTGGTGAACATCGTATTTCTCTTCGGCGATCCTGCGAGATTGCGCGCCCATTCGCGCCACCAGATCAGAGTCCCCGAGAAAGCGCTCCATCGCTTTTGCCAATGGCTCTGCCTCCCGGACGGGAACGAGAAAGCCATTGACGCCATCTTCTACGGTTTCGCGGCATCCCGGCGCGTCGGTTGTTATGATTGGACGTCCCATGGACATTGCTTCAAGGACCGAGCGCGGAGTCCCTTCACGGTAGCTCGGCAAGACATAGACATGTGCCGCTGCGATAGAGGGGCGCACATCGCTTTGTGCTCCATGCCAGATCACGTGCCCGGCATCCTGCCACGTGTGGATTTCGGACTCGCATATCGCATCGGGGTTGGTGTCGATGGGGCCGACGAGATGGCATTCCACCTCTGGATAGGTCTCATGTATCATTCTTGCCGCATCGACATATTCCTGCACACCTTTGTCCCGCAAGAGGCGGGCAATTAGCAGGAATCGCAGAGGTGGGCGTTCGGGCATCGGTGCCTCAGCAAAGGCCGTGGTATCGACGCCGGAGCCATCCACGAGGGTGACTTTTGCCTTGACGGGTAGGATGCCCCAATTGCGAAAATCATCGCGGTCGTCGGGGTTCTGGAAAAACACGAGAGACGCGCGGCGCAGGGCGATGCTGTAGAGCTTGCTGACCAGCCAACGGATCACGGCCCTTTTGCCGCGTGCCTGTCCGACAAAGGCATAGCCAAGCCCCGTGATAAGTGCGACACGCTTGGGCACACGGGCCAACCACGCCGCGATGATGCCCCATATTACGGGTTTGATCGTGTATGCGAGGACGAGGTCCGGGCGAATTTGCCGCATCATCCGGCGGCATGCCATCAAGGCGCGCAAATCACCCATTACGCTAAGCCCAGTGCGTGACAGGGGCAAATCATGATACTGCACGCCGCGTTCCTTCAGCCACGTGCAAGTGGCACTATCTTCGAGGAGGCCGGGCGCACCTGCATAGACATCGTGCCCCGCGGTGAGAAGGGACTCGATTAGCGCACCGCGAAAGTTACTGAGCGAGCTGGGCAGGGAGGCGAGAATTAATATGCGCATGAGACCTTCGAGCAAATTGTTCAGATCAGGGAAAACATCAGGTGGACCAGACCGCGTGATGGGCCGTCACCATGGCGGCAAGCGAGAACCGCTCTTCGTCTCCCGTCCGGGCGGCTGACTAATACGCTTTCCAGCCGTCCCCATCCTGCATCACCGTGAGGGCAATTTCCATCACATCCGCAAGTGCCGGCGGGTCACGCAGCGCCACGATTCAGCCAATATCGCCGACATTAAACAACGTATCGCCCAAATCGGTGGACACATGGCGTACCACAGGTGATGGCTTCGGCGAGAACGTTTGAGAAGCCCTCGGCCGAACTGGACATAACGTGCTCATCCAGCTGGGCAAAACGTCTTGCGGTCCGAACAAGATCACCGTTTCGCCGAGATCGTGTTTTTCCAACATTGCTGAAAGCGCAGTGTTCTCAGCGAACATTTCAGGGTCGACCAACAGGGTCTTGAACAAGCCCCCCGAGCGTGAAGGTCGGCGAATGCATTAAAGAGGACGCTCGTAAAGCACCGCGAACGCTGATCCGCGACGACGACACTCCCACGATGTTCAGAACGCGGCGCCGGGTCACAGCCGAAGATCCGCTTCGTTTGGTGCAAGAACGTATTTCAGATCGTAGAGAATATGTGTCCCGGGTTTTCCGAAGGAGCGCAAACCTGCGACGCCCAGATCACGAAACTGAGCATGCGCAACGGCGACGATGATCGCATCATAAGTTCCGGCCCTGGGCTGCTCGACGAGCCGCAGACGGTATTCGTGAAGGGCCTCGTCAGGATCGACCCAAGGATCATGAATATCGACTTCTACACCGAACTCGCCCAACTCGGACACCACATCGACAACGCGGGTGTTGCGAAGATCTGGGCAGTTCTCCTTGAAGGTCAGTCCAAGAACCAGAACCCGCGCACCGTTCACATGGACCCGACGGCGTCCCATCTCCTTGGCTAATTGTCCGGCGACATAAGCTCCCATCCCGTCATTCAGCCGCCGCCCGGCTAGGATGACCTGGGGATGATAGCCGATCATCTCGGCCTTGTGGGTCAGGTAATAGGGATCGACGCCGATGCAGTGTCCACCGACCAGCCCCGGGCGGAACGGCAGAAAATTCCATTTGGTACCCGCCGCCTGAAGCACGGCCTCGGTGTCGATGTCCATCTTGTTGAAGATGATGGCCAATTCGTTGATCAGCGCAATGTTCAGGTCCCGCTGGGTGTTCTCGATCACCTTGGCGGCCTCGGCGACGCGAATCGAGGGCGCCATGTGCGTGCCCACCGTGATGATCGACGCATACAGCGCATCGACGGTTTCGGCGGTTTGAGGTGTCGAGCCCGATGTGACCTTGGTGATGGTCGTCAACCGGTGCGACTTGTCGCCCGGATTGATGCGTTCGGGGCTGTAGCCGACGAAGAAATCAGTGTTGAAGGTCAGCCCCGATACACGTTCGAGAACCGGCACGCAGTCTTCTTCGGTGGCCCCGGGATAAACGGTGGATTCGTAGATCACGATATCGCCGCGCTTGAGCACCTTGCCCACGGTCTCGGACGCGCGCAGCAGCGGTGTCAGGTCGGGGCGGCGGCTGGCATCGATGGGTGTCGGCACGGTGACACAAACATGGTGCAGCTGCGCAGATCCTCAATATCGCTGGAAAACGACAAATGCGCCGCCGAGGCGAGTTCGCCCGCATCGACCTCAAGCGTCGAATCCTTGCCCTCTTTCAGTTCGGCAATCCGGCCAGCATTGATATCAAAGCCGACGACAGACCGCGCCTTGCCGAATTCGACCGCCAGCGGCAGCCCGACATATCCAAGGCCGATAACGGCCATTTTTTCATGCGTTTGAATCATAATTTTTCCTAAAGTGACAATTCAGCGTTTCAGATCAATTTCGAATGCTGTCTTCAATCGCGGCCCGGAACCTGGGTTGTGTACCCAACCAAGCGGACCCGGCATTCGAAAGGTGGCCTCTGTCGCGGTAAAGAAAGACATCATCGTTTGAGGCCCGGCATTCTCCATCGGCACAGATCACCTGATCCAGCCAAATCACGGGGGCAAGGGGCTCGACCCCGCTGAGTATCTGATAGGCAAGATCGATGGGTGCCGACAAGGCATCATACGAAAAGTCGCAAAAAGACAGCGACTCGCCGCGTTGGGCATGATGCGCCAGACACCGGCCAATGTCCCAACCCGGATTGGGCGGGGGCGAAATCACGACAACCTTCAACTCCATGGCCTGAAGTGTTTCAATCGTATCGGCCAAGGCCGCCACGGCGGCGGTCAAATTGCCCGGCTCTTGCGCGCCATCATCATGCCTGAGGGTCAAACTTGGCGTAGCAAGCCAGGCGAAGGGCGACGACAAGACAACGGTTTCGATTCCGGGGTCGGTGCCCAGCCACTCGAGCACAGCATCATTGAAGCCTGCGCAGGCCTCGGTTTCGGCAGCAGATGAAACCATCGTCACCGACACAATCGGCCCACAAGAGGACAGCGCCATCTGGCGCAACTCAACGCCGCTGGGCAGGGCTGAAACAACCGCCGCGACCGTGTGCATCGCATAGCTGTCACCCCAGACCAGAACTTCGGGTTCCGCGCCTGTTGCGCAGCGATCGCTCAGGGTGAAACCGCGTCTGCAGGCCACATCGAGCCCCGAGTTGACGGCGATCCTCTCTTCGATCCGCAAGTCTTGGAACGTCTGGCCCGAAGGGGTCATCCGGTTCGGACTGCCATTTTCCAGATAGAAAAGCAGGCCCATTGCAAGGACCAATCCTGTCGCCGCCGCGCCTGCGACGAAGATCGCCCGCTGGCTCAATGCCCGCGCGACAGGGCCTTTGCGGAATGGTTGTTCGATAAACCGCCAGCTGAGATAACCGATCGGAAAAGACGCCGCGGCCACCAGGGTCAGAAACGCGACGCTTGGTTCATGTGACGCGGTCAGGCGCGCGAAGGTGATCATCGGCTGATGCCACATGTAGACGCTGAAGCTGATCAATCCGATGCCAACGATTGGCGAAAAAGACAGCATCCGCGTGACAAGACCACCGGGGCCGGCGAACAGGATGATCAAGGCGCTTCCGACAACCGGCACCAAGGCCCAAGCCGATGGAAACGGGGTTGTCTTGTCGAACATGAAAACGGCAAAGGCGATCATCGCTAGGCCAACCGCACTGAGCGCGTTCGACCCGCGCAGCGGATGCTGTATCAGCCAAAGCGCACAGAATGACCCAGCCAGCATTTCCCAGGCGCGGGTGTGGATGGAATAGAAGGTCAGATCCGGGTTTCCCGCTTGGCTGACAAGGCAGGCCGCAAGGCTGATCACCAAGAGCGCCGCCACCAACGCCATGCGCCCGCGCCACGCCAGTGCCGCCGTCATCATCAACAACAGTGGCATGACGACGTAAAACTGCTCCTCGACAGCGAGGCTCCAGGTATGCCGCATAGGCATCAACTCGGACGAGGGCTGGAAATACCCGGTCTCGCGGTAAAACAGATAGTTCGACACGAACAGCGCAACGCCAAGAAGTGACTTGCCATATTCCCGCAGATCGGACGGTATCATCCAGAGCCAGGCCGCCAGGCTGGTGACAACGGCAACAGCAAATAGCACCGGAAAGATCCTGCGAAGCCGGCGTTCGTAAAAGCGGCGCAAGCTGAATTTGCCCAGCGCAACATCGGTCGCAATGATCGTGGTGATCAGATAACCTGAAATGACAAAGAAGACATCGACGCCGACGAAGCCGCCCTGAATCCATGCCAAATCGGCATGGTAAAGGACGACCGGCAGAACCGCTATCGTGCGCAGACCATCAATTTCCGGGCGATACTTCATTGTCTGTCCCGTTGATCAGGCCGGAATGAACCGGTCGAAGCCGCGCTCATGCAGGCGATCACGAACTTCGGGCCAGTTGGCGATCAGTTCCTCGACCGGTTCTGGGTTCTGGCGCCGCAGACGGCTTTGAGGCGTATGGGCGTGCAGGTAGAGATAATCGAGAACCCGCGTGAATTGGCCGGGCAGGTCGGCGGTCATATCCTCGTATGTGACCGTCACGGTCTCGCGGTCGGAAAAGAACGTATCGCCCCATGCCTCCCAGTTGACGGTCTTTTCGATCCAGTCGATCATTTCATCTGGATCCACCGTCTGCCGCTTGTCATCCGCCGCGATGACGGAGGCATCCGAGGTGGCGGTGTAGGTGTTGTTTTCTCGCGCGATCATCCACGACAACACGCTGCGCAGCTCGTCTTCGCGCTTGAGGTGGATCACCTTCAAACGGGGATCGGCCTTGAGCATGTCAAAGAGCGGTGCCGGATCGCCGTGATGCGGGTGATAGTAAAACACCTTGCACCCCGCCGCCTTGATCCAGGACGGTTGCTTGCCGAAGACCTGCGCATGTCGCTTCTCGATTGTGTCCTGACCGATATGCCCGAAGTGTTCGCCTTTGACATGAACGTTCGGATGGCTGCCCAGCGACGAATTCAACAGGTTGGACCCGGACCGCGACCGCGACAGGATGATGAAGGGTGTATAGTCCGTGTTCCCTAACAACCGCCCGGCGCGGTAGGTGCCGACACGCACCAAATCGCTGAAAGTGATCTTGCTCATCTTGGTCGTCTCCCGAAGTCAATACCGAGGGTGGCAGTGGCGGATGCGCATCAGCTCTTGCGCCACACGACGCGGTTCACGAAGTCGGTATAGCTGTGGATGATCCGCAGCACCTTTTCCGAGACGTTGTCGGCGGCATAGTCATGGACCAGATGCAGCGCGCGGTCTGCTCCGCGCGGTTGGCTAGCGAGGATGTCCAGGCCTTGCAGCACCCGCTCGGGGTTCATGCCGGTCATCATCACCGCGCCTTCTTCCATGCCCTCGGGGCGTTCGTGGGTTTCGCGGATGTTCAGCGCCGGGAAGTTCAGGATCGAGCTTTCCTCGGTAATGGTTCCGCTATCCGACAGCACGGCCCGGGCGTTCATCTGCAGGGCGTTATAGTCAGAAAAGCCGAAGGGCTTCATCTGCTGGACGCGCGGGTCCAGTTTCGTGCCGGTGGACGCGATCTTGTTGCGGGTGCGTGGATGGGTCGACAGGATCACCGGCAGGTCGAAGCGTTCGGGCAGCATGTTGAGAATGGCCACCAGACCCTCGAACTGTTTCGGGTCTTCGATGTTCTCCTCGCGATGCGCGCTGACCACGAAATACCCATGCTTCTCCAGCCCCAGCCGCGCATGCACATCCGAGGATTCGATACGGTCGGCATAGGCCAAAAGCACCTCGCGCATCGGGCTTCCGGTGACAATGACGCGTTGCGGATCCAGCCCCTCGCGCAGCAGATACTCGCGGGCGATCTGGCTATAGGTCAGGTTGATATCCGCCGTGTGATCGACGATCCTGCGGTTGATCTCTTCGGGCACGCGCATGTCAAAGCACCGGTTCCCGGCCTCCATGTGGAACGCCGGGATCTTGAGCCGCTTGGCGCTAATCACTGCGAGGCAGGAATTCGTGTCGCCCAGCACCAGAACCGCATCCGGGCGATGCTCAGCCAGCACTTTGGCCGATTTCGCGATCACATTGCCGATGGTCTCGGCGGCCGTTTCGCCGGCAGCCTCGAGGAACACATCGGGTTTGCGCAGGCCCAGATCCTCGAAGAAGATGCCGTTGAGCTCGTAGTCATAATTCTGACCGGTATGCACGATCAGATGATCGCAATGGCGATCCAGCGCTGCCATCACGCGCGACAGGCGGATCAGTTCGGGCCGGGTGCCAACAATGGTGGCGATTTTGAGTTTGGTCATCAAAAGAGTCCTGTCAAATTCTAGACTGCACTGGGTTCACTGGGTCAGAGGGTGGGCAATCGTATCCGGTCTGTCCCGATCGAACAGTTCGTTCGCCCACAGCATGCAGATCAGCTCATCCTCGCCGATATTGGTGACGTCATGGCTCCAGCCGGGCACGGTTTCCACGACCACAGACTCGTCGCCTGTGGTGTCGATGCTGTGCGTTTCGCCGGTATCCATATTGAGGAACCGAAAGCGCGCTGTGCCTTTGAGCACTAGGAATTTCTCAGTCTTGGCGTGGTGGTAGTGGCCACCCCGTGTGATCCCCGGTCCGGCGGTGAAAAAGCTGAACTGGCCCGAATGCTCGGTGCGCAGCATCTCGGCGAAGACCCCGCGTTGATCGCCGTGGCGAGTCAGCGAATAAGCGAAATCCGCAACCGGCAGATAGCTGACATAGGTCGCATACAGCGCGCGGCCCAGGCCGGTGCCGGTTTCGCCCACGGTATGCGTATCGCGCACGGCACGAAAGGCGCGCAGTCGGTCGGCAAGGTCCCCCAGGGTGATCCGGTATTCCGGTTCGACCGATGTCACCTGAATTCCCTGCCCCGGCGCGGCCAGCCAGGCCAGCCAGGCGTCAATCACGTCATCCACATGCACCAGCCGGACCTCGGCGGCGGGATCGTTGATGGCGATCGGCAGGTCGCGGGCGATGTTGTGACAGAAGGTCGCCACGACGGAGTTATAGTTCGGACGGCACCATTTCCCGAAGACATTGACCAGCCGGCAGATATTGACCGGCGCGCCGCTGGCTGTGCCCAGCGCGTGCAGATGATCTTCGCCTGCACGTTTGGATCGGCCATAGGGCGTGTCGCGGTCGATCTGGATCGTCGATGAGGCGATCACGGGCACCGGGGACGACCGTTCGCTCAGCAAGGCGCAGAGCCGCGCGGTATACTGGTCGTTGATCGTGTCGAACTCGGCATCGGTTTCGGGGCGATTGGCGCCAGCCAGATGCACCACGGCATCGGCCTGAGCGACCATAGCCGCCAACTCGGCGTCAGAGGTCTGGCGGGTGGCCGACAAGACCCCATGACCGGTCTCGGTCAGCCGCAGCGCCAGGTTTCGGCCGATGAATCCGCCCGCTCCAGTGATCAGAACCTGCATCTTACACCTCCGGGTCGGCGGTTTCTCCCGCCAGCGTCGCACGGATGAAGGGCAATTGCAGCAGCAGTTGCTTCATGCCTTCGACATCCAGTTGTTCGGTATTCTCCGAAGTATAGTCGAAGCTCTCGCTGATCTTGCTCTCACCGCTGTCGGTATAGACGCCATAGTTCAGGTCGCGCATATCGGCCGGAACGCGGTAGTATTCACCAAGATCCACCGCCTGGGCGAGTTCTTCACGCGACAACAACGTCTCATGTTTTTTCTCGCCATGCCGCGTGCCAAGGATCCGCACCGGATGATTGGGCTTTTCAAACAGTTCCAAAAGCGCCTTGGCCAGAACCATGATCGTTGCCGCCGGGGCCTTTTGCACCAGCACGTCACCGGTAGCCCCCTGCGCGTAGCCAAATAGCACCAGATCGACGGCATGGTCGAGGGTCATCATGAACCGGGTCATATCCGGATCAGTGATGGTCAGCGGCTCACCCGACTGGATCTGACGCACGAAAAGCGGGATGACAGATCCGCGCGAGGCCATGACGTTGCCATAACGGGTGCAGCAGATCGTCATGCGATCCGGGTCGATGGATCGGGCCTTGCCGGTCGCGACCTTTTCCATCATCGCCTTCGAGGTGCCCATCGCGTTGATCGGATAAACCGCCTTGTCGGTCGACAGGCAGATCATCTTGCGAACCCCCGAGCGATGCGCCGCGTCGATCGCGTTGGCGGTGCCCAAAACGTTGGTGTGCACGGCTTCGAGCGGGAAGAACTCGCACGAGGGAACCTGCTTGAGAGCTGCGGCATGGAAGACGAAATCCACACCATGCATCGCATCCAGCAGGCTGTCGCGGTTGCGCACGTCGCCCAGGAAGAACTTGATCTTGTCGCTGCGATAGCGCTTGCGCATGTCATCTTGCTTCTTCTCGTCACGACTGAAGATGCGGATCTCGCGGACATCGGAATCGAGGAAACGGCGCAACACGGCATTGCCGAAGCTGCCGGTGCCACCAGTTATCATAAGCGTAACGTCGTCGAGCATGGAAGGATCCTTTCGGGAAATCGTAAAAAAGGCTTGGGTCAAAGGGCAATGGTCGGTGCGCAGGGGTCGGTGTCAGGCGTCCTGCCGTTTCACCTCTTGCTTGGCCCAGTCCATGTATTGTGCCAGGCCCGGCTCCATCGCGACCACGGGATCAAAGCCGAACCCGGTGCGTGCGGCCCCGATGTCGGCCAGGCTATGCGCCACATCCCCGGCCCGTTCGGGGCCATGCTGGATCTCGACCGGTGCATCGACATGCGCATTCACCGCCTGGGCAAGGTCCAGAATACGCATCTGCGTTCCACTGGCGACGTTGAACGCGCCCGAGGTGCCACGGTTCATGGCCGCTTTCAGGTTCGCCTGCACGACATCATCGACATGGACGAAATCGCGGGTCTGCTGGCCGTCGCCGAAAATGGTGATCGGCTCGCCCCGCAGCGCGCGGAACGCAAAGATCGGGATCACGTTGCCATAGGCATCGAACCGCTGGTTGGGACCATAGACGTTGAAATAGCGCAGGCAGATGGCCTCGATACCGTAGACATGCGCGAAGGCCAGCGACATCTTTTCGGTATAGAGTTTCGAGACCCCATAGGGCGTCAGGGGGTCGATCGGGTGATCCTCGGCGATCGGAATGGTCTTGAGTTCGCCATAGATCCCGGCCGAGGAGGACGCCACAACCTTGCGAACCCCGGCGGCCCGCGCCGCGTCCAGCACCGTCAGCGTGCCGTTCACGTTGATCCCGGTATCCTCGTCGGGGTGGTCGATCGAGCGCTTGTTGCCGACCGAGGCCGCAAGGTGAAACACCACGTCGCACCCAGAGACCGCGCGCGCGACGGCTTCGGGATCGCGGATGTCGCCCTTGATGAACTGCGCCTGGGTCAGGGCTTCGAGGTTCACGGCATGGCCGGAACTCAGATCATCGAGGATCGCCACCTCGGCGCCGTCGCGCAGCAAGGCAGCACAGATATTCGAGCCGATAAACCCCGCGCCGCCGGTCACAAGTGCTTTCATGATTCTATTCCTTTACCGTCAAAATTCTTGCTGGTCGTATTGATCAATTCACCCAAGGTTGCAACATGGGCCTGATACGCAAAGGCCTTCTCGGCTTCGGTTCGGGCGGCGCGTCTCATGGTGCTGCGCGCATCCGCACCAAGCGCAAGCGCGCGATCCAGAACCGCGCCCAGCGCCGGGGCGGTCGGTTCCGTGCATTCCAACCCCGTCTCGCCATCGCGCAGATGGTCGGCCAGGTCGCTGGTCAGGTTTGTGATGACCGGCGTGCCCAAGGCTAGGCTTTCGACAAATTTCGTCGGAAAGCCATGGGTCGAGACGCGGTTCACCGCGCGCAGGAAGACAGTAAAGTCGGCCCCGCCCACGATTTCGGTCGAGCGGGCATGGCTGACTTGCCCATGGGCGCGCAGGGTTTCGGGGATCGTGCCGCCGCGCCGTTGCAACGGTGGCCGACGGCGCAATTCCTCTTCGGTGACACCGGCGATGTCCAGAACAATCCGGCCCCTGCCGGCATCGCGTTCCAGCACGCTCTCAATCACGATATCAATCAGATCCTTGCGGCCGGGCGACCCCGAATAGGCAAGCCGCAGCTGTCCATCCGGATCGGGCACAGGATCGCGGGCGGTGATCTCGTCTGGGTCGAACAGCGGCGGAACACGCCCGACCGGCAGACCCTTCGCGCGATAGTATCCCTCGAGCGCGCGACTGATCGCCACCACCCCGTCGAGCCGCGGGATCAGTACCCGCATCGCAAACTCGGTGTTCCACAGATAGGGCGAGGTAAGGAAGCGCGGGAGGCTGGGCGCAGCATACCATTCGACAGCGTCAAACAGCAGCGCGATGCCCTTGCGCCGCGCCCACCCCGTGAACTGAAGCAGATAAGGCGAATACCCGGAATACAAGATCACCGCGTCCGGCGGCGTCTCTTGCGCGTCCAGCCATTGGCGGCTGCGCGCTCCCATGATGGCGTAGCGCGCATACCGAAGCGTCTTGTGCAGGTGTTCGGCGTCGCGCTCGTTGGTGCTGACGCAGCGGATCCCGGGCGCGACATCGAACTGCGCGCCCCGCTCATCCGGTCGCTGCCCCGAAACGATCACCACGTCATAGCCGGCCCCCGCCAGCGCCTTGGCATTGCCAAGGATACGCCGCGCCGCAGCCCCGCCCTCGGGGAATGCGACCGGGCCGACATAGGCGATCCAGGGGCGCTGCGTGCTCATACCTTGCCCCCCCGAAAGCGCCGCAGGAACCGATCAATAAAGACCCGCTCGTCCGGGCTGGCGGCCAGCCAATAGATCGCCAGACCGAAGACCGTGAGATGCACAAGCCCGCCCAACAGCAAAGCATCCCAGCCGCCCGGCAGATAGCGTTCAGCCCACAGGCCCAACGCCGTCACCACCACCGCCAGCGGCAGGATGCCCCGCGCGGTTTCGAGCCAATAGCGACCGATCTCCATACCAACCCGAAGCTTCAGCAGCAGCGCGATCAGCACATAGCCGACAAACACCGCAATCCCGGTGCTGATCGCTGCGCCAACCACGCCCCAGATCTGCAGCAGGGCCAGAGTCAGCGGGATATTCAGCAAGGCCATGACCATCGTGATGGCCGAGCGCTGCCAGTAAAGCCCCTTGACCTGCAAGATGATGTTGCGCGCATTCCCGCTGAGTTCCAGCGTATACGGCACCAGGACGGCAAGCATCACCCAATAGGCCGGTGCGAATTCAGGCCCCAGCCAAAGCACAAGGAACCGCTGACCAAAGATCGCCAGCCCACTGAGGATCACCAACAGGAACATCGCCTGGAACCTTGAAATCCGTATCATCAAATCCGTCAGCATCGTCGCATCCGCCCCTCGGTCAATCTGGCGAATGATCTCAGGGGTCATGACCCGCGAGAGAGCGGTGGCAAAGCTCATAAAATACTTGTTGAACGTCACCCCGATTGCATAAACGGCAACGGGTGCTGCGCCCAGAACAGCCCCGATCAGGATGCTGTCAAGCTTCCAAAAAAGGGTCTCGGCGATCATCACCACGAAGATCGGTGCAGCGTAGCGCGCCACACGCGTCAGGGTCTTGCGATCGGGCAATCCAATACGGACCCGCGCATCCAACACGAACGCGGCATAGACAAGCCGCAAAACGGCCTGTGTGATCACCGAAGCCGTTGACACCATGACGATCTGCACCGCCCCGCCTCCGGCCCGCAAAACGACGACCATCACCAGCGCGGACAGGACAGTTGCCGCAATCTCCATGCTGCGCAGGAAGATGAAAGATTCGGTCGCGGACAACAACGCCCCGAGCGGATTCAACGCCACGAGAAACGCCGCTCCGATCCCTGTGATCAAGATCATGGTGCTGAGCATCTCGACTTGCTCAGGCGTGTTGCTTGCTCCGAAAACCGGTTCTGCCATCAGGCTCATCGCATAGGCACCGAGCAAGATCAACGCACCAACGAGACTGTAAAGCCCCAGCATCTTGGCCAGGAACACGTCGCGCTCGACAGTATCGTTTTCGTGCGCCACGAAAAAACGCATGACGGAATCATTCATCCCGAAATCGAGAATATACAGATACGCTGCCAGCGCCCCGACCAGAGCATAGAGGCCGTAGCCATCCACTCCCAGCGACGAGACGAGGATCGGGGTGAAGAACAGCGTGACAACCAGCTTGACGAAAATCAGCAGGTAGGACAGCGCGGCACCAGAAACTCGTTTACTCATGCTGCGACCCATTGCCGAGGAACAAGGTTTCCAACCGATCCAGCTTGGCGCTGTCGTCCAGCAACGCGGCGGGATAGCCGCCCTTGGCAAGTTTCTCGCGCAGGGCTTTGTCCGTGATCAACTGGGACAAACTTGCGACGATGGCCTCTTCATCTTGGTCGACAACCAGTCCGTTGACGCCATGTGTCAACTGCTCGTCGATGCCGGACACGCGGGTTGCGATGACCGGTTTTTCAAGCACCCGCGCCTCGTTGACCACGCCGCACAGCCCTTCGTAATTCGACAACATGGCGACGATGTCGGCCGCGCGATACGCCGGAAAGGGGTTCTTCAGGCTGCCTAGCAGCGTCATACAATCACCGATCCCCAGCGCGTCAATCTCGGCTTTCAGCGCAGCGCGATCCGCGCCTTCACCAGCGATATACCAGTGAAACCGATGCCCGTTGCGTTTCAAGGCGGAACAGGCGCGCGCCATGCGGAAAAGCCCTTTGGCCCGGTCGTTCAGGCGGCAGACGCTCAGGATTGTGACCTCTCCGTCGGGGCCTTGGCCGAAAGGCGCGGGCTCAAGATCTGCCTGGCTGCGCATCTTTGCAGAGTCAAGAATATTGTGGACCACAACATCCTTTCCCCCGGCCTCGGGGACCTGCTGCTCGAGCGATCGACGCGAGACGTCCGAGACGCAGATGAAATAGTCGATTCCGTCCGCCGCTGACCTGAGTGCCTTGGTCACGCGCCCCGTCGGATCGGCTCCCAACAGGTCGCTTCTGATCCATATCGCGCGGGTGCGGGCGCGAACGACCTTGCGAACGAAACCGCTCGGTGTGCCCATCAAAAGCACGGCAGCCGCATCATACCGACGAAACAAAAACGGCAACATTCGCAGCCCGCCAATCAGGCGCATCGCGCCATACGAGAAAAGGTCTGGCAGGGCGCGCATTTTGGCGATTGCCCCGCGGGCTTTGGTAAATCGGTGGCCATAGGCGCGCGGCCGCAGGCGCACCAGCTTGACGCGCAGATCGACCTCGGACTCAAGCGTACCGCCCCCCGTTGTAAGGATCAACGTCACATCCCAGCCCCGGTCACACAACGCCTTGATCATGCGCAAGCTGGATTTCTCGGCCCCGCCGACGTTCAGGACGGGGTAATGAAACAAGACGCGCTTCATGCTTGCCCTCGTGAACGCAACCAACCACGAACATCGCGCAGGATGCGCTTGTGCCACGGACCACCATAGGCCCGGGCGACAGCACGGATCAGCGCGGGATCCTCTGTCACGGGTTCCAGCCGGTATGGTCGGGGCGCGTTCAGGGCACGTGCGTTCACGTCTTGGCCCCCACGCGTATGAACCCCACTGCCATCGTAGCCGATGTTCCGCACCCGGTTGCGAATCGGATAGATCGTGTGCCGCCCTGTAAGGGTCTGCCACAGCCCGAACCGGATCGACCATGAGTCGATCTTGCCCGCCAGTTGGCGGCGCAAACGGTCGGCGCGGTCATTGCCCGCTGCATTGAACCGACGACGCAGAGCCGGATCGTGCCAAATCCGCGCCGCATCACGAGCGTCCCAGTCAACGTCGCGCCAGCGATCGGCCCAGGTTGCCCAACATTGGCTGCAATTGCGCGGGATTGCCATCACGTCATGCGGGTAGTCCACTGGCGCGGCCCCAAGAGGCGAAAAGCCCGTGACCGACCCCACAAACGCATCCGAGGCGTAGAAATCCAGACAATCATTCATGAACGCTAGGAAATCGGGGGACACTACGACATCATCCTCGACGATGATGGCGCGCCCGGCGCCCTCGATCACCGCGCTGACACCGCCGATGATGGACCGTGCCAAACCCTTGTTGGCTTCGGAAAGCTCGATGCGAACCGACCGGAAGCGATCAGTCCAAACCGTATCAATGGCCACCGCGTGCACGGCATCGATCTTGGCGCGGTCGGCATTCGGTTTTGGGCCGTCGCAGAAAATCACGAGGTCGCTTTCCATGGCCCCCTGCGCCCGGGCGAGATGGTTCAGCGTCTGCGACAGGTGTTCCGGCCGGTTATAGGCGAACACGATGATCGGAGCGTGTTGGATCATGATTGCCCCTCCAATTGTTCTGCCATGATCACCTTGTAGGCGGCGATCAGATCGGCCAGATTGTTATCGGGATCGTGGGTTTGCAAGGCCCGCGCACGCGCCGCCGTTGACAGGTGGCCCGCCAGCTCCGGATCTTCGAAGATGCGGCGGATCTGGAGGGCCAGCATTGCAGGATCGTCGGGGCGGTAGAACAGCGCCTCGACCTCGTCGCCGGCCATCGACGGCGCGCCGCCGGCATAGGCCGAAACGGTCGGCACGCCGAGTATCATCGCCTCACCCAGCGTGTTGGGGCTGTTCTCGATGATCGAGGCCATCAAGCAGACATGCGAACGCGCCATCCGGTCGACCATCTGCCGGGCGTTCAGGACACCGGTGAACCGAACGTTCTCTTCAACCCCCAGCTTGCGGATCAGGTCCAGCAAATAGACCGGATAGCCGACATGGCGCTTTGGGGACTGCCACGGCAGTTTGCGCGGGTCTTGCCCGGCCATGTATAGGGTCGCCTGGGGAAAGTCGGACAAGAGCTGGGCCAGTGCCTTGACGGCGACATGGGCACCTTTGCGCGGCGATGCGCCGTTGCCGACGAAGATCGAAAACGGCTCGCACGCGGTCCCGGCCCAGGACGATGTGTAGAACTCGTCGCGCAGGATCCGTGAACAATGGTGATAGCGAGCTTGCGGCGACAGGGCCTTGGCCTGTGCGCGATCCCAGAGCGTTCGCCCCATGATGTGATTTGCCAAGCGCATCGCCTCACGCTCGGATGGTAAGCGCGGGGCGAATTGGCGCTGCCGCTGGAACAGCAGGGCCATCGCCGTCAGCATCAGCCGCGGCCGCAAGGGGTTGAGCATCGAGAAGATCGGCAGGAACCCCAGCTCGTAACTAGCATAACCGTTCAACACCCCCTGCATCGACAACAGCCGCGGCCCCGCCCAGGTGTTCAGAAAGCGCCGTGCGTGGCGCATCTCGGCGCCTTCAACATGCAGGATATCGGGGGCGAATTCGGTCAGAACCCGGTCGACATCGGCCTGGGCAACGTCAAAGCGGTCCTTTTGCTGCGGAAGCGCGAAATAAGTGATGCCCTCGACCTGAACTTTCTGGAACTGACGGGATTCGGACCGCATGGCGACCGCGATCTCGAAGCCGGGCAGACGGCCCAGTCGGCTGGTCATCAAGGTCAGCCAACCGCCGAACGGGGCGGGCGCAAGCCCGAGTTGCGGTGCCGCGGCCGGCAGATCGATATTCGAGGTCCAGAGAATGCGGATGGGGCGGTCGGTCATCTGAGGCCTCGCAGGTTTTCAAGAAATTCGCGGGCCTCGCGCTGCAATGCGCGCATGTCAAAGGGGTTCTCGGCGCGGCAGGCGGCGACCATCGCGGCGCGCTCCTCCGGCGTCAGGCAGATGGCCCGGCGCAAGGCGTCATCGACATCCGCATCGACGATGCTGCGCGCCATGATCCCGTTTTCGCCATCGCGCAAATACAGCGGGATATCGCTGGTGGGGTTCGAAATCACCGGGACACCCAGCGTCGCCGCTTCGACATATTTCGTGGCGAAACCGGTGTTCGATACCCGATTAGGCTGACGAAAGAAGACCGAAAAATCAGCCGAGCGCAGCAAGGTCAGGGAATCGGCATGCGGAATCCGACCCAGGAACTGCAGTCGGCCGCCAAGCCGGTCCAGTTGGTCACGGTGTCCGGGCATCGTTTGCAGATACTGCGCCTCGGTGATGCCCGCGACTGAAATGCGGAAATCGTGCCCTTCGGCGGCCAGCCTTGCCAACGAGGCGATCATGACTGGCAGCCGATCCTTGTGCATCCCCATGCCCGGAGAGCCGGAATACACAAGATGCGCCCGCCGCGCAGGGTCGGGAGCCGGGCTGCGCTGCCATTCGGGACGCGTTGTGTCCAGAACGAAGGGCCACAGAACCGTGTGCTGCCTCGCGACATGCGCCTGAAACCACCGCGACGCGCAACTGACATTGCCCGCCAACCGCGTCAGGACCCGCATACGTATCGTAACGCCGGCCAACCGCCACAGGTTCCGCAGGATCTTGCGACCTTCCCAACCATACCATTCGGTGCAATCAAGGATCGGCGCAATGCCCCGCCGCCGCGCCTGACGGATCATCGACCACGCACCGCGCGCCGGGTAATTGTAGCACAGGACCGCAAGCACACGGTCAGCGCCTTGTTCATCGACAACCTGCACAAGTGGGTCAGCGCTAACGACATAGCTGACGCATGAACGATCGACGATCGGCCGCTGAATATCGCGGCACATCACGCCATCGATTTCCAACCCGTCCGGGCTGCGCGCTGCAGCGGGCGGGGACTTGAACTTGCCCATGACGATCACCTGATAGCCAAGGCTCTGGATCATTTGCGCCAAACCCAAAGCCCGGACAGCCGAGGCATTGCGCGTATCCAGCCCATAGCCACCCGCAAGGATTACGATGTTACGCATGGGCTGCCTCGCTTCGGATCTGTACTTTGGGGCTCGGTCGCGAATTCATCGCCGAGTAGACCAAGGGGTAGATGATGAAAATCGTGATCCCTGCCGCCATGAAGTGCTTGTTCAATCCGAAGACCAGCAAGACGGCGGCCAAAGTCCCAAGGGCGACACCCGCCCCTCCGGACACGGCATGCAGGCTCCGCAGCGCGCGGATCTGAACGAAGGAGACGAGATAAACCAAAATGGCCCCAATCACCACGCCCCAGCGGGCAAAAGCGTCCAGAATCGTCGAGTGTTTGCCCACGTCGGTATAGTCCAACACACCCCAAAGCGGAGAAGCGAGGAACAGCTTGGCACTACGCACATAGCGTTCGATCCGATCTTGCGCCGTCCCAGACACATCGTCGGTTTGCAATGCGGCCAGCATATCGTTGATCTTGAGCGTGTAGTTGGTTTCCTCGGCATAGTTGCGCAACACTAGCAGAACCTCGATAATAAGCGCCTCGCCGAAGAGGACCAGAAAGAATATTGCGAACACCGCCGCAAGCAGTCGCAGATTGCTAAGGCGCCACAGAATGAGCGTCAGCGACAAGACAACGGCCAGAACCAGAACGGCTGTCGAGAATTGCGAGCGAACGATCAAAGTGATGGAAACCGCCGTCAGATACCAGATTGTCAGTCGGGGAAGCAGGGGAATTGTTTTCATGAAACGCGGCGGCTGAAGCCGATCAATCAGGCGCGGCCTCAACGACAAGATTGTCAGTGCCGGCAGCAAAAGCACGGCGCCATACGCCATTGCATAGCCCCCTACCCCCAGAGCACTAAGTGCTTCCGCTTCTGCACCCGAGCGAACAAGAACGCGCATCGCCCGCGCGTCGACCATCGAGAGGTAAGCAAGTGTCGAGCTCATCCAGATGACGTTCAGGCAGATCACAAGCCAGAAAACCGTATAGAGGCTAGCCATCTCGTTGCGGCGTGCCTGCTGCGCCAACAGGAAGAACAGCATGATATAGAGCTGACTACTGCTGATAATTCCACTGACGCCTCGGGTCAGAACCTCCAACAGAATTGTGTAGACCAAATAAACGAACACCAAAAACACGGGCAAGGTAGGCGCACGCACGATCCCACGCGGCCTATATGCTTCGATCAATAGCCACCCCCCCACGGCACTCAACGATGCCAGGCGCGCGACGCCACTATACGCCAGCGGCGGCGTCAAAGCCCAGACGCACACCACCATCACGCAGGCATTCTGTATTGCCATGGGAGTGACTTTGATCTTCACGCGACCCCCTAATGACGACCAAAGCGGGACATCGGACCGCCGCTTGAAAACAGTAGGCTACCCAAGTATCGCGCGCCATCTTGCGTCAGGTGCCGGTTGTCGTGCGAAATCATCCCGCCACTCGGCGTGAAGACGCGGCAAGCCTCGGGTGACTCGCAGATCAGATCCATGACATCGACAAATTCAGCCTCGATCGGGGCCTCGGCCAGGATCGCGTTCACCTCTGCGGTGGCAGAATCCAGCGGCTGCCGATAATCACGCAGGTCTTGCAGCGTCATGGTTTCGAAGCTGCGCATTCCGGGGGTGGTGAAATACTTGCTGCCGATGACAATTACCTGAGTCTCGTCGCGCAGGTTAAGAGCCGCAAGCGTTTGTGGTAACTGATGCGCAGCCCAATCCCGCCAGAAGAACGCGAGGATCACGATATCAGCCTCTTGCGCCCGAGAGAGCGTGAAATCGTTCACCCGGTTGTCACGCGTCGCGCACCGGAGGCTGTCGCCGGGAGCAATTCCACCCTCGGGCACGGCCCCATCGAGGTGGAACTGACAGCGGGCAGCGATGTTATCCGCCGAGATCTGATAGTCTGCGAACGCATCGCTTTCGCGGATCACATTGTAGAAATCCTGCGAAAAGCTGTCGCCGATCAGCAAGATACGCGGCTGGTTCCCGGAAAATTCCTGATCGCGAACTTCGGCACTGTGGCGGGTGCGGACATACTTCCCGCGCTCTGCCGCCGAAACCGCCAGCATGGACCCTATATGCTCTGGGTATCGGTTAACCAATCCCCGGCTGGCCACAAAGAACACGCCGGTAGCACCCACCAAGCCGAGACACGCCACCGTCGCAAGCAGGACTTTGACCTGAGTCATGAAGGAGCGGTTTCGGAACGGGCGTTCGACATATCGCCAACTGATCCACCCCATGGCGACCGATGCGACAACCATCACACCCAGACCAACGGCGCTTGCGTCCTCACCGGCTTGAACGCGATACAGGGCCAACAGCGGCTGATGCCACAGATACAAACTGTAGCTGATCAGCCCGAAGAACACCAAAACCTTGAGCGTTAACAAGCGTCCGATCCATGTGCCCGGCCCGGCGGAGATCAGCAGCAGTGCGGTTCCCAGCGTCGAAGGGATTGCCCAGACGCCGGGAAAAGGCGTGTCTTCGGTGATAAACACGACGCTGCCTGCGATCATAAGAAGGCCCAGCCATCCAATCGGGTCTTGAAGGGGCGCAGACACCCTTTTGCCTTTTGCCCAGACCACCGACGCCAATGCGCCGATCATCAACTCCCATGCCCGAGAGGGCAGCAGGTAGTAATTAGCAGTTGCCGCATATTTCGTGCCCATCTCGGCAATGAACAGGCTTGCCGCAATAGAGATCAAGATCAGGGCCAAAATCGCCCGGTGACGACCCAGCCACCATGCGGCCCACAGAGCCGGAGGCACGAGGATATAATACTGCTCTTCTACCGCGAGGCTCCAGGTATGAAGCAACGCGTTTGTTTCCCCCGGACCGCCGAAATAGCCGCCTTGCAACCAAAGCGAGACGTTCGACAAAAACACCGCAGACGCTGCGGCATTGACGCCAAACTCGATCAACGACGCAGGCCAGAGGATGAAACCTGCCAGCACGGATACGATCGCCAGCATGAAGAACAATGCTGGAACAAGGCGGCGCGCCCGTCTTTCGTAAAAACCGAGGATCGAGACACGCCCGGTCACTTCAAGCTCGGTCACCAGAAGAGTCGTGATGAGGTAACCGGAAATCACAAAAAACACGTCCACGCCGACGAAGCCCCCGGAAAAGCCCGGAACGCCCGCGTGGAACAAGATCACGGGCAGCACCGCGAAGGCGCGCAGCCCGTCGATCTCGGGTCGATAGGCATGCGCCCGATCAGACACCGTAGTAATCCCGATACCAGCGCACGAAACGGGCGACGCCTTCGCGGAACGGGGTTTGCGGGCGATAGCCGGTGAGTTGTTGCAGCACCGAGGCGTCGGCCCAGGTTGCGGGCACGTCGCCGGTTTGCATCGGCATATAGTTGCGGATCGCTTTCTGGCCGATCTCCTCTTCGATCGCCTCGATGAAATCGAGCAATCGCACCTTGTCGGAATTGCCGATATTCACCACACGGAAGGGCGCAGCCGGTGACAGGCTGTCACCCTCGACCGCCGTTTCGATCCCCCCCGGCACGGCATCGATCAACAGGCGAATCGCCCGCACGAGGTCTGTCACGTAGGTGAAGTCGCGCCACATGTCGCCGTTGTTGTAGATGTCGATCGGCGTTTCTTCTAGGATGCCCTTGGTGAACTTAAATAGCGCCATGTCAGGGCGGCCCCAGGGGCCATAGACCGTGAAGAAACGGAACATCGTGGTCGGCAGGTCGTAGATATGCGCATAGGAATGGCCCATAGACTCGTTGGCCTTCTTGGTCGCAGCATAGATCGTGAGCTGTGTATCGGCCTTCTGCGTTTCGGAGAAGGGCATCTCGGTGTTGGCGCCATAGGCTGAACTGGTCGAGGCCATCAAGAGGTGCTTGACCGGCACCGCACGCGCGGCCTCCATCACGTTGAAGGTGCCGACAATGTTGGCATCGACATAGGCGCGCGGATTTTCAAGGCTGTAGCGAACACCGGCCTGTGCCGCCAGATGCACGATCACGTCGGGCTGGGCCTGCGCGATAGCGCACTGCACGGCGTCGTTGTCCTCGAGCATCGCCTGCGTGAACGAAAAGCGCGGGTGCTGGCGCAGCATTTCCAGCCGTCGCTCCTTGAGCCGAACGTCATAGTAATCGGTCATGCCATCAAGGCTGGCGACGGCCCAGCCTTCCTGCAGCAACAATTCCGCCAGATGAAAGCCGATGAACCCGCCTGTTCCAGTGATGAATGCTGTTCTCAACGTCCCACTCCTACATACTTCTTGAAACCGGCCGATTTTGCCGCGTCCCTATTATAGATGTTGCGCAGGTCGGCCATGGCCGGCGCGGTCATGCCGGAGGCCAGCCGTGCAAGGTCAAGCGCGCGGAAAGCGTTCCACTCGGTGAGGATGACGATTGCGTCCGCCCCGTCACACGCCGAGTAAGGGTCTCCTATCCAATCTACCCCCGGTAGCAAGGCCATACCTTCTTTCTGCCCTTGTGGATCCACGACCCGAACCTTGGCACCGCCCTCCACGAGAGCCGGGACAATCGTCAGGGACGGCGCGTCGCGCATGTCGTCGGTTTCGGGTTTGAAGGTGACGCCAAGCACCGCGATGGTCTTGTCGTTGACTGATCCGCCGCAGAGATCAACCACCTTGTCGATCATCCGACGCTTGGTCGCATCATTGACCATGACGGCTGACTCAACGATGCGCTGAGGCACGCCGTTCTCTTGCCCGATCCTTGTCAGCGCAGAGGTGTCCTTGGGAAAGCAAGAGCCACCATAACCCGGGCCGGCATGGAGGAACTTGTTGCCGATACGCCCGTCCAACCCCATGCCCCGCGCAACGGTCTTCACGTCGGCACCAACCCGTTCGCAGAGGGCGGCGATATCGTTGATGAAACTGATCTTTGTGGCGAGAAAGGCATTCGCCGCGTATTTGATCATTTCGGCGGTTTCGAGGTCTGTATAGACGACCGGGAAGTCGCGCAGGTAGAGGGGGCGATACACCTCGCTCATCACCGATTGCGCGCGCTCGCTTTCGACGCCGACGACGACCCGGTCGGGTTTCATGAAGTCTTCGATCGCCGCGCCTTCGCGCAGGAACTCAGGGTTCGAGGCCACGTCGAAATCAGCCTTTGGATTAGCGGCACGGATCGTTTCGGCGACTTTGCGATTGGTCCCGAGGGGCACGGTCGATTTGGTCACGACGACGGCATAATCTGTAAGCGCATGCGCGATGTCTTCCGCAGCCGCCATCACAAAGCTCAGGTCCGCGTGACCGTCGCCCCGACGGGTCGGCGTTCCGACGGCAATGAAGACAGCATCCGCCCCGGAAACCGCGGTTGCGAGGTCAGTCGTGAAGGTCAGGCGTCCGACTGCGACATTACGCTCGAGCACGGCGTCGAGGCCAGGCTCGTAGATCGGCACCCCTCCACGTTCAAGCATCGCAATTTTGTCGGGCATCTTATCGACGCAGACGACGTCATGCCCGAAATCGGAGAAACAGACGCCTGATACCAGTCCAACATAGCCGGTTCCAATCATGGCTATCTTCATCGTTACTCAATCCTAATATCGCGCACCGGGATGAAAAATCACTTCTTCAGGGTGCTTAGTTTGAAAAAAGTCGCTTCGGTTGAGGCGCACACTGTGGTCTCAGGCTTCTGGCGACCAGCTCCCAAGGTGTAGCCGTCTTCTGGCAGTTCGTTCTTGAGGGCTTCAATTTCTTTTTGAAGGGCTTCGTATTCTTCAATCTTTCTTGATAGGAACGCCCGGGTCACCGCTGCCTTTCGTACGATTCCTTTCGGCGTCAAAACATATGCATATCGCCGTTTGTCTGCAGCCGCTGTGAAATCCCCCAATTTCACCAGCCCTTTGTCGATCAGGGCGTTCAGCACGTAGTGAATCCCGCCGACACTGACGCCGACCGCTTCTGCCAGCTCCCGCTGGGACATCTCAGGGTTTTCTTGTAGAATGCGAAGCACGCGAAAATGCGTGTCCTCCTGCAGCTTGGTGCGCTTGCTAGTCATTCTGGGGTTTTCTCAGGCTACCGCACAAGGACTGCCCGCAGGGCGCCTTGTTGGATGCAAAGGTAATGATGAGAATAGTTTCCACATCGCTCAATTCCGAGCGGTAGCAAATGCTGCGTTCGCAAACAAGAGGGAATTTCGGAATTTCAGAGGCTTTCGTCACTTAGGACGCTTAAGTAGCCACCAACCCTCAGGGGCTGGCCCAACCAGAGGCGGACCTCACTTGCTTTGAGGACATCAGCGGGCCTTCAACTGCGCCACCAATAGATAGCCTGCTTATGTGACAAGTTCATAGCTGAGCGACCCCGCCATCATGGGCGCCGTGGTTCGCCAACATCGGCCAGGCGAAGCAGCTGCCCCACGAGACCCAGCCCCCTGTCGCTCGGAAATCAAGCATCCGAACCAATATGCTGCAAGCTCATCCCGGAGTGAGCCCATCATCCGAGTGGGCCATCCATTCCTGGGGCCGACACCGCATTACTGTCGTTCTTCGCCAGTTGGGCTTGTGCTGTCGCTTCGGCAGCGCTCGGCCAATCCGCCCGCTCGGCCTGTCCAACAGCTTCCTCCATGCTGACCGTGTTCAACACCAGTTCGAACTGCTCGAGGATCTCGGACGCGTGCCGCGCCACGTAGGACCGTACGGCCTCGTTCTCCATCAGTTTTTTCAGGTAGCCCTTAGCGACGCCCAAGTTTAGCAGCTCGGACCCGTAGTTTTCTTCGGCGTGTTTATACTTTTCCTGAACCTGACTCATCTCGCGCTCAAGCTTGACGATCTGCTCGAGCGGATCGCCCTTGGGCTGTTCGGGCTGTGGCGGCTTGTAATCGGTACGCTGTTCGGGTGGTCTTGTCCCGCTTGCGTTCCGGTCTCTGAACTCATTTATGCGGCCTTTCGTTCGAATGCCAAGGGGCTTTTTCCACCCAGCGATGAATGGCGACGACGCGGATTGTAGAACCCATTGATATATTGGAATATCGCGCCCTCGGCCTGACGGCGTGTGTCCCAACGGTTGCGCCAGATTAGCTCAGCCTTGATGGACTTGAAGAACGTTTCAACCATCGAATTGAAGCTCCTATATTCGTCAAGCAGCGATTTTGGCTGTTTTAGGCACACAGAGCTGGCTGTAGATTTCGCGGACGATGTAGCGCTTCAGGCAACGAATAATCTCGCTTTTGCTCTTTCCGTCTTTTGTGCGTTTCTTGACATATGCAAGCGTTGGTTCGTGGCTTCTCATTCTGATGATGGCCACACGATATAGAGCGGCGTTGGCTTGTCGATTGCCGCCTCTGTTCAATCGGAACCGATGTGTTTTGCCACTGGATGCCGGAATTGGACAAACACCGCAGAGCTTTGCAAACGCAGCTTCCGAGCGGATGCGCGTTGGATCGTCGCCAACCAAGATCAGCATCTCTGAGACTGTCAGCGTCGCAATACCATGAGATGCCATCAAGTTTGGGGCACGTTCAGTGGCAAACCGCTCCAGTTCCTTGTCGTGTGATATGATCTCTTCATGCAACCACAACCAACGGCGGGCTAAAGCACGCATAGCCGCTTTGGCAGAGGCCATTGTATTATCGATTTTCCTTGGCCTGAAGGCAGCAATGTGGCGGATCAAACCGACCTTGCCTCCTATTTGATCCAGTGCCTCGCGGAGATCGGCAGGTGCGTTGATGATCAACGTCTTCAGTGTCACCATCGCCTGTGAGCGTGATTTGACAGCTGTATCGCGGGCAATCTTCAAATGCCGGATCATCTCTGACGATCCCGATTGTGTCTTGGGCCGTGCTGCTGCCTGACCTGACAGAACGGATCTGGCAGCGCCCTCTGCATCCAAGCTGTCTGTCTTGCCCTGCGTATATCGCAGTTGACGGTTTGGCCGCGTAACTTCGACGACGTTGTGCCCCTGATCCAGCAAGGATCGGGAAAGCCCTGCGCCATAGGAGCCAGTTCCTTCAATTCCAAAGGCTTGAACTTTGCCAAGAGATTGAGACCAGCGTTCAACTTCCAGATATCCTTTTGGATTGGCGGGAATTGTAAGTGCGGCCAATCGGGTGCCTTGCGTATCAATCGCAACAGCGACATGTGTTGCTTTATGCGTATCAATACCGATGATTACTGGATGTTTGGTCTTCATGATGCCCTCATTGCTAAGAATGCCCAGGCATCGATCCGAGGGGACAGGACTGTGATGGTACGCGGACCGTCAGGCTCCTATGAGGTCACATCTCGCCCGTTGCCGGGGCGACTTGACGGTCGACACGTCAACACAATGACACGTGGTCAATCGTAACATGGGTCAGGCCATCAAGCCGCAATACCATACTCACAGTCGTAACAATTACCTTTACCACTCATTGAGACCTTGAATCCATGCTTGGACAGGCTTCGTTGGTACTCGTTGGAACAGTATCGCGACCCGCGATCCGTATGATGAATGCAATCCTTGGGCGGCTGTCGCAGTGCCACAGCCATATCTAACGCTCGGATCGCCAGATCCCGCTTCATCCGGTTACTGACGGCCCAACCGATGACGCGGCGAGAATATAGATCAAGGATAACGGCCAAATACAACCAGCCTTCGCTGGTCCAGATGTAGCTGATGTCACCAGCCCATTTTTGGTTGGGGCCATCAGCTGAGAAGTCCTGACCCAGTAAATTTGGTGCAATGTTGAACGTGTGATTGCTGTCCGTTGTCGCCTTGTATTTCTGGGTTCTGATAATCTTGATGCCATTCTCACGCATCAAACGACCAACGCGACGGTGCCCGACATTCAAGTTCAATTCTTGTAACTCTTCGGTCATGCGCGGCCGCCCATAGCTTTCCAGGCTGAGGCGGTGCTGCTCACGGATATGGGCCAAAAGCACCATATCATCACGCTGACGCTGGATCATCACGCTGACGCTGGCTCATCGGGCGCACTCGCCAAGCACGAAACCCACGCGATGTGACCTGCATGATGTTACATAGAAATTCGACAGGCCATTCTTCTTTCCAGGCTTCGATGAAAGCAAATCTCATTGATTTTGGCCTGCAAAGAAGATGGTGGCCTTTTTTAACACTTCCCTCTCCTCGCGCAGAAGTCGGACTTCTTTGCGAAGGCGGGTGTTCTCTTTCTCCACGTCCTCGTGCGGCCCGGACATCAGATCGTCATGCTGATGCTTCTGAACCCACTTATTCAACGTCGAAAGGCCAACACCCAAATCTGATGAAACCTGTGGTCGTGTTAAGCCGCTGTTGATCGCGATGCGCACTGCATCACGCCGAAACTCGTCTGTGTATCTCTTTGCCATTCCATATCTCCTTCATTGCAAACATTGCTCGAAAGAGACCGGAACTAAACCGCGACAAGACCAGTGCTGTCGCTGCCATAATCGTTCCCTTCTAAGGGAAGATATAGGGTCTAGGACGGTCATATCAACGCTGGGTCGCTCACACCGCCCGCAGCTGATCCGCCCCGACGGCCACTCGGGTCTGACCGCCCATGAGCTCCATCAGGACCCAAACCCGGCGGTCTGGCGCGATTTTTTCCACCTCTGCCACGAAATTGGCAAAGGGTCCCTTAGTCAGCGTCACCTGATCGCCAGGCTTCAAGAGCTTCGGTGGCAGCAACTTGCCCTTGGCGTCGAAGCGCAGCATGAGCTGCGAGACCAGATCAAGCGGTACCGCCGTCGGTTCTTTACCAAAGCTCACCAGTCGCGTGATGCCATGGGTTGAGTTGACCGTCCGCCAGAACCCGCGGGCCACATCGAAGGAGACAAAGATGTAACCAGGAAACAGCGGCCGCATGGCAGTGACGTACTTTCCGTTCCGCTGCCGCGTTTCCTCTTCCATCGGCAGAAAGGTGTTGAATCCCTGGCGCTTGAGGTTCTTATCCGCGATGTTGGCGCAGTTCGGCTTAAGTTGCGCCAGAAACCAGCTTGTGCCGCGATCGTGGAATGTCATCTCGGACCCTCATTAAAGCTCTACCGTCCCCATATCGCTCGAACTTAAACAGATGCAAGTAGGGTTTTCCAGAAGGTGTGTGATATTTTGATGAAGACGCTGGCGCACCCCGCCCTCAGCGCATTGATATAATGGGATAATCCAGCACAATCAGCTTGATACGTTTTGCAGCCCGAGCAAACGTCCGACCGACTTGAAGACGGATCGGAGGCTGAGTTGGACGGGAGTGGCGAGATTATCGAGTTTCGGGCGGCGCAATATGTGCGCATGTCGACCGAGCACCAGCAGTATTCAACGCACAACCAGTCTGACAAGATTCGCGAATACGCTGAAAAGCGCGGCATCGAGATCATTAAGACCTATGCCGATGACGGCAAGAGCGGGCTTTCCATCGGGGGGGCGCGCGGCTCTCCAGCAGTTGATCGCGGATGTGGAAACTGGCGCGGCCTATTTCAACGTCATCTTGGTTTACGACGTCAGCCGCTGGGGGCGTTTCCAAGACGCCGACGAGAGCGCGTATTACGAGTACATCTGCAAGCGCGCCCGCATCAACGTCGCCTATTGCGCCGAGCAGTTCGAAAATGATGGCTCGTCTGTCTCGACCATCGTCAAGGGCGTCAAGCGCGCCATGGCCGACGAGTACAGTCGAGAGCTCTCGGTCAAGGTCTTCGCCGGCCGATGCCAGTTGATTGAACTGGGCTTCTGCCAAGGCGGCGCGGCAGGCTTCGGGTTGCGCCGGGTGCTCGTAAATGAGCGCGGTGAAATCAAACGCGAGTTGAAGCGTGGTGAGCACAAATCGCTTCAAACCGACCGTGTCATCCTGATGCCCGGGCCCGACGAGGAAGTGGCCGGGGTCAACAAGATGTATCGATGGCTGATCGAGGAAGACCTGTCCTTCCGCGAGATCGCCGTCCGCCTGAACGAGGAAGGCGTGACCACTGATCTGGACCGGCCATGGAATTCCGGCACGGTGCGTACGGTCCTGACCAACGAGAAATACATCGGCAACAACGTCTACAACCGTTCCTCCTTCAAGCTGAAGAAATTGCATGTGGAAAACCCGCCCGACATGTGGGTGCGCAAGGAGGGCGCCTTTGAGGGGATTGTGCCGCTGGAGTTTTTCTTGACGGCGCAAGAAATCATCACGGCGCGGTCGGCGCGCCTGTCGGACGAGGAGCTGCTGGATCATCTCAAACGGCTCTATGCCGACGCAGGCCAGCTTTCCGGGGTGCTGATCGACCAGACGCCGGACATGCCCTCGTCCTCGGCCTATCGCAATCGGTTCGGCTCGCTAGCTCGGGCCCATGAGATGATTGGCTATCGCTCGGACCGGGATCAGGAGCGCATCGCGCTCAACAAACGTCTGCGCTGGCGGATCCGGTTTGACCCGATGCGTTATCAGGCAGACGTCACACTGGCGGTGCGGCTCGACCCCGACAGCCGCGAGGAGCTCGATTACTACCTGCCGCCCTAGCTCGATCTGCCCGGGCAAGAAATCCGGCTCTGCAAGCGCACCAGCATGGCCTTCGAGGCCTTCAGGTTCGAAGACCTCGGCTTTTTCTGCGGCATGGCTGAACGGGTCGGCATTCGCCGGAAGTGGGGATGAGAGGCGGGATGATGGAAACCCCCAAGAGTACAAAACATGAACAATCACGCTGGAAAAGGAAACCAAGCACATGATGACTGACACGCCCGAGAGCGTCACGCTTGTCCCCATCGACCGAATCGAGGTCCTGAATTCCCGGGACCGCAACATGAAGGTCTTTGAGGAGATTGTGGAAAACATCCGGTCCATCGGCCTCAAGAAGCCGATCACCGTGACGGAGCGCGAGGGCGCCGATGGGGCGCCCGCTTATTTGCTGGTCTGCGGCGAAGGCCGATTGAATGCCTTTCGCCTGCTGGGTGAAAGCCACATTCCGGCGCTCGTGGTCAATGTGACCGATGAAGACGCCTTCATCATGTCGCTGGCAGAAAATATAGCCCGCAAAGGGCATCGCCCGCTGGAGATTTTGGCCGACATCGAGCTTTTGCTGGCGCGACTACACCATCGACGACATCATCACCCGCACAGGTCTTTCCGAGAGATATGTCCGCGACATCGTCTTTCTGCTGGAAAAGGGCGAGGAGCGCCTGATCGAGGCGGTGCAAAACAGCACCATCCCGCTGACCACGGCGCTGGAGATCGCGCGCGCCAAGCATGACGACGAAAACCTCGGCGACATGCTGGAATAGGCCTACAAGACCGGACAGCTGAAAGGTCACCAGATCACGGATGCCAAGCGGCTTATTGAAAAGCGCCGCGAAAAGGGGCCCAAGACCAGCGGCGATCGCCCGAAACTGCCGAACTCAGCGCACTCGCTCGTGAAAACCTATCAACGCGAGGTCGCCCGCCAGCACAAGCTGATGCTGAAGGCCGATCATGCGCACCAGCAGCTGCTTTTGGTCATCCAGGGACTGAAGCGCCTCTTTGCCGATGAGCACTTCGTGATGCTCCTACGCGCCGAAGGTCTCGACAGCCTGCCGAAATACCTCGCCGACCGCATTGAAACCGCCTGAAACCTGAAAAGGAACATCCTATGAATGCCCTCAGCACCGTGAAACCACTTTACCCCGGCGCCTTTCCTGAGACCGGCGCTGGCGAGAGCGACGCGCCCTACCCCACTGCCCCGTTAAATCTGACCCTCGGCTTTGACCTTGAAACCGTCCAGATCCCACTGGAGGAACTGATGCCCTCGAAAAAGGTGCCGGACGGCATGATGACCACGCGCAAGTTCAAGCAGATTGTGTCTTCGGTTCAGGAAATCGGTCTGATCGAACCGCTCTCGGTGATCAAGCCGGACCCGGATGCTGCAGGGTTTCTGCTGCTCGATGGAAACTTGCGCGTGCTGGCGCTAAAGGAGCTGGGCTAGGACACAGCCCCCTGCCTTATTGCCAAGGATTTTGAGGCCTACACCTACAATCACCGGATCAACCAGCTTGCCACGGTGCAGGAGCACTACATGCTGCGCCGCGCCATTGACAAAGGGGTCAGCAGGGAACGGCTGGCACGGGCCTTCAATGTCAACCTCTCGGCCATCAACAGTCGGATCAACCTGCTGCACGGAATCTGCCCCAAGGCGGTGGAACTGCTGCAGGACCACCAGTTCACGCCGGATGTGACCCGGCACCTGCGCAAGATGAAGGCCGCCCGGCAGATCGAGGCGGTCGAGCTGATGATCGCGGCAAATACGATCACCGCCGCCCATGCGGACGCTCTCCTGAAGGCCACGCCGCCGGAACAGCGCACCGACTACAAGCCGCCGCAGCCGGAACAGCCCAAGGGCGATCCGCTGGAACAGATCGTCAAGCTTGAGCGTGAGATGAGTCAGGTGCAGGAAAAGTACAAGCATGCCGAGGAGAACTACGGGTCCGAGTTGCTAAATCTGGTCGTCGCCAAAGGCTACCTGAAAAAGCTGATGGAGAACGAGGCCATCCGGTCCTACGTGGCGCGACATGCGTCAGAGATCCTCGAGCAGTTCGAACTGGTGCTGAACACGCTCAGCATGGAGGAGGCCGTGGAACAGTTCGGACATGAGCAAACACCTGCGTCAGCAGCTGTTGAGTCCCGCTTAGACTCAGATAATGGGGGCAACTTGCCCACTGGCTCAAGCTCGCTTACTGATCCTCAAGGATAGTATGGGCAACTGCCTTGCCCCGAGCATAATCGTGAATGGGACCTTTCCAAACACAAACCGAGGACGCGACAGATAGGCTGCAGACATTGATAAATAAGCCCAGAAAACGCGAACAGCAGTCCAGCGCTTCCGCCATTGCGATGACATATGCACGACAGTTTCTTACCGGCGCAGCGCAGTTAGGTTTAATCCTAATCTCAGCTCGTACATTAGGAGCCACGCAAACTGGTCACTTGGCTCTCGCCTTGGTTTTCCCGAAAGTATTGGCTGCGTTTCTCAATTTGGGGATGGGAAGCGCAAATGTTTATTTCATAGCGTCTCGACAGGTCGCACCTCAGACGGCATGGGCATACGCCCGCAATTTGACGACCATCATGTCCCTGCTCGGCCTGTGCCTCGGCGCAGTTGTCATAAGTATTGCATCCGAGCTCTTTTTTGCCGGGATTGATGAAAGCGCATTAGCGATCTCTCTCATCGCATTGCCATGTATTCTCTTGGTTTCTGCTACAGCCTCAATCCTGCAGGGCATGCAAGATTTTCCAGCTTTCAATAGAGCTGTTCTTTTTCAGCCGGTGCTTGCGTTTTTTGGCGTGGTCATTCTATGGCTGTTCGACACCGTCAACCTGAAGCTTTTGATCATATTGGTCAGCTTATCTCACGGGATTGCTGGAATTTCTGCGCTCGTTGCTCTCAGTTTACGCATACCACTTGTTAGTGGCGGGGTCCCAACAGGTCAATATGCACGCAAGGCTTTCGGATACGGCGTAAAATCCCACTTGAGCAACCTACTTACGTACTTAAACTACAGGACCGACATTTTTCTCGTGAACGCTATCGCAGGCCCATCAGCTGCAGGGCTGTATGCAATCGCCATACGATTAGCTGAACAGGTTTGGCTAATTTCACAGGCATTTGCGACTATTGCTCTCCCCCGGTTTTCAACACTGACGATTACGGACAATGCACGAAACAAAGTTGCGCCACAAATGGCTAGAATAGCTCTTTGGCTGACAATATCTGCCGCAGGTCTCCTGGCAGTATGCGCTGAGCCCCTTATCGCTCTTCTGTTCGGCGCTGAGTTTGTTGCTTCCTCTGCAACATTTCGAATTTTGTTAATCGGTGTTGTGGCATTGTCGGCATCTCAAATTCTGGCCAGTGACCTGGCATCTAGGGGGCTTGTAGGGATGAACCTTACAATCATGGCGCTTGTGCTTTTCGTGAATATTGCCGGCAACCTCAAATTGATTCCAGAATATGGAATTGAAGGTGCTGCGATGGCAACAAGTGGTGCGTTCGCAGCAGGATTGGCCGCGCGACTTTTTCTGACCTCTATGCTATTTAACACAAAATTGTGGTCGCCTCTCGCCCGATCGGGCTCAGAAATTAGGAACATTTATAGAGACATACGCGGTCACAGACATCACAACAACAGATAGGCGAGTATCGCGATGGGGCTACATCGAAGCAGCTTGTGTCGACAGGATCGTTCAGTTATGAACTACATGCAAGGTTAAGGTTTTCCATGGCGGCGCGTACTAACCCCATGAGCATGCTGTAGCGTCCCCTGAGAAGCCACGAAAGCAGGTGCACGTAAGAAGCAAGCCGGCTTCTGTGGGTGCCTAAGGAAAACCTCTTTAACCTTCGAATTTTCCCCTTGTTTGCGCGCGCAGCATTTGATACCGTTCAAAGTTGAACGTTGTGGATTTTTTTCAACATCACCTATGCATCCAACAAGGCGCCCGCGGGCAACCCTTGTGCGGTAGCCTGAGGAAATACTGAAATGACCGGCAAGCGCACCAAGCTGCAAGAAGACACGCATTTTCGCGTGCTTCGCCTCCTGCAAGAAAACCCAGAGATGTCCCAGCGTGAGCTGGCAGAGGCGGTCGGCGTCAGTGTTGGCGGGATCCACTATGTGCTGAACGCCCTGATCGACAAAGGGCTGGTGAAATTGGGGAATTTCACCGCCGCTGAAGACAAACGCCGATATGCGTATGTTTTGACACCGAAAGGAATTGCTCGGAAGGCAGCGCTGACGCGAGCGTTTTTGGTCAGGAAGATGGAAGAGTACGGGGCGCTGAGGGAAGAGATCGAGGCGCTGAATTCGGAGTTGGGAAATGATGAAGCGACGGCGATTTCAACAAAGCCTTAATGGAGTGAGTCGGAAGTGAATCAACGCAAAATACTCATCACTGGAACTGCCGGTTTTATCGGGTTTCATCTTGCTCGGCTGCTGCTGGCAGAGGGGTTTCGAGTGCACGGTTATGACGGAATGACCGACTACTACGACGTTACCCTGAAACAGCGACGCCATGGGATGCTGCTGCAAAACTCCGCCTTTTCTGCAACGGAGGGGATGCTGGAAGATCAGGTTAAATTCGACAAGCTCGCCGACGAATTCCAGCCGGACATCATCGTCCATCTCGCGGCTCAGGCCGGCGTGCGCTATAGCCTTGAGAATCCGCGCGCGTACCTAGACTCGAATGTGATCGGAACCTTCAACGTCATGGAGGCGGCCCGCCGACTTGAGGTTGACCATCTGCTCATGGCCTCCACATCCTCAGTTTACGGCGCCAACACCGAAATGCCGTTTATCGAAACTGAAAAAGCCGACACCCAGTTGACAATCTATGCCGCGACGAAGAAGGCCAACGAAAGCATGGCGCATTCCTACGCGCATCTGTGGAACCTGCCGACCACCATGTTCCGGTTCTTCACTGTCTATGGCACATGGGGGCGCCCCGATCTTGCGCTCTACAAGTTTGTTGCGGCAATGATCGAAGATCGTCCCATCGACATCTACAACCATGGTGACATGTATCGCGACTTCACCTATGTCGAAGACCTGGTGCGGGGCATTCGCCTGTTGATCGACGCGGTACCAGAGCGCCCCGAGGACGGTATCGTGCCGGAAGGCGATAGCCTGTCGCCCGTGGCCCCCTACCGCGTCGTAAACATCGGCAATTCCGACAAGGTCAAGCTGCTGGATTTCGTCGAGGCGATCGAGGATGTGCTCGGCAAGAAAGCCATCCGCAATTACATGCCCATGCAGATGGGTGACGTTCCGGCGACATGGGCTGATGCGACTCTTCTGCAAAGTCTGACGGAATATCGTCCGCAAACAGATTTCCGTGACGGTATTGCACGCTTCGTCGATTGGTACCGCGAATATTACAATGTCTGAGGTCAATATGTATTCTTTCTCTCTTGATGCCTCCAAGCTTGCGGTGATTGGCCTCGGCTATGTCGGGCTTCCCCTTGCCGTGGAATTTGGCAACCACCGGCCGGTGGTCGGCTTTGATATCAACACCAAACGCATCGAGGCCTTGCAGGCCGGGCATGACTCGACGCTGGAAGTCAGCGACGATGAATTGGCCGAGGCGGGCGACCTTCGGTTTTCATCGTCCCTCTCCGACCTCGAAGTATGCAACACGTACATCGTCACGGTTCCGACGCCCATCGACGACCACAAGCGTCCCGATCTGACGCCGTTAATCAAGGCGTCGGAAACCATCGGCAAGGTACTCAAGCGCGGCGACGTGGTAATTTATGAATCGACCGTCTATCCCGGGGCAACCGAAGAGGACTGCGTACCGGTTCTGGAACATGTATCGGGGCTGAAGTTCAACGTCGATTTCTTTGCTGGATACAGCCCAGAGCGCATCAATCCGGGCGACAAGACCCACCGCTTGACCACGATCACCAAGGTGACTTCTGGCTCGACGCCCGAAGTCGCAGATTTTGTAAACGACCTTTATGCGTCAATCGTCACGGCGGGCACGTACAAGGCCTCGTCGATCCGCGTGGCCGAGGCTGCCAAGGTCATCGAGAATACGCAGCGCGATCTGAACATCGCTCTAATCAACGAGTTGGCCATAATCTTCAATCGAATGAACATCGACACAGAAGCCGTGCTCAAGGCAGCCGGAACCAAGTGGAATTTCCTCCCCTTCCGCCCCGGACTCGTTGGTGGTCACTGCATCGGGGTCGACCCATATTACCTTACGTATAAAGCCGAAGCGATCGGCTATCATCCCCAGATAATCCTGGCAGGGCGGCGCCTGAACGATGGGATGGGTGCATATGTCGCTGGGCAACTGGTCAAGGCACTGTTGAAAAAGCGCATTCACGTGCAGGGCGCGCGCGTCCTGGTCATGGGGCTGACGTTCAAGGAAAACTGCCCGGATTTGCGCAATACCCGCGTTGTCGACGTGATCGCGGAGCTGGAGGAGTATGGCATTGTCGTCGATGTCCATGACCCTTGGGTCGACATTGCTGAGGCACAATACGAGTACGGCATCACGCCAATCGCCCAGCCGCAAGCGGGCGCATATGATGCAGTCGTTCTCGCCGTGGCGCACTCGGAGTTCGCAGCAATGGGTGCCGAGGGCCTGCGCAAGCTGGGGCGTGAGGACCATGTGCTCTATGATCTGAAATACGCCCTACCCACGAATGACAGCGACCTGCGGCTTTGAGGAACAAGGTGACCCCCATGAAGAATTTTGCACTTATTGGCGCAGCCGGATATATCGCACCGCGCCACATGGCCGCGATCAAGGCAACCGGGAATCGGCTTGTCGCTGCCTATGATCCGTTCGACTCTGTTGGCATCATCGACAGCCATTTTCCCGACGCCTATTTCTTTACCGAGTTCGAGCGGTTTGACCGGCATGTGGACAAGCTGCGCCGCTCGGCCTCGGACGAGGCGCCGGATTTCATCAGCATTTGTTCGCCCAACTACCTGCACGACAGCCACATCCGGTTCGCGCTTCGATCCGGGGCGAATGTGATCTGCGAGAAGCCGCTTGTGGTGAACCCGTGGAACCTGGATGCGATTGCCGAAATCGAACGTGAAACCGGCAATCGGGTCAATTCGATCCTTCAGTAGCGCCTGCACCCTGCTATCCTGGCGCTGAGAGAGAAGGTGAAATCCGAAAACCGCGATACCAAGCACGAGGTCGATCTGACCTATGTGACATCGCGCGGGCGGTGGTATCTGCAAAGCTGGAAGGGCGACGAGCACAAGTCCGGTGGCATCATGGCCAATATCGGTGTCCACTTCTTCGACATGCTTCATTTCATGTTCGGCAATGTACAGGAGTCCGCGGTGCATCTGCGCGACGAGACCCACGCGGCCGGCTATCTAGAATTTGAACATGCACGTGTGCGTTGGTTCCTGTCAGTCGAACTCGAGGATGTGCCGCAATCCATCCGCAACGCCGGGCATCGCACCTACAGATCCATCCTTATTGATGGTGAAGAGTTCGAGTTCTCTGGTGGTTTCACCGACCTGCACCAGCGCTCTTACGAAGAGATTCTGGCGGGTCGTGGTTTCGGCATCGCTGACAACCGCGAGGCGATCAACACTGTTGCCGGTATGCGCCACTGTGACCTCAGCCGCATCGGCGAACTGCACCCATTTGCCGCGAAGCTCGTCAAATGACTGTCCAGATCCACCCCAGCGCCATCGTCGATGACGGCGCGCAGATCGGTGACGGCAGCCGGGTCTGGCACTTTGCCCATGTTTGCGGAGGTGCTCGCAATGGAGAGGGCGTGTCCTTGGGGCAAAACGTCTTCGTCGGTAACAAGGTGATCATCGGAGATCGCTGCAAGGTGCAAAACAACGTTTCGGTTTACGACAACGTCACGCTGGAAGAAGGCGTGTTTTGCGGCCCATCTATGGTGTTCACCAATGTCTACAATCCCCGCAGCCTGATCGAGCGAAAAGATGAGTATCGTGATACGCTCGTGAAGCGCGGCGCGACCCTGGGTGCAAACTGCACCATCGTTTGCGGGGTAACGGTCGGTGCGTTCGCCTTTGTCGGTGCCGGCGCGGTTGTCCAGCGCGACGTGCCGGACTTTGCCCTGATGGTTGGTGTCCGGCCCACCAGATCGGTTGGATGAGCGCCTATGGCGAACGTCTGGATCTGCCTGCCAAAGGGCAGGGCGCGGTGACCTGCGCCAATACCGGCGATCGTTATGTTCTTGATGGAAGCAACATTAGCCGCCAGGAGATCCCGGCATGATCCCCTTCGTCGACCTAGCCGCCCAGCAAGACCGACTGCGCTCGGAAATCGACGCGGGCATTGCTAGGGTTCTGTCGCATGGCAAATACATCCTCGGCCCCGAGGTCCAGGAACTCGAAGAAAAGCTGGCCGCCTATACGGGCGCCGCGCATTGCATTACATGCGCCAATGGCACCGACGCTCTGCAGATCGCATTGATGGCCTTGGGTGTCGGGCCCGGTGACGAGGTCATCACGCCCGCCTTTTCCTATATCGCGACGGCAGAGGCGACAGTCCTGCTGGGCGCCAAGCCTGTCTATGTTGACATCGACCCGGTGACTTACAACGTCGATCCGGACGCTATCGCGGCGGCAATCACGCCGCACACCAAGGCGATCATTCCAGTTTCGCTTTATGGCCAACCCGCGGATTTCGACGTGATAAACGCGATCGCCGGTGCACAAAGCTTCGGTGCATCTTACAAGGGCCGCAAGTCATGCAGCCTGTCGACCATCGGCTGCACCAGCTTTTTCCCGTCCAAGCCGCTTGGCTGTTACGGAGATGGCGGCGCCGTTTTCACTTCGGATCCCGATTTGGGCAAAGCGATCCGCCAAATTGCCCGCCATGGCCAAGAAAAGCGTTATTATCATGTGCGCGTCGGGATAAACTCGCGGCTCGACACATTGCAAGCGGCGATCCTACTGCCGAAGCTTGCCGTACTCGACAACGAAATCGCCGCGCGCCAGGCCGTGGCTGAGCGCTACAGCACCGCCCTCTCAGCGCTCACCACGCCGATGGTCACCGAGGGTACCGTAAGTGCTTGGGCACTATACACAATCCGCGCGGTAGAGCGCAACACGGTACAGACGGCGTTGCAGGCGGCCGGCGTACCCACTGCGGTGCACTACCCCGTGCCCCTGAACCGTCAGCCCGCCGTCGCCGCACCGGCCGCGGTGGTGCCACATTCCGACGCAGCGGCCAAGGAGGTGATGAGCCTGCCTATGCATCCCTACATAGAGCCGGAGACGCAGGACCGGATCATCGCGGCCGTCTTGCAAGCGGCTCTGAAACCGGCCGGCGCCTGAGCCGGAAGCGCCCGACGTGCTGCCATGTCTCACTCTCCAACCGGGTTTGCCCGCCCCGCGACGCAGCAGTGCAGCGACGCTGCGCGCGATACGTGGGGAGGTCGGCCAATGATCCAGCGCCTGCGCAAGCTGATATCGAACGACGTTTCGTTGCTCGTCGCCGCCGGAATGGCCGCCCAGGTGGTCAACCTCGCCGCCTACCCGCTCTTGACCTTCTTCTTCACCCCGGCGGACTTCGGTCTGTACAGCGCGGTGGTCGCGGTCTCCACCTTCATCGGTGTCGCCCTGCTGCTCAGGATCGAAACGCTCTACCAGATCGCGGACGCCGAGGAGGAGGAAGACCACCTGATTGCGGCGCTGACGGTGTCTCTGTTGCTGACCCTGGTGGTCTTCATCGTGGTGCTTCTTTTTGGCGCCCAGCTGATCGGCTTGGCGGTCGAAGATTTCGAACCGCAGAACTGGCACTGGAGCTATGCCATCCTGATAGCGCTGCTCACCTTCCTGAACGGCTTCTTCTCGTTGGCGCGCGAATACAACGCCAAGAACGGCCGCTACGGTCGCCTCGCGGCGGATCGCGGTCGAGAAATACGACGTGCGCAAGGTCAACCACGTGATGATAAGGGCGATGGACCTCTAGCTTTGGCGTGGCGCCAGGCTAGAGTGATACCGAAAGATCAAGTTGTGCCCGTGCTGCCAGCGGTTGAAGGCCAGCAAAGACAGTAATCCACTCGGTCGAGGGCAGGGGGGCGTCGTCGTCGGAGCCCGCCAACCAGATATTAAGACGTTCCTGTGCCCGGCGCGCCGCTGCCAGATCACCCAGCACCAGCGCATGGATGCCCGCCGCTGTCGTTCCGGTGGCCCTGACACGGACGGTGCCCAGCGGCAGGATCGAGAAATCGGCCACAGTGCCGCCGGTTTCGACGTAGAGGGCGATGGCAACCATGGGCAGGTCGGTCGCATCATCCGGCGTCACCGGAAGCGCGTCAGTTGCGGGACCATGAATGGAACGGGAACGATGGGCAAAGGGGTTCAGTTTGGAGCCTTTTCACAGGGGGGAGCATGGCGGCTCCCGCGATTGAAGTTCAGCGAAAGATCGCGCAAAAAGGCTTCGTTCGGGTTGATAGACCGTTTAGAGTGTTAGGAGTTCAGTAATTGATTAAACGAGCATTGGATATTTTGGGCGCGGCGATTGGGCTGATCGTTTTCTCCCCAATTCTGATTGTCATTTCGGTAATGATCAAGCGCGAGATGGGTTCGCCTGTCCTATTCCAACAAACCCGGCCCGGTCGCGAGGGTAAGCCCTTTCAAATGATCAAGTTCCGCACGATGCGCGACGCGATTGACGCCGATGGCCGCCAGCTT
>NZ_SULI01000021.1 GCF_005518135.1 Shimia litoralis | reverse complement strand
CTTGTATCCATTCAATCGGGTTGGATACATCTTAGCACGCTGTCCGAATTTGCCGGACCACTTCACGCGGGGTTGGTCGTGGCGTAATGCGCGATGACCCCGCCCTGTCTAAGGTAAAGATGTGCGTCTTGCATCGTGTCGGACAGGGCCACATCAACGATCCGATCAATCTTTGTGCCGTTAGTGACCGCCAACACTGCTTCAGGCAGATTTTCTTCACGATAGTTGATGATGTGATCAGCCCCAGCCTGGCGTGCGTGTTCAGCTTTTTCTGGTCCGCTGACTGTCGTGATCACCCGTGCTCCAGCCCATTTGGCCAATGCGATTGCACAAAGGCCGACAGCGCCGGCTCCGCCCGTGACCAATACCCATTTGTCTTTGATGGGGCCGTCAGCCATGAGTGCACGGTGAGCTGTCATCGCCGGAACACCCAAACAGGCCCCCTGTTCGAAGGAGATGCCATCAGGGAGCAGGGCAGTATATGCAACATCGACCACAATCTGTTCCGCCGCGGTTCCTCGGTTGCCCTGTGTCATGCCGTCTGCCGAGCGGTTCACATTGAAGACCCAAACACGTTCGCCAATTCGTGAGGACGCCACGCCTGCACCAACCGCTTCGATAATTCCAGCACCGTCTGAATGAGGGATGACATCTCCTTCCGGAAGAGGACCTTGCGCGCCAGATCGCACCTTGTAGTCAGAAGGGTTGATGCCGCTGGCATAGATACGCACCCGCACCTCGCCTGTGCCGGGCTCGGGGATTGGGTGGTCCACCATACGAAAGCTGTCTTTTGCGGCCCCTTGGCCAATGGCAATTACGGTTTTCATGTCCGGGACCTTTTCCAAAAAAGTAGCCCACGCGACAGTGCGCGTGAGCCAGTCGGGGGAATGGCCTTGCCAATAGCATTGAACCGACGTGGCTTGATGCATGGCTAGGCCGTCTCCGAAAACAAGATAAGGTATCGGAGATGGAGAATAATCTCGGTAAATGCGAATTCACAATTTGGAAAACCAAAAGAATGTCGCAGGCGGATCTTATCCTGCCGACGTCAAAATACTTTCGTTATTCTGCCCGTGGGCCAGCGATCACATCCAGTGTTGCAGTCGCAATGGCATTGCTGTTGTAGAAAAATCCGGCCAGCGCAGCCGAGGCGTTTTCAGGCAGATCAAGATGGTCTGACGACAGCGCATATACGGTGTAGGTATAGGTATGCGTCCGTCCCACTGGCGGACAAGGGCCGAAAAATCCGGGTTGGTTGAGGTCAGTGTTGTTTTCGACCGCCGCCGCAGGGAGGTTCGTGCCAATTCCGGTTTCATCGGCGGGAATGTTGTAGGTGCTCCAGTGCCAGAAACCGCTGCCGGTGGGGGCGTCGTTGTCATAAAACGTGACGGCAAAGCTTTTTGTACCTTCAGGCACATCGGTCCAGGCCAATTCTGGGCGGGTGTTTTCTCCGGTGCAGCCGAAACTGTTCCAGTAAAACGGGTCAGGAATCGTCTGACCCGCCTGTAAATCAGGGCTTGTCAGAGTAAAGGTTTCCTGTGCTTGGGCGGTGCCTGTTGTAAGGGTGATTGTCAGGGCGGCGGTCAGAATATTGAGGCGCATAGCGACGGTCTTTCTGTGTTGAGTTGAGATCTCTGACCTAACGCGTATGGGTGCCGAAAAAATCATGTGGGTCTCAAATGCAGATTTTGCTCAGGCCAAACAATAAGGCTTCTTGGGGCCCAATTGTTTGGCCGTGAAATTTGCTTAAGAATTAAAAGATGCGCGGAGGATTCACAGGAACATCATCCTGTTCCAAAGTGTATTCTGCGATTTCATCTTTACGCATGAAAACCACACCTTCATGTTGTTTGGCATAGGTCAGGAACCGATCCAGCGCACCTACAATCCCTGGGGCTCCACCGATGCGATCATGTGTGCTGATGGACATCATGCGCCGCCGCGTCGCGCCTTCGGCATACAAAACATCAAATTCGTCTTTCAGCTCTTGTTCAAAGCTTGACGCCGTCATGGCTTGTGATGAAAACCGTCCGATATCGTTGCAACGCAGCGTGTAAGGCACCACAACAAGTGGCTTATCCTGCACCATGGTCAACGCGGGTTCGTCGCGGGACAAATCATCTGTGTGATACAGAAAACCCAGTTCTTGCAGGATGTTGAATGTCGCGCGTGTCTGGCGCATCCAGAAAGCATTAAAGCCGATGGGGCGCTGACCAGTTATCCGCTCAACAACCTCAATGTTCTTTTCATATGACGCGCGCTCCTCGTCGGGTGTCATCCCAAACTGAGGGGTCCAGTTGTACCCGTGCGCTGCGGCTTCGTGCCCACGGGCCACCAGTTCTTTGGCAAGATCCGGTCTACGTTCAACCGCTTGCCCGACCATATGAGAGGTCACTTTAACCCCATGGCGATCCCATAAATCAAGCAGCCGGGGAATGCCTTCGTTCATACCATATTCGTACCACGTGGGGGTAATTGTATCGACCAATCCGTCCTCCATCGGCGGAAATGGCCCTTCGGCATCGGCACCTTGTGCTCCGGCCTCAAATTGCATCGAAATCGAGATGGCTAGGCGGGCGTTATTCGGCCAGAACTCGGGGGGGGAGCTTTGTGTTTTCATCATTGTGTGCCTCATGTTGGTTCCAAAAGTCACAAGGACTTTAGGTTCGGCAGAGAGGCGAACAATTCCGAAGATCCGAACTCAATCTTTGAAAAACTCAATCAATAGACTTCTAAAAACCGAACTCGGCCGTTTGTTCAGTTACGGCATCAAGCTCCAAGCAGAACTCGCTTTTGATTAGAGCAAAGCAATCGGCCTCTGGTTGGTAGAGCGCACGGGCACCGAAAGTGCCTGATTGGTTTATTAATCTCCGCCACAGCTTTTGTCGTGCGGGCAAATGCCTATAAGCTAAAAATTTGCCCGCACTATTGCCTAGATTTCACCGAGTACGACACTTGCTGGAGGCTCATTCAGCATCGCTTCTATTTTGGCCCATGCACCCGTTTCAACCAGCCCGGCAACATGTGCGGCATGGAGGTCTTTGGATTCCCAATCCTCAATCAAAACGAATGCAGGTGGCTGTTCAACGCTGCGAAGCACCCGAACCCGATTGCATCCTTCTGCGCCCGGCAAGTCAGCTTGGACAGATGCGATGAGGGTTTCAAAATTTCCAAAGCTTTCAGGCTTGGGTTTAAACGTCACGAGAACGATATGGTTTGAAGGCATGTGGTTTCCCTTTGTTGCTGTTGCAGGGCCGGATACGGTATTTGAGAGTGTATCGGGGCAGCAAGCATTTCATTTATGGAAAGCCGATTTTTCAAATATGCATCGAAAAATCAGCTCACAATGCTGTTTATTCTTGAAGTTTCTGACGGTCGACGCGAAAGGTCAAAAGATGAGTTTCAAAAATGGAATGCCAAGTTGGGAAGACCTTAGACTGTTCTTGGCCGTCGCAAATGAAGGTGGGCTTATCGGTGCGGCTGCGGTTTCTGCGTCGAGCCCGCCAACATTAAGCCGCCGGATGCGCCACCTTGAAGACAACCTTGGCATCCAGCTTTTTGAGCGACATCAAACCGGTTACAGCTTGACGCAACACGGTCGGGAGTTGCTGGTCAAAGTTCAGGAAATGGAGACGCACTCCAAATCCATTCAGACGTGGCGCGCACAGCTTGATCAACGCCCAGTCGTCAGAATTACAGCGGGGTCTTGGACCAGCGTCTTTCTGGCCCAGCACCTAGAGGAGATCACCGGCGGCGCGACGGCGCCGCGCATCGAATTTCTATCTGGGGCCAGCTTTCTTAACGTTTCACGCCGCGAGGCCGATATTGCCATTCGAAACAAGATTTCGGAGCAGCAGGGGATCGCCAAAACACGCATTGGCCCTGTCAGTTTTGGCATCTACGGATCCTCGACCTATTGCCGGTCCAACCCATCAAGCCAATCTGAAGATCGTTACGAAAACTGTGACTGGGTCATTCTTTCGGCTGTTGGAGCAACGGGCACGTCATCGTCTTGGTTACGTCAGCGCATCGGCGATTCCGCCCGATTGGTTTGCGATACACCTCATGCCGTATTGGAGGCGGTGGCCAACGGTGCCGGCCTTTGTGTTCTGCCGCGATTTGTCGGAGAGCAAGAGCCGCGATTGCAAGCGTGTTGCGCAGAAATCGATTGCCTCAGGCATACTCAGTGGTTGGTCACTCATGATGAAACCGGAACATTGCCGCATGTCCGAAAAACCGCGCAGAAGATTGTGAAGTTGTTTGCACACCATCAGGATTTGTTTGGGTAAGCCAATCCCTGATGGCATCTCTATATCCGGCCAACATTGGAACAGGCTGGTCGTGTGCCGCTAACCGTTTAGCCGCTTGGTGGTGTCCTCTGACCGGTTTCCCGACGCCATCTTGGCAAAAGCCGTACGCCACCCCACCGCCAGTTCTGGCATTTCGGCAAGTATCGCTGCTTCTTCATCAGACACTTGACGCAGAAGCCGCGCCGCTGTCACGCGTTTGATGGACCAGTTGGGTTGCGGGCGTTCCAAAAGCTGAACTCTATCACCCACGCCCACTTTGCCCCCTTCCAAAACGCGGTAGTACCAACCCGTTCGGCCTGTTTTCTGAAACAGATAGGCCATGCGCTTGTTGCCCGTGTGCTCGGATAGTTTCCAACACGGTTGGCGACCTTGGCTGACTTGAACCACAGCCGTACCCATGCTCAGGATATCCCCGATGTTGAGCGTTTCCTCTGTGATCCCTGTTGTTGCGATGTTCTCGCCAAAAGCGGCGGGGATCGATCCTTTGGGGATCTCACCTTCGCTGATCCATGTTGGATAGTGATCCGACGCATAGTGATGGATCGCTTTGTCAGACCCGCCATGGTGTTCCAGATCCGCCTGCGCATCTTTGATAAAACCATTCTCATCAATGGTCTGAGGACCCGTGACAGCGGTCTTGTTGATGGCAGAAGGCCCGCGCTCCTGCCAGCGATGTTGAACCTGGCCACAGAAGATCCCATCAATGATGGAGGAGAGTGTTGCTTTGGTCATACAGGCACCTGTTCGTGGCAAATCTGGTCGGCTTCCTCAGCTGACAGGGCGGTTTTCAGAAGGGCACAATAGGGGGCACCCCCTTTTTCGCGGTGGTGAATGCAGGTTTTGCAGAGGCCAAATTCGCGCCCGCCATTTTTGGCAAGCGCGTTTCGCAGGGTGCTTAGTAATGCGCTTTGCAGAGCGTCGCGTTCATTGCTGCCAAGCGCGTTTAGCGCATCTTCCATCGGGACGGCCGATCCGGCGATGTCCTGACCTTTTGGCGTCAACGCATAGCTTATGACCCGCTTGTCCAACTCGGAACGTTGCTCCTTCACATAGCCCTTTTGCAACAGGGATTTGAGCGATTGGGTCGTGGTTCCGCGGGTTGTTCCAAGATAATCCGACACATGGGATGGGCTTCTGGAAAACTGATTTGCGCGGGCAAGATAGCCAAGCACCGAGCGTTGGGTGGGGTTTAGATTCCCCGCCCAACCCGATGCCGCATCCAGCCGGGCAAGTCGATTAATGAGCTCGCGAATTTGAGTGTGTGTTGTCATGTCCTCACTAATATCGACTCGAAACAGTCATTGCAATAGTTTCGACTCGATACTAGTAGTGAGTCGAAATCACTTGAAAGGACGCAACATGACCAGATCATTTTTCACACTCACCACCATTGCTTCATTGCTCGGAGCCTCGGCGATGGCCGAAGGCGGCCACGATCATGGCCATGCCATCAATCAAGACGGCGCAATCCTGTCCGACGCAGACACGGCAAAGATTGCGTCCTTTGATATTCTGGCCGCCCATGCGCATCGCAAAGGCAATGTCGTGACGTTTCACATGACGACAAATGGCGTTGCCGGCGCGGACGTTCCCGACGCCACAGGTGGGGTAGGGGGGGCAAATGTGCTGTCTTATGTCTGGCCAACGTCATTGGATCCGTCCGCTGTTGGCTTTGAAGGCGGCACCGGAATTCTTGCGATGGCGGCAACCAGCCACCCAGATTTTGATGACACGCCGCTTTTTGATGAAAACAATGACGGCGATCCGGGGAATGATGGTATCGTCTGGCACAGCCATTGGGTTGTTCTGACCCCAACAGAAGCTTGCGGGCCGGGGGCGCTTGCCGTTCGCGACATACCAGACGGGGAAACTCCGCAACTGCCAGCAACTTGGCCGGGTTTCCCGATCTTTCTGGACAGCCCGGGCTTTACCCCGCTGTTTGACGGCCCGGAGATTGCGGTCAATGTGGGGGTCCGCAGCGATGTTGATCTGGAAGGTGTCGCCTATGATGGCGTGACCGCAGCCTTGCGGGTGAATGCCAACATCCATTCGCCGCTGCTTTGTGTTGTGGATGTGTTTGATGTTGCTTCTGGCGACCTCAGCTTGCCCGGCAAAGTCAAATGATAAGCGCCGGGGCGGCTCATCTGCGGCCCCGGTTTCAACCCGAACTATGATCCTCTGGAACCTCGGCTTTCGGGGCTGCTTAAGGCAGACGCCCTGCTTCAATGCAGCAAGAGTTTCGGCCCAGAGCAGACATGGTCAGATGGTAACTAGGGCGGAAGGTGTGAATTCGCTGCACTCGCGTGCTTTTCATGCGCCGCAGCAACATGAGCATCGCCATATTGCTCATAGGCCTGTGGCACTTCTGGCCCTCAAACACGACCTCGGAGTGCATCGCCTTCAGTGGCTCAATGATTGCCAACATCTCTGGTGTTAAGGGTACGCGGTGCTCTTGGTCGGCCTTCATCCGCGACGTCGGAACGATCCAAAGCTGTTGGTCAAAATCAAACTCTCCCCAACACGCGTGAAGCACCTCGCTTGTGCGACTGGCGGTGAGACAGGTGAACATGAGCGCCTTTGCGGCCATGGCCTCCTTGGTAGCCAGATCCGCATAGAAGGTGGGCACATCCTTCCAATGCATCGCCTTGTGGTGCTGTACCTTCTGTTTGACCTGTGGCAGCACGCGTGCGTCCCGGATGGTTGTGACGGGTTTTCACCATCCCTAAAGCCTTTGGATTTCGCGACGTCCAGAACAGCTTTTATCCGCTGTGCCAAACGCTTGGCTATCTCGTGCTTTGTCGTCCACACGGGAAGCAGCACTTGTAGTACCTCGGGCTGACCAACCTCCAAAACCGGCAACCGTCCTACTTTGGGAAAAGCATACTCAGCCAAAGTGTTGATCCACTGCTGCCCGTGCTTTGGGTTATTCCATGCCGGAAGACGCTCTATGTGAACTTGTCGGGCGATCTCTTCGAAGCAGGGGATTTCCTGCCTGCCGTTGTAGCGCGGGTTGATCCCTCGTTTTGCCAACCTTCGGTATTCCAACGCGCGGTCACGTGCTTCGTTTAATGTCACGACGTCAGCACCGCCAAGCCCGAAATCGGTACGAAGTGGCTTGCCTTCGCGGTTGCGCTGGCACTTCACTGTGACACGCTCAATCCAGCGCCTTGCGCCCGATGGATCAACAACGAGGTACAAGCCGCTCCCGTCGCCGTGACGGCCAACCCCAAGGGATCGGACCAAATTCTTCGTCAGCTTTCCGCTTAGAGCAACCATGAAAGTACCACAATTCCTCCCACGCAATGAATAGAAACGAGCCTAATCGAACAGAAAAGCAATAACGAATGTGGATATGTCAACAATAACGGCCCCATCTGGGGGGATTGGGTTCCAGCGAAACTGCTTAATATTGCCAAGTGGCGGAGAGACAGGGATTCGAACCCTGGGTCCCCTTGCAGGGACAACGGTTTTCGAGACCGCCCCGTTCGACCACTCCGGCACCTCTCCGCGGGGGTCTGTGGAGGCGTCGTTTAATGGGCTTTGAAGAAGGGTGCAAGAGCCCTTTTGCATTGTTTGTCATTTGTTTTTGACTAGGCTGTAATAATGGAGATTGCGCATTTGATAGGAACGTCCTGATGCAAAGAGTACGAAACCGTGCAGTGCAGTTGTTTGCCTTTGCTGTCCTGAGCTTTGTGATGCTGGGAACATCGGTCATGGCCGCAGATCGCGCCAGCGTTGCGGCCTTTCTAAAGGTGACAGGGTTTGATGTGGCAATTGACTCGATCGCGCTTTCTGCAAGCTCTGCGCCTGATATGCTTGGGATGGATGCCAGCGACTTTGGTTTGGAATGGACCAGACTGGCCAACGACGTCTTTCAACCTGAATTGATGCAGACCCGTGCCACGGATATTCTTGAGCAAACCCTAAGCGACGACATGCTTGCCCATGCGGCTACTTTTTATGCTTCGGATTTGGGGCAACGTTTGGTGGACGCTGAGAACGCGTCGCATTTTGAAGAGGACGCGGTCAAATACGCCGAGGGTGAAAAGCTGGTCACAGAGTTGATGGCCGAAAACCGCGCGCGCATTGATATGCTCAAACGTATGAACCAAGCGATTGATCCAAACGATATTGGCCCCCAAGCCATTCAGGAAATTCAGGTTCGGTTCATCTTGGCTGCGGCTTATGCAGGATTGATTGAATTGCGCATCGACGAGGACGGGTTGCGGGCGGCTTTGGCCGAAACCGAACCTGAATTGCTGAAGTCGATGGAAGAGTCTGCGTTGGCCAATTCGGCATATACCTATCAGAATTTCACCGACGCGGAGATCTTGGCCTATACCGAAGCGCTTGAAGATCCCGAGATGCAGCTGGTATACGAGTTGATGAATGCTGTGCACTTTGAGGTGATGCTCAACCGGTTTGAAGTCCTTGCGGTGCGGATGGCCGATATGCAGCCTGCACAGGATTTGTGAGCCGCCAAATAGGTGTTGACTTCACAAGAGAACCAAAGGATAAGCGCGCATCTCGGCGTAGGGCTCTCCTTGCGCCGTGTTTTGTTGAAACATCGTTCCGAAACGGAGCGCGCGGTTCGAGGCGGCATTTGCCAAAAACACCCGTAAGGGGGCCACAGAACGCGGTAATACTAAGGAAATAGGGCATGTTCGCAGTCCTGAAGACCGGCGGCAAACAGTATAAAGTTCAATCAGGTGATATCCTGCGCGTTGAACGACTGGCTGCAGACGCTGGCGAAACAGTTCAATTCAACGAGATTCTGATGCTGGGCGGTGACTCGACCGTTGTTGGCGCGCCTCTCGTAGACGGTGCCGCCGTACAGGCCGAAGTTGTTGACCAAATCAAAGGCGATAAGGTCATCCACTTTGTAAAACGTCGTCGTAAGCACAGCTCTAAGCGTACCAAAGGTCACCGTCAAAAACTGACTTTGGTTAAGATCACTGATATTCTCGCTTCTGGCGCTGATAAATCAGGTGTCAAAGCTGCTGTTGGCACCGGTTCGGTTCCAGCTTCTGTTGTAGCTGCTATGGCTCCAGCTTCTAACAACCCAGCTCGGAACGCAAAAGCGGCCGCACCTGTTGTAGAAGCATCCGCAGACGCTGCCGCAGATGACTTGAAAAAGTTGTCTGGTGTTGGCCCCGCACTTGAGAAAAAGCTGCTTGCAGCAGGCGTGACATCGTTTGCACAAATCGCAGCTTGGACCGAAGCCGATATTGCTGAGTTCGACGAGAAATTGTCGTTCAAAGGCCGCATCGAGCGTGAAGGCTGGGTCGACCAAGCCAAAGAACTGGCGTAAGCTGAGCATAGGAGACAAGCGATATGGCACATAAAAAAGCAGGTGGTTCATCCCGTAACGGTCGCGACTCAGCTGGTCGCCGCCTTGGTGTGAAAAAATACGGTGGCGAAATCGTCATTCCTGGCAACATCATCCTGCGTCAGCGCGGCACAAAAATGTGGCCGGGCGAGGGCGTTGGTATGGGCAAAGATCACACAATCTTTGCAACTGTTGACGGAAACGTAAAGTTCCACAAAGGCCTCAAGGGCCGTACTTTTATTTCGGTTCTGCCAGTGGCGGAGGCCGCTGAATAAGCCGACCTTAAAGGTTTCAAGACATTAAGGGGATCGGCGATACCGCCGGTCCCTTTTTCTTTTCAGACAGGACCCCGTTCATGACTGTTGCAGTCATCAGCTTTACCGCGTTTGCAGCGTCTCAGGTGGCAACACCCGGGCCGGCCAACATGGCATTGCTGGCAACGGGGGCACGGTTTGGGTTTCAGAAGGCCTTGCCATTCGTGGCAGGAGTGGCTCTGGGCAAACAGCTTATTATCTGGCCGATTGGCTTTGGCTTGATGTCGCTGCTTGAGACAGCGCCATGGGTGTTTCAAATCCTGAAATGGGTGTCAGCGGCGTATATTTGCTGGTTGGCATGGAAGGTTGCCAATTTGCGACTATCTGTAGACCAAGAGAGCCTCGTGAAGGCGCCTGGTTTTGTGGCTGGTCTGGCTGTGCATCCTTTGAATCCAAAGGCTTGGGCCATGGTTGTGACGGGGTTTACCAGTTTTGTCACACCCGGCACACCCGCCCTTCAGGCCACGGCGACAATCGCGTTTTCGCTTTTGGCCTGTCAGGCCGTATTTCATCCGATCTGGACTTTTGGAGGAGACCGGATCGCACACCTTGTCGCGGGGCAACCTGCGGAGAGGTATTTAATGTGGACCTTGGCGATCTTAACGGTCGCATCGGTTCTTTATGTGTTGTTTTGAGGAGGGCCACACATGAAACTTGATAAAATCATAAACCAGCCGGTGATCGAGACCGAGCGCTTTGTGCTGCGTCCCTTGCGGCGGTCGGATCAGGGATTGATCGAAATGTACGCTGGTGATCGATCGGTCGCACGTATGACGTCATCTATTCCGCATCCGCTACCACCCGGAAGCATCGAGGCGCTGATTGCGCGTGCCCAGGATGCATCCCGTGTAGAAGACGTTTGGGCCATTGATGGCACACACACGGATGGATCTGAAATAATGGGGCTGATCAGTCTCAAGCGTGTTGATACCGGTCAAAGTGAAATCGGGTATTGGGTTGCGCCCGCGTTTTGGAACACAGGGCTTGCGTCTGCCGCAGTCCGTGCTCTGATTGCGGCTAATCCGCTTGAGAGCAAAACCGTGTTTGCCTGTGTATTTCAAGACAACCCTGCATCTGCACGTGTCTTGACCAACGGCGGCTTTCAATACTTGGGCGACGCCGAGAGTTTTTCGGTTGCGCGCAATGCCGCGGTCCCAACATGGACCTATAGCCTGAAATTAGATTGAGCCTCCCCCTGCAATTGCGTTATCAGGCGGGGCACATATTGCCCAAAAGGACACGTCAATGAAATTCCTCGACCTTGCCAAGGTGTATATCCGTTCCGGTGGCGGCGGTGGAGGCTGTGTGTCTTTCCGCCGTGAAAAGTATATTGAATACGGCGGACCGGATGGCGGTGATGGCGGCAACGGCGGATATGTCTGGGCCGAAGCCGTTGACGGCCTGAACACGTTGATCGATTTTCGCTATCAACAACACTTCTTTGCTAAAAACGGATTGCCCGGTATGGGGCAACAACGCACCGGCAAAAGCGGTGACGAGATTGTCCTTAAGGTCCCGGTGGGCACTGAAATTCTTGACGAAGATCAGGAAACCCTGATTGCTGACATGACCGAGGTCGGGCAACGCGTGCTATTGGCCAAGGGCGGCAATGGCGGCTTTGGGAACTTGCACTTTAAGTCCGCGACAAACCAGGCGCCACGGCGCGCCAATCCCGGTTTGGCAGGTGTGGAACGGACCCTTTGGTTGCGTCTGAAGCTGATCGCCGATGTGGGGCTTTTGGGGCTGCCAAATGCGGGGAAATCCACGTTTCTGTCTGCGACATCAAATGCGCGTCCCAAAATTGCTGACTATCCCTTTACGACACTGCATCCCAACCTTGGCGTTGTCGGTGTCGATAATGTTGAATTTGTGGTTGCGGATATTCCGGGCCTGATTGAAGGCGCCTCAGAAGGGCGGGGCCTTGGGGATTTGTTCTTGGGTCACGTCGAGCGCTGTGCTGTTTTGTTGCATCTGGTCGACGGCACATCGGGCACCCCGATTGAAGATTGGCAAACCATCATCACCGAGATCGAGGCCTATGGCGGGTTTCTTGCCGAAAAGCCGCGCGTCACGGTCTTGAACAAAATCGATACGCTGGACGATGAAGAACGCGAGTTCTTGAAAGAAGAACTTGAGGCCGCCGTCGGAGGCCCTGTGCTATTGATGTCAGGCGTCAGCCGTGAAGGCGTGACGGATGTATTGCGCGCGTTGCGCAACGAGATCGACGACAATCGCTTGCGCGAGAAAAAGGCACAAGAGGAGCCTGAGCCGTGGCGTCCCTAACCGCTGCAAAACGGATCGTGGTAAAAATCGGATCCGCCCTTTTGGTTGATCGTGAATCGGGTCAGTTGCGCCAAAATTGGCTTGGTGCGCTGGCGCAAGACGTGGCTTGGCTGAAGTCCAGCGGTATTGACGTTATTCTGGTCTCCTCTGGGTCTATTGCCTTGGGTCGCGAAGTGCTCGGGTTGCCCCGAAAAGATCTGTTGCTGGAACAATCGCAAGCGGCTGCAGCGGTTGGGCAAATCCGGCTGGCACGCGCTTATGAAGAAGCCTTGGCACCGTTTGAAATCACCACCGCACAGGTTCTGGTGACATTGGAAGATAGTGCCAATCGGCGGCGATATCTGAATTCACGCGCCACGTTAAAGCAGCTACTGGATTTGGGTGTCGTTCCCATTGTGAACGAGAACGACACCGTGGCCACCGACGAAATCAGGTACGGTGACAACGACCGCCTAGCGGCACAAATGGCGTTGACAACCGGCGCCGACATGTTGGTTCTGCTGTCAGATGTGGATGGATTTTATTCTGACAACCCCATGATTAACAAAGACGCCAAACGCTTTGATGTGATTGACAATATCACGCCAGAGATCGAACTGATGGCGGGCGAGGGGACATCGGGCCTGTCCAAGGGTGGCATGATCACCAAACTGTTTGCTGCCAAAACGGCAACGATGGGTGGCTGTGCGATGGCGATCACCGAAGGCAGCACATTACGCCCCCTGACAGCACTTGAAAACGGCGCAAATGCCACGTGGTTTACAGCTCAAGGCACGCCGCATCTGGCACGCAAGCGCTGGATCGGGTCCATGAAACCGCAAGGGGCATTTCTTGTGGATGCTGGTGCGGCAGGCGCGCTTGCCAAAGGCAACAGTCTGTTGCCAGCGGGTGTGGCAGCCGTCACCGGACAGTTCGGCAGAGGTGACCCGATCGAAATTTTGGCCCCTGACGGGCACAAAATCGGACAGGGCCTGAGTGCATATACCGCACAGGAAGCCGCCAAAATCAAAGGTTGCCAAAGCGGAGATATCGAAGGAATCTTAGGATACACCGGCCGCACCGCACTCATTCACAGGGACGACATGGCGCTCTAGGGTGCCCAAATATTTCACCAATTGCAAAGGTCCAATTCGATGACAGACATCGCTGATATTCCCGCCCTCATGGCACGTCTTGGTGCTGCAGCCAAAGCTGCAAGCGCGGAGTTGGGCTTTGCACCGGCCGAGGCCAAGGCCAAAGCCTTGAACGTGGCGGCGGATACGGTTTGGGCTCGACGCGGCGAGATCATAGCGGCAAACGAAATGGACATGGCCTTTGGTCGCGAAAAAGGTCTGAGCCCTGCGATGCTGGACCGCCTCATGTTGGATGAGCCGCGCATTCAGGGCATTGTGGATGGGCTTCGGGCTGTGGCGGGGCAGGATGATCCTGTTGGTGCTGTTCTGGAAGAATGGACGCGCCCCACGGGGTTGACCATCAAACGTGTGCGCACGCCGCTGGGTGTCGTCGGTGTGATTTACGAAAGCCGGCCTAATGTCACGGCGGATGCAGGCGCCCTGTGTCTGAAATCGGGGAACGCGGTGATCTTGCGCGGCGGCTCGGAGAGTTTTCATTCGTCCAGCGCAATTCATGCGTGTCTGGTCGAAGGTCTTAAGGCGGCAAACCTGCCCGAGGCGGCGATTCAGCTTGTTCCCACTCGGGATCGGGCCGCGGTTCAGGAGTTGCTGACCATGGTCGACACGGTGGATGTGATTGTGCCGCGCGGCGGCAAGGGGCTTGTTGGCTTGGTCCAGCGCGAGGCCCGCGTGCCGGTGTTCGCGCATCTGGAAGGCATCGTGCACATCTATCTGGATGCCAAGGCTGACCCAATCAAAGCCTTGGATGTTGTCCTAAATGCGAAAACCCGCCGGACAGGGATTTGTGGCGCGGCCGAGTGCCTGTTGATCCACAAGGATATCGTCGACACTGTGGGCCAAGGCGTGCTGCGTGCGTTGATGGATGCGGGTGTGACCGTGCATGCCGACGCGGAACTTGCCAAGATCGAGGGGAGCGTGAATGCCACCCCAGAGGATTGGGGGCACGAATATCTGGACATGGATATCGCGGCCAAAGTTGTCGACGATGTTGATGATGCGATTTCACACATTCGGAAATATGGGTCTAATCACACCGACTGTATTATTTCGGAAGATGACGCGGCTGTGGCCCGCTTTTTTGAACGGTTGGACAGTGCCATTTTGATGCATAATGCCTCAACCCAATTTGCGGATGGCGGTGAATTTGGCATGGGTGCCGAGATCGGCATTGCCACGGGAAAAATGCATGCCCGCGGTCCCGTCGGAGCCGCCCAATTGACCAGCTTTAAATATCTGGTGTCCGGAAACGGCGCGATCCGCAGCTAAAATGTCAGGCACAGGTGTGTCGGGGAGAGTGTAAGGTGATGTGCGCGCCCGAGGTCAGAGAGCACCTTGGGCAGCAAACCAAACTGCACTTTGTCGGGGGTGATAGGGACGGTTTTCTGCGCCGCCGCCATGTCTTGCCACAGATCAACATCCACCTTGAGGCGCTCTGATTGGGCGGTGATTTTCCATGCGCCTTGATCGTGCGATACAGAAATTGCACCACCAAAGGCCAGTGCGGTTTCCGCGCACATGATGCCAAGGAATACCGCCTGGAGGTCTGACCGCATACACCCGTCTGTATGCTCCCAGTAAATAGGCGTACGCGAGCTTTCACTCATATCCATAAGAATTTGTTTAATTTCTTTCAAACTCACCGCTTGTCCGTCGGAGCAGTAACCAAAGGCAACACGGAAAAAGCGGATACGTGCGTTGGCGTTTTCAACGCTTTGAGAAATCAAATCGAGTTCGGGGCCATCGGTCGCCCCGGTCAATCCCAAGAGCTCGAGGCCATTGCCGATTGCACCGACAGGGCTTATCAGATCATGGCAGATGCGCGAGCCAATCAATGCTCCGAAATCTGTAGCTGTTTGAACCATACCCAACCTTTCTTTCTGGTAGGAACATCATGGAAGACCTGAATGCATTCTTGGAACCCGGGATGTTCGTCAAACATCCCGATCAACCTGACTGGGGCTTGGGGCAAGTCCAGTCGAATATCGACGGGAGGATCACCGTAAATTTTCAAGACGCTGGCAAAGTTGTCATAAATGGATTCCGAATTGGTCTGTTGGCTGTATTTGAACCGTGAACTCGTAAACAAATCCTTAACTCAACCCAAGGTAGATCATCTTGCTTGTTGACGCCAGAACAATATTGCGCGCTTTGACAAGCTCTTTTATGGCTGAATATAAACAAGGAAACTGTCGTTCACATGGTTCAACATACGCCTGACTTTTTGCTCAAACTTGCAAAATCCGACGCTGAACTGCGCGCCGCGCAGCGGCTTCGGTATCGCGTTTTTGTGCAAGAGCTGGGCGGCGGCGGGGCGCTGGTGGATCATGATGCGCAGCTTGAAAAGGATCGGTTTGATCCGTTTTTTGATCACTTGATCCTGATTGACCAAGCTCTGGATGTGGACCCGATCGGTCAGGTCGTCGGCGTGTATCGGCTGTTGCGCGACACACAAGCCGCACAGGCTGGCCAATTCTATTCCGAGGATGAATATGACCTGAGTGTTCTGAAATCTAGTGGTCGAAACCTTTTGGAGTTGGGGAGAAGCTGTTTACACCCCGAGTATCGGGGCGGCGCGGCGATGTTTCATCTGTGGAATGGTCTTGCCGCGTATGTGGCCGATCATGAAATTGAAATCCTGTTTGGGGTGGCCAGTTTTCATGGCACCGATGTGGCAGCGTTGGCGCCATCCTTGTCGTTATTGCATCACCGCCACCTTGCGCCGTCCGATTTGCGGGTGCGTACGCAGCCCGACCATTTCCAATCTATGGATTTGATCCCTGAATCCAAAATCGACCGCCGTCAGGCCATGCTTAACGTGCCCCCCCTGATCAAAGCCTATTTGCGGCTGGGTGGTTTTGTGGGCGAGGGGGCGTTTGTCGATCACGCATTCAACACAGTTGATGTGAGTCTGGTGATGGATACGTCGCGCATGAATGCAAAGCAAAAGGCGCTTTATTCAAAGGGCAGTTTGGTATGACAGGCTGGGCCGAGCAAGAATACCCGCCGCGCGTCCCGATGGGTCTGGGGGGGTGGATACGGGTTGCGGTTCGCGGCCTTTTGCTTGGGGGCTTGGTCTTTGGCGGGCTGATTTTGTTGCTGCTGATCCGCCTGATCGAGAAACCAATTTTCGGGTTGCGCAGGCCATGGACGCCTTGGTTGACGCAATTTGTGTGCCGCACCGCCTTTGTCATACTGCAAATCAAATTCACCGCGTCTGGGTCGTTGATGACCGAACGCGGCGCGGTCGTCGCCAACCACAGCTCTTGGCTTGATATTTTCGCCTTGAATGCACGCAAACGTATTTACTTTGTGTCGAAATCCGAAGTTGCCAGTTGGCCGGGCATTGGCTGGTTGGCCAAAGCGACCGGGACGGTGTTTATCAAGCGCGATCCGAAAGAAGCGCGTGCGCAAAAACAGGTGTTCGAGGCGCGTCTATTGGCAGGACATAAGTTGTTGTTTTTCCCCGAAGGCACATCAACGGATGCCACGCGGGTCTTGCCATTCAAGCCGACCTTGTTCGCGGCCTTTTTTAGCGATGATTTGCGCGATGATATGTATATTCAACCCGTCACCGTGATGTACCACGCACCCAAAGACCAAGATCCCAGATTTTACGGGTGGTGGGGCGACATGGATTTCGGACCGCATTTGCTGGTGACCCTTGCAGCACGCACCCAAGGCCAAGTTGAGCTGGTGTATCACACACCGGTCGCTGTGCGGGATTTTGCCAATCGCAAGGAACTGGCGGCCTATTGTGAAACCGTTGTGCGCGGCGGCCACAGATTGCTGGCACAAGACGCAAAATCCGCGAAGATCCCCCGGTCAACGTCATAAATCCACGATATTTTGCAGCCATTTGGCAAATGTGGGATCAAAGCCCTTGCAGCACCCAAAAAAATCCTTTAACGCGCTCGCATTCAAACCCGCAGGCGGGGTTTGGGTCGGGCAGGGGAGACATCCCTGTCGGTCCGCCGGTTGGAGCATCCGCTCTCACTTCCCCCGCCCAGGCGTAAACCGGAAAAAGGAATACAAGCATGGCTCTTCCCGAGTTCACCATGCGCCAGCTGCTCGAAGCAGGCGTACACTTTGGTCACCAAACACAGCGCTGGAACCCTCGCATGGGCCCGTACATCTACGGCTCGCGTAATGGCATCCACATCATGGACCTGACACAGACTGTTCCTATGCTGGACCAAGCTCTGACAGCGATCCGCGACACCGTTGCAAAAGGTGGCCGTGTTCTGTTCGTAGGCACCAAGCGTCAAGCGGCAACACCGATCGCAGACTCTGCTGAGCGTTGCGCACAATACTACATGAACCACCGTTGGTTGGGTGGCACGCTCACCAACTGGCAAACCGTTTCCAAATCCATCGGCCGTCTCAAAGAGATCGACGAAAAAATGGAAACTGGCTTTGAAGGTCTGACCAAAAAAGAACGTCTGGGCATGGAACGTGACCAAGGCAAGCTTCAGGCTTCGCTGGGTGGTATCCGTGAAATGGGCGGCGTTCCTGATCTGCTGTTCGTCATCGACGTGAAAAAAGAAGCCTTGGCCATCGCCGAAGCCAACAAACTGGGTATCCCTGTTGTGGCTGTGGTTGACACCAACTGCTCGCCTGACGGCGTAGACTACATCATCCCAGGCAACGATGACGCAGCGCGCGCCATTGCTTTGTACACAGACCTCGCATCTCGTGCGGCTCTGGACGGCATGTCAGCCCAGTTGGGTGCGGCAGGTGTTGATCTTGGCGCAATGGAAGAAGCCATGGTCGAAGAAGTTGTTGCGGAAGAAGCTGCCGCAGACGCGTAAGCGTAACAATTCTGATACGGGGGCAGGGTACACCCGCCCCCGATACCCTATTTGAGACGAGGAGAGCCGAGATGGCGATCACAGCATCTATGGTCAAAGAACTGCGCGAAATGACCGGCGCAGGCATGATGGACGCAAAAAAAGCGCTGACCGAAACCAATGGTGACACCGAAGCCGCTATTGACTGGTTGCGCACCAAAGGTCTGGCAAAAGCTGCTAAGAAATCCGGCCGCATTGCTGCCGAAGGTCTGGTTGCGGTAAAAGTTGAAGGCAACAAAGCTGTTGCTGTTGAAGTGAACTCGGAGACCGACTTTGTTGGTAAAAACTCAGAGTTCCAAGAAATGGTATCTGGTATTGCTACGGCAGCACTGGGTGTGTCTGATGTGGAAGCGTTGGCTGCGGCAGATTTGGACGGAAAATCCGTTGCTGACACGCTGACAGCAAAAATCGCCACCATCGGCGAAAACATGTCTTTGCGCCGTATGGCGTCTGTCGAAGGTGACGTTGTTGTGTCCTATGTGCACAACGCTGTGACCGACGGCATGGGCAAAATTGGTGTTCTGGTTGCTCTTAAGGGCGGCGACGAAGCCTTTGGCAAGCAAGTTGCAATGCACATTGCTGCTGCAAACCCTGCATCGCTTTCCGAAGCTGATCTGGACGCGGCTGTTGTTGAAAAAGAGCGTAACGTTCAAATCGAGATCGCACGTGAATCTGGCAAGCCAGAAGCCGTGATCGAAAAAATGATCGTGGGCCGGATGAAAAAGTTCCTCAGCGAAGTGACATTGTTGGGTCAAGCATTCGTCATCAACCCGGATCTGACTGTTGAAGCGGCTGCAAAAGAAGCAGGCGCAGAGATCGTTGGTTTCGTGCGTATGGAAGTTGGCGAAGGCATCGAGAAAAAAGAAGAAGATTTTGCTGCGGAAGTCGCAAAAGCTGCTCAAGGTTAATCACCTTACAAAACCATTCGCGAAACGCCGTTCACAGAAATGTGGGCGGCGTTTTTTTCATCATACTTTGTGTGTGATGATTGATCCAAAAATGGAAGCGGCGCCGTCCGGGAAAAGACGACGCCGCAAAATCCGACCATCCCTAAACATGGGGATGTGGGAATGGTCGAAAAGGGCGCCCAGCATCAATGACATAAATAAGTCCTGATACCGAGCATCCGGTCAGACCGGTCAAACGGAGCGCCACGAAATCACGCAGATCCTGTTCGAAATGTTCCTAGGCTAAAGCCACCACTCACGGAACTACCTTAAAATCGCACATTTACCTAAGGTCAATCAAGTCAGGTTTACCATACTTTTGACGCTTAAATGCGTCAGTTATGCATCCGGCTTGTAAATTTGACGTAAAAATGACGCCTTTAACAACGCCTGCGCGGTGGTTTCGACATTTAACGCTTCGCGAGCGAGTCGTAAGTGCTTTTCGACCGTGGCTGGCGTGCGTCCAATCAAGGTGGCAATATCCTGAATGGTTTTGCCATCTCCGACCCATTCAAGCACCTCTCGCTGGCGTGCAGTAAGCTCACGCTTGGGATAAGAGTAGGGCAGGGATAAGATTTTTAGATGTGCGATATTATTCGCCAACTCGATGAACCGACCGCTTTGCTGCCAGATATGGTCGACTTCGTCTTGAGATACACCGCGTTCCGCGGTCATCGCAATCGCGCCCTTATTCCGAGAAGATATTGTAGGGAAACTGATGGTGTATCCGGCTGTTACATCCATTTCGGCATTTGCTGAGAACACCGAAATCTCGTCCGCTGTCAAAAGACCTTTCTGGGCTTGATCATGCACCCAGGTCCAACTGCACGCCCCAGTATTTTCCAATGACCACCGCATCATTGGACCATGGAAATATAAACCTTCACCCAAGAACTTCTGCAGATAGTCACGATCATGATTGGACAAAACCATAAAGTCGTCGACATCCCCAAGCGAGGCGTCGGTTCGAAAGTTGGTGAACCCATAGATCAAACGGTCAAAGCCATATGTCGCCATTTTCGCAGTGTGCATTTCCCACAGCTGTTCCAATGATGTCGCGTTGGTAATGGCTTCGATATAGTCCAAATTCATGCTGTGGTACCAAGATGGGCACACAGCGCATCAAGGGCCATACGATAGCCAAGCGCACCAAAGCCGCAAATCTGCCCGATGGCAACTGGTGCAATGTAAGAGGTATGGCGAAAGCTTTCGCGCGCATGAATGTTTGAGAGATGCACCTCGACGACAGGTATTTCGACCGATGCAATCGCATCCATCAAGGCAATTGATGTGTGCGTATACGCGCCGGCATTTAGAACGATGCCATCATGTAACCCTTTGGAGCTATGAATTGCGTCGATCAATGCGCCTTCGTGATTACTTTGCAAACATGCCACAGCACACCCACAGGCTTCACCGTAAGACACACAGTCTGTCTCGATATCTGACAGAGTAGTATGACCATATACGTCTGGCTGTCGCTGACCCAGAAGATTCAAGTTTGGGCCATTCAAAACCAAGATTGATGTCATCGGCTAATCCCTTGTAGTTCTTATTATATTACAGCGACCTTTTTGCTGCTGTCTAGCGTCACAAGCGCGCTGTCACTGACTTTTTGGTGACAAATTCCGTTAGGGAATGCACGTTGGTTCTTATTATTGTCGAATATGCGATCAAGTGCCCCGCAATAATATTACATAATATTGATTATTAGACTAAACTATACAGATGATTTAGTGTGTCGCAGTACAATTAGTGAGACCTAACTATTGAGACTCGCTTTCCAACTTATCGCGCAGGTCTTGAACATCGGAAATCCACATAACCGGCACTTCTCTGTTGTCAGACCCGTCCGCAACCCCGTGCGCACTATAAATCGGTATTCTCCGGGCGAGCCGTCAATATCTCTAGAACCCGTTCTGAGGATTGCAGATCGTCGCCCATACTTGATGTTGGCATAAATGCGGTGTGATTGCGTCGCATGACAAAATCGCCCGAGAACAACAGATTGTTAGCTTCGTCCAGCAGGACACAGAGTTGTCGCTGTGTCCAGGCGTGTAGATCAGTGTAAGCTGACGTCTACCAATCTCAGCTGCGGCGCCCGGCTCGAGCCACTCTGTAATCTCCCAAACTGGCAACTCTATGCCTTCATTCATCCCCAGATTCTGGCCATTGGTCGGGGAAAGCGTATTGCCATTACCGGCATCAAACAGCAGCGCCAGTTCGAAATTAAGTAGCTGAATTTGTTTAAAGAAATACCTCGTCAATTAGGTGACCAGGCATTGTGTGCGACCTCACACTGGTTTCCAAATTCTGGTGAAGCGCACTCCACCGAGGTGGCGCTTTTTGACTATTCAACGGCACAGATTTTGATCCACGTTGGAACAGAGTTCATATTACATCGAAATCTACGGATCTAATCACCGTCCTATAGATATGGATCGCGAAACCCCGATTGCGAATTTGGGCATTTCTTTGAGGGTCGATTGTACGAATGCACCCGAGTGCAGTTTTCAGAATTTCGACACCCTCCCCCCGCTTAAAGTCAATCAAGATAACCACACCTCCATGGCGCTTGAGAGCTCATCAAATCGTGTCCCACTACGTTTGTGCGCAAATCTTGGGCTTCACGACCGGAATGGTCGCATCAAGCCAATTCTCCAGATACAACAGCATCGCTTCATCAAGGTCGTGGCCCGCACCCTCAAACATCCTGAGCTCGGATTTCGGGATCAGTGCATGGGCCCGATGCGAACTCTCGGGCGAAAGGCAACGGTCCTGGGCCGCCCCAAGTACCAAACTGGGCGCGGCAATACGCTTCAGGGAAAGAGTGCGATCACCGGAAAACTGGATTTCGGCGAGTTGTCTGGCATAGCCACCGCATGTGAACCCGGATGTTTGCATTTCCACTGCAACGCATCCGGTTCCGAGGGTTCGACCAAATTATTTATATGCATATAAAATCGGGTCTAATTGAAGAAATGCCAATGGCAAGAATGAATGCAGACAGATCAACAAAAACAACCCTTTAATGGGAGTGAATGCAAGCCAGCAGAGCTCAATGAAAATGGTAAGTGGCGGAGGGAGCCAACCTGGCACCCAACTCTCTCTCGGTCTAACCCATTGAAACCATTGACCCCAAATCGCGAACCTGTGTCACATGCCTCGAGACGGTCTGGCAGCGAACCTATCTACAAAATCCTGAGGGGAAGCCCGAATGTATTGCGGTTATGCGGGGTGCCGTATCGTAATCGAGAGGATCAACGGAAGCGCAAAAGCCCTGACAGGCCCCCTGCCCCGGCTTGATGGCGGCCATCAGCCGGCCCCAGCATTTTGGTCTTCCCTGAGAGGGGTGCCAAAATGTAAGCAAGCCCCATCAACTTGATATAACTGCATTTTCTAAATCGCGCAGTGGAGCTCGGCAATATGCATTCGATCTTATCTCTCCTTCTGGTTTTCCTGAACCAGTTCTTCATGCCGCGACACAACGCGTAGCTGAGACTACTGAAGGCCCAGATCGAGATCTTACGGGCTCGCATCCCGACGCAAAGGATCATCCTGTCGCCCGCCGAGAAGGCTGAGCTGCTGCGCATCGGGGAAGAGTGTGGGCATGAGGTCGACGGGCTGATGGAAGTGGCCAAGCCCGCGACCTACAAAACGCTGGCTCGCCCAGATGCGCGTGGGCCGTCCCTTCAAGGCCGCAGGTCGGCCACGCCTCACGCAAGAGCTGCGCGATATTGTCATCCGCATCGGATCTGAAAATCGCCTCTGGGGTTACAAGCGGATCGCGGGCGAGCTGAAAAAGCTCGGGCTGTATGCCGGCGCCAATTCCGTCAAATGCATCCTGAATGACGCCGGCATTCACCCAAGCCCGGAAAAGCGCAAGAAGAAGCCCGCCCTGCCCTGGACCACATTCATCCGCGCGCATATGGAAACCATGGTCGCCTGCGACTTCTTCTCGAAGACCGTGTTCACGCTACGCGGGCCAAGGACGGCCTATGTGCTGATGTTCATCCATCTTGGCAGCCGCCGCGTCTTCTGCAGCGCACCGACTTATAACCCGGACATGGCTTGGGTGACTCAGCAGGCTCGCAACGCTCTGATGTGGCGCGAAAAACAAGACATCACGCCAGAGTTCCTGATCCGCGACGCCGACACCAAGTTCAGCGCCCGCTTTGACACCGTTTGGACATCAGAGGCCGCTAGGGTCATCCAGATCCCGCACAGGGCGCCCGATGCAAACGCCTTTGCGGAGTCGTTCATCGGCACGATCAAGCGCGAATGCCTGAACTTCTTCATCTGCTTCAGTCGTTCTCAGCTCGACTACATCCTGCGGACTTGGGTGAGTTATTATAATGCAGAGCGCCCACATCGCGGACGGGACATTGGGAACAACGTGCTTCAGGTCGATTTTCGACCCGCCCGTGATGGCCCGATCCGCCGCAACCGCCAGCTTGGAGGCATTGTCACGTCCTACACCCGAGATGCTGCATGAAGATCCGAGCCAACACGAGGCTTGATCTCGTCGGATTCAACTTGCTGAGTTTCGTTACAGCCTTTAAAAAATCACTCCAAGTCAACGTGATGGTGCAACGTATACATTTTGGCACCCCTCTCTGGAAAGGGTACAGACGCCGAGAGAGGCACAACGCAACGGTTCTACAACTTCAGAGCCGAAGTGATCAGTTTGGACCGAATGTTCGCGTCAACTAAGCTCAGCCAGCGCATGTTACTCTCCCGAAATAATGGCGCGAGAACGCCACGGTGTCACTGGTTGGTGCGGCGTTCCATACCGGTTTCGAGCAAGGATATCAAAAAGCGCGGCTGGCACCCTCCGGGTAAAAGTCATGCCGCTGGCCAAACGACTGGGCCTGACACGCACCGGTTTTTATTGGCATTTCAAGGATCGCGATGCGCTTCTTGAGGCCATGATCGCCCGCTGGGAGGCCAAGAATACCGGCAACCTGATTGATCAATGCGAGGCCTATGCAGAAACCATCTGCGAGGCGATATTTAATCTGTTCGATTGTTGGCTGGACGGCGAATTGTTCGATGCCAGGCTGGATCTGGCGATTCGCAATTGGGCGCGCAATGACCCGGCCCTGGCCGTCCGACTGGAGCGCGCAGACGTTGCGCGACGCGCAGCCATCGTCGGCATGTATGAACGGTTTGGCTTTAGCCCCGAACAGGCTGATGTGCGCGCCTCAACCGTGATCTTCACCCAGGTCGGGTACATCTCGATGCAGGTCGAAGAAGACCGCACCGACCGGATCATGCGCATGCCGGCCTATGTCGAAGCCTATACCAGCCAAACCCCGACCCCATCCGAAATCGCCCGCTTTATGGCGCGTCATTTGCCGTAACGGGTCGTCGCGCGCCCAGGACCAGGATAACCGATCCCGCCACGGCCGACACCAGCGACGCGATCAGGATGGCCAGCTTGACGCTGTCCAACTGTGCGCCATCAAAACTGGCCGAGCCAATGAAAATCGACATGGTAAAGCCAACACCGGCCAGCATTCCGGCACCGATGATCTGGGTCCAGCTGATCTCGCTCGACATCGTGGCCCAGCCCAGTTTCACGGCAATGAACACGGTCAGGAAAATGCCCAGCGGCTTCCCGATCACCAGCCCGGCCATGACGCCCAGCGGTGATTTTGTGATTCATCCTGTTTGGGAGGATGGATTATGTCAGCACCTTTGCCAGAGGCGCTTCGGGCGCGTTTTCAGCGGTATATTGAGGAAGGGGTAAGCGATCGTGCGGCGGCATTGCGGCTGAAGCTTTCGCCAGCGACAGGAGCGCGATGGGCGCTTGCGATCCGGCGGACGGGCCGGGCGGAAGCCGCGCCGCAGGGCCAACCAAAAGGCCGGGGCAAACTGGACCCGCATCGAGACTTCTTTGCCGAAATCATCGCGCAGGATGGCGACATCACAATGCCCGAGCTGAGTGCCGCCCTTTTTGACGCGACGCACGTTCGGGCGCACCCCAACGCTATTGGCAAGTTTCTTCGCAAGCTTGGCTACACATATAAAAAAGTCACTGGTGGCCACCGAACGCCGCCGTGCCAAGGTAAGACGACAGCGCGAGGACTGGTTCAAGCACCGCATTCCAGCAGTGTCAAAGCACCCGGACCGTGTTGTCTTCATTATTGACGAAACATCCGTGAAGACAAACTTGACGCGACAGCGGGGATGGGCGCCTTGCGGCAACCGCCTGATCATGGATGCCCCGTTTGGCTCATGGGGCACCCAGACCTTTATAGCCGGACTGAGTGCCGGTGCGATGATCGCCCCTTGGGTTATAAAAGGCGCCATGGATGGCGCAGCCTTCGCCGCTTCCATTGAAAATGTGCTGGTGCCGGAACTCTCACCGGGAACCGTTGTCATCTTGGACAATCTGGCCACTCACAAAAACGCCCAGGCAGCAAAGGCGATGCGCAAGGCAGGATGTTGGTTCTTGTTCTTGCCGCTCTACAGTCCCGACCTCAACCCCATCGAAATGGCGTTCTCGAAGCTGAACGCAAACATGCGGCGTCCTCACGACGACCGCGGAGAGAGCCCAAGAGCCCGGCACGCATGATGGACTGTGGGAAGGATCAGAACTTGACGAAGGCGATTAGAGAACCCAGTGGGGCACTACCCATCAGACTATGAAAATCCCTGTCCTGCTTGAGAATTACTTCCTGCTAGGTGATCTCGAGCGCCAGATCGGTGTCTTCCTGGAATTCTACAAACAATCAACGCTACCGCGAGAGCCTTGGAAACCTGACGCCAGCCGATGTTTAATTCGGCTGCGCTGAGCAGATCCTGAAATGGCGAAAGGAGATGAAACGCAAAACCAAGCTTGCACGTCGCTTGCGCCACAAAACTGCAAACGGATATGCGGGCTGACAGTTATGAGCGGGCGCTGGATACCAAGGCGGGCGCTGTGAAGCTGAAAATGCCCAACCTGCGTAAGCAGACATTTGAGACCACCATAATTGCGCGATATCAGCGTCGAGGAAGCGCTTATCAAGATGTATCTGGTGGCGCGTCTCTTCGGGCGTGGGAGACATCACAGAGGCTCTGTGGGGGACGCCTGTCAGTCCCGGCACGGTTTGCAGCCTGAACAAGAAGATCTACGCAAAGATCGACGAATGGCGGCAACGTAAAAGCGAATGGATTCAACCCTATGTTTTCCTGGACGAGATCGTGATGAAGCGAACCTGGGCAGGCGAAGTACGCAACGTTTCTTTGCTCGTCGCCATTAGCATGACGACTAAAGGAAATAGCGAGATCCTGGGGATCATGGAAGGGCCGAAGGAGGACAAATCCGGCTGGTCGGCCTTCTTACGCCATTTTGTTGATCGCGATCTGAGCGGCGTCCAGTTGATCGGCTACGATGCCTGCCGCAGCCTCATGGAAAGAGTAGCCGAATACCTGCCGGATGCGCGTTGGCAGCGCAGTGTGGTTCATTTTTGCCGCAACGTGTTCAGCATCGTCCCGACCCGGAAGGTACCGGATCATGCGCATCGCTCCCAAATCCGGAGCCCTGCATATCGCGCACGCCTGACGCAGTTTGTTAACGCCATGAAGCTGGCCTGACGAATCCGAAGACCGGGGTACACGAACGTCTCGCGCCAGCTTCGCATGTTCTGGCCCTTTAGACCAAAGGTTCGGGTTTTGCTCCAGCCCTGCCCGTTCCCTGTCGTTTTACAGCCTGTTTATGCGCTGTAGCGCAGCAAAAACGCCTCAAACTCCGACTTTGGTCTGATACCCATCCTACCTTCGTAGGGTTTTTGGCAAGACTTTGAGCGCCTCCCGCAAGCTGCGCATCTTGGTACCGATGGGTCAGGAAATACCGTCCGAATTGTTTCGGGGGGGCACAAACTTTATAGATAGGGAAGATCGCAATGGTTTTCGTGAACACAAACGACCTTAAGCACATCCTCGACCAGATCCGTATCGCTGAACAGCACGTGGCTGGTACTCCGCTGACCGAATTGGTGCAGAACCCCTTGCTGCCATACGGTCTGCGTCTAGTTGACGGCACGTTGAACAACCTGACCCCGGGCCGTGAGGCATGGGGCTCTGCCGATCAAGTGATGCCGCGTCTTCTTGACTCGACCTTCCTCACGCAGCCCGACGCGGCGCATCTGGCCGATCCCAGCCCGCGTGGCGCGCCGGGTGCCGAGCCCACCTCCTATCTGCAGACTTCTGGGTCAGTCTATGATGCCGAGCCTCGCGTGATTTCCAACCTGATTGCCGACCAAACGCTATCCAACCCCGCCGTCGTCGCCGCGGCCCTGAGCCATTCGGGTTTGACCGGGCAGGCGATGCTAACCGCTGCCAACGAAATCGTGCAGGCCTATCAGCGCGTCATCGATACACAGGCCGCCACTGGCAACGTCGATCAGGCGCTCGAATTACAGCGCCAGCAATTGCAGTCTGCGCTGGATACGGCCAGTGCCGAACTGGCCGCCGCACAAAATAACGTCGGCGCCATGACGTCGGACAAGGCTGACGCAGATCAGACCGTGACCGATGCGCAAACGACGCTGGACGCCGCAGCGGCAACCATGAGTTTGCTTCAAAGCTCGGGTCAGGTCGGTGATGCACAAGCCGCTCTTAGCCTAGCTCAGACGGCTCTGATACAATCCCAGAATGCGCTGAACGCGGCGCAAGGCGAACTGGACACGGCCACGACTTCGGCTGCATCGATGCTGTCCATGCGCGACGCCAAGCAGACCGAAGTCACCAACCTGCAGAACCAGAAAACGACTGCAGATCAGGAGCTTGCGACGACCGAAGCTCTCTTGTCCGACGCGCAGGATGCGCTTCTGCTTGAAACCAACGGCGCAGACGCGGTTACCGTAGCTCAGACAGCGGTTGACGATGCCACCACCGCCGTCAACGCAGCGCAAACGCATGTCAATGAACTCGATGGTCAGCTTCAGCAGGCCCAAAGCGAGCTCGATGGTCTGAACGCCCAGCTTCAGACTGCACAGGACGCGGTCACAGACACACAAGCCCGCGTCACCGCAGCCGAGCAAGCCGCCGACGAAACCCAGACCGCCCGTGACAGCGCTCAGGCCCTCTTCGACACCGAAGTGACCGAGCAGGCCAGCGCCCAAGTCGAAATGCTCAGTGCCCTTAACGTCTACTTAAGCGGTGGATCGCTTGCCGATTTCTCCGTCGCTTCCGCCGCCTATTCGGCGGCGCGCGAAGAAAAACTGGCCGCCGAAACGGCGCTGGCCGACGCGATCAGTGCGGATGATGCAGCCGATCAACTTGCTGCGACCGAGAACGCGGCCCTGTCCACAGCCCAGTCGCAGGTCACCACCCTGACCGGCCAGCGCGATGCCGCGATCACCACGCGTGACGGTTTGAACACCCAGCTGGGTGCGGCCAACACCGTCCTGTCCACAGCTCAGGGCAATCTGTCCACCGTGCAGCAGGATCTGCTGACCGCGCAGCAGAACAATCAGGCCTATATCGACGCGCAGGAAGCGGTCACGCAGGCGCAGGCCGATGTGGATGCGGCTCAAGTGGTCATCGATGGGCTTGTAAGCCAGCTGACTACCGTCGAAGGAGAGCTTACTACACTCAACATCAACCTTACCAATGCCAACAACGAAGTGACCCGCCTCGAAGGTATCGTGCAAACGGAAACCACTGATCTCAACACAGCGCAGGGCGGTGTAACAACGGCACAGCAGGCCCTTGTCGCCGCACAGACTGCCGATGCCGCAATCCTTGCACAGCTTGACGTGATCGCCGATGCGACCATTGCGCTGAACAGCGCGACCACAGCGGCAGAACAGGCCGCAACCGAGCTCAGCGCGGCGCAGGATATCGAGACCACAAAACAGTCCGCTTTCGATACCGCTACAACCAACCTTGATGCGCTGAACGCACCCGGTGCTGCAGACGCCGCGCTGGCGGCCGCTCAGGCGATCGCTACAGAGGCTCAGACCACGCTCGACACGCTGTTGAGCACGCATGCGATCACCATGGACGGCAACAACGTGATGTTGCCCGACGTGACCCCCGACGAAGGCCTCTCTGCGCCCTACAACTCGTGGATGACACTCTTCGGTCAGTTCTTCGATCATGGTCTCGACCTTGTCGGAAAAGGTGGCAGCGGCACCGTCTACATTCCGCTCCAGCCTGACGATCCGCTCTATGACGCAACATCTCCGACCAACTTCATGGTGCTGACCCGCGCCACCAACCAGCCCGGCCCGGATGGAATCCTTGGGACCGCAGACGACGTGCGAGAGCATTTCAACAAGACGACACCCTGGGTCGACCAGAACCAGACCTACACCTCGCACCCCTCCCATCAGGTCTTCCTGCGCGAATACGATCTCGACGCCAACGGAAGCCCTGTCTCCAACGGTTACCTGTTGCACGGTCAGTCCGGCGGCATGTCCACCTGGGGCGACGTCAAGGCGCAGGCCGCGGCCAAGCTGGGAATCCAGCTCAATGACAGCGACGTGCTTGATGGCCCGCTGCTCGCAACCGACGCCTACGGCAACTTCATCCCTGGTGCCAACGGCCTGCCACAACTGGTCGTGGCGAACCCTGCCTATGTTGAAGGCGGCACCGAGCCTTTGAATATCCTGATCGAAGGCGATCTGGCCAACCCCGTCGATGCCAGCCAGGCGGTCCGCAACGGCCATGCCTTCCTCGAAGACATCGCCCATAACGCCGTGCCCGGCACCTATGTGGTCGATCGCTTCACCGGCGAAACCGCCACCAAGCAGGCCGATGCCGACACCGACACCGGCAACGCGATCATCCCCAACCAGTTCGGCCAGAACGAAACCTACGACAACGAACTGCTGGATCGTCACTTCATCGCAGGAGATGGCCGTGGCAACGAAAACTTCGGCCTGACCGCGGTGCACCACGTGTTCCACAGCGAACACAACCGCCAGACCACCGAAATGAAGCAGACCATCCTCGACAGTGGCGAGCTGGCCTTCATCAACGAATGGCTGGCCACCCCGATCAACGAGGACGAGCTTTCGACAGCCGCGATCGACACCCTCACGTGGGATGGCGGGCGTCTGTTCCAGGCAGCAAAATTCACCACCGAGATGCAGTATCAGCACCTCGCCTTCGAAGAGTTCGGCCGCACCGTGCAGCCTCAGATCGCGGCCTTTATGGTAAATGCCAGCGCCGAGGTCGATGCCTCCATCATGGCGGAGTTCGCCCATGTAGTGTATCGCTTCGGCCACTCGATGCTGACCGAGAACGTTCAAACGATGGACCCGAACGGCGTGAACACCTCGACCGGCTTGATCGAAGCGTTCCTCAACCCGGTCGCCTTCGACCTTGACCAGACACTGACCTCTGATCAGGCGGCGGGTGCCGTGGCCCGTGGCATGTCCCGCGAGACCGGTGCCAATATTGACGAGTTTATCACCAGCGCCCTGCGCGACAACCTCGTTGGCTTGCCTCTCGACCTGGCCGCGCTGAACATCACGCGGGGTCGGGATACAGGCGTGCCCTCGCTCAACGCCGCTCGCGAGCAGTTCTATGCAGCCACCGGCAGCGAGTTCCTTAAGCCTTATGAAGGCTGGTCGGACTATGCCGCGAACCTTAAGAACCCGGCATCCATCATCAACTTCATTGCGGCCTACGGCACCCACGACACAATCGCGAACGCCACGACCGTGGTGCAGAAGCGCGCCGCGGCCACCGATCTGGTTCTGGGCGGGGACACCGCTCCGGCGGACCGTCTTGACTTCGTCAACGGCACGGGCGCTTGGGCCACAATCGAAACCGGCATCAACGCGGTCGAGTACTGGATCGGCGGTCTGGCTGAGGCCATCATGCCCTTCGGCGGGATGCTTGGCTCCAGCTTCGGCTTCGCCTTCCAGCAGCAGATGGAGGCGCTTCAGAACGGCGACCGGTTCTATTATCTCAGCCGGACCAATGGCATGGACATGCTTGGTGGGCTGGAGAATAACTCCTTTGCCTCGATGATCATGCGCAATACCGACATCGCCGATGGCGGTGCGCATATTCCGGCCAACATCTTCTCTTCGATGGAATACATCCTCGAAGTTGATCAGTCGGTGCAGGCCATGGCCGATCCGGTTTCGACCGAGCTTGATCCGTTCCTCGCCGCCATGGGTACGACACTAGTCGAGCGGGAAACCGGCACGGGCGACGCACCGCTCGTCGATGGTGCGCGGGAGTATGACAACTTACTCAAGTTCAACGGCGGCGAGCACGTCGTGCTCGGCGGAACCGACCAGCGCGATATTCTCGTCGGAGGTCTCGGGGACGATGCGCTCTGGGGCGGCGCTGGCGACGATCTGCTGATCGGCGACTCGGGCGTCAACACCTTCCGCGGCGGTGACGGCAACGACATCATCAAAGACGGCGACGACATCAGCTTCCTGCATGGCGAGGACGGCGACGACGTCATTTCCGCCGGGGGCGGAGCTGCCGAATTGATCTTCGGCGGAAGGGGCAACGATGCGATCCTCATGGGCCGCGACGACGCCAAGCACACCTTCGCAGGCATGGGTAACGATTTTGTATTCGGTGGGTCAGGCGCGGATATCGTCGATGGCGGCGAAGGCGACGACTGGATCGAGGGTGGAGACGGCTTCGACTTCCTCGTCGGCGACAATAACGACAACCTCGGCGGCTCCCGCGTGATCGGTCACGACGTTCTGATGGGAGGGGCGAACGACAACGACCTGCACGGTGAATCCGGCGACGATATCCTGTTCCAGGGGGAGGGCACACATGTGAACCTGGCCGAGCTCGGTTACGACTGGATTGCGCACAAGGGTCTGACGACCCATGCGGAGGTCGATCTCACAGAGCGCGTGACGACAGAACAGACAGAATTTTTCAGGGATCGCTACATCGACGCAGAGGCAGTATCAGGCACACAGAACGATGACCTGATCTGGGGTGACAACCGCCTCGGCAATGAGGCGCCTGCCGACGGTGCGATCTTAGACAATGAAGTCACGCTCTTCGGCAACGAACTGACGCAGGAGGGCGTGAATCGGATCGAGGGTCTGCGCGAGCTGCTTGGCAACCTGATGGGAGACGCGCCCGGCGATCTCTTCACCGGCGGCAACATCCTGCTGGGCGGCGGCGGCAGCGACATGATCCAGGGCCGTGGCGGCGACGACGTAATCGACGGCGACAAGTGGCTGGATGCGCGGATCTCGATCCGCGATCAGACCGACCCGGCGATCGAGATTCGCAGCATTGACAGCCTTGAGGAGATCATCCCACAGCTTCTGGACGGCAGCATCTCGCCCAGCCAACTGCAGATCACACGAGAGATCGTCGATCGTGGTCAGGAAGGCGACGTGGACACAGCCGTCTACTTCGATGTGCGAGCCAACTACAGCATCCGCGCCAACGCCGATGGCAGCGTCACGGTCGATCATATCAACGTCACGGAAGGACCGAACCCGATCGACCCGGTCAACGGCGACCCAAACCCGATCCTTGGCGATGGCACCGACCGCCTGACGGGCATCGAGATCCTGCGCTTCGCGGATATGGAGATTGATCTGCGCACGAACCCTGCCAACAATGGCCTGATCCAGGGCACCGGTGGCAACGATGTGCTTGACGGCAGCAACGGCCCCGACGCGATCTTCGCAGGCGCCGGTGATGATGCCATCAACGGCCTCGCCGGAAATGACGTGATCTTCGGCGAAGGCGGCTCGGACACCATCACATGGAACGCGCCGCTCGGCGGTTATGATGTGGTCGTGGGGCATGGCATCGTCAATGACGGCGGCACCGACATGCTGGTGATCAATGGCGATGGTACCGAGGATGGCTTCACGATGTACACCGTGGCGGCCTGGGCTGGCCAGGCCCCCTTCGATCCGCTCTCCGAGATCATCATCACCCGCACAGTGGCCGGTGTGGAAACTCCGATCATGGAAGTGCGCGGCATCGAAGAGGTTACCATCAATGGTGTTCAGGGTGTCGAAACCATCAACGCGGTTGGTGACTTTGCAGGCACCTCGCTGGCGCCCAACACGATCTACGTGAACGGCACGGCGGGTAACGAAGTGATCGACTTCTCCGGCTTCACCTCGACCCAGCGTATTGTGGTAAATGCAGGCGATGGCAGCGATATCATAACCGGCGGTGCAGGAAATGACATCCTGAATGCCGGCGCAGGCCGCGACGAAATCACCTGGAGTGTCGGCGGCGGCAGCGATGTGGTCGATGGCGGCGCAGGTGACGACACCTACACCATCAACGGCGATGCCTCCGACGAAACCTTCCGCGTCTACGCGGCGGACTCTTGGACAGGGGCACCCTTGGCCACTGGTACTGATATCGTCATCACCCGCGAAGCGGATGCTGGCGAGCAGGTCATCGGTCAACTTCAGAACATCGAGGAAATCCAGATCAACACCGCAGGAGGCACAAACGACGTGCAGGTCATTGGTGACTTCAACCCGACTGCCCTGAACTTCAACACCATCAGCGTCATGGGCGAGGTCGCCAATGTGGACGTCACCGGCCGCCTTTCGACTCACCGCGTGTTCGTCGAAACCGAAAGCCGCACCACCACTGTGACCGGTACTCTGACCGAAGGCGACGTGATCGTCGTTCCGGTAGATATCGATCCGGCCACTCTGACGGAAACGATCGATGGCACGACGGTGACACGGACATCCGGCGACTTCACGCTGACCTACACGGTTGATGACCCGACGACTTTCCCGATCATCGTCCAGTCCGGCAGCGGTCTGGCCAACGCCCTGCGCGGTGTCGCGACCATCAACGAGGAAACCGGCGCACCTCAGGGCAGGGGAACTGTCGCTCTCGGCACCCTGCCGCGCGGTAACGTCCTGCTGACCCAGGATGACATCGCGGCCCTGAAATACATGGTCACCGGTCAGGGCGAGGCCCCCATCCTGCCGCCCGAACCCGGCGCGCGCGCCGAAAACGAACCGGCTGATTTGATCGTCGGCACCCGCGATCTGGAAGGTCTGACCAACAACCTGCTCAATCCCGAGATTTCCGGTGGCGCGACCTTGCCCTTCTCCCGTGTAACCGAAGCCCGCTATGCTGGGATCGGCGAAGACGGTGCGGGCATCGTCAATCCGGTATTCGACGATCTCGACGCCCGTGCCATCTCGAACGCCCTCGGCGCTCAGGATGCGGATGCGGCCAAGGCGGCCTCGGCAAACATGTTCATGATGTCCTTCGGTCAGTATTTCGACCACGGCCTCACGTTCATCCCCAAGGGTGGTCATGACCCGATCACCATCGGAGGGGCGGACATGGGTCGTCCCAGCGGGGACAACCCGGCTGACCTCACCCGTGCCACGGCCACGATCAATCCCGAAACAGGCGAGATCGAGCACACCAACATCACTTCGCCTGTGGTGGATCAGAACCAGGTCTACGGTTCGTCCAACCTGGTGGGTCAGCTGCTGCGCGAAAGCGGTAGCAATGGTGGCTTCGGTGCCCATGTACTGATGGGTCAGGAAGATCCCTCAGCATCCGGTTTCCAGCTCATGGCGACCCTTCGCGAACTGCTGGATCACCATACCCAGGCTGGGACCGTGTTCACGGATACCGACAAGGGCGATGTCACTCTGGAAGGTTACTACCCAGATCTGTTCAACGAGGACGGCACCTACAACGCCGCAACCATCAAGGACCTCTCGGACGACTTCATGGGTGAAGGCTGGCCGCTCCTGATCGACACCAACCCGTTCATGAACTTGCTCGACCACTTCGTCGGCGGCGACGGGCGTGCGAATGAAAATGTGGGCCTCACCTCGATGCACACCGTCTGGGCACGCAACCACAACTACCACGTGGACCAGCTCCTGGCGTCAGGCTATGATGCCGACACTCCGGAAGAGCTTTTCCAGGCCGCACGCATCCTGAACATCGGGGAATATCAGCAGGTCGTGTTCAACGACTTCGCCGATAGTCTTCTGGGCGGGCTACAAGGCTCGGGTACACACGGTCATGACAAGTATGACCCAACCACCGATGCCCGCATCAGTCACGAGTTCGCGGCAGCGGCCTATCGCTTCGGCCATTCGCAGATTGGTCAGAGCATGACCCTCAAGGACGTGGATGCCGATGGGAACCCGTTCACTGTCGAGGTGCCGCTGTTCGATATCTTCCTGAACCCAACCAACGACCCGGACGCATTCACGGCAGATTTCGGAACTCTGGAGCAATATGGGTACAAGCCACAGCCAGGCTACGCCCAGTACGGGGTCGACAACATCCTCGGCGGTCTGGTCGAACAGCCCTCGGAAGAAGTTGACCTTCAGGTGGTGGATGCGGTCCGCAACGATCTGGTCCGCGTCAGCGCCGATCTCTTCGCCTTCAATGTCGCTCGCGGCAGGGATGTGGGCCTCGGCACGCTCAACCAGGTCAAGGCAGATCTGGCGGCGTCGGATAACCGCTACATCTCCGAGGCGATCGATTTGTCGGACATGTCCATGACACCCTACACCGACTGGGAGGATTTCCAGGCGCGCAACGGGCTATCCGACGAGATGATCGCCAAGTTCCAGACAGCCTATCCGGCTCTGGTTCTGACCGTTGACACAGAGCAGTATGACGCCTTCGTCGAAGCCAACCCGGATATCGCGTTGATAGACAATGGCGATGGCACGATGACGGTGAAAGGCATCGACCGCGTCGATCTCTGGGTTGGTGGTCTGGCTGAGCAGCACATTCAGGACGGCGTCGTAGGCCATACCTTCTGGGTGCTCATTCACGAGCAACTGGACCGTCTTCAGGAAGGCGACCGGTTCTACTACGTCGACCAGATCGGCGATCTGCCCGTCTACAACAACTTTATCTCCAACCTCACCTTCGGTGACATCGTGACCCGCAACACCGGGATGACCGATCTGCCACAGGATGTGTTCAGCTATACCGGAGATGAGATTGTCGAAGACAATGGCACCGCCGACCAACAGACCCAGCAGCCGCCCGTCACGGACGATGCCGGGAATGCCAACCAGGCTGACACCGGCCAAGATGATACTGGACAAGACGACAACGGCCAAGGCCAGACTGCTCAGGGTGATGATACCCAAGGCGAGATGACCGTGGACAACAGCACCCAGACTGCTCAGGGCGGGGCCTCTGCCGACCAAGAGCCTGTGTCAAACGACGATGATACCATCGACGGTGGGGACAGCTCCGACGCCGACACCGAGACGCCGGCATCCGACCCCTCAACCGAACAGAGCCCCAACGGCTCGGACGAGGGACTCGTCAAAAGCGGCACTGACTTGGGCGACGCCCTGGTCGGCGCGGCGGGCGACGATATCCTCAGCGGACACGAGGGCAACGACATGCTCGTGGGCAATGCCGGTGACGACATGCTCTTCGGTGGCGATGGCCGCGACGACATGCTCGGTGGCGATGGTGCCGACATGCTCATGGGCGGTGCCGGCAGCGACAATATCATTGGCGGCGACGGCGATGACATGATCATCGGCGGGTCCGGCTCGGATATCCTCATGGGTAACGCGGGTGACGACACGTTCATCGGCACGGATGGTGACTGCAACGACATCTACTATGGTGGCGAAGGGTCGGACACGATCGACATGGCGTCGGTCACCTCCAACCTCACGGTGCGCCTCGGCAACGCCGGGACGGATCGCGGGTCGGTCACCACGGAAGAAGGCGGTCGCGATACGATCTGGAGCGTCGAGAACTTCGTCGGCGGCTCGGGTGACGACACCATCTTCGCCAGCGACGCGGCCAACGTGCTCGATGGCGGTGACGGCAACAACACCTTCGTGTTCGAAACCGCGGCCAACGCGCAGGGCGACCACATCAACGGCCTCTCCGCCGGCGATCTCCTGCAGTTCGGCACCGGGTCCGATATGCTCGAGCTCACCTGGGGTGACGCTGACATGCAAGACAGTTTCTCTTTCTCCGAAGGAGACGAAGCCGGGACAACCAAGATCAGTGGAAGCATCGAGGATGAGCAATTCGAACTGACCGTCAGCGGACGCTTCGACTACGATAACGTCGGCTGATCGTCAGACTGATCCACACCAATATCGGCAGCCGGATACCCTCCGGCTGCCGATCTCGTCGTGCGGCCCGCACTTGAGGAAAACCGGGCCATCCACCGCCCGGCATGCACCGGCCCTCAGCTCTGAGGCGAACAGATCTTCGGGATAACCGACACCGGCCAGATACAAGCCCTTAGGCGGGCAGACCGACCCGCAGGCCGCGGTCCCGCGTCTCAAGCGCGGTTTTCACATCCTCGGGCGTCCAGCTTCCCGCGCCCACCCTCTCCAGCGTGCCCACGATGCTGCGCACCTGGTTGTACAGTAATGACCTTGCACTCAGATGAAACCTCAGTTCCGGTCCCGCCAGCCCCTCGACCTCTTCGATCTCCAGCGCATCCAGCGCCTTGACGGGGCTCTTCGCCTGACAGATCCTCGACCGGAACGTGGTGAAATAATACTTGCCCAGCAGATGCCGCGCCCCGTTTCGCATGGCCGCCACGTACAACTCTGGTGGCACGCGTAAAACGTGGCACATGTACAGCGTCTCCGGCGCACGTCATAATCCGCAAGCTCAAGGCGTCGAACCGGGTGCAGGCCGTCATCATTGCTCGAAACAACGCCTTGATCAACTTCTGATAAGCGCGCTGCGGCGCCGTATGTCCCAAGGCCGGTTCAGAAAGAGCCGATGCGCCTGCAGATCATTCCCTGTCTATGTCACCCCGCCTCTCTGTCCTTCGTTGTGACGGGGGTGTTGCCTCAGGCGTCCGGCCCCTTGGTGGTGTGGTCAAGCAACCCCAGAAGCCTGTCCACCTGTTCGGAATCGAACGGCTTGCGCAGCACGGCGTTCATGCCGGCCTCTAGACACATCTTCTGTTCCGTATGGCTGGTATGCGCGGTCAGCGCCACCACCGGCAACTGGCTACTGGCATCATGGCTGCGGATGCAGCGCGTCGTTTCCAGACCGTCCATGCCCGGCATGCTCAGGTCCATCAGCACAACGTCGAAGGTTTCATCCTTGACCAGATCCAGCGCCTCTGGCCCGCTTGCAGCCTCGAGCACGCGGTAATTGCGGCGTTCCATCAGAACGCGGACAACCATTCGGTTGATTTCATCGTCATCGACGACAAGGATATTGCGCCGATCACTCACCGAGACCATGCGCCGGCCAGTCGCGTCGCTCGAGAGGTTATGCCAGCTCGATGGGGGTCCATATCTCTACCCGCGTTCCTTCGTGAAGTTTGCTTGCGCATGTGATGCGGCCTCCGAGTTTGTTCACTATGGCCTGCGCAATGGACAGCCCAAGGCCCATTCCTCGGTACGATCTTGTAAAGGATGAGTCAACCTGTGCGAACGGCAGGAAAATACGCTCCAGCTGCCCCTCATCGATCCCGATCCCGGTATCGCTGATAGCCACCTTAAGCCATTTTCGATCATCCTGCTGGAAAATTTCCGAATGCAGCGTAATGCGGCCCTCCTTGGTGAACTTCATCGCGTTCTCCATGATCTTCGCAATCATCTGCGACAGGCGCACCGGGTCTGATACGATCTGCGTGCTGCCATCGCCAAGTCCCGTGCGGTGGAACTCCAGACCGGCTTTCCGTACAAGGTTGCCGTAAAGCACCTCCATGTCCCGCATCCCTGCCTCGATGTCGAATGTCGTCGAATTAAGACGGATCGACTCGGTCGTGCCTTCGGCGTAATCCACCATGTGATCGACCAGCGCACTCAACTCTTTTGCCGATGACCACGCCACGTCCAGATAATGGTCACGGTCGACATCGTCCTTTTGCTCGCAGCAGACCGTCAGCATACCCACCACACCGCTCAGCGGTGTGCGCAGCTCATGACCGACAATCACCATAAAGTCGCTCTTGCGCTTGTTCTCTTCCTCTTCCAGCCGCAGCGCTTCGCGCAGTTTGTTGTTAGAACTGCGCATGCGATGAATCATCGTTTTGAGCGACTCGTTGAGTTGCCACATCTCGGCCGAGGAGCGTTCCTCGTCTGGCAGGTTGACGGTGTAATCCCCATCGCTGATCTTGCGGCTGATCTCGGTGAAATTCTGGACCGGACGGGCAAGCCGGCGTGACACCGCCCATCCCGCACCCCCCAGAAGGGCCGCCATCGCCATTACCAGAAGATAGGATTTCGACAGGCTGACATTCACCGCATCCGACAATTCATAGATCGGCTGCGGAACCATGACAGGCCAGCCCGTCTCTGGAACAAAGGTGATCCCCGCGATCATGTCCATTTGCATGGGCGGCGAAAAGAACATCTCGACGCCGGTTTCACGGTTCAGCATCCGTCGCACCGCCGAGATACCCGAGGCATCCACCATGTTCTCTTCCACCCTGGGTGACGGGTGCGCGATCGCGCGCCCGAACTGATCGAAGATCGCCGAATGTCCGAATTCGCCGAAGGCGATGGCCCGCTGAACCAACTTAATATAGTCGGTTTTCATATAGCCGATCACCAGCCGCTGATCGGCAAGCTCGTACCCCAGTATGAAATACTTGTTGTCTCCGATCCGCTGCAGACCCGAAATTTGAACACCGCCAAGCGTCGCGTTGGTGCCCGCCCGCAGATCATCCAGCACCACCTGCTCCGGCAGGGGCAGATCCTTGCCCAGCCGATTGGGTGGTGGCGCATTCGCTGTGAAGGGCGCCAACAGAACCATGCCGTCTATGTTCAGCGATTCCAGCAACGACAGCAGGGTATCCTGCGTCGCTGGGCTGTTGTTGTTGCTGACTTCGATGGCCGCATGGACGAACACGCGCGCAGCGTCCGTGACGTAGCGTGACAGCGACAACGAAACGTTCTGCGCGATCATAAGATGATTTTCGTGCGTCCGCTCGATCTCAGCGTTCATGAAAGTGCGGTAGTTCCACAACTGGATCGCCGCTGCTAATATCAGGATCGCAACCAGCACTATTGCCGCAATCTGCTGCTGCAGAGGCCAGACCCATCCCTTGATACGGTACCGCTCAGCCGCGCTGCCGGACTGTTCGGGCAGCGGTCGCTGGGGTGTATTTGCGTACGCGCTCATGAAACCTCCTGAGGTTTGCTCTTTTGAAAGCATACACCCAAGGGCTTATTTAACCAGTCCCGTTGGTCTGATGCGGCATGGGACTAAAGTCTGATATGCCGCTGGACCCCGGCGCCAAGCGAGTATCGCGAATGCCGCGCGGCGCGGCATCCTTGGTCGGGGTGCCCCCACGGACAAAGGTCTGAATTTTGATCCGACATAGCGTGGAAGGCCGGTCGCACGCTTTACGCCATAAGCCATCGAACACGTTTGACCCAAAGGAGCACACACCATGGCCCGATCCTCTGCGAGACAGTCTGAAAAGGATGCACGCCTTGCCCGCCTGACAGCCGGACTGCGGCCAGTGTTTCTTTATATCTTCGGTTTGTCCGGGATCATCAACATCCTGGCTTTGACCGGCGCGTTTTACATGATGCAGATCTACGACCGCGCCCTGATGAGCGGCAGTATCCCGACGCTCGCGCTGATCTCGGCGCTGGCACTGGGGCTCTACATGTTCCAGGGCGGGTTTGACGTGATCCGCTCGCAAATCCTTCACCGGGTCGGGGCGCGCTTTGATGCCCGGGTCGCGCCCGATATCCACCGAATGAGCATCGACATGCCACGCTACGGCTTTTCAGTGGCTGAGTCGATGGAGCGGGGCCGCTCTGTCGATACGCTCCGCAACTTCTTCGGTGGCCCGGCACTTGTGTCGCTGTTCGATCTGCCCTGGATGCCGATCTTTCTGGCTTTCGTGTTTGTGCTGCATCCCTACCTGGGTGCGTTGGCCATCGCCGGTGCCGTGGTCCTGACGCTGATGACCGTCCTGACCGAACTGATGACCCGCAAGGCCAATGCCCAAGTCAACCGCGCCGCCGTACAGCGCAGCTCGGTGGCCGAGGCCAATGCCCGCAACGCCGATGTCATCAAAGCGATGGGCTTCTCGTCGCAGGCTCTAGCCCAGTTCCAGAAGGCCAATGACGAACATCTTACGCTGCAATCCGGTTCCAGCGACGTGACTCGCACCGTGGGCGCCTTGTCCAAGGTGCTGCGCATGATGCTGCAGTCTGCAGTTCTGGGGCTTGGCGCCTATCTCACCATCATGGGCGAGATGACCGCCGGTGCGATCATCGCTGCCTCCGTGGCTTCGGCCCGTGCCCTTGCGCCGATCGACTCGACCATCGCCAACTGGAAGAACCTGATCGCCGCTCGCAATGCACTGGCGACCATCAAGCAGACAATGGCCGCCTTGCCTGAGCAGCCCCGCCCGCTGCAGATGCCCGATCCCAAGCAGGCCTTCTCGGCGGAAGGGATCACCGTTGTGGCGCCGGGATCGGGCCGCGTGCTGCTGTCGGATGTGACCATTCAGCTTGAAGCCGGGCAGGCGCTTGGCTTGATCGGCCCTAGTGGCGGCGGCAAGTCTTCGCTGATGCGGGCGATGGCTGGGGTTTGGCCTGTGCTGCGCGGTCATGTCCGTCTGGATGGCGCCGATCTGGTGCAGTGGGGCGAAGACACAATTGCCCGTAGCTTTGGATATCTGCCGCAGGACTACACCCTGTTCGACACCACGATTGCCCGTAATATTGCGCGCCTTGCCGATCCCGATCCCGAAAAGGTCATTGCGGCGGCGCGTGCGGCGGGCGTTCACGAGATGATCCTGGCCATGCCCGACGGCTACGAGACGGAACTGGGCGCCAGTTCCACCAGCCTGTCGGGCGGTCAGCGTCAGCGTATTGCTCTGGCACGGGCGCTCTATGGGGATCCGTTCGTGGTCCTGCTGGACGAGCCGAATTCAAACCTCGACGCCGAAGGCGAGCGCGCGGTCAGCCATGCGATCCAAAGCATCCGTGACCGTGGCGGCATCGTGATCGTCGTAGCTCACCGCCCAAGTGCACTGGAGAACGTTGATCTGGTCGGTGTCGTCCAGGATGGCGCCCTCAGCCGTTTTGGCCCCAAATCCGAGATCATGCGGGTCAAGCCGGCATCCCCTGCCCCGACCCCTACGGCAGCCCCGACAGTGGAGCAGTCGCCAGTCGCTGCTGTTCGAGAAACTACAGGCGCATGATTGAGGTCAAGTCATCCAAAAAGGCCAAGACGCCGGGAACGGCGCGTCTTGAGGATATGGTGTCTTTACGGGAAACCGTATCGGCCATTCCCAAACGCAAGATCGGCATGGGCGTGACCGTGATGTTCGCTCTGATCGCCTACATCAAGACCTTGTTTGGCGGCTCTGAGGTTGCGGCGCAAGCCACGCCCGACACGCCCCTCGGGGCCGCCGATAACGCCGCGCCCATCTGCGAGACGGATAATTTGTCGGCCAACAACAGTGGTCGTATGTCTTATGGTAACGCCGAATTGTTTCGCACTAGTGACCGCAGCGGCCAGGATGGCGGTTTTGATGCCACCACGTTCGAGCGCGGCCCAAACTCTTCGGTGTTGTTGCCCGCAGATCTGTCACTTGAAAAATTTCAGGCGCCAAACATCACGGCGGCGGCAGTCAATCTGCAACCGACTTTTGCGCCTGCAAATCCCGGGGGCGGTGGTGAGGACGGTCTTTTCCCAGATACCGACATTCCTGCCGGAGGTGGTGGGCCGGCGGATCCTGGTGGTGGGGGTACAGAGATTACGTCACCGTTGCAGGAAGACGCAGAACCCGAAGAAGAAAAGCACGAAAGTGACGCAGACGTGGACTGCCATGATACCGCAGCCGCAGACTGTGGTGACAAAGTTGACCACTCAGATGGCCCCAACCCAGATGAGGAGGCATCCTGCGACGACGCCAAAGTTGATGAGTGTTGGTCGGAGAGCTGCGATCAGCACAACGCAGCAGATGACGACTGCCTGGATGATCCGGTCACGCCGCGCGGCGATGTTGTGTATGGTTTTGATACGCCTGATCATATTGGCGGCAGTGAAGATAATGACCTCGTCTATGGTGGCGATGGTTCCGACGTTCTTCTTGGGTATGGGGGCGATGACTTTTTGATCGGCGCAGCTGGCGACGACACCATCGACGGTGGTGAGGGTGATGACCGAATTTCCGGTGGCCATGGTGAGGATCTCCTGGCTGGCGGTGCGGGGGATGACATTCTTTCCGGCGGTGCGGATGACGATGTTCTTCGGGACGGTCATGGCGCAGACCGCCTGTTTGGTGACGCAGGCAATGACACGATTTACCTTGCTGATGATCTGGAAGCTGATCAGGTTTATGGTGGTGCGGGTGACGACATACTTGACCTGACTGCTGGTGATCGGGCAGCGCGTGTGGATGTAGCTGCTGGCACGGTCACGCGGGCTGACAGCCCCACCGATACCTTCGATGGCATTGAAATTTTCACAGCCGGTGACGGGGCAGAAGTTTTCGATCTGTCCGGGTTCTTTACGCCTGGTGCAACCAGTGTGTCTGAAACCGTGTTCCAGATCCGCAACTTTGGTCACGACGATACGTTGGTTTTTGCTGACGATATCCGTCTTGCTCTGTCCGACCTTCAACAGATTGATGACAGGCGCGATATCAAGAACGACGGCTCTGATTTTGAGGCGCGCATCACGTCCTTTGATCCGGAAGCTGCGGCTGAGGAGCACGGACGCCCTGGTTTCCGCCAAGGTGATCAGGATGAGCTGATGGTCCGCCGGATTGATCTGCGTCTCGAACAAGAGACGGACGTCACCGAAATCGAACTCTGGGTCACAAGTGACCTGGGCAACAAGCAATCAGACGACTTCACATCGTGAGCAGGAGAACGACCATGTCACGCAAGACCACAGACCCAAACGCCGCAAAGAACGCGATTTATTCCTTTCGCGGTCATGTTATCACTGGTATTTTCATGGCCGGGCTTCTGGTCGCCGCCGTGTTCGGGTGGGCAGCGAATTCCAATCTGGTCAGCGCGGTCGTTGTCAGCGGCGAAGTTTCCGTCGATCGCGACCTGCGCGTGGTCCAGCACCGTGATGGTGGTATCGTCAAAGACATTCCCGTCAGTGCCGGCGATCATGTCCGCAAGGGCGATATTCTACTCCGGCTTGACGACACTTCGGCCAGTACTGAGCGCGCAATCCTTCATGGGAAAATCGCTGAACTTGCCATTCGCAAAAGCCGGCTGGAGGCACAGCGCGATCTGCATGAGGAATTTTCGACGCCTTCAGGTCTTGATGAATTTATCGTGTCCCCTGCTGCGCTGCAGGCCATCTATGTGGGTGAGCATCGTATTTTTGAGGGCAACCTCTCGTCGTTCATCCGCCGCAAGGAACAGATCGACCTCGGAATCGAGCAGGTCCGCACCGAAATCGATGGCCTCGAAGCCCGCCTTGACGCCAAACAGGATGAAATCCTCCTGGTTCAAGCTGAGAGTGCGCGTGTTGAAGATTTGTCCGAGCGTCAGCTTACGGTACGCAACGTTGCCTTCTCTATTGAACGTGAAAATGTCCGGCTGCGTGGCGAACACGGAGAAATTCTGTCGGCATTGGGCCGCGCCCGCAGCCGCGTCAGCGAGCTCGAGCTGGAAATCCTCTCGATGCAGGAAACACTGCGCACCGATGCACAACGCGAATTGCGGGAGATCGAAACCCAGCTGTCGGAACTCACCGAAAAGCGTTTCGTCATCGAAGACACCCTGTCGCGCACCGCAATCCGCGCGCCGATCTCGGGACTGATAAACGATATGAACGTGAACTCTGTGGGCGGCGTCATTAGCCCCGCCGAAATTCTGGCCACGATTGTGCCCGAAGAGGCGGAACTGGTCTTTACAGCCCGCGTTCCGGCGGCGTCGATCGAACAGGTCGATACGGGACACGCGGCGCGGATGCGCTTTGTCGCCTTCGACCAGAACGAAACCCCAGAGATTGAAGGGACCGTGTCCTATGTTGCAGCTGCCGCGACAAGCGATCCGCAAATGCCTGGTGATTTCTACTCAATCAAGGTCGACGTGACGCCCGATCAGCTGGCCCGCCTCGGTGGCAAGGAGCTGCGCCCAGGCATGCCGGTCGAAGTCTATGTCACCACGGCCGAACGCACAGCCCTATCCTATCTCGTCAAGCCCTTCAGCGATCAGTTCGCGCGAGCCTTCAAGGAAAGGTAAACCCATGCTGCGCAATATTCTTCCAACTCTGGCACTTCTGGTGGCCTCATCTGCCACCGCTCAGGAGAAGAACATGACATGGAAGGCGCTTGAAGGTGACAGGCTGAATTTGAATGGCATGATTATCAACGTCCATGGCATCTCTTGCCCGCCACCAATCCTTGCATCTGGCATGAGCGCCAAGCGGCTTGCTAACACGTTTTTGCGCGGTGGTGTGGTGGTCTGTGCCACATCACTGACCGAGGATGGGAGCGAGTTCGTGGATTGTGCCAAACAAGGCAATAACGGACTCACGCTCAGTCAGATGTTGGTATTCAGCGATCTGTGCATACCGCTGCGCGATCAGGAATGCTTGCCGCTATTTATAGATGCGCTGCCGACTTATGCGCTGCCGCCGCCACGCCCGCGTGACGGTTGATCAGTATTTTCACAGAAAAGCTGACTCGCAACGTTGACAGCGGAGCTGTACAAGCCGGATAAACGGCTGAGATAAGAAAGGCGATAAGATGACTCTGGCTATGGACTGCAAAAAGCGAAATCGGGATATCGAGGAGGACAGCATGTCGGAAGAATCGTTTCAGATCAGTTTCACAAGAGACGGTGAGACACGTGTGATCACGCTTGAGGGTAGCCGCAAGGACTACGAATTCGAGTACGAAGACCTCGAACTTGAAATCGAAGCGCGTGAGGGGGATTTTGAATGGGAATTCGAGGATGTGGAGAGCTTCGAATTCCTGTCTTTCGGCTCTGAAGACGATCTGGTGGATTCTGGTGTTAGCAGCCCCGAACCTGATCGGGTCGTGACATTGTCTGGCCCCCTGCATGATTTCGATTTTCTGCTGCAGGATGGTGCGTTGGCGGTTCGCAATCGGTTTGATGGTGAGATTGAATCGCTTTCGGAATTCGATAGCTTCGTTGCGGGCGTGGAAACATTCCGGACGGCCGACATCTTGGCACAACTTGAACAACCTGGCCCCGACCTTTTGGCTGAAGGTGGCCCACGTCTGATGATGGTCAATACTCCAGAGGCCACTCCAAGCGTCATCTGGGATCAGATTTTGCAATCGATCATTGTCGAAAGCGGTGGCGGACCGACCAACGCGTCGCAATCCTTCTCGATTATGCATACCGCAATCTATGATGCGCAGGCCAGTTATGACCCGGTCGCACAACGTGTTTCCATCGATATCGAGGGCGACAATCTGGAGCTCTCAGCTCTGTCCGATGCCTCGGATACAGAGATCGAAACCGCTATGCATGTCGCGGCCCATCGTGTGCTGTCGGAACTCTACCCTCAGTATCAGGAGAAATTCGATCAGGTACTGTCACAGCGTCTTGAGCTAGATGTCTCTGATGACTCGCAGGCTTACGAGGTGGGGATTGATGCAGCGCAAGACGGTCTCACCCCGCGTCAGGCGGAAGCGGCACGGCTCGCCGCGCAGTCTGAGGGGTTCTATACGCCAGTCAATTCTGATCCCGCGCCAGAAACCCGTAAGGACATCGCGCGCTGGACACCCGAAAAGCAGGGTATTTTGTCGCCCACACCAGATGCGCTGCAGACATTCCTGACGCCCGAACTCAGCCTTGCTGAAGGGTTCGCGCTCCCTGAAACGCTCAATGGAGAAACTGACACGGTGCTGACCCGTCCGGATGGCCCAGAGCCGTTTTTCACGCTAGAGCATGTGGATACGTTGCTTGATTTCCAGACCCGGACCATGACTCTTGCAGCTCCGGCAGAGATAAATGGCGTGGCGGTGGCGGCCGGAACTACGATACCTGTGGACAAATTCCTGATCGGTCCCGTCATCAACCCGGCCTTCATCGCTCAGGCTGAAGCCATCGTTCAGACCAGTGCGACGCTGACCGAGGATCAGAAAATGGTTGCTGAATTCTGGGAAGATGGCCCCGGCACCAGCTTCCCTCCTGGTGCCTGGATGACGCTTGGGCAATACGTATCGCAGCGCGACGGGCATGACGCAGCCACTGACGCGCTTTTGTTTATGACGATGGGTAATGCCATGTTTGATGCGGCAATTGCGACATGGGATGCCAAAGCGTTTTTTGATTATGCTCGGCCGGTCACCGTGATCCGCGACCTGGGACATCTTGGTCTGATTGGGGAGCAAGGTGTTGACGAACTGACCGGAGAAACGGGATTTGTGATCCAAGCACTTGGTGGCATTGACCCCGACACTGGCACCAGCTTTGGCACCCGAACGATCCTTGCCGAGAACTTCATCACCTACCAGCTGCCTGGAGGCGAACAGTCACCACCCTTCGCAGAGTATACCTCGGGCCACAGCACCTTTTCGGCAGCAGGGGCGGCTGTCTTGAAGGCGTTTACCGGATCAGACCATCTTGATGCGCATATTACCGTGCCTCCTGGCACCAGCGCATTTGATGCGGCACTGCCTGGAGATGTCTATCAGTTTCAGTGGGATACGTTTTCCGAGGCAGCCATTGATGGCGGTGCGTCTCGGATTTATGGCGGAATCCATTTCAGCGATGGCAACCTCGATGGCTTGAGTGCTGGGGCAGATATAGGTGCTGATGCCTATGCGCTGGCTGTAGATTTTGCCAGTGGCACTGCGCAACCAGAACAACAGCCGTTCTTCGATGAATTCTTCATCGCCTGAACAAGGGACGACTTAGCGGCCGGATCCCGGCTTCGTCTAAGGAGGTTGGTCGCTTGATTGGGATGATCAGGCTTTGCGAACAGGCGCTTTCGCTGATGTAGTCGCAACCGGCGCGCGTAGCCATATACTCGAGGATGTCACCGGCCAGTTTTATTCGCTCAAATGGCCCCGTCACGGCGCCGTTCGCCGTATTGCAAGGTGCTGTCTTTCCTACATGTGTGGTCCTGATCAAGATCCGGTCTGCGCCCTCGTGGGACGTTTGGATTGAGACGTGGGTCGCAGCATCTCCCGAGGACATACGGGCGATTTCTAGCATCGAGAACATCAATTGCATCAGGATCTCGCTTTGTGTCGGTCCGATGGATAAATGCGGCCCCTCGCAGCGAATATTCAGGCTGTTTCCATTGGCTTGGAACATGAACTCAAAGCGCTTATGCAGCTCTGCGGCCAATCCCTGCAGATCGGTGGGCCGGCCTGTTGGAAGTGAGGCCTCGGCGTCAAGGGCACTGAAGGCGACCACACGTTCGACGCGCAATTGCATCCATTGCAGCGCCTCCTGGCGCGCGGTCTCTAATCCGGCGGCGAGAGATGGATCCTCACGCGATGCCATGGCAATGCCCTGCAAAGCGTTCAGTGTATTTCTCAGATCGTCGCTCACCATGTCGATAAACCGCAGCTTAATGGTATTTGATCGCTGCAGCGGCCTTATCAAAAGCCAATAAAAGACTGGTGCCATGATACAGAACAGCAATAGGGCATCCAACGCCGCTTCGCCCCAGACATGCTCTGTCAGCCAAGTCAGCTGTTTTTCGACTTCGGCCAGCGCAAGCATGATGCAGAGCTCGGCCCCGACGAGGGTGATCAGAACAACGAGGACTTTACTGAGTGAGGTATCGCGCGACATGGTCAGCATGGATCTTTGGAAGGGACTGGCACGAACGCCCAAGACTCGCGTCCAGCGAGGTGCAGGCTTCGTCCTGCCAAGAAGCGTTTGCCGATGATCCTGAGGGCTGACTGCCATGTGCGTAGCTCCGGTCCTTGAGGCGCACATGGTGCGCACTGTTACGTCGTAACGATCGGTATCATGTTCCGAATCGCACATCCATGATATTTGAGGCTGTTCCGAGCGACAAACAACACGCTTCAATGGAGTTGGACCAAAGTCCAAGGTCTCGCTAGACCATAGGCTTTAAATGTGTCGCATGATTTAAAGCGCCCTCGACACAATTTTAATGCACTTCCCGACTTTCGCCTTGATCTGGATCAAGTCTGAACTCACGGAGCCATCAGAAAAGCAACTCAATATTACTGGCATAGATATATTTTTTGGTAATTTACCCGTTGGTCGAGCGTGACGTTCCGACCTGTGGGGTAAGACGAATCGTGACTTTCGCCCGGCCGCATACGGGACGAAGGTCTCTCAACTCTCCAAAGATAGCTTGGATTCAATCGGTCGAAATGCAATAATAATTTTCAGGTGTTTAGATGTCCGTTTGGGGTTTGGGGAAAGCGAGAATCTGGACTGACTTTGAAAACAGTGCCGACACCGCTTCTGTCGCGGGGAAAGGCAAACTTTGGGGGAAGATTGATGTATAAAACGATGGTGATTTGCGATCACGTATTCACGCGTGCGGGTTTCCAGCACCTTATTGAGCCGTGCGCAGGTTTTGATTTGCAGGCGGCTGCTGCCTATAGCCCCGAAATCGTCGAGACGTGCTCCCGCGATGGATATGAAGTGGTGATCGTTGACCTTGGATCCCTTGATCAGCCGATGAAGGTTCTTCGCGCCTTTCGCAAGTCGTGCGACATGGTTCGTATTCTGGCCTTCTGCTCTCAGAAGGGTATAGACATGGCGGTTGACGCGCTAGATGCGGGGGCATCGGGCATTCTGACCTATAACAGTGAAATGTCTGATCTGCGTGCCGCGGCACGCCGTGTCATGAACGGCGACAACTACGTGCAGCCCGACATGGCGATGGATATCTTCGCCAAGCTGCGTCAGGCCGAAGCCAAGCGCAAAGAAGCCGAGCGTCTGCGTCTGACCGCCCGCGAAAGCCAGGTGGTCCGCCATCTCATGCAGGGCATGACCAACCGCCAGATCTCGGCCGAGCTCAACATCAGCGAGAAAACCGTCAAGCATTATGTTGGCTCTCTCAAGGACAAGTTTGGTGCGGCCAACCGCCTCGAAGTTGTACTGGAAGCGCAACGCCTCGGAGTATGACCTTGATGGCAACCGCATCCGGTCGCCACGGACGAAGGATATCTGAAATCCAACAAGAATGACCGAAACGATGCGGAGGCAATCTGCGAGGCGGTCAGCAGGCCGTCCATGCGCTTCGTGCCACCAAAATCGTCAGAACAGCTCGAGATCCAGGCCGTTCATCGTATCCGCCAGAGGCTGGTGTCAGATAGGACACGGCTGGTAAACCAAATCCGAGGTTTGTTGGCAGAGCATGGTTTGGTTATCGCCCGCGATATCTCACGCCTTAGAGCCTGATTTGAAACTATTTGAGTGAGTTCAGTCACTTGTGATTCTGTTCGGTTGAAGTGGTCCGGCAAATTCGGACAGCGTGCTAAGATGTATCCAACCCGATTGAATGGATACAA
>NZ_SULI01000020.1 GCF_005518135.1 Shimia litoralis | reverse complement strand
ATAGTTCATCTCCTTTGTTGCAGTAAATGCTATCAAAGGAGCGGCATCAAACCGTGACAGGTCCACATTTTTGAAAATGCTCACGGCACAAATGCGAAATCAAGACCCTCTGAATCCTGTGGACTCTTCGGATTATGCGGTGCAATTGGCGACGTTTTCATCTGTAGAACAACAAGTATTGACCAATGAACTTTTGACATCTGTTCAGGGCCAGTTGAACACTATGGGTATCTCCCAGCTCGCTGGGTGGGTTGGGATGCAGGCCAAGTCGGAATCGCCCGCCCATTTTTCTGGTGACCCAATCCAGATTTCAACGGCACCTGCTGGGCTGGCGGATTCGGTGCAAATTGTTGTGCGTGATCAAGCCGGAGCCGAAGTCTATCGGCAAGCGATTGGAACAGGAGCGTCGAGTTTGGAGTGGGGGGGGATCAACACGACAGGGGCGCGCGTTCAAGATGGCTTATATACATTTCGTACCGAAAGTTTTGCGAATGGTGCCTCGCTAGGGGAACAACCTGCTAGCACATACGGGCAGGTGATTGAGGCGCGAACGGGTTCAGATGGACTGGTGCTGGTATTGAATGGGGGGGCAACTGTTCCGGCGTCGGATGTCACCGCATTACGCGCGCCTTCCTGAGGGCTTGTCGACAGGGTGAAACTCAATTAGCGTCGCACCGGTTTTCTTGACTGGATTTCGCCCTGATACATCTTGCTGATCAATGCCCTACGACCCTGATTTCCGCGATTGAAGCGCAGATGCCGCATATGCAGGGAGCGATATGGACGCGGTTGTCAGGTGGCCGCACAAACGCGTCTTGGTGCGTCCAGCCGCAACACAATGAGCCACCCGTCGTGGTAAAGTTGTACCTTGGACCTGCTCCGAATCCGATGTTTCCCAATGATCCTGTCGCAGAAGCACAGCTTCTCACACAATTGGAAGACTTGGAGTTTGCGCCAAAACTTCTGGTACACATGCAGACCAAGCATGGGGCATGTAATGTGTATTCGCATATCCCGGGCGAGATATGGCAGTCGGGTATTTCCGAGGTCGCAGAACTGATGGAGAAAATCCATCAGCAGAAAGCTCCAAGCGGGCTCCGGATGGTCGCAAATGGCAGTGTTCAGGTCGAAGCTCATACACGTGCCATTTTGTCGAATTGCGATCTGGATTCCACGCTGCCTTTCGATGAGTTTTCACCTGAAATCCATGTTGCACCAACCGAGAATACCGTTTTGTTACATGGAGATATTGTGCCCGGAAACATCATCCGCAATACGATGGGCTTGTACTTGATCGACTGGCAATGCCCCGCGGTTGGGGATGTTTGCGAAGATATTTCTAACTTTTTATCCCCAGCGATGCAGCTCTTATATCGCGGTGCACCGTTGCAAACATGTGAAGTCACGGAGTTTTGGTTTGCAGTTGGAAATTGCATGCTGGCCGAACGGTACAAAAAACTTGCACCATGGTATCATCGGCGAATGGCAGCATATTGCTTGTGGCAATCACAAAACGGCAAAGCGGAATACGATGCGGCCCTGCGACTCGAGCTTGAATACCTTCAGCGGTCCTTAAAATTATAGGCAACGTAAGCCGGATACATTAACGCGCGGCGCTTTTGACCGAATGGGAACTTTCGGGGCGGAATTTGCATGACTTTGGGTAATCTTAGACCCGTGTCCCCCATGATTTGATCCGCGACAAGAGCACCGGAATAGCTGCCCATGGCCACCCCGTTTCCATGATATCCAAATCCGGCATACATACCGGCATGTTCCGGTATCGGTCCGGCAAACGGTGTCAGGTTGCGTGACAGGCAAACAAAACCAGTCCAGTACCAAGGTGTTTCGACATGTGCCCATTTAGGGAACATTGTCTCAAAGTCTTGGCGGATCAGGCTCTGCACGGCATCATGGGTTTTCGAGGTCGTAGAAAGGCCGCCACGCATGCCAAACAAGAACCGGCCGTTTGGCAGTAATCGGAAGTAATGCAAGAGATTGCGCGTGTCATACGCCAATTGGTGAGTGCTCCAACCTTGCTCAGCCAGCTCTTCGGGGCTGAGGGGGCGCGTGACGATAACACTTGATTGGGTTGGGAGGTATCTGCCAGCCATCCATTTCGGTACTGTTTCACTTGAATACCCATTTGTTGCCACGACGACCTTTGGTGACTCAATTTGGGCATTTGGGGTGCAAAGCTTCCAGTTGTGCCCAACTTTTTCTATGGAGCGCACACCAGAGGATTCAAATATGCGAGCCCCAGCGCTTTCAGCGGCAGTAGCCAACTGTAAAACGTATTTTCGTGGATTCAAACCAAACCCGATTGGGATATTCATCGCGCCATAAAATGGCCCGCTCATACCATGTTTGCCTAGATCATCTGGCGGGATCACAGAAACATCAACATCGTATAATTCAGAGAGGCTTTGTGCTTCATCATGGAAGGCCTCATAGTCTTTTTGCCGATGAGCCAAGACCGTTTCGCCGCCGAACTGAGCGTCTACATCAAATCCGTGTTGTGCAATTAGGTCTTGGGTAAAATATACCGCGTCTCGTTCTGCCAGACGGTAATCACGCGCGGCTTGTGGTCCGACCATACGACGCAACTGAGTGTCACTGGCTTTTGCGCCGCCGATGCAACAAAAGCCCCCGTTTCGACCTGACGCTCCCCACCCAACAGAGCGAGAGTCGAGCACAACAACTTTGTATCCAGCCTTTGACAAGCGAAGTGCAGCAGACAGCCCAGTAAACCCCGCACCTATGATGGCCACATCTGCATGAATTTGCCCATTTGCGGGCATGCGCGCTGGGCTGTTGGCGGTCCCATTCCAGAAACAGGCCGCGCGCGGCCCGTTTCCATAAGCAAAATCATCGCAGATATGTGTCATGCGGACCTAGCGGCAGCCTGTTCTTCACGTTTCTGGCGAACAGCGTTGCGCTTGGAAATTAAGGACGCAGTTATGACACCAATCGTGACAACAGCGATCATCAACGTAGACAGCGCGTTGATCTTGGGACTTACGCCCAATCGCACCGAACTCCATATTTTCATGGGCAATGTGGTTGCGGATGGGCCTGCAGTGAATGACGCAATGACAAGGTCATCCAGCGAAAGCGTAAACGCCAACAACCACCCAGAGATCACCGCAGGTGCGATAATTGGCAAAGTCACCAATCGAAACGCCTGCCAAGGTGAACATCCTAAATCCAACGCGGCTTCTTCAAGAGACTGGTCAAAACTTACCAATCGCGAGGATACAACAACAGAGACATAGCACATTGCAAATGTCGTATGCGCTAAGACAATGGTGAATACCCCGCGATCCATGCCGATACCGATAAACAGCAACAGCAAAGAAAGGCCGGTGATCACTTCGGGCATCACCAGTGGGGCGTAAATCATTCCAGAGAATAATGTTCGCCCTGCAAAGCGGCCCGAGCGAACCATCACATATGCGGCCATTGTGCCAAGAATTGTTGCCAAAGAAGACGACATGACGGCCACCTTAACCGTCACCCAAACGGCGTCCAGAAATGCGCTATCTTGCAAGAGTTCGCCATACCATTTGGTCGAAAACCCAGCCCAAACCGTAACAAGTTTCGAGGCGTTGAAGCTATAGATCACCAGAATGATCATTGGCATGTAAAGGAATGCGAAACCAAGTGTGATCGAGGTTGCGTTGAACCATGTAAAGCGTCTCATCCTTCTGCCTCCCGTTGTTTTTGCTCGTTGCGTTGAAACAGAATGATTGGGATGACCAAAATTAGGAGCAAGATGATGGCGACTGCCGAGGCAACAGGCCAATCTCGGTTGCTAAAGAACTCTTCCCAAAGAACTTTGCCGATCATCAGAGTTTTTGATCCGCCCAGCAATGAGGGGATTACGAATTCGCCAAGCGTTGGAATAAACACAAGGAAAGATCCGGCGATAATGCCTTGTTTGGATAGTGGGACCGTTACAAGCCAGAATGCAGATGTTCTTGAACAGCCCAAATCTTCGGCCGCCTCCAGCAAACTTCCGTCGAGCTTCTCCAGAGCCGCATAGATCGGCAGGATCATGAACGGAAGATACGTATATACAATGCCGATATAGACGGCTGTGTTGGTATTCAAAATCACCAATGGTTCTGAAATAATCCCAAGTGAGAGCAATAGTTGGTTAAGATACCCTTCTTGGCTCAAGATGCCCATCCACGAGTACACGCGGATCAAAAAGCTTGTCCAAAAGGGCAGGATTATGAGCATAAGTAGCGTTGGTCGCCATTCCTCTGGTGCACGTGCCATTGCATAAGCGATTGGAAAACCAACAAGAAGCGTCAAGATCGTGGACACGATCGCGATATTCAGGCTTGATAGGTAGGCCTTCCAGTACAGATCGTCTTCGGTCAGGAAAACAAAGTTCTCCATGTCGAGTTCTGACCAAAATGCCTTGATTCCCGCCCAGCCTTCGGAAAAGTCCAGCGTCGGAGTGTAAGGCGGAATTGCGAGTGCTGAATCTGAAAGAGAGATTTTCAGAACAATGATGAAGGGCACCAAAAACAGCGCCAGCAACCACAAATACGGAATGGAAATCAGAGAAAATCTGCGCATGGCTTATGACTCCAATAGGATGCCGGCGGTGTCCGTCCAGCTAAGCCAAACTTGGTCTTCCCAAGTAAAGCTGCGTCGAGAAATCCGGCGGTTATTGGCTGCCTGAGCTTTGATGATGTGACCATTGGCCAGCTCGACGTGATAAGTGGAAATATTCCCCAAATACGCGATATCAAGCACCTTGCCTTGGATGGTATTTGCCGCTCCATCAGGTTTTTCGGCTGCAATCGCAATTTTCTCAGGCCGGATCGCAAAGTGAACTGTTTTGCCATTGGAGAATGGCTTGTCTGAGGTTCCGATGATGTCTGGCTGGCCCTCGGCCCACGCGATGGTGACCTTCTCGCCATCCTGCGCCACTGCTTTGCCCTCGATCAGGTTCACGTCGCCAATAAAGTCGGCGACATATGTTGAATTGGGTGTTTCGTAAATTGCGTCGGGCGTTGCGACCTGGACAATTTTTCCGTGATCCATAACGGCAACGCGGCTTGCGACGGTCATGGCTTCTTCTTGGTCATGGGTCACAATGACAAACGTTGTGCCGGTCTTTTCCTGAATGTCCATCAGTTCAAATTGCGTATCCTGACGCAGTTTTTTATCAAGTGCGCCCAAGGGTTCATCCAGCAAAAGCAGTTTGGGCGCTTTGGCCAAGCTGCGCGCCAATGCGACCCTCTGGCGTTGACCGCCAGATACTTGATGTGGTTTGCGTCGGGCGAACTTTTCCATACGCGTCAGGCGCAGCATCTCTTCGACCCGGTCGCCGACTTCATTCTTTGGCATGTTGTCACGCCGCAGGCCAAACGCGATATTGTCCCAAATGGACAGATGTGGAAACAGAGCATAGGACTGGAACATCATGTTCACGGCGCGCTTGTTTGGTGGAATCGGCCCAATGTCTTCGCCTGATAACAAGATGGTACCTTCTGTTGGGGTTTCAAACCCGGCGAGCATACGCATCAATGTCGTTTTGCCACATCCAGATGGCCCAAGCAGAGCAAAGAATTCTTGTTCGTAAATATCGATAGTAAGATCATCGATGGCCACAAAGTCGCCAAAGCGTTTGGTTACATTCTGAAAATGGATAATCGGTTTGGCATTGGGGTCTCGCCAAGGTGCAAATTCATCAAGCGCCATTTGTGTCTCTCTGTCTCTGAAATTACGAAGGCCCGCGCAAGGAATGCGCGGGCCAATGGTGAGCCGATCTTAGGTGCCGGATTTGATTTTTGTCCACATGCGCGTGGCTTTGCGTTGAACCTTTTGTGGGTACGCTTCTTTGATATAGAGGTTTTTGATTGTGTCCGGCCCAGGATAGATTGCCGGGTCGTCGATCACGTCAGCCTCAAGGAACTGTTGGCTCTCTTTGTTGCCGTTAGCGTAATACACATAGTTCGACGCCGCCGCCATGTTCTGAGCGTCCATGATAAAGTTCAAGAACTTATGAGCGGCTTCTGGGTGAGGCGCATCCACCGGAATGGCCATTTGGTCAAACCACATCAAAGCGCCCTCTGAGGGTGCGTTATATGCAATTTCAACACCATTTTCGGCTTCTGCAGCACGGTCGCGGGCCTGAAGAATGTCACCTGACCATCCAAACGCGACGCAGATGTCGCCATTGGCGAGTGCGTTGATGTATTCGGAGCTGTGGAATTTTTTGATATACGGACGCACAGCGCTCAACACTGGCTCTGCCTTTGCGACCACATCGGGGTCCATGCTGTTTGGATCTTCACCAAGGAATTTAAGTGCCGCGGGGATCATTTCGTCTGGTGCATCAAGGAAATATACGCCGCATGCTTGCAGTTTTTCCATGTTTGCCGGATCAAAAACCAACGCCAGAGAGTCAATCGGTGCATCGTCACCCAGTGCTTCGGCAACTTTAGCAGTGTTCACACCAAGGCCGGTTGTGCCCCACATGTAGTTGATCGAGTATGCATTGCCCGGATCGTAGAGAGCGGTCCGTTCTTCGATCTGGTCCCACATGTTGCCAGCATTTGGCAGTTGCGCCATGTCCAGTTTCTGGAATGCGCCAGCTTGGATTTGGCGCGCCATGAACGATCCGGTTGGAACTACGACGTCATAACCCGATCCGCCCGCAAGCAATTTGGTTTCAAGAACTTCGTTGCTGTCGAATACGTCATAGATCAGCTCGATGCCGGTTTCTGCTTCGAATTTGGCCAATAGCTCTTCGTCGATATAGTCGGACCAGTTATAGACCCGCACTTCTTCGGCGCTTGCGGCCATGGCGCTTAGTGCGACAGTTGTCGTCAAAGTCAGCAGAGTGTGTTTCATTGTAGTCTCCCGTTGGATCGTCGAGCATCACTCGACCTTCGAAATTCGTGGGATTAATTTGATCAAGTTTTTGCAATATGGCAACATTGCATTGCAGTTGACATGAATATTTAGTTGCGAAAGCGGAATGATGAACACAAGGATTGCACAAATGACAGGCACACTCAGGTCCGCACGTCCAAAACCCCAAGGCAATGAAAACGTTCATCGTATTCCGGTTCATCAACAAGTTTACGAACAGCTCCGCACGCAGATACTGTTCGGAGAGCTTGCACCGGGCCAAGCGGTCACAATTCAGGGTCTTGTGAGCGAATTGGGGGCAGGAATGACCCCTGTTCGTGAAGCGATTCGCCGTTTAACGGCTGAAGGAGCGCTTGAATTTCAAGGGAATCGTCGGGTGTGTGTGCCCATGCCGGATGCAAATAGCATTGATGAATTGATCTATGCCCGACAGGCACTTGAGCCGCAGCTCGCCGCACGCGCAACTGAGCGGGCCACAGTAGAAGACATCGAAGCTCTGGAACAAATAGATGCCAGATTGGATCGTGCAATCGAGCAAGGCGATGTTGGTGCATATCTCGAGCAAAATTATGCTTTCCATGCCAAGCTTTACGCTATTGCCGAAGCGCCAATTCTTACGGAGATCGCAGAGGGTTTGTGGCTGAGATTTGGGCCATCTTTGCGGGTTGTGTGTGGGCGTATGGGCACCCAGAACCTGCCTGACGAACATAAAGTTACGCTACAAGCGTTAAGAGACAAGAATGCATCCGCGGCCGCCGATGCGATCCGAGATGATGTCGTACAGGGCATGGAGCAGGTGCGCCATGCGTTGGAAAATCCACCGAGCGACATGGCTACGATTGACACCTGAAAATTTGATCATATTCTGATGGTAAGTCTCCGACGTCTATCGTCGGGCTATTCTCTATTTTGCGAGGTCCGTCATGGAAACGATCACGAATCACCTGCCCACTGCTGAATTGCAGGCATTGGATGCAGCACACCATTTACACCCATTTTCCCATCAGGGCGAACTGGCCGAAAAGGGCGCGCGGATCATCACGCGCGCGACAGGCGTCACGTTGACGGACTCCGAGGGATGCGAAATTCTTGATGCTATGGCGGGTCTATGGTGTGTGAATGTCGGCTATGGGCGCGATGAAATTGCAGATGTCGCGGCGCGTCAAATTCGCGAACTGCCATACTACAACACGTTCTTTCAAACGTCGCATGTGCCGGTAATCGCTCTTTCTGCCAAACTTGCAGAACTGGCACCGGGGGATCTGAACCACGTATTCTATGCAGGGTCAGGTTCTGAGGCAAACGATACAAATATGCGCATGGTGCGTGTGTACTGGGCCCAAAAAGGCAAGCCAGACAAAAAGATCATTATTAGCCGGAACAATGCTTACCACGGGTCGACCATGGCGGGCGCAAGTCTTGGCGGAATGACACCCATGCACGAGCAGGGCGGTCTGCCGATTCCGGATGTTCATCATATTCCTCAACCGAATTGGTATGCTGAAGGCGGCGACACAACGCCTGAAGAGTTCGGTCTGCAACGCGCACAGGAATTGGAAAAGGCCATTTTGGCGCTGGGCGAGGACAAGGTCGCTGCCTTTATCGCCGAGCCCGTGCAAGGCGCCGGGGGCGTAATTATTCCTCCGTCGACCTATTGGCCGGAAATTCAGCGCATTTGCGATAAATACGAAATTCTCCTGATAGCAGACGAAGTCATCTGCGGCTTTGGGCGCACGGGAAATTGGTTCGGGTCCGAAACGATGGGGATCAAGCCCCACATCATGAGCATCGCAAAGGGCTTGAGCTCGGGATATGCTCCGATTGGTGGATCGATTGTCTGTGACGAAGTTGCCGAGGTGATTGCCGGGTGCGAGTTTAACCACGGATATACTTATTCTGGTCACCCGGTCGCTGCCGCGATTGCTCTTGAAAACCTAAGAATTCTTGAGGAAGAAAACATTGTTGATCGGGTTCGCAACGACACCGGACCGTATCTCCAGAAAAAATGGAAAGCGCTGGCCGATCACCCGCTTGTCGCTGATGCGTGCATTGTTGGGATGATGGGCGCCATTGCCCTGAGCCCAAACAAGGCCGAGCGTGCGCCCTTTGATGGGGACTCTGGTGCGGTTGGCTTGATTTGTCGCGAGCATTGTTTTGCAAACAATCTGATTATGCGTCACGTGGGGGATCGTATGATCATCTCGCCGCCTTTGGTGATCACCAAAGACGAAATCGACACGCTCATTGAACGTGCGACTCGTGCACTTGATCTGACGCTAGAGCAGATCAAAAAGCAGGGCCTGTTCAAGTAAGTACGCTTGCAATTATGAGTATGTAACACGTCTGTCGGATCTTCCGGCAGACGTGTTTTCACGTTGTGTGTCTTGGATCGGGTCGCTTGGCGATATTGCTTGAATTTGCATTTTGTCGAACAAATTATGGACTTTTTCCGGATCACGCTACGATTTTGCCATGCGAAGTGTCGTTTTTTGCTTTGACTGGTCGCAAGTGCGCTGCAACAGTTAAGCCATGGCGTAGTGTTGCATAACTGATCCAATGTGTGCTTACATCGCGTCACAAGTGCAGAAACAATCTGCCGTTAACTTATCCAGGGGGCCTCTTTATTTTGGCTGATTCCGCAATAAACGACGCGTTCGTCGAATTCGATCGCGTGCAGAAGAGCTATGACGGCGAAAATCTAGTCGTCAAAGATCTCAACCTGAGCCTGCCCAAAGGCGAATTTCTGACAATGCTTGGCCCATCCGGCTCTGGTAAGACAACCTGTCTTATGATGCTGGCAGGATTTGAAACCGCCACGCACGGTGAAATCCGACTCGATGGGCGTGAAATCAACAATATCCCACCGCATAAGCGCGGCATCGGCATGGTTTTCCAAAACTACGCACTTTTCCCGCACATGACGATTGCCGAAAACCTTAGCTTTCCGCTTGAGGTTCGCAAGTTTGGCAAGTCAGAGCGTGAAGCGAAGATCAAACGTGCTCTGGACATGGTCGAAATGGGAAGCTTTGGAAGCCGTCGTCCGGCACAGCTTTCTGGTGGCCAGCAACAGCGTGTTGCTTTGGCCCGGGCGCTGGTTTTTGAACCTGAACTGGTGCTGATGGACGAACCTCTGGGGGCTTTGGACAAACAGCTGCGGGAAAAAATGCAGTTTGAAATCACGCACCTTGCGCACACGTTGGGGATTACGACGGTTTACGTGACCCACGATCAGACCGAAGCTTTGACAATGTCTGACCGTGTTGCCGTGTTTGATGATGGCCGCATTCAACAGCTTGCGCCGCCGGATAAGCTCTATGAAGAGCCAGAGAACAGCTTTGTCGCTCAGTTCATTGGCGAAAATAATACGCTCGAAGGTGTCGTAAAAGAAATCAACAATGGCGTCGCTCTTGTTCAGTTGGACGGTGGCGAATTGATTGATGCGAAACCGATCAATGTATCAAAACCCGGCGAACGCACGCGCGTTTCTATTCGTCCTGAGCGCGTTGAGTATAACAAAGAGCGGATGCAAGAAGGGGCTCATACCCTGAAAGCAGAGGTTCTGGAATTCATCTATATGGGTGATATTTTCCGTACGCGTCTTCGTGTTGCTGGCAATGATGAATTCGTGGTGAAAACACGAAATGCACCTGACCAAGTGCGTCTTAAGCCGGGCGAGCAAATCGAGATCGGCTGGCTTCCTGAAGACTGTCGCGCATTGGATGCATAAGTTAAGAGATCTGTAACCCCGGCACAGTGATCGGGGAACAGAAATAATATGAATAAAAAGTTCAACAAGGAGAGAACGAATATGAAACTCACCAAAATGTCTGCTTTGGTTGCTACCACGGCGCTTTGTGCGCCAATGGCGATGGCAGAAGATATGGCCAACGAATTGACCATCGTGTCATGGGGTGGCGCGTATTCTGCATCACAAAAAGCTGCTTATCACGACCCCTATACTGCCAAAACGGGCGTCAAAATCATCAACGACGAAAGCTCTGCAGAAGCAGTTGCGAAAATTCGTGCGATGAATGAAGCGGGCAACGTGACATGGGATGTTGTGGACGTTGTAGCGTCTGACGCGATGCGTTTGTGCGACGAAGGTCTTGCAGAAGAGCTTGACCACGATGCGGTTCTTGCTGCTGCACCAGATGGCACACCTGCTTCAGAAGACTTTGGTAATCTGATCGTGTCCGACTGCTTTGTGCCACAAATCGTGTATTCGACCACATTTGGCTATCGCACAGACTTGGTTGGCGATACGGCACCAACATCCGTTTGTGCCATCTTTGATCTGGATGCGTACCCTGGCAAGCGTTCGCTGCAAAAGCGCCCAATCGATAACATGGAGTGGGCCCTGTACTGTGATGGCGTTGCCAAAGACGAAATCTATGACGTCCTAAGCACACCTGAAGGTATCGATCGCGGCTTGGCAAAACTCGACACAATCAAAGACAGCGTTGTGTGGTGGACTGCTGGCGCGCAAACACCTCAGCTGTTGGCTGACGGCGAAGTTGTGATGGGCTCGACCTTTAACGGTCGTTTGTTCTCGGCAATTGCAGAGCAAAACCAACCTATTGGTATGCTTTGGGATATGCAGTCCTTTGACCTTGATGGTTGGATCGTTCCAGCAGGCCTGAGCGCCGAGCGTAAAGCCCGCGCAATGGACTATTTGTTCTTCGCAACAGATACACAGCGTCTGGCAGACCAAGCAGCCTATATTTCATATGGTCCTGCACGTAAGTCTTCGGCACCTCTGGTTGGCAAGCACGCCACATTGGGCATCGATATGGCACCACACATGCCAACAGACCCTGCGAATGCTGGCAATGTACACACCTATGACTACGAATGGTGGGCAGACAACCGCGACGATATCGACGCGAAATTCCAAGCTTGGTTGGCGAAGTAATCGTTTTTTAAGCTGATGATTGGGAAGGGGCCTGCCAAGGTGGGCCCCCTCTCCACAAACAATACCCGACGGGGACCCCAATGAGTGATACCACGCAAACCGGCCCAGTTTTGGCCGCCGATGGCACACCGCTAAAGCGCAGCCTTGCCCGCGCATTGCGCATGCAAAAAATCCGCGCATTGATGCTGATTGCACCGCTTCTTCTATTTGTGTTGTTGACGTTTATCCTGCCGATTGCAGACATGCTGTTTCGGTCAGTAGAGAACCAAATCGTTTCTGAGACGCTCCCACGAACTGTTGTGGCCCTGAAAGATTGGGATGCGAGCAGTGGAGAAACACCTGACGAAGCTGTCTATGCCGCGCTCGCAGAAGATATGAAGATTGCAGCGCAAGCCAAGCTGCACACCCGTGTCGGGTCTCGCTTGAATTATGAAAAGCCTGGAATTTCATCGCTGTTCCGTAAAGCAGGCCGCAAGGTCAAAAAATGGGATATCGAAAATGACGGCCCCTTCAAGGAAAAGTTCTTAGACCTTCACAAGGGTTGGGGCGATCCTGATGTGTGGCGCACTATTCAAACATATTCACCCAAATTCACGAATGGGTACTTTTTGAATGCTGCCGACATGCAAAAAGGCGCTGATGGCGCTGAAATGCGGCCCGAGAACGAACGTATCTATTGGACGCTTTTCAAGCGCACATTGTTCATGTCGTTGGTAATCACCACGAGCTGTATTGTGTTGGGATATCCGGTGGCTTGGATTTTGGCAAACTTGCCTTCAAAATCCGCCAACCTTCTGATGATTTTGGTTCTTCTGCCGTTTTGGACCTCGCTATTGGTGCGGACATCCGCATGGAAGGTCATGTTGCAACAGCAAGGTGTCATTAATGATACGCTGGTGTGGCTTGGTCTGGTGGCCGACGATGCGCGGCTTGTGATGATCAATAACCAGTTTGGTACGATCGTCGCGATGACGCATATTCTGTTGCCGTTTATGATTTTGCCAATGTACTCGGTCATGCAGACTATCAATCCGACGTATTTGCGGGCCGCCAAATCATTGGGCGCGACCAACTGGACATCGTTCTGGCGGGTGTATTTCCCTCAGTCCGTGCCGGGCATCGGTGCCGGATCCATTCTCGTGTTTATCCTTTCAATCGGGTACTACATCACACCTGAATTGGTTGGTGGCACCAAAGGTGTGTTCATCTCGAACCGGATTGCCTTTCACATTTCCACGTCTCTCAATTGGGGCCTTGCGGCAGCGCTTGGTGCGATCCTGTTGGCGGTCGTGCTGCTTCTTTATTATGCCTATGACAAGATCGTCGGCATCGACAACGTGAAGTTGGGATAATTGACATGGCATTGACACCAGTAACACCACAAACACCCGCCTTCACCGCAGGAACTGCAGCAGCATTTGGCGCCTTCGCTGGCCTGTTTGTTGGTACGGCGCAAGGGTCGGGCCTTATGGGTATCGTACTTGGCGCGGTGATCTTGGCGATCCTCGGCGCAATCGCGCCAATGATGGCTGGCAAAGACAAACCCGTCCGTTGGGCCGTATTCTTCGGCTTTATAGCGGCCGGGTATGCCTTCGGAGGTATCCCTGCGGCCGTGGTTGGCGGAATTTTCGGGGCCTTCTTCGGGTGGCTGATCTTTTTTGTCGCCTCTGGGCGGTATCGTGAAAGTCTCGCGCCTTATCTGACGCCCGGGCAGGTTCTTTGGCACTATGCGTTTCGTGTGATCTGCGGGGTGATCTTTATCTTCTTGATCACTCCGATCCTTGTCGTGATGCCGCTGAGCTTTAACAGTCAGGATTTCTTTACGTTCACGCCGGAAATGCTCCAGTTCAAAGCAGAAGGGTACTCTCTGAAGCATTACAGAGACTTCTTTACTAACGATGATTGGCAAAATGCGCTTCGCAATTCTGTGACGATCGCACCCGTTGCGACGGTCTTGTCGGTGGGCTTTGGCACATTGGCGGCAATCGGGCTTTCACAGCCGCACGTTCCGTTTCGCCGTGCGATTATGGCGATCCTGATTTCGCCAATGATTGTGCCACTGATCATTTCAGCCGCTGGTATGTACTTCTTCTATAGCCGTATCGGTTTGCAGGGGACGTATCTTGGCGTCGTTCTGGCGCATGCGGCGTTGGGTATTCCGTTTGTCATTATCACCGTGACCGCGACGCTTGTGGGCTTTGATCGCTCTTTGACACGGGCTGCGGCCAACATGGGTGCAAATCCAGTCACCACGTTCTTTAAGGTGCAAATGCCGCTGATCCTTCCGGGTGTTATTTCTGGTGGCTTGTTTGCGTTTATCACTTCGTTTGATGAGGTTGTTGTGGTGCTCTTTGTGGGGTCTGCGGGACAAAAGACGTTGCCATGGCAGATGTTCATCGGTCTGCGCGAGCAAATCAGCCCTACCATTCTGGCAGTTGCAACTATTCTCGTTGTTGTCTCAATCGGATTGCTGGCCACAGTGGAAATGTTGCGACGCCGTTCTGAACGGCTTCGGGGTATTTCGCCAACCTAGATTCTATCGCAACATCAAAGACAAAAAGAGGGGCGTTTTACGCCCCTCTTTCTATTTGGTACTTGCTGTGTGTTGGCAGGGATCTACTTGCGCAAACGCTTGAGGACATCGAGCGAGGCATAGCCATCGGGTACGACGCCAACTGACAGTTGGTAACTGCGCACAGCATTAATCGTGAGCGGGCCAATTTTCCCATCAATCTTTTGCGTGTCAAAACCCGCCCGCGTAAGTCGCTTTTGCAGGTCGATACGTTCTTTGTACGATAGGGCGCGATCCTGGCGCGGCCAGTTTGACTGGATAGATGGGCCGCCTTTTATTCGATCACTAAGATGCCCGACACCGATCACATAGGCATCCGCTGTGTTGTATTCTTCGATGGCTGAAAAATTGTTGAAAATCATGAATGCAGCGCCTTTGTGCCCTGCTGGTAGCAGGACCGATGCCTTGCCATAGCGGCGTGGAATCTTTTGACCACTCACGCTGGCGACACCAAGGCGCGCCCAATCTGTGGGCGATTTCAGCGTGTCCCGATCAGCAAGTGTATAGTCAAACCCTGAGGGCAGAGTGACTTCAACACCCCAAGGAACACCCTTTTTCCAGCCTGATTTTGCAAGGTAAGCGGCGGTGGATGCCAAAGCATCCGAGGGATCATCTGACCAGATATCACGCCGCCCGTCCCCCGTGAAATCAACTGCATAGCTTAGGTATGACGTCGGGATGAACTGGGTATGACCCATGGCGCCGGCCCAACTTCCGGTCATGTTGTTTGGTGTGGTATCTCCGTTTTGCAAGATGCGCAGCGCTGCAACAAGTTGCTCTTCGAAAAACTCTCCGCGGCGACCATCATAGGCCAAGGTAGCCAAAGCGGGGATGACTTGTGTGGACCCACGGAATGTACCGTATGCGCTTTCCAGCCCCCAAACCGCCACTACGACTTCTTTGTCGACCCCAAACCGGGCTTCAATGGCCTCCAATTTCTTGCGGTGCTTCTTGAGTGCTGATTTTCCGTTTCTGATGCGGGCGTCTGACGCCGCACTATCAAGATACTCCCAGATGGTTTTGGTAAACTCTGACTGGTTTCGATCCCGCTGGATGACGTTCGTGTCATAGGTGACATTTCGGAACGCTTGATCAAAGACCGTGCTTTGAATACCCGCGCTGAGCGCGCGCCCGCGAAAACCGTCGATCCACTTTTGAAATCCCATATTGCTTGCTGCTACTGGCACTGCTTGATCGATTGCAGGTCGCAGTACGGGCCGCACGGTCCCTAGGTTCTTAGCTAGGGCGAGTTGTGTTTGTGGTTCAGCAAAGTTTGGTCGCGCAGTGGGGCGTACCGAAAATTGTGGGGCGTCCGCAAACGCGGGAGGGGCTGCCCAGGCTGAGCACAGAATTATCGCCATTATTGGTACACGCATTGCTCGCCTCTTTGTCGGGGTTTTGGGGATGGTACCGCGATTGTTTCCTATTCGGAAGCAATACGCGATACCTCCTGCGGGAACTTGCTCATGATCCAGATTCTGCGCGTAACTTACGAATGGCATCGCGGAGCAATGCAATGCGGTTGGGCCGAAACGAAGCGTCGGTTACTTCCAGATTGCGCATGCGGTCCAAGCGAAATGCTCTGAAGTCGGCACGCAAATGGCACCATGCCAACAAACAGTGGCTTGATTGCAAGTATACAATCGAAAGGGGGTCGACGCTCCGCTGTGTTCGGGTCTCGTGAAAATCACAATAGTCGAACCGAATGGTCCGTTCTTCCCACGTTGCACGCCGCAGTGTTTGTGCATCAATTCCCGGTGGCGGGGGACGTTCAAACCTTTTTGCAGACAATACCGCATGCTCCAGTCGGTGCGATTGGCTGGGTGGAAGTCGTGCGCGCAGCTTGGACAAAGCAGATTGTGCAGCGTCTGCGAGGGCGGGGTCGCCCACGGCCATGACCTCTCGAAGCCCCAGTACGAGCGCTTCGATTTCGTCTGCGGCAAAGCCCAGTGGCGGCAGTGTTGCGTCTTCGATCACCGTAAAGCCAAAGCCAGCGGCACCATCAATAACCGCACCAAGGCTTCGAAGCGTATCAATGTCTCGATAGATTGTACGTTCAGACACATCCATTTCCCGCGCCAGTGTTTCGGCGGTCGCAGGTGGAGGCATGCTGCGCAAAGTTTGCATAAGTTGGAAAAGGCGAGCTGTGCGTGACATGATACGGGTATACTGCCACCTACTGACAGAAACTGGCAATAGGGTTTGCTAGAGTTTGGGGAATTCAAATCTAGGAGACTCCAGTGTTAACCTTGCTCACCTTTCCCGGCGGTTTTGAACAGCCAAGCCACAGCCCGTTTTGCATCAAGGCCATGGGCCTCTTGGAGATGTCAGGTCAAAAATGGCAACCAAAATACCTGTCCAACCCTTCAAAAATGCCTCTGTCACGTCTTCCGGTTTTGAAAACCTCGAACGGCTTGGTGCCGGACAGTGCGATGATTCAAGGTTGGCTAGAAGCCCGAGGCGCGGAATTCTATGACGGCTTGACCGATATCGAACGTGCACAGGCGCATGCGATCACCCGTATGGTCGAAGAAAACTTGCGCCTGGGTTTGGTGCATGATCGTTGGTTGAATGAAACATGTTGGCGCATCACACGCGACGCATTCTTCAAAGAAATCCCTGTGGTGTTGCGCCCAGCGATTGCGGGGCATGTGCGAAAAAAGGCGCGCGCGGGTCTTGTCGCGCATGGGATTGCCCAATTTACTGAATCCGATCGTCTTGGGCGTCTGGAAAAGGACTTGGATGCACTCGACCAATTGCTTGGCAGCCAGAAGTTTCTGTTCGGGGAAAAGCCATCAGGTGCTGATGTCGCGGTGGTTCCGGTTCTGGACGGCATACGGACATTGCCGGTCGCGACAGGCTTGCGTGTGTTGGTGCACGAAAGAGAGAGCCTTGTGGCGTATGTCCATCGCGGCAGAGATGCGTTCTATCCATCTCTGCCTGCCTAGAAACGATTGACAGTCACGGCCTTATCGGCGGCGACGCGATACTTTGCGTTTGGTTTTGTCCGCCTTGCGCTTGGCCTTTGTGGCCTTGCCCTTGGCGGGCTTGCCGCGACCGCGCTGTCCGCCTGTCGGAAGCGGTTTACCGTCAAGAGTCAAAAGCTCGAGCGCTATGCCTCCGGTCACGGGGGCAGCTTCGGTCAGGCGAACTGTAACGCGTTGGCCAAGGCCGATTGTAAGTCCGGTGTCTGACCCCCTTAATATCTTGGTGTCGGGGTCATAGTGAAAGTACTCGCGGCCAAGATTGCGCATAGGAATCAATCCGTCCGCGCCGGTTTCATCCATCTTTACAAATACGCCGAACTTGGCGATGCCGTTGATCTTGCCGGTGAACTCATTGCCGATACGTTCAGATAGATAGGCCGCAAGATATCTGTCTGTGGTATCGCGCTCGGCCATCATAGACCGGCGTTCGGTGTCGGAAATATGCGCGGCGGTTTGTTCAAGGCGCTCGATGCCTTCGGGCGACAATCCGTCGTTTCCCCAGCCATGTGCCGTGACCAACGCTCGGTGAACAACAAGATCTGCGTATCTGCGGATCGGAGAGGTGAAGTGTGCATATGACTGAAGCGCCAAGCCAAAGTGCCCAAAATTTGAAGGGCTATAATAGGCCTGCGTCATGCTACGCAGTGTTGAAATATTGATAAGCTCAGCGTCTTCGGTGCCAGCTGCGGCATTCAGCAAAGCATTGAGATGCTGTGTCTTGAGAACCTGACCTTTGGCCAGATTAAATCCAGCAGACTGTGCGGTTTCGCGTAGCGCATCCAGTTTCTCACGGTTCGGCTCTTCGTGAATACGAAACAATTGCGGGGCTCGCGCTGCAATAAGCGTCTCTGCTGCGGCCACATTTGCCAGAATCATGAATTCTTCGATCAGGCGGTGTGCATCCAGACGTTCACGAAACAGGATCGAGGCAACCTTGCCTTCTGGGGTGAGTTCGACCTTGCGTTCGGGCAGGTCCAAATCGAGAGGTTGGCGGTCTGCGCGTGCTTTTTTGGTGGCCTCGTACGCGTCGTACAGCGGGTTGATAATGTCGGCCATCAACGGCGCGCAGGTCTCGTTCGGGTTCCCATCACGGGCTTCTTGCACTTCTGCATAATTCAGCGATGCCACAGACCGCATCATGCCGCGCACAAACCGATGTCCGATTTTCCGGCCATGGCTGTCCAGCTGCATTCTGACGGCAATACAGGCGCGCGGGACCCCTTCGTGTAAAGAGCACAAATCACCCGAAAGCCGATCCGGCAACATGGGGACCACACGGTCAGGAAAATAGCTTGAGTTGCCGCGCTTATGGGCCTCGCGGTCCAGTTCTGATCCGGGGGTCACATAGTGGGCCACATCGGCGATAGCCACCCACACAACGTGCCCGCCCTCGTTTTTGGGGTCGTCATCTGCATGGGCCCAGCAAGCGTCATCATGATCGCGTGCATCGGCAGGATCAATCGTGACCAAGGGCATGTCCCGCATATCTTCTCTGGGACCAAGGGGGGCTGGTTTGGCCTTATCGGCCTCTGCGATCACTTGGTCTGGGAAGCTGTCCGGGATGCCGTGTTGGTGGATGGCAATCAAAGACACGGCTTTGGGGGCGCTGGGATCACCCAGACGTTCAACGATTTTCGCGCGGGGCAACCCCATGCGACCGCGTGGGCCGGTTTGCTGCGCCTCGACAAGTTCGCCATCTTTGGCGCCATTCGCGTGGTCAGCGGGCACATACCATTCTTTGCCATCGCCTTTGTCGATGGGCAGAATCCGCCCACCTTCGGTTGATTTGCGGAAAATGCCCAACACGCGCTTTGGGTTGGTTCCGATCCGGCGGATCAGGCGGGCCTCGTATTGGTGGTCGTCATCTGACACTTCGGTCAGGCGGCCAAGAATGCGGTCCCCTTTGCCCAGCGCGGGGTCGCTGGCGCGGGTAATCACCAAAATGACGGGTGCTTCGGCTTCGCTTTGCCACTCAAGAGGGCGTGCGTAAAGATCACCATCGGGGCCAGTCTCGGCCACCTCAAGCACGCTGACGGGCGGCAGCTTGTCCGGATCTCGGTAGCTGTGTTTGCGTTTGGTCAGATGGCCCTCTGCCTCGAGTTCCTTTAGAACGCGTTTGAGATCGATACGTGCAGCACCTTTGATGCCAAAGGCTTTGGCGATGTCACGTTTGGCTGTCTGGGTCGGGTTCGCGGAAATCCAGTTCAGGATTTCCTCTTTTGTTGGGATACGCATAACTTGCCCTATCATGGGATGTGGGTGGCGTCATTGGGAAATCGCTAGAGCGGCTGTGTGTCTTTGCGACGTTGTAGATCTTGAACGGTGTCGACATCCCCGAGGGTGTACGTGTGGGACATGCGATATCCGGGCAAGGTTGCTTCGCTGTCTGCGAGAGCGTGTTCTGTCGACCAGCGGACATTTGCGAGAAATGCCGGTGGAGGTGGCGCCGTGCGTTTCAAACCAACAAGCCAATACCCGCCGTCTGTTGCTGGGCCAAAGACAGCGTCATGATTGCCCAAGGCCCGAAACGCGGCGGCGATATGACCACGAGAGACGTCCGGGATATCGGCTCCGATGACACAGACAGGGCCAGGGGGCACTGATCGGAATATGCGCGCCATCCGATCCCCAAGGTCGCCTAGGCCCTGAGGAAGTCGAGGCAAGTGAGCGGGCCATATCCGGCTTGTCATGCCTTGGTGGTCGGGGCTGACGGCGAGCACGGTATCCCATCGTGGGTCCGTGATGTTACGCAGTAAGCGGGCGCTTTGATGTCGAAACCACCACGCAGCAGAGGTCATGCCGATGTCTCGACCCAATCTTGTCTTAACACGTCCGGCAAACGGTTCTTTCACCATAACCACCAGACGGGCACGACGGCGAAAATCAGGTGAAATAGTCACGCAAAACCCGTGAATAAACTGCCTTGAGCTGGATGATTTGTTCGACAGGTACGCATTCGTCCACTTGGTGCATGGTCTTGCCGACCAGACCAAATTCGACGACTGGGCAGTGGTGCTGAACAAAGCGCGCATCCGAGGTGCCGCCGCTTGTCGAGAGGGTCGGAGATACACCAGTCTCTGCCAGTACCGACTTGGACACGAGCTCTGACAACTCTCCCGGAGGGGTCACAAAGCTTTCACCTGAAACTTTCACCGACATGTCGATGGTGATGCCTGTGGCACTGGCCACCTCGTCAACCAAACCCTGCATCCAGTTGGTCAAGCTTTGGCCGCTGTGAGTGTCATTGAACCTGATGTTAACGGTTGCACGGCAGGTTGCTGGAATCACATTTGTCGCGGGATTTCCGGTGTCCATGGTGACCACGGCCAATGTCGAGGCATCGAAATGATCTGTGCCTGTATCAAGCGCATGTGAAGACAGCAGGTCCATCAGGTGCGCCATGGCTGGCAAAGGGTTTTTCGCCCGATGTGGATAGGCTGCATGCCCTTGAACGCCGGTGAATGTAAAAAAGGCATTTAGGGACCCGCGGCGTCCAATTTTCATCATTTCGCCCATCGTGTTGGGACAGGTTGGCTCACCCACCAAACAGACAGACATTTGCTCTTGGGTTTCGCTCATATGATCCAGCAGAGCCACCGTTCCGTCCAGCGCATCCCCTTCTTCATCACCAGTGATGGTAATAATCAGAGCGCCATCCGGGGGTGTTTGCGTTACCAGATCCACAGCCGCCGCAACAAATGCAGCCACGCCCGATTTCATGTCAGTTGCGCCGCGTCCGTACATGATCCCGTCTTTGATTTCTGCGCCGAACGGGGGCATGGTCCACGCGGTTTCGTCCCCCAAGGGAACAACATCGGTATGGCCGTTAAAGCCAAAACTGCGCGGATGGTTCTTGTCGCCCCATCGCGCGAACAGGTTGCAAATCTCGCCGCGATCCACGCGGGTACAGTCAAACCCTGCCTGAGCCAACACAGTCTCGAGAAGAACCAGCGCGCCACCCTCGTCGGGCGTAACCGAAGGGCAGCGAATAAGATCAGCAGTGAGCTTTACGGGATCAATTTCAGACATATCTTGCTCTTTCAAACCAGTGTTCCGAGTGTTTTCGCATACCCCAATCGGGCACGAAAGCCACAATTATTTGTAAGAACCGGAACAACACACGCTAAGCCCCTTAACACATGCGGTTTTTTGTTGTTTAGTGAGAGCAATAATAAGACCGAGGCAGGTCAATCAGCAGCAAGGCCAAAAAGGCCACCAAATCGTGAAACTCCCTGTATCGAGCAGTTGGCTTCACTTTACTCATTGGAAACGACCGAGGAATCTCGGCGTGTTGTTGTGCGATGTGCCTCTTTGCATGGGGCGATACAGGTATGGCACGTTTGCCAACGGATCGGGGCGCGAACGCGACCGAAATGGCCGAAACAATTTTCGGCGATGGTGTCACAATTGTGGACGCAACGTATACCGGCGATCGGGATTCGTCGGCAATTTACTCCAATGCGGATGTGCGTACGCCGGGTGTGGCCCCGTCTGATACAGGGGTTATTCTGTCTACGGGGGACGTGCGCGGGTTTACGAACCGCAACGGTCAATACAATCAGGACACCAACCAAACCACTGACTCTGATGGGCCCAACAATGTTGCCGCCTTTAACGCGGTGGCGGGGACAAGCACATATGACGCGGCCTATATGGACGTCACGTTTATTCCCACCGGCGATACAATGACGATGCAATTCGTATTCGCATCGGAAGAATATCCGGAATACATCGATTCCATCTATCAAGATTTCGTAGCGGTTTGGGTGAACGACGAACTTGTCCCGATGGCGATTGGGGACGGTGATGTTGACCCCGGCAATATCAACAACGGTGAAAACGAAAGCTTGTTTATCGACAACACAGGCGATGCGTACAACACCGAGATGGATGGTTTTACCATCACCATGACGTTGACGATGGATGTGGTTGCCAATGAAGAAAACACCATTCGTATCGCCATCGCAGACGTGTCAGATGAAAGCTATGACTCGAACCTTCTGATCGCCGCGAACTCTTTGCAAACGGCTGTCGTTGCTGAGACTGACACGATCAACATTGGATTGAATACGTCAAAGACCGTCGATCTGATGGACAATGATACCAACACTGGCAGCACTTTGACGATTACGCACATCAATGGTCAAGTGGCGACAGTTGGGTCTCCCATCCTTCTTGCGTCGGGTCAGTCAATTACCCTGAACATTGATGGTACTGTGACTGTGACCTCTGATGGTGACACCGAAGTCGCCAATTTCACCTATACCATCGAGAATGATGCGGGTGTGACAGATGTCGGGTTCGCGACAATCAATGCGGCCCCTTGTTTTGTTGTGGGCACATTAATCCGCACCCCATTTGGGGATGTCCCTGTCGAAGATTTGGAAGTCGGGGATTTGGTGGAAACCTATGATGATGGGTCTCAGCCAATCCGTTGGGTCGGAAGCCGTACAGTCCTCGCAGAGGACAAGCTGGCGCCTATTCGTATCGCGGCAAACACGTTTGGTGAGCATGAAACCCTGCTTGTATCACCGCAGCACCGTATTTTAATCAGGGATAGCCTTGCAGAAGTTCTGTTTGGTGACTCAGAGGTGTTGATTGCAGCAAAAGATCTTGTGAACGACCAAAGTGTCGTGCGCAAAGTCGGTGGGACGGTCGAGTATTTCCATATTTTGTTCGACACTCACCAAATCGTCTTTTCGCAAGGGCTTGAGACCGAGAGCTTTTTGCCCGGGCCACAGATCAACAACATCTTTGAAGCAGAAATTGTGGACGAGATATCGGCAATTTTTCCAGAGCTCGATACCGCAACTGGGCAAGGGTATGGCGCCGCGGTGCGGCCCGCGTTGAAACCATTTGAGGTGGGCGTTTTGTTGTGCCGGCCCGATGCAGCATAGGAGCGCAGTACGATGACTTGGATTGCGATTTCGGATAAGAAACACAAGTTGTTTAATCCAAAGGGTCTGTCGCAAGCGACTACACCAGCTGCAGGTGACCTTGATGCTCATGATGCGACTATGCCGTCGGGCAGCATTCTCATGGAAACTCGATTGTCGCCCGAAGATCGTCCACAGCTCTTGTTGGGTTTGGATGGTGGGTTGTCTCGAGACGTTAATTTTTCGATCCGCGCCGTACCAGGAGGTGGAATCGCTTTGGTGCACTCTATGGGGGCGTACCTGTGCCATGGTGCGATCAACCTTTCCGCAGAAGCTCGCACAGATATCCTGCGCATTACCTATAGCTGGGACATGGCCCATCGTTGGGCGCGCTTGTCTGTCGAGCGCCCAGAAACAGGGCACAGCGATCAGATCATTCTGAAAGATCCGCTTCCTGTGTCGTTGCTAGATATTCGTGAAATGGTGTTGAACCCTGCGCAAGGCGCGATGGCGGCGGATGTGTGTTTTCTAGCAGTGTCCGATTGTATTGAGCCCATTGGCCCCATGCCCGGACTTACGGCACAGACGCCAATTGCGACGGCGTATGGTACGAAATGGGCAAAAGACATTAAACGAGGCGATTTGCTTGAAACGCTAGACGGCGCGTCAGTGCCGGTGCTGCAAGTTGTGCGCCGCACGGTGCCTGCACGAGGGCTGTTTGAACCGGTTCGGTTGCGGACACCATATTTTGGCCTCAAGTGCGATGTCACCATGTCTTCGACGCAGAGGTTGGTGATTGGAGGCTCTCGCGTTGAATACCTCTTTAATGCTGAACAGGTTCTCGTGCCGGCACGCCATCTGATAAATCACACGGCCGCCTTGCCTGTCCGAGATACGGCGCTTGTGACATACCTTCAGTTTTTGCTCCCGGATCACGAGGCAATCAATGCCGCAGGGACCTATGTCGAGACGTTGGATATTGGTCGCATTCGGCGCAGACCAAACCTGTTGCGCTCAAGCTTGTTGGGCCAGTTCGAGCGCAATATGCTGCCTGAACACAATAAAACGGCGTATCCGGTGCTTGGATCGTTCGAGGCGCTGATCCTTGCGGAACAGCGCGCGGCTTAGCGGCTCGACTAGTGTAATGTGTCTTCTGAGCTATCGACGGCTTCTTCGCCGTTATAAAACGGGGTCAGCTGAGCGACGATGACCGAGTTTTCATCCAGCGCCCTTTGCATCAGGCCGCGCTCGTCGTCGTCGATCTCGTGGCCCTGTGCTTCGCGTTCTTCAAGGGTGCCGTATCCAGTGACGTCAAGCGGCGCAAGATCGGCCTGCTTTAGAATAGCCACCGTTTCGCGCACGGCTTCTGCTTCATCCACGCCACTGGCATAGATCATCAACGCACCACCGGTCGCGCCTTTCGGTAGGCCATCGTCCTCTTTGCGTCCAACCTGAACAAGGAGAGTGTACGCTTGCTGGCGAGATTTTTTCTTTGGTTTATCCATAGGCACCGCCTTATCGCGGGCATGGGGCGCAGGTCAACCACCGGTATGAACTTGCCCAATTCCGTTCAGAAACACAGAGCAAATCGACTCACCTTCGAGAGTGGGCGCGCTGTTGGAAGGTCATTCACCAAGCTGAGCTTCTAGGTGGTTTTTGGAGTGAATGCGGAAATTTCGGGCTAAAATGTTGAAAATGGACACATTGTTTCCCCTTTTGGGGAAGATTGTTGACGTTTTCCCCCAATAAAAGGGTTGTCATTATAAAGAAAATTACACATTTGCAGTGATATCTCGTGTGCGTGAGGTGAAGGATAAAATGATATGGTAACGGCGACAGAACTCTCTATCGATACTTCTGCAGACGCGATGGCGATGGCGAACGCGATGTTCGGGTCCGGCATTTCAATTGAATCAGCATCTTATACCGGGGCAAACAGCGCATCCGGCATCTATTCAGGTGGTGATCAGGACGCCCCGGGCTTAACGCCGTCGGATACCGGCGTTATTCTATCTACTGGGAATGCTGAAGATGTCACGCACAGTGATGGTGATGCAAACAGATCGGCGTCGACGACGACTCGCCATGGCCTTGCGGGCGATGAGGACCTAGAGGCGATTGCGGGCGCAACAACCTATGACGCTGCGATTTTTGAGGCAGAGTTTGAACCGGATGGGTCGACACTGACGATGCAGGTGACCTTCTCTTCCGAAGAATAACTAGAATATGTCAATTCTGGCTTTAATGATGCCGTAGGGGTTTGGGTGAATGGCGTAAAAGCCGAACTCACCGTTGGTGATGGCGATATTACGATCAACAACATCAACGACGAGAGCAACCAAAACCTGTATGTCGACAACCCCGCAGATGCCGAGGTCGCCAATACTGAAATGGATGGCTTTACTGTCACCATGACGCTGAAGGCGACCGTGAATCCAGGTGAGACAAACACAATCAAGATTGCCATCGCGGATGGCGGGGATGACAAATACGATTCAAATTTGTTGATCGCAGGAAACTCCGTTCAAACGGCACTGGTTGCCGGGGATGATGCTGTTGAAATTTCTCTTACGGGTGAACACACTTTTGATCTGACGACGAATGACGTGAGCAACAATGGCGCCACCCTGAATATTACGCATATCAACGGCCAAGAAGTCGTCATCGGTGAACCGATTGTTGTGGGTTCCGGCGAGAGCATTACCTTCAACGGTGATGGCACCGTTACGATTGTGTCTGATGGCGAGGTTGGGTCAAATGTTGTGTCCTATCAGATCGAAGATTCTGATGGGAACACCGATATTGGGTTTGTGACAATCACAACTGTGCCTTGTTTCGTTTCCGGAACCCGTATTGTCACCGTGCGTGGCGAAGTTCCAGTCGAGGACCTTGTTGTTGGTGACATGGTATTAACCCGCGACAATGGGTTCCAAGCGTTGCGCTGGGTTGGTCAAACTGTGCGCTCGGCGATCGGAATTGATGCACCCATCCACTTTGATGCTGGTGCGCTGGGCAACCACGATGCAGTAGAGTTTTCCCCAAATCACCGCGTTTTGATCACGTCGTCTATTGCCAGCATGATGTTCGGAAATTCCGAGGTCTTGGTCAAAGCCAAGGACCTTGTGAATGACAAAACTATCCGTCCTGTCGCCAATGGGAAGCCGGTGACATATCTGCATCTATTATTTGATCAGCATGAAATCGTGCGTGGAAATGGCCTCGATAGCGAGAGCTATCACCCGGGCCACGAAACACTAGACGCATTTGATATCGAAACCCGCGAAGAAATTCTGCGGCTGATGCCGAACACTGACAAGCTTACTGGCTATGGCTATGGGCCATCTGCACGTATTTCTCTTAGAAGATACGAAGCAATGACGCTTTTGCGTGCGTGAAGCGCATTCCGCTGGGGGCTGTCTTCTCTCGTTTGAGGGGGTGGATTACGGCTTTGAACATAAGAAATCGCGATCCCAGGCAATCATTCGGTGTGTGTTTCCAAGCTGCATTGCTTGGGAAAGCGGAGATGAAATTTCCCCAAAGACTGTTGAAACCAAGATCTTAGGGTCTGTCATCAACACCGGATCGTTCATCTCTTGATCGGTTGATCCGCGGTGAAGTGCCCGTATATCCATCATGACGACATCGCCTGCTTTGATCTCAAGTTGTTTGATCGTGTCTGAGCTCGCAAGCTGTTCCAACGCGTCATCATCCAACGGCGACGGATCAAGATGTGAGCCGGGAACAATGCGCAAACTCTTGCCATCCTGTAGATAAAGCAGGGCTTTTAAACATGGCGCGGTAGAGGTCGACCATGGATCAACGGAACCTAAAAACGATGCGTACTGCCCGCGCAACAGATCGGTGTGCCAGTGCTGAGACCGGTTCACGGTAATATCGCTTAGCCCGATCGCATAATGCGGCGCATTCTCATAGTGACTGTTCAGGAATTCCACAATTTCTTGATTTTGCGCAATCTCGCTGTGCATACCGCAAAAGGCGTTGAAGCGGTGAAAGCCGGCCAAATGAAACGAATGCGCCTGAGATCGGGTTTTGCCCATCTCTTCCAAGTGGTTTTGGGTGAGGGCGCGGAATCGCGTGACTGTTTCCGGATCAAAAACCTGACGAAGTACACAATACCCGTTTGTATTCAGTCCATCAGAGAGTTCGCTATCAAACATATTTCGTCCTTCATTTCAGCCACCAAACAGCGCAAATGCGCTGGGCTATTCTAATGCTACAATCGGATTTCTGTCTTTGATCCAGCGCTAGGACCGACCCAATTTGGTTTTTATTGAGTGCATAAGGCCGGTCTCACCCCAAATTCGCTTGGCCGCCCAGAGGTCGGAATAGCTGTTAGAGTGCCCCGCAATCAATTCATCAATGGAACAATTGTTCACCTTATTTCGTATCGCAATGACCTCGCCAGCCGGACCAACTTTGAGGATATTGGCGCGACCGGATTTCTCAACGGAAACAAGCTGTGAATCCCCGAAAACCGTTGTTGTCCAATCATCAGCCGCTGCAAGAGCGCGCCCGAACAGATAGGGGCCGGTGGGGTCCAGAGGGTGCTGTCCGTAATATCCCGCTTTGTGATGCGCAACGATCATATCAATGGCGCGTTCGAGTGCTGCCGCCTGCGGTTTTGCATAGATGATCGCGTTGCTTGTGGCCCAAGATGGATGGCCCGGGATGTCGCGAAATACGACCATGTTTGTGCCATTTTCAGCGGTAATTGCGCGAAGATGAAGATACGATAAGTCTGAGTAGAGCCCGCCAAATTTGTGCAACAGACAATACCGCGCCAAATCCGCCTTGAAAGCATATGGCGTCAGCGCGTGAAATGTATCTAGGACATCTCGGGGAAAATGATGCTGCAAAAAATCAGCGATCATATCGTGATCGAACATCTCGTATGTTGCGTCCGGATACACCGCTTGCAAAGATTCAATGTTGCGTTTGAGGTCGCTGGAAAATCGCGATTGGTCTACAGCACCATCTGTAATCAATATTTGAAAAATTCTGTCAATCATTGGTCGGCTCTTTTGGGAAATGTGCTGCGAGGCGCAAAGGCCAAACTATGAATATCTGTATCTTACCTAACAAAAGACACCAACCTTACAAATGCAATCTATCCCGCCATATACGCAACAAAAAAGGCGCACCCCAAAGAGTGCGCCCGAACGTTTGTGTTGCGACAAAGATCAGTCGCGCAACAGGTCATTGATCGATGTTTTAGAGCGGGTTTTTGCATCCACGCGCTTTACGATCACTGCACAATACAGGTTCACGCCGTTCTTGGATGGCATGCTGCCTGCGACAACAACGGACCCAGAGGGCACTTCGCCGTACATGACTTCGCCAGTTTCACGATCCACAATTTTCGTGGACTGGCCGATAAATACACCCATGCCCAAAACAGACCCTTCGCGGACGATACAGCCTTCGACGACTTCAGATCGCGCACCGATAAAGCAGTTGTCTTCGATGATGGTCGGGCCAGCTTGCATTGGCTCGAGAACGCCGCCGATTCCGACGCCACCGGACAGGTGAACATTTTTGCCAATTTGCGCGCAGGAGCCAACTGTGACCCATGTGTCAACCATGGTGCCTTCGTCGACATAAGCACCCAAGTTCACGAATGAGGGCATCAATACCGCACCCGGAGCGACATAGGCTGATTTACGAACGACACAGTTTGGCACAGCCCGAAAACCGGCTTCTTTCCATTCGCGATCGCCCCAGCCTTTGAATTTGCTGTCGACTTTGTCCCACCAACCGCTGCCTTGGGGGCCACCATCATGGAGTTCCATGTCTTTGATGCGAAAGCCCAGCAGGACCGCCTTTTTCGCCCATTGATTGACGTGCCAGTCACCATTTTCCATCTTTTCAGCCACACGCAATGTGCCAGAATCCAGCGCATTTAGGGTGGTTTCGATGGCTTCTCGGGTTTCCCCACCTGTTGTTGGGGTGATGGTGTCGCGGGCTTCCCACGCGGCTTCGATGGCAATTTCCAATTGGGCATTCGACATGAGTTTGGGCTCCATGAGTCAGGATTTTGTGCTTCATAACCGTATTGTGGCCGCGCGTCACCCAATCAATGCGACGTTTATGGGAACGGGTCCGGCGAAACATTTGCGCCGCAAATCAAAACGGCAATCTTTTCGTTGGCGGCGGGCACATAAGCGCCGGATATCAGCGCAGCCAATGCAGTGGCGCCTGCAGGTTCCACCAATTGCCGGAGTTCCTTCCAGAGCAGACGCTGTGCGATCAAAATTGCTTCATCTGTGACCAAAAGGGAGTCGGTTCCAGTGGACATCGCGAGATCAAAGCAAATATCACCGATCCGTCGTGCCCCCAAGGCATTGGCGGCGACACCGGACACATCGACATCAACGGGCTTCCCCGCATTAAGTGCTGCATTTAATGCACAGGATGTTTCAGGCTCGACCGCGATGACACGCCGTTGCCCGTCAAGCCAGGCCATTGTGCCGCCGATCAATCCGCCACCCCCCACAGCGACCAAGACGGTATCGGCGTCAAGCCCCTGTTGATCCCATTCCATGGCACATGTGCCTTGGCCAATGACAGTTTCAGGCGCATCATAGGCATGTATTTGCATGGCACCAGTTTCGGCTTCCCATGCGAGCGCTTGCTCTAGTGCGTTGGCATACGCCCCTGGTACAACTTGAAGGTCTGCACCTGCATCTCGGATGAGGCCAATCTTGGACGGGCCGGCCATTTCGGGCACGTATATGCGGGCGTTGTGCCCCAGTTTTTTGGCGGCAAAGGCTACGGCGGCCCCGTGGTTGCCTCCGGATGCGGCCACCAACCCTGCCGGAGGTACCGATTTTGACAACAGCGTATTGAATGCTCCGCGCGCTTTAAACGTGCCGGTATGCTGCATGTGCTCAAGCTTGATCTGTATCGGATACCCCAACCCAAAGCTGTTGACCGTCGCGACTGGGGTACGCAATACATGCCCTTTGATACGGGCAGCGGCGGCAGTAATCTCATCCGTCCAATTCATTTCACATCCCTGTCACTGGCTTTGTTTCGGTGAACCCTATAGGCCTAATGGAAACGCGCAAGCAAGGAAGTACGAGTATATGAAAGACGATCGCCGCAGCCCATTCCCTGATGCCTCAACCGACGCTCGCACAGCAGAGCACGTCCCTGATACGCCCCAAACGCGCGCACCAGCGTATCGGCTGGCCTATCATGACGAAGACTTTATGTGTCGCGATGAACTGCGTCCCGTCCGGCTTCAGCTAGAGTTGCTCAAGCCGCAACTGAATTTGGATGAGCACGGCATCAAAGAGACGATTGTCATGTTCGGTGGGGCCCGTATTCCCGAACCCGCCAAGAAAGATACCGCACGCACAAAAACATTGGCCGACTTGTCCGAGTTTTATGACGAAGCCCGTGAATTTGCACGTTTGATGACCCTGCGCAGCGATGGCCAAAGCAATGTCATCGTGACTGGTGGCGGCCCGGGCGTTATGGAAGCCGGAAATCGCGGGGCGGTGGATGCAGGTGGCGTATCGATCGGTTTGAACATTGTCTTGCCACATGAGCAAGCGCCGAACGAATATGTGACCCCCGATCTGTGTTTCAACTTCCATTATTTCGCCATTCGCAAGATGCACTTTTTGATGCGTGCCAAAGCGATTTGTGTTTTCCCCGGCGGCTTTGGGACGCTGGACGAGATGTTCGAGTCGCTGACGTTGATTCAAACCGGCCGTATGGAACGTGTTCCGTTCTTGCTGTTTGGGCGGGCGTTTTGGGAAAAGATTATCAATTGGGATGCCTTGGCTGATGCAGGCACGATTTCGGCGGATGACTTGGATTTGTTCCGGTTCGTGGAAACGGCGCAAGAAGCAATCGATGTCATCGATACATGGGGTGATAGTCGCGCGCGGGATGTTATTCCCGGCCGGTGATCATGCCATGCCCGGATAGGGCGCGCCAAAGCGGGTGGCAAGTATGGGATATGGTGCATCAAATTCGATGATCCACCCCATTTGGTCACCGCTTTCATCGTCAAACACCGCAAGTCCGGTTTTCCTGCGACGAAGGTGACATCCGTGCACTGCCAGACGGTATCTTAGGTCGGGCCAGCTTTCGGCTTGGGAAAATTGGGCGCGCAACGCATCGTGTTGGGTGCCTTTGGCATGTCGGCCAGAGGCCGTTGCGGTATGGTTTGTCGGGACAGACCCAAGTTCGCGCACCAGTATTGCGCGCAAGTAAGCACTGGTGTCTTGTTCACTGGCCGCAGCAGCAGCTTTTAGGGCATCCAAGATGTCCTGTTCAATCCGAAAGACGGCGGGAATCATGGTCATAAGCGCATCATGCTCTTTGCGAGTAAAGCGCGCGTTAAAACCCAAGGCCGGTCTTAGTGAAGAGTGTGCGGAAGTTTGCCCAACTCGGTGCCCTTGAGCAAAGAGGTCACAACCTGCTCGCCCGCGACGTCTTTGATTGCATAGCCGTATCCTGCCAGACGGAATTTCCACTCGCGTGTGCTCAACGCCATTGTCCGCTCGCGGGTGACAAGTTCCAGAACTGGTGCATCCAGATGGGTTTGTTCAATCATTGCCTGTGCCATAGTCGCATTCTCCTGCCTATTGTTGACAGAATAGAAACTGTATGGCGCAAGTGGCGGAATTGTACCGGAATTAAGGAAAGTTTAAGGCACCAACACTGCTAGTTTTTTGGGCTGTTTTTGAGCTCTTTGAAAACAAACATTGGTAGAAAAATGCCTGCGGCAAGTGCGCCGAGCCAGACCAAAAGCGTCGCCGCCAACAAGTTAGCAATGCCTCCGATGGTCAAGCCAGCCACCAACATATCCGTGACAAGCAAGCCCACGAAGGTGGTCACGAGCGCGACGCCGCCTTGCATGGCTGGAATCTTGTGGGCCGACAGTTTGGTTAACAACGGCGACGCAATGACCTCGATCACAGTGAAGACTGCGACAACAACAATGAAGGACAGCAGGTCGATGGAGAACCCTTCCAGCAACAGCATGGCCAACAACAGGCCGATGGCATTTCCAATGAGGTGGGCAGCGAGAGACAAAAGATGGCGGGTCACGGATCTGATCCTAGCTAGACAGGTGGCATTCTCCAAAGAATAGCCTGATCTATCAGAAATTTCACGCGGAAATTGTGTTGCGCCCGATCAGGTGTCTCCTAGGCCAGCCTCGGCTTGAATTTGCTTTCTCGACTTTCGGGCGCGTTCGGTTGCAGACTTGAGCTGACCACAGGCCGCCATGATATCTTCGCCGCGAGGTTTGCGCACTGGGCTTGCATATCCTGCTTGATACACGATCTCTGAAAATGCCCGAATGCGGTTATTTGATGAGCGTTCGTAAGGTGATCCGGGCCATTCGTTAAACGGGATCAGATTGATCTTGGCTGGAATGCCTCTGATCAATTCTACAAGCCGATGTGCGTCTGCATCGCTGTCGTTCACCCCTTTGAGCATCACGTATTCAAAGGTGATACGCTCTGAGTTCGAGACCTTGGGGTAAGCGCGCAGTGACGCCAAAAGCTCTTGGATATTCCAGCGTTTGTTGATCGGCACCAGCTGATCGCGCACGTCATCAGTTGTTGCGTGGAATGACACGGCCAATTGGCATCCGATTTCCTCGGCTGTACGCGCAATTTCAGGGACCACACCGGATGTCGAAAGTGTAATGCGACGCCGCGACAACTGAATACCCTCGGGGTCCATGGCGATTTTCATGGCGTCACGTACGTTCTCAAAGTTGTAGAGCGGCTCGCCCATGCCCATGAGCACGATATTTGACAACAATCTTGGGGCATCGGTATTGCGTGTGCCCGGGGTGGGCCATTCATCAAGATCATCGCGGGCAACCATGACTTGTCCGATGATTTCCCCTGCGGTTAGGTTGCGTACCAGCTTTTGGGTGCCAGTATGGCAGAACGAGCAGGTCAGCGTGCATCCGACCTGAGAGCTGATGCAGAGTGTGCCGCGATCTTCTTCGGGGATGTATACGACTTCGACTTCGTGCCCGCCTGCGATCCGCACCAGATATTTGCGTGTGCCGTCTTCGCTGACTTGCCGCGTGATGACTTCGGGGATGTCGACCGTGAATTTTTCCGCAAGATCAGCGCGATAGGCCTTGGCCAAATTGGTCATCTCGGAAAAGTCACGCACCCCCCATTGATACACCCATTGCCAAATCTGGTTGACGCGCATCTTGGCTTGTTTTTCTGTTGTACCGTGCTCGATCAGCACCTCGCGCAGCTTGTCGCGGCTCAAACCCACAAGGTTGATCTTGTCGCTGGCAGGAAGTTTGCGAGGGATGGTGTGTACATCCTGCGTGATTGGGGCGCTGGCGGTCATGGTGCAGATCTTTCGAGAGGAAATCAGGCGGGTGAGATACACCATTTGTGCCCAAAAGCAAACAACACAAGGGGAAGGGTGAGAAAACAGGGGCTCCCGCCCACCCTCAAGGCCTGGCGGCCTAGGTGTTGGTTGGACATGGCACCGCGCACGGGCGCGGTGCGTTTTTGTTAGGCGACGCGGTTGCCTTTGAGTGCCAGAGGCACCTCATAACCTTTAAGGCACCGTCGCGCGGTCTCGCCATAGCTGGCTAAATTTATGAGTTCCGGAAAGAGCCGCAAGAGTTCATCACGTGCTTCGTGGTCGAATTGGTCAATGGTAAGCTCTCCGGGGTGAAAGCTCTCGGTAAGCATGCCGTCGGACAGGATAATTTGGTGGGTGTCGAACAGAAGATGGAAGTACTCTGGGTTCGGGACATAGCTAACTTGGGTAATGCCCTTCCAGCCGACCAGATGCTTGGCGGGGATCAAAACTTCGCGCGCGGTGAAATACACCTCGTATGCGGCATCTTGCATCCAGATGCGGTGATTGGGTGATACGTACAGATCACGCGCAGGCATGTTTCGCCCCATAGCCCCACGAGGAATTTTGATAGGTGCGTTGAGGTCTTTCCAAGCGCCGCTGGCATCGACGCTGACGGAGCCAATCCAACGAATGGGCGCAAATCCACCATCGCGGACCATGACCATGTCGCCAGGACGCAAGTTTTCGACAGGCACCTCACCGCGTTTTGTGGAAATTTTCGTACCAGCCAAGAAGCATGGGATTGTGCCTTCGTTCAACCCACCCGTCGTCCAGTCGCCATTGTTATCAAGCTGAACGGACGCGTTTGTGTCGTTTCCGGTTGATCCGATTTGATCCGAGTCCAGTCCAGCGGCGGGACCCGTGGTCGGCGACACAACGTTGTCAAAGGATACAAAACTGATGACGATGCCATCTTGAACAAGGGCAATTGCGCCATCCTTGTGAACACCAGTGCCCAAGGAATATACGTCTTTTCCGGCAATGGTGTTTTCATAGCTTCCGATAGAGTTCGTCGACCGGACGCCACCATTGGGGTGGTACACCACGATACTGATGGTCGACACATCACTTCCGGCATCTATCGCGACTTCGATAAAGTCGTCCGACGCGCCACCGCGATACTTGATCTCTGTGAAATAGGGTATTGCCATGGCGTCGCCTCCACCAAGAAATTGCCAAAACGGTACTACCGTCCGGTTAACCCGGACGTTTCCCCCATGGCGGCGATGTGACGGTAAGAAACTCTGGCAGGAGTTGTTGTGCCCGCCAAAACGGACACCTTTTGACTATTTACAGCGCTTTTCGGCGTCTTCGACCGCGGCTGTGAAGCCGAGCAGTGAAAACGAGTCAGCTGTTTTTGTCCCGCGTGCGGAGTGCGCTGTCGCAGTCGCTTTTGTTCCGCGTTTCATTGCGGTCACGATCTTTGCGTCATCGGCTGGCGAAGCAGGCCACGCCCATTCACCCTCGGTAAATAATTCGAATGTTTGGCCATCCACGTTCAGGCTGACTGTTGATCCGCTGGCGAAAGGATATCCACCTGTAAAGCCAACTTGCCCCTTCACGCCCACTTCTGGGCGATAGAACACCATAAACAGAATATCGCTGCGACGGACGGCAACAACGCGACCCTCTTTTGTGTTAACGCTTTCTTTTGCGGTGCTGACAGCCCAGCATTCCTTGGGGGTGCTGGCTTGAAAAACACTCCAGTCGGTCATTGCCGCAACCTGATTGGTGCTCTTTTCTTGCGCCATTGCGCTACAAGCAATCAGTGACATCGTCACCGCAGCAATTGCGCTCACAAAACGTGATCCCATAATACAGCCTCCAAGCTGTGCTTTGCCTCAACGATCCACACCCACGGCTTTGTGCCTTTTTTCGGGATGGACATTTTCTTCTCGATACAAGCACACTAGCCTGAAAATGCCAGCAGGATAAAGACCTGTTGGCACAATTTTGCCCATTAATGATGAGACATCCATGACAAACCCCGTTGCATTGGTCGAAATTTGGCGCGGCCCATTTCTAGAGAGCCAGCATTACGGCCACGCGGTCGTGTGTGACGAAGCAGGTGAGATACTGCATGCGTGGGGTGATCCAGAGACTGTGGTGCTACCCCGAAGCTCCTCCAAGATGCTTCAGGCGTTGCCGTTGATTGAAAGTGGCGCGGCGGATCGTGCTGGCTTGACGGACGAGCAGCTTGCGCTGGCGTGCGCGTCGCACAATGGCGCCGACATTCATTCGATGCGGGTGAATGCATGGCTCAAGGAGTTGGGTAAAACGGATGAGGATTTCTGTTGCGGGCCTCAAGAACCCCGAGACATTCCGGCACGCGATGCATTGATCCGAGATGGTAAACCTGTGTGCAGGTATCACAACAATTGTTCTGGCAAGCATGCGGGTTTCTTGACCCTGACGGATCATTTGGGCGCTGGCCCGGATTATGTTGCGCTGGATCACCCTGTTCAAGCGGCGGTAAAGTCCGTTTTTGAGGAGATCACACAGCTGGACACACCCGGCTATGGTATCGACGGCTGCTCTGCACCGAACTTTGCCACCACAATGCACGGAATGGCACGGGCTATGGCCTTTTTTGCGGCCGCTAATTTGGATGGCGACCGACGCCAAAATGCGGCGGCGCGCTTGCGCAACGCGATGGCGACATATCCCGAATTGGTCGCAGGCGAGGGCCGTGCCTGTACTGATTTGATGCGCGCAATGGGACACAAGGTTGCTGTAAAGACAGGTGCCGAGGCATATTTTATTGCGATTGTGCCCGAGAAAAAGCTGGGTGTAGCGGTGAAAATTACAGATGGCGGCACGCGGGGCGCAGAATGCGCAATTGCTGCGATCCTTGCCAAGTTGGGTGTGCTTGATGCGGCCCATCCGCTGGCGGCCAAATACATTGATGCGCCTATTTGCAATTGGGATGGTTTGGTCACAGGGCGCATGCAGCCGACGGCCGCCCTGAGGTCCTAAGCATATCCAATATTGTGCTGAGCGGTCTCAGGCCGCGAAATCAGTGCGCGCATAGCCTTGCAAGAAGAGCAACGCGGTCAGGTCGCCAAAATTGATGCGGATATCGCATTCCGCCGCCACGGATGGTTTTGCGTGCAACGCTACGCCTGCACCGGCAAGCCCAAGCATACCTAGATCATTTGCACCGTCACCAACGGCCATCACATCTTCATGTCGCAGGCCCAGCCGCGCGGTGATGTCCTTGAGAGCGTCAACCTTGGCTTCTCGTCCCAAAATGGGGCGTCCAACCTCACCGCTGAGTTTGCCGTCGTCGACCAGCAACGTGTTGGCGCGATTTTCATCAAACCCAAGCTCTGCTGCGACCTTGGCTGTGAATGCCGTAAACCCGCCCGACACAAGCGCAGCATAGGCCCCGTCGGCTTTCATCGTGGTCAAAAGCGCTTTGCCGCCGGGCATCAATGTGATCCGCTCAGCGAGGACTTTGGTGATGACGTTTTCTTTAAGCCCTTTCAGCAAGCCCACGCGTTCAATCAACGCCCCCTCAAAGTCCAGCTCACCGTTCATTGCGCGCGCGGTGATGTCTTTGACGTGGGGGCCTACACCTGCTTCGTCGGCAAGCTCATCAATGCATTCCTGTTGAATCATCGTGCTGTCCATGTCGGCCAGCAGCATCTTTTTGCGTCGTCCTTCTGAAGGCTGAACGATCAAATCTACGCGCATGTTTTGCAGATCCGCCCAAACATCCCAGAGATTGTCGGGCATCGTGGCAAGGTCAAATTCCGCCGCCTCGTCTGGTGCCAACCACACGGCATCTCCGCCGCCCCATGCATTTCGGAGCGATTCTACGAGCGCTGGATCAAGCGTTGGGTCAGATGGTGCAGTGAGCAGGGTGGCTGTGAACATGTATGGTCTCCTTGATGCGCCTTGGCATAGCGCAACCGCAGAAACATGGCCAGATCACTCATCGTCGCCAAATTGTACGGCGCTTGGAGATCGTTGTTAGAGCAAGATCATGCACTACAAGTGATACAACTATCTGAAAACAATATTTAAAGTGTGATCTCCGTTCTCCTTGATCACTGTGTAGTTTAGCGAAACGCTCCGTCCAGGTTAGCAACTTTCTTGTTTCCGATCGGAGACATTTGCGTCGCTATTGGTCTGAGAATGGCCGCAAACCGTTCATTTTGTATCTTGCGTGCCGCGATGCAGCGCTCTAGATCGGTCAGTGGGACACCCTTCCCCAACGAAGGGCATTTATCTGTAAGGATAGCATTTATGGCTACTCAGCAACCGGCGACGCGTCCGGCCAACCCGCGTTTTTCTTCTGGCCCCTGTGCCAAACCCCCCTCATTTGATGTCACAAAACTCGCCGACGCCGCTCTTGGCCGCTCGCACCGTGCCGCCGTTGGCAAGGACAAGCTAAAGGCCGCGATTGAAGGCACACGCGAAGTTCTGGGCATCCCCGCAGACTATAAAATCGGCATCGTGCCTGCGTCCGATACTGGCGCGGTAGAGATGGCCTTGTGGTCAATGCTTGGCGCGCGCAAGGTAGAGATGCTGGCTTGGGAATCTTTCGGGTCGGGCTGGATCACAGATGTTGTGAAACAGCTTAAGATCGACGCCGAAGTGAAAACGGCCGATTATGGCGAAATCGTTGATCTGGCATCTGTTGATAAAGCCAACGATGTTGTGTTCACGTGGAACGGCACCACGGCGGGTGTGCGCGTTCCAAACGCCGACTGGATCGCTGATGACCGCGAAGGCCTGACCATTTGTGATGCAACGTCCGCTGCCTTTGCGATGGATCTGCCTTGGGACAAGCTGGATGTGACCACATTCTCTTGGCAAAAAGTTCTGGGTGGTGAAGCAGCTCATGGGATGATCATCCTGAGCCCGCGCGCTGTTGAGCGTCTGGAAAGCTACACACCTGCATGGCCACTGCCAAAAATTTTCCGCCTGACCAAAGGTGGCAAACTGATCGACGGCATCTTTACCGGTGCGACCATCAACACGCCGTCGATGCTGGCTGTTGAAGACTATTTGTTTGCGCTGGATTGGGCCCGTTCCGTGGGTGGCTTGCAAGGCTTGATCGCGCGCGCTGATGCGAACGCCCAAGCAGTGTTTGATTTCTGTGACGCGAACGATTGGATTGCCAATCTGGCCCAAGACGACGCGACACGCTCGAACACATCGGTGTGTCTCAAGTTTACCGATGACCGCATTCAAGACGGTGCGGCCTTTGCAAAAGCAGTGGCCAAGCGTCTGGAGAATGAAAATATCGCATTGGACATTGGTGCCTATCGCGATGCTCCGGCTGGTCTGCGTATCTGGTGTGGCGGGACCGTTGAAACCGCTGACATCAACGCGATGTTGCCTTGGCTGGCTTGGGCGTTCAACGCCGAGATTGCAGCGCAGTAATTTGTAGGCGGCGGGATTTATGCCCGCCCCACACCTTCCCTGATTATTCTTATTGCAAGGACCAAACTCATGGCTCCCAAAGTACTCGTATCCGACAAGCTGTCTGAAACCGCTGTTCAAATCTTTCGCGATCGTGGAATCGACGTCGATTTTCAGCCCGATCTGGGCAAAGACAAAGACAAACTGGCAGAAGTGATTGGCCAGTATGATGGTCTGGCGATCCGTTCGGCGACCAAAGTGACCGAGAAAATCCTTGAGAACGCGACCAATCTTAAGGTGATTGCACGCGCAGGTATCGGCACTGACAACATCGACAAAGAAGCCGCGTCGAAAAAAGGTGTGATCGTAATGAACACGCCGTTTGGCAACATGATCACCACTGCTGAGCACGCGATTGCGATGATGTTTGCTGTGGCGCGTCAAATCCCAGAAGCCAGCGCCTCAACACATGCCGGCAAATGGGAAAAGTCCAAATTTATGGGCGTTGAGCTGACCAACAAGACGCTTGGTGTGATTGGCGCAGGCAACATCGGTGGAATCGTATGTGACCGTGCGCGTGGCCTGAAAATGAAAGTTGCCGCCTATGACCCCTTCCTGTCGGAAGAGAAAGCCGACAAAATGGGTGTCGAAAAGGTCGAGCTAGACGAGCTGTTGGCGCGTGCAGATTTCATTACGTTGCACGTACCGTTTACCGATGCGACAGCCAATATTCTGAGCCGTGAAAACCTTGCCAAAACCAAAAAAGGTGTGCGGATTATCAACTGTGCGCGTGGTGGTCTGGTTGATGAGGAAGCTTTGGCAGATATGCTCAAATCCGGGCATGTGGCTGGCGCTGCGTTTGACGTGTTCAAAGAAGAGCCTGCAAAAGAAAACGCCTTGTTCAACCTGCCTAACGTTGTGTGCACGCCTCACCTTGGCGCGGCGACAACCGAAGCACAGGAAAACGTGGCGCTGCAAGTCGCAGAGCAGATGTCGAACTATCTGCTGACTGGTGCTGTCGAAAACGCTTTGAACATGCCGTCGGTCACTGCGGAAGAAGCCAAGGTTATGGGTCCGTGGATCAAATTGGCAGATTATCTGGGTGCATTTTCCGGTCAGATGACAGATGAGCCGATCAAGGCCATCAATATCCTTTATGATGGTGTCGTGTCTGACATGAACCTTGCTGCGCTGAACTGTGCTGTTGTGGCCGGCATCATGAAGAAATCAAACCCCGACGTGAATATGGTGTCCGCACCAGTTGTCGCGAAAGAGCGGGGCATGAAGATTTCGACCACCAATCAGGATAAATCGGGCGCTTTTGATGGCTACATCAAGGTGACCATCGTGACAGACAAACGCGAACGTTCGGTTGCGGGCACAGTGTTTAGCGATGGCAAACCGCGCTTTATCCAGATTAAGGGTATCAATGTTGACGCTGAAATCGGCGCCAATATGCTGTATACAACCAACGAAGACGTTCCGGGTATCATTGGTTTGCTTGGTCAAACAATGGGCGAAAACGGCGTCAACATCGCGAACTTTACACTTGGACGTGCTGACGTGGGCGGAGAAGCGATCGCGCTTTTGTATGTGGATGCACCGGTACCTGCGCCTATTCTCGACAAATTGTCGGCAACAGACATGTTTACACAGGTTAAGCCGCTGCAATTCGACGTTGCCTGATTCTGAACGCATCATGTTGCGACAAAGATTTCGCCGCCCTGTCCGGGGCGGCGTTTCTCGTTTATGACACAGAGACCATGCGCCAAACAGGAGAGCACGATGCAAGATCCGATTTATGCTATTGGGGATATCCATGGACAGCTTGGCATGCTGCAAGGCGCTCTTGCGCGAATAGAGCGCGACGGAGGCCCAGATGCCAAAATCGTCTTTTTGGGTGATCTGGTTGATCGTGGTCCCAACAGCGCGGGTGTGATTGATCTGTTGCAAAAGGGGCAAGCGTCCGGACGCAACTGGGTGGTGCTGCGCGGAAACCATGATCGCATGTATTCGTATTTTCTCGAGGATCTACCGCGTCCGGACCCTCAAATACTGATGGGTATGGATTGGTTCAGCGAGCGAATTGGCGGACGTGGTACATTGGCGTCGTATGGTATCCAGATGGATGAGACTTCTCGGTACTACCAAATCCATCCGGTGGCACGTGCGAAAATCCCCCAAGACCACATAGATTTCATGGCCAATTTACCAGCGTATCATCAGAGCGGGGATTTGCTGTTTGTACATGCTGGAATTCGCCCGAATGTCCCATTGGCAGAGCAAAGCGAAGAAGACATGTGTTGGATAAGAAATGCGTTTCTTGACCACAAAGGCCCCCATCCATGGTTGGTCGTTCATGGACACACACCCCAAAAGGCGCCTGTTCATATGGGCAATCGGGTGAACTTGGATTCCGGTGCCGGGTATGATCGGCCGATCACGGCAGCAGTGTTTGAAGGCGGTGATTGCTTTGTGCTCGAGGAATCAGGGCGTAGAGCGTTGGTGCCGTCCGAGTGAACTGGGCGGGCGCGTGTGGTTGAGGGGACTTCGTTCAAATCCTAATGACCAAGTAGGGACGCATTAAGGTTTTGATCACACCTTCAGCAAATGATGATGCCGTGGGGGCCCTAATCAATAAAGGGCCATGAAATGTATAATATTCACGTTCAGGACGCAGCGAGTAACCAGCAAACGTTCATTCTGCCAGAGATCGCAGGAACAAAACCTCTGGTTGGTGTGGCGCGGCTATTATCAGAGCTTAATCAATCGACCTTGTTTGGGTCGAACACATCTAAGTAAACCTGTATCTCATATGATCAGGCCAGAGTGGCATGGGGTTCTGGCCTGATGAATTACCTTCGCCAGTTCAACACCACTTTGCCAGAGCTTCCAGACTTCATGGCAGCAAAGCCTTGGGCAAAGTCATCAACGTCAAATTGATGGGTAATGACGCGGCTGACATCCAAACCATTCTGAAGCATTGCGATCATCTTATACCATGTTTCAAACATCTCGCGGCCGTATACCCCCTTAAGCGTGATGGCCTTGAACACAATGCGAGACCAATCCACCGGGGATTTTCCAGGAGGAATCCCCAAGAGGGCAATCTTTCCCCCCATCACGAGGGCCTCTACCATTTGATCCAATGCGGATTGATTGCCCGACATCTCAAGACCGACGTCAAAGCCCTGCTGAAGGCCGAGTTCAGAAATAACATCGTTCAAGTCCTCGTGTGTCACATCAACTGGGCGTACAGAAGGCACTACGTGTTCGGCAAGTGACAAACGGTCTGCATTTATATCTGTGATCACGACGTTTCTGGCACCGGCATGGCGTGCCACAGCTGCGGCCATGATGCCAATTGGGCCTGCCCCGGTGATCAGCACATCCTCACCTAACAAATCGAAACTCAAGGCGGTGTGGACAGCGTTTCCCAAGGGGTCAAGGATTGCTCCAATTTCGTCTGGGATATCGTCAGGTAACGGCACAACGTTAAAGGCCGGCAAGCGCAAGTATTCAGCAAACGCGCCCTGTTCATTGACGCCAATACCACGTGTGCCCGGATCAAGATGAAATTTTCCAGCTCTGCTTTGACGGCTATCCGTTTCAATCAAATGCCCTTCGCCAGAGCACCGTTGCCCAATCTGCAGCCCGCTGACTTGGCGGCCGACTTCAACAATTTCGCCCGCGAATTCATGCCCTGTGATCATGGGAACAGGGACTGTGGCGGCGGCCCAATCATCCCAATTCCAAATGTGGATGTCGGTCCCGCATATTCCGGTTTTACGAATGCGAATGAGAACATCTTCTGGACCGATCTCAGGGACAGGTGCGCGGGTCATCCATAGCCCTTCGGCGGGGTGTGATTTCTCGAGCGCCTTCATGGTATTTGGCTTGCTCATGTCAGGACCCCTAGGTCCTTGCCGACCTTGCCGAATGCCGTAAGGGCGCGGTCCAGCTCGTCCTGTGTCAGCCCGGCGCTCATTTGAGTGCGAATGCGCGCTTGACCACGGGGGACCACCGGAAAGAAGAACCCGCTCACATAGACGCCTTCATCAAACAGGCGGGTGGCCATATCTTGTGCCAGTTGCGCATCGCCCAGCATAACGGGAATGATGGGGTGTTCCCCAGGCAATAGATCAAACCCCAACGCCTCCAAGCCGCGACGCCAATACCGCGCATTCTCAAAGAGTCGCTGACGCAGCATGTTGCCGTGCTTGACGAGCTTGAGGGCCTCAAGGCCGGCAGCGACGATGGCTGGTGGCAAGGAGTTGGAAAACAAGTAAGGCCGGGCACGTTGGCGCAACAGGTCGATCACGGGCTGAGGGCCTGCAATATATCCACCGATAGCACCGCCCAGCGCCTTGCCAAGCGTACCAGTCAAGATATCTACGTCGACACCAAAATGATCTGGCGTGCCCGCGCCATTCGCGCCCATGAATCCTGTGGCATGACAATCGTCAACCATCACAAGGGCGTCATATTCTTTTGCCAGGCGCGTGATCTCGGGCAGGTTGGCAAGGTAACCATCCATACTAAAGACGCCGTCGGTGGCGATCATAATATGACGGGCACCTTCTTCGCGGGCGCGTTTCAGCCACGCTTCGAGATCGGCCATGTCGTTGTTCATATAGCGATATCTCTTGGCTTTCGACAATCGCACGCCATCAATGATGGAAGCATGGTTCAAACTGTCTGAGATAATCGCGTCTTCTGGCCCCAAAAGAGGCTCGAACAAGCCACCATTTGCGTCAAAGCAAGCCGCAAACAAGATGGCATCGTCTTTGTTCAGAAATGCGGCAAGTTCGGTTTCCAGTTCGCGGTGGATATCCTGAGTACCGCAAATGAAGCGCACACTGGCCATGCCGAATCCTTTTGGACCCATCGCGGACTGTGCCGCGCCGATCAGGTCGGGATGGTCCGCCAATCCGAGATAATTGTTCGCACAGAGATTGATAACCTCGCGCCCACCGACGGTGATTTCGCCGCGTTGAGGTGACGTGATCATGCGTTCACGTTTCATGAGGCCCTCGGATTCGATCTGATCCAGAGTTTCGGTGATGTGGGTCAAAAAGTCTTTGGACATACGTGCCTCCATGATTCTGGAAATACGTCTACCATAACGGATTGAAATCCAAAATAGGAGAATTCGATATTACGGAAAAATTCTCATATAACGGATTATTTCGGCGACGCTCTGACTTTGTGATGTGGGCCGAGGCAAGGTGATGCTGCCGGCGCTAGGCGTCTTGCACGACAAGAAAGACGCGCGCTGGGCCATCAACGGCACGGATAGAGTGTGATACATCCGCCGAATATCGCGCGGTATCACCGGCGCGTAACTGATCTGTGGCCTTGCCGGATTGTACCTGAACAGTGCCTTCGATCACGGTCAACTGCTCTTTGGCGCCCCGGGTATGCGGCGCGCTATCCAAAGTTCCGCTGTCTGAAAAAATGATATCGTAGACTTCGTGCTTTCCTGCCTCTTCTGGTGGGGACAGAATGCGAATACGGCAGCCTTGGCCGCGATTATCGATTGCGGGAACCTGATCGTCTCTGAGAGTCTCGATTTGATCGGATGCTATCCCGTCCTCTAGAAGGCCGGCAAAATCGACCTGTAGGGCGCGTGTCAAATTCCACAGAGTGGCAATTGTCGGGCTGCTCTCACCACGTTCAATTTGGCTTACCATCGACCTCGACACACCCGACAGCTTGGCCACAGCATCAAGTGACAAGGCCTGAGCACGGCGTGCTTCTTTCAGGCGTGCGGGAAGGCGTTCGAGTATTTGCGTATCTGTATTCATGGCCCCTTACCTGCTGTTCCGTCACGTCTATGTCAATGCACGTGACGTTATGCGCATATTTGCCGTCTTGTGACATTACGAAGGGACAGTAGGGTAATGCGACTTATTTTTCTTCGGAGGACTCATGACTGATATTGTAATTCTAGATGGTGCGCGCACGGCTATCGGCACATTTGGCGGCTCTTTGGCGGGAACTGCGCCAATTGACTTGGGGGCGGCTGCGGCCAAAGAAGCTCTGAAGCGGTCTGGCGTAGAAGGCGCTCAGATTGGCCAGGTTGTGTTTGGGCACGTGATCAACACCGAGCCACGCGACATGTATCTCTCACGCGTTGCGGCGATGAATGCGGGCATCCCAGATTCGGCACCGGCTATGAATGTGAACCGGCTTTGTGGGTCCGGCGCGCAGGCGATCGTTTCTGCGACGCAGGCTTTGATGCTTGGAGATGCCGACTTTGCGTTGGCAGGTGGTGCGGAAAACATGAGCCGATCCCCCTATATCATTCAGGGTCAGCGTTGGGGCACAAAAATGGGCGACGTCACAACACGTGACATGATGCTCGGTGCTCTGAATTGTCCGTTTGGTACAGGACATATGGGCGTCACAGCCGAAAACGTCGCAGACGAGCACGAAGTGACTCGCGCGCAAATGGATGCGTTTGCGTTGGTCAGCCAACAACGCGCGGCGGCTGCAATTGAGGCCGGGTACTTTAAGGATCAGATTGTTCCGGTCGAAGTGCGCAAGGGGCGTGATACCGTTGCCTTTGACACTGACGAGCACCCAACGCCGTCCACCGAAGAATCGTTGGCAAAACTGCGCGCTGTGTTCAAGAAAGACGGTCGCGTCACGGCTGGGAACGCATCGGGTATCAACGATGGCGCTGCCGCGATGGTTTTGGCGCGCGCAGATGCTGCTGAAAAAGCTGGCCTCAAGCCCAAAGCGCGTATCCTTGGGTACGCTTTGGCAGGTGTGCGCCCCGAAGTTATGGGGATTGGTCCGGTGCCAGCGGTTGAGAACTTGATGGCGAAAACAGGTCTGGCGATCACTGACTTTGACGTGATTGAATCCAACGAGGCATTCGCCGCACAGGCGCTTGCAGTGAACAAAGGTCTTGGGCTTGACCCAGCCAAAGTGAACCCGAATGGTGGCGCGATTGCATTGGGGCATCCCGTGGGTGCCACAGGTGCGCTGATCACCATCAAGGCGCTGTATGAACTGGAACGCACTGGCGGCTCAAAAGCATTGATCACGATGTGTATCGGTGGCGGACAGGGAATCGCGATTGCGATTGAACGCCTCTAAACAGATTAGGCCGGCGCGCTTAGCGGCGCGCCGGCATCAATATCGGGCGGGATGAAACACGAGTTGTCTGCCTAGTCGATCCAAATTTCGACACGGTCGGACCGACCAGCCGCATCAATAACCGTCAGAACTGATGCGCCTTTGTCGGTAAATGGCAGATTGATCGTTCTTTGACGAACATCGGTGGCTAACGGGTGTCCGTTGGCCAAAATTGTCAGGGGGAACTTGCCGTGTCTGACTTTGACCGCAAGGCCCGTCTCTACGCCCTCTAGTCGCGCACCATTTGGTGGAAACGACAATTCTAGGGAATTGGGCGGTGCTTGAAACACAGCATTGCGGCCTCGAAACCTTTGAAGCGGCAACGGCAATTGTGCCGTGCTCAGGATGAGGGTTTCTGGTGGTGGTGGCCCAAATGGCGCCAGTTTGGGCTTTAGCCGCTGAAACACATCGAACAACACCGGTGCCGCCAGATCGCCGCCAAACGCACCGGGCACCGGGGTGCCGTCAGGGCGCCCGATCCAAACCGCAGCAACATGAGACCCGTCGTATCCCACGGCCCAAGCATCGCGATGCCCATAGCTGGTGCCTGTTTTGAACGCCAAGCGCATGTTTGATGCCCCCGCTGGTGGTGCCATTTCGGACATAATATGGCCCACTTGCCACGCAGCTGCGCGACTTAAGATGCGTTCGCCCTCGGTCAAGGGATCTTCCTTGCGCCACCGAAGCTTGACGGCCTTACCACCCCGTGCTTGCATCGCATACAGCGTTGTGAGGTCTTGAAGGCTCAGGCCTATGCCTCCCAAGGCAATGGCTAGGCCTGCTTTTCCAGATGGCAGCACAGGATCGGCACCGGCCTTTTTCATGGCCGACATTAAGCGCGCAGGCCCGATTTGGTCTGTCAAAAGCACCACGGGTATATTCAAAGAGAGCCGCAAAGCGTCGGCGACTCGTAACTGCCCACGAAACTGCCCGTCAAAATTTTGCGGTGCATAGGTCCCAAATTTGACGGGCTTGTCATCAATCAACGTTTGCGGATGCACTAATCCTTGGTCAAACCCCATCGCATATATCAAGGGCTTTAGCGTGGATCCGGGGGATCGAATGGCTTGGGTCATGTCGACAAACCCGTTGCGATGCCCATCTGCGGAAAACCCTGCGGACCCGACAGACGCAAGAATTTCACCAGAGTTATGGTCGGCAACCAGTATTGCGATCGAAAGCCGTTCTTCCTTGCCGCGTAGGGCCTTGGCCGCCAGCCGTTCCAGAGATTTTTGCAGAGGCATGTCGATTGTCAAATCATGCCGTCGCGCGTCTCTGTTTCGGGTCGTTGCGCGGTCAGACAGGTGCGGCGCAAACGCGGGAAAAGGATGCCTTTGGTGCGGAACAGGCTCTGATTTTGCGGCATTCGCGGTGTCATCGAGCAGCGTGCCGGCCTGTGTCAGGCGGTCCAAAACCTGATTTCGCGCATCTCGTGCAGACAGAAAGTTCCGATCAGGGCGACGTGTTTCGGGGCTTTGGGGCAAGGCAATCAGAAAAGCAGATTGCGCGGGTGTGAGGCGTGTGGGTTCTTTCCCATACCAAGACAGTGTAGCTGCTCGGATGCCTTCAAGGTTCCCACCATAAGGCGCATGAGTCAGGTAAAGCGTGAGAATTTGATCTTTGTCGAGACGTTTTTCCAGAGCCAGAGCCACACGAATTTGACGGAGCTTACCACGCCACCGCCCGGTGCCGCTGTCTTCGAGAAGACGCGCGACTTGCATGGTCAACGTCGAGCCACCAGAGACCACCTTGCCATAGGCGAGGGCCTGCCCGGTCGCCCTGAGCATTGCCAGAGGGTCCACACCTGAATGCGCAAAGAAGCGTTTGTCTTCAAAGGCGACTAACATTTCCAGATATTTTGGGTCTACGTTCTGAGGTGCTGCCCCCAAGCGCCACAAGCCATTGTCGACGGTGTACACGCGCAATAGCGCCCCATTTCGATCGCGAACCTCTGTCGAGGTTGCGTTCAGAAGTGGTGGGAGATCGGTGGTGTTCACCCATGTCTCAAAAGAATCACGTGCGAATGCCGCCGCCCAAAAAACAGCAACCAGTCCGAAAAGAATGTGCCTGCGCATCAGTCCTGCACGAGAATGCGCGCACCAGCCGTATTGGCGCGGTATTGTGGTCGATACATATCTTCAACGGATGCGGCAGGGTGATGAAAGCTGCCTGGGGATACGGCCCGCACGACATATGCCAATTGGAATGGTTTGTCCGAATGCCAGTCGACTGCGGAAAGGAACCGATCCGACCGGAATTCAGAGTGCGTTGCTTCTGTCAGTTCCAGCCAGTCGAATTCGCGGATATCGCCAGAGCTAAGCAGGTTCGGATTGTCGATCTCGAGACCCGCAGGAAGGGGGTCGTTCACCATCAATCTGGCGCCACCTTTTTGAAACGGGTCAATTTGGAGCACCGCAACCATGCGATCACCGACGTGTAACGCATCGGGCGAAATTGGGGTTCCTTGCATCGTGTAGTATGTGCGCGTGATCTCGTACCCGTATCCGCCGCGTTCCAGTGGATAGTCAGGAACACCAACCGACATAAGCGTCAGCTCGGTTGAAGTCGCGCTCGTGTTTTGGATCAACACAGGGTTTACGTTAACGTCATCTGCCAAGGCGCGCACAAGAGGGCCGTCGACGGCGATACCATCGATGGTGATTGTTGCGTCTTGTGTATCATCGATTAAGGCATGTGCCGCCATCAGAGACCAAGCGGATTCCTGTGTGGATAAGGCGTGCTGTCCGCGGCCCAACCGTGCTGCCAGCGTGGTGCGATCAATGCTTTGGGTGCCTGCCTCGACGGCGAGCGTCAATACTGCTGCGGTATCGCGCAGGTCTGTCCCATAATCCACGCGCCAAAGCGTGTCTGTGGTGCCCTGATGGCGTTGTTCGAGCAAGGACGCAGCCCTTCTGAACAGCCTATCGGAGCGGGTTTGGTCGCCATAAAATGCCAGTGCTGCCCCCAACTGAGCCGCAGCCAAAGGCGTAGCGAAATGATCCGCTTTGACATCGGCATAATACCGCAAATCGCCCATGGCTGCTGCGCCTTCGCGGGCCAAGATCATGAGGGCATAGGCGATGTCTTCGCCGCCATTGTCAAAATCAGGTGCATAGTTCACGCGGTTGCGCAGGTTATCCATAGATATGCGGAATGCGAGATCAGGCACAAAATATCCTTTGGCGCGGGCCCTCGATAAGAAATCACTGACATAGGCATCCAACCAAAAGTCACCGGACTCTGCGCGCCACAAACCAAATGCACCATTGCTGGCTTGGCGTGCTAACACACCTGAAATGGCCTGATCTATGCGCGTCTTCACTTGATCTCGATCGCCCAAACCAAGCGAGGACGTGATGGTATCGAAGTAGAGCAGGGGCATCGCACCAGAGGTGATCTGTTCTGTGCAGCCATACGGGTAGCGATCCAATGCCTGAAGCAATCCGGGTGCGTCGAACTGGGCCAGTGCACCAGATGAAATGACAGCAGATCCAGTGCCTGACCTGAGGTCTGCAAATAGGTTTTGATCAAGCGTGAATGTGTCACCCGCCGCCAAGGTGATGCGTTGGGTTGTGCTTGTTTCGGGATCGTTGCTGCGGACGGGCAAATTTAACGTTTTCACCAACAATTTTCCGTCAGGCGTGGTCAGCGCGATGCGCAAACTGTGGTCACCCACGTCTGCGGCAGAAATCGGCAGGCTCAAGCGCGCCGTATCTTTGTCGCCCAAAGTGATGCCTGACGGCACTGATGCCAAATCCAATGTCAGACCGGTGGCGGTGACATCCAGCCCCATGCGCCCAGACGGTCCTTCAGCGTGAACGATCTCGAGCAAGAGCCGACTTGTATCACCTGGCGCCAGAAATCTGGGGACGCTTGCTGTGACAACCACCGGATTGCGCACCACGACCTCTTGTTCCGCTTGTCCAACGGCTGTTGGGCTCCATGCGACGGCCATAAGACGCACGGTGCCATTGAAATCCGGCAAATCAAACTGAACCTGCGCCGTCCCATTGGGGCCGACTGTAATTGGACCCTCGAAATAGGCCACAAGGTCTTCGGTCGGGGGAGGAGATTGAAAACGTGCCGAGTTGCCCGCGTCGCCGCCGGATCGCAATCGTCCCATGTTTCCGTTCGTGCCATCAATCAAACGCCCATAAATATCGCGGATTTCCATCCCAAGGCGGCGCTGACCGAAATAGTGATTGGACGGGTCCGGGCTTGAAAAGCCTGTGAGGTTGAGAATACCCACATCAACCGCTGCCAATGTGACATGGGCCGTTTCCCCAGCGCTGATGCCATCCACTGCAATGTTTACATCCAACACCCCGTTTGGCGCGATCTTGTCTGGCGCATCGATGCGCACGGCAAGCTGCTTTGATCCCGGATCAACTGTGGCATAGCTCAACCCCAAAGCCCTTGCGGGGTTGTGCCCCGATGGTGTGTCGGCGGGTCTGATTATGGATGCGGTGACATAGGCTCCGGCGCCCCATTCATCTGTCACATCCAAGTCAATCAGGTTCTCGCCTTCCTGAACGGATACGGCCTGCATTGAAATCAACCGATTGGACATCACAGACACCAAAGCGGTGCCAGAAAAACGAGGCACAAGCCGCAGCTGTGCGGTGTCACCACTGCGATAATCCGGCTTGTCCAAAGACAGCTCAAGCGTGTCAGGGGTGTCGGTGGCGTCCGCCGGAGCGTACCAACCCGCATAAAACTCGGTAGAGGACGCGACATAGTCTCCGTCTATGCGTTCGACCACCAGTTCATAGCGCCCCCAATCGACGGGGCCGCCGACTGTGATTGGATCACGCCCAAGTTTGGCAAGGCCAGTGGTGATGCTCGTGCGTGTTGTGGTGGGCTCCCATTCCCAATTTCCATAGAGATTATACCACTGATAACTTGTGTTCACCCGATTCAATGTCCAGCGCACGTCCATGGGATGAGGCGAGAGATCTTTGCCAAGGCCGATGATTTCAAACGCGACGTCTGACCCCTCGGTCACGATGTCTTGGAACAATGGCTTGATGCCAATCAGGGGTCCCGTGGGTAAAACCGGATGAGACATGTGTCGCTCAACGGGCCGTCCCGACCCTTCTAGGACTCGGGCTGTGATGTCAGCTTGCAGCGGTCTTCCCGAGTTGTCGACAGCAGGAATGATGAGGCTAATTTGTGTGGAACCATCCGCATCAGTTTGGTCGCCGCCAAAATATTCAGTTTGCGCGCTAAAGGTCTCATCATACCGCCCGAAGCGGTATCCTGAAAAACCGTCTATTTCAGAGCGCGCACGGAGTGTGAGCTGACCTTCGACAGTCAGCCCAGCGCCGGGTGCACCGAATAAATACCGCGCGGTCACGGACATTTCGGGTTCGTTTTCGGCATCTAACGGACCATCAGGAACCGACATGTCAAAGTCGATGCGTTCGGGCAAAAAGTCCTCGACAAGGAACTTGGCGGTGGCAAGCGCGGCGGCGTCCAAATCTGACTTGAGCGAAAGTGTCCATGCGCCTCGGGGCACCGAAACACCCAACGGCAAAGAAAACACATGCCCGCCGTCCACGTCTTGCGTGGAGGAATGACGGCTGTATTCAACGCCATCCGGACGGGTCAAAATTGCTGTTACCGGAAGGCCGCCAAGGGCTTGGGCGACCTCTCCGCGTGTCAGAGCAGTGACATTCACGGTCTCGCCCGCGCGATATGCGCCGCGATCGGTGGTTAGAAACACATCAATTGGCGGAGCGGGGGGGCGCCCCTCGACACCCCGATCCGAAAGATCAAACGCCGGATCAGTCAAGGATAGGAAGGTGAAATCTTGATCTTGTTCTAATGTGATCAACGCGGGGGCACTGGCGTTGGTGCCGCGGGTCAGGCCGGCGTCAAAGCGTGCGTAGCCTTGAACATCGGTTGTGGCATGCCCAAGCACGCGGTTGGCGCGCGAGATCAAAGTGACTTTGGTCCCTTCTTGCGCCGAGGCATCTGCCAAGCCCCGCACAAACACATGAAGCCCGTCTGTGCCAGACAGTGTGGTAACGCCCAGATCGGACAAAACAAACCATTGGGTGGCACTGGTTTCATCGTATTTATCAGCACCAGGTAAATCAGCTGTCAGTGCATACACGCCTGTGGGTAAATCCGCGATAATGTCTCCCAGAGGTAGTCTTGTGGTCATGTCGGCGTTCAGCGTGTTTTGAACATCCCCTTGTCCGGTCCAAATGGTTTCTGCGATTTCGGCGCTAAATGTTTCGAGCTGCCAGTGGGACAGAGGTTGTCCGAAATAACTGTCTTGAATGGCACGCAATAGGTTTCGGTCGCTGACACGTTGTAGCCGCATATCGACCTGATCCAGATTCACAGTTTGGATGGGCAAACCCGCATCTGCCGTTTTTGGCAGGACATAGGCGCGGCCGGGGAAGCTGATTGCGGGGCTACGATCCCGCACATACAGCGTCAGTTCAGTGTCTTTTATCAGAGTTTCGCCACTGGCGGCTGGCAGCCCCTTACGAAACGTGACGCTGTAGCGTCCGCCGTGTTCCACCCCCTCAATGCAGATTTCGCGGTCTTGGGCGACCACAGCAAACCGCTGATCTGGCAGTTTTAGAAATGTGGCGTAATCCACACCTGCTTTGACCAAGGGTTCGTTGAATTCGGCGCAAATGCGCGGTGTTGCGGAATCGCTGTCTACGCGGTGTTCAGAGATACGAAACCCGTATTTGGCAATCGCGCGATCTAGCGCAGCAATCACATCGCTGCGGGGTTGAATAGATTCGGCCAGTCGCAGGGCGTTTAACGAAGCGCGGCCGCGATCGTTGATCTGAAGCATGTCGGACATCAGCATCAACGCGGACACCTGCGCGCCTGCATTCGGAGCCCTCAAATACCCATTCACTGATGCCAGCAATGCACGTTCGCGATAGAGACGCTTGTCAGAGGTGTTATCCTGCAAAAGACTCTGGCTGAGCCGGCCGTATTCGACCCAAAGATCGCTTTGGTCTGCTTTGGCGACGGCACCACCAGTCCAGCGCATGGCATTCAGAGTGTCTTCTTTGGAGCGACTGTTGTTTGCCGCGTCGATCATCGCTTGCACGGTCCATGGCCCGGCCGAATGCACACGCCCGATTTTTTCAGCTTGAGCGCGCGCATTGTCCAATTCATAGGAGCGCAGGAAATCCAGATCGTTGGCGCGTGTCGTAGCAAGGTCGCGTGTTTTTGAAGAGGTCACAAAAATTTCTGCAGAGACCGCCCCATCGTAGGGCTGGCGATCTGAAATATCGCTTTTGGGGAAACACGAGTTAGAGCGCGAATTAAAGGTAAATGCTTTGCATTTTGTGTCCGCCAGACAGGCCTTTTGACAGGCACTATAGGATGTATCGAACAGATTTTGTAAATCCGAGCCATAGAAATCAACGTCTCGGCTGACAACGGCGCGCCGCTCCGGAATAAACTCTTGTTGTGCAATCCCTGACTGCGCGACGAACAATCCGGCCAAAATCATGAATATCCAACGCATAAGACTCTCCTGCAAACAATGTCGACATGGTGCATCGCAGGGTGTGGCTTGGCAATGTTTTCTATTTTCCCAAGCAGTTTAAGCAGATGTTCACTGGTTGGGTTGATCCTTTGGCGTCAAGACGATGGCGAGAAAGAGATGACATGACGCTTGCGCATAAATTGGCCGAGGAACGTAGGGCGCGATTGGCGGCTGAACGGCTGTTAGAGCTGAAGCAGGCCGAGCTGTTTGCTGCGAACCGGAAATTGGGGCGGCATGCGAAAAAGCTGTCGCACGAGATTGTCGAGACCCGAGCAGAGGTTGCCACTGTGCGGGATGAATGAAGTGGTCCTGCTTTTTAGGACAGGTTTGCGGCTTGGCTAAGATGCATCTGGTTTATGT
>NZ_SULI01000002.1 GCF_005518135.1 Shimia litoralis | reverse complement strand
GGTCAACGTGACCGATGGTACCGATGTTGCAGTGCGGTTTGCTGCGTTCAAACTTTTCCTTAGCCATGATGGCCTCCTTGATAACTGGAGGGGAAGCAAACCTTTGCTTCCCCAATTTCGCTTAGGCAAATTTTGCCTGAATTTCGTCCGAGATGTTCTGCGGAACAGCTTCGTAGTGATCGAACTGCATCGAGAAGTTCGCGCGGCCCGAAGACATGGAACGCAGCGTGTTGATGTAGCCAAACATGTTCGCCAGAGGCACAAAACAGTCTACGGCAATCGCGTTACCGCGGTTGTCTTGACCTTGCACCTGCCCGCGACGCGATGTCAGATCGCCGATGATGCCACCAGTGTATTCTTCTGGTGTAATCACTTCGACTTTCATGATCGGCTCGAGCATTTTGGCGCCAGCTTTACGCATACCTTCACGCATGCACATACGTGCAGCGATTTCGAAGGCCAGAACGCTGGAGTCAACATCGTGGAACTTACCGTCGATCAAGGCAACTTTGAAGTCGATCACGGGGAAGCCAGCCAGAGGGCCGCTGTCCATAACCGATTTGATGCCTTTTTCTACACCCGGGATGTATTCTTTTGGAATAGATCCACCAACGATGCGGCTTTCGAAGCTATAGCCTTCGCCAGGCTCTGTCGGCGAAATGACCATTTTAACTTCACCGAACTGACCCGAACCACCCGACTGTTTCTTGTGGGTGTAAGAGTGCTCGACTTCGTGACCAATGGTCTCGCGATAAGCAACCTGCGGCGCACCGATGTTTGCTTCCACTTTGAATTCGCGCTTCAGACGATCCACCAGAATGTCGAGGTGAAGTTCGCCCATGCCTTTCATGATGGTCTGGCCGCTCTCGAGGTCAGTTTCCACACGGAAGGAGGGGTCTTCAGCAGCCAAACGGGCCAAACCTTGAGACATTTTCTCTTGGTCAGCTTTGGTTTTTGGCTCAACGGCAATCTCGATCACGGGATCGGGGAAGGTCATTGTTTCCAGAACCACAGGTTCAGCAACGGCGCAAAGCGTGTCACCGGTTGTGGTGTCTTTCAGACCAGCCAAAGCAATAATATCGCCCGCGAACGCTTCCGTGATCTCTTCACGGTTGTTCGAGTGCATCATCATCATCCGGCCAACACGCTCTTTACGACCTTTGGTCGAGTTCAGCAGTGTGTCACCTTTGGTCAGCGTACCAGAGTAGATACGTGTGAAGGTCAGCGAGCCAACAAAGGGGTCGTTCATGATTTTGAACGCAAGACCAGAGAACGCCATGTCATCATCTGCACGACGTGCGATGTCACGAACTTCTTCTTCGTCACCAGGTTTGAAACCCATGTAATCCACAACGTCCAGCGGGCTGGGCAGATAGTCGATCACAGCATTCAACAGAGGCTGAACACCTTTGTTTTTGAACGCAGAGCCACCCAGAACCGGCACAAATGCCATTTCCAGTGTACCTTTACGCAGCAGTTTACGCAGGGTCGCAACGTCAGGCTCTTCGCCTTCCAGATATGCTTCCATCGCGTCGTCGTCCATTTCGACAGCCGCTTCAACAAGCTTGCCACGCCATTCGTTGGCCATGTCTTGCAGGCTTTCACGGATCGGTGCTTTGATCCATGACGCACCAAGGTCTTCACCCTGCCACAGCCATTCTTCCATGGTCACAAGATCAACAAGACCTTCCAGCTCGGTTTCTGCGCCGATTGGAACACCAACCGGAATAGCAACCGCACCGGTGCGATCTTCGATCATGTGAACGCAGTTAAAGAAGTCCGCGCCGATTTTGTCCATCTTGTTGACAAAAACCATACGTGGAACTTTGTAGCGGTCAGCTTGGCGCCAAACGGTTTCTGTTTGGGGCTCAACACCAGCGTTGGCGTCAAGAACACAAACAGCACCATCGAGAACCGCAAGCGAACGTTCAACTTCAATGGTGAAGTCAACGTGGCCAGGGGTGTCGATGATGTTCAAGCGGTGCTTGGGTGTATCAGCTGTTTCGCCATCTTCGGTGCGTTCCCAGAAAGTGGTCGTCGCTGCCGAAGTAATGGTGATACCGCGTTCCTGCTCCTGCTCCATCCAGTCCATGGTGGCTGCACCATCGTGCACCTCACCGATGTTGTGGGATTTGCCGGTATAGTACAGGATGCGCTCGGAACAGGTGGTTTTACCTGCATCGATGTGCGCCATGATACCAAAGTTACGGTAATGGTTCAGTGTATAGTCACGTGCCATTGGTCAAATGCCTTTATGGGATTACCAGCGATAATGGCTGAAGGCTTTGTTAGCCTCGGCCATCTTGTGAGTGTCTTCGCGTTTCTTAACCGCGGTACCGCGAGAGTTCACGGCATCAAGAAGCTCACCAGCAAGGCGCTCTTCCATGGTGTTCTCGTTGCGCTTACGCGCAGCGGTGATCAACCAACGGATAGCAAGAGCTTCACGGCGCTCGGGGCGCACTTCGACAGGAACCTGATACGTAGCACCACCCACACGACGCGACCGAACCTCAACAGAAGGTTTGATGTTTTCGAGGGCTTCGTGGAACACTTCTACAGGGGCGCGTTTGATTTTGTCTTCAACACGGTCGAATGCGTTGTAAACGATGCGCTCTGCAACCGACTTTTTACCGTCGATCATCAGGTTGTTCATGAATTTTGAAAGCACACGATCGCCAAATTTGGCGTCGGGCAGGATTTCGCGCTTTTCAGCTGCGTGACGACGAGACATCGCTTATTCCTCTTACTTAGGACGCTTGGCGCCGTATTTCGAACGACGTTGTTTACGATCTTTGACGCCTTGGGTATCCAACACACCACGCAGGATGTGATAACGGACACCCGGAAGGTCTTTTACACGACCGCCGCGGATCAGAACAACCGAGTGCTCTTGCAGGTTGTGGCTTTCACCTGGGATGTACGAAATAACTTCGAAACCGTTGGTGAGGCGAACCTTCGCAACTTTACGCATCGCAGAGTTCGGTTTTTTCGGAGTCGTTGTATACACACGTGTGCAAACGCCGCGCTTTTGCGGGCACTGCTCGAGGTGTTGCGACTTCGAACGCTTAATTTTTGGCTGGCGCGGTTTGCGGATCAGCTGTTGAATCGTTGGCATTGGGTCTCTTTCCCGCTTCCTAGACACGTTCTGCCTACAGCCGTAGCCATAAGCGCTAAATTTTTTCACACTTTGCGTTTCCGCAAGCGCAAAAACCGCAATCGTTCCCATTCCGAGGTGAACGACGCGGTGGGTTACCAGAGGGCCGAGGCGAAATAAGGTGCCTGGGTCTTGACCACTACAGTAATGATATCGACGAAAGGGTATGATCCCAATGCCGGATGACGCGCGTATATGGGGAGTCGCTGTGCTTGTCAACAGCACCTGCCGGTTGCCCTTGGCGCGCCTTGATGACATGCTGATTTTGTATTTGCGAGGCGAGAAAACTACAATGGACAGCCGCGACATGCAGGTGATCGGCCTCTGCCGGTTTTCGTATCCCGCTCTTGGTGGATTTCAGGTCGAACACGACACGCCAAGTGACAGGTCGGCCTTTCTCTATGCCCGGGATCGCATTGAAGAGCGTTTCGCGACGTTTGAAACGTTCACCCTGCCCCCCTTACGTGCGCAAACCGACGGTGATTTCACCTTTTTGGTCGTGATTGGCGATGACTTTCCCACTGTTTACCATGACAGATTGATGGATTTGCTTCGCGACATTCCGCAGGCGGTGGTCCAGGCCCATGCCCCGGGTCCGCATCGCGCTGTCATGAAACAGGCGATCAATTCGGTGCGCGACGATCGAAAATTGCCCTGTTTTCAATTTCGCATGGATGATGATGACGCCGTATCTGTGACCTTCATCGAACGCTTGCGCGAGGCCGCACAAGATTGCAGGCCTCTTTTGCGCAAGAACAAACACGTCGCGATTGATTTCAATCAGGGTTGGATCGCGCGCCCGTCCAAGACCGGCATCGACGCCAGTCCAACAGTTGAACCGCTTTGGACGGCAGGACTGGCCATGTCATCGAAACCGTCGGCGGCAAACACGATCATGAATTTCGGACACTCCAAACTGGCGCGTTTCATGCCGGTCGTGAGCTTTACAGGCGAAGACATGTTCATTCGCGGCCACAATGATTTTAACGACTCTCGTCAGACGGGGCGTGTGCGAAAGGTTGATCTGGTGTCACTGTCATCCGAACAGGATGCCCTCTTTCGACAGACATACAATATTTGCAGCGACCACGTTCGGCGGGTGTTTTCCGACTAACCGCGAAGCCCCCCCTAATTGTTATTCGGGCGCGTATCGGTATCACCAGAAACAACAAAGCCCCCAGCAAACGCTGAGGGCTTTGTTCGTTCTTTCTGAGCTTAGAGCTTAGTCGCGGCTCTCGGGTGTGTCCACCAATCCTGAGTCGAACACGCTATCCGCGGAGAACTCTTCCGTCGGAGCAGCCAAGGCTGCCGCGGCTTCGGCCTCTTCACGGCGCGCTTCAAGAACAACATTGTCACGGTCATTGGCGATGCGGCGCACACGTTGTGTGGCCCCGCCAGTGCCCGCTGGGATCAAACGACCTACAATGACGTTCTCTTTCAGACCGACCAGTTTGTCCTTTTTGCCCTGAACTGACGCTTCGGTCAGAACGCGGGTGGTTTCCTGGAACGATGCGGCCGAGATGAACGAGCGCGTTTGCAGCGATGCTTTGGTGATCCCCAAGAGGATCGGCTCGCCCTGTGCGGGACGACGACCTTCTTTCAAAGCCTTTTCATTGGCTTGATCGAACTCTTGTTTGTCCACATGCTCGCCTTTGAGCAATGTCGTCTCGCCAGAGTCTTGGATTTCCCATTTCTGCAGCATCTGACGCACGATCACTTCGATATGCTTATCGTTGATCTTCACGCCTTGCAGACGATAAACGTCCTGAACTTCGTCGATCATGTAGTCCGCCAACGCTTCAACACCCATAATCGCGAGGATGTCGTGCGGTGCCGGGTTACCGTCCATGATATAGTCACCCTTCTGGACAAAATCACCTTCCTGAACAGGAATGTGCTTCCCCTTAGGTACCATATATTCGACAGCTTCCATGCTCTCGTCAGCTGGTTCGATCGAGATACGACGCTTGTTCTTATAGTCGCGACCATACCGGACATAGCCATCGATTTCCGCAATGATCGCGTGATCTTTAGGGCGACGTGCCTCAAAGAGTTCCGCAACCCGTGGCAAACCACCGGTAATGTCTTTGGTCTTTGTGCCTTCGCGCGGGATACGTGCGATAATGTCACCGGCTTTGATCTCTTGGCCTTCTTCAACCGAAAGGATCGCATCCACAGACATTGGGTAATGCACTGGGTTGCCAGCATCATTGCGCACTGGCTCGCCGTCGGCATCGACCAGAATGATCTCGGGCTTAAGTTCGTTGCCTTTAGGAGCAGCGCGCCAGTCGATCACGATTTTCTGGGTCATACCTGTTGCATCATCGGTTTCGTCGCGTACGGCGATACCGCTGACCAGATCCACGTATTTCGCAGTACCCGCTTTTTCTGCAAGAATAGGCAGAGTGTAAGGATCCCATTCAAACAGCTTGTCGCCACGGGCGATCATTTGCCCTTCTTTGACAAACAGTTTGGACCCGTAGCCCAACTTGTGGCTGGTACGCTCTTCACCATTTTCGTCCAGAATGGTCATTTTCATGTTCCGGCCCATGACCATGGTTTCGCCATTGGCGTTCTCCAAAGTCTGTGGGTTTTCAAACACGATTTTGCCTTCTTGCGAAGCTTCTTGGAACGACTGTTGGCCACCTTGTGCAACGCCACCAATGTGGAACGTCCGCATTGTCAGCTGTGTGCCCGGCTCACCGATCGACTGTGCAGCAATAATACCAACGGCTTCGCCGATATTGACGACTGTACCACGTGCAAGGTCACGACCGTAACATTGCGTACAGACACCTTCTTCTGCGTCACATGTCAAAGGTGACCGGATGCGCATTGAAGGCACGCCCGCGTCGCCGATTGCATCGGCCATACGTTCGTCAATCAATGTGCCTTGCGCAACGATGATCTCATCCGTACCCGGACGCAGAACGTCATCTGCCGCCACACGACCCAGCACGCGTTCAGCCAAAGTTGCAACAACTTCACCATCATTCACGGCCGCTTCTGCGGTGATCGCATTTTCGGTTCCACAATCTTTCATGCGCACGATGCAATCTTGTGCAACGTCCACAAGACGACGTGTCAGATACCCCGAGTTCGCTGTCTTCAAAGCTGTATCCGAAAGACCCTTACGGGCACCGTGGGTCGAGTTGAAGTACTCGAGAACGGTCAGACCTTCCTTAAAGTTCGAGATAATCGGTGTCTCGATGATGTCGCCGTTCGGTTTGGCCATCAGACCACGCATACCGCCAAGCTGTTTCATCTGAGTGACCGAGCCACGCGCACCAGAGTGGGCCATCATGTAAACCGAGTTCGGCTCTGATTCAGCACCGTTATCGTCACGAGCAACATCCGAAATGGTGTTCATCATCGCATCGGTGACTTTGTCGTTACACTTTGACCATGCATCTACAACTTTGTTGTACTTTTCACCCTGAGTAATCAGGCCGTCCATGTACTGTTGTTCAAAGTCTTTCACCAAGCCGCGCGTTTCGTCAACGATCGGCCATTTTGTATCAGGCACAACCATATCGTCCTTGCCGAACGAAATGCCCGCCTTGAACGCTTCACGGAAACCCATGGTCATGATCTGGTCACAGAAGATCACAGACTCTTTCTGACCACAGTAGCGATAGACGGTGTCAATGATTTGCTGAACTTCTTTCTTACGTAGAAGTCTGTTCACCAGCTCAAAAGGTGCCTTGGCATTTTGCGGCAGCAAAGATCCCAAACGCACACGACCCGGCGTGGTTTCGACACGAATGAAGACCTCGTTGCCTTCTTCATCGATCTGAGGAATGCGGGCCGTGATCTTGGCGTGCAAATGGCACAATCCAGAATCCAGCGCGTATTGCACTTCTTCGATCGAGGAGAAGACCATGCCTTCACCCTTCATGCCTTCACGTTCAATGGTCGTATAGTACAGACCCAAAATCATGTCCTGCGAAGGAACAATGATTGGTGCGCCGTTGGCCGGCGACAGAACGTTGTTGGTCGACATCATCAGAACGCGCGCTTCCAACTGGGCCTCAAGGCTCAGAGGAACGTGCACAGCCATTTGGTCGCCATCAAAGTCGGCGTTAAAGGCCGAACAAACCAGCGGGTGAAGCTGAATTGCCTTACCTTCGATCAAGGTGGGTTCGAACGCCTGAATGCCCAAACGGTGCAACGTCGGCGCACGGTTCAGCATGACTGGGTGTTCGCGGATCACCTCGTCCAAGATATCCCAAACTTCGGGACGCTCTTTTTCAACCAATTTTTTGGCTTGCTTCACCGTAGAAGACAGACCTTTGGCTTCCAGACGTGAATAGATGAACGGCTTGAACAGCTCGAGCGCCATCTTTTTCGGCAAACCACACTGGTGCAGCTTCAATTCGGGACCGGTCACAATGACCGAACGTCCCGAGAAGTCGACGCGCTTACCCAAAAGGTTCTGACGGAAGCGGCCTTGCTTACCTTTCAGCATGTCGGACAGCGATTTCAACGGACGCTTGTTGGCGCCAGTGATCACACGGCCACGACGGCCGTTGTCAAACAATGCATCCACAGATTCCTGCAACATCCGCTTTTCGTTCCGAACGATGATGTCAGGAGCACGCAATTCGATCAGACGCTTGAGACGGTTATTCCGGTTGATCACACGGCGATACAGATCGTTCAGATCCGACGTCGCGAAACGACCACCATCCAGCGGCACCAGCGGGCGCAGTTCTGGCGGGATCACAGGAATAACGGTCAGCACCATCCACTCGGGGCGGTTACCCGACTCGAGGAACGATTCCACAACCTTCAAACGCTTGATGATCTTCTTGGGCTTCAGTTCACCCGTGGCTTCGGCCAGATCAGCACGCAGCTGTTCTGCTTCGGCTTCAAGATCAATCGCGGCCAGCATTTCGCGGATCGCTTCAGCACCAATATTGGCGGTGAATGCATCCATGCCAAACGCATCTTGAGCGTCCATGTATTCTTCCTCGGTCATCATCTGACCATAGGTCAGATCGGTCAGACCGGGTTCGATCACAACATAGTTTTCGAAATACAGAACACGTTCCAGATCACGCAATGTCATGTCCAGCATCAGGCCGATACGCGACGGAAGCGATTTCAGGAACCAGATGTGTGCGACAGGTGCTGCCAGCTCGATGTGGCCCATACGCTCGCGGCGGACCTTTTGAAGCGTAACTTCAACACCACATTTTTCGCAGACAACGCCGCGATATTTCATGCGCTTATATTTGCCGCACAGACATTCATAGTCTTTGATTGGGCCAAAGATACGTGCGCAAAACAGACCATCGCGCTCGGGCTTGAACGTCCGATAGTTGATGGTTTCTGGTTTTTTGATCTCACCATACGACCATGACAAAATCCGCTCTGGCGATGCCAGAGAGACTTTGATCTCGTCAAAGGTTTTGATCGGAGCAACCGGGTTGAACGGGTTGTTTGTAATTTCCTGGTTCATTTTGAATCCTCAAATTGGCGCGGAAGGGGGGTGGGAATAGGGCGTTGCGCCCTTATTCCTCAACCTCCGCATCCAGGAGTTCCATGTTCAGGCCGAGGCCACGGACTTCTTTGACAAGAACGTTAAACGATTCCGGTACGCCGGCTTCGAAGTTGTCCTCGCCTTTGACGATGCTTTCATAGACTTTCGTCCGTCCAGCCACGTCATCCGATTTCACTGTCAGCATTTCTTGCAGCGTGTATGCCGCGCCATATGCTTCCAGTGCCCAGACTTCCATCTCACCAAAGCGCTGGCCACCGAACTGTGCTTTACCACCCAGCGGTTGCTGAGTCACAAGCGAGTACGGACCTGTCGAACGCGCGTGGATTTTGTCATCCACAAGGTGATGCAGTTTCAGCAAGTACTTCATACCGACTGTAACTTTGCGGCTGAACTGTTCACCGGTACGACCGTCAAACAGAACCGACTGACCTGACGTATCAAATCCGGCGCGTGTCAGCGCGTCATTGACGTCTGCTTCTTTCGCACCGTCAAAGACTGGCGTTGCAATTGGAACACCGCTGGTCACGTTGCCCGCAGCTTCGACAAGCTTTGCTTCGTCCATGCCGGCAATGCCTTCTTCATAGACATCATCGCCATAGGCCAAGTGCATCGCTTCGCGAACAGGCGTCAGATCACCAGAACGACGGTACTCTTGCAGAGCTTCGTCCACATTCAGACCCAGACCACGTGCGGCCCAACCCATATGTGTTTCCAAAATCTGACCAACGTTCATACGCGACGGAACACCAAGTGGGTTCAAACAGAAGTCAACTGGCGTACCATCGGCAAGGAACGGCATGTCTTCCATCGGTACAACCTTGGAAATAACACCTTTGTTCCCGTGACGACCGGCCATTTTATCACCTGGCTGAAGCTTACGCTTCACAGCGATAAAGACTTTGACCATCTTCATCACACCCGGAGGCAGATCGTCGCCACGACGGACTTTTTCGACTTTGTCCTCAAAGCGGTGATCAAGAGCACGCTTTTGAATTTCGTATTGCTCGTTCAGAGCTTCAACGATTTGCGCGTCTTTCTCGTCTTCGAGAGCAAGCTGCCACCATTGGCCACGTGTCAAAACAACATCCAGCAGTTCGTCTGTGATAGGCGCATTCGGCTTCACGCCTTTAGGGCCCTTGACCGCAGTTTTCCCCGCAACCACGCCACGCAAACGCGCATAGATGTTACGATCCAAAATCGCCATTTCATCATCACGGTCACGTGCCAGACGTTCGACTTCTTCACGCTCGATTTGAAGCGCACGTTCGTCTTTTTCCACGCCATGGCGGTTAAAGACACGCACTTCAACGATCGTTCCGAAATCACCCGGCTTCACGCGCAGGGAAGTATCCCGTACGTCAGATGCTTTTTCACCAAAGATGGCGCGCAGCAGCTTTTCTTCTGGGGTCATCGGCGATTCACCTTTGGGGTGATCTTACCAACCAAAATATCGCCCGGCTCAACGTCTGCACCGATGTACACGATGCCAGCCTCGTCGAGGTTGCGCAGTGCTTCTTCACCGACGTTTGGAATATCGCGGGTAATTTCTTCTGGACCCAGTTTCGTGTCACGCGCGGCAACTTCGAATTCTTCGATGTGGATCGACGTAAATACGTCATCACGCGCAATGCGCTCAGAGATCAAAATCGAGTCTTCGTAGTTGTAGCCGTTCCAAGGCATAAACGCGACGACCACGTTTTTACCCAGCGCCAGCTCACCAATGTCAGTCGAAGGACCATCGGCAATAACTTCGCCTTTGGTGACCAAATCGCCAACCTTTACCAGCGGACGCTGGTTGATGCAGGTGTTTTGGTTCGACCGCTGGAACTTGCGCATACGATAGATATCAACGCCCGCATCGCCCAGTGCCAAATCTTCTGTGGCACGAATAACGATACGCTGTGCGTCGACTTGGTCGATGACACCCGCGCGGTTCGCCATGATCGCCGCACCAGAGTCGCGGGCAACGATTTCTTCAATACCGGTACCAACCAGAGGCGTTTCAGCACGCAACAGCGGAACCGCCTGACGCATCATGTTCGAGCCCATCAAGGCACGGTTAGCATCGTCATTCTCAAGGAACGGGATCAATGATGCCGCAACCGAGACCAACTGTTTGGGTGATACGTCGATCAGATCAACGCTTTCACGCGCCGCCAAGGTGTAATCCCCGGACTGACGTGTCGACACCAGATCGTTCTCGAACTTGCCGTCTGCATCCAAATGCGCGTTGGCCTGAGCCACTGTGTGGCGCATTTCTTCAGTCGCCGACATATAGTGGACTTCGTCCGTCACCTTGGCGTCTTTGACAACGCGATAAGGTGTTTCGATAAAGCCATATTTGTTCACACGTGCAAAGGTTGCCAGCGAGTTGATTAGACCAATGTTTGGACCTTCAGGCGTTTCAATCGGGCACATCCGACCATAGTGGGTCGGGTGTACGTCGCGCACCTCAAAGCCAGCACGTTCGCGAGTCAGACCACCTGGCCCAAGCGCCGAAAGACGGCGTTTGTGGGTGACTTCTGACAGCGGGTTGGTTTGGTCCATGAACTGCGACAGCTGCGAAGAGCCAAAGAATTCACGTACCGCCGCAGCGGCTGGTTTGGCGTTGATCAAATCCTGAGGCATGACAGTGTCGATTTCGACAGAGGACATACGCTCTTTGATCGCGCGCTCCATGCGGAGCAGACCAACACGGTATTGGTTTTCCATCAGTTCGCCAACAGAACGCACACGACGGTTACCAAGGTGGTCGATGTCGTCGATATCGCCTTTACCATCACGCAGCATAACCAGCGCTTTGATACAGGATACGATGTCTTCTTTGCGCAACGTCCGCTGTGTGTCTTCGGCATCCAGAGCCAGACGCATGTTCATTTTCACACGACCAACGGCCGACAGGTCGTACCGCTCGCTGTCAAAGAACAATGTGTCAAACAACGCGGATGCGGCATCAACGGTGGGCGGCTCGCCGGGGCGCATCACACGATAGATATCCATGAGCGCTGTATCGCGGCCCATGTTTTTGTCCATCGCCATGGTGTTGCGCATGTAAGGACCGACATTGATGTTGTCGATGTCCAGAACGGGAATATCTGTCACGCCAGCATCAATCAATTCCTTGATTGTACCACCGATCAAATCACCGTCTTTGTCGTATTCCAGTGTCAGTTCGTCACCGGCTTCGACATAGATCGCACCGGTTTCTTCATTGATCATGTCTTTGGCAACAAATTTGCCAACGATATGCTCGAACGGAACCAAAAGATCGGTGACTTCACCTTCATCGATCAGTTTTTTGACGGCGCGAGGCGTAACTTTTTTGCCAGCTTCCGCGATCACTTCGCCCGTTTTCGCATCCACCAGATCATAGGTAGGACGCGTTCCACGTGCACGCTGCGGGAAGAACTTGGTGACCCAACCTTTGTTCTTCTGCAACTTGAAGTCGACGGTATCATAATACGCGTCCATAATCGCTTCTTGGTCCAGACCCAGAGCGTATAGCAATGTGGTCACAGGCAGTTTGCGGCGACGGTCGATACGCGCAAAGACGATGTCTTTTGCGTCAAACTCGAAGTCAAGCCAGCTACCGCGATACGGAATAATACGGCAAGCAAACAACAACTTGCCCGAGCTGTGTGTTTTGCCTTTGTCGTGATCGAAGAACACACCAGGTGACCGGTGCATCTGGGACACAATCACGCGCTCGGTGCCATTCACAACAAATGTACCATTCGGTGTCATCAGAGGCATATCCCCCATGAACACGTCTTGTTCTTTGATGTCTTTGACAGATTTAGCGCCTGTATCTTCGTCCACATCAAACACGATAAGACGCAGCGTCACCTTAAGCGGTGCCGAGTAAGTCATGTCGCGTTGCATGCATTCTTCAACATCATACTTCGGCTTTTCGAGATCATAGTTCACGAATTCCAGAACACTGGTTTCGTTGAAATCTTTGATCGGGAACACAGACTGGAATACGCCTTTGATACCTTCGCCGTCCATTGGAATGGGCTCGTCGCCCGACCGCAAGAACAGGTCGTAAGATGCTTTCTGCACCTCAATAAGGTTTGGCATTTCCAGTACTTCGCGGATTTTACCGTAGTACTTGCGCAAACGTTTCTGGCCTAGGAAGGACTGAGCCATGGTCGATATCACCTTTCAATTCTCACCGGACGCGCATGCTGTCGGGCCCCAGCATCACGCCCATACGAGACGACACAAATTCGATCAATTCATGGCTTCCGTCCCAAAGGAAGCCTCCCGATCATTGAACCTGGTCTTAGAAAACCCCCTTGCTAAAAAGGGGCTCTCTGAGACAGGTTCGGCTGGACACGGAAACTCCGCATCCAGCCTAAAATCAACTCCGGGGGAACCCCGGCGACGATTACTTAACTTCGACTTCAGCGCCAGCTGCTTCCAGCTTGGCTTTGACGTCTGCAGCTTCGTCAGCAGAAACTTGTTCTTTGACAGCTTTGCCGCCTGCTTCAACCAATTCCTTGGCTTCTTTCAGACCCAGACCAGTCAAAGCGCGAACTTCTTTGATCACGTTGATTTTCGACGCGCCGGCCGATTTCAAGATGACGTCAAATTCAGTTTGCTCTTCTGCAGCTGCGCCGCCAGCGTCGCCGCCGCCCGCAACCATAACAGCGCCACCGGCTGCTGGCTCGATGCCATACTCGTCTTTGAGGATGGTTTTCAGTTCTTGTGCTTCCAGCAGGGTCAGACCTACGATGCTTTCGGCGAGTGCTTTCAGATCAGCCATTTTAGACTCTTTCCGTTTATATATATGTGTTCCAACGTCGGGCATTCACCCACACGCGGTTCTCAAGTTGCTTACGCAGCTTCTGCACGATCCTCGATGGTCGACAGAATGCCAGCGATGTTGCTTGCAGGTGCGCCAATTGCGCCAGCGATGTTTGCAGCAGGTGCGCCAATGCAGCCCGCGATAGAAGCGATAAGCTCCTCGCGAGAAGGCATTTTCGACACGGCTGTAACGCCAGCACGATCAAGAGCATTCTCACCCATTGCACCGCCAAGGATTTCGAACTTTTTGTTCTCTTTGGCGAAGTCTTCGGCGACCTTGGCTGCTGCCACAGGGTCCTCAGAATAGGTTAGAACGGTCATACCCGAGAGGTAGTCAGCGATGCTTTCGCAAGCTTTACCTTCTAGAGCGATTTTGGCGAGCCTGTTTTTGGCAACACGTACAGCACCACCCGCTTCGCTTGCGCGCGCACGAAGGTCCTGCATGTCAGCAACTGTGAGGCCCGCGTAGTGTGCAACCACTACGACGCCAGAGCTTTCGAAGATCTGGCCGAGTTCGTCGACCAATTTCTCTTTCTGGGCTCTATCCACAGTATTACTCCAAATTTGGGGGAAACCCCCGGCTCATGTTTGCTGGACAACGTCCAGCGTTCGGGTCCGTATTTACGGGAAGGAGCCAAATTCGCCCGAGGTAAGGCCTCGGTCAATCTTGTATTCTCCCGTCTCAGGCAGGAAATTAAGACCCCTTGCGAGGCCACCCACCATCTTGGACGAAACGCAAACAGCGCACGACGAATCGCACGCTGGTTGCAAAGCTGTATCTAGGGGGTTTTTTCGGGTTTTCCAAGCACAAATTATGCCAGACGAATTCCCCCTAGGAAACCGTGCCGTGCCGGCGAAACCGACGCCTGTCTTTGAACGAGAACACAGGCCAGTCCATGAACGTGATGCTCTGCATGGGCAACACCCGTGTTCCCTCGGGATGAAGCCACGCCAACATACCCAAGGTCACCTGATCGCGTTTGCAATAATGCAAGAACGCCTCGTACCAGCGATCGTTCAAGAGGTCCGCATGCGCACTCCCCATTTTTTGAACCATCATAGTATTCACGAACAACCCAGCCCCTTTTGGAATGCCAATTCGGGCAAAACACTGGTTCAGGCGATCAAACTCTTCTTCCGAGATGGACCCCATCCGGCGACACACCTTAGATTCGCGATACACGCAATTTCGGTCCGGATGCTTGAACAGATATCGACCACTCGGCGCATCTCCACCTTGGCTATCAACAATCTCGGCGATGATCTGCGACGGTGACGTCGTAAGGTTCGCACGGTTATCGACATAGATGGCCCACTCGTATTCTTGGAAATACAAGTGCGGCTTCAACTTTGGCTTTCGTGACAGATACAGCGCGTCCAAGGCTGGCTCTTCCAGAGTGACAACTTTGACCCCAGGATAGACGAGATCAGGATCGTCCGTGAATATAACACGATCATATCCCTCGCCGTCCCCCATAGAGGTCAAGTTGAGCGGCTCGTATTTGCCAAAATAGCAGGAGTACACGACGATCCCACGCTCGGGTGACAAAGCCACCGATGCGTCGGTCATGCGTGCGCCCGAAAGATCACGGTGCGAATAGGCAGGTTCTTGTGTTTTCCGCCATCAATGACGCCCTCAACCTTACCGTACTGCGCACACTCTTCGTTCAACATATCGACCAACCCCTTCTCAGAGATCCCAAACGGGTCGAGCGCCGTCACACGGTCAACTTCATAGTTCCAACCATGATCGAGCAACAAAACACCGCCAGGCGTCAAGCATTCAGCCCAGTTCTTAAGCGCTTTCTTTGGGTCAAAGGCGTGGTCCCAGCTGTTTGAATACACAAAGTCCATTTGACCAATCCACGCATCATTTTGATCGTGAAAATCCCACTGAATGGTATGCGGAAACTCTGTCGCTGTATCGGAAATCTCGGTTCCAATCACATCTGCATCGCCAGGGATATGACGCCGGAACCAAACCTGCTCGTTGCCCTGTCGCGTGCCATGACAAATCCCGCGCTTGGGCGTATTCCCAGTTTGCCCCATATATTCCGACAGAATTCGGATGTGATCCTCGGGCGCCCATTGATTCCCAAGTTTCATTTTATTCCCAAGAGTCTGGGTTTCCTTGTAAAGTTCATAGTCAAACTCACCATCAACTTCATACTTCAATAGACTCTGGTCGCCGTCCGTTTCCACGACCACATCTGAAAAGTTCTCGGATACCAACTGCTGAAATGCGCGACGTGCGCCTCTGATTTTTTTCATAATTCACCTTTACGCCTGTGCGTAAGGTTTAACAGTTGCGTGCAGTTAGCCAAACAAAAAAAACGACGACCTTTCGGCCGTCGTCTTAAAATTTTTGCAGGTGAAAAACAGCTTACTCAGCTGCGGCGTTGTCTACGCTGATTGTCACGCCTGGGCCCATAGTGGAGCTCAGAGCAACTTTCTTGACGTATGCGCCTTTGGCGCCTGCTGGGCGTGCTTTAACAACAGCACCCATAAAGGCACGGACGTTTTCAACCAGCTGAGCTTCGCCAAACGAGGCTTTGCCAACACCGGCGTGTACAACACCAGCTTTTTCAACTTTGAACTGAACTTCGCCGCCCTTAGCCGCTTCAACAGCCGCTTTGACGTCCATGGTCACTGTGCCGACTTTTGGGTTCGGCATCAGGTTACGTGGACCAAGCACTTTGCCGAGACGACCAACAACTGGCATCATGTCAGGTGTCGCGATGCAACGATCAAAGTCGATCTTGCCGCCCTGAACGATTTCCATCAGGTCTTCTGCACCAACGATGTCTGCACCAGCAGCCTGAGCTTCTTCAGCTTTCGGGCCACGAGCAAAAACTGCGACGCGCACGTTTTTACCTGTGCCGTTTGGCAGGCCAACCACGCCACGTACCATTTGGTCCGCGTGACGAGGGTCAACACCCAAACATACAGCGATTTCGACAGTTTCGTCGAATTTCGCGTTGGCATTGCCTTTGACCAGAGCAACAGCTTCTTCAACTGTCAGATCAACTTTGCCAGCGAATGCTTCGCGTGCGGCAGTTGTACGTTTACCAAGCTTTGCCATTACTTCACCTCGATGCCCATCGAGCGCGCCGAGCCAAGGATGATCTGCATAGCAGCATCGATGTCGTTCGCGTTCAGGTCTTTCATTTTCGCTTCCGCGATTTCTTTTACCTGCTTAGAGGTCACCGAACCCACGGTCTCGCGACCGGGCAATTTAGCGCCAGAGTTCAGTTTCGCGGCCTTTTTCAGGAAGTAAGACGCAGGTGGCGTCTTGATGTCCATGGTGAAGGACTTGTCCTGATAATATGTGATCACGGTTGGGCACGGTGCACCGGGCTCAAGATCCTGTGTTTTTGCGTTAAACGCTTTACAGAATTCCATGATGTTAATGCCGCGCTGACCCAGCGCCGGACCTACCGGCGGGGATGGGTTAGCTTGACCGGCTTTAACTTGCAGCTTCATAGTGCCTGCGAGCTTCTTGGCCATGAGGCCTCTCCTTCTTTCCAACACCCTTGGGACGCGTCCCTTAGGTTCTTAGTTGTGTGGTTCAGTTTGCACACCGCGGTGCGCGCGCCTCCCACTCGGGTTTGGTGCCAAAACGGCACCGCTTCATCAGATCTGTTTTGTGACCTGCGTGAATTCCAGTTCGACCGGTGTTTCGCGCCCAAAGATAGACACAGTCACCTTGAGGCGCTGGTTTTCTTCGTCCACATTTTCCACCATCCCGTCGAAATCTTCGAAAGGACCGTCGTTGACTTTAACTTTTTCACCCACTTCAAAGTGGATAAGAGTGCGCGGTGCTTCTTCACCTTCGGCCACGCGACCAAGAATGGCCTGAACCTCGGCATCTCGCATCGGCATCGGGCGACCTTGCGGGCCCAAAAATCCGGTCACGCGGTTGATAGAGTTGATCAAATGATACCCATGATCGCTCATTTCCATCCGCACAAGCACATAGCCGGGCATAAAGCGACGCTCGGATGTCACCTTCTTGCCACGACGCACCTCAATTACTTCTTCGGTAGGTACGAGCACTTCTTCAATCTGATCCTCAAGGCCATTTTCAATGACCGAAGTCCGGATTTGCTCTGCGATCTTCTTTTCGAAGTTCGACAGCACACTCACCGAATACCACCGTTTCGCCATCTGATCGCTCTTCCCGTCTTTTGCCGACCCTAGGGGCCGAAGCTGCTTTATTTTCAATGGCCTGACTGGCCTTTTCAGAACAAAAAATCGGCGCGCAACACGAATCGCCGCACGCCAGCTCTGAAAGTAGAGTGTCCACTACCCCTGAAATAGCTTGGTTTCAAGGGCTTCAGCAAACTTTAGTAACATTAGATGGCTTTGTGAGGCACCCGATCAGATCTCTAGCGAACGCGCCACATCGAACAGCTGCTGGCGAAAAGCCAGCGAACTTACGTCGAAAACCGGTAACAGATCACGGTGCCAAGGTCGGCTTAGCCGAACAGAGACAACACACCCTGAAGACCACTTCGGATCAAGATGTCTACCAACGCGAAGAACACAGCAGTCAGCGCGGCCATGATGAACACCATCACAGTCGTCAACAACACCTCGCGGCGCGTCGGCCAAACAACCTTGGAAACTTCGGCGCGTGCCTGCTGGAGGTATGTGAGCGGATTAGTTTTGGCCATTGTGCGTCTTCTTAGATTGGATCAGTGGCTGACATACGCGGGCGCAGCAACAAATTCAAGAGGCGTTTCCACCTGTGGATTTCTCGTTGCGTGAACACGCACCGTACACACCATCAACGCGGCCATAATATGATGGCCATCACCGTAATGGGGATCACCCCGTGTGACGAACACAGGGTCAGCCGAACGCAACGCCCCATACGCCCCTCAATGACATGCAGCTTTCGCCATTCTGCGGAATATCCGAACACAGAATCAGCGCGCGCTGGGGCATCCCCCAAGGCGTTCTCAGCAAACCCAGAGGCCACCGGCTCAGGCGACGGCCACGGCTCAGCGATGTCACACATCTTTTCGCTGGCGGGCGCCAAAGAGCGCCTTTCCCTTTGCGAAGGCGCTTCCATACTCTGAATTTGCGCGCCTATTTCTTCCAAAGCGCTGCATTCTTGCTCTGGATCGGCCTCATCGGGTCGAAGATCATCCTGCGCATCAGCAACCAACGCGCGAATTTTGCCTAGGGTATGTTCCGTATACCCTTCGCCCGGCGTAATGATTTCGTCGCCAAAACGGCGTGCGGGGCGGCCATCAGGCCGCACCACTCCAGATGGTTTTCCCATAGCTACAACCTCGCTTTCGACGAGCACAGCCAAAAAGGCCGCACCCTTCGCCCCCAGCAAAGCCCGATAGATCAGTGGCAGGACACATCGGACTCGATTCGCGAATGACGCTTCATGTCATTTTCGAGGTCAATTCTGGAAAATTTAAGGCAAAGTTGTGACTACCAAGTGCCGGCGCTCTTGCGGATACTGGGCCCCAAGCGTGATTGTACGCGTCCCAAAATACGTTTGCACAACGAGACCTCCACCCTCCAGAGCCACATAAATCTGCGCCCAAGCCAAAGCGTCGTATCCCGCGCACGTTCTGGGCCTGTTGCAATGGCCCCCACAAGGAAAAGAACAACACCCCATAGGCCCAACCGCAGCGCCAAATTGGGTTCAAGAATCCCCACAGCGCCAATCAGGCAAAGTGCCAGCAATCGGGGGCGTGGCCACCGGGCATGCTCGTGTGCCGTTCTTCTTTTTTGTGCGTCCAGCAACTCGCGCTGGGATGCACCGGCCAAATCAGGTGCGTTCTTGCGCATCGCGATTTCGACCTTGGACAGGGATGTCAAATGAGGCTGTGTTTTAGGAGCGGTATTGAGCCGTGTCGCGACCTCGGCATGAAGCCGTTTCCGTCCAATTGGTTTGCTCGACAATAGCGCTTTCTTTGTCGCTCTGCCAAGCCGTGCGCGTGTCGACAGACCCGATAAGTTGAGAGCCGACTGCCCCTTTAGTTCACTCCAATTGTGTCCCATATGCCGCTACTCCTGCACATCAGCCATCCACGTCGATGACCACCCCATGTTTCTAATTCCTAACGCCGTCCCATGCGGGCCGAAGAAAAGAGTTCCCAAATGGTTAATGGAAGCAGAAGTCGGTATTAGAAGGGCGCAAATATGGAAAATCGGTGCCGTCGGATGCGCATCAAACGACCAGCGAGCCAGTTAAATGGGGTCGCGAACCAGCTCCCCCCATGCGTCGAATGGGTTATGACGGTGCGCGCCGGATCAAAGCAGTTGCGACGCCCATCGCCACCAACGCGCCGCCCCCAAGCCTTGAAAACATGGCCAGAACAGATGGGCGGGCAATTCGATGCCGGAGCTGATCAGCGAGCAACGCATAAGCTAGCGCATTTAACGCTGCCAACCCGACAAATGTTGCAATCAAGATCGCAAATTGTGGCATCAAAGCGTCATGCGTCGAGACGAACTGCGGCACAAAGGCGATAAAGAACACAATCGATTTGGGATTCAGCGCAGTGACCGCAGCCGCGTGCCCGAAAACCCGTTTCGGCGGAGCCTGAGCCGGAACGCCAATATCCCCCAATGATGCCTCAGGCGCGGATCGAAACAGCTTAATCCCAAGGAATACCAAATAGACAGCACCGATCCACTTAAGGATTGAAAACAGCACCGCTGACGTTGCGACCAAGGCACCCAATCCGGCCAAAGACGCCGTCATAGCGATCAAGTCACCAAGCGCCACACCGGCCACGGTTGCCAGCGCGACGCGTTTGCCTTGGCTCAAGGCATAGCTCATCACCAAGAGCACCGTCGGCCCAGGAACAAGAAGCAAGACCGTCGACGCCGCGACAAAAGTAAGCCACACATCAATTTCCAAAATATTCCCTCATTTGAACAGGTTCTGAACAAGTCAGCCACATCCACAATAGTCCTGTAAAGAAAAATTCGTGCGCAGAACAACTCACAAATCCGACAGGAAAGCGTGGGAAATTTGAATGTAATGAAAATTGGCAGGGGCACCAGGGTTCGAACCCGGGACCTACGGTTTTGGAGACCGTCGCTCTACCAGCTGAGCTATACCCCTAAGGCCACGGGTTTCCTAAGCCAGCACGTCATCAGACTCAAGAGGTAAAAACAGTTTTTTTGCGTCGTTCTCCGTTCGGTTGCCCAAACACCGATTAAGAGCTAGTACCCTTCCCAACTGGAGACGCCAAATTGAGCCTTAGAAAAAAAATAGCGGATAGCAAACGGGTCGCGCGGTTTGTGACGTCCTGCTTCGAACGCTATATCCGTTTTTCCTTTCGCACATCGAAATGGGAACGGTTGGGTTTCGAGCCAATGGACGAGGCCGTGCATGCGGGCGAAGCCGTGATTTTTGTCGTCTGGCATCAACGGCTTTTGATGGCGCCATACATGTTCGACATGTCCTTTGGCGAAATCTGTTCTTTGACGTCTGCCTCTCGCGTGGGGCAAATGGCCGGGGGACTGCTCGAGCGCTTTGGGTTCAAAAATATTTCGATGAACAGTCGAGAACGTCATGTTGTGGCCTCGCGCGAAATTTTGAAGAACATCAAACAGGGTGTCTCGATTGGGATCGCCGCCGACGGCCCGAGAGGCCCTGCGCGGCAAAGCTCGACGGTGCCTTTGGTGTGGGCGCGCACCTCGGGCAAGCGCATATTCACCGTGACGTTTTCCCAAAAGCGAGTCATCAGTTTGCCAACTTGGGATGACATGTGGCTCCCCTGCCCTTACTCTAAGGGCGTCTTTATGTGTCGTGAGTGGACAGCGGATGTCCCGCGCAAAGCCAGTGATGAAGACATCGAAACCTTGCGGCAAGATCTTGAAACACATCTGGATAGAATTGCCGACGAAGCGGATGCATTTGTCGGGCGCACCTAGCAGACAGCACGCGCCCCAACATTTGCCCCCGCAATACCTTACGCCTTTGGTTGCACCGCAACACGGGTCAACGCTAGATAGTGGGCACCTGAACACATTTAGTCTCAGGCAGAAACAAGTGGAAGAGTGATGCTGGCCAGATTGTCATGGGGATTTGCGACTCTCGTTTTCATCATCCTACTTGGTGTCTGCGCAATGGCGCTTTGGTACCGTCTGCCGATTGGATGGCAAGGAATCGGCACGTCGGTTTGGCTCTTGGCAAGCATCAGCTTGATCACATTTGTGACCCTGAGTTCACAAAGCAAAACGCGGAAAATTCTGGCTGCGCTGATTCCCCTTGCCGCAATCGCGATCTGGTGGTCGCAAATTCAACCCAGCAATGCGCGGTCCTGGACACCTGAATTGGCCCAATCCGTCACCGGAGATGTCCACGGCTCACAAGTCACCCTGCATAATGTGCGCGACTTTGATTGGCATGGGCCCACATCTTTCACCCCTCGCTGGATCACCGAAACCTATGATCTGGATAAACTGGACACGCTCGAGGTGTTTTTGTCGTATTGGGGAAACCCTGCCATTGCGCATACGCTCGTTTCCTTTGGGTTTAGCGATGGCCAGCAGATCGTGTTTTCCGTAGAAATCCGCAAAGAAGACGGCGAAGATTATTCAGAACTTGGCGGTTTTTTCAAAAGCTTCGAGCTGTCTCTGATTGCGGCCACAGAACGTGACATTCTGTTTTTACGCACAAATGCCCGCGACCCGATCGAAGACGTCTATCGCTACGTTCTCGATGTCCAAGCCGAACCCAGCAAAGAGTTATTCTTGTCTTATGTCGCGCTCGCAAATGATTTGGCGGAGCGCCCAAGATGGTACAATACGGCGACGACAAATTGCACCACCGTCATCTATCGACTGGTGAAATCCTTCAACCCGGACGTATCATTCGATTGGCGCATACTGGTTTCGGGGTATCTTCCAGAATTTTTCGCCGAAAACGGCCAACTCAAGTGGCCACCTGCTACGGCTCCGTTACGTGCAACCGCTCATATTACGCCCTTGGTGCAAGGTATAAAGACGTCTCAGGGGTATTCCGAGGCAATCCGCGCCACGCAATGACCCCGTGATCCTTATGATTACAAGAGTTTGTCTTCAAATGCCGCGACAACTTGTTGATACACTTCGCGCTTGAAGGGAACGATATTGTCAACGAGTTCACCGACCGCCAGCCACCGCCACTGAGAAAACTCAGCGTGTTTGGTCGCAATATTCACCTGATCATCTGTACCTTGAAAGCGCAGCAAGAACCATTTCTGGGTCTGACCGCGATACCGACCTTTCCAAATCCGTGGCACAAGATCATGCGGCAAATCGTAATTTATCCAGTCAGCTGTCTCTGCTTCAATGGTCACATTTTCGGCCAGCACACCGGTTTCTTCCCACAGCTCGCGCAATGCTGCGGCTTCTGGGTTCTCACCCTTGTCGACACCGCCTTGTGGCATCTGCCAAGCGGCAGTTTGATTGTCGATCCGCTGCCCGACAAACACCTGATTGTTCGCATTCACCAGCATAATGCCCACGCACGGACGATAAGGAAGCTTGGCAATTTCTTCTGGGGTCATCTCGATATCCTGCAAATTTAGAGCAATCCCTTTGTCCTTAGCGGTCTGGCGGGATGAGGCGCAAGGCCTCAAAATGTCCGAGCCCATCCTATCCCCTCTGCGGTTGGTCTTTTGGGTACTGGCTGTCGCCCATAAATGCAAAAGGCGCCCCAAAGGGCGCCTTAATACCTCTACACTCGAACGCGGTTACTTTTTTGGACCAAGCGCTGACAAACCTTTCAGAATATCAATTGCATAGGCCAACTGGTAATCGTCTTCGCGAAGCTTGGCTGCATCTTCTGCCTTTGCCCGATCTTCTTCGATTTGACGAATTTCGTCTTCGGACAGACTGTCGTTATCAAGGCTCCCGCGCAGATCAGCTTCGGTGCGCATCTTACGCTTGTCGTCGGTGTCTTCTGACGCAGGTGCACGACGTGGTTGTTCCACAATGATATCCGGTGACACGCCCAAAGACTGGATCGAACGACCAGACGGCGTGTAATACCGCGCAGTTGTCAAACGCATCGCCCCATCCCCGCGCAATGGCATCACGGTTTGAACCGACCCTTTACCAAAGCTCTTGGTGCCCACGACGATGGCCCGACGGTGATCTTTCAAAGCGCCGGCAACGATTTCAGACGCCGAGGCCGAACCACCGTTAATCAGCACCACAATTGGCTTGCCTTCAGCAAGATCACCCGGCGTCGCGTTGTAACGGTCTCCGTCCTCGGGATTGCGTCCACGTGTCGAGACGATCTCGCCTTTTTCAAGGAACGCATCCGAGACTTTGATCGCTTGCGTCAGCAGACCCCCTGGGTTGTTGCGCAGATCAAGCACGATTCCGTTCACGTTTTCCATGCCACCCAGCTCTGCCACTTGCTTTTCAAAGCCAGCTTGCAGGTTCGGCGTGGTCTGGTCATTAAACGTTGTCACGCGCAACACAACAGTGCTGCCTTCTGTGCGCGACCGGACCGCTGTCAGCTTAATCGTATCCCGAATAATCGACACGTCGAAGGGCTCGTTTTCGCCTTCGCGCGCGACTGTGATGATGATTTCAGATCCAACAGGGCCACGCATTTTCTCAACAGCTTCATCAAGTGTGAGACCCAGCACGCTTTCGCCATCCACATGGGTGATTAAATCCCCTGCTTCGATACCTGCGGTGTCCGCCGGTGTGCCATCTATCGGTGACACAACTTTGACAAAGCCTTCTTCTTGGGTGACTTCGATACCAAGCCCGCCAAACTCTCCGCGAGTTTGAACGCGCATGTCTGCGGCATCATCCGGTGACAAATATGAAGAGTGCGGGTCAAGCGAGGTCAACATGCCATTTATCGCGGCTTCGATCAGATCGCCCTCATCAACTTCTTCGACATATTGGACGCGAATGCGCTCGAAAATGTCTCCGAACAAATCAAGCTGTTCATACACATTGTTGTGGCGCGCACTTTCTTCGGCCAACAGCGGACCAGCCACCTGCGTGGCGGCAATGACACCGGCCAGTGTACCGCCCAGCGCGGCCGCGACAAATTTCTTCATCAATCATCCATCCTTGTCTGTGCGGAACCATATGTTCGGATCCACCGAATTTTTATCTTGTCTAACTTCTATATAGAGCGTTTCTGAGCGCCCGTTACCAGACCCATCACCAGACTGTGAGAGAATTGCGCCAATTTTTGGGTCTTCTCCCCCCATCAAGCCCACGGGCGTGCCTTCGGGAATGACCTGACCTGCATCGCCAAAGACCGTTTCCATACCCGCCAAAACGAACAGCAGCCCCGTTTGTGGTTCGAGAATCATCACATTGCCGTAATCCAACAAAGGCCCACGATATCGGATGGTGGCAGCCGTGGGGGATACAACAAGCGCATTTGGCCTTGCCGCCAAAACCAAGCCAGGGCGGCGGATACCTGCGGCATCGGCCTCGCCCGCATATCTTAGAACCTGTGCCTGAACCGGTAACGCCAACGACCCTTTGCGCGCAGAAATATCGGGCAAGTCCATTGGCTGAACGCCGTCTTCCTGAATTTCACTCAAGCCGCTAGCAAACCCTTCAAGGGTTTCTGTGGTCGCAATCAACAGTGCTGTTTTTACCGGGTCATCCGCAAAGCGCTGCGGTAGGTCTGATCGATCTGATATCGCCTTGGACAGCTCGGTGCGCGCATCCTGAACGCCCCTCAGGCCAGCCTGTAAATCGTCAGCAGCCCCTTGCTGGAGATCCCGTAGAATCACAATTTCTTCAAGATCCACCCGCAACTTATTGGCACGGGCTTCAAGCGCTGGCGTGATATCTGCCAAAATCATCCCCGAACGGGCCGTGCCCGTCGGACCAGACGGGTGCAGCAACATCACAGGAGGCGGACCGCTGCCCATTGACTGAAGCACCCCAAGCAGGCGGGAAATCTCCGCCTCTTGCGCCTTGAGTTCTCGCCCGATTTGGGCCTCGCGGATGGCCGCCCTGCGCAAGCCCTCGCGCATGGCCATCAATCCGGCTTCATACGCTTGAACGGTTTGGGTCAGCGCAGCAACGCGGTCTCTCGACTTACGTGCACTCTGCAAAGACAGTGAGGCCTGTTCGAGTTGCTGTGCTGCAGCGCGCGCTGAATCTGCGGGATTACTTTGGGCAAATGCGCCGTGCACACCCGCCAAAATGATCGCCCCAGAGAACAGTACCGCTGCAAACTTCATCGTGTAATCAGGCTTTCTCCGGTCATTTCATCCGGCTGAGGCAGGCCCATCAAGTCCAGCAACGACGGGGCCAGATCGGCCAAACGCCCAGCGCGTACAGTGGCACCTTCAGGTCCGTTCACCAATATCACTGGCACCAAATTCGTTGTGTGCGCCGTATGCGGACCGCCAGTCACAGGATCAACCATCACTTCGCAATTCCCGTGATCTGCTGTCACGATCATCGCTCCACCGGCCTTGTTCAATGCCGCCTGCACAGCGCCAAGCCCTTGATCGACGGCCTCGCATGCACGCATCGCAGCCTGCAGATCGCCCGTGTGCCCCACCATGTCCGGATTGGCATAATTGGTCACAATCAGATCATAGCCTTCTTCAATCGCGGCGACGAATTGTTCGGTCACCTCATGCGCCGACATCTCCGGCTGAAGATCATAGGTCGCCACCTTAGGTGATTTTGGCATGAACCGATCTTCACCCTTGGCAGGTTGTTCATCGCCACCATTCAGGAAAAAGGTCACATGCGGATACTTCTCGGTCTCTGCCAACCGGAACTGGCGCAGGCCCTGCTTGGCGACCCATTCCCCCAGAGTATTATGGATTTCCTGTTTTGGATAGGCCGTCTTCATATAGGTATTGTGATCTTGGGAATAGTTCACCATGCCCAGCATTGCGGCCCAGTCCGGGCGGTCGCCAATATCAAAATCCGCAAATCCGGGTTTTCCCAAAGCCGCCAAAATTTCGCGTGCGCGGTCGGCACGGAAATTCAAGCAAAAGAACCCGTCTTTGTCGGTCGCACCAGAATACCCCCCAATCACCGAGGCGCTGATAAATTCGTCGCTTTCTGATCGCGCATAGGCATTCGAAACTGCGGCATGGGCGTCAGCCGCCGCAACACCCGTGCCGTGCACCATCGCGTTATAGGCTTCGGCGACGCGTTCCCACCGCGTGTCGCGATCCATCGCAAAATAGCGGCCCGTCACTGTGGCGATTTTGGTGCCGTGCGGCATACGCTCTGCCAATGTTTCCAGATAGGTAAATGCCGACTTTGGCGCCACATCACGACCATCCGTGATGGCGTGCAACACAGCTGGAACACCTGCATCACTCATCGCTTTAAGCGCGGCAAGAATATGTTCGATATGGCCGTGCACGCCGCCGTCTGAAATCACCCCCATCAAATGGGCAGTTCCGCCTGTTTCCAACAGTGTGGCGATAAACGCCTTGAGCGCCCTATTGTCGAAAAATGACTCGTCTTCGATCGCCAGATCAATTTGTCCCAAATCCATGGCGACAACACGGCCTGCGCCGATATTTGTGTGCCCGACTTCAGAGTTGCCCATTTGACCCGTTGGTAACCCGACATCCGGCCCATGCGTGATCAGCGTCGCATTCGGGCACTTGGCCATCATCGCATCGAACGTCGGCGTATTGGCCAAAGCGGGTGCATTGGCGACAGTTGTCTCGCTGAGACCCCAACCATCAAGAATACACAAGACAACAGGTTTAGGTGTGTTCATGGCTCACTGCTCCGTCTGATTTGCCTGCGTTCTATCTTGCTGGTGTACAAGGGTGAACCCTATTCATACCTGCTGCTGCAAATTGCCCCTGAAATTGCCACGCTCTGATGTCTGGATACTCACCTTAGTGGATGACAGTCCCGAAGACATATCTCTCATCGGCGGCCCTCGCGCAGCCATCCACCGACGATCAGCATCGATACCATTGCGAGCACAAGCCACGCGGGCAACATCGGCGTGCGCGCCACATCTCGCACATCGTAGGCATTACGGGGCGTGATGCCCACCCACCCGTTTCCCGCCGCCGGACGCCCAGAGCGCACTGACCGAATGGATGGCACGCCTGCGCTCATCGCAAAGCTGCCCCCACGCTGTGCCTTGATCGCTGGCGCCAAAACCGACGCGGTGGCGATGGTATCTACGAATTCAAGAGGCGCCGCAGGCCCCAAACCTATGACCGCATCCTTGTCCCCGTTTTTCAGGCGATACAGCCCGATCTCATCTCCCGCAAAATCTGCTTCAAAGTGGCCGGGCCTGAGTTCCGTGAGCGCGCGCGTGTGACGTTCGCCTGTTGGCGTCGTGATGACCACATCACCGACAGACTCCTTGAGAGATCGGCGAATGATGCGCATTCGCTGGCCAGTGGCTTCTGCCCACAGCGCCTCTTCTTCAAGGTCCGGCTCTCCCATCATCCAATGCGCAAGCCTGCGCAGCAACTCAAGCTGTGGTCCGCCCCCCTCGTATCCGCGCGCCCAAAGCCACGCGTGATCAGACGCCAAAAGCGCCACGCGCCCCTCGTCAACGCGATCCAATATCAGCAGCGGGCGTCCTTGATGCCCCGTCATGACTACATCACCGCGTTCGGGTTCCACCTCGACCTGCCGCAGCCACCGCCCCCAGATATCCTGACGTGGAAGCCCCGCAGTAACTGGATGACGTCGACCAATGTCAGACACCACCGGCACATATCCATCATCAATAACCCGCGCGGTTGGCCGCGCAGGCAGGACCTCGGCAAGGGGGGATCGATACAGGCTGTCTGCGCTAGCAAAATCAGGGCCCGCGGCCACCAGAACCGCCCCACCGTTTCGCACATAGTTCACAACATTTTCCAAATAAAGTGATGGCAGAATGCCCCGCCGCTGATAGCGATCGAACACAATCAAGTCGAAATCGTCGATCTTTTCCATAAACAATTCACGGGTGGGAAACGCGATCAAAGACAATTCGCCAACTGGCACGCCATCCTGTTTTTCCGGCGGTCGGAGAATTGTGAAGTGCACCAAATCCACCGAGGCATCTGATTTAAGCAAATTGCGCCATGTACGCCCACCCGGATGCGGTTCTCCGCTCACAAGCAGAACGCGCAATCGGTCTCTGACACCGTTTATCTGAATCAGCGCACTGTTGTTGCGATCCGTTATCTCACCCTGAGCGTTGGGCACCGAAAACTGGATTACATTTCGTCCGGCATGCGGCAACGTGACGGGCAATTCTATGTCTTCGCCGATCGGAACCCGAAATCTCAGCGGCGTGTCACCATCGACGGAAATATCCAAGGGGGCTTTTCCATCCTGCGAGACAGGGGCCGCGCCGCTGTCTTCGATGCGCAAGGTCAGCGTGACGGCATCCCCAAGGATCGCAAAAGCGGGCGCATTGCGCACTGAAAGGCGTCGATCCCAATCATCCTCCAAACCGCTATGCATCAAATGGAATGGGGCAGACAAAGCCGGCATCTGCTTCATATCATGCACGCGGCCATCGCTCAGTGCGAAAACCCCGGCGATGCGCCCGTTGGGTTCTTGCGCCAATGCCTCGGTAAGAGCCTGCATCAACTCGGTCCCAGTGTCATTGGCACCGTCAGGCACATCAATGCGACGCACTTCGACATTGTCTTGCGCCCCAAGACGCGTACTCAAAGTGCTGGCAAACTCGTCTGTGCGCGCGCCACGATCCAACAAGGTCTGGCTAGAACTTTGGTCAACCAGCATAAGGACAATATCCGATAGCGGCGTGCGAAACTCCCTTTGTAATTCTGGCCCACAAAGCGCGGCCAAAATCACGACTCCCGCCAAGCCGCGCAAACTCCAGCCTGTGAGGCCGCGTCGCCATGCCCACAGGACCGCAACCAACGTCAAGACCGTCAAACCAACAAGCGCCCACACAGGCAACAATGGGGTAAACAATACAGTCCCAGTCATTGGCCCAACCTATCCAGCAACGCGGGAACATGCACTTGATCCGACTTATAGTTCCCCGTCAGCACATGCATCACCAAGTTCACCCCAAACCGCAACGCCAGTTCCCTTTGACGATCCCCGGCACGACCACGGCCAATGGGAAACATGGCGTTCCCGCGCCCATCAATGGCCCAAGCTGACGCCCAGTCGTTGCCCCCGATCACCACAGGTGTCACCCCGTCATTGAGGTTGCGGAACGGCATTCCATCAATACGCTCGGCGTCTTGTGGTGGGGCCTCGACCCAGATATCTTTGGCAACATAGCGACCGGGAAAATCCTGTAGCAAATAGAAGGTACGCGTAATCACGTGATCTTTGGGCATTGGTGCCAGCGGTGGAATATCAAGCGGGGCTGCCAACCGTTGAAGTTTGCGCCCATTGGCACTGGCCGCTCCAGAACTGGCAATGTCGGCATCTCTGGTATCAAACAGGATCATGCCCCCCGAGCGCAGATAGGCATTTAGTTTTGCGTATGCCTCTTGGGATGGAATGGGTTGGCCTTGCCTTATCGGCCAGTACAAAAGCGGATAAAACGCGATCTCATCTCGTTCAAGATCGACTCCTGCAGGTTCGGCAGGTTCGACCGACGTTCGAAAGAACAGCGTCTCGGACAGCCCCTTGAGCCCAGCGTGCGCGACATCGTCCACCGCACGATCCCCTGTCAGCACATGACCAAGGACAACTTCTCTGGTATCTTGGATCGCGCGCGTATCCTGCGCCTCTGTCATCTGGGGCAAAGTCATCAACGCCAACAAGATCACCGCGACACGTGGCCCCCAAAAGCGCCCCGACACGAGCAAGGACGCAACCACATCAACCGCCATAAGCACCAAGGCCAACGCCAAAAACACACCGGACAGATCCTTTACGGGTGTCACCTGCACCCCCTGAACCTGTACGTCAGCTGGCCATGCCACACGCTTGAGCACCTCGTCAGGACGTAAGACATTGCGCGCGAGCAGGCGTGTGCCGTCGCGATATAATCCAGGGCGCAGGTTCGGCCCCAAGATGTCTGAAATCAGGGCTGGCCCAGCCACGCCAGAAAGGGTTTTCCCGTCTTTTAGTTCCCCGAACCCATCCAGCACCTGAACCGGCTGCCATGTTGTCCCTTCCAGATCATTCGGCGCTGCACGATCTGCACTACTTAGAACCGCCAAACGATCCAACATCTGCACAAAAAGGCCAGACAGTGGCAGGCCCGACCATTCCGCGTTGGCAGTGACGTGAAACAAAACAATATGTCCGTTACCCTGTGTTTTACGTGTCACCAATGGGGTGCCATCCGTAAGCGCCGCGATCACCCGAGACGCAAGCGCCGGATCAGGTTGCGCCACAACCTGTGCTCGCACGCGTACATCTTTGGGAATTGTCAGACCGAAAAAGGGGCTCTCAGCATCAAATGGTGCCAGTTCTTTTGGTGCCCCCCAACTCATGGCACCTCCGATGCTGCGCCCTCCAGAGCGCAATCGCACCGGCATCAACGGATCTTCGGATGCACGATTAAAACCGCTGGCGGCCAGTTTCGGCCCAGCAAAACGTAACAATAGCCCGCCCTGCTCGACCCACTGCAATACCTCGACAGTTTGCGCCTCAGACAATCCGGCAACATCAGCCAGCACGATGACATCGGGATTGGCAGGCAGAACATCTGCCAAACCGCCTTCGATCACATCTGCATTCGGTTCCAGAGCCTGACGCAAATAGTGCAACGGCGACAAAAGCTGTAACCCTTCTCTATCTTCCCGCCCTGAAATCAGCGCCACCTCGCGTCGGCGCAGCCGATCATCAATCAAATGAATGGCGGCAGCCGAAGGCTGTGTTGCAATTTCAAAATGTGTTATCCGCGCCCGCAACTCGGCAGGCACGACAAGATCAACTGTGGTCGTGTCAGATCCTGCTGAAAAAGTCACGGGCACGCGCGCCAGAACGCCTTTTGCACCAGACGGATCAAGCCCGTGGGCCTCGACAACCGCACCTTGTGTCGGTGCGTGCGTGGCATTGTCACGAATGGCGCGGCGCACCATCAGCTGTACAACCCCGTTGTCAAACGCCACCGACGCGATCGCCAGCGCGCTTTGGTCCGGCTGCACAACCCGAACCGTTCCGTGATCTTGAAGGGCATGTAACAAGCGCATGCGACCTTCATATGCCAGATCATCCGACATCCAGAGCGTCTGAAATGCGGAATCAGGCAACCCAGAGATCAGGTCTTGAATATCCCCTGCATTTGGTTGCCACGCCTGCGGCACCAACCCTGCCAAGCCTGACACCCAAAGGCGCGAATCTTGAAAGCGCACGGGTTCTGGTGCGCTCAAATTGACCAGAGCGACAGCGCGATCATCGCGTCCGGCCTGTTCAAGTTCCGCCTTGATCATATCAATTTGGTCAGGCCAGTTCGGCGCTGCGGCCCAACTTCCATCAACCACGATCAGTAAATCACCTTCGACATCGTCGTTTGTATTCGGATTGAGAATTGGCCCTGCCAAGCCGACGATCGCTGCTCCGATGAGAAGGGATCGCATCACCAAAAGCCACCAAGGTGTGCGATCTGAAACCGCATCATCATCCTGAAGCCCCAACAATAGCGCAACACCCGGAAACCTGCGCGTGATCGGCGCGGGCGGGATCGCCCTAAGAACAATCCAGAGAACCGGCAACGCCACAAGCGCCAGTAACATCCACGGCGTCGTGAACCCGAGGGGAAGTCCAAACCACATCAGCGCTGCTCCATCGCGCGATAAAGCCACAATAGCGCCGCCTGATGCGGGGACGACGTCAGGTGGCTGTTAAACTGCCATCCGGTCACACGACACATATCACGCAACCGATCACGTCGTTCAGATAATCGCTCAATATATTTTTCCCTCAGATCAGACGCCTTTCGAGTCTCATGCTGTACACGCGCTCCCATACTTTCAAAAACGGTGCGACCCTGAAACGGAAAACTCTCTTCGGTCGGGTCCAGCACTTGCAAGAGCACACCACTTACCCCGCGATCTGCTGCCTTGAGTAACGACGCCTCGACATCGTCAATGTTGCCCATGAAATCCGAAACGAACAAGGCGCGCGCATGCGGCAGCATCGCGCGCGTTTCTGGGGTGCCGAAATCCTCGTCAGACGTATGCGAGATCGCATCAGCCAATCGTAAAATCTGACCTTCACCGCGACGCGGGGGCAGTTCCTGCCCCATAAGGCCAACCCTCTCACCGGCACGGATCAACAGGATACTCAGAGCCAGTGCCAAGACACGCGCTGTGTCTGACTTGGGCCCTAGTTTGTTATCAGAAGCAAACCTCATCGAGGCCGACTGATCCACCCAAAGCAAGACAGATTGCGCAACTTGCCATTCTCGTTGCCGCACGAACTGCATATCACTGCGCGCAGACCGCCGCCAATCGATCAAGCGGAGCGAGTCACCCGGTTGCACAGGGCGGTATTGCCAGAAATCATCCCCCAACCCCGCACGCCGACGTCCGTGTTCCCCCAACAGCACCGTGCCCGCCAGCTGCTCGGCCCAAGCCAACAGCGGTGGTAACCGAGACGCCTCGGTCTCGGCGCGGGTTCGAAGATCGGGCGCGGTTATCACGCAGCCACCCCAAGCCCGTCGAGATGTGCCGCAGTGGCCGTGATGAGACCCGAAATCGTTTCACCCCGCGCGCGCGCTGCAAAGGTCAGAGCCATTCGATGGCTCAAAACTGGTTGGGCCATATCCAACACGTCTTGCGCCGATGGGGCCAGCCGGCCCTGCAGCAAGGCGCGCGCCCGCACGGTCATCATCAAGGCCTGCGCGGCGCGTGGCCCGGGCCCCCACGCCACCGAATTGCGCACATTTTCCGGCGATGATGGGTCTTCTGGTCGAAACGCACGCACCAAATCCAAAATCATTTCTACGACGCTGTCGCCGACAGGCATCCGCCGCAGCACCTTTTGCGCCGCTAACAATTCAGTGCCAGAAAACACCTCGTGCGCCGCTTCGTCGTCAACTCCGGTCGTGGCCAGCAAAATATCGCGTTCTGTATCACGCGTGGGATACGGAACATCAATTTGCACCAAGAACCTGTCCAACTGCGCCTCGGGCAGAGGATATGTGCCTTCTTGCTCGATCGGGTTCTGCGTCGCCAACACATGAAACGGGGCATCTAACGCACGATCGGCCCCTGCCACGGTGACTTTGTGCTCTTGCATCGCCTGAAGTAACGCGGATTGCGTGCGCGGGCTGGCACGGTTGATTTCATCCGCCATCAACAGTTGGCAAAAAATCGGCCCCGGTACGAACCTGAATTCCCGCGTGCCGCCTTTGCCTTTTTCCAACACCTCGGACCCGAGGATGTCCGCCGGCATCAAATCTGGCGTGAACTGCACACGGTTGCCCTGCAACCCCATCACAACTGACAAGGTCTCGACCAAGCGCGTCTTGCCCAAACCGGGCAAACCAACAAGCAACCCGTGCCCCCCACACAGCAACGCCGAGAGCGTGAGATCAACAACCTGTTCTTGCCCGATAAAACGTTTGGTGATTGCAGCCTTGGCATGGCCAAGTTTTTCGCCCAGTGCTTCGATTTCAGCGACCAGATCGATGTCTTCGGCCATGACAATTCTCCTGTTTCGGATATACTATGTGTGAACTCTATACCGCGCTGCAGAAATGGCAAAAACAATGAGCGAACAAATTCCTGTGAAACCTTCGGCTGAGGGCATCGCAGCATCAGCAAGAGCTGCAAAGAACCAAACCAAGGGCATGCCTCCGGTGCACCTGTGGAATCCGCCATTTTGTGGCGATCTCGACATGCGAATTGCGCGAGACGGGACGTGGTTTTATCTCGGCACGCCGATCGGGCGGCACGGGTTGGTCAAGCTTTTCTCCTCGGTACTGCGCAAAGATGACGATAAGTATTTTCTGGTCACGCCCGTTGAAAAAGTGGGAATCACCGTCGACGACGCGCCATTTGTCGCCATTGATTTCGATGTTGACGGACAAGGAAACGCGCAAAACCTAACGTTCTCCACCAACGTGGACGATTTTGCGGTTGCTGGCCCTGATCACCCAATACGGGTGGCGCGCGACGCAGAGACGGGTGAGCCGTCGCCCTATATCCTGATCCGAAGCAATCTCGAAGCTCTGATTGATCGCAAGAGCTTTTATCGGCTCGTTGATCTGGGCGTGCATCACACCGTTGATGGACAAAGCTGGTTTGGCGTTTGGTCGGCAGAGTCATTTTTTCCAATCATTCTGTCGAGCGAGCTCGAGTAAAACGACCTTTTGTGACATTTTTTTGCGAGCCGGCACAGTGCCAAGCCCCATATTAGCGGGTTTTTGCCCATGGATGCCCTGTTTTTTATGGACAGCCTTTGCCTCTGTTCCAGCTTAAGCTATAGGCTGACGCGAAAGGACGTCACATGCCTAAATTTGCCGCAAACCTAAGTCTGCTTTTCCCCGAGATCCCCTTCCTAGATCGGTTCGCCGCCGCTCGGTCTGCAGGGTTTTCTGCTGTCGAAATTCTTTTTCCGTATGACATAAATGCGCGTGATATTCTGAGTGCGCTACAGGCAGCGTCTTTGGATTTGGTTCTCATTAACACCCCGCCCCCCAACTGGACCGGAGGCGATCGCGGCTTTGCCGCTATTCCGGGTGGGCAGGATCGCTTCAGATATGATTTCAAACGTGCTTTGCGGTACGCAGATGTTTTGGGGGCGCAGATGGTGCACGTCATGTCTGGCGTCGCCAAGGGGCAAGATGCGCATGAAACAATGATCGAGAACCTGAAGTGGGCGACCGATTATGCGCCCAAACAACGCCTGACGATTGAACCCATCAACACGGATGACATGCCGGGCTATTTCCTCGACAGCTTTGACCGTGCCGCAGATATCCTTGACGAGATCGCAGCCCCGAACTTGGCATTACAATTCGACACCTATCATGCGCACAAAATCACCAGCGACGTCAGCGCAACGTGGGACAAGCACGGCCACCGCGCAGGGCATATTCAAATTGCGGGAACCCCAGACCGAAACGAGCCTCTTAAAGGCGACATCGATTATCCCGAATTTTTCAGGAAACTCGACGACGCCGGATATCAAGGGCATGTGAGCGCCGAATATCACCCCGCCGGCCTCACAACCGACGGGCTTGGTTGGCTAAAAAACGCGCGCTAGTGCGCGGTCATTTAGATACCCACTGGCTCGCAACATCATAGATGGCGATCTTCAGTGTGCCTCTGCCCAGTTTGCGCCGCGTCCAGCATCAACAATTAGCGGCACATCCAGCTTGACCACTGGTTCCGCAGCACCTTGCATGATCGCACGCGCAACCTCGGTCGTTTCATCAACCGCATCGTCATCAACTTCGAAAATCAGTTCATCGTGCACCTGCAACAGCATCTTTGCCGGAAGATGTGCAATGGCCTCGGGCATCCGGATCATCGCGCGTCGGATAATATCCGCAGCAGTTCCCTGTATAGGCGCATTGATTGCCGCCCGCTGGGCAAACCCCGCACGAGGCCCCTTGGCATTCATTTCCGGCATATGGATTTTGCGACCAAACAAAGTTTGAACAAATAGGTTCTCTTTGGCGAACGCCTTGGTGTCATCCATATATGTCCGGATACCCGGGAACCGTTCAAAATACCGGTTGATGAAGTCTTGTGCTTCCTTGCGCGGAATGCGCAGGTTGCGCGCCAAACCAAAACCGGAAATGCCATAGATCACGCCAAAGTTGATCGCTTTGGCGCGGCGTCTGGTTTCTGGGGTCATCTCGGTCAGAGGCACGTCAAACATTTCAGAAGCCGTCATGGCGTGAATATCTTGCCCATCACGGAAGGCCTGTTTGAGAGCCTCGATGTCAGCCATATGCGCCAAGATACGTAATTCAATTTGGCTATAGTCTAAACTGATCAGCGTTTTGCCTGCATCCGCAACGAATGCCTCGCGAATGCGCCGACCTTCTTCGCTGCGGACAGGGATATTTTGCAGATTCGGATCGCTTGACGCCAGACGTCCGGTGTTTGCGCCGGTTTGGACATACGATGTATGCACACGGCCAGTGTCGGGATTGATGTGATCCTGTAGCGCATCGGTATAGGTGGATTTCAATTTGGAAAGCTGGCGCCAATCCAGAACCTTTGCGGGCAGGTCATGTTCGGTTGCCAAATCCTCGAGAATGTCCGCTCCAGTCGCGTAGGCGCCTGTTTTCCCCTTTTTGCCGCCTTCCAGTCCCATTTCATCAAACAGGATTTCACCCAATTGTTTGGGTGATCCCACATTAAAGGGGCGTCCGGCCAACGCATGAATGTCCGCTTCTAGTCCGGCCATTTTTTGCGCAAAGGTGTTCGACATACGCGATAGCGTGTCGCGGTCAACTTTGACGCCATGCATCTCCATCTGCGCCAATACCGGTGACAAGGGCCGTTCGAGTGTCTCGTAAACCGACGTTACCTGATGCTGATGTAACTGGGGTTTGAATTTCTGCCAAAGCCGAAACGTGATGTCCGCATCCTCTGCTGCATAAGGCACGGCGTCTTGGATTGGCACCATATCAAACGTAATCGCTGCTTTTCCGGTCCCCAAAAGCGATTTAATCGGAATAGGTTTGTGGTCAAGATATCGCTCGGACAATGCATCCATACCATGCCCATGCAATCCGGCATGAAGCGCATATGATATCAACATCGTGTCATCAATTGGCGCCACGTTAACGCCATAGCGCTTTAGAATTTTGCAATCATATTTGGCATTCTGAAAGACCTTGAGGATGGAATCATCTTCAAGAACCGGCCTGAGCGCATCCAGCACCTCTTGCAGCGGCATCTGGCCGTCTGCCAGTTCATCACTTCCGAACAAATCATCGCTGGTGCCTTTCTTGTGCCCGACGGGGATATAGCACGCCTCGCCCGGCTCAACCGACAGACACACCCCGACCAGATCAACGATCATTTCGTTAAGGCCTGTGGTTTCAGTATCAACCGCCACGGTGCCCCGCGCCTTGATTTTCTCGATCCAGACGTCAAGCGCGCCCCGATCTTTCACCCACTCGTAAGCATCTGCGTCAAATGGCTTGTCCTCAGGTGCATCGGCTGCTGCAGATTGCACTGGGGCGTCAGCTATTACAGGTGCTTCAACACCTAACTGGTCCGATATTCTCTTGGTGAGGGTCCGGAACTCCATCTCGGCCAAAAACTCTAGCAGGACGTCTGAATCCGGGTCTTGAACCTCCAGATCATCAATCGAAAAATCAAGCGGCGTGTTCTCGTCCAGTTGCACAAGCTTTTTTGACAGTTCAATTTGTGCCCGATGATCAATCAAGGTTTGACGCCGCTTGGGCTGCTTGATTTCTTCGGCCCGATCTAAAAGTGTTTCTAGATCGCCATACTCGTTAATCAACAGGGCCGCTGTTTTGATCCCGATGCCGGGCGCACCCGGAACATTGTCAATACTATCCCCAGCAAGGGCTTGGACATCGACAACACGTTCAGGCCCGACACCAAACTTTTCAAAGACACCATCACGGTCGATCCGTTTGTTTTTCATCGCGTCCAGCATTTCAACGCCGCCGCCGACCAATTGCATCATGTCTTTGTCCGACGAGATGATTGTGCAGCGCCCTCCGGCGTCGCGTGCCTGCACTGCGAGTGTTGCAATGATGTCGTCAGCTTCCCAGCCTTCCAGCTCTTTGCATGCAATGTTAAATGCCTGTGTGGCCGCGCGCGTCAAAGGCATCTGTGGGCGCAAGTCTTCAGGCATCGCGTCACGGTTTGCCTTGTAGAGATCATACATATCATTACGGAATGTATGGCTGCCTTTATCAAAAATTACCGCAACGTGGGTTGGCGCGTCTGGGCCAGAATTACCTTCGATATACCGATGCAGCATGTTGCAAAAGCCAGCAACCGCACCGATTGGCAGACCATCAGATTTACGTGTCAGGGGCGGGAGCGCGTGGTACGCGCGAAAGATAAAGGCCGAGCCATCAATCAAGTGCAGATGGCACCCCTTGCCAAAACCATTTTCCATGTCGCGCGCCTTTCCTCATTGGTACATATGTTGTGCCACGCGCGCGACGCCGTTGCCAGTCAGGAAATGAGGCATCGAGAAACTGCACGTATGTATTGAAGGTGTAAATCCGGCACATGTTCTTCACAACATGGCCCCATCTGACAGTCTGCCGAGCGAAGCGAGGCTTGGCCCAACGAAACGAGAGGCCACAGGCATCGACGTGAGGCGGGAGCGCGCCGTTTGTACCGTTTCATGATGTGACGTCGCGCCCGTCGATGAATTTGGAAATTGATGCTTTTCACTGGGGCACAATTTTCCTAAGCCTTGTACAAATGGAGGCTATCACATGACACATCTCTGGGTCCGCGCCGAACAGCGCCAACACGAAGAACGCGTGGGCATCACCCCCCATGGCGCGGCACAGCTTATCGCGCGCGGCATTCAGGTCACCGTCGAAGAGAGCTCTGTGCGCGCAATCCCTCTGGACGGGTACAAAGCTGTGGGATGTCACATTGCGCCGGAAAACAGCTGGCCCAGCGCCCCAACAGACGCCATTATTTTTGGGCTAAAAGAACTCCCCGAGGATGGCACACCATTGCCGCACAAACATATCATGTTCGGGCATGCCTACAAAGGCCAACACTCAGGCGTCACACTTCTGCAGCGCTTCAACGCAGGCGGAGGCACACTTTACGATCTCGAATATCTCGTCGACGGGTCAGGCCGCCGCGTTGCAGCCTTTGGATATTGGGCCGGATATGCTGGCGCCGCAGCGACACTCAAGGCTTGGGCCGCCCAGCAACGCCAGTCAATCTGCGGACCAGTCGGCGTCTTTGCCAGCAAAGATGCCCTGCTCGACAGCTTGGGGGCCGAGCTGGACACGCTCGGAGATGATCGCCCCTCTGCCATCGTGATTGGCGCCATGGGGCGTGTGGGCACGGGCGCTGCGGATTTATTGGAAACCATGGGTGTGACCGTTACCAAGTGGGACATGGCCGAAACCGCCAGCGGCGGGCCTTTTCCCGAAATACTCGCGCACGATATCTTTATGAATTGCATCTTTGCACGGCCAGGAACGCCGGTCTTTGTGCCGCAATCCGCAAAATCGGCGACGCGACAGCTCACAGCCATCGGCGACGTCGCCTGCGATCCCGACAGCGACTATAATCCGGTTCCAGTCTATGACCGTGCGACCACATGGGAGTCCCCTGTTGTGCGGGTCCACGACACGCCGCCGTTGGATGTCATGGCGATTGATAACTTGCCGTCCATGCTACCGGTCGAATCTTCCGAAGATTACGCAGACCAGCTATTGCCAACGTTGTGCGATTTGACCAATCTTGACGCTGGCGTTTGGCGTCGCGCGGCAGCAGAGTTCGCAACACACAGTTCAGCCATCAAACCCACGTAATCCACACTGTCGGACAGAACCCAATGCTCTTGGGCGCGACACCCTAAGGAGAAAATCGCATGACCATTCATTGGTGTGGCACAGGCCTTTCCGCCATCCCCGGCTTGCGCCGTCTCATCGACTCAGGCAAGCAAGTTACAGTTTGGAACCGGACGGTCGAAAAAGCCCAAGAGGCCATTGGCGATATCACTTCTGACATCAGGGCCTTTGATATCGACACACTTTCTGCCTGTCTTGCACAGGGTGACCTCGTTGTGTCGATGTTGCCCGGCGATTGGCATGTGCCCTTGGCAGAGCTGTGCATATCAAAGCAGGCCCATTTCGTCAGTTCGTCTTACATTGCCCCCGAAATGCGGGCCTTGAACGATGCTGCGCAAGCCGCTGGTGTGTCCTGCGTCAACGAGGTTGGTCTTGATCCAGGCATTGATCACCTCATGGCCCACGCGTTGATCGCGGACTATAAATCGTCAGATGCGTTTGAGGGCGACAATGACCTGTCTTTCATTTCGTATTGCGGCGGGATCCCCAAAGTCCCGAACCCGTTCCGGTACAAATTTAGCTGGTCGCCGCTTGGGGTGCTCAAGGCACTCCGGTCGCCGTCACGCTCTATTCGCGATTATGCGCCGCTGGATGTTCAACGGCCTTGGGACGCGATCAGCAGCTATGCCGCCCCCTTACCCGTTCCCGAAAGCTTCGAAGTCTATCCAAACAGGGACTCGATCCCGTTCATGGCCGACTATCAGTTTGATCCTGACTGGTCCGTAAAGGAATTCGTGCGCGGCACCTTGCGCCTGAATGGATGGGCCGATGCATGGGCCGACGTCTTTGAGGAAATTGAAACCCTTCAAGGGCCAGAGGGCGAGCAACGTCTCAAGGATATGTCTGATCAATTCTGGCGCGACAACGCCTATGGCGAAAATGACCCCGACCGCGTGGTGCTTTGTGTCGCGCTCAAAGCCGCGCGCGGTGACGACACCGTCTGGCACAAAACCTATGTCATGGATGCTTGGGGGGACGAGAACGGCACCGCGATGGCGCGCCTTGTGTCGATCCCTGTATCGTTGGCCGTCGACGCCGTTCTTGAAGGAGAAATTCCCGCAGGTGTCTCCGCTGCACCCAGCGATCCATCGCTTGTCACATCTTGGCTAAACACCATCGATGGTCTGGCCCAACACCTAGAAGTCACCGACCACGTGGCGTGACCCAATACTGTCGCGCCCGGTAAAATGCCGGGCGTGAACCACACCGCAACGACGCCTAGTACGTCCTAAGCCGGTTATCCGCCTCGAACCAGATCGTCTTCTGCATCTGACAAAGACATCCCGAGCTCTTCCATCCCATTTTCTAGATGGTCTGACATGTGCGGTGATCCAAGCAAATAATCTGCAGTTGGCGCCGTGGCCTCATTTTTGGCCGTTGCGATCGCATCCGCAAGTTCTTCTGCGGCAAAGCTTTCACGACCAACCCACATGACCGCGACCAAACTGGCCTGTTCATCCTCGTTCAAACGTTCAACAAAGGCCCGTAGCTCGCCTTCTGCACGATCCAATTCGCGCGCCATGAGCACAACCTGTGCAACTTTCCACGCAGAAATCTCAAGCATATCGCAGCCTCCAATTCAAAATTCCGTCCCTAATGCACCCGTATTTATGCCCGACGTCCTTGATCTGGCGCAACTGAATTTGACGGAATATCCAAATTCAGTGTGGTTGGCGCACTTTGCCGACATCCTGATCGCAGCCATTGTCGCACACAGCGCCGGCGCCGTCACCGTGCGGCACGTTGTTCACCAGACCTATGGCTTTGGCGACGTCAGGGGAACAACTTGATCCGCATCCGGAGACAGCTCTTCAAAATCAAAGTTGTCCAGCCGCCGCGCCCGTCGTCCCGCTTTGTCCGAGCTGATTTTAATCTCGGCGATGTCCTTGGAAGCCTGGCCAAAGTGGCGGTCCAGATTTTCTACGCGCGTCCCAAGCCGTTCGACATCCGCATAGAGCAGCCCAAGCTCGCGACGGATCGCCCCTGCCTGCTCTTGCATGCGTGCGTCCTTAAGAATGGCGCGCATGGTGTTCAGTGTGGCCATGCATGTGGTCGGAGACACAATCCAGACCCGCGCGGCAAAACCTTCGCGCACCAGCTCAGGAAAATTGGCATGAAGCTCGGCATAAACCGCTTCTGATGGTAAAAACATCAACGCCCCATCGGCTGTTTCACCATCCAAAATGTACTTTGATGAAATCGCCTTGATATGCGCTTTGACCGATGTGCGCAGCATTCTGGCGGCGTCATTCAATTCATTCTGCGTCGTGGCGTTACGCAGGGCTTCATAGGCTTCCAATGGAAACTTGCTGTCGATGACAATTGGGCCGGGTGGATTTGGCAAGTGGATCAAACAGTCGGCGCGCTTCCCATTCGAAAGCGTGTGCTGCAGTTCATAAGAATCCTTTGGCAGGGCCTTGGACACGATATCGTTCAGTTGGATTTCGCCGAAAGCCCCACGCGTTTGCTTGTTGCTCAGGATATCCTGCAAGCTCAGAACATCGCCTGACAGCTTGGTGATATTGTCTTGGGCTTTGTCGATAGAAACAAGGCGTTGCTGCAATTCGCCCAATGAATGCGCCGTGCGCCGCGCCGATCCTTGCAGGTTGTCATTCATCTGCAGGCTAACTTGAGACAGGCGTTGCTCCATCAACTGAAGCATATTTGTTTGCGCCGCGGCTTGGGCTTCGGACACATGCGTCAACCCGCCTGCCAGCTGCTGCTGGCCGTCTGCCAGCGACTGAACGCGCTGTCCCAAAGCCCCCATTTGGTGGGCCAACGGCTCGGCCATACGGGCGGATTTTCCGGCCGCGCGCACCGTCATAATCAGCAACAGGATCACAATGCCTGCAAGCCCCAGCCCAACCAATTCGGGCAAGCCCAATTCATATTCCGCGATTTTGATCATGTCCGTCCGAACAGCCGCTCAATGTCGGCCAGCTTAAGTTCCACATAGGTTGGACGACCATGGTTGCACTGCCCCGAATGCGGGGTGGCTTCCATATCGCGCAGCAACGCATTCATTTCGTCAGCCCGCATGCGACGCCCCGACCGGATCGATCCATGGCACGCGACGCGAGACAGGATTGCTTCGATTTTGGCCTGAACGAGGCTGCTTTCGCCCTGATCGTCCAGCTCATCAAGAATATCCAGTATCATCGGGCGTGCGTCGATCTCGCCCAAAATGGCCGGTGTTTCACGTACCGCGATCGCGGCCCCGCCGAAGGGCTCGATCGTGAGCCCCAGCTTGGACAGACCGTTGGCAACCGACAATATGCGCGCGCACTCGGCCTCAGACAGCTCAACGATTTCTGGGATCAGCAGCGCCTGAGCTGCAACGCCGTTCTCGGACATCTGTGCCTTGAGACGCTCATAGACCAAACGTTCGTGGGCGGCATGCTGATCCACAATCACCATCCCGTCGGCCGTCTGGGCGACAATGTAATTCTCGTGGACCTGCGCCCTCGCCGCGCCAAGAGGAAATTGCTCAAGCGGCGCCTCTGCCTCTGGGTCATCTGCAAGCTCAACGCGGGCACTCATGGCCATCGGTGTTTCGGCAAAACCCGGCGCTGTCATCTGGTCAGGTTCCGGGGCCTGCATCTGATACCCTGCGGCGCGCGCGCCCATCGACGGGCGATCCATCTGATAGACACGACCGGTTGGCTCTGGTCGAAAGGCGCCCAGCGTGGCACCTGCCACCGTGGTTGACGCCCGATGCCCTGCCTCGGCCAACGCATGGCGCAGCGCCGACACAATCAACCCTCGCGCCAAACCGGGATCGCGAAAACGGACTTCGGACTTGGCAGGGTGCACGTTCACGTCCACGAGATGTGGATCACATTCAATGAACAGCGCAGCCGCCGGATGGCGGTCGCGGCTAAGAAAGTCAAAATAAGCCCCGCGCAAGGCGCCCACCAGCAATTTGTCTTTGACAGGGCGTCCGTTCACAAACAGGTACTGCGCAACATTCGACCCACGTGAATACGTCGGCAGCGCGGCATATCCCGTCAGATGCAGCCCTTCACGCGTGGCATCAATCCGCAAAGCATTGTCCGCAAATTCTGAGCCAAGTATCCGGCCCAATCGGCCGTGAAGCGCATCAAACAAGTCTCCGGTTTGGGCATCGGTGCGAAAGGTGACGCGCCCCTCGCCGCCGCCAGACACGTCCCTAAGGGTAAACCCGACAAAGGGTTCCGCCATCGCAAGGCGCTTGACGACATCGGTAATGGCTTGGGCTTCTGCACGGTCTGTGCGCATAAATTTCAACCGGGCTGGCGTGGCATAAAACAGGTCACGCAACTCAACAATTGTGCCACCACTCAGCGCCGCAGGTTTGACGGCCGTCATATGACCGCCTTCCACCGAGATCACCGCAGCGTCGTGATCCAACACACGTGACGTGATTTTCAGACGCCCCACTGCGCCAAGCGAAGGCAAGGCCTCGCCTCTGAACCCAAAGGTGTGAATATCAAGTAGGTCGCTGCCGTCGATCTTGGACGTTGCATGACGCGACAACGCAAGACCAAGATCATCCGGCGCAATCCCGCAGCCATCATCCACAACGCGAATAAGCGTTTTGCCACCATCCGCATAGCTGATATCAATTCGACGCGCACCGGCATCAATCGCGTTTTCCACCAGCTCTTTGACGGCGCTGGCAGGGCGTTCAACCACTTCGCCAGCCGCGATGCGATTGATCGCGGCATCATCCAGCTGGCGGATCACAGGGCGGTTTTCGCCTATCTTGGGGTCTGATCTTTGCATACCGCAAAACCTAGCACGCAACTGAACGATTCTGCCACATGCTTTCGAATTTCCGGATGCCATCGTTTGGGGTAACGAATACATGGCCTTTAGCATCGCAATGCGTCGCGATCGGGTCATTCCACACCAATGAAAACACAGCGAGAATGCTTGTTTTAAACGGGTAAACAAGCTGCGGCAAAAGGCGGCCCTTCCTTTTATTCTACTATCTGAATATATTTGGGGCAGGATTGTAATCATCTTTCAGAATCGGAGTTTCTCCATGTCCCCTAATGTTGGCAATATCGACCGCCTGTTGCGTCTTGTCTTGGGCGTAGCCTTGTTTGTTGCACCCTTCGTGATCTCATCTTCTCTTTGGGAAAACGACGTGATGAAATATGGTGCGATGATTGTTGGTGTTGTTCTGGCCGGTACATCTGCCATGAAGTTTTGCCCGCTGTATCGCTTGGTGGGTATGTCCACCTGCCCGCGCAAATAAGTCTCGGGTCGCGCCAAGACAAAAACAGAAGGACCGCCCCTTATGGATCTCAAAAAGATCTCTGACCAGATTTCCGTATCACCGCAGATCACACCAGACGACGTGGCCACCATTGCCGCGATGGGGTTTCGGTCGGTTATGTGTAACAGGCCTGACGGTGAAGGGGCGGACCAACCCACATTTGAAGAAATTGAGGTCGCTGCCAAGGCTGCAGGCCTTGAAACGCGGTTCTTGCCAATCATTTCCGGCAAGGTTCAGGACAGTGATGCCGACGATTTCGGTCAGGCCCTGATCGAACTTCCCGGACCCGTGTTCGCGTACTGCCGCACGGGCACTCGCTCGGCGACATTATGGTCGCTAAGCCAGGCCGACACGCTTGCGCCTGCGGAAATTCTCGAGGCCACGCAAGCGGCTGGGTATGATATGGCGGGCGTCGTCCGGCGCATCGTGAACGGTGGCAAAACGCCAACCGATACGTCCGATGCCGCATTTGATGTCGTCATCGTCGGCGGCGGAGCTGCTGGTATTGCCGTGGCGTCGAGCCTAATTTCACGCAAACCCGGACTGGACGTGGCTGTCATTGATCCTGCGGACATCCACTATTATCAACCCGGTTGGACAATGGTTGGCGGCGGCGTCTTTGACGCGGAAACCACGGCCAAAACCATGGGGTCCCTGATCCCCAAAGGGGTGCACTGGGTTAAGTCGGCAGTGGCGGCATTTGAACCCAAAGACAACGCCGTCGTTTTGGACGGCTGCCGTGTGGTCAAGTACAACCGCCTGATCGTCTGCCCGGGGCTCAAGCTTGACTGGCATGCCGTTGACGGCTTGGTTGAGACACTGGGCAAAAACGGTGTGACCTCGAATTATCGCTATGATCTTGCGCCGTACACGTGGGAGCTGGTCAAAGGCCTTAAGAAAGGCCGCGCCTTGTTTACCCAACCGCCGATGCCCATCAAATGCGCAGGAGCCCCGCAAAAGGCGCTGTATCTGTCGGCACATAATTGGGAGACCATGGGCGCACTTGAGAACATCGACATCCAATTCATGAATGCCGGCGGCGTATTGTTTGGCGTCAAAGATTATGTGCCTGCCTTGATGGAATACATCGACCGGTATGATGCTGACCTTAACTTTTTCCACAACCTGATCGCCGTGGATGGTTCCGCGAAGCAAGCCACCTTTGAAGTCAGCAAACCCGACACGGAAAAGACCACCGTCACCGTCGATTTCGACATGATGCACGTGTGCCCGCCCCAGACCGCGCCCGACTTTATTCGGGTGTCTCCTTTGGCAGACGCCGCCGGATGGATCGACGTCGACCAATCGACCCTGCGCCACAAAGAATACGGCAATATCTGGTCACTTGGCGATGTCATGAACGCGCCGAATGCCAAAACGGCGGCAGCGGCCCGAATGCAGGCCCCGATTGTGGCAGAGAACCTGATTGACGAAATCGAGGGGAAATCCCCGACGGCCATCTATAACGGCTATGGATCGTGCCCGCTTACGGTGGAGCGCGGCAAGATTGTGCTGGCCGAATTCGGATATGGCGGCACGTTGCTGCCCAGTTTCCCTAAGTGGCTGATTGATGGCACCAAGCCCACCCGTGCGGCGTGGATTCTCAAGGAACAGATTTTGCCGCCGATCTATTGGAAAGCCATGTTGCGTGGCAAGGAATGGCTGGCCAAACCTGAAAAAGTTTCAGCAAAATAGCACCGAGACTGCCCCCCAGCCTGATGAGGTTGGGGGTTTTCAAGTTCCAACAAAGTTCCGTCGTGTCGTACGCATCTTGCTGCACTATTTCGCGTCTTCACCCTTCACTTATTCACCAAATTGAATATATGTGGCGCACACATCATCGCCTGTATTGGACCATTGCCCCATGACGCTGCCCAAACCACGCCGAGCCTCGCTCGAACGTCATTTCCCAATTTTACAATGGTCCAAGACTTATGACAGGGCCGCACTGACGTCTGATGCGGTTGCTGCCGTTATCGTCACAATCATGCTGATCCCGCAATCATTGGCATATGCCCTGCTTGCTGGCCTGCCCGCAGAAATGGGGCTGTATGCGTCGATTTTACCTCTGATCGCCTATGCCATTTTTGGCACCTCACGCGCATTGGCTGTCGGCCCTGTGGCCGTAATTTCATTGATGACCGCCGCAGCTGTCGGAAACATGGCACTTCAGGGCACCGCAGAATACGCCGCAGCCGCGATCACACTGGCCTTTATTTCCGGCCTGATCCTGACCGTTATGGGACTTTTTCGCTTGGGCTTTTTGGCAAATTTTTTGTCCCATCCGGTGATCGCAGGCTTTATCACCGCCTCTGGGGTGATCATTGCGACCTCCCAACTCAAGCATATTCTGGGGATTGATGCGCATGGCCATAGCCTGGCCGAGTTGATCACCTCAATACTTGAGAACATTACCAGCACCAACATCATCACCCTGATCATTGGCCTTAGCACGTTGGCCTTTTTGTTTTGGGTGCGCAAAGGTCTCAAACCCTTACTTTTGGGCACGGGCATGGCCCCACGCTTGGCTGAGATCTTGGCAAAGGCGGGTCCCGTCGGTGCCGTCGCTGTGACCACATTATCTGTGTGGGCCTTTGGCTTGGATACACATGGCGTTCGGATCGTCGGCGACATCCCGATGGGGTTGCCACCTTTGTCCTTGCCAAGTTTTTCTGCCGATATCTGGTCCAACCTGTTTGTGTCGGCGATTTTGATTTCGATCATCGGGTTTGTCGAATCCGTTTCGGTTGCCCAAACATTGGCCGCAAAAAAGCGGCAACGTATTTTGCCCGATCAAGAACTGGTGGGTCTCGGCACATCCAATATCGCGTCGGCACTCTCTGGCGGTTTCCCTGTGACAGGCGGGTTTTCACGCTCGGTCGTGAACTTTGACGCAGGCGCCGAGACCCCAGCCGCGGGGGCCTTCACCGCCATTGGGATCGGTCTTGCGGCATTGCTCTTGACGCCCATGCTGTTTTTCTTGCCCAAAGCCACTCTGGCAGCGACCATCATTGTTGCCGTCCTCAGCTTGGTGGATTTTTCGATCCTGCCGAAAACATGGAACTACTCCAAGGTTGATTTTTCGGCTGTGGCTGCGACGATTTTTTTGACACTTGGATTTGGTGTCGAAATTGGCGTGTCTGCTGGCGTCCTTCTTTCCATTGGCCTGTTTCTTTACAAAACCTCGCGCCCCCATGTGGCAGAGGTCGGGTTGGTGCCAAACACCCAACATTTTCGCAATATCTTGCGTCATGACGTCGAAACAGACCCGTCACTTGTCACATTACGTATCGATGAAAGCCTGTATTTTGCCAACGCGCGCTACCTCGAAGATTATCTGTATGATCGCGTGGTGTGCGACGAGCCAATTCAACATGTCGTGCTGATGTGCTCAGCAGTGAACGAAATCGACATGAGCGCACTTGAGAGCCTTGAAGAGATCAACAAGCGCTTACAGGAAATGGGCATCAAGCTTCATCTATCCGAAGTCAAAGGCCCCGTCATGGATCGCCTTGTGCGAAGCCATTTCATTACGGAACTGACGGGGGATATCTTCCTCGCACAATACGATGCAATGGTGGCTCTGACTGGGGCAAACGCCCAAAAATCGCCCTAGACATCTTGGGCTGGTAGATGGCGGCACAGGTGTGTCGCCACCTACCAAATCCTATTCAACTGGCGCGCCAGAGCGCGTGCGGCACGGGCCGAAGACAGCCGTAATTGCCAGAAGAATGCCGGACACCGTCGCAATCATACCTGCCGCACTCACGGCATTGTCCGCACCGATCCACATTGGCCCAAAACCGGCAATCACATAGCCCGCAATCGCGGACACAAGGGCGAACACCACGCTCCATGCAATTTGCACCTCGAGGCGGTTGGTCATCAGACGCGCTGCAGCAGGCGGACAAATGAACATCGCAATCACGATAATTGATCCAACCGCATCAAAGGCCGCCACTGCGGCAATTGCCGCAACAATCACAAGCGCCAACCCGAGTACACCGGTCCGCATTCCCAACGTTTGGGCAAAACCTTCGTCAAATGTCGACAGCTTTAGCGGCCGCCAAAAGAGCCAAACAAATGCACAGACCACGATCAACGTCAGCGTGATACGGATCAGCTCTTCGGGCAACCCGGCCAAAGCAACAGGATCGACAAGAGACCCCCATCCGTCCGCATCCAGCCAAATCAGGCTTTCCAAGTTCCCATAGAGCGCATGTTCCACATCCAAATGGACCGTTGAGGTATCGGACTGCTCAAGCAACAAAACACCTGCCGCAAACATAGCCGTAAAGGTGACCCCCATGGCCGCCCCCGGTTCGATTTTGCCAAGTCGGCGGATCGCCTCGATCAGGGCGACCGCGACAACGGATGCACCTGCTGCGCCAATCATCATTGGCCAAGCGCTCACCGCACCCGTGACCAAGAACGCAACAACAATACCCGGCAACACCACATGGGAAATGGCATCCCCAATCAGTGCCTGCCGACGCAGCACCAGAAAATTACCCGGTAATGCGCAGGCCACTGCAGCGAACATACCAATCAGCATAGGCGTCAAAGACAGTGGGACAAATTCTTCTCCGGTCATGGTGCGACGGCCTCTTTTGGGCCACCAATACGGCGGTCGATTTCTGAAATTTGGTCAACGGTCAGCACAGTTTCGATTTCTCTCAGACCATCATACAGCGCTGCTGCGCCCTCGTGCTGGCGGTCTGATCGCACAACTTCCCACCGTTTTTCATCTCGCAACGCCTTTGCGGCCCTTGCACGACCTGTCTCCGTCGCAACCCCATCTGCACGTGCCAACCCGGCGCGGCGCAACAAATTGAGTGTCAGGCGTTCATAGATGGGTTGTCCTTGTGCAAGCGCCAACAGACCTTGGCGCATGTGCACCCGCCGTTGAAACCGTACATGCCGGATCAACGCCGCCAGGATCCCTCTGTTGGGGGCCAGCACCAAAGACACCGCAAAGATCGTAAAACTTACCAAAACAATGATCGGTCCGGTGGGGAACGATGGAGCGGATGCAGAGATCGCCGCGCCGATATAGCCCGAAATCCCCCCCACAAGACCCGCAATTGCTGCCACATAATCCGTACGATCCGTCCAGAACCGCGCCGTCACAGGCGGGATGATCAGCATCGCCACAATAAGGATAAGACCGACAATTTTAAGCCCAACGACCGTGACCGCCATGGCAAGGCCCATAATTATCAAATCAATTTGGCCTACCTTAAGTCCGCTTGCAGCCGCAAATTCGGGATCGAACGCCACCAACGCCATAGGGCGGCGAAACGTCAGCACCGCCAATAACGTCGCTGCGCCACCAACCGCGATCACAACCGCGTCGCTCCACAACATTCCGGCAGTCGAGCCAAGTAGAAACCCTTCTAGGCCTGCTTGGCGTCCCGAAGACATCGACTGGATCACCGTCAACAGAACAATGCCAAACCCAAAGAACACCGAAAGCACCGCGCCAATCGCAGCGTCCTCCGCCAATCGGGTACGACGCGTCAGCCAGTTCACAATCAACAACCCCAGAGTTGCCGAAACCGCAGACCCAAACAACAACCCTGGCAGGTTGCGGCCATCTCCGCCCAACATCACCATCACAATAAAGGCCAACCCAACGCCCGGCAGCGTTGCATGGGAAATCGCGTCGCTCACAAGAGCGCGTTTGCGCAAGAACAAAAATGTCCCCGTTACGCCAGATGCGATGCCAAGAAAGGTCGCGCCGATTGTGACCAACGTCGCGTTATACCCCAATTGCAGGGCCAGAGCATCAAACAACATGGGTTAGCTCGCGATCAAATCCAGCTGGTCGATCTGGCCAGTGGCCAGACGTCCACCATAGGTCATATCCAGATTTTCACGGGTATAGGCCTCGGCGACAGATCCCTCTGCGATCTTGCGCGTATTGATCATGAACACACGGTCAAAATACTCGGTCACAGTGGCAAGGTCGTGATGCACTGCGACAACGGTTTTACCTTCGGCCTTAAGCCCCTTAAGCACATCTATGATGGCTTTTTCAGTCGCGGCATCAACGCCCGCAAATGGTTCATCCAACAAGTACAGTTCGGCCCCTTGCGCCAAGGCACGCGCCAAGAACACACGCTGTTGCTGCCCACCAGAAAGCTGACCAATTTGGCGATCCGCAAAATCGCTCATCCCGACCCGTTCGAGGCATGCACGCGCCTTTTCGATATGGCGCGCCTTAATCCGACGCAGCAGACCCAATTCGCGATACAGCCCCATCAGCACGACATCGATGACGCGTGTGGGAAAATCCCAATCAACCGACGCCCGCTGTGGGACATAGGCGATTTTCTGACGCTGGCCACGCAACGGCGCACCGTACACCATTGATTGCCCGGCAAGCGGTTTGACGATACCCAATGCCGCCTTAAGAAGCGTCGATTTACCGGCACCATTGGGGCCGATAATCGCTGTCATTGACCCTTGGACGATGGTCATATCCACTGAAAACACAACAGGCTTTTGACCATATGACACTGTCATACCGCGCACAGCGAGCGGGCTTTGGTCAACTGTATCAGTAACCGGAGCCGAGCCTTGATTTGCAGCCAATTCCAACGTCATATCATACTTCCCTAGGTTCCTGCGGACAGCCGACCGGCCATCCCGCGCTCTGCGGCGGTGCCGCCCAACGCATTTGTAATCACCGTCACATTGTGATCAATCATTCCCACATAAGTGCCTTCATAGGTGCCGCTGGCGCCCATGGCATCCGAGAACAGTTCCCCACCAATTTGCACGATGTGGTTCTGTGCGGCGGCCCCTTCTGTCAGGGCGCGAATACTGCGATCCGACACCGAGCTTTCGACAAAAACTGCCTTGATATCGCGCTCGACCAGCAGATTTACCAGCTCGCCAATTCGGTTCAGGCCCGCCTCGCTTTGGGTGGAAATCCCCTGAATGCCAAGCACCTCAAATCCATAATCACGCCCGAAATAGCCAAATGCATCATGCGCCGTCACCAACACACGGGTATGTTCAGGCACGGTTGCCAGAGATGTTTGCGCATACTGCTGCAACTGCACCAATTCTTGGTCGAAGATCACGAAATTGGCTTCGAAATCTGCAGCCAATTCAGGGCGCGCTTGGATCATCACGTCCCGAATACGCGCTGCGACATGACGCCAAAGGTCCGGCACCATCCAAACATGCGGATCAAATTTGTCGTCATAGCTTGGATGAATGCGCAACAGATCTCTGGGCAGGCCATCCGCCACAGCAACCACGTTCCGCTTGGTTTCAAGTTTGTGGAAAAACTCTTCCATCTGCGCTTCGAGATACAGGCCATGCCACAGAACAATATCTGCGCGTGTCATCGCAACAATGTCAGATCGGGTTTGGCGATACGAATGCGGATCAACACCCGCGCCCATGAGGCCACGCACCTGCACATGATCCCCGCCGATCCGGCGCGCTGTGTCCGCAATCATACCAGTTGTCGCGACAATAGTAAGCTGACCCTGCGCAAGAGCAGGTGTCGCTAGGGTGGCAGCACCAGCCACAGAGGACATCAAAAAGTTTCGACGTGAGATTCGCATAATGCACCCATATCCCTTGTTGAAAATGAATATGAGAGCCATTCGCAACAATGTCAATGCAATTGAGAATAATTCTCAATTAAGATTTGATTATTTGGTCAAATACACGCGAGGTCGTTATGCCAGCTTCTTGCCAACCCTATTGCGCCATGCCACGGTGATATCTGATTTCAACGAGGACCACACATGCAAAGCGCGACAGTCACACCAACTGATCACCAGTTGCCGCAAACCCTCGAGCCACGCAATCCGGGCATGGCACTTGATCTGGATTGGGTCCGACGCGCCCAGGCAAATACATCCGCCATCGAGCGGCGCGCCAAGACCCTGCCCGGGCGGCGTTCTGTCAAAAAAGACTATCAAGCTGCGTGGATGCTCAAGGCGATCACCTGTATCGATCTGACCACTCTTTCCGGAGATGACACCGAAGGCCGCGTGCGGCGCTTGTGCGCAAAAGCCCGTCAGCCGGTAAGCGCCGATATCTTGGCCAAGCTGGGCATGCCCAACCTTACCACAGGCGCGGTCTGTGTGTATCATGACATGGTGCCAACCGCCGTGCACGCCCTTGCGGGCACCGGCATCCCCGTTGCGGCGGTGTCGACAGGGTTTCCTGCTGGGCTGTCTCCGTTTCACTTGCGTGTTGCCGAAATTGGCGAGAGCGTGACGGCAGGTGCTGAAGAAATTGATATCGTGATCACCCGCCGTCATGTGCTTCAGGGCAACTGGCAAGCGCTGTATGACGAAATGAAAGCCTTCCGCGAGGCGTGCGGCAATGCCCACGTCAAGGCCATCCTCGCAACCGGCGAGCTGGGCACTCTGCGCAATGTCGCGCGGGCCTCTTTGGTGTGCATGATGGCAGGGGCCGATTTCATCAAAACCTCTACAGGCAAAGAAAGTGTCAATGCCACACTCCCCGTGAGTCTTGTGATGATACGTGCCATTCGCGATTATTACGACCGCACAGGATTTCGCGTTGGGTACAAACCCGCAGGCGGCATCTCTAAGGCCAAAGATGCGGTGACGTATCTCGCCCTGATGAAAGACGAACTTGGCGATCGTTGGCTGCAGCCTGATCTATTCCGGTTTGGAGCCTCTTCCTTGCTTGGGGACCTCGAGCGACAACTTGATCACCATGTGGGCGGCGCGTACTCCGCCAGCTACCGACACGCATTGGCCTAACAGGACACATCTTATGACTGTCAAAGACATCTTCGAAACGATGGAATACGGGCCTGCCCCAGAAAACGCGGCGGATGCTTTTGCGTGGCTTGTCGATCAAGGGGATCGGTTCGGGCACTTTATTAACGGGGCCTTTACCCCTCCCAAAGACAGCTTTACCAGCAAGAACCCCGCCAACGGCGAAACCTTGGCGACGCTTTCGCAAGGCACACAGGACGACGTTGATTTCGCCGTTTCTGCCGCACGCAAAGCCCAGCCCAAGTGGGAAAAACTGGGCGGACATGGGCGTGCGAAATACCTCTATGCAATTGCTCGCCTGCTGCAAAAGCACGCGCGTCTGCTCGCGGTTCTCGAAACACTGGACAACGGCAAACCGATCCGTGAAAGCCGTGATATTGATATCCCACAAGCCCAGCGGCATTTTTACTTTCACGCAGGGATGGCGCAACTTATGTCATCCGAGCTGCCTGATCGCGCGGCTTTGGGTGTGTGTGGACAGATTGTGCCGTGGAATTTTCCGCTGCTCATGCTTGCTTGGAAGATCGCACCCGCACTTGCGATGGGCAACACGGTTGTTCTCAAACCAGCGGAATACACATCGCTCACGGCTTTGGCATTTGCTGACATTTGCCGACAGGCCGGATTGCCCGCAGGCGTCGTCAATATCGTCACCGGTGACGGTGCCACGGGCGAATTGATCGTCAATCATACTGATATAGACAAGATCGCATTCACCGGCTCCACCGATGTGGGCCGCAAAATCCGGCGTGCAACCGCAGGAAGCGGCAGAGCACTTACCCTCGAGCTTGGCGGGAAATCGCCATATATCGTGTTTGAGGATGCCGACATCGACAGCGCAATCGAAGGGCTTGTGGATGCCATCTGGTTCAATCAGGGCCAAGTCTGCTGTGCCGGATCGCGCCTATTGGTACAGGAAGGCATCGCCGAACGTTTTTATACCAAGCTGCGCGCGCGCATGGATGGGCTTCGATTGGGGAACCCATTGGATAAATGCATTGATGTGGGCGCAATTGTGGACCCAGTCCAGCTACAAACCATTACCGAGATGGTGGCCTCAAACTCCGACGGTCATACCTATGCCGCCGCAGTCGATATGCCCGTCGAGGGATGTTTTTATCCGCCCACACTGATCACCGGATTGGCCCCCTCATCGCGGTTGATGCAAGAAGAAATATTCGGCCCCGTCTTGGTGGCAACCACCTTTCGCACACCTGCCGAAGCGGTCCAATTGGCCAACAACACCCGATACGGGCTGGCGGCAAGCGTCTGGACCGAGAATGTAAATCTGGCGCTGGATATCGCGCCTCAGCTGGTGGCGGGTGTTGTGTGGGTCAATGCCACCAACCTGTTTGACGCCGCAGCGGGTTTTGGCGGCATGCGCGAAAGCGGCTTTGGGCGCGAAGGTGGCTGGGAAGGGCTGGCGGCCTATACCAAGCCTGTGAGCCCCAATAAGCCACTGGCGCGCATTGACGGCTTCAAGGGCGACAAAGGCCCGCAAGACCCGTTGGATCGCACACCAAAACTCTATATCGCTGGAAAACAAGCCCGCCCCGATGGCGGATATTCCAAGCAGGTCTATAGCAAGTCAGGCGCTTTGTTGGGTCAGGCGCCGATTGCCAACCGCAAAGACGTGCGCAACGCCGTTGAGGCAGCACATGCTGCAAAAAGCTGGTCAAAAACCACGGGCCATCTGCGGGCGCAAATCCTGTATTACATTGCAGAAAACCTGTCCGCGCGCGGCGACGAGTTCGCCAACCGTATCAATGCGCTGACCGGGGCACGCAATGGACGCAAAGAAGTGGACAGCTCGATCGAGCGCCTGTTCAGCGCGGCCGCATGGGCCGACAAATATGATGGTCAGGTGCACAATGTGCCGATCCGCGGCGTCGCAATGGCAATGCGCGAGCCCGTTGGCGTGATTGGTGCACTTTGCCCTGACGAGTCGCCCTTGTTAGGCTTGATCAGCGTCATGGCGCCTGCGATTGCGATGGGCAATCGGGTGATATTGGCCGCTTCGGAGCCGTTCCCACTGGCCGCAACGGACTTTTATCAGGTGCTCGAAACCTCTGATGTCCCCGCAGGCGTCGTGAATATCTTGACCGGGTCCCATGGCGAACTTGCCCCCACATTGGCAAGTCATCTTGATATCGATGCTGTCTGGAGCTTTTCCTCGACGGATTTGAGCTCAGAGATCGAGAATGCCAGCGCCGGAAATCTAAAGCGAACTTGGGTGAACCGTGGCAAAGCGCGCGACTGGGCGGTTGATCACAGCCGCAGCTTCTTAGAAGCCGCAACCGAAGTCAAAAATATCTGGGTTCCATACGGGGAATAAGTGTCGCCGATTTGGAACCACCACAAAAACTAGGGCCCGCCGCAGTTCTTGCGGCAGGCCCTCATCTTAATAGCGCCCAATAGAGTGTCCGAGGACGACCCTATCAAAGCCCCTCGGGTTTCCCCACGATCACAAAGCGAAGCTCCTCAGGTTTCAGAAGCTCTCGTGCGACACGATTGACATCGTCCAGTGTCACCGCATTCACTTTGTCGTTGCGGGTGGCAATATAGTCGATGGGCAGATCATCCATCTGCATGCCCACCATAATCCGCGCGATCGCGCCGTTGCCGTCAAACCGCAGAGGGTAAGCCCCCGTCAAAAGCGCCTTGGCCTTCTCAAGCTCGTCTTGGGTCACGCCGCTCTCGGCCATATGTGCCCACTCTGCTTTGATCACAGATACCGTCTCTGAAATGCGGTCATTGGCCGATGCAACACTACCTATATAGAGCGCAGCAAGATCCTTGGGCGCGAGATATGAATACACCCCATAAGTCAGGCCCCGCTTTTCACGGACCTCGGTCATCAGACGGCTTTCGAACCCGCCCCCGCCAAGAATTGTATTCAACACATACGCCGCAAAAAAGTCGTCGTCGTGGCGCTCAATCCCAGCATGCCCAAACAAGGCAACCGACTGGGGCGTTTCATAGTCAACCACGGTAGTGCCACCTGTAAGGGCCAATGTTGCAGGCATCGGCATATCTGCACCGGTTGCAGGAAGCCCCCCCAACAACGTATCAAGCAACGCTCCCAGCTCTTCGGCCGAAATATCGCCAACTACCCCAATATAAAGACGATCACGGGCCATCGCTGCGGCATGAGCCGCGACAATATCATCCCGCGTCAATGCGGACACTGTATCAACAGTGCCTTCCGCAGCAGAGCCATAGGGATGATCGCCAAACGCCAACTGATCAAACGCACGTGCGGCGATCTCGTTCGGATCTTTTTCATTCGACCGGATGATCGACAGGACCTGCCCTCTGACCCGCTCCAGCGACGCATCATCGAAATTGGGTTCCACCAAAGACGTCCGCAACAAGGCGACAGCCTGATCGCGGTTCTCAGTTAGGAAGCGTGCAGAAATAGACACCGTATCGTCGCCCGAGTCATAGGAGAATCCTGCCGCCAACTCTTCGGTAGCACGGGCAAATCCTTGTGCATCCAGTTCGCCGGCGCCTTCTTCCAGCAATCCGACCATCAAGCTTGTTGCGCCGCGTTTGTCGGGTAAATCCAATGACGCCCCGCCGCGAAACCGCAACTCTAGCGCCACAAATGGAATGGACGGCTCCTGAACCAGCCATGCCGTGATCCCACCCGGAGAAGTGATTTCCTGAATTTTCACATCGGCCCATGCGGGCAACGCGGTACAGGCAAATAATACTGCTACGATCCAACGCTTCATTGGCTTCCCCCCGTCGCATGTCCACTTGTTAACCAGCCAGTGACCGATTGTTTTCGATCAAACACAGCCCGTGCCGCATCCAGAATATCCTGTTCTGTCACGGCCTGAAGCACATCCGGCCACGCCTGAACATCCTCAACCGTCAGCCCCGTGGTCAGCGCCCGTCCATACCGGTTTGCAATCGATTCAACGCTATCGCGCGCATAAACCTGAGACGCCCGAAGCTGCATCTTGATGCGGTCAAGCTGGGCCTGATCCACGCCTTCTTCCAAAAATGCCGCAATCACCGCGTCCATCGCGTCTTCTGCGTCTTGGAGGCTGACACCATCTGCAGGCACAACCGTCAAATCAAACGTCGTCATGTCCAGCGACGTGCCCCCGTAAAAGGCCCCCGCATAGATGACCTTTTGTTGTTCGAACTGGAGCTTTTGGTTCAAGACAGATGTGCTGCCACCGCCCAGTATTTCCGCCAACATCGTCAGCGCCGCAGCCTGAGATTGTGCGCCGGGGTTTCGTTCGGGGGCCAAATAAGATCGGGTCACATAAGGCTGGGCCACGCGCGGGTCTTCGAAAACCATCCGCCGCGCGGATGTTTGGCGCGGCTCCGATGTGCGATCACGCGGCATCAGATCAGGGTTGGCCGGAAGAACCCCATAATAGGTCTTGGCCAACGCGAGCACGTCTTGTGGATCGACATCCCCAGCCACAACCAAGATCGCGTTATTTGGCGCATAGTATGTACCGTAATACGCCAAAGCATCCTCAAGCGAGAGCGTTTCCATCTCGTGTCGCCAGCCAATAATCGGAACACCATACCGATGGTTATAGTACTGGGCCGCGTTCATCTGTTCTCGAAACAAGGCACCTGGGCTATTTTCGGTGCGCATGTTGCGCTCTTCGATGATGACATCACGTTCGGTCAGAATTTCTTCTTGACCAAGGCGCAAATTGACCATCCGGTCGCTTTCCATCGTCATCATCAATTCAAGGCGATCTGCCGCGACACGCTGAAAATAGGCAGTATAGTCGTAACTGGTAAAGGCATTGTCCCGCCCGCCCTGAGCAGCCACAGTCGCAGAAAATTCGCCCGGCTCAAGCTTGTCCGTACCTTTGAAAAGCAGATGCTCCAAGAAATGAGCCACTCCGGAAACTCCTGCTGTTTCATCTGCGGACCCAGATCGATACCAAACCATGTGCATCACAACAGGTGCCCGGTGATCTTCAATCACGACGACCTGCATACCGTTGTCCAAAGTGAAATCGCTCACGTTTTCTGCAGCACGTGCAGGGGCCGCAGCCAAAAGTCCGATCGTTAGTAGTGCGAGAATGCGGCGCATGCGGCCTCTCCTAGTCAAAAAGTCTAATCAATAGATGTAGATGATAGTTACGCCCAAGACTGGGCGCTTCAAGAGGCTAAACGCAAATGTGAGCGAAGAAAGGCCGCGCTGAATATCTTAGAACAACGGTGCGGCGGGCGTCTTGGCCCCACCGGCCCGCCAACGCGCCTGTTCTCGTGGCGCATTCAGGTGCTGACCTTCGTAGATTTCGTTGTACCGATCTTCTTTGACAATCTTGAAGTTCGAAAAGCGGCCCTTGGTCCGGCGGAACTCGGCATCTTCTGCCGCAACCGTTTGACGGATATTCGCCGACCGTCCGGTCCGCCCGGAGTAATTCACCAATGCGGCGTCGCTCTTTGAAATTGTCGTGGAGTGCACGGCCTTGCGAGACCCGCCAAGAGCCGCAACCGCGTCCCCTTTGGGGTCGAGGGCAGTGATGTTCGAACCACCCGGTGTCGGAGTCGGAAGCGCTGTATAGTTTTGCGGTGTCTCAAGGGGCTTGCTGGGCAAGATGCGGAACTCGTCAGGGCCATCTCCGTTCGAGCTCAGGTGACGAATGCCTTCTTTGCCGCTGCATGCAGCCAGCAAAAGGCTCACTCCCAAAATGATAGCACGCGACACGCGCATAGCACTACTCCTGCTTCTATTGTTCGTGCTTTTATCCGATTGTGAAGCCGCCGTCACGTGGCCTTTTTGCTGCCACCCCAGATCACCAGACCAAAGGCCCCGGCAAAGATCCAAATATCGGCAACGTTAAAGGAATACGGGTTGTTGATCCCGCAACACGACATGTTCAAAAAATCGGCAACAGCCCCATACAAGAGCCGATCCACCACATTTCCCAGCGCGCCTCCGATCAAAAGCCCCGCAGAGATCATCCCCATTTTTCCGGGCGGGTCACGATATACCCACATCAGGATCGCGCCCGAAATTGCAAACCCCAGCAAAATAAGAAACCAGCGTGCGGTGTCGGCGCTGTTGGAAAAGAGGCCGAAATTGATACCTTCGTTCCACGCCATGTGAAAGCGCAGCAATGGCGGCAGAACATCAAGCTGACCGATGTCCCGAAGATTCAGAACATGCACGACAAGATATTTGCTGGCTTGGTCAGAAAGAAAAGCCCAAAAACCTGCCCAGAAGACAAGACGCATGTAAACGCCCCCTTTATTGCCTCGTTTTACCTTTTGTATCAAAGGCTTGTATTTTTTGGGATGCCCGCCCGACAATCTGGGGCAGACATCCGTATTTTTTGCCGTGTTAGTGGCGGAAGTGGCGCATCCCGGTAAAGACCATGGCCAATCCTGCTTCATCCGCTGCGGCGATGACTTCTTCGTCGCGCATGGAACCACCGGGCTGAATGACGCATTTCCCGCCTGCGGCAGCGGCTTCCAACAAACCGTCAGCAAATGGGAAAAAGGCATCTGACGCCACCGCACTGCCTTTGGCGGGGCTTTCGTCCAAGCCAAGTTCTTCGGCCATGCGGCCAGCTTTGGCGGCGGCAACGTTTGCACTGTCCAGACGGCTCATCTGTCCGGCGCCAACACCGACGGTCGCGCCATCTTTGACATAGACAATCGCGTTGGATTTAACGTGTTTCGCCACTTTCCACGCAAACAATAGATCGGCCATTTCTTGCTCAGTTGGGGCCTTCTTGGTCACAACCTTCAGGTCCTCGACATCGACAGATCCGACATCTTTGTCCTGAACCAAAAGACCGCCCGCAACTTGTTTGTACGCCATAATCGGCGTGCGCGGATTAGGCAGTGCGTCCGTCAGCAACAAACGCAGGTTCTTTTTGGAAGCAAAAATTTCCTTGGCTTCGTCTGACGCACCAGGTGCAATTACAACTTCTGTGAAAATCTCGACGATCTTTTTTGCTGTGTCCGCCTCAAGCGGCTGGTTCAGGGCAACGATACCACCAAACGCCGACGTGCGGTCGCAATCAAAGGCCTTTTGATAGGCCTCGGTCAATGTCGCTCCAACCGCAACGCCACACGGGTTGGCGTGTTTGATAATCGCACAGGCTGGCCCGTTGGCCGGATCAAATTCCGCCACCAGCTCATAGGCAGCGTCTGTGTCGTTGATATTATTATAGCTCAGCTCTTTACCCTGAAGCTGGACCGCTGTGGCCACGCCGGGGCGGTTCGATCCGTCAGTATAAAACGCAGCTTTCTGATGGCTGTTTTCACCATAACGCAAGGTCTGCTTCAACTCGCCAGCGACGGCCCGACGTTTGGGCGCAACCAGATCAAGTTGGCTTGCCATCCAGTTAGACACGGCGGCATCATACGCGGCGGTACGCGCATAAGCCTTTTGCGAAAGCTTGCGGCGGAATTTCGGACAGGTGGCCCCGTCGTGCTGTTCCATGTCACCCAAGAGCTTATCGTAATCTTCGACATCAACGATCACGTTCACAAAGGCCGCGTTCTTGGCCGCAGCACGGATCATTGCCGGACCGCCAATATCGATGTTTTCGATACATGTGTCATAGTCGGCACCCGCAGCCACCGTGGCTTCGAACGGGTACAGGTTTACGACCAAAAGATCGATGCCGCCAATGCCGTGCTCATCCATGGCCGCAACGTGGTCGGCATTGTCGCGCAACGCCAAAAGGCCGCCATGCACATTGGGATGCAGTGTTTTTACACGACCATCCATCATTTCAGGGAAACCTGTGATGTCAGCCACATCTTTGACCGCGAGACCTGCGTCCCGCATGGCTTTGGCGCTGCCACCAGTTGAGAGCAATTCAACGCCACGCGCAGATAGCGCGGTGGCCAGCTCGATCAAGCCAGTTTTGTCAGAAACAGAGATAAGGGCGCGGCGGACGGGGTGCAGGTCGGTCATGGGTACAATGGTTCCCTAAGGGTTCAAGGTGTCAGATCCAGGTCATCGCGGTTCAGGTCTCGGATCGCCATCGCAGAATCCTGCGCTTTGGCCAAAGACCACCGGATGCGGGTCGCATACTCCATTGCGGCCCCAGATAGAACGATCTGTTTTGTCGCGCGCGGCTTTAATCGGTTTTTTTTCCAGAAAAACACTGGGTTCAAGGCCCAATTCTATGCTGCCATCGAACCGAAAGACCCAAAGCTCCCCGCTTTTGAGCGCCAGTGAGACCGCAGCCCCGCCCATATCTACGGCGGCGTCGACCTCGGGATGCAGGTGAAACCGAAGCCGGAACGGAATACCTTGCAAGCTTGTGGCATCCATTGCCTTGTCGAACGTGCGCTTGGCAGGCGCATCCAGCGCCACCAGCAAGTCTTCTCCGACCATACCGCGCCCGTCAAAGGTAAGCTCGAGCGTGCGCGCATGCGTCAGACCATGTGTTGCCACATATCCGTTGTGCCCACCCTGGAACCTTAAACCATCCGACGCCTGACTCATTTGTACAGGCACATCGGTGGGCGCATCGACCAACTGCTCCTGACGTCGACCGCCTTGTCCGGCCTCGCCCAAACGTGCGCTGGAATACCCATCAAGACATAATGTCGAATGACTTGGGGTGGCCCGCCCAGCCCGACGCCATTCCTCGCCGAAATTCGCCCCGGAGCCACAATTGACGATCATTGGGCGGCGACCACTGGTCAGCTCAAACGCCAAAGTAGAGGCGTGCCCGTTGATCGATGCCTCTTTGACAGGGGGGGGGCTTGCATCGGCAATCACGCTGGTGCGTCCCGCAGACAGTCGCGCATACCCCATCGAAAGCCCGTCAGCTTGGCGCAGCTTGTTTTGGCTTTCGGCCAGCGCATGATCAAGCCGCCCTTCAAGCCCGCGGCCGCCGCCATGAAACCGCGCCAATCCACCATCTGCATGGCGCAGCGTACGCAATGTCGGCGCAATGCGCTCAATGGCTCCAAGATGGGCCTCTGATGGGGCTTGCCCTGCTTCGGCCAAAGCCGCAGCCGTCCAAGTCAGCAACGTGAACACTTCGAGCAGCTCTTCGGGGTTGCGTGTCGGTATCCCCCCGTCAGGATCGACCTGAAGCTTGCATTCTTTGTCGAGCGCCTTGAGAGCTGGCGCAACGTATTGCGACATCCCCTCAAGGGCCAGACCCGCGTAAATCAATCCCGTCAGTGCTTCGAACCGTGGCAGACCTGCCCCAGCTTTATGCCAGCGTCGTGATAGGAAAATCGTCTGTTGCGCCAAGGAACGATAAAACGCTGCCGACTGAGCGCTTTCTTGCCCACGCAATAGAAATAGCGCGTGGTTGATCCATCGAATCAGCCGCCGCCCCGTGAGATCCGGCGTCCATCCAGGACCCCGCCCGGCACCATATTGCGAGATCCAGAGCCACACCCAATCTTGCGCTTTCTGACGTGCGGCAATGTCCCCGACCGACGCCAAATCGTCGAGCCATGCAAACCCATGAAGTTCGTTGGTAAAGCTGAGGTCGCGCGCACCCAAGGACCAAATTTGAGCATCAGAGCTGGTGATCAATCGCCCAGCAAACAGGAAATTTCCTGCGATCAGTTGTCGACCACGAGCAAAGCTGCCGATTGTGCGTGGTTCAGGCGTAGAGGTGAACGCAGTTGCAGGACGTGCCATCGCACTTAGGCGCGCATGCACAAGATGCATGAAACGCGTATACCGCGCCGAAAGTCCTTCGGGGTTGGTCATCACTCTACTGCCTCTACGCTCTGGTGGCGTTTTCCGGAATGATAAACCCAGCGTGATCCAAAGTCACCGATTGAATCGCGTGATCGTTGCAGATGACATCCGTCCGCGCGCAAACACCAGTGCCTCCCTGCTCGACATGGGGGACAGCGTCACGCCGTTAGGGCATTCACGAGAGGCTTCGATGCCTCGCGCGCACAGAGAAATTTGTCAGGATTTTCTGATACAGGCCATATAGAACCCGTCCATTCCGCCCTTGTCAGACCAATAGTCCGGTCGTAACCGCAAGCCGCCTTCTTCGGTGATCCATGCAGGGTCGACACCATCCAAAGCCACGGCCGCACGATCCACACTCAGCCCCTCGTGGCGCGCCAGCGCATCCTCAACCTGACACTCACCTTCATCCGGCAACAATGAGCACGTACAGAAAACCAAACGCCCCCCGGGTTTGAGCAAGCTAATCGCGTGATCCAGCATCGCGGCCTGAAGGTTTATCAAATCGCCAAAGTCGCTTCCGTCTTTGGCATGCGGCAGGTCAGGATGTCGCCGAATAGTCCCCGTCGCCGAACATGGCGCATCCAGCAAGATTGCATCCCACGCGCCGCCTTGCGCCATCGCGTCGCCCACGACAATTTCAGCCTTGAGGCCTGTGCGTTTGAGATTTTCGCGCACACGCGCCATGCGCGATTCCGAGTCATCCACTGCGGTGACAACGGCCCCCGCGGCGGCAAGCTGCATCGTTTTCCCACCCGGTGCCGCGCACAGGTCCAGAACCTGTTCGCCGGATTGGGGGTTTAGGACATGCACCGGCATCGACGCCGCTGCGTCTTGCACCCACCAGCTTCCGCGCTTGAAACCCGGAAGACCGGACACTTGGCCCGCCTCTTGCAGTCGTACCGTGCCCGTAGGCAGCATCTCGCCGCCCAAAGAGCGATGAAGCGCGCCACGATCCCCTTTGGCCATCAAATCAAGTGGGGCACCCGCAAAATGTGCGGCTTCCATCGCCTGAACACCTTCTGCACCGTACGCCGCCACCAAGGGGCTGCGCAGCCATTTCGGTAGATGCGGTACACGCAATGCAGCCCACATTTCCGGCCCGGTATCCGCAACTTTGCGCAACACGGCGTTCACAAGCCCCTTCATGGCGGCTGTCCGTCGGTTTTTGCCAACAATCTCTACCGCAGCATTGACCACCCCATGGGCAGCCCCGCCCTGACACAATTCATATGTGGCGATGCGCAAAATATTTTGCACGGTCAAAGGCGGGCTTTTCGCCAAGTGTTTTTTCAGGATGCGGTCTGCGCGTTCCAGCCCGCGCAGGGTTTCTGTGGCCAAGCGCTGTGCACGCGCCCGATCTTCTGGCACAAGCCTATCCAGCGCGCCGCCACCGATCAATTCCGACATAAGGCGCCCTTCGCCCAACACCTGATCCAACAGGTAAACCGCGCTACGACGGGCCTGAACACCGGTCTGAGACATGAGGACGCTCCTTCAATCACTTGTCCATAGAAGACGGGCGCGTATATCAAGGGCTAACGGCAAAAGGAACCCACCGTATGACCGATGAGACCCAAGAGACCCCAAAGGCATTGCCCGCAGCAGCCCAGCGCGCCCTCGCCGAAGCCGAAGAACGCCGTAAGGCGGCCAAATCCCTTGATCTTCAAACCGAACTTGGGGGGCGAGATGGCCCCGAACCTGTGCGGTATGGCGATTGGGAAAAAAAGGGAATCGCGATCGACTTTTGATAGGGCCACACGACTATGATCATCGAACTTCGAAAATATCGGCTCAAGCCCGGGCGGCGTGAAGACTTTATTCGATATTTCGAAGACACAAATCGACGCGTCTTGCGCGACGCGGGCATGCGTGTTTTCGGACCACTACGCGATCTGGACGATCCCGATGTCGTACACTGGAGCCGCGCGTTTGACAGCTTGGCGCATCGCGACGCCGTCAAAGACGCCTTTTACGATGGCCCCGTCTGGGCCGAAATCGAGCCAATTGTCATGCCGATGATTGAAACCTTTGAAGCCTCGGTGGTCGAGACCACCCAAGGGTTCGAAGGTTTCGACGGCTCTGTCATGTTGTGATCGACTAGAGACCCAGCACATCGAGCATATCGTATTCACCCGGTTTTTGGCTTTGACCCCAAAGCGCAGCCTTGAGCGCCCCTCTGGCGAAAACGCTTCGGTCGCTGGCGACATGTCGCAGGATAATCCGTTCGCCAGCCGTGGCAAACATCACGTCATGTTCCCCGACGATGTCGCCGCCGCGCACAGCCACGAAGCCGATGTCGCCTTTCTGACGCGCACCTGTAATGCCATCGCGCCCGCGATCAGACACATCCGCCAATGCAACACCACGCCCTTCTGCAGCCGCCTCACCTAACATCAGCGCCGTGCCACTTGGGGCGTCCACTTTTTGGTTGTGATGTGATTCAATGATTTCAATATCGTAATCATCGTCCAAAGCTGCCGCGACTTTTTTGGTCAGTTGGGTCAACAGATTGACCCCCAACGACATATTGCCCGCGCGCACAATCACGGCATGTCGGCCACATGGCTCTAGCTTGGCAATATCTTCGTCGCTCATGCCTGTGGTACCGATCACATGCACAGCGCGCGCCTGTGCCGCGAGTTTCGCAAATTGCAATGTTGCGGCAGGTGCTGTGAAATCGATAACGGCCTGTGCTTTGGCAAACGCCTCAAGCGGCTCGTCTGTGACCACCACACCAAGCGCGGCACCGCCCATCGCTTGGCCGATATCCTGACCGACCCAGGGGTGCCCGGCTCTTTCAACGGCTCCGACCAAACGCGCCTTGTCGCTTTGTACAACAGTTTGGATCAGCATCTGCCCCATCCGGCCTGATGCTCCGGTAATTACAATTCCGGGAAGCTCTGTCATCGTCTCGTACCTTTCAACGGTCCCTGTGCCGCCAAAGGATCCCCCTCAGCGCAGGCGCAGGCCACAATTCATCTGTTGTCACCGTTTAGCGAAACCGCGACCGCTTGGCAAAGCCTCTTGAAAGGCCTAAGTGAAGCACATGGCAAAGAACAGATACACAGAAGATACCGGTCCCTCGCAACGACAGCTGCGTGTCGGGGAATTGATCCGTCGCACCCTCTCCGAGGTTCTGATGCGGGGGGATGTTCATGATCCCGACCTAAATCGCATGTCCATTACCGTCGGCGAGGTCCGCACCACACCCGATCTGCGCATTGCGACAGTTTATGTGCTGCCGCTTGGCGGCAAGGGCAAAGACGAGGTGCTTAAGCTATTGGCCCGCAACAAAGGCGAATTGCGCACGATCATTGGTCGCAAGGCCCAACTCAAATACGCGCCTGATTTGCGGTTCCAGCTGGACATGACCTTTGACCAAATGGACGCAACCAGAGATATGTTGGCGCAAGCGAGTGTGCGGCAGGATTTGGAGCGCGACGACGAATGATGCGTACAGCCGCGATTTGTGTTGCCGTCTGGAGCGCGCTTGTCGTGCTCGTGACGCCTGCAGCCGAAGCGGTGAGTTGCGAGATGCTGACGTTTGAAGGCGGAGACTATTCAGTGTGCTCCGTCGATCTGCGCCAAGACGACCTGAGAATCTTTTTGCGAGATGAAACCGGAATGCCCCTCGGCAGCTTTGGGAACGTCGCGCGCACCCTGCCAGACGGTCACGTGCTGGCATTTGGGGTGAACGGTGGCATGTATCATGCCGATCGGCGCCCCGTTGGTCTGTTTATTGAGGACGGCCAGCAGGAAATGCGCCTGCTCACCAATGCCAGTCCGGGGAATTTCGGGCTTTTGCCCAATGGTGTGTTCTGTATTCGGGCAGGCCGTGCAGATGTCATCGAAACCCTGCGCTTTGCAGACACGCAACCAGATTGCCAGTATGCGACGCAATCTGGTCCAATGCTTGTCATAGACGACAAATTGCATCCGCGTTTTCTAAAAGACGGCACCTCACGTCTGATCCGAAATGGCGTCGGCACCACGCCAGATGGGAAAACCGCCATTTTTGCCATGTCCAATCAAGGCGTGAACTTCCACACATTCGCACGGTTGTTTCGCGATAAACTGAGCACCCCCAACGCGCTCTATCTAGATGGCCGTATTTCACGGCTGTATGCCCCCATGATCGGCCGTGCTGACGCGGGTTTGCCCATGGGGCCAATTATTGGCGTGGTCAAAACGCCTTAGGACGAGACTCGTCGAAACAACGACGATCTGCCAGATCACAAATTGACAGCACGCCGCCCTTCGGGTACCCCGCCGCCCTTATCAAAAGAACGGATCAGATCATGGCACGCAAACGCAAGGGACGCGATATTTCGGGATGGCTCGTGGTCGACAAGCCGGCTGGCATCACGTCAACCTCGGTGGTCAACAAAGTCCGCTGGGCCATGGACGCCAAAAAGGCGGGGCATGCGGGAACCCTTGATCCGGATGCCACAGGCGTTCTTGCGATTGCGCTTGGCGAAGCCACCAAAACCGTCCCATACATCACGGACGCCCTCAAATCTTACCGCTTCACCGTAAGGCTGGGCCAAGCCACCAACACAGATGATCTTGAGGGTGAAGTGATCGCGCGCTCGGATCTGCGCCCAAGCGACGACGAAATCAAAACCTGTCTTGGCCAGTTTGTTGGCGACATCATGCAAGTCCCTCCAAAGTTTTCAGCGATCAAAGTCGACGGGCAACGCGCATACAAGCTTGCACGGGATGGCGAAGACGTCGAACTTGCGGCCCGCCCCCTGTGGGTCGAAGAGCTTGTGATGATAGATCGTGAAGATTCAGACCACGTATTGCTTGAAATGATCTGTGGCAAAGGTGGATATGTCCGATCTATTGCCCGCGATCTTGGTGAAAAACTCGGATGTTTTGGCCATGTCAGAGAGTTGCGCCGCGTTTGGTCCGGCCCGTTTGAGGCCGCAAACGGGTTGAGCCTTGACCAAATCAACGAGATGGCAAAGACACCTGATCTTGATGCTTACCTGCAACCCCTTGAAATAGGTCTGAGTGAGCTTCCCGAGGTCAAATGTGCCGCCGACGGCGCAACACGTTTGCGCAATGGCAACCCCGGTTTGGTGATCGCCCATGACGTGACCTATGGCGATGAATGCTGGGCGTCACAAGACGGCAAAGCTGTGGCCGTCGGTGTATTCAAAGCGGGTGAGCTGCACCCCAGTCGCGTGTTTGTGCCATCCCAAGACGCCGAATGATCACGCGATCCCACCAAAGTGACACCGCCACGTCGACCGCGCAATACTCGCCGTGCGAGACATATCGCTATGCGCTGACACGCACGTGGGATCCGCAGGGCCGCAAGCTGGCCTATATTATGCTCAACCCGTCAAAAGCCACAGAAATGCACAATGATCCGACCGTAGAGCGCTGCGAGCGACGCGCACGTGCGTTGGGGTTTGGTGCGTTTCGTGTGGTGAATTTGTTTGCCTTGCGCGAAACTGATCCACATAAATTGCGGAAGCACTCCACACCCGAAGGCCCGGAAAACACCGCCGCAATACAGGACGCCTGTGCATGGGCGGATCAGATTTTGGCAGGCTGGGGTGTGCACGGCACACATCTAGATCGAGGCAAAGAGATGCAGACAATTCTGACAGACAGCGGGCGTGAAATTCATTGTCTGGGCTTGACCAAGCACGGCCATCCGCGCCACCCTTTGTATATTGCATATGCCCAGCGCCCTGAACTGTGGCTTGCCCAAAAATAAATTTTGAAAGCTATCACAATGCCCCAACAAGATGACACCAAACTGATTTCGGCTATTGAGCACCTTACCGCAGAATTGACCGCTACGCGCGCCGCCAAAAACAGTATTTTGCGCAGCTTTGGATCATCTGTGCTGCGCGGTGTGGCCTTTGCATTTGGGGCCCTGCTGGCGATTGGGATACTGGGCGCCCTCGTCGCTTGGTGGATTTCATCTTTCAACCTGTTTCCGGTGATTGGTGGCTGGATTTCAAACCTGTTGCTGTCGATCGAAATACCAGAGAAATTTTTGGCCCTGCGCGAGATGCGCGGCAACTAGACCTGCGTTAACCAACGATTCAACAAACGATTTACGACTCGGCGCACGATATGCCCAAATAGGATGGGGTATTGTGGAGTTTAGGATATGTTATTTCTTGCAGGGCTGTTCAGCCTCATGGCCGCTGGGGCGGTTTCGGCATTGGACTTTGACTTTGGCAACAACGATGATTCCGACGACACCCAGACCCTAGAAGAAGAAACGGCCCAGACGGATGCAAGCGCTGATACCAGCGGTTTGATCCAAATGCTTGGGGACGCCGAGACATCCCAAGATCAGATTGTCTCAGGCACAGAGACGCAGGATCAAATATCGGGCGGAAGCGGCAACGACCAACTGAACGGATATGACGGGGACGACACCCTGATTGGGGGCGACGGAAACGATGACCTGTGGGGAAGCGACGGCGACGATTCTGTTTCCGGCGGGACCGGCAACGATACTCTGCACGGGCACGAAGGCGACGACACCCTAGAAGGCGACGACGGGGACGACACGCTATTTGGTCACTTTGGCGGCGACCTTTTGGATGGTGGGGCTGGAGATGACAGCCTCGTGGGCGGGTTTGGAAATGATGTCTTGCTGGGTGACGACGGGGATGATGCACTGCATGGAGGCGCCGAAGACGACACGCTTGTCGGCGGAGAGGGTCAAGATACCTTGTTCGGGGGGAATGGTCAGGATTTGCTGAGTGGCATTGAACAGACTGACGCCACGCTGGATTTCCTCAACGGCGGGGATGGTGATGACACAATCGACATTGGCCGCGGCGATTACGCATCTGGTGGCGATGGGGCAGACAGCTTTGTTTTGGGGGATTGGGATTCGTTACAAGATGACGAGATCGCTATTGTCACCGACTATGATGCCTCAGAGGACAATCTCGTGCTGCTTTACGAAGACCTCGGCGGCGCGGACCCAGATGTCGAAGTTACGCCGGACCAAGAAAACCCAGCCAATTCGGCCATTTTTGTGAATGGCGTTCAGGTTGCGACTGTGCAGGGTATTTCTGAGCTTGTTGCTTCTGACATCACGCTACTCCCTCAAGGAAGCCCAGCAAGCGCCGAACTGCTGCACATCTAACCCCTGACCGTCGACAACTTTCGCGGACCGCCCAAGCCCCCTTGTCTATTCTGCGAAATTCACCTATACGCCCGCATCCGGACTTGGAACATGAAGTCAGGACTTTCTCCACGGACCCTGCTGGACGACATCCCGGCTTGTGCCCTTAACCCTTTAATACAGGAGATCCCGATGTCGATCACAGCCGAAGACAAAGCCCGCGTCATGAAAGAATTCGCAACCACAGAAGGCGACACAGGTTCGCCCGAAGTACAGGTTGCTATCCTCAGCTCGCGCATCGCGACATTGACCGAGCACTTTAAGACCCACAAAAAAGACAACCACGGTCGCCGTGGCCTTTTGAAGATGGTTGCGCAGCGTCGTAAGCTTTTGGACTATACCAAAACAAAAGACGAAGCTCGCTATCAGGACCTGATCAAACGCCTCGGCCTGCGCCGCTAAGCGAAGATCATTCCGACAGAGTTTTGGCCGCGACCCTTTGGGGTGGCGGCCTTTTTTGTGGCCCGTTTTGTGGCCTGCGACACATCAAAAGGTTATTCCGCCGATCGAATGATATTGCTGACGGCCTTACCGATCGCAGCGCTCGCCTTGACCGATGGGTGAATCATATCCGCGCCGTGATACGATCTGTCCCCATATGGCACGAGATCAGCCAAGGACAAAAAATAGACCCCATCAAGAATATTCGCCAACTTGTCGATGCGGGTTTCCAATTCATTGCCCTCATCACGGCATTCATCGATGATGGACCCGACGCCAGGGCTGCGCAGATACCCGACATAGACCACATTGATATCGGCCTTATGCAATGTATCGACCAATCGTGGAATTTCGCCTTTGCGGCCATCTGGAGAAATCAAGCGGTTCATTTTTTTGTCACAGGCGACACACCCGCATCCCAGCCAAAGATCATTACCGCCACCATTCAATACCACCCAGTCCCAATCGCCTTTTTTGTATTGATTGGCGATCTTCAGACCCATAGCGCCAGACAGAGGCAGTTTGTAAATAATCCGCGCGCCACCGACGGAGCGGTTGACCACTGGCTCGCCCAACTCACGCCCAATGACATGCGCAATAGATCGTTGTGACATGCCATGCCACGCCATCAAGCTATCGCCCATGGCCAGAATACGCGGCGCCGCTGGCCCGCCTTCAGCCAACAACGACTGTGGACCACACAACAAAAATGCGACCAGACCCAACACGCGCAACATCATTTCGTTCAAACCCTCGGCTCATAAAATCCGTAAACTGCTCTGAATTGGATTTGTTCCCGTTTCACAACCAGAAGGCAATAACTAATGGCGCGGGCCGACAAGCGTCAGTTGGCCTCATAAATACTAGTTTCCAAAAGGCGCGTTTTCATGTATGGCGCGACCATCTGAGACGCAGTGCCTTGACCCCGGCGCTCGAGAGAAAGATGTAAGGGGGTCGGCGGCAATGTGGCCGCCATTCAAAACGGGAGACTCGGGAGCGCCCGGGGATACTCCCAGCTAGGATACGCTATATGTTTAACGTAACGACAAAATCTATGCAGTGGGGCGAAGAGACCCTCACGCTGGAAACGGGCAAGGTTGCCCGTCAGGCCGATGGCTCGGTTATCGCCACTTTGGGCGAAACTTCGGTCATGGCCAACGTGACTTTCGCAAAGTCACCCAAGCCCGGACAGGATTTCTTTCCTCTGACCGTGCATTACCAAGAAAAATACTATGCAGCCGGTAAAGTCCCCGGTGGTTTCTTTAAGCGTGAGGCCCGCCCCACAGAAAAAGAAACTCTGACTGCGCGTTTGATCGACCGTCCGATCCGCCCACTGTTTGTACCAGGCTTCAAAAACGAAGTTCTGGTCATGTGCACCGTACTGAGCCACGATTTGGTGAATGACCCCGACATGGTTGCGATGATCGCAGCCTCTGCGGCTCTGACCATTTCTGGCGCACCTTTCATGGGCCCAATCGCTGCTTGCCGCGTTGGCTTTACCGAAGGTGAATATGTACTCAACCCAACAGTTGATGACATGCACGTCCTGCGCAACAACCCTGATCAACGCCTTGATCTGGTTGTAGCTGGCACCAAAGACGCCGTGATGATGGTTGAATCAGAAGCATATGAACTCAGCGAAGCTGAAATGCTTGGTGCGGTGAAATTTGCCCACGATTCGATCCAGCCCGTGATCGACCTGATCATTGATCTGGCTGAAGATGCTGCAAAAGAGCCGTTCGACTTCCAACCACCAGAATATTCCGATCTGTTTGATGCGGTAAAAGCTGCTGGCGAAGAGCAAATGCGTGCCGCTTTCGCGTTGACCGACAAGCAAGAGCGCACATCAGCTGTTTCTGCAGCACGTGATGCGATCAAAGCAGCATTGACCGAAGAACAGCTGGACGATGCCAATCTTGGCTCTGCCATGAAAAAGCTCGAAGCCAGCATTCTGCGTGGCGACGTTGTGAAAACTGGCAAGCGTATCGACGGTCGCGGCACATCTGACATTCGTGACATCGTATGCCAGACTGGCATGCTGCCACGGACACACGGGTCGTCATTGTTCACACGCGGCGAAACCCAAGGTCTGGTTGTGACCACATTGGGCACAGGCGACGACGAGCAAATGATCGACGCGTTGACTGGCACGTACCGTTCGAACTTCTTGCTGCATTATAACTTCCCTCCCTATTCGGTTGGCGAAGTTGGCCGCGTTAGCGGACCAGGACGTCGTGAAATTGGTCACGGTAAACTGGCATGGCGCGCGCTGCAGGCTGTGTTGCCTGCTGCAACAGACTTCCCGTACACTGTACGTGTTGTATCTGAGATCACTGAATCTAACGGTTCGTCTTCGATGGCGTCGGTTTGTGGTGGCTCACTGTCCATGATGGATGCGGGTGTTCCGCTGAAATCAGCCGTGGCAGGTGTTGCGATGGGTCTGATTCTGGAAGACGATGGATCCTATGCGATCTTGTCCGACATTCTGGGTGACGAAGACCACCTTGGCGACATGGACTTTAAAGTTGCGGGTACTGAAAACGGTATCACCAGCTTGCAGATGGACATCAAGGTTGCAGGCATCACGCAGGAAATCATGGAAAAAGCTTTGGCTCAAGCCAAAGACGGCCGCATGCACATCCTGGGCGAGATGAACAAAGCGCTGACCGGCGCTGCGGAATTCTCGGTACATGCTCCACGCATCGAAACCATGCAAATCCCAACCGACAAGATCCGTGAAGTGATCGGTTCTGGCGGCAAAGTCATCCGCGAGATCGTCGAAGTTTCGGGCGCCAAAGTTGACATCAACGACGAGGGCATCATCAAGATCGCATCCTCTGTCGGTGAAGCCATCCAAAAGGCCTATGACATGATCCACTCGATCGTGGCAGAACCCGAAGTTGGTCAGGTCTATAACGGTAAAGTTGTCAAAATCGTCGACTTCGGCGCGTTTGTGAACTTCTTCGGCAAGCGCGACGGCCTTGTGCACGTCTCGCAAATCGAAAACCGCCGCCTGAACCATCCTTCAGATGTTCTCAAGGAAGGCCAAGATGTCAAAGTGAAATTGCTTGGGTTTGATGACCGCGGCAAAGTTCGCCTGTCGATGAAAATCGTAGATCAGGAAACTGGTGAAGACATCGTACCGGAAGCAAAAGAAAAGAACGACGGCTAAGCCATCTGTCCTTTTAATGCTCAAGATTTGGAAAGCCCCGATTATCATGATCGGGGCTTTTTCTTTGCCCCCACTCCAACGGCGCTTTACACAGGGGCATACCCCAGCAAAAGGCGCCTCACCTCATGTACTCTTTGATCATCCACATGGCGACAAGCACCGAGCGCCGCGCAAACGTCGACCGCTTGCTGGACGATCTGCCAGATGCCCGCGTCATCGACGCCATTGATGGGCGCACTCCGGAAATTCAAGCCACGATAGCAACCCGCAATGGCGACATGTTCGCGCCCGCGTATCCATTTTCCCCGCTGCTAGGAGGAGAGATCGGCTGTTTTCTGAGCCACCGGGCAAGTTGGCAGGCCATCGTGGATAACAACTGGCCCGCCGCGTTGATCGCCGAAGACGATCTTGAAATCGCGCCAGACGCCCTTGCGCCGCTGCTTGCATTGCTGGGGCGACATACGGATCCTGATGTTTTCATTCGCATACCGCCAAAAGACCGTGAACCTCTGACCATGGTTGACGATCAAGAGGGTGATCTTAAACTGTTCACGCCAGCGCTCATCGGCCTGCAAACCACATTTCAGCTTGTCGGATTAGAGACTGCCAAACGCTTGCTTGCCGCGACTGAAGTTTTGGACCGCCCCGTCGACACACTTTTGCAAATGCACTGGATCACAGGACAAAAGATTCAGACGATTCTTCCGAACGGTTGCACAGAAAAAACGTTTCCCGGTTCGGGATCAACGGTCCAATCCAAGACGACCGGGGTTTTCCACAAAATTTCGCGTGAAGTTGCACGCGCGCGATATCGTGGCGCGCTTAAGCGGCACCCGCAAACGTAAAAGGGCGAGACCCAAGCCCCGCCCTTCCGCCTATTGCACATATTCCCGCTACCGTGGTGGCAAGCAGCCTAGTCAGGGTTCTTGGCGAACCGCAGGTAAGACAGCTTTTTGTCCAACGCGCCGTATTTTTCTTCTGCGGCAGCGTCATCCAGGGCAAGCGCCACGATCACATCTTGTCCGGTTTCCCAGTTCGCCGGTGTTGCCAGCGGCTGGCCGAATGTGCGTTGCAAGCCATCCAGCGCACGCAGAACTTCAGCAAAGTTGCGCCCCACGGACATCGGATACGTCATCGACAATTGAAGCTTTTTGTCAGGGCTGATGATGAACACAGACCGCACTGTGGCACTGTCGGCTGGTGTCCGACCGTCCGGCATGTATGCATCTGCTGGCAGCATATCAAAAGCCTTGGAGACCGCGAGGTCCTGATCCGCAATAATCGGGAAGCCCGCCTCGGTCCCGGCAAAGCTCTCGATGTCTTTTTTCCAGCCCTTGTGCTCTTCAACGCCATCGACCGATACGCCGATCACTTTTGTGCCGCGAGCGGCCCATTCGTCGGCAAGCTGTGCGACTGCACCAAATTCTGTGGTGCAAACGGGCGTAAAGTCCTTGGGGTGCGAAAACAGAATGGCCCAGCTGTCTCCGATCCAGTCATGAAACGAAATTGTGCCTTGATCTGTGTCGGCAGTGAAATTTGGAACGATGTCATTGATGCGCAGGCCCATCTAAAACTTCCTCTGAATGATTTGCGTTTGTACTCTAAAAATAGATAGGCACTCGTTCGGTATTGTATAGGCGCTATGCGGCATTTTTTGAATTTCCTGGGCGGAATAATTGGGAATTCAGGCTGAAGCGTCCACCGAATACCTAATTTGATCAAATTTATTGTGACGCTACGGAACTTGGCCTTGCCGGACAAGAACACGCCTGACAAAGTGTGCGCAAATTCAAGGAGAAATCACATGATCGAGAAACGCCAGTTCTATATTGATGGTCAATGGGTGAATCCAGCGGCACCAAATGATATGGATGTCATTGACCCGTCGACAGAAGACACATGCGCCGTCATTTCGCTTGGCGATCAAGCCGACACCGATGCCGCAGTGGCCGCGGCCAAGGCTGCTTTTCCATCATGGGCGGCAACGCCATTGGAAGAGCGCGTTGCCCTGATCAAGCGTCTGGGTGATATCTATACCGAACGTCGCGAAGAAATGGCCGAGGCCATGCGCATCGAAATGGGTGCGCCGATTGATTTGGCGCGCGCCAATCAATGGGGTGCAGGTAGCTGGCACATCGCAGGTTTTCTGGAAGCCCTAGAAGGCTTCGAATTCGAGAGAGCCTATGGCGGCGTAGACCGCATTCGTATGGAACCCATCGGCGTCTGTGCATTGATCACGCCATGGAACTGGCCGATGAATCAAGTTGCTCTCAAAGCCATTCCAGCCATGGCAGTGGGATGTACGATGATCCTGAAACCATCAGAGATTTCACCGCTGTCCAGCGTATTGTTCGCCGAAATGGTCGATCAAGCCGGATTTCCAAAAGGCGTGTTCAACATGGTAAATGGCGACGGCGTTGGCGTCGGCACACAGCTGTCGTCACACCCTGATGTGGACATGGTCAGCTTTACGGGGTCAACACGCGCCGGCATCGCCATTTCCAAAGCGGCCGCCGATACGCTGAAACGCGTCAGTCTTGAGTTGGGGGGCAAAGGGGCCAACATCATCTTTGCAGATGCCGACGAAAAAGCTGTGAAGCGGGGCGTGATCCACTGCATGCAGAACACAGGCCAATCCTGTAATGCCCCAACACGTATGTTGGTCGAGCGCTCGCGCTATGACCAAGCCGTTGAAGAGGCCAAAGCAGCCGCCGACGCCACCAAGGTCGGTCAGTCGGCCGAGTCTGGTCGCCACATTGGCCCCGTCGTGTCCGAGCTTCAGTTCAACAAGATTCAAGGGTTGATTGAAATCGGCATCAAAGAAGGCGCAACGCTTCTTTCTGGTGGGCTTGGACGTCCAGAGGGTATGAACAAAGGGTACTTTGTACGCCCAACCGTCTTTGCCGATGTCACGCCAGACATGACCATCTACCGCGAAGAAATTTTCGGTCCGGTGCTGTCCATCATCCCATTCGATTCGGAAGACGAAGCCATCGCGATGGCAAACGATACCGTCTATGGCCTGACCAACTACATTCAGACCCAAGACGACGACAAACGTCTACGTGTGGCACGTTCCGTACGGTCGGGCATGGTTGAAACCAACGGCGTCAGCCGCCAGCAAGGGTCGCCCTTCGGTGGCTTCAAGCAATCGGGCAATGGTCGCGAGGGTGGCCTGTGGGGGCTGGAAGAGTTCTGCGAAGTCAAAGCGATCTCTGGCGTCCCAATGGCCTAAGGCCCACGCCAGCAAACGTGGAAACGCCGGGATATTTTCCCGGCGTTTTTATTTAGGCCCCAAGCTCTTTCAGATGCCATTCTTCCCAAATAAAGGGATAGCACCACACGCAATGGTGCGTTTGTGCCAAAGCCTTGCGAATGTCGTCGCGACGCGTGCGATCTCCTTCGCTAAACTTGTGAAACTGAACGGTCAGGCGGTCAAATTTCGCAATCAGACCAGCATCAATGAGCGCTGGCAAAAGGTCGTATTCACCACCTTCGATGTTCATCTTGGCCGCTGCAATTTGACCAAGCGTGAGCTCCTCAAAAACCGAGACAACATCGCGCACATACCCCGTGGCGGTGGGGCCATCCGTCACAAACGCAGAAGACGCATTTTCATCATCTGACAAAATCAACTCTGCGTTGGTGCTGCCAATCGCAAAGTCATGTGAAATCACATCGGTGCGATCCGCAAATCGCTCTTTGATCATGGAGGCAAATCGTGGATGCGGTTCAAAGGTATGCACCGTGACAGCATAGCGCGCGGTCATGGTTTCAGCCCAATCGCCTACGTAGCCCCCAATATCCAACACCGTTTGGCCAGGCAGCAATCCGGTATACCCAGAAGGTGTTCCGCGCCCGTGCGCACGGCGAAATGCTTTGTAATCGGACCGAAACGCCCGATACGCAGGATCCGTCAGAATCCGCCACATTTTGCTTACTTCACTTTTCAGGCTCATACTGCCCCCGTTTTCCGCCTCGCCTTCCTAGCAAGGTCTCTGATAGTAATGACGTGTTTAAGCGAAAAGGAAACGGGCGTAAAATGATCTTCGCAAGACTATTTGGCGGCTTGGGCAATCAGATGTTCCAATACGCGGCAGGCAAGGCATTGGCGGATCGTCTGGGCGTCGATCTGGCGCTTGATTTTCGCACGATTGACCACCGTGGCACGCGGCGGTTGACGCATGTGTTTGATCTGGACATTCAGGACGCTGCAAAACTGCCGCCGGCAAAGCACGAAAACGCCGTCCGCTATGCACTTTGGCGCAGCATTGGAAAATCTCCAAAGTTTCGGCGCGAGACCGGTCTGGGCTATAATCCTGGCTTTGAGACTTGGGGCGACGACAGCTACCTGCATGGATATTGGCAGTCAGAGGCCTATTTCACCTCTATTTCCGACCACATCCGACATGCGTTTGTACCTACGCCCACCGTGTCACAGGCAAACGTGGCCATCGCCAATCAGATCGCCGCACGCACGTCCATTTCTCTGCATGTCCGACGTGGCGACTATCTGGCGCTTGGTGCCCACGGCGTTTGTTCCGAAGCCTATTACAACGCGGCGCTTGACGAGATTGTAAAAAGATTGGACACACCTGCCAGCGTCTTTGTGTTTTCGGATGATCCGCAATGGGCCCATGATAATTTGCCCCTGCCGTATGAGAAAATCGTCGTGGATATCAACGGGCCCGAGACAGACTATGACGACATGAGATTGATGAGCAAATGCCAACATAACGTCATCGCAAACAGCTCGTTTTCGTGGTGGGGCGCATGGTTGAACAGCAACCCGTCAAAAATTGTAACAGCCCCCACCAACTGGTTTGCCGCAGGCGGAATGGAAAATCCCGATATCTTACCAGATAGCTGGCTTGCCGTGAGCGCCCAAAGCTAGAAATTGGCTTTGGCGCGAAACGTCATACCATGACCGTTTTCCGGATGACCAATCCGCAGCTCTTCTGCATGCAGCATCATCCGGTCAAAATCTGCATCCGCTCCCGTGGCATACAATGGGTCCCCCAAAATTGGGTGCCCCAACGCCAGCATATGCACCCGCAACTGATGGGTTCGACCGGTTTTCGGAGACAACCGCACACGGCTTTCACCATCTTTTTTCTTTAGGACACGCCAATCGGTGACCGCCGATTTTCCGGTGTCACGACATACCATTTGGCGTGGCCGGTTGGGCCAATCCACGATTAACGGCAAATCCACGGTACCCGTCTTTTCTTCGAAATTTCCGGCAACACGCGCTACGTACGTTTTTTTCGTGGTGCGCTTTTCAAATTGCATCGACAGATTACGCTGCGCATGTGGGGTAAGGCCGAACACCATCACACCGGATGTATCCCGATCCAGCCGGTGCACCAAAAGCGCCGTCGGAAACCCAATCAAGAGTCTCTCGAGCAGGCAATCCTTGAGGTGGTCACCACGCCCCGGAACCGAAAGCAATCCCTCAGGCTTGTTGACGACCACGATCTCGTGGTCCTCATGCAAGATATCAAGAGGACCATCGGGGGGCGTGTACTCGGATGAAACGGTCATGTGCGTTCCAGAGGATATGTTGGCAGCCCCCCAAGCAATAGCTTGCTGGCTAGCCGCATTTTGAATGGCCACAGCTCGCGCATGTCATACAGCCTTCAACCATCCGCATATCGAATTGGCCGCAGCTCGGGCAAGCCTTACCTCTGGGAGCTTCTCCCACAGCCATCGCTTCGGCTTTTGGGTCTGTCTTAAGCCCCATGCCCTCGCCTTCGATAAAATCGATAGAAATAAGATGGCGTTCAATCACGCCCCCAATCGCTGCAAGGATGGACGGGATGTATTTGCCCTGCATCCATGCACCACCGCGTGGATCAAACACCGCTTTCAACTCTTCTACCACAAAAGATACGTCGCCCCCGCGACGGAACACCGCCGAGATCATACGCGTCAAAGCCAATGTCCACGCGTAATGCTCCATATTTTTTGAGTTGATAAACACTTCGAACGGACGGCGGTGGCCATTGATCACCACATCATTCACCGTCAGGTAAATCGCATGTTCGCTGTCTGGCCACTTAAGCTTGTAAGTGGCCCCCTCGAGGGATTGAGGCCGCTCAAGCGGTTCAGACATATAGATGACCTCGCCACTATCTGACACATGATCTGCGGGGTCCTCTCCCGGTGCATTTTCTGCTGCTTCGGAAACAGTCAATACGGACCCAGTGACATCATTCGGACGATACGTGGTGCATCCTTTGCACCCTGTATCCCATGCTTGCATATAAACATCTTTGAAGGCGTCGAAATCAATGTCTTCCGGACAGTTGATCGTCTTGGAAATCGAGCTGTCGATCCATTTTTGCGCAGCAGCCTGCATACGCACATGCGCCGCTGGTTCAAGCGTTTGAGCATTCACAAAATAATCCGGCAACGCAGTGTCGCCAAACTTGTCCCGCCAAAGCTGTACCGCGTAATCAACGACTTCTTCTTCGGTGCGGCTGCCATCTTTTTGCAGAACTTTGCGCGTATAGGCGTAAGCAAAAACAGGCTCGATCCCGCTGCTGACGTTGCCAGCATACAGTGAAATTGTCCCTGTGGGGGCGATGGATGTCAGCAGGGCATTACGAATCCCATGCTCGGAGATTGCCGCTTTCACATCGTCGTCCATGTGCTGGACCAGTCCGCCATTCACATACGCGTCTTTGTCCATCAAAGGGAACGCGCCCTTTTCTTTCGCCAAATCAACCGATGCCAGATACGCGGCGCGGGCGATGGCTTTCAGCCAATGTTCAGTTTGACGCGCCGCCTCTTCGGTTCCGTACTTCTGTCCAACCATCAACAAGGCATCTGCCAAACCGGTCACACCCAGCCCGATCCGGCGTTTGGCTTGAGCTTCGCGGGCCTGTGCCTCAAGCGGGAAGTTGGACGCATCCACGACATTGTCCATCATGCGCACAGCAGTGGCGACGAGATCAGCCAACGCCTCTTCGTTCAACGCAGCCGCATCTCCAAACGGATCACTCACCATCCGCGCAAGATTGATCGATCCAAGCAGGCACGCGCCATACGGAGGCAGCGGTTGCTCGCCACATGGGTTCGTCGCCGCAATGGTCTCGCAATAGCTCAGGTTATTGGCCTGATTGATCCGATCAATAAAGATTACGCCAGGCTCTGCATGGTCATACGTGTTTTGCATGATCTTGTTCCAAAGATCGCGCGCCTCAACAGTATGATAGACTTTGCCCCCGAACTTTAGCTCCCACGATCCGTTCGCCTTGACCGCTTCCATAAAGTCATCCGTGACAAGCACAGACATGTTGAACATCCGCAGCCGCGCGGGATCGCCTTTGGCCGTGATAAATTGTTCGATGTCCGGGTGGTCACACCGCATCGTCGCCATCATCGCGCCGCGACGCGATCCGGCTGACATGATCGTACGGCACATCGCATCCCACACATCCATAAAGGACAGCGGTCCAGATGCATCAGCCGCAACCCCCATCACATCCGCCCCTTTGGGACGAATGGTCGAGAAATCATAGCCAATTCCGCCGCCTTGCTGCATCGTCAACGCGGCCTCTTTTAACATGTCAAAGATGCCTGCCATGCTGTCCGGCACCGTGCCCATAACAAAGCAGTTAAACAGTGTCACAGAACGCGCTGTACCGGCCCCCGCTGTGATGCGGCCCGCTGGCAGAAATTTGAAATCTTCCAGAGCTTCGTAAAACTTGTCTTCCCAAAGCTCGGGTTTGGCTTCTACTTTCGCAAGGTCCTGTGCGATCCGTCTCCAGCTGTCCTCGACCGTCAGATCAATCGGTTGTCCTCCCGCCTCTTTAAAGCGGTATTTCATATCCCAGATCTGTTCGGCGATGGGGGCAGCAAAGCGAGTCATATGGCGAATCCTGTTTGGTCTTTTGGCAGAAGATTGGCGACTTCGATACAACACGAACAAAGAACTTAACAACTTCGAAAACGTGTCACGGGTCGATTTTTCTGAAATTGAGACCGAATGATACCACAACACCTTGTCGATACCAAAGAGAAGGCTACAATATACAGCTCGACAACTTGAGGCGACGCTATGAGGACGCTGTGGGAAATCACGTAAATCTGGTAAAATTATCTGTCGGCACAGAGACCGTGGAAACGCTCGCCCAATGGCAAAAAACCGTTGCATCCCAGACCTCTGACGGGTTTCCACGCCATGTCACCCGAATGTGGCCAAAACGCGGGACAGAAATCTTGAATGGCGGGTCAATCTATTGGGTCATCAAAGGTGTGGTTCAAGCCCGCCAAACGATCCTGCGTCTGGATGAGGTGATCGGTGACGATGGCATCCGCAGATGCGCTATTGTCCTCGATCCGAATCTTATCAAAACCGAAACCGCCTTGCGCCGCCCCTTTCAGGGCTGGCGCTATTTGAAACCAGAAGACAGCCCTGCGGATTTGCGCGCCGGTGCGTCACAGGATGACCAAGAGCTCCCTGCCGAACTGGCCGCCGCTCTGGCGGCCATTGGCGTACGTTAGGCAGCGATACCCAATTTGGTGACCAGCGCCTTAAGGGCCAGACGATCTTGCGCAGTCATAGGAGCTTTGCGTGCCCGAAACAGTGTTGCTTGAGACGCCAAGGCCATGCCATCTGCCAGCAATTTGAGGTGGTTCGCCCGCAGGGTTTCACCTGTGGACGTGATATCGGCAACGGCTTCGGCGGTCAGATTTTTCACGGTGCCCTCGGTGGCCCCCTGACTGTCCACCAGTTGATAATCCGCCACGCCATTGTCCCGAAGGAATTCGCGCACCAGTCTGTGATATTTCGTGGCAATCCGCAGACGGAACCCGTGCTTGGCGCGAAACGCCGATGCAGCGGCGTCGAGATCGTCCAATGTATCCACATCAACCCAGCAGTTAGGGACAGCAATAATCAAATCCGCCTGCCCGAAACCTAATAGAGCAAGTTCTTCAACCTGCTGTTCCCACTGACCCAATTTTTCGCGGATCAAGTCCGTCCCAGTGACGCCCAGATGGATACGCCCAGCCGAAAGTTCGCGCGGAATTTCGCCCGCAGAAAGCAGCACAAGCTCAACGCCTTCAACGCCCTCTACCGCGCCTGCATATTCTCTGTCCGATCCGCTGCGCGACAACGACACGCCGCGCGCACCAAACCAATCAAAGGTCTTTTCCATAAGCCGCCCTTTGGACGGAACACCCAGTTTAATGGTCATAGCGCACCCTCCACCTCAAGCATCAGCCCCGGGCGGATAACCCCACCGACAGCAGGAATCGAACGCCCCTGCCCCAAGACCCGCGTCAGAGCATCGTACCGACCACCTGTCGCAACCGGAGGTAGGTCTGGACGGTCAGCGGCATAAAATCCAAAGACAAACCCGTCATAATATTCCATTTGGGTGCGTCCGTAATTTGCCTCGAAATCGAGAGCCTCGACATCAACACCCAATGCCGCCAACGCATCCATCCGGTCCTTAAGACGAAACACGGCCTCGGTGATGGCAGGCATATCCACAGCAATATCGCGCAGATGCTCAAGCGCAAACGGCATCGCTTCGCGCACACCAAGCAGTGCGTCAATCAAGGCGACCTGACCCTCTGCCAGAGGAGCGGCGGCCGCGTCGTCTTTCAAGGCATCGATACGCGCGCTGATTTCTTCCGTGGTACGCATGCCGATGACCGGAAACTCGTGCGCCATGGGGGTGTCTTGCGCCAACAATGCGGCACGGCTGGGCGGCACGGGTGTGACGCCGGAAAACCGATCCATCAGTGCCCGGAAACGCCGAGGTCGCCAGATATGGCGCAGCAGGGCGCGTTTGCGTGCATCTGTGGTTTCCAGCCCCAATACGGCGGCTTTGAGCACACCAATATCACCAGTCGCAGCCCGTAGATTAAGCGGAGTTAGCGTTTTTTGGAACAAGGCAAAGACTTCGGCATCCGCAGCGGCGGGGTTTTCGCGATCAAACACCTCGTAGCCAACTTGGGTATATTCATTCGCACGATCGCTATCGTCTTCTTGCCGACGAAACACTTCACCAGAATACGTGTAACGCGCGGGTTCCGCACCATGATCCATATGCATCTGTACGACGGGAACCGTAAAATCAGGACGCAACATTTGCTCGCCCCGCAACGAGTCGGACGTCACATAGGCACGCGCACGGATGTCTTCACCGTACAAGTCCAACAGCACTTCTGCAGGCAACAAAACCGATGTTTCCACGGGATGCGCGCCAGCAGTTTCAAACGCTGCACGCAATTGCGAGGCGCGCGCACGAATTTCAGCCTTGTGTGGCATCAGCTGTCCTGCCCTGCTAGAATTTCGCGCACTTTTGCCACCAATTGATCGCGGGGCACTTCGAACTGGCTCGGGCGTTCTTTCCACTCTTCCAAGGTGGCATTCTGGGCAATTTTCGCACCCAAAATCAGATCCTTGATCTGAATAACACCGCGTTCTTTTTCGTCACCACCTTCGATCACCGCCACAGGCGAATTGCGCTTGTCAGCATATTTCAACTGATTGCCGAAATTCTTGGGGTTGCCCAGATAGACCTCGGCGCGGATGCCCGCATTGCGCAGGTCGGCCACCATAGTTTGATAATCCGCCATACGATCGCGATCCATCACCGTGACCACGACAGGCCCCGCAGATACACCGCCCATGCGGCCTTTGGCATGCAATGCCGCCAACAAGCGGTCAACACCGATAGAGACACCGGTTGCCGGCACGGCTTGACCCGTAAACCGTTTCACCAAATCATCATACCGACCACCGCCTGCAACCGATCCGAACTGGCGCTTGCGGCCTTTTTCGTCAAAAATCTCGAAGGTCAGTTCCGCTTCAAAAACAGGCCCTGTGTAGTACCCGAGGCCACGCACAACCGACGGGTCAATCTCGATCCGATCCGCGCCATAGCCACCAGCAGCCAACAGGTCACCGATCTGCTCTAACTCGGCAATACCTTCGGCCCCCACGACAGACCCACCAACTGCTCCGCGCAAGTTCTCAAAGGTCGTAGCAACATCCGTGGCTTTTGACGTCAGGAAGGCAATCACGGGCTCGGCCTGATCTTCGCTCAGACCCACCCCGTCGATATAGGCCCCAGACGCATCCAGACGCCCCTTGCCCAGCAACTCGCGCACCCCCTGTTCACCGACTTTGTCAAACTTGTCGATGGTCCGCAAAACGTTGTCCCGCGCGGCTTGGTCATCGCCAAGCCCCATGGCCTCAAGCACACCATTCAAGACCTTGCGGTTGTTCACACGCACAAGATAGTCGCCGCGGGGAATACCAACCGTTTCAAGGGTATCGGACAACATCGCGCAGATCTCAGCATCCGCCGCCATGCTAGCGGTTCCGACGGTATCCGCATCACATTGATAGAACTGACGGAACCGACCCGGCCCCGGTTTTTCATTGCGCCACACCGGCCCCATGGCATACCGCCGATATGGCGTCGGCAGGTCATTGCGGTGCTGCGCATAAACGCGAGCCAACGGCGCGGTCAGATCATACCGCAACGCCATCCAGTCGCCTTTGTCGTTTTCATCAAACTCTTGCCATGCGAACACGCCTTCGTTCGGGCGGTCGACATCTGGCAAAAACTTGCCCAGCGCCTCGACGGTTTCCACGCCGCTGCTCTCCAGAGCCTCGAAACCATAGCGATGATAGACCCCCGCAATCTGATGCAGCATCTCTGCGCGCTCGGTAACTTCGGCGCCGAAATAATCTTGGAAACCCTTTGGCGCTTCGGCCTTGGGGCGTGGGGCTTTCTTTTGCTTGGCCATGAGTCATGGTCCCTTTTGGGATTTCAGTCGAAGCAGGCTTTACCCAATGGGCGTCACGGGGGCAAGCAAACCCTCGGAATTGAGCGCCTTAATACTCAATTCGGCAGATATATTTATCATAAACCCAGCCGACAGTGCCGCGATAGCTCTCATCCTGAAGGCCATATTTGATCATCACCTGCCTCCAGCCTTTTTCTGAAGACGGCTCTAGTGAAGACAAAAAGGTGTCAGGCCCCAGCCTCTCGATCATGCGACATTTGGAAGAGCCGCAGGTTCGCAACGCCAGAAAGTTGTCTCCGGCAGGATCAAGTTTGCAGACAACAAAATCTTCGCCGGAATACGCAAATACCGCGCTTGCCATCGCTCCGGACGCGGCCAACACGGCCAGTATCTTAATAGCTGTCATTAGACTCTCCCAAAATTGCTTGAGACAAGTTTAATTCGAATGCGCCAAGTGCCCCATGATCCCCATCAAATATCGTCGAAATCACCGCCCCGCCCTTTGCCAGCGGCAAATCTGGCAGCCCCGTCCACACCATTCGACAAAAAGCTTGCATAAGACTGCCATTCCCGCGTCAACGCTTGGGCCAGCGCTTCACCTGTCTGACGCGCAGACAAGAAGTCTGCACGCATGCAATCCTGCGGAAAGGCACCAAGACTTTGAGCAAGGTCCAACGCCGCACCTAATGCCCGCCCTTTTGCGACGACACGGTCCGCCATACCGATGGCCAACGCCTCTGCGCTCTCAACTGGCCGTCCTGTCAAAATAAGGTCATTCGCCCGCCCTTGCCCAAGAAGTTTTGGCAATCGCACGGTTCCGCCATCGATCAGCGGCACACCCCAGCGTCGACAAAACACGCCAAACGTGGCGCCTTCGCCGACGACGCGCATATCGCACCATGCGGCCAATTCCATACCTCCCGCGACGGCATACCCCTCGATCGCTGCAATCACAGGTTTGGACAACATCAGACGCGACGGCCCCATTGGCCCGGGAATGGGCGATTTGCGCGCATCCTGCCAACCCGCAGGGATCTGCACCGCGTCAATCCAGTGTGTGCCGCTGGCACCCGCGGCGGCTTTCAAATCAAAACCGGCACAAAACGTGTTCCCGGCTCCTGTTAAGATGGCAATGTCTACATCTTGGTCCGTCTCAAACGCCAAAAATGCCTCGTATAGAGCTTTGGCGGTATCCGGGTCGACAGCGTTTCGCGCCGCCAGCCGGTCAATGGTGACAATACGTATGCGCCCTTGGGTTTCGATCTGAATACTCATCACCACTCCTATGCTGGTGCGGTCCAGTTTTCACCAACCCCAATCAGCTTGCAACCGGCTCCCTTGCTTGACCTGCACCTGCCGACCATTGTAGCGACACATCATGGAAAAACTTGAAGAACAAATTGCACATCTCACGAAGACACTCGAAGAGCTGTCCGATGTGATCGCGCGGCAAGACACCGAGATTTCGACCCTGACCCGTCGCGTACATATGTTGATGGAGCGAGAAGCCCACCGCGATGCGGCAGGCGGTGGCGGCGTCATCATTGGCGACGAACGCCCACCACATTACTGATACAGCGTTCTCACAGTGAGGCGAGAGCGCGCAATTGCGCTTTCGCACGCCATCCAGCAGGACGATAGATCAGTATTCTTCGATCGCCATGACACCGTCCTGAGATTTGATAGCACCCTTAACTTGTGGATTAACTGGGAATTCGACACCAAGGTTCATTTCGACTTCACCGGGCAAGTCGGGACTCATCAAGCAGAATATGACAGGTCCACGCGCCCCCCGCTTCACAGCTTCTTCGGCCTGATGCAAGACATTCGCAACCAGCCCTATCGCCTCCACATCATCTAGGAAGATTTTCAGTCCGGCGCTGCCCGCGTCCGCAATCACCACATCAATCGGTGCAATCGAGCGCGCCAACAATTTGAGTTGATCCGCTTCCAGCGTAGCCTCGACGGTTACGACCACCTTGGATCCGGTTTCCAAATGCTCGCGGCATTTCTCGAGCGTATCCGAGAAAATCGTGACCTCATACGCCCCAGTAGGATCGCTGAGCTGCGCGAACGCAAATCGATTGCCACGCGCCGACTTACGCTCTTGCCGACCAGACACACGCCCCGCAATCTTCACCAAGCACGGGCCTCCGCGCGCTTCTTCAGCGGCTTCATCAAGGGTCAGCACCTTTTTGCGTCGCAACGCAGGCATGTAATCTTCCAACGGGTGACCGGACAGGAAAAACCCGATGGCACGCGCCTCTTCATCAAGGCGTTCCGCCGGAAGCCAATCGCCCACCGGTGACATGCGTGGCTCAGGCAAATCTTCGCCTGCCTCTCCAAAAAGAGAGACCTGATTAGAGGACTTCTGTTCAAATATCGCTGCTGAATACCCCACAAGCGCGTCCAGACTTTCCAAGACGCGCCGACGGTTGCCATCCAATTGGTCAAACGCACCTGAGCGCGCCAGCATTTCAAGCGGGCGCTTACCCACGCGCTTAAGATCAACACGGCGGGCAAAATCATAAAGCGTGGCAAACGGCCGTTCGACACCGTCCACTTGACGCCCCTGCGTGACAAGCTTCATGGCTTCGACACCTACGTTTTTCAACGCCCCCAGCGCATACACCAACGCGCCCTCACGCACCGTAAAGGTGGCTTCTGATCGATTTACACACGGCGGGATATACGGCAGCTTCAGCGCCTTTTTGACCTCTTCGAAATAGATCGCCAGCTTATCCGTAAGATGAATATCGCAATTCATCACGCCGCCCATGAATTCGACAGGGTGGTTCGCCTTGAGCCACGCGGTTTGATAGCTCACAACCGCATAGGCCGCCGCGTGGGACTTGTTAAAGCCATAGTTGGCAAACTTTTCAAGAAGGTCAAAAACCTCAGATGCCTTCTTGGCTGGCACACCGTTTTCCGCGGCCCCTTTTTCAAATTTTGGGCGTTCGGCATCCATGGCCTCTTTGATCTTTTTACCCATGGCGCGGCGCAGCAAATCTGCCCCGCCAAGGCTATAGCCCGCCATGACCTGCGCGATCTGCATCACCTGTTCCTGATAAACGATAATGCCCTGTGTCTCGGCCAAGATGTGATCGATCAGCGGATGCACTGACTCGATCTCTTTCAGACCGTTTTTGACCTCGCAATAGGTTGGGATGTTTTCCATGGGGCCAGGACGATACAACGCCACCAAGGCCACGATGTCTTCGATACAGGTTGGCTTCATGCGCTTGAGCGCATCCATCATACCGGTAGATTCCACCTGAAACACGGCAACCGTTTTTGCAGCTGCATACAACTCATAGGACGGCGCGTCGTCCAGAGGAATGGCGTTGATCTCGTTTACGGCACCCTCTGGCGGTTCATACAATTGCGTGCCATCAGCGGCCGTGTGCAAATCGCGCCCCGAAAGCTTGATCAAATCCACCGCGTTTTGAATGACAGTCAGGGTCTTAAGACCCAAAAAGTCAAACTTGACCAATCCGGCCTGTTCAACCCACTTCATATTAAACTGGGTGGCAGGCATATCCGATCGCGGATCCTGGTACAGCGGCACCAGCGCATCCAAAGGCCGGTCTCCGATCACCACACCCGCCGCGTGGGTCGATGCGTTGCGCAACAATCCCTCGACTTGCTGACCATAATTCAACAGCCGCTCTACAACTTCTTCGTTGCGGGCTTCTTCGCGCAACCGCGGCTCTTCGCGCAATGAGTCTGCAATAGACATCGGCTTGACGCCTTCAACCGGAATCAGCTTTGACAGTCGGTCGACCTGCCCATAAGGCATTTGCAGAACCCGCCCGATGTCGCGCACGGCGGCCTTGGACAAGAGCGCACCAAACGTGATGATCTGTCCGACTTTGTCCCGTCCGTATTTCTGCTGCACATACCGGATCACTTCTTCTCGGCGATCCATACAAAAATCGATATCAAAGTCGGGCATAGACACACGTTCGGGGTTCAAAAACCGCTCAAACAGCAATGAGTACCGTAGTGGATCAAGGTCGGTCACCGTCAAGGCGTAGGCCACCAAAGACCCCGCACCCGATCCACGCCCAGGTCCGACCGGGATGCCGTTGTCTTTGCTCCACTTGATAAAGTCGGCCACGATCAGGAAATAGCCGGGGAACCCCATGCCCTCGATGATATCAAGTTCAAAATCCAGACGCTTTTGATAGTCCTCAACTGACACAGCATGTGGAATAACGGCCAAGCGATCCTGAAGCCCTGCGTTGGCTTGCCGCCGCAGCTCGACCACTTCGTCATCAGCAAACTTTGGCAAAATGGGATCACGCCGATATGTTTGAAAGGCGCAGCGACGCGCAATCTCGACCGTATTCTCGATCGCTTCGGGAAGGTCCGCGAAAAGCGTGATCATCTCTTGCTGGGTTTTGAAATAGTGCTGCGCCGTCAAACGTCGACGGCCTTCTTGCTGATCCACATAGGCCCCGTCAGAAATGCAGATCAGCGCATCATGCGCTTCGTACATCTCTGTGTTTGGGAAATACACGTCATTGGTCGCCACCAGCGGAATGTCCATGGCATAGGCCATTTCGATAAATCCGCGTTCAGACAGCTTCTCGGCTTCCGGTTGACCGTCCTCTCCGGGATGGCGCTGCAGCTCGACATACAGCCGGTCGGAAAATATCTCTTTGAAACGTTGCATCAGACCTTGGGCCTGATCACGATGCCCCGCACGCAACATCCGGCCGATTGGGCCATCAGGGCCACCCGTCAAACAGATGATGCCCGCGGAGTACTTCTCCAACTCGTCCAAGGTCACCTGAGGCAACTGCCCGCCCTTGTCCACATACAGACAAGAGTTCAGCTTCATGAGATTCTCATATCCCTCTTCGCGTTGTGCCAACAAAACAATGGGCGCTGGGACGGGCGGAAGCGAGAGGCCTGATTGATCCGCTTGAGGCATTGCTAGGTCGACCTGACAGCCAACAATTGGCTGGATACCTGCCCCGCTTGCGGTCACAGAAAACTCAAGAGCTGCAAACATATTGTTGCTATCGGTCATAGCCACGGCGGGCATACCTGCCTCTTGGCACATGCCAGCAAGTTTCTTGACGCGAACAGCCCCTTCCAGAAGAGAATATTCCGTGTGAACACGCAGGTGAATGAATCGAGGAGAATTGGTCATTATGCCAAGCTATCCCAGCCTTGCGCCAAGGGGAATGGGCCATTGATGGGCTGAGAGAAATGAATTTCAAACTCCAGATTGCTTAAAGATTAACCGTCTTTTTGAGGTAATTCTTGGGGGACCTTCAAATAGGCATTGATAATCGCCATCCCGACAAGATAGAAAATCCCTGAAAATTCAAATTGTTGCGTCACCAAAGAAAAATGCCGCACGGGGTGTTATGCGACATCCCGTCCCAAGTTTCGCTTGCGTGAAAGCGCTCGGCATTCCTACTGTGTGACGGCTAAACATAAGGGCCGACCGCAAACGTGATGTAACTCCCGTTGGCGAACACAGAGCCCAAAAAGGAAGAACGCTGTATGACAGGGACATTGCTAAGTATTTCGGGTCTGACCAAGGCCTATCCCGGCGTGGTCGCCAACGACACGGTGTCCTTTGACATTCAAGAAGGCGAAGTTCACGCCCTTTTGGGAGAAAACGGCGCGGGAAAATCCACCTTGGTGAAAATGATCTATGGTTTGGTCAAACCAGACAGCGGCACCATGACGTGGCGCGGGGCCGCTTTCGCCCCCCCTGAGCCCAGAGCAGCGCGCGCGTCTGGCGTCGCGATGGTGTTTCAGCACTTCTCTCTTTTTGATGCCCTAACTGTCGCTGAAAATGTCGCACTCGGGATGGAAAACCCACCCGCGATGCGCGATTTGGCCGCAAAAATTCGCGATGTTTCTGAAAATTACGGCCTTCCTTTGGACCCCGATCGCACAGTGGGGGATTTGTCGGCAGGTGAACGTCAGCGCGTCGAAATCATCCGCTGCCTGTTGCAGGATCCAAAGCTGTTGATCATGGACGAGCCGACGTCTGTTTTGACGCCACAAGAAGTAGAAATTCTGTTCAAAACGCTGAACAAGCTCAAGGCCGAAGGCACCTCCATTCTGTATATCTCGCACAAGCTCGAGGAAATTCGCACCTTGTGTGACCATGCCACGATTTTGCGCCTTGGTAAAAATGTGGGTACGTGTATTCCCGCCGAGACCACCGCACGTGATATGGCCGAATTAATGGTAGGCGATACGCTGCACACACCGACCCGTACCATCACCGAGGGTGGCGAAGTTGTGCTTGATGTCAAAAATCTGTCGCTGGATCCGTCAAACCCATTCGGCACAAAACTAAAAGACATCTCGTTTCAGGTTGAAGCTGGCGAAATTCTTGGGTTGGGCGGAGTTGCGGGCAATGGGCAAGATGAACTTCTTGCCGCGCTCTCTGGAGAAGCGTTGACCGACGCGGCGACGATTACAGTGAAGGGCGACCCAGTGGGTGATCTCGGCCCGAACGAGCGCCGAAATCTTGGTATTCTCGCCGCTCCGGAAGAGCGCCTTGGGCATGCCGCAGCGCCTGACATGAGTCTGACCGCGAATGCGCTCCTCACAGGGGCCATTCGCGAAAACCTTACCCACAAAGGATTTGTGGACTGGGCCAGCACCACCGCATTTGCGGAAAAGATTATCTCGGCCTTTGATGTCCGCACACCCGGACCGCACACGGCGGCTCGGGCCTTGTCCGGCGGCAATCTGCAAAAATTTGTGATTGGTCGAGAGATTCTCCAAAACCCTCAAGTGCTTGTTGTGAACCAGCCCACTTGGGGCGTGGACGCCGCCGCCGCAGCCTCAATTCGCCAAGCATTGCTTGATCTTGCGGGCGCAGGCGCTGCCATCGTGTGTATTTCACAGGACCTCGACGAGCTTATGGAAATTTCGGACCACTTTGGTGCCCTGAACGAAGGGCGTCTGTCCGAAATCCGCCAAGCCGTCGGACTAACTGTTGAAGAAATTGGCCTGATGATGGGAGGCGCCCATGATTTGGATGCCCCCGAAATCGACGCGCCCGCTCAGGAGCAATCGGCATGATCAGACTTGAAAAACGCCCCCAGCCGTCGAAGACGCTGTCGCTGGCAACGCCACTTATCGCTGTGGTGGTAACGATGATCGCTGGCGGCTTGCTGTTTGCCACACTCGGAAAAAACCCGTTCGAGGCCATTCGCACAATTTTCTGGGACCCGTTGTTTGGCGAATATGCCTTTTATTACCGGCCTCAGTTATTGGTCAAAGGTGCGCCACTTGTGTTGATTGCCATTGGTCTGTCGCTGGGGTTTCGCGCCGGCATCTGGAATATTGGGGCAGAAGGCCAATACATTGTTGGCGCGATTTGTGGCGCGGGCGTCGGCCTTGCCTTTTACCCGATGGAAAGCTTCCTGATCTTTCCGCTCATGGTGCTTGCTGGGGCATTGGGCGGATGGGCATGGGCCATGATTCCGGCCTTGCTTAAGGTCAAATTCGGCACCAACGAAATTCTTGTGTCCCTCATGCTGGTGTATGTGGCAGAGCAATTGCTCGCCTCTATGTCGCTTGGCCTCTTGAAAAACCCGCAAGGCTTCGGCTTTCCCGGTTCTCGCAACCTCCAAGACTATGCCTCTGCGCATAACGCAGAACTGATCACCGGCAGCGGCATGCATTGGGGTGTCGTTGCGGCATTCATCGCCGTGATCTTGGCCTATGTTCTTTTGAACAAGCATATCTTGGGCTTTAATATCCGGCTCAGCGGCGAAGCCCCGCGCGCCGCACGCTTTGCGGGTGTGAACCCAACGCGCCTTATTCTGTTTTGCCTTGGGGCGTCGGGCGCGCTGGCAGGGCTTGCGGGGTTGTTCGAGGTCTCTGGCCCATCCGGTCAGGTGAGCATCGACTTTAATGCTGGCTATGGCTTTACCGCGATCATCGTGGCCTTTCTTGGGCGCTTGCATCCAGTTGGCATTATGCTGGCAGGGCTATTGATGGCGTTGACATATATTGGTGGCGATATCGCAGAATCCAATTTGCAACTGCCAGCTGCTGCCATTCAAGTGTTCCAGGGCATGCTGCTCTTCTTCCTGCTCGCGCTGGATCTTCTCACAAACTACCGTCTTAAATTTGCTTCAAAAGGGGTTGCATAATGGATCTTTCAGCCATCAATCCTGTCCTGTTGATTGCCTCTCTTATGGTCGCGGCCACACCTTTGCTGCTCGCGGCAATTGGCGAACTGGTTGTCGAAAAATCCGGTGTCTTGAACCTTGGCGTAGAGGGCATGATGATTGTCGGTGCTATCGCTGGCTTTGCGTTTTCGGTTGAAACAGGCTCGCCTTTGCTGGGGGTCATTGGTGCGGCGATCTGTGGGGCACTTCTGTCACTGCTGTTTGCATTTCTGACCCAATTCGCCTTGGCAAACCAAGTGGCGTCGGGCCTTGCCCTGACATTGTTCGGGCTCGGTCTGTCGGCTCTGATGGGCCAAAGCTATGTGGGTGTCCGCCCTCCTGCCATGCCACGTCTGGACCTGCCGGTCCTATCTGACTTGCCTGTTGTCGGGCCGATCCTATTTAGCCACGATCCCATTCTGTATTTTGGCATCGCGTTGACGGCTGTTGTCTGGGCCGTTCTCAAGTTCAGCCGCATTGGCTTGATCCTGCGCGCGGTCGGGGAAAATCACGATGCGGCCCATGCTCTGGGGTATCATGTGGTACGTGTGCGCATCCTTGCCATCATGTTTGGGGGCGCTTGTGCCGGCCTTGGCGGCGCATACATCAGTCTGATCCGTGTGCCACAATGGACCGAAGGCATGACGGCAGGAATCGGCTGGATCGCCCTTGCCCTAGTCGTTTTCGCCAGCTGGAAACCTTGGCGCGTGCTTCTTGGCGCGTATCTTTTTGGCGGAATCAACGTCTTACAACTAAATTTGCAAGCCGCAGGTGTCGCAATTCCAGTCGAGTACTTGGCAATGTCGCCATATCTGATAACCATTCTTGTGCTTGTTATCATGTCGGCAGACAAAAGCGGTGCACCTGCTTCGCTCGGCCGGATATTTCACGCCTCGCAATGAGGCCAATAGAAGATCAACACCAAAGGGGGGAATTTCCCGCATGAAACTGACCAAACTTCTGACAAGCGCCGCTGTGGCGCTGGGTCTGGCAACAACCGCCATGGCCGAAGACAAAACCAAAGTGGGCTTCGTCTTTGTCGGCCCCGTGGGCGATGGCGGCTGGACATACGAGCACAACAAAGGCCGTCTTGCGGTCGAAGAAAAATACGGCGACAAGGTCGAAACCGTCTTTGTTGAATCTGTCCCAGAAGGCCCGGATGCAGAACGCGTGATGACCCAAATGGCACTTGATGGTGCTGACCTGATCTTCACCACATCTTTTGGCTATATGGACCCGACGATCAACGTTGCCAAGAAATTCCCAAAAGTGAAATTCGAGCACGCTACAGGCTATAAGCAAGCTGATAACGTTTCGGTATACTCGGCTCGTTTTTATGAAGGCCGCGCCGTACAAGGGCACATCGCTGGCTCTATGACCAAATCCAACGTGATTGGCTATATCGGCTCGTATCCGATCCCCGAAGTTATCCGTGGCATCAACTCTGCATATATCCATGCCAAGAAAGTAAACCCGGACGTACAATTCAAAATCGTGTGGGCCTATACATGGTTTGATCCCGCAAAAGAAGCCGACGCCGCCAAAGTTCTTATTGAACAAGGTGCCGACGTAATTCTGCAGCACACTGACTCGACCGCCCCGCAAGCCGCTGCCCAAGCTGCTGGGAACGTCATCACGTTTGGCCAAGCATCCGACATGTCGGAATACGGACCGCTGCCACGCGTGTCTTCGATCATTGATGATTGGGCACCCTACTATATCGCACGTGTTGGTGCGGTCATGGATGGCACATGGACAAGCACAAGCACCTGGGATGGTATTGGCGCTGGCATGGTTGGAATTGGCGAAATTTCAGATGCCGTTCCTGCCGACATCAAAGAGCAAGCATTGGCTCTGAAAGCGTCTCTGGCGTCTGGTGAGTATCACGCCTTTACGGGCCCTGTGAACAAACAGGATGGCTCTGCTTGGTTGGCAGATGGCGAAACCGCTGATGATGGTACACTGGCTGGTATGAACTTCTATGTCGAAGGCATCGAAGGCGACGTACCAAACTAAGCTGGATTGCACAGTTACCCTTCTAAGGCCCGCCTGATCGGCGGGCCTTTTCAGTTGCCGGACCCAAAAATCCTCTCATCCGTCTGACAGTGGCGCGTCATGGCATGTGGACGTGTTTTAGTTGCGATCCACAACAGCCCACCCTAGGCTGATTTTGCGTCGTCCTCCAAATATCCGATTGGGCCCAATGATGAAGACCTTCCTCACCAAGACCTTTGTCACCGGCATATTGCTTGTCGTACCGGTATTCTTCCTAGTTTTCACACTGATGAAAGCATTCCACGCAGTGCGCGGTGTGATGGGTCCTATTGTCGACACGCTCGAGATTGAACGCTTTGCAGGAATCTTGTTGTTGAACGTTCTGGCAGTGATTGCGCTCATCCTGACGATCTTTGTATTGGGGTTGTTTGCGTACATCCCAGCGGTCAAGAAAAAGGTGGATCAACTTGATCTGTTTCTGCGCGACCGCGTGCCCGGTTACTCTATTATCAAAGGGATCGTATCGGGCACCCTGAAGGCAGACACATCCGTGAATGATCTGAAAACCGTGCTGGTACGCCAAGGCGATACCGCTCGTATTGGATTTGAAGTCGAACGCATTGATGCTCGAAACGTGATGGTGTTTCTTCCGAATGTTCCCAACCCACAGACAGGTGTGGCCGCTGCTTTTCGGCCGGAAAACGTGCACCCCATCGATTTGCCGCCACATAAAGTTCTTGAAATGTTGAACTTTTTCGGAAGAGGCGTCGGAACATGGGTTGGGCAGATTCAAGATCAGAACGAATTCAAGGACAAACCCGCACCCGATCCGAACGATCCTCTCTAGAACCGACGGGCCCTTAGGAAACTGCAAAAATTGCCACAAACCTCTGGAGCGCGTAATCTTTCTCGCAGCAGGAGGTCATACGATGCGCAAACTTCAATCTCAGGGTGTTCACCATATCACCCTAACGGGTGCTGATCGCCAGACATCCATTGATTTTTGGGAGGGCACCCTCGGGATGCCCTTTGTGTTCGATCAACCCAATCTGGACAACCCACGCGAAGGGCATTTGTATTTTGATCCCGGCGACGGGCGACTTATCACCGTGTTCACGGATGAAGACCGTGTGCCGAATGCCCGACGTACACCAACCGACCCCGGATGCGTGCACCACCTTGCATTTAACCTGTCTCGCGCGACGTTTCTCCAAGCTGTAGACAGGCTGAACGAGCGCGGCATATCCCACTCTGGCCCAAAAGATCGCGGTTTCATGGACTCGATCTATTTCAAAGACCCAATGGGGCTTTTGATCGAATTAGCATGCTACAAGTTCGAGCCCCCCAGCGGGTGTACCCACGCAGACGTGATGATCCGGGCCCACCAAATTCGCGTTCACGCAGGAGACTATAACATAACTGAAATTCATCTGGCCGACGCGATTGAAAGCTTGGTTTCAGATCGCCAGAATTCTCTGTCCGTGGATCGCTCGGCGCGCAATCCATACTAATTCCATCCAAATTTCCGCTGACCCATTGCTTGGCTAGATCGAGACGCTATAGACATCAAAAAGGCCAACTCGGCTGGACAGTCTTATGCGTGCCAACGGCATGATTTTGTAAGGAATAGATATGTTTGATTTTCTCGTTATTGGGGGGGGAATTGCCGGTACGTCTGCCGCTGCTCGCCTTGCGCCACATGGCAAGACACTGGTTCTCGAGCGCGAAACCTCTTTGGGATATCATGCGTCAGGCCGCTCGGCAGCGCTCTATGAGTCAAACTATGGGTTGGCATCTACGGTCGCTCTGTCCAAAGCCAGCAACGATTTCTTCACAAATGCAGATGTCGGCCTGATCAGCCCCCGAGGCCTACTGATGGTCGCTAAATCTGATGAACGCGCTGAATTTGAGGTCACCTGCGCAAAAATGGACATGACCGAAATACCGCGCGATGACGCCATTGGAATGGTCCCTATTCTCGACCCCGAAACCGTCGAATTTACGGCCTATCATAAGGCTGCTTATGATATCGACACTGACCGCATGATCCAGTTCTTCGCCAAAGGCGTCCGCGCATATGATGGTGACGTTCTGACAGGCCAGACTGTGACACAAATCACCCGATCCGAAGCGGGCTGGACCGTCACCGCAAATGGCACGGATTACTCGGCAAAGATGATTTTTAACGCGGCTGGTGCGTGGGTTGACCAGATTGCACAACTCGCTGGAATCACGCCTTTGGGCTTTACACCACTACGGCGATCCATGGCACGTATTCCTGCACCGGGTGGGCACGACATATCAAACTGGCCAATGATTTTGGATATTCGCGAGACATGGTATGCCAAACCCGATGCGGGCAAACTGTTGGTCTCACCTGCCGAAGAGGATTTGCAAGAACCGCATGATGCATGGGCCGACGACATGGTTCTGGCTGAAGGGTTGGCGCGCTACGAAGAGAACGTCACCGAACCAGTCACACGTTTAGAAAGCAGCTGGGCAGGCCTGCGCACGTTTTCGCCAGATCGAAACTTGGTTCTGGGCCCATCTGCGGATGATGCCACGTTTTTCTGGGTTGCCGGGCAAGGCGGATATGGGTTCCAATCGGCACCTGCGGCCTCGCAACTGGTCGCCGATCTTGTGACGGGCACACCTTCCGTGATCGATGCACAAACCCTCGCTGCTCTTGATCCGCAAAGGTTCAAATAACATGCCACGCCGTCTTGTTCAGCCGACACCACCGGCCCTGTCCGAAAATGATGCGCGACTTGTGGCACCCTCTGCCACGCGAAATGTCGACCATATTGTCGCCGTGGCACAGGATTTTGCACCGGACCATGAAGGCACCGCACTCGAGCTTGCCAGCGGCACGGGTCAGCACATCATACATCTGGCCCAAGCCATCCCACATCTGCAATGGCAGCCAAGCGAGATCGATCCAGACAGACGCAGCAGCATTAACGCCTATGTGCAGACATCACCCCTGCCCAACATTTCACCTGCCGTTCCTTTGGACGCAACGACTTCGGGTTGGGCCACGCGGCATTTGGGGCAATCATTCATTTTGCTGGTGAACCTCCTGCATCTCATCTCTGAAGCCGAGGCGCGTATTCTTATTTCCGAAGCTGCCGCCGCCCTCGCGCCCGGGGGTGTTTTGATGGTGTACGGACCGTTTATGCGCGCCGGAGACCTCACCAGCCAAGGCGACATCGACTTTCACACATCCCTGCGCAATCAAGATCCCGAAATCGGTTACAAGGACGACTTTGACGTTCTTGAGTGGGGACAAGACGCATGGCTCGACTATGTTGATCTGATCGAAATGCCCGCAAATAACCTTGCTCTGATCTGGCGCAAACCAACGTAACGCGTCTGAACAATCCAGATCGGCTCGACACAGTAAAATCACTACTCGATCTGATCTCAATCAAAGAATCGCTTGGCAATTCATGGTCTGGACGGCTCAAACAACATTCTAGGAGCTGAATATGAGCTGGACTGACAAACTGAATGGCACACGTAACCAATTGCGCGGCCTGAACAAAGCTATCCCTGACACCACACGTGCATTCGGTGCGTTGGGCAAAGCCGTAAAAGAAGGCGGCACCCTTGAATTCAAAACCAAAGAGTTCATTGCGTTGGGAATTGCGGTGTCGCAACGGTGCGAAGCCTGTATTGTGCTGCATGTCGAGGCTCTCATCAAAGCGGGTGCCACACGCGAAGAAGTCGGCGACGTGCTAGCGATGGCTATTCAGATGGGCGGCGGACCTTCGATGATGTACGCGGCCAAAGCCATGGAATGCTATGACGAGTTCACAGCGGGCTGACAATTGATTGGGAATTCCGTTATGGTTCCTGCGATACACTGAAACCCGACACGGAGCTCCCGTCATGAAATCACCACTTATTGCATCGGCATTGCTTTTCTTGCTTGCCACACAAGCGGGCGCCGCCGATGCAAGCTTCCTCGAAGATTGGGATCTGGACTCGGATGGGGCCATCACGCTTGAGGAGCTTGAGAAATTTCGCGGCAAGGTGTTTCAGACATTCGACACCAATCAAGATGGTGTCTTAGACAGCGCCGAATACACTGTATTTGACCAAGCGCGTGCCGATGCTGCGGAAAAGAATCCGTCTGCGCTCTTGCAACGTGCGGTGCACGGGTTGTCGCGAACATCTACCGATTTGAATCTCGATGGACAGGTGACACGAGAAGAGTTTGCGCAAGCTTTGCTGGCGTGGTTCCGCACCCATGACAGAGATAACGATGGCGTTCTAAGCCCTGGCGACTTTTGAGCGAACGTAAAAAGGGCCCTCAGTCCTTAGAGGGCCCCGATTGAATGCCTAGCGTGCGCACGTGTTAGGCTTAGACGGCTCATAGCAATACGGCACACGGCCACCCGCTGTGTCCACGGTGCAGATCGACCATCCTCGATTACAGATCATCCCGTCGGCACAAAAGGCATACACCCCACTATAGCACCCACCCGGCCCAAGAGACCCTGCGCTGCAATACGAATTTCCAGAGCCGCAATTCTGCGCAATTTGATATGCGCCATCCGTCCCAAGACGCTCAAGCCGCTCTTTTGGAGTGACTTCTGTACCGGCTGTTGCTGATCCCGCCACCAACACCGTGGCAGCGATTGCAAGAATTAGCTTATGTGTCATTTCTTTTCCTCCTCTTCACACGCCAATTATTGCATATGTCAGAGAAGCGCGCTTTGACGGGTATCAAAAATGCACAACGGCGACCAAAGGGCCGCCGTCGAGTAAGTGTATGGTGATCGGATATTAGCCGTTCATGCGAATTGTCACGTTGGTTGGGTCATACGGGCTGTCACAAGTCACGACCGCATCCCAGAGCTTGTCTAGGATTTTGACTTTCAACTTGGTGCCTTCAACTGCCATCTCTGGTTTGACATATCCCATGCCAATGGATTTCTCGAACGCCACGGAATACCCGCCTGATGTCAGACGGCCCACGCGCTCGCCTTCTGGCGTGTACAGAACCTCGCGGCCCCACGGATCGGCATCTTCTGGTCCATCGATCAACAAGGTACAGCATTTTACCCGCACCCCAGTTTCGACCATCGCAGCCTTGCCGTTGAACTCTTTGTCCAGATCAACAAAGCGTGGCAGATCTGCCTCAAGCGGGTTCGCATCGCGGCCAAGCTCGTTGCCAAAGGCACGATAAGACTTTTCTTGACGCAGCCAGTTTTGAGCGCGTGCCCCAACCAGCTTCATACCATGCTTTTCACCGGCTTTTTCCAACAGGTCGAACAAATAGTTCTGCATCTCGATCGGGTGGTGCAGTTCCCAGCCAAGTTCACCCGTATAGGCCACACGGATTGCATTCACCGGACACATGCCCAATTCGATCTGCTTGGCGGACAACCATGGAAAGGCCTTGTTGGTCAGCGCATTGGCGGGATCCGGATCGTTGATGACCTCTTTGAGAACATCACGCGACTTGGGTCCTGCGATGGCGAAAACGCCCCACTGAGTGGTCACATCTTGAATTTCGATATAGCCGAACTCTTCCATTTTATCTTCGGCGGCCTTGCGCAAGAAGTCCGCGTCGTACTCTGTCCAAGCGCCTGCCGAAACCAGATAGTAATTGTTCTCGCCGTTGCGCACGATGGTGTATTCGGTACGAGTCGTGCCTGCAGATGTCAGCGCATAAGTCAGGTTGATCCGCCCAACACGTGGCAGCTTGTTACATGTGAACCAGTCAAGGAACGCGGTCGCGCCGGGGCCTTTGACGACATGTTTGGTAAATGCAGATGCATCAACCAAGCCGACACCTTCGCGGATTGCCTTGGCTTCCTCAACAGCGTGCTTCCACCAGCCGCCACGACGGAACGAACGTGCATCGTGGTCAAAGTTTTCTGGCGCGTCGACGGGACCGAAGTAGTTCGGACGTTCCCAGCCGTTGACCCAGCCAAATTGTGCGCCACGCGCTTTCTGACGGTCGAATGCGGGTACGGTGCGCAGCGGACGCGCAGCCGGGCGTTCTTCGTCCGGATGGTGAAGAATATAAACATGCTCGTAGCACTCTTCGTTTTTGCGAGCAGCAAATTCTGTGGTCATCCAGTTGGACGAGTACCGTTTCGGATCAAGCGATGCCATGTCGATTTCAGCTTCGCCGTCGACCATCATCTGCGCGAGGTAATAGCCCGTGCCACCTGCTGCAGTGATCCCGAACGAAAACCCTTCGGCGAGCCACATATTACGCAGGCCGGGGGCTGGACCCACCAGCGGGTTACCATCCGGTGTATAGCAGATTGGGCCGTTGAAATCGTCCTTAAGGCCAGATTCAGCACAGGATGGGACGCGTTCCGTCATCGCCATGTACTGTTCAGCGATCCGATCCAGATCAAGCGGGAACAAGTCCGCGCGGAAGCTATCAGGGACACCGTGCTCAAAGCGCGCGGGCGCATCCTTTTCATAGATGCCAAGGATCCAACCGCCGCGCTCTTCGCGCGCATAGGATTCATTGTCTGCATCCCGCACAACAGGGTGCTCTGGGTTACCTGCCTCACGCCATTTGACCAACTCGGGGTCTTGATCCATCACGATGAAAGTGTGCTCGACAGGAATCGCCGGCATCTTGATGCCCAGCATCTTAGCGGTACGCTGTGCGTGGTTTCCGGACGCGGTCACGACATGCTCGGCTGTGATAACGATCTGCTCGTCACCAGGCACAAGGTTACCACCCTTTTCCACCATCTTGGTGCAGGTGACTTCCCAATGGGTACCAGTCCAGTGGAATGAATCCGCCTGCATCTTGCGCACGATATCAACGCCGCGCTGGCGCGCCCCCTTGGCCATCGCCATGGTCACGTCGGCTGGGTTAATATACCCGTCTTCGGTATGATAGATCGCGCCTTTCAGATCGGACGTCTCGATCAGGGGCCAACGTTCCTTGATTTGATCAGGGGTCAGCCATTCATAGGCCACATCGCAGGTTTCCGCAGTCGAGGCATAGAGCATGTATTCATCCATGCGGGCATCCGTTTGCGCCATGCGCAGGTTGCCGACCACAGCGAACCCGGCGTTCAGTCCGGTTTCTTCCTCAAGCTGTTTATAGAAATCCACCGAGTATTTGTGGATATGGGTTGTCGCATAGGACATATTGAAGAGCGGCAACAAACCGGCGGCATGCCACGTCGAGCCGGATGTCAGTTCATCCCGCTCAATCAGCATAACATCATCCCAACCTGCCTTGGCCAGATGGTAAGCAATCGAGGTTCCGACGGCACCGCCACCTACGACTAGTGCTTTGACTTGCGTTTTCATGTCCCTATGACTCCATGAAGATGAACTTGCCACAAACTGACAAATCCATATCAGTTTCGGCGGGTCCAGCCGACATATAAACGCGCAAAACCGACCACAGACCTAAAAACGTCGGTGTATATGGCGAAAAATGAAATCGCTTTAAGCCCTAGTGCATGTTGGCCAATACAGTTTTGGCGACCGGTACCGCAGGTTGATAGCTTGCCGGAAGAACCTCGGTCTGGATCGATTCGACGTTTGCCCAGTCTGCAGTCTGGGGGATGCGAGCATTTGACTGGGCCTGTGCGACGGCAAGTCCTACAACAGACAAGGCCGCAATCGCGAATGGTGCAACTTTGTTCATCGTCTTCTCCCGTTCCCAATCTATTCCTAGATGCTGACACAACTTCGCGCCAGCATTACGAAAGGATTGCGACAAGATTCCGACATTTTCCGCAACTCTAGCCAAATTGCTTGCCGCAGCGCAGCGCAAACTGTTATAAAAACGGTCAATATCTCAAGGAACTGCGCTATTATGAAAATCTGCCGCACAGTCGCCGAGTGCCGCGCTGCCGTCGCCACGTTTCGCAGGTCTGGGGAAACCGTTGGTCTTGTCCCGACGATGGGCTTTTTGCATGATGGCCATATTTCACTAGTGGCCGCAGCGAAAACACACACGGATCGCGTGGTGGTGACGATTTTTGTCAATCCCACACAATTCGGCGACGCGGCCGACCTAGACGCCTATCCACGCGATGAAACACGTGACTTGGATATGCTGTCTGCGGCGGGCGTCGATGTCGTATTGATCCCTGACGTCTCGGATGTGTACCCGAATGGGGATGAGACCATCGTCGAAACCACACGAATGGCCAACATGTTACACGGCCTTGTGCGCCCCGGGCATTTTCGCGGGGTGACCACGGTCGTCGCGCGATTGTTTAACTTTGTACAGCCCGACGTCGCATGCTTTGGTGAAAAAGATTACCAGCAACTTCAGGTTATCAAGCGCATGGCGCGCGATCTGGCCTTTCCGATTGATATTCGGGGTGTGCCCACAGTGCGCGAAGCGGATGGGTTGGCGATGTCGTCACGCAATGTCCGGCTGTCGGCACAGGATCGCATGGCTGCCGTCGTGTTATCGCAATCTCTGGATGCCGCCGAACAGCAGGCTGGAGCAGGGTCCACAATTGAGGACCTGCGCGCCCTTATTCAAACCACGATTGCATCCGAACCCCGCGCGACTTTGCGTGGTCTAGATATTGTAGGCGCCACAGATCTGTCAGATTTGTCCGGTGCTCTCATCACCCCCGCCGCCATCATGATTTCGGTCGAATTTGGCGGCATCCTTCTGATTGATCAAAGGGTCGTCACACCATGAGCAAACAAACACCAATCCGCCGCACCACAGTGCCCCAGATTGCCTCCCGGAAAGGGGGCGTGCCCATTGTCTCGCTGACCTCTTATCACGCCCACACGGCGGCGATTGTCGACAAATATGCGGATTTCATCCTTGTCGGCGACAGCCTTGGCATGGTCATGCATGGCATGGACAGCACAATTGGCGTGCCGCTCGATCTGATGATCATGCACGGCAAAGCCGTTGTGAAGGGCACGAATAAGGCACTGATCGTTGTCGACATGCCTTTCGGGACTTACGAAGAAAGTCCTGCCATCGCCTTTCGCAATGCTGCACAGATCATGAAAGAAACTGGTTGTGGCGCGGTGAAACTAGAGGGTGGTGCACGTATGGCGGAAACTATCACATTTCTGGTCGAACGCGGCATCCCGGTGATGGCGCATATCGGTCTCACTCCGCAATCCAGCCACGTTATGGGCGGCTTCAAAACCCAAGGTCGCGAAGAAGAAAGCTGGGCCGCGCATGAAGCGGATGCCAAAGCGGTTTCCGAAGCAGGCGCGTTTTCCGTTGTTCTGGAAGGGATGGTCGAGCCGCTGGCCGCCAAAATCACCAAACAGATCGATATTCCAACCATCGGGATCGGTGCCAGTTCGGAGTGCGACGGTCAGATCCTTGTCCTCGAGGATATGCTGGGTCTGAACGAATGGACGCCGAAGTTTGTCAAAGTCTATGGTGATCTGGGCCCTGCCATTGAACGCGCTGTTCAACAATATGCCGACGAGGTCAAAGACCGCTCATTCCCCAGCGAAGACGAAGTCTATCGCTGATTGGTAGCACGGATTTAACTGGGGCCTGAATTGTCTTTAGGCCCCAGATGTTTGATGTATCAGGCGCCCTCATCTGCGCGGGATGTCGTCATCTCTCGAAAACGTTCGAACATCATGACGTATTCCGCAGGAATGTCGCGATACGACAGCACACCAACGACAATGCCATTCTCTGTCACGGGCAAGTGCCGAAACGCATCGCCAAGTTTGGCCGCCAGTGCATCCGAAATAGCATCATCGATATCTACGGTCACAGGCTCGACAGTCATCACATCGGATGCACAAGCCTGATCGACCACAAGTCCGGCCCCGACTCCGCGAAACACGATATCGCGTTCGGTCAAAATGCCGACAAACCGCTCTTGGTCAAGAACAGCCACCGCACCAATCTTATGCGTTGCCATCACAGTGGCCACCTCGCGCAACTTGGTTTCGGGTGTGACCGAATGGAGAGGCCGCGCGCCAAGCAGGTCACGAAGGGTTTTCACGCTCATCAAAGGCTCCTGTGGAAGGGGTTACGCATTTCTGCGAATGGAATATGCGCCTTTCGCAGATAACTCACAAGTCGAACGTGAGGGCATAATTGTCGCAAAACCTCGCCCGCCGGACTTGGTCTGATTTACTCGGACGGCAAGATTTTTCCCGGGTTCATGATGTTGTCAGGATCAATCGCTGTTTTGATCGCCACCATCATATCCACAGCTCCGCCGAGTTCCTTTTTCAGATAGGGTCGTTTGCCTTGGCCGATGCCATGCTCGCCAGTGCAGGTGCCGCCCATCGAAATCGCCAGATCATTCAGCCAGCCCACAAATTCATCGGCCTTGGACACCTCATCCGGGTCGTCCATGTCAACCAAAGGCAGCGTGTGGAAATTGCCGTCTCCGACGTGGCCAACGATCGGCGCAATAAACCCAAGCGCATCCAGTTTTTCTTGGGCGGCAGTCACGCATTCAGCGAGCCGCGAAATTGGCACGCAAACGTCAGTAGAGATGCCGCGAGCCTCGGGACGTAAGGCACATGAGGCCCAATAGGCATCATGACGCGCCTGCCACAGCTTGTTGCGTTCTTCGGCACTGCTGGTCCATTCAAAACCGGTTCCACCGAATTCTTCGGCGATACCCCCAAACAATTCGGCCTGCTCGGCGGTACTTGTTTCCGAGCCGTGAAATTCCAGCAACAACAGGGGCGCAACAGGCAGATCCAGCTTCGAATACGCATTCACTGCCTGCACCGTCAGGCTGTCCAACAACTCAATTCGGGCCACTGGAATGCCATACTGAATGGTCATCATGACGGCCTGACAGGCTGCGTCCACGCTGTCGAATGACACACGCGCCGATGACATTGCTTCGGGAATACCCTGAAGCTTGAGCGTGATTTCCGTGATCAGACCAAGCGTGCCTTCGGCCCCGACCATCAGCCGCGTCAAATCATAACCGGCGCTGGATTTTTTGGCGCGACTGGCCGTTCGGATCACCTCGCCCTGCGGGGTGACCACCTCTAGGGCAAGTACATTGTCCTTCATCGTGCCATACCGCACCGCATTCGTGCCACTTGCCCGTGTCGCCGTCATCCCCCCAAGCGAGGCATTGGCCCCAGGATCAATCGGAAAGAATAGCCCTTGGTCACGCAGATATGTGTTCAACTGCTCGCGCGTCACACCGGGTTGCACCACACAGTCCAAGTCCTCGGAGTGCACGGCGAGGATTTGGTTCATCTCCATCATGTCAACACAGATGCCGCCCGCAGGCGCGTTAACATGCCCCTCTAGTGACGTGCCGGTGCCAAAGCCGATGACCGGCACCTTGTGGGCGGCGCAGGTTTTGACGATCTCGGCCACCTCGTCGGTGTTTTGGGGATAGACCACCGCATCAGGCGCTTGATTTTTGATCCATGTCGTCGTGTGCCCATGCTGTTCACGAATGGATTGTCCCGTCTGGAATTTTTCTCCGAACCGCTGCTTCAATACACCAATAACAGCGGCAATTCCGTCTTCGTTACGTGGCAAATCACTGGCCTGAACCATGGTTTTCTCTCCCGTCATTCCATTAACAAATTAATGGTATCGAACGTAACTCTATAGACAACATTTCGCCCTGAACATCCCAAGTTCTGGGTATCAGTCTCCCAAAGCGAGCCCCTCGCGTCGAGGATCTGCCCCGCCTCTCAAGCCGCCCTCAAAAGATATCGCATGCAGCCCCGAGTTCAGATCACGTTTGTTGATCACAAACCCCATCGCCTCCAAGCCGTTAATCATGACATCATCTTCGACGTCATATACCCCGAACCGATTAACCCGATGCGGCAGCGACACAGCCTGTTGAATGTCCAATCCCCAATCAAGATAGGCAATGATTGCATTCGCCACATAAGGAATGATCCGACTGCCCCCCGGAGAACCGATCGCCAAAACAGGCTTGTCATCCAGCAACACAATTGTGGGTGCCATCGATGATCTCGGGCGCTTGCCCGGTTCGACACGATTGGCGATGGGCACGCCGTTCTTGTGCGATCGAAATGAGAAATCGGTAAGCTCGTTGTTCAGTAGGAAACCTGCCGCCATGACACGGCTTCCAAAGGCATTTTCAATCGTCGTCGTCATCGACAACACATTGCCATACGCGTCGGCAATCGTGATATGAGACGTGGAAGGTCGTGCGAAATCTGCATCACTTGCCAAATTCAAAGTGTGCTCGAACTCGGGGTTTCCGGCACTGACGTCAGCAAGCGCATCCGACCGCCGCAAAAGCTCTGCACGGTCGGTCAGATATGTGCGATCCAACAACCCTTTCACCGGCACAGGGACATAGTCGCTGTCGGCAAGATATCGGCCACGATCTGCGAACGCCAGCCGTGTGGCATCCCCGATCAGCCGCCATGTTTCCGGATTGTTCGGCCCCAACCCGGTCATATCAAACGGCGACAAGAGCCCCAAAATTTGTCCCACAGCCACGCCACCAGAAGACGGCGGTCCCATTCCGCACACATCATAGCCACGGTAGTTTGCGCAAACCGCTTCCCGCTCCTTGATTTGATAAATAGCCAAATCTTCGGCGCCCAACTGGCCCGGGCGCGCTGCACCCTGCACGGCGGACACAATCGCATTCGCAATATCCCCTGTGTAAAACGGGGCAGCCCCCTGTGTGGCCAAAGTTTTCACGGAATGCGCATAGGCCGGATTCTTCAGCACCTGCCCCGCGACCACGGGTGTGTTGTCAGGCAAAAAATATGCCGCTGTGTCTGGATGCTGCGCAAGGCGCAGCGCGTCGCGTTGTACCGATTGCGCCATCCTAGGCGATACTGCAAAGCCATTTTCGGCCAAATCAACCGCTTCTGTGAACAGCTCAGGCCAAGGTGATTTACCCCACCGCTTGTGCGCCTGTTCAAGTAACTTTGGCGTTCCCGGCACACCCACCGAGAGCCCCCCGACCACAGCATCAAAGAAACCAAGTGGCTGACCGTGATCATCCTGCAAAAGTTGCGGCGTCGCGGACAATGGCGCAGTTTCACGCCCATCAAGCGTGGTCACCGTGCCACTGGCGCGATCGAACCATACCAAAAATGCACCGCCCCCCAAGCCAGAGCTCTGCGGTTCCACCAATCCAAGCACGGCCTGTACGGCGACCATGGCATCGGCGGCGGTGCCACCCTCTTGCAATACGCGCGCACCCGCATCAACTGCCAACGGATGCGCCGCAACCACCATCCAGTTATCGGCCTCAACCGGTTTGCCCGCATCTTTGGCTGCTTGGGATCTCGCCAGCTCAGGCGTTGCGGTACTATACCCTAATGCGGTGCTCGTTTCAGGCGCGACAGAGTCCGCAACATCTTGCGAAAATGCTGCGCTGGCAACCATCGCCAGCCCCAGCACACAACTTTGCATCAATATTTTCATAAGGCCTCCGCAACAGGAACAAATTCTTTTCGTCACCTTGCACCACCCGGGGGCCAACTGCCAAGCTGGCCGACCACACGGTTCACGATGACGTATGCTCATTCCCTCTGTGCGGCGCCTGAAACTGCGCGCTCACAAGGCTCAGAGCATTGCAGGCACGACCAAATCTGGTGGACGATGCCCATCGGCAAACGTCTTGATATTGATGATCACCTTTTCACCCATTTCCAAACGCCCTTCGACGGTTGCCGAGCTCATATGTGGTAGCATCACGACGTTTTCCAAACGCGGCAAATCCGGATTGATCTCAGTGCCGTTTTCATAGACGTCAAGCGCGGCACCCGCGATATCACCGGCCTTGAGCATGCGCACCAAGGCATTTTCATCGACAACTTCACCCCGAGACGTGTTCACCACATAGGCGTCAGGCTTGAGCAACTTTAGACGCCGAGCATTCATCAAATGGAACGTGTTCGGCGTATGCGGGCAGTGAATCGTCAATACATCCATGCGCGCGACCATCTGGTCCAGATTTTCCCAATACGTGGCGTCCAGCTTTTCTTCGACTTCGGGACGCACGCGACGGCGGTTATGATAATGGACCTGCATACCAAAAGCGCGGGCGCGCTGTGCAACCGCTTGGCCGATGCGCCCCATTCCCAAAATACCAAGCCGACAACCGCTCAGGCGGCGGCCCAGCATTGCATTCGGGGCCCAACCGACCCATTCACCTTTGGAAATCGTGCGGAGCCCCTCTGGGATGCGGCGCGCTGCGCCGATAATCATCGCCATGGTCATATCGGCAGTATCATCCGTGACAACACCCGGTGTACTGGACACCAGCACGCCTCTGCGGCGCGCGCTTTCGACGTCAATGTGATCCACGCCAGCGCCGTAATTCGCGATCAGCTTAAGGCGCTCACCTGCCCCAGCCAGCAAGGCCGCATCGATCTTGTCAGTCAGCGTGGACACCAAGACGTCCGCGTCTTTGAGCGCATCAATAAGTTCTAGCCGCGTCATCTGAGTGTCATCTTCACGCAGGCGGACATCAAATAATTCAGACAGCCGTGTTTCTACGGCTTCAGGTAGGCGTCGCGTTACAACAACACTTAGACGTTCCTTTGGCATAGGGACCTCCCAATCCTTTTCAATTCAATATGTTGGTGTCACAGTGCAACACAGTCCGACGGGGCACAAGAACCCGCGCAGCAATCACGAGCAGAAAATACGGGAAAATGTCGAAAAGACTAAAAAGTTACCTATTCCAATTGCTTTGCATTGGCGCCTTATTTTTGGGATCCTCGACGCTTGCCCAAGACGTGCGGGGCCCTGTGACAAACTTGCCCATGCCGCGTTTCGTCTCACTCAAAGCGAGTAAGGCAAATGTCAGGCGCGGCCCCTCTCTGACACACCGAATCGACTGGGTCTTCACCCGAAGAGACATGCCGTTAGAGATCACAGCAGAGCACGGCCATTGGCGACGCGTGCAAGATCGGGAAGGCCAAGGCGGCTGGGTGCATTATTCGTTGCTGTCAGGTGTGCGCACCGTATTAATTGAACAAGACATGCTGCCTATTCTGGTCCGCCCAGAAGAAAACACCGCCACAGCGGCGCATCTGGAATTGGGTGTTGTCGCGCGGTTGGGGGAATGCAGCCCCACATGGTGCAAAGTGAGCTCGGGCGGGTACAAAGGCTGGGCCCCAAAAACATCGCTTTGGGGCGTTAAGCCAGAGGAAATCCGAGAGTAACCCTTACAATACTGCGTTTGCGGCGTCGCGGATTGCGCGGATATTTTCGCCATATGGCGCTGGGTTCGACACACTACCACCTTTGAACACTGCCGACCCTGCGACCAGAACATCAGCACCAGCCGCCGCCATCAATGGCGCTGTCTCAGGTGTAATACCACCGTCGATCTCGATATGAATGGGCCGATCGCCAATCATGGCGCGCAGTTTTTTGACCTTCTCGATCTGACTGTGAATGAACTTCTGACCGCCAAAACCGGGGTTGACCGTCATAACGCACACGAGGTCCACCATATCCAATAGATAATCAATATCCTCGATGCCGGTACCGGGATTAAGAGCGAGACCCGCCTTGGCGCCATTCGCCCGAATTGCCTGAAGCGTGCGATGAGTATGCGCGCCAGCCTCAAGGTGGGCTGTGAGCACATCTGCCCCAGCATCGATGAAGGCTTCGATATAGGGATCAACGGGCGAAATCATCAAATGCACATCCATCACCGTCTTGATGTGAGGACGAATTGCCGCACAAAGAGGCGGGCCAAATGTCAGGTTCGGGACAAAATGGCCATCCATCACGTCGACATGCACCCAATCGCACCCTTGCGCTTCGATCGCTTGAATTTCCTGTCCAAAATTCGCGAAATCCGCCGACAATATGGACGGAGCAATTTTGATAGAGCGGTCAAAACTCATGGCTAGCCTCTTGCTGTGGTGCGCCAACGGCGCCGATTCGAGTGGTGGCGTGAAAATGGGGGCAAAGCCACCAAGTTGCAATCACCAGCAATAGTCTCGGTGCACCCGTTGCACATTTTGCTGACAACGGCATCACAATTGTTTGCGTTGAGCCAACTTTCTGCACTGCAGCAAACGCAACCCCGCCATGCAGAATGAGCTCTCGTACCTTTGGATCAGGAGGCCTATGTGGGCCTCAAGGGAGACATTTTTTGTAAGGTAAGACATCATGGCATACACAGTACCCCGCGCTCGCTTTCTGGAAACCATTCTTAATACCGCGCAACGCGTCGCAGTTGGCTTTTTCGACACTCTGATCAATCTTGCTGAGTCGAATTCGCGCCTGCGCCGGATCGAAACCCTAAAGGCGATGTCAGACAAAGAGCTGTCTGAACTCGGCCTGAAACGCGAAGACATCGTCCCACATGTATTCGGCTATGCCTTTTAATCGTAGCTAGCCAATTGCGGTCAACTTCGGTCATGACCCCATCAGTTCCTAAGCGCGCGGCACAAAATGTGGTCGCGCGTTTTTTGGTGGCCCCCTCCACTGACGCAGTCCTAACATGACGACACAACCCGCCTCGGACACCTCAAAAACGTCTACCTAAAAATACGGATACCCAATGCCAAACCTCTGGGCTAGGCTGTGGCGAACACGCGGCAAAAGACCGTGTGTATTGGGAGGAAAATTATGAACCGATTTTTAGGTCGCGCCGCAGTTGCGGCGCTCGCCGTGAGCTTTGCTGCCGAAGCTTCTGCTACAGAATGGAATGTATCTGTTTGGGGCAAACGCCGCGCCTTTACAGAACATGTTGAAAAACTGGCCGAATTGGTAAGCGCAAAAACCGACGGCGCATTCACCATGAACATCAGCTATGGCGGGTTATCCAAGAACAAGGAAAACCTTGACGGCATCTCGATTGGTGCGTTTGAAATGGCGCAGTTCTGCGCGGGATACCACCGCGACAAAAACCCGTCGATTACCGTGCTGGAATTGCCTTTTCTTGGCGTGAACACGCTTGAGGAAGAAGTGGCTGTATCCCACGCCGTCTATGGGCACCCTGCCGTTCAGGCTGATCTTGCCCGCTGGAATGCCAAACTTTTGATGACGTCGCCAATGCCACAGTACAACATTGTCGGCACCGGTGAGCCACGTGATACCTTGGCAAAAATGGATGGGATGCGCGTACGCGCCACAGGCGGCATCGGCAAAGCGTTTTCCGCAGTCGGCGCTGTTCCGACATCCGTGACCGCAACCGAAGCCTATAATGCAATGGAAAGCGGCGTCGTCGACACGGTTGCCTTTGCCCAACACGCGCACCTTGCGTTCCGCACCATCGACCAAGCCGAGTGGTGGACCGCCAACCTGAACCCTGGCACCGTGAACTGCCCGGTGGTTGTCAACACAGACGCCTATGATGCCTTGTCCGACAGCGAGCGCGCAGCACTGGATAGCTCGGTCGATGAAGCCATTGCCCATTATCTTGCAAACTATGGTGCATTGCTGAACAAATGGGACGGCATCCTTGCCGAGAAAAATGTGACCGTCGTGACCCTGTCTGATGACGAATTGGCAGCTTTCCGTGCCAAAGCCGCAGACCCCATTCGCGAAGCTTGGATCAAAGACATGACTGACATCGGTCTTCCAGCTCAAGAGCTGTATGATCTGGTCATGGACACCCTTAAAAAGCAGCGCATGTAAAATTGTGCCATGACGTGCTGCCTGTTGTGAAATAGGCAGCACGCGTTCCGTGGACATTCAGGGGAGAGACCGATGGCAAGCAGTTCTTCGGTGCTGGAAGATGACAGCATTCTAAGCAAACTGGATCAGACACTTCATCGGCTTGAGAGGGGGCTTGCGCTCATCTCTGGTCTTGCCGTGTTTGCAATCATGCTTTTTGCAGTGGTCTCGGTATCGGGTCGAAATCTTATCAACATGCCAGTTCCCGGATATGTCGATTGGATTGAACAGTTGATGCCGCTTATCGCATTTATGGGCATTGCCTATACCCAGCGGGACGGCACCCATATCCGTATGGACATCCTGATAAGCCGCTTGAACGGCCGCGCCCTGTGGGCTGCGGAGTTCATTACAACGCTTGCTGCTCTGATCCTTATGCTTCTATTGCTCTGGGGATCTTGGGAACATTTCTTACGAAGCTTTGATTTTGGTCGCCCGCTGTGGAGCAACGATAGCTCTATTGATATCGCCTTACCAATTTGGCCCGCCAAACTTTTGGCCCCCGTCGCATTCTTTGTGCTGTGTCTGCGCTTTACCATTCAGCTTTGGGGCTATGGTCGCGCGTTTGTTCTAAATCTGAGCGAGCCCGTCGCAATTCCAATGATCAAATCTGCCGCGCAGCAAGCTGCTGACGAAGCGGCCGCGCTCGAATAAACCTAGAGGGGTTACACAGATGGATCCAATCCAGATTGGCCTGGTCGTTTCGGGCATCATGTTGCTCTTTGTGGTGCTTGGCATGCGCGTCGCGTTTGCAGCAGGAACTGCAGGTTTACTTGGGCTTGTGTGGATTTTCTGGGCCAAGTTTGGCTATGCGCCGGATAAGCTCGGTAAGGCCGTGGTTGTCTCAGTCAAGATTGCAGGTCAGGTGCCCCACTCCAAGGTGTCATCACAAGCCCTCTCGTTGATCCCCACATTTATCCTGATTGGATATCTGGCCTATTACGCAGGTTTAACCAAAGCCCTGTTTGAAGCCGCAAAACGTTGGGTCGGCTGGCTTCCGGGGGGCATGGCCGTCGCCACGGTTTTTGCGACCGCGGGTTTTGCCGCTGTGTCGGGCGCATCGGTGGCCACCTCGGCCGTATTTGCACGCATCGCTATTCCTGAAATGCTTCGGGTTGGGTACGACAAGCGATTTGCGGCAGGTGTCGTCGCCGCAGGCGGCACGCTTGCATCGTTGATACCGCCGTCGGCAATTCTGGTGATCTATGCCATTATCGTAGAGCAGGATGTGGGCAAACTCTTGCTGGCTGGCTTTATTCCCGGCGCATTTTCCGCGCTGATCTACGGGCTGTTGATCGTCATCATGGCATTGACCATCCCTAATTTTGGTCCACCTGTTGGCGGCTTTACGTGGGGCGAACGTTTCAAATCGCTGCCCCCCGCGATGCCGATCTTTTTCGTTGTCTTCATCATTATCTTTTTCATCTACAACCCATTCGGGGGCGATGCATGGGGCACCCCCACCGAGGGTGGCGCGCTTGGTGCGTTTGTTGTGTTCCTGATGGCCGTCTACAAAGGCATGCGATGGGGGCAGTTTCGCGAGGCACTTTTGGAAACTGCCAAGCTGGCCGTGATGATTTTCACGATCATTTGGGGCGTGCTGATTTACGTCCGGTTCCTGGGGTTTGCCAATCTTCCCGGTGCGTTCAGCGATTTCATCACCAGCCTTGACCAGTCACCAATGATTACATTGGTCATGATCCTTTTGGCCTATGCTGTGTTGGGGATGTTTATGGATGCCATTGGCATGCTGCTGCTGACCTTGCCCGTCGTATATCCTGCGGTCATGGCATTGAATGGTGGCGAAATGGTCACGGCTGCCGACAGCGCCTTTGGTATGTCGGGACCGATGTGCGCCATATGGTTCGGCATTCTCGTGGTCAAGATGGCCGAGTTTTGCCTGATCACGCCTCCAATCGGGCTGAATTGTTTTGTGGTCGCCGGGGTGCGCGATGACCTGAGCGTTCAAGACGTCTTCAAAGGTGTGACGCCATTTTTCATTGCGGATGCAATCACCATTGCGCTCTTGGTGGCCTTTCCGTGGATCGTGCTTTGGTTGCCATCTCAAGTTTAACCCCACAACACAGCCCCCGATCACGTACTCAAGCGTGGTCGGGGTGCACGCGCAGCTCTTCAACCCATCCCGCAATTGCGGTAAGAGCAGCCAAGTAATCACTTGGGTCCGCGCATGATCGACATTCAAAACGTCACTCTCGCCTATGCAGATCGCGTCATTTTACGCGACATTTCGCTCGAACTATCCGAACGGCGGATTGCGATTATCGGTGCGAACGGCTCTGGTAAATCCAGTTTTGCGCGCTTGCTGAACGGCTTGGTCATGCCAACCAAAGGCGATGTGTTGGTCGATGGGCTGAACACACGCACACACGGAAAGGATGTCCGTCAAAAGGTCGGATTTGTATTTCAAAACCCTGACAATCAGATTGTCTTTCCCGTGGTCGAAGAAGACCTTGCTTTTGGCATGAAAAATCTGAAATTCTCCAAGGAGGATATTGCCCAAAAGACGACTGACATCCTCTCGCGCTACAACATGCTGGACATGCGCGAACACCCTGCCCATTTGTTGTCAGGTGGTCAAAAACAGTTGTTGGCGATCTCCGGTGTGCTGGTGATGGAGCCAACTTATGTTGTGTTGGATGAACCCACCACACTCTTGGACCTGCGCAACAAGCGTCGCATTACGCACGCCATAAACGCGTTGGAACAAACTGTCATTCTGGCAAGCCACGACTTGGATTTGTTGACCGATTTTGACCGTGTGATTGTATTTGACGATGGACGCATCGCGATTGATGACGTCCCTTCGGTCGCAATCCCGCACTATATCAAATTGATGTCTTAGCCATGCTGGATCTGTATTCTCCGGGGCATTCCCCCATCCATAAGCTTTCGCCGGGTGTGAAAATTCTGGCGATGATGGTTGGTGGAACTGGATTGTTCCTTGTCGAAAATCTCGGCATCGTCGCCGTTGCGCTGGCCGCCGTAATCGCTTTGTACAAAATCGCCGGGCTGTCAGCGACCCAAGTATGGAACCAAATCCGGCCCGTTCTATGGATACTGATATTCTTCTTGGGCTTACAATGGTGGCTTGCAGGCGCATCGGTCGCGGTCTTTGTGGTCTTGCGACTTGCAACTCTGTTGCTATTGGCGGGCCTTGTGACATTGACAACACGTGCTTCGGACATGATCGAGAGTCTGACATCGGGGCTACGTTTTTTGCGCCCGTTGGGTGTAAATCCAGCCAAAGTCGGGCTCGCAATATCGTTGGCCTTGCGGTTTATTCCGGTGCTGGCCCAAATCACCACCGAAGTACGCGAAGCCCAAAAGGCGCGCGGGATGGAGCATTCGATTGTCGCAGTCGCGATGCCCGTTGCCATTCGAATGCTCAAAATGGCGGATGACATTTCGGATGCGATTGATGCACGAGGATATCGTCCTTGATCTTGGCGGCCTGCCTTGTCTTCGGGGCATGTGCACGATACCACGCATCAAATCCTCCAAGTTGTCACCACGCGAACGTTCATAAGGAATACGCAACATGGATACCAAAAGCATCGTCTACATCGCGCTTTTTGCGGCACTGACCGCAGCGCTTGCTCTGTTTCCCCCAATCAGCTTTGCAGGCTTGGCCTTGCCTCCGATCACTGCACAATCACTTGGTGTCATGCTTGCAGGCGCACTTGCCGGATCCAAACGTGGCGGCTTGGCACTGTTGCTCTTTGTCGTTTTGGTGGCCGTTGGCCTGCCTTTGCTGTCCGGTGGCCGTGGCGGCTTTGGCATCTTCGCCGGGGCTTCTGGCGGGTTCGTATTGGCATGGCCGATCTCGGCGTTTGTGATTGGCTGGCTTCTCGAACGCGCGCCGCAGGCAGGCTTTGTGAAAATGGCCGCAATCATTGCCTTTGGCGGAATCGTGGTGATGTATGCGATTGGTATTCCATGGATGGCACTGGTCGCCAATTTGCCTTTGACAAAAGCCGTAACAATTATGTTGGCATACGTTCCCGGAGATTTGGTCAAGGTCGTTTTGGCGACGTTTATCGCCCGAGGCGTGCGCCGGGCCTATCCGACCCTCTAAGATGCCCCTAGGCACCCAATTATTCCACCATGCCCGTCAGCGCCCGACCGCGCTGGCGGTTTCATTGTCGGGCCAGCAATGGTCTTATCGCGGTTTGGCCGACCAAATAGGCCGCATTGATCATGCTCTGCGTGATCTGCCTGCCAAACGCCACCACACTGATATTCAGCTGCCATCGCATGGGCGCATCATGGCGCTGGCGATTGGCAATCACAGCGCGGCTGCGCCGCTCTTGGCAACAGCTCTTGGCACCGGCCACGCGGTCATGTTGATGGATGCCCAATGGCCCGAACAGCAGATGATTACCCTGCTTGATGCCTATCCGCCTGACATCCTGTTTGCGCTCAGCACGCAACAATCGCTTGTGGCCCACGCCAAATCGCAAAACATTCCCACTGTCCTTGTTGATAAAAGCGACGCCCTATTCGACGACATCCCTCCGATTTCCCCCCTCCCATCATCTGAGACAGATACCTTTCTGATTGGGTTTACCTCGGGCACCACCTCGACGCCCAAAGCATTTGCGCGCAACCGCAAATCTTGGCGGGCCAGCCTTGACGCCAGCAGAACAGTTTTCGCGCTATCGTCGGACAGCCACACCCTTGCACCGGGGCCTTTGTCGCATGGCGTGACCCTCTATGCATTCGCAGAGACGCTTGATGCGGGGGCGACCTTTCATGGCCTCGCCCGGTTTTCCGTGCCTACCTGCCGCAGGCTTCTTAAATCAGGGGATGTCCGCCGATTGGTGGCAGTTCCGACAATGCTTGACGCCCTAAGCACATCGTCGCCTTTTCGGGCGGTTGACGCGGTGACCACCGCGGGCGCCAAACTTGCCCCTGCTTCGTTGAGCAAAGCTCGAGACACCTTTCCCTGTGCCACGATTTGCGAATACTACGGCGCATCCGAATTGGGGTTTGTCTCCGTGAGCCGCCATACCCAAACCGCGTCCGACGCCCCGTCAGACTCCGTTGGGCGTCCGTTTGCCCATGTCACCCTCCAGCTGCGTGAGAATGGGCAAACCGTCCCACAAGGAAAGGTCGGCACCATCTTTGTGCGTGGTGATCTGGCCATCGACAAGTATCTGTCTGGCGCCACATCTCATGGATTTCGACGCGAAGGCCCTTGGGCCACCGTAGGTGATCTTGGGCGCATCCTTCCTGAGGGCAGTCTTGCCCTCATCGGGCGCGAAGGTGGCATGGTTTTGACGGGAGGATACAATGTTTACCCGCAAGAGGTCGCTGACACTCTCCTGCGATCTGAACAGATTTCCGCCGCTCAGGTTTTGGGGCAAGAAGATGCCCTTTTAGGCCAACGCCTTGTGGCGATTTTGGAAGGGCGCATAGATTATTTCGCCCTAAAGGCCCACTGCGCACAGCATTTACCAAATTACAAAACGCCGCGTGCCTTCTATCGTGTCGAAGCGTGGCCACTGACCAGCAGTGGCAAAATTGCACGAGCCACGCTAGAGTCGTGGCTTGACCAGAAGGACCCGCGCCTTGTCCCGATCTCTCCTGCCAGCTGACCGCCGACCTGTGATCGTCGCTGCGCGCCGAAGCGCCATCGGCCGCGCCGGAGGCATGTTTCGCGATGTTGATCTGGAAAATATCGCCGCCCCTGTCTTGCGCGCTGCGCTGGCAGACACGCCTTTTGTCGTCTCGCAAATTGATGATGTCATCCTTGGAAATGCGGCAGGACCGGGCGGGAACATCGCGCGCTTGTCGGCGTTGGTCGCGTGGCAGGATATATCGGTTCCCGGCGTCACGACAGACCGACAATGCGGCGCGGGACTAGAAGCCGTTATTCACGCCTGTCGACTGATTCAAGCGGGTGCTGGCGACGTCTACGTGGCGGGTGGCGCCGAAAGCCACAGCCGGAAACCCTTGCGCGCATTGCCCGGCCAAAAGGGTAAAGCACCCAATTTTTACGATCGCGCCCGTTTTTCGCCAGACACGATTGGCGATCCTGAAATGGGGGCTGCCGCAGACGTCGTCGCGCAGGCCCACAACATCACACGCGAAAGGCAAGATGCGTTTGCCCTACGCTCGCATTCCCGCGCAATCCACGCACAAACCAACGGTGCCTTTGACACAGAAATCGTCTCTATTGAGGGGCAACACCAAGACGAATGCCCACGCGATACGCTTTCACCAGAGCGTTTGGCCCGCCTGCGTCCGGCCTTTGGCAAAAACGGCACGGTCACTGTTGGCAATGCCTGTCCACTGAATGATGGTGCCGCAGCTTTGGTGGTGACATCAGCGGGTTTTGCCAAAGCCCATGGGATCACCCACGCACTCGAATTTCTTGACGCCGCCAGCGCAGGCGTTGACCCGAATCTTTTGGGCATTGGACCTGTCGCCTCGACACGCAAGCTCTTGGACAGAAACCCCGAGGTGTCGCTTGGCGCGGTGACACATCTTGAGTTCAACGAAGCGTTTGCGGCTCAGGTTCTGGCATCTCTCGACCTATTGGCGGTTTCAGAAGATCTTGCCAACGCTCAAGGTGGTGCCATCGCCTTGGGCCATCCGTTTGGGGCGTCCGGTGCCATCCTTGTAACGCGGCTGTTTGCACAGCTTGTCACACTCCCTCAGCCAGAGACTGCACTGGCCATGGCGATGATCGGCATTGGCGGCGGACAGGGATTAACGGCTATGTTTCGTCCTGCCCATCTCTGATGCACCTGCGTGCGGCTTATCAAACCTGACCAAATGAAAAGGGCCGCCAAAATGGCGACCCAAATTTCGTCTTAAACAAACTCTGTTTATTCGTCTTCGTCGAGAACCCGCACCGCCCCGAGCGACGCGTTCGACACATGCGCCGCATATGCCTTAAGAGCTTTGGACACGGCACGTGGACGACCCACGGCCTTCCACGCCTTTTTATCAGCCTGCGGATGGGCCGCGCGACGTTGCTCCAACACCTCTTCAGAGACATTCAACTCAATAGAGCGATCCGGCACAGAAATGGTGATTGTGTCGCCATCTTCGACCAGCGCGATCACGCCTTTTTCCGCAGCCTCTGGTGACGCGTGCCCAATCGACAGACCCGCTGTGCCACCCGAGAAACGCCCGTCGGTGACCAACGCGCAGGTTGTATCCAGCTTCATCGATTTGAGATACGCCGTCGGGTACAGCATTTCCTGCATTCCGGGGCCGCCCTTTGGACCCTCATAGCGGATCACGACAACCGAGCCCGGTTGGACCTTACCCCCCAGAATGCCTGCGACTGCATCGTCCTGAGATTCGAAAACCACTGCGGTGCCTTCGAATTTATACATCTGCTTGATGACACCTGCGGTTTTCAGGATGCATCCCTGTTCGGCCAAGTTGCCAAAGAGCACACACAGGCCGCCCTCTTCACTGTACGCATTTGCAAAATCGCGCACGCAGCCGTCTTCAATATCCACGTCCAGTTCAGTGTACATACGTGATTGGCTAAAGGCTTGAGTTGTGCGCACACCACCGGGGGCTGCAATGAACAAATCATGTGCCTCGTTGCCGGCTGTTTCACGACGGACATCCCATTTGTCGATGAACGCCCCAACGTTTTTCTCGTGCACCGTGGCGCAATCACGATGAATTTTACCTTCGCGATCCAACTCACCCAGAATCCGTGCGATGCCGCCTGCGCGGTGCACATCCTCCATGTGATACTTGGGCGTTGAAGGCGCCACCTTACACAGGTGTGGAATTTGACGGCTCATCCGGTCCATGTCAGCCATGGTAAAGTCGACCTCGCCTTCGTGGGCAATCGCCAACAGGTGCAACACGGTATTGGTCGAGCCACCCATCGCGATATCCAGCGCCATCGCGTTTTCAAAGGCGTCAAAGGTTGCGATCCCGCGGGGCAGCGCAGTTTCGTCGCCATTTTTGTACCAGCGTTCACACAGTTCAACGATCTTGTGACCGGCCTCTTCGAACAGACCGCGACGTTTGGAGTGTGTCGCCAAAAGCGATCCGTTGCCCGGCAATGCAAGGCCCAGCGCCTCGGCCAGACAGTTCATCGAGTTCGCAGTGAACATGCCCGAGCACGATCCACACGTGGGGCAAGCAGACCGCTCAAGCTTATCAACATCTTCTTGCGAGCGGTCTTGATCCGTTGCGCCAACAATAGCCGTGACAAGGTCGGCCTTATGCTCGCCATCTTGCAACAGAACCTTGCCTGCTTCCATCGGTCCACCCGACACAAAAATCGCGGGGATGTTCAGGCGCATCGCAGCCATTAACATACCGGGGGTGATCTTGTCACAGTTCGAGATACACACCAGCGCATCCGCACAATGCGCATTGGCCATATACTCGACACTGTCGGCGATCACTTCGCGCGATGGCAGAGAATACAGCATGCCGTCATGGCCCATGGCAATGCCATCATCCACCGCAATCGTATTCATCTCTTTGGCAACGCCACCAGCCTTTTCGATCTCGGCGGCGACAAGCCCCCCCATATCCTTGAGGTGCACGTGACCCGGAACAAACTGAGTATAGGAGTTCACGACCGCAATAATAGGTTTGCCAAAGTCACCGTCCTGCATGCCAGTGGCACGCCACAATGAACGGGCAGCGGCCATACGGCGGCCAAAAGTGGACGTCTTGGAACGAAGATCAGGCATAACGGCACTCCTTAAAACGGGCGATCCCCAAATGGGGAATTGGCAAGTCTGGCCCAAGCGCGTGCCACTTGAGCGCCCATTTTGCAAGAGCCTCACGCGAATTTATTGGTCAAACACCCAATCCTGCCACGTGCCCTGACGTCCGCCGCGATTTGTTCATCCGCAGAACGCCCCCGAGTTCGGAGCGATGCGCGCGGGGCCAAGCATCCAAAACCGCCCCCTTGGACCATTGACGCTGTGGCCTGTTCTGTCAGGGTGGCCGAATGGAACAAGGCAACACAGACACGACAATTATCGGCGGCGGCGTGGTCGGCTTGTCGGTGGCATTTGGCTTGCTCAAGGCGGGTCAAAGCGTCACCGTGCTTGATGGTGAAAACGCCGATTTACGCGCCAGTCAGGGCAATTTTGGCCTAACTTGGCTGCAGGGGAAAGGCGCACATTTTGCACCCTACGCGCGCTGGACCAAGCACGCGATTAACCTGTGGCCTGCCTTTGCACAAGAGTTGCAGGATATGACCGGCATTGATCTCGCCTTCCAAGCCACTGGCGGGTACGAGTTCTTTACCGACAACGCTGAATTCGATGCTTTTACGGCAGATTTGGCCGCCCAAGCCAAAACACTCGGGGATGACTTTCGATATCAAACTTTGACAGGGGATGCCTTGCGCGCCGCCCTGCCCGGCATCGGAGAACAGATTGTCGGGGCCACGTTTTGTCCACACGACGGCCATGTAAACCCGCTGCGTGTGCTACAGGCCCTTCGTGTCGCTGTGCAAAGGCTGGGCGGGGTCATCATTCCCAACTGGAAAGTTCACAGCATTTCCCCGCATGCATCCGGATTTAAGGTGCACCACGCCACACACGCACCGCGCCTGACCCCGCATCTGATATTATGTGCGGGCCTTGGCTCTGCTGATCTTGCGCCAATGCTTGGGTTTCGCACCGCCATTCGCCCTCAAAAGGGCGAGTTAATGATCACGGAACGGATACAGGATCGGCTTCCATTTGTATCCTCGACCGTGCGACAGGTGGACGAAGGCGGCATTCAGATTGGCGGCACCAAAGCCGATGTGGGGCCGGATGATCGGGAAACGACATCCAAGATGAAATCCCTTGCACAACATGCCATTGCCGTTTGGCCCACGCTAAAAGACGTCAACGTCGTGCGCAGCTGGGGTGCCTTGCGCGTCATGACGCCTGATGGATATCCCGTGTATGCCCGCGCGCCTGAAATGCCAGCCGCACAAATGATCACCTGCCACAGTGGTATCACTCTGGCGCCAGCGCATGCCAGCACCTTGGTCGACTGGATATTAAACACCCAGAATGCCCCTGATCTAAAGGCCTTTGATGATGACAGATTCTAGATTTTTCAGGCGTGAAAATGGAACATACGATACCGTATGTCTGCAAATCGATGGCGTTCAAACACACGCGCGCGCGACAGATACGGTTGCCGCCGCACTCTTGGCGTTTGGGCCTGCACCAACACGCACCACAGGAATAAGCCAATCGCCACGCACACCATTTTGTATGATGGGAGCTTGCTTTGACTGTCTTGTGACGATTGACGGCCGCCCAAACCAGCAGGCCTGTATGATCACAGTGCAAGACGGCATGTGTATCACACATCAGGCGGGCTTCCGGCCCCTAGAGGAGCCCCATGATGGCTAAGCCCGACCTGATCATTATTGGTGCCGGACCGGCGGGTATGGCCGCCGCAGCCACGGCGGCAAACGGGGGGCTTAAGGTTCACCTCTTGGACGACCAACCTGCGGCCGGCGGACAGGTTTATCGCAATATCACGCGCAACCAAGATCGTCTGACACATCTGGGGCCCGAGTACACCAAAGGCATCCCTCTAGCCGACGCGCTGGACCATCCGAATATCACCCATGTGGCGGGGGCTGCGGTATGGCGCATAGATGACACACCCACCGTGTGGTATTCATTGCACGGGAAAAGCCATGCGATCCACGCCGATCACGTGCTGATCGCCACAGGTGCCCAAGAACGCCCTGTGCCCTTCGCAGGCTGGACCTTGCCTGGCGTCATGCCAGCCGGTGCCGCGCAAATTTTGATGAAGTCATCTGATTTGTTGCCAAAGGATGCGGTCCTCGCCGGAAGCGGCCCCTTGTTATACTTGATCGCCGTCCAGATGATTGAGGCGGGGCAGCCTCCGGTGGCGATGGTCGAAACACAAACACCTCAGATGATGATGCGGGCGGTGCGCCACCTGCCGCGCGCCCTGCTGGATCGGCAACAAATTTTCAAGGGCCTCGCAATGCTGCGCAAAATTCGCGCGGCCCGCATTCCTCGGTACACAGCCGCGCACAGCTTCAAGGCCCAGATCCAAGACGATCTGCTGGATTTTGAATTCACGTCAAAGGGCGAAACCCACCATCTGAAATGCGCGCTGGTTCTATCACACCAAGGCATTATTCCCGCAACCCACCTGACACGATCTGCGGGGATTCCGCATAAATGGCACAAAGCCCAGCAATGTTGGCACCCCGACCACGACACTGAAGGGCGCACCGCACGTCCGGGTCTATGGGTTGCGGGGGACAGCGCGGGAATATTGGGCGCTGATGCCGCCCGCGCACAAGGCGTGATTACCGCAAATGCGATCATTTGTGCCGTACGTGGCCTGCGTCCGTCCATAGCATCACATGTCAACGCACACGCCATAAATCATCGCAACCGGGCACAGGCCATCCGCGCGTTCTTGGATGCCGCCTATGCAGTGCCACCCGAAATCAACACCCCGCCGGATGACACCATTCTCTGCAGATGTGAAGAGATCACAGCCGGCACAATACGTCAGGCCATTCACGACGGCGCCACAGAATTGCGACACCTCAAGACTGCAACGCGTATTGGCATGGGGCCTTGCCAAGGCCGTCAGTGTGACCTGTCGCTGACACACATGTTAGCCGCACAAACACAGCGCCCCATTGCGACAGTGGGCATGCCACGTGCCCGCAGCCCGGTGCGCCCGGTATCCCTTGGAGAAATTGCGGCCCTCGAACAGACGGATTGAACCTTTGGGCGACTTAGGTCAATAAATGACCGAGGCAATGCGCATAAGGGGAACGTATGCGAAGAAATGTTGGTACGGGCGTCTTTCTTGTCATTCTGGTCATTTGCTTTTGGGCTGTCCCGGATCTTCAGGAAGTTGTCGCTGGTATCGCCATTTTCCTATTTGGCATGGCCATGCTCGAAGATGGGTTCAAGCTTTTTAGCGGTGGCCTCTTGGAAACGATTTTAGAGCGCGCGACCGCCTCTCTGCCGCGCGCGCTTGGGTTTGGGTTTGTCACCACCACGCTCATGCAATCAAGTTCCCTTGTCACGCTTGTGACAATCTCTTTTCTAAGCGCGGGCCTGATTACACTGACGGCAGGTGTCGGCATCATCTTCGGCGCAAACATCGGTACGACCACAGGGGCGTGGCTGGTGGCTGGCTTCGGCCTTAAGGTCAATCTCTCGGCCTATGCGATGCCAATGCTTGCCTTAGCAGTGGTGCCTGCTTTCCAATCTTCGAAATACATGCGCGGTTTTGGGTTGGTTTTGGCGGGAATGGGGTTCCTGTTTCTGGGTATCCATTACATGAAAATCGGTTTCGATGCATTTCAGAGCTACTTCGATCTTACCGAATACGCGCTCACTGGATTTTCCGGCTTGATCCTGTTCTCGGGTATCGGGGCCATCATGACCGTGATCATGCAAAGCTCTGGCGCAACAATGGTTTTGGTGATTACGGCACTGGCCGCCTCACAGATCACATATGAAAACGCGTTGGCTTTGGCGATTGGGTCAAACATCGGGACAACCATTACCGCCGCAATTGGGGCCATCTCTGCGAACTATCAAGGCAAACGTCTGGCGCTTGCACATTTGATCTTCAACGTGGCGACGGCGTCTGTGGCGCTCGTTCTCATTGGCCCAATCATTTCGTTGGTCAACGTCGCGAGCAGCGCCATTGGCATTTCGCCTGATGACTACACGCTCAAACTGGCGGTGTTTCACACGCTATTCAACCTGATGGGCGTTGCACTTATGCTACCCCTTCTCAACAAGTTGATTTCGTTTTTAGAACATCGCATTCCCACGCCAACGCCCATGTTGGCCCATCCCCAGTTTATTTCCGAAGCCACCGACGACTTTCCGGAAACCATCAACATCGCACTTCAAAAAGAACTCAGCCACCTGCTGGATAGTGCGCTTCCTCTGATCGCGGGTGGCCTAAATCTGCAGTGGGATCGTTTGACTCAGTCGAAAAACATCCCCGGCCAAGTCATGCAAAGCCGCACAGATATGGAGTTCGCACTGGGTACGAAATATATCGAACAGATCAAGCCGATATATTCCGCGATCATTAGTTTTAGCGCACGCGCCTCTGGAATCAATGACATGACCGAAGCCGAAGTCTCGCGTCTTCATGACCTTCGAGATACGGCAAGCCACATCAGCCGTGCCGTGAAATCGACAAATCGCCTGCATCGGAATACGCTTGGATACACAGTAAGAAACCAAGGCATGATTACCCAGCTCTATGATCAGCTACGGATCGAATTGGCCGATTTGATGGTGCAACTTGACCTGTTGAACACCGCAAATGCAGACAAGAGTTGGCTTGAACAAGCGCAGGTTCAAGCCCAACTCACGCGTAAAAACGCCATTAGCCAAGCAGAGAAATACATCCGAAATACGCAGATCGAAGCCCCCATGGCGACATCATTTATCAACGATACACAATATGCCTATGACGTCGCGCACAACCTGATATCGGCGGCACAAACCCTTTATCTCGAGCCAATCAGCATCGATCACGCTGCATCTGATGCACCACAACCAACGGTCCACACGTCCTAGGCCACCTGACGCCCCTTTCTCCAAACTGCGCGCAACGCCGGTACGCCCTCGGTCAATCTAAAGCGTATCAAATCGCCCGTTAGCCCCTGCTCCAGACGCCCACGATCCGTCAAACCCGTCATTTTGGCCGGGGTTGCCGTGACCGTAGCGATGCCTTTGGCCATATCACCCCAGTGCTGACCCAAGCGAACGGCCCCCATGAGCAATGACGCGGGCACATAATCGGATGAAATAATATCCAAGATATCCGCATCCGCCAATTCGATCGCCGCGACATTTCCGGAATGGGATCCACCCCGCACAAGGTTTGGCCCGCCCATGATCGTTGCAATTTGGTGCGCGCGGCATGCCTGAGCGGCCTCAACGGTGGTCGGGAACTCTGCCAAGTGAATGCCATGCGCCGACGAAACCGCGACTTGCGCCGCGGTGGTGTCATCGTGGCTGGCCAAGACCGCGCCATATCGCTTGGCGGCACCTACTGCTGCAGCCTCGTGCGCCGCCCCAAGCCGATCCCGCAGACCATACAAAAAGTCCACGTAATCGGAAAATCCGTCTCCGGAGATGGCATATTTTCCACGTACATAGGCTTCAAATTTGGTAATATCTGTGAACTGACGCTGACCCGGCGTATGATCCATGATGCTCACGATGCCAATACGATCTTGTGGACCAAATTCAGCCAGTTCATCGATCAGCGTTTCGGAACACGTTTCAGCACGCAGATGCAAGTGGTGGCTAATCTTTAGGCTGTCGTTGTCACGCATCGAAAGAATTTCGGTCGCAATTCGGCGAGCGTATTTCCCATAATTTTTGCCTGGGTCCGAAATAATTGACCCGACGCGGATGGCATCAAAAACCGTTGTGATCCCGACGCTTGCCAGTTCTGCATCATGCGCCACAATCGCGGCTTGGTGCGGCCACTCAACGTGCGGTCTCGGGTGCAAGTGGCGCTCAAGGTTGTCGGTGTGCAATTCAATCAGGCCAGGCGCGACATAGTCCCCCTCGCAGTCTTCTGCACCGGCAGGAACCGATGCGCCTTTCTCAATGGCGTGGATCACGCCATCTTTTACAACAATACTGCCACGAACGGTTTCGTTCGGCAGAACCAACATGGCATTGGCGAGGATCATATCTTGTGTCATCAAAATGTTACGCTGATTTGGCAGTGGCTGTGAAAAATTGAAAGGCCGCATCGTGCAATTTACCAGATACGCCATTTATTACACCCCACCCAAAGGTGCGCTTGCCACTTTTGGCGCACATTGGTTGGGATGGGACATAGAAGCCGGACAACATGTGGCGCATCCAGACATTCCGGATCTGCCTTGTCCCGTGGAAAATATCACGCGGACACCGCGTAAATATGGTTTGCATGGCACAATCAAGCCACCATTTCACTTGGCTCAAGGCACCAGTGTCACTGAACTGCAGGATGCCTGTGCTGTTCTGGCAGCGAAATTGCCCGCAATCACCTTGCCAAGCCTGCAACTGAGCCGCTTGGGTGGTTTTCTTGCTGTGACGATTGCTGGGGAGCAAACACCCCTTGCGGAGCTTGCCAGCACGGTCGTGCGTGACCTCGATCCATTTCGGGCACCCGCGAGCGATCGCGAGATCAAGCGCCGTCAACAAGCCAACCTCAGCCCACGTCAAACCGCGTTGTTGCAGAAATGGGGGTACCCTTATGTCATGGACGAGTTTCGTTTTCATATCACGTTGACGGGTCCACAAAGCGAGCATGATGCCAGCCGTGTGCATGCCGCCCTCGCGCCCATTTTGGTTCCGATCCTGCCAAGCCCCTTTCAGGTGTCTGACCTCACGCTTGTGGGCGAGGGTCCCGATGGCATGTTTCACGAAATTCATCGCTATGCGCTTTCCGGATAGAGCGCCGCCCAAATTGCGCCAAGAGTGTCATTCAGATCGCCGTCATTGCTGATCTCGATCACATCGGATCCCGTGGGGCGGGTGTACCCAGCACGTTCAAGCCGCGCGGAAATATCGGCCGCATCTTCTCTGCCCCGCGCGCCCAAGCGAGCCGCCAAGACATCATTGGGTGCGACAAGAGACAGAACTCGAAAACCTTCAAACCGCGCGCGTGCCGTATCCAGTACGGCGCGCGACAGGTTCACCAACGCCACACCATCGGAGCCAATCGCCTCGAATTGCGCGCGTGGAATGCCATAGGACAACCCATGAGCTTGCCAGCAAAGAATAAAATGGCCAGCCGTTTCCATCGCGCGAAATTCAGCTTCAGAGACACCATCAAATGCCTCGCCCCCCGCAGAGCTTGGTCGCGTAATCACCCGTCGGATCAACACGACCTCCGGATTGCGCGCCGCCATTTCCTGCATCACAGTATCTTTGCCAACGCCAGACGGGCCGACGACCCCTATCACCGCGGCCGCCATTATGCCGCTGCCTCTGGTGTGAAATCAGACACATTGATCTGACGATCACAGACCCGATCACGCGCGGCCTCGTCATGGAATATGCCAATAATCGCCGCGCCACGCGCTTTGGCCTCTTCAATCAGTGACAAAACCGTTTCACGATTGCCGGCATCAAGACTTGCCGTGGGTTCGTCCAGCAACATTGCGGGGTACTCATGCGCGAACCCGCGCGCGATGTTCACGCGCTGCTGCTCACCGCCTGAAAATGATGTTGGGCTCAGCGACCAGAGCCGCTCGGGAATGTTCAACCGCGACAACAGTGTTCGTGCGCGAATGCGGGCTGTTTCTGGGTCGACGCCAACAGACAACAACGGCTCTGCCACCACATCCAGGGTGGGCACCCGTGGCACAACACGCAAGAATTGGCTCACATACCCCAGACGATCCCTGCGCAATGCCAGAATTTCGCGCGGCTCGGCTTGGGTGACGTCCAAACCATCGACCAAAATTTGTCCGCCTGCGGCAAGATAGTTCCCATACACCAAACGCATCAAGGTTGATTTCCCCGCACCAGAGGCCCCAATCAGCCCGACGCATTCGCCCGCCCCGACCGACACATTGGCCCCTTGCATCACAGGTATCACCACGCCACCCTGATTGTGCAGCGTGAATGTCTTGCTGAGATTGGTAATTTCGATCATGAGACCGTCCTCTTGTCTTTTCCATGTCCAAGGCGTGAAGCCCCGTGAGAATTCTATGCAGTACGCCGATATCTGGGGTCGCTAGACCTGCAAAACAGAGCTTACCAAAAGCTGTGTATAGGCGTGCTGGGGGTCATCAAGCACCTGATCGGTCAGGCCGGTTTCCACCACATGCCCGTCTTTCATGACCATAAGCCGATCTGCCAACAATCTGACAACCGCCAAATCATGCGTCACGATAATCGCGCTCAGGCCCATTTTCCGAACCAGACCACGCAACAAGTCCAGCAAGCGAGCCTGAACCGACACATCCAGCCCCCCCGTGGGCTCGTCCATGAACACCAGCCGAGGGCCTGTGACCAGATTTCTAGCGATCTGTAGCCTTTGCTGCATGCCGCCGGAAAATGCCGTTGGGCGATCGTCTATTCGGGTTTCGTGAATCTCGACCCGATCCAGCCAATCGATGGCTTGTGATCTGATTTCGCCATAATGCCGCGCGCCGACGGCCATCAGGCGCTCGCCCACATTCCCGCCTGCGCTAACGTTCATGCGTAACCCGTCGCGGGCGTGTTGATGTACAAACGCCCAATCAGTACGCGACAACATCCGTCGTTCAGGCTCTGACATGGTCACCGTGTCCTGCATGCCTGCACTGCGCGTATCAAACAAGACTTGGCCCGCATCGGGTTCCAGATGCCCGGCAAGACAGTTCAGCAGCGTCGATTTGCCCGATCCACTTTCGCCGACGATACCCATCACTTCGCCTGGATAAAGATCAAAGCTGACCGCCGTGCACCCGATACGGGCACCATAGGTTTTCGCGATATCTTTGACTTGTAGCAACGGTGTCATATCACGCTCTCCTTCTCGGGAATTCCCTGTGCGCCCACGTGTCCTGCGTGCCGCCGCGCCGCACAATAATCGGTGTCAGAACACACAAACATGCGCGTGCCTTTGTCATCCATAATGACTTCGTCAAGATAGCTGTCGTCCGCCCCGCACAGATCACATGCGTGATCGGCTTTGCTGGCCTCAAACGGAAAATCATCGAAATCAAGGCTCACCACTTGGGTGTATGGCGGGATCGCGTAAATGCGCTGCTCGCGCCCAGCGCCAAACAGTTGGATCGCCGCCATCTCCATCTTGGGGTTGTCAAACTTGGGGATCGGAGATGGGTCCATAACATACCGCTCCTCAACCTTGACCGGATACGCATAGGCCGTCGCAATGGCACCATGGCGGCTAATGTCTTCATAGAGCTTCACATGCATCAAGCCGTATTCTTCGAGGCTGTGCATCTTGCGGGTTTCGACCTCGGACGGTTCCAGAAACCGAAGCGGCTCAGGAATTGGAACCTGATAGACAAGAATTTGCCCCTCAGACAATGCGGCCTCGGGTATCCGGTGGCGTGTCTGGATGACCGACGCTTTGGTTGTCTGTTCCGTGGTGGCGATGCCCGCAGTTTTTTCGAAAAACTTGCGGATCGACACGGCATTTGTGGTGTCATCAGCCCCTTGGTCAATCACCTTAAGCGTATCCTCAGGCATCAACACAGCTGCGCTGACCTGCACGCCGCCGGTGCCCCACCCATACGGCATCGGCATTTCGCGGCTCGCAAAAGGGACTTGGTACCCCGGGATGGCAAGCCCCTTAAGGATTGCCCGCCGGATCATACGTTTGGTCTGTTCATCAAGATAGGCAAAATTATACGCGTTCATTTCCGCCTCGGGGGTTGTGTAAAGATGCGTCATTCTGCGGCCTCGGCAACATTTGGCACCTGCCCTGCGACAGTCTCCAGCGCTTCGCGTCGCAGCTTGCGGATCAGTTCCAGTTCGGATTGGAAATCCACATAATGGGGCAGCTTGATATGCTCTAGGAAGCCGGTCGCCTGAATATTGTCGCAGTGATACAGCACAAATTCCTCGTCTTGTGCTGGCGCTCCAAGATTGTCTTCGCCCAATTCTTTCCAACGCAGAGCACGATCGACCAACGCCATAGAGATTGATTTGCGCTCGGATTGGCCAAACACCAACCCATATCCTCGGGTGAATTGCGGTGGTTCTGTTTTGGAGCCCGTGAACTGGTTGACCGTTTCACATTCGGTCACCTCGATCTCGCCAATATCGATGGCGAACCCAAGTTCAGGGATGTCCATTTCGACATCCACTGTCCCTATGCGCAGCTCACCTACAAAGGCGTGGTTGCGGGCATACCCACGTTGTGTGGAATAGGCCATGCCCAACACGAACCCTTCATCCCCGCGCGTTAGCGACTGCAACCTCAGCGCCCTGTCCGCAGGAAGCTCAAGCGGCTCGCGTGTTAAATCCGGTGGCACAGCTTCGCTTGGGGTTTCGGTTTGAATAAGCCCCTCTTGATTAAGGAACTCGGCCACATGCGGAATACGTTCGCTTGCTGCCGTAACTGTCGGCGCTTCGGGAACTTCTCCTTCGGCCGCCAACGCAAAATCCAAAAGCCGGTGAGTATAGTCAAACGTCGGACCCAATATTTGTCCGCCGGGCACATCTTTGAAGGTTGCCGAAACGCGTCGATCACACGCCATATTGGCCGTCTCGATCGGACGCGAATATCCAAATCTTGGCAATGTGGTCCGATATGCGCGCATCAGGAAAATGGCTTCGATCATATCCCCGCGCGACTGCTTGATGGCCAGTGCAGCAAGATCGGGATCAAACAACGACCCCTCTGCCATAACCCTGTTCACGGCCAACGTAAGCTGGTTGCGAATTTGTTCAATCGACAGCTCTGACACGGCTTGATCGCCGCGGCGCTCCTCGGCCAACCATGCATGTGCATTGTCGATTGCACGCTCGCCACCCTTTACTGCAACATACATCAGGTTGCCTCCACTTTGGTTGTGCGAGGCAGACCCGCGATGGATGTGCCCGAAGTAAACAGGAAATCCAGCCCCAACGGGAAAAGCGTCGCATTCGCCTGAAATGTCTCGACATCCGGCAAAGACAGCGTCGTGTGTGTCTTGATACCGGGCCCCCGCAAGGCAGGTCCGTCAGTGCTGAGGGTTTCAAGCTCGACAATCAGAGTCGCGGATCGGTCGGGATATTGGGGTGTGCCAATTGCAAAGTCGGTCACTGGCCCAAAGTCTTTCCAAGACCCCACCGCAAAATGGGCCTGTGCGCGGGGAACAATGGGGGCCCCGATATGAAACGCAATCCATTTGCGTACCTCGGGACAGTCCCATGCACCCGCCAAAAACAACGGTGTTTCGGGATCACACAAGGTTATCAGAGTGACACCTGCCGCAACTGACAAAGGTGCAGGTGGCATCGCTCCTTGAACACCCAAGATCTCGCCAGGTCGCGCGAGCAATGTCATGATTGCCCTGAATGCCTGTGCAGACTGAACCGGCGCATTGGAAAATCCGCCTTTCAACACGTCAGTATCCATCAATCTTCCCCCCGCACCATCGTAAAGAAATCTACTTTTGTGGCGGCCGCTTTGGTCGCACGGCGCGTCTTGGCCTTGTCGCGTTCAGCGACGAGCGGCATGATGACCGCAGCTTGTACTGCCTCTGCCTGTGGCCCTTGCAGCAACGCGTCGACCAACGCTGCAACACGCGCCTTATCCTTGTCGCGCCCCTGAACGTATCCGTGGCCGACTTCGCCCGTCGCCAATTGCACAGAGCACCGCGTCAATGTCATTTCTCCAAGGTTGAATGGCGCACCAGTTCCCCCCATGCGGCCTCGCACCATGGCGGCCCCAATTTCAGGGGCACGCAGCCATGTGAAATCAGGTGAAAGCTGGGTCGCCTCCCAAAGCCACGCCAGCGACTTCGCTGGGGCTTTGGCCAGCAAGGACATCCAGTCCTTTCGGGTAAGTTCTGTGCTCATCTAGACACCTTGTCGATTTGTCTGTACATCTATACAACTAGACAAATACTTACCGATCACCCCTGAGTCACACAATCCCACATACAGTGAAACTTTCATGACATGAGTAGATTTCAAAAGAAGACCCCCGTTTGGGAAGGCATCTCTCGGGCGCTGACCGCCGACATTGCGGAAGGGCGTTATACCCCCGGTGACAAGCTGCCAACCGAGGCGGAACTCTCGGCACGCTTTGGCGTCAACCGTCACACCGTGCGCCACGCGCTCAAGGATATGGCGGAAACCGGTCTTGTGCATGCTCGGCGTGGCTCGGGGGTGTATGTCGCGCAACGCCCGACAGATTATCCAATCGGCAAACGCGTGCGATTTCACCGGAACCTTCAACAGGCCGGACGTCTGCCCGCCAAGGAAACCCTGTCAATCGAAACGCGCGCCGCCGATCAACGAGAAGCCGAAGCCTTGCATCTGAATAAGGGTGACCCTGTGCACGTGTATGAAGGGCTTTCTTTGGCAGATGGGCAACCCATCGTCATGTTCCGCAGCGCCTTTCCTGCCGAGCGGTATCCAGATCTGTTAGAGCACCTGACATTTTCCAAATCGGTCACCGCCGCGCTCAAGGCGTGTGGCGTAGAAGACTATACGCGCGCCTCGACCCGCTTGACGGCAAAACGGGCGACAACCACGCAGGCCTTGCATCTGCGTATTCGCGAAGGAGATCCGATTCTGAGAAGTGTTGGCATCAATGTCGATGCCAACCGCGTGCCAACCGAATACGGTGTGTCGTGGTTCGCCGGAGATCGCGTCACGTTGACGTTATCCGACCCAGAATAGGGACCGCCCCCACACTTGATGTGCCAATTCCCCTGTATAATTGGCAAGCTGTCACGCACGCGACACACAAACACCCTAGGGTGGAGTGTAAATCTTACAACGAGCAAAGCAATGTCGCGCACACCTCTCTCACTTCGTTTTACTGGTGCCTCTGTTCTTCGCGATGGCGAGATGCAAAACCGCTCGCTTGTGATCCGAAACGGGTATATTTCCAAAGGCCCGCTTCCCGAGGTCAACCTTGCCGGATACTATCTGTTACCTGGCATTGTTGATTTGCACGGGGACGCGTTTGAACGCCATATTGCCCCGCGCCCATCAGCACCTTTTCCGATGGAAACAGGCCTACGAGCCACAGATCGCGATGCGGCGGCAAATGGCGTGACCACCGCATATCTTGCCCAAAGCTGGAGCTGGGAAGGCGGCCCGAGAGGCCCTCAAACCGCCGAAGCATTGCTGGCTGCGCTTGACCTGTATCGCACCCATGCACTGAGTGATCTGAAAATCCAAATCCGGTGCGAAACCCATACCGTCGACACAGCCAATCGCCTGCTCGATGCCGTGAAGCGTCACAATGTCGACTATGTCATCTTTAACAACCATCTGGACGAGGCGCTGCATATGGCGCGCCTACATCCCGAACAAATTACGCTCTGGGCCAACAAGGCAGGGCGGTCCGCCCAAGAGCATATGGCGATTGTACACAAAGCGCTGGAACAAACCCCGCGTGTGCCACGTCATCTGTGCACTCTGGCCGAAGAATTTGACCGCTGCGGGGTCCGATATGGATCGCATGATGATCCAGACGGGGACACGCGCGAACGATTCTCAATGATTGGGGCCAAAATTTGCGAGTTTCCAACGGCACATTCTGCGGCGGCGCTGGCCCGTGCGGTCGGTGACCATGTTCTGATGGGCGCGCCAAACGTGGTGCGCGGTGGTTCGCAATCCGGCAACATCGCGGCCGAAACGCTGATCCGTGCCGGGCTGTGTGATGCGCTGGTGTCTGATTACTATTATCCCGCCTTGTCCCAAGCCGCCTTTCATCTGGTCGAGATGGGTATCAAGACGCTTCCCGAGGCTTGGAAAATGATATCGCAAACCCCTGCAGAAATCATGGGGTTTGCAGATCGTGGGCACCTTGGCTTTGGTCGGCGCGCAGACATTGCGATCGTGAACGCGCAAACCCATGGCGTCGAAGGCACCATCACAGGGGGCCGGATTACACATCTGGTTGGTCAAGCGGCGCATCGGTTCTGTGACGCCGCGTCTGGCATGCCGATGGCAGCCGAATAGAACGCGCGACACGGTCTGGAGTTGTGGTCGAATCGACCAATTTTGCGCGACCGGACAAAAGTTTACCAACTCTTCAAAAACCCGTCATCTCTTCGTGTCCTTTGTTTGCGATCCGTGCGACACATTCCAACTCGGAGAAAGACATGTACGTACGTAAATCATTGCTGATGACAGCAGCCATGGTCACACTTTCAGGTGTTGCCTTTGCCGCTGAAGTCGAAGTGGGACCGCGTCCCTATTACCTGATCGACCGCATGCCAGAAGGCCCGCTCAAGACCAAGCTCAAGGCGTGTGAGAATACACCCCTTAAACGCACAGCCTTTTCAATTGGGCACCGTGGTGCCCCGATGCAATTCCCTGAACACACTGCGGAATCCTATCGTGCAGCAGGCCGCATGGGCGCAGGCATCATCGAATGTGATGTCACGTTCACCAAGGACAAAGAGCTGGTGTGTCGTCATGCCCAAAACGATCTGGCGACCACAACAAACATTCTGGGCTCTGAGCTTGCAGACACCTGTGTGACACCCTTTGCCGCTGCCACCGCTGACGACAAAGCGCGCGCAGAATGCCGCACTTCCGAAATCACGCTGGCCGAGTTCAAGTCACTGACTGGTAAAATGGATGCGGCAGACAAGACCGCGACCACTGCCGAAGGCTTTATGGATGGGACAGCAGGCTGGCGCACTGATCTCTATTCCGCTGAAACTGGTACATTGATGACCCACGCGGAATCGATCGAGCTGTTCAAAACTCTGGGCGTTAAGTTCACACCTGAACTCAAGTCCCCGTCTGTTGAAATGCCATTTGAAGGCTTTACGCAAGAAATGTACGCACAAAAGATGATTGACGAATACAAAGCTGCCGGCATTCCTGCCAGCGACGTATTCGCCCAATCGTTCAATCTGGATGATGTGCGCTATTGGATCGAACACGAGCCTGAATTCGGCAAACAAGCCGTATATCTGGACGGACGTTATGATGTGGAAGGATTTGACTATCTGAACACCGATACGTTTGAGCCATCGATGCAAGATCTTGCTGACATGGGTGTGAACTATATTGCCCCGCCAATGTGGATGCTGGTGACAACCGACGGCGATGACATTGTCGCATCTCCTTACGCCAAATCGGCCAAGGACGCGGGCCTTAAGATCATCACATGGACGCTGGAACGCTCGGGTCCGCTCGCAACTGGCGGCGGCTGGTACTACCAATCGGTGAAAGACACCATCGATACTGATGCAGATACCTTTACCATGCTGCATGCGCTGAATGAAAAAGTCGGCATCGAGGGCATCTTTAGCGATTGGCCAGCCACGGTGACATATTACGCAAGCTGTATGGATCTGAACTGATCCTGTTCAAAACGCAACGCTGTGCGGGTCAATCTGATCCGCACAGGTATTTCCAGTTCGTAAAATTCTGTGGCCAGATCTCTAGAGATCAGCTCGGCTATTCATATTTTTCAAGAAAAGCCTCGGCCTCGAAACTCCGAAAATCCTGTAGCGCGTCGCGCAGCCTGTTGTGGTCCCAATCCCACCACGCCAAGGCTTGCAACCTGTCGGAAATCTGTTCAGAAAACCGCGCGCGCAAAGGCACTGCGGGCACGCCGGCCACGATCATATATGGCGCGACATCTTTGGTGACCACGGCACCCGATGCCACGATGGCACCATGCCCCACCACAACGTCTGGCTTGACCATGGCACCGTGTCCAATCCACGTATCATGCCCGATGTGGGCAACCCGCGCCCGCCGATGCGCAAACCAAGCATCGTCCATCTCTGCCGTGTCCCAATAGTCTTTGGAGCGGTACAGAAAATGATGCAGGCTGGCCTTCTCCATCGGATGATCAGGCGCACCAATGCGAACGTGGGCGGCAATATTTGCAAATTTGCCAATGTTGGCATTCGCCATATCCGCACCACGGTCGCAATAGGAATAATCCCCGAACCGGCTATCGACAACGCGGCTGCCTTTACCAATTTCCACGAACCGGCCAAAGGTGCTTTGGACAATCACACAGTCCGGGTGAATGTACGGATTTTCCGCTGTCAAACGGGCCATAGCACCCTCGCATTTTGTTTCGTGTGAGACATTTCAAGCGGCATCTACGAGTCGGCCGATCCACCCGAGATCAACCGGCGTCGCAACCAACCGGATGCCCAATCCATGGCCATCACCATAAGAATGATCAGCACGATGTAATACGACACTTCTTCCCAGTCCTTTTGGGTGATCATTGCCTGCGTCAGCAACAAGCCAATCCCGCCCCCTGTGATCGCCCCAATAATCGTCGCGCTGCGCGTATTGGATTCAAGATAGTAAAGGATCTGACTTAGCAACACAGGCGTGATTTGCGGGATCACCCCAAAACGATACCGCTGAAGAGGTTTCGCGCCCGTGGATTGAATACCTTCAATCTGCTTTTGATCCACATTCTCGAGAGCTTCGGAAAACATCTTGCCGAAGCTGCCCGTGTCGGTGATCAAAATCGCCAACGCACCGGTCAGCGGGCCAGGTCCAAATGCTCTGGCCAAAACAATCGTCCAGATCAAGGCATCAACACCTCGGAAAAAGTCAAACAGGCGACGCGTGGCCTGACGCACGATCATGAGCGGTGTAAAATTCTTGGCGGCCAGAAATGCCATGGGCAATGCCACAATTGCAGCCCCCATGGTGCCCAAAAACGCCATTAGGATCGTTTCAAAAATCGCCCATGCCACGTCTGCATGGCGCCACATTTTGTTGGTCCAGAAATCATGCCAAATCGCGGTGGCTTCTCCGTTCATGGCGTGACCTGCCAGCTCGAAAAAACCCATACCGTGATAAGGGCTGTCCAAGGTGAAAAAGAACAGCTCCCACCCCATGAAATAGCGAAACACCTCGGTGCGGTTGCGCGTCACAGTCAGGCGCCCTTCATCCGTCGTCACGGTCAGGCGGTTTTTCGACGCGTTGATCCATGATGGAACATCACCGGACGGAAGCTGGGCCCGAACGCCGCCTGCGCCTGGCTGGGCCAAAATAACACCATAATCCGGGATGCTATAGCTGACCAGATTGTCTTGACCAAAGGTCACAACGTGCCCCCCGCCCAGATCAATCACAGTGCCCGAATTGGCCAGAGACACCCAGTCGGGCGATACTCCTGCCTCGTATGTGCCTTTGCGCTCGCCTTCGATGGCAATTGTCACCTCGCCCGACCGGTTATCCCGCGTCACATGGGTCTTGTAGCTATAACTGTCCGCAACCAACGCCCGTGCATTGTCGATATCAAAGCGCGTCGACAGGCCAAGAACGTCAAAGCTAAAGAAAATATATGTCAGATACGCCATAACAACGACGGGAAGCCCGAACGACATCATACGCTTGCGCGAAAACAGGGCGTTGGCTTCGATTTTGAGGGTATCGGTTGCAGTCATGGTCATGCCGTCACCTTTTCCTTTTTGCCGTGTGTCAGGCGGTCGCGATAATAGCTTGAAATTTGATCCACAAAGATGATTGCGAAGAACAACAACAGAAAGATCGCAGCGGCTTCGTCATATTGCCCTTGGCCCCACGACATTGCATTTTTCAGCTCGTAGCCAATGCCACCAGCACCGACGAACCCCAAGATTGCAGAGGCGCGAATGTTGATTTCAAAGCGCAACAACGCATAGCTCAGGTAATTTGGTGCGACCTGTGGAATGACGCCAAGCCACATCCGCTGAGCCCAACTTGCCCCAACCGACTCGAGGCCTTCGAGCGGCTTGAGTGACGCGTTTTCATTTACTTCGGAAAACAGCTTGCCCAGCGCACCTGCGGTATGAAATGCAATCGCGACCATGGCAGGCAACGGGCCACCGCCCATGACAAAAATCAGCACCAAGGCAATCACGATTTCCGGGACTGCGCGCATGATATCCATCACACGCCGGAACACCGGTATCAGGCGTGGCCACGGCGCAAGGCCATGCGTTGCCAGCAACGAAAGCACCATCGCAAGCATGGCCCCGATCAATGTTGACGCACCCGCGATGTTGATCGTTTCAATCAAAGACGGCAGGAAATTGACAAGGTGTGACGGCAAATCCGAAGCTTTCTCAGCAGCCTCGGAAAGCACCTCTTTTGGGAAATCAAACAAGCGATGCAAGCCGGACCAAAACCCACCGGCATTGCGATCATCCGCAATCATAAAGCCAGAGACCATCAAGGCCACGAACAATATGAGAAGAATGCCATTCAGCATTCGTTTGTGCCGCGTCTGGGCAAGATAATCAGCACGCAATTCAGATACAGTGCCCGTCAGTTCGGCCATGAGATACCTCTTCAAAAATCAGGCCCCGCAAAACGCAGGGCCTGTATCGTGTGATCAAACCGGTTTAGTTTGATTTGAGCTTTCGTGCTTCGATGATGACCTGATAGGCGTCATGCGTGATCGGCATAAAGCCTTTCGCATCACCCTGCAGAACGCCATAGGCGCAATCTGGGTCCATGGACTTCAACGAAGCCAACAGGCCAGTCATTTTGACTTTGACATCAGCAGGCAGAGACTTGCGAACCACAAACGGACCCTCTGGGATCGGCTTGGATTGCCAGATTTGCACCAGATCGTTCATGTCGATCAGGCCAGCATCAACAGCTTTACGCAATGCGCCAGAGTTGTATCCGTCTTCCCAGTTCCCAAGGCCGTCTGCCCAAGTCACACCGGCATCCACATCACCATTGCTCACGGCGACGATGGTTTGCTCGTGACCACCTGTGAATTTGACTTCGCCAAAGTAATCGCCCGACGTCATTGTCGCGCCAGTGGCTTCTGGAATTTCAATGGAAGGGATCAGGAAGCCAGATGTAGAATTCGGATCGCCAAACCCAAAGACTTTGCCCTTCATGTCATCCAATGAAGCAACACCGCTGTCTTTGCGCGCAAAGCCAACAGAATAATAGCCGTAGCCGCCATCATTGTTCACCTTGACCAAAATTGGCTCAACCGCTTCGGGATCAGACAGGAAGGTTTTCGCATACCCAGATGCACCCAACCATGCGATGTCAATTGTGCCGCCCAACAGGCCTTGGATCACGCCGTTATAGTCAGCTGGTGCAAACAATTTTGTTTCCACACCCAACAGATCTTCTGTTTTTTGACGCAAGCATTCGTTGCTTGTCATCCGGTCTTGGGCGTTTTCGCCACCCAGAATGCCAATACGGAATTCTTTGATGTCTTCGGCCATAACCGGGGCCGTTAGGGCTGTGGTTGCCAATACGGCAGCGATCAGTTTTTTCATCTTCATTTTCTCCAATTGAATAGGCCCTGACCGTCGCGGCAAGGCAGATGAAACTCAGGCTGAGACGCGATCAAGCGTCTGGATTTCGGTGGATGTATAAGCTTCGTTAAAGCTGTCATCGGCGCCATAGATGTCGCGCGCGGCACCAGTCGTGAGTTGGTCAGGACGCCCATCAAACACGATACGTCCGTCACGCATGCCGATCACCCGATCACAGTACCTGCGCGCTGTGTCCAACGTGTGCAGGTTGGCAATCACGGTGCGGCCGTCTTCTTCATGAATACTGCGCAAGGATTGCATCACAACTTGGGCGTTCATAGGGTCCAAAGACGCAATGGGCTCGTCCGCCAAAATGATATGGGGGTCTTGCATCAACGCCCGCGCAATCGCGACACGCTGTTGCTGCCCGCCAGAGAGAGCTTCGGCCCGTTTTGCGCCGTGCGCAGCAATGCCCAAGCGGTCAAGAATGTCGATTGCGCGATGAATATCTTCGGATGGAAACAGGTTGAACATCGTCGCCAGCGTCGAGCGCCGGTTGAGCGTGCCATGCAAGACATTGCTGACCACATCCATGCGCGGAACCAGATTGAACTGTTGAAAGATCATCGCGCATTCAGATTGCCAGCGCCGCTTGTCCGCTCCTGACAATGTGGTGATATCGCGACCGTCAAACACGATACGACCCGAACTTGGGTCGCTCAGACGGTTGATCATCCGCAACAAGGTCGACTTGCCCGCACCCGAACGCCCGATGATACCGATCATCGCAGGTTCAGGGACGCTGATCGTTGCAGAGTCGACCGCAATATTCGGGCCAAATTTCTTAGTGAGCTGGTCTATTTGAAGCACGGTATTCCCTCGGATATCTCAGAGGCGAGATACGTGCGTTCAAAGACGGTCTCTTGTCAGTTCAGTGAATGTTTTATGAAGGGCACGAGGCCCCCGCTTTGGGACCTCACAACCAGATTGGATTTGACCACGCGCGCTTTGCGTCGGCATCAATTACCGAAACACGCAGCCATTCCCCCTTGCGAAAGCGCTCCAGAGGAATCCGTGCTGTGGTTATTGAATCGCCATGTTGCACGCGGGCAGCAGCCCCATGGCCTTGCACGATCACGCTGGCGACAGCAGAGCACTCGACAATGATTTCTGTGTCCGTCACTTCGACATGATGCAGTTCCGGACCCTGAGTAGAATAATAGGCCCCCGACTTGAGCGCTGCCAGCAACATGTCCGGCTCATTGGCTTGGGACTTTACCATAACCCAGCCGCCAAAATGGTCTGGCTCTGAAAAATGAGCATCATCGGTCGCGATAAGGTTCACCCTGCGCCCAGCCGACAACATCAATTCCATCGTGTGAAACCCATCAGGCCGATCACATCCGATGGCACATCCGTGATTGTAGGTCTCAACCGCGTGTGCCGCAGTGACCGACATCGCATCCTCGAGCGTCAATCCAGACCATTGCGGGTGGGCTACGGTCACAAAGGCACCCACATCACGCGCGCGTTGGGCAATCTCGGGGCCTGTTTCCTGTCCGGGTTCCGGCGAAAAACTCGGAGAGTGCGAGGGCGCAAAATCCAGCGGCAACCCCACCGCCAAAATATGCCAAAGTTCTCCATTTTTCATCATGCCCGAGTGCAGCTCGGCACCAAGGATCGTCGTGAATGCATCATCCCGAAACCCGCGTGTATCCGCGACCGGATACCCAAACGTTCCGATAAAATGATCCGTCAGGCTGATGAAATCATACCCCTCTGCTTTGTAGCGTCGACAGACTTCGGAGGGATCCAGAACACCATCCGAAAGGGTCGAATGGGTGTGCAGGTTTCCGCGATAGAACTGTCCTGCGGCGGTGAATGCCGTGGGTATCATGAAACGAAGACTCCGTCTTTTGCCTGTGCATGTATTTATAATCTACATCTTATTATGACAGTCGTATTGCGCTTGATGCCTTCGACAAAGCAAAATCCCTCATACGTGTCCACATGAGCACCTTTGTGGTGACATCTCGGCAAAAGTGGGCAATTCGCGTCGGCCAAGCAACAAGAGGTAACGCCACGCGGTCTCGGAAAATAAAAAGGCCCGATCCGATAGGATCGAGCCTTGGAATTCTGTGGTGGCGTGGGGGAGACTTGAACTCCCGACCTATCGATTATGAGTCGATCGCTCTAACCAACTGAGCTACCGCGCCACGGTGGGACGCGATGTAGAAGAGTCGCGGCACGGGGTCAAGGGCGAAAACTGCGAATTCCTAAATTCGGTGACGGAATGCGTATCTATCTGACGTATCACTCATTAACTCTTGGCGACTGAAAACGAATATGGCGACATCCCGAACTGTTCGCGGAACCGTTTCGAGAAATGTGACACGGTTTCAAATCCACAAGCGGCCGCCACCTCGCTGACCGGCAAATCCGTTTCAGCCATCAGGGCCCGCGCACGCTGCAAGCGCAGATCAACCAGATACCGTTTCGGGGTCTTTCCGATATGACGCACAAAAAGCCGTTCTAGCTGGCGACGTGAAATCCCGACCTTATAGGCCAATTCATCCAAATCAATCTGCTGATCCAACAAGTCATCGAACATGGTGATAATCTGGATCAACTTTTCATTCCGTATCCCCAGCGCCGCAGATTTTGACGACTGCTGACTGTCGGCATCGGATCGGTGCACAAAATGCAAACACATATTTAGAACGGCCTGAGACAGCATCGGCCCATGACGTTCGTAAATCAGTTTCAGAAACAAATCGGTTGCGGCGGCCCCGCCCCCGCTGGTCATGATCCGATCATCAATCACATACAATTGCTCGCTGACCTCAAGATCTGGATAGGTTTCGCGAAACGGGATTTGGTTTTCCCAATGCAGAGTGAAAGATTTCCCCTTAAGAATCCCCGCGCGGGCAAGCGTATAAGCGCCTGTACACAACCCCCCAACGGTCCGTCCCGAACGCCATTGAAACCGCACCCAATCCGCAACCTTTTGGGATGTCGCCAGCTCTGGTTGCACACCCGAGCACACAAAAATGTGGCTTCCTGCCGGGGTGTCGCCCAGCGCACAGTCGGCCCCTAATTCGACGCCGTTGGAGCACCGCACACTTGCGCCATCTTCGGACATCATCGTCCAGCGATATAACACCTTACCGGTCAATTGATTTGCCACACGTAAAGGTTCAATTGCGGCACTAAATGCGAGCATCGACATGTTTGGAACAAGCAGGAATACAAAGTGCTCGGGCTCAGGAGTGTCCTCCATCTCCACACGAGCGACACCTTTCGGAATCAGTCCATCGCTCACCGTTGTTCCTCCACATTTTGGCTGGGGCAAGCATCTATCAATTTCATCCCTCAGTCCACAAACAATACCGTGCGCTCTAACCAGCATGAGACGAGCTTTGCCCGCTCAGAGACGTCGGTGGATGAGCCCTGAGAGCTGCCCGCAACCATGTCATCGCCCGAGACGGTTGCCATTCGGACCGATAGGCCAGAACCATTGGCAGCGGGTCGCCCATATCATAGTCCAATACCTCGAAACGGGTGCGAAATGACTGGCTTTGAACATAGGTGTGCCCCACCACGCCAACCGCATCAGATCGTTCGATGATTCCCGACGCCATCGCAAAGTTCTCGAGAATATGCAGATTTCGTTGAGGGTCGCTGTCCAAAAAGCTTAGGACCTCCATCAATGGCTCCACGACTGGGCCAGACAAATCCGGCGAAATGATAGGGTATTTTGCGACGTCCCCGGCTTTCAATCGCCGGCCAGCAAGCGGATGGCCTTTTCTAGCGAACATCAGCGACCGCAACGGCGGCAAGGGTTCGACGACAAAATCGCCTGCGGTGCTCAGGGGTTTACTGGGCGTGACAAGCGTATCCAGATCCCCTTGGCGCAAGAGCTGAACGCCGGTTTCAAACGGGGTGCCACGCAATTGCACACGCACCTCGGGATGTGACAGAATAAGATGTCGGATCGACCGGTTCATCAAGCCTTCCAAGGACGGCGGCGCCACCCCGATACGCAGCACCCGGTCACGCGTGTCCCGGCTGCTTTTGGTATCAGAGACCAATTGGTTCATATCCGATAAGATTCGCGCGGCACGGTCGATAAATTCGCGCCCTGCGGCTGTGGCCACAACACCGCGCGCACGCCGATCAAACACCGCAAATCCTAAATCTGCTTCTACGTCAGCCACCGCCTTGGTCACAGCCGACTGTGTGATGTGCAAAACCTTGGCTGCGGCAGAGATTGCCCCAGCCCGATCAACAGTCACCAGATATCGAAGCTTGGTCAGGTTCACACCCATTCTCCTTTGGAATACCACGAGAGAATATTGAATTTGATTTATGCCTGCAGTCAATCCCATACTCTGCTCAAACCAGATTGAACGGAGAGACAAATGACCACATCTTCTGTGATTGTTGCCGGCGTCGGCATGATTAAATTTGCCAAACCCGGTGCGTCAGACAGCTATGACAAAATGGGTGCGGACGCGATCCGTGGCGCGCTGACCGACGCGGGCCTGTCTTACGACGATGTCCAGCAGGCTTATGCAGGCTATGTGTACGGCGATTCAACCTGTGGGCAAAAGGCTCTGTATCATGTGGGCATGACCGGCATTCCGGTGGTAAATGTGAACAACAATTGCTCCACCGGTTCCACCGCGCTGTTTCTGGCCCGTCAGGCGATTGAACATGGTGTTGCGGACTGTGTCCTCGCCGTGGGTTTCGAGCAGATGCAACCCGGCGCACTGACCAGTCACTTCACCGACCGCCCGACGCCATTTGATGACTTTGACAAAGAAACAGATGATCTTGTCGGCAATGGTCAAATCCCTTTGGCGTTGCGGTACTTTGGCGGCGCAGGCAAATCGCATATGGAAAAATTCGGCACCACGCTGAATGACTTTGCCAAGATTCGCGCCAAGGCAAGCCGCCACGCGGTAAACAACCCGCTGGCGCTATTCAACAAAGAGGTGAGCGAACAGCAGGTCATGGAAGCCCCCATGATGTGGGACGGCGTGATGACCCGCTTGATGGCCTGCCCGCCAACATGTGGCGGTGCCGCAGCAATCCTGTGCAGCGAAGCGTTCGCCAAAAAACACAACATCCCCACCACCGTGTCGATCAAGGCGCAGGCGATGACCACCGACTATGCCAGCACGTTTGAAGCCCACGACATGATGCAGCTGGTCGGCTATGACATGACCGCACAAGCCGCCAAGCAGGTGCAAGATCAATCCGGCATCGACATCAATGACGTGGATGTGGTCGAACTACACGATTGTTTCGCCCATAACGAATTGATCACCTACGAAGGTCTGGGCCTTTGCCCCGAAGGCGGCGCGCAACAGTTTATTGCCGATGGAGACAACACCTATGGCGGCAAATATGTGACCAACCCGTCGGGTGGGTTGCTGTCCAAAGGCCACCCATTGGGCGCGACAGGTCTGGCGCAATGTTACGAATTGACCCATCAGTTGCGCGGTACCGCAGACGCCCGTCAGGTCGACGGCGCCAAAACCGCGCTCCAACACAATTTGGGTCTGGGTGGCGCATGCGTCGTAACCCTGTATCAGGCGGCCTGATCCATGGGTATTTTTGATCGCTCCAGCGCGGGGCATGAATCCCCGCCTATCGACGTCATTGTGGAACGCGGAGCCGTTGCCTTCTTTGCCGAGACCATCGGCGAAACCAACCCGATCCATTCGGACGCCGAGGCCGCCCGCGCCGCTGGCCATCCAGACGTGATGGCCCCTGTGACCTATCCAGTTGTGATCGACATGGCCGCTGCCAAAGAAAGCGAGCGCAAAAGCATGCCCGCCCTGCTCGAGGTGATCAAGGCGGACATGCGGTATCTGCTGCACGGCAATGAAAATTACGACTATCACGGGCCCATTTTTGCAGGCGACACCGTGCAGGTCATCAGCCGCGTCAAAGGGTTCAGCGACGCCAAAGGCGGCAAGCTGGAAATTGCCCATCTCGAGATGGAAATTCGCCATCCCGGGCGTGGCACATTGACCGTGGCGCGCCGCGATCTGATCCATCGTCTGGGCTGAGGGGAACACCATGACCATCACACCACACACCGCAACCGCGGGCGATACTCTGCCCAGCGTCACATTTGGCCCGATCACACGCACCACACTGGCGCTGTATGCGGGGGCCTCTGGCGATCACAACCCGATCCACATCGATCTGGACTTCGCCAAACAGGCGGGCCTGCAAGACGTTTTTGCCCATGGCATGTTGTCCATGGCGCAATTGGGGCGCGTGGCCACCAACTGGGCAGGCACCGACCGTTTGCGTGGGCTGTCCAGCCGCTTTACCGCTCTTACCCCTGTTGGGGCCACTGTCACATGTACCGGCCGCGTGGTCGAACGGTTCGAAAAGGACGGCGCGCCTATGCTGCGCATCGCACTGACGGCCACCATCGACGACGGAACCCAAACCCTGCGTGGCGAAGCGCTGATCAGCGCCGCCTAAGCCCTAAGGAATACAGATATGCCCAACCATCTTTGGATGAATGAAGAACACACTGCCTATGGCGACTCTGTCCGTCGTTTTCTCGAGGACGAATTCCAACCCAACCGCGACCAGTGGAAAACCGATGGCTTGGTGCCAAAAGAATTTTGGACCAAAGCTGGCGAGATCGGCATTCTGGGTGCGACCATCCCAGAAGAATTCGGCGGGTTGGGATTATCGCGCCACTTTGACGCCGTAACCTATTTGGAACAGGCCAAAATCGGCGACAGCGGATGGGGCTTTTCGGTCCACAATATCTCTACCCACTACATCACCGCCTTTGGCACCGAACAGCAAAAGGCAAAATGGCTGCCACAGCTGGCCAGCGGCGACATGGTGGCCGCAATCGCCATGACCGAACCCGGCACTGGGTCAGATTTGCAAGCTGTAAAGACCACTGCCGTGAAAGACGGTAATGAATATCTGATCAATGGTTCCAAGACGTTCATCACCAATGGCGGCAGCGCGGATTTGATTATCCTCGTGGCCAAAACAGACCCGACATCGCGCTCCAAAGGGGTCTCGTTGATCGTGTTGGAAACCAAAGATCTGGATGGTTTCAAGGTTGGTCGCAAGCTCGACAAGCTGGGTATGAAACGCAACGATACAGCCGAGTTGTTCTTTGAAGACGTGCGCGTGCCGCAGACCCATCTGTTGGGTAAGGACGAAGGTCAGGGGTTTTATCAATTGATGAAACAACTGCCTTGGGAACGTCTGATCCTTGGGTTTGGAGCACTGGGAAATGCTCAATGTGCGCTGCGTGTCACGCTCGAATATGTGAAAGAACGCAAGGCCTTTGGCCAGCGCGTGATGGATTTTCAAAACACCCGCTTTCAACTGGCAGAAGCCGCCACCAAGATCGAACTTTTGGCTGCGTTTCTGGACCAATGTCTGGCCGAACTTGAAATGGGACAACTGACCCCGGAAAAGGCCGCGATGGCCAAGTGGTGGGGCAGCCAGATGCAGTGCGACATCGTCGATGAATGCCTGCAGCTGCATGGCGGTTACGGCTACATGAACGAATATCTGATCTCAGAATTGTATGCCGATGCCCGTGTCCAGAAAATCTATGGCGGGACCAATGAAATTATGAAGGAACTGATCGCCCGCGGGCTGGATCAGGACTAGGGAAAGGTTGAAAAGATGAGCAAACTTGAAGGCAAAACCGCCTATGTCACAGGTGCAGGCAACGGGATTGGTCGCGCGGTCGCGCTAAAGCTGGCCTCGGAAGGGGCCAACATCGTTGTGAACGACCTTGAGGTTGATCCGGCGGTTGATGTGGTAAATGAAATCAAGGCAATGGGCGTCGATGCCGTCGCCGTACCAGGAAGCGTCACCGAAGATGGTTTTGCGGAACGCTTCATTGGCACAGGAATCGAAACCTTTGGCGGTGTGGACATTATCGTCAACAACGCTGGCTATACTTGGGACAGCCTGATCGGGCACATGACAGACCAACAGTTTGACGCCATGATGGACGTGCACCTCAAGGCACCGTTCCGGATTTTGCGCGCAGCCAGCGGCTTTATCAAAGGGGCCGCCAAACAAGAGGCCGAAGAAGGCCGCGAGGTATTTCGCAAGGTGGTCAATATTTCTTCTGTCGCAGGTACGGGCGGCAACGTCGGCCAAGCCAACTATTCCTCTGCCAAGGCGGGCGTGATTGGCCTGACCAAAACCTTGTCCAAGGAATGGGGCCGCTACAAGGTCGGTGTGAACTGTGTAGCTTTTGGTTATATCGAAACCCGCCTGACCGAAGCCACGGATGAGAAGAAAACCATCAATGTGGACGGTAACGAGGTGTCGATCGGCATTCCATCCAAAGTGGCTGGCGGGTTCGCCCAGATGGTTCCGATGGGCCGCCCCGGCACAGCCGAAGAGGCCGCAGGCGGCGTCTATCTGTTCTGCGTCCCCGAATCCAACTATGTCTCGGGGCAGGTCATGGTCGTCGGCGGCGGCTGGCAGCTTTAATAAAGGACATCCACATGTTGAACGGCATTCGCGTCATTGAAATCGAAGGTCTTGGGCCGGGCCCGTTTGCAGCCATGTTGCTGGCGGATCTGGGCGCGGATGTCATCACCATTCATCGCAAAGGCAAAGGCGGTCAGGTCACCTCTGATGGCAGTGTTCTGGATCGCGGGAAACGGTCGATTGCACTTGACCTAAAGGATGCGAATGACATCGCCACAGCCAAGCAGCTGATCGCCAGCGCCGATGCCTTGATCGAAGGGTTTCGCCCCGGCGTGATGGAACGTCTGGGCCTTGGCCCCGAAGCATGTCATGTGGACAATCCGGCGCTGGTCTTTGGCCGCATGACGGGCTGGGGGCAAACCGGCCCGCGCGCTGAAACGGCCGGGCATGACCTAAACTATATCGCCACATCCGGCGCGCTGCATTATGCGTCGGAACCGGGCTCGCCCCCCATCACCCCCGCCACATTGGTCGGAGATATCGGAGGCGGCGCCCTGTATCTGGTTGTGGGTATCCTGTCCGGAATTCTCAATGCCAAAGCCACCGGCAAAGGCACCGTGGTGGACGCGGCCATTGTCGACGGATCAGCCCATATGATGACATTGCTCATGGCCATTCGCCAGACAGGCATGTTGTCCATGGATCGCGGTCAAAGCTTGCTAGACGGCCCACATTGGAGTCGCAGCTATGTGTGTGCCGATGGCGGCTATGTCAGCGTACAATGTCTGGAGCCACAGTTTTACGCAATCTTCCTTGAAAAACTGGGTCTCAGTGACGACCCCGAATTCCAGAAACAACACGACGCAGCACTTTGGACCAAGTTGACGGCCCGCCTAGAAGACATGTTCATATCGCAACATCGCCTGCATTGGGCTGACCTGTTTGACGGCTCTGACGCGTGCGTGGCGGTGGTTCTGTCCCCCGAAGAAGCCAGCAAAGCGCCGCATATGCAGGCGCGCGGCGTTTGGCATGCGCCTGACGGCGTGCTTCAGGCGGCGCCCGCCCCGCGTTTTGACGGGAAAACGCCCAAACCTGCCACGCCCTGCTTGCGCGGTCAGCACACCGATGAAATTCTTGCGGAACTCAATAGGGGCTAAGGGTCGTTACTCGGTTGCAGCCTCGAGAGCTTTGCGACGCTCTTTATCGGCTTCGACCGCGGCATATACCACCTCTGGGTCCACGATTTTTGGCGGCAGCTCGACACCACGATTGGCCATCTCTTCGCCCTCTGCCATCACAGATTCGTCGTAGGTTCGCACAAACACCTGTGTCTCTAGCGGTGTGCGTTCAGCAAGGTCAATCACGTCTTGGTTGAACATCCGAATACACCCTGCGGAATTGGCATTCCCGATGGATTCGACGTCATTGGTCCCGTGGATACGGTAATAAGTGTCTCTGCCGCCGCGATACAGATACAGCGCGCGCGCGCCCAAGGGGCTTGCCACACCACCCGGGATACCTTTGGCAAACGGGCCATAGACTTCGGGTTCTGATCTCAGCATGTTCTTGGTCGGGGTCCAGCCCGGCCACTCGGCTTTACGACGAATGGTTGCTTGGCCCTTGAACCCGCGTCCTTCGCGACCGACCGCAACAGGATAGCGCGTCGCCTGACCACCTTCCTCAACGAAATACAGAAACTTTGCGTAAGGATCGACCACAATCGTGCCCGGCTCTTCGGTGCCAAAGTACGACACAACTTCACGGCGGTTGGGCACGTCCAAATACTGCGGGTCCACAGCGGGGATTGTGATGTCATTGTCCACAACAGCACCATACCCATCCTGCTCTGCGGCCTTCTCAACGCGATGCGATCCAGAGCACGCAGCAAGCACGCTTAGGCTTGTGATAAGAAAAAGGGCACGGAACGGAATAGTGGTCATCAGGCGAATCCAGAAATCAGAGCAGAATAAATCAAAGGCACCAAAATCTTGGACCTTAAAGCAACGTATGCGCTGCAGGCAGGGTGACGCAAGGAAATGAGGCCCCAAGGTCAAAAATTATCTCAATGTATGTCATCTTTTGCGGGTAATCTTAGAAAACACACGATCATTCTCTGCGATTAACGGGAAAAGGCGCACCCGATATGGATGCGCCTTTGGGCGAGCCGTCAAAAACGGTTTGGTCAAAAGTACACACAATACCCAAGTATGCGCGACACCTAGTTCGTTGGAATAACGAGATGCCCTTCTTGGTCGTTAAAAACCTGAATCTCAAACAGCGTCGAACGCAACGATCTATTGACCAAGTTTTCGACCCGCGGCGAATTTGACAAAAGTTCACAACCACCTCGTTGACATGTCATCGCAAAATAGCGCGGTGACGCGTCACGGATCAAAATGAGACGCGGCTCGTGGGCACGTAACGCACGATCTCGCCATGCGCATGTTCCGGACTCAGGAATACGCTCGTTTGCCCCAACGGGGGCCGGGCGAAACCCAACGGTGGCCTCTACTCTGGCGCGTTCTTCGCCATAGATTGTGACAAACATGTCCGGCCCACCGCGGCATACAAGAGTGTATGTCTGCATATTTTCGGCCATTGCTGGCGCTCCAAAAATAGCACCCATCGCAAAAACAGCCCCGACCAAAACAGTTGCAAGGAATGAGGGTGACTTTGATGTCATATGTGTTCGCGTTTCCATCAGTACATCACCTCAATAACTTGCATCGTTCCTTCGCGGTTGCGAACTAACATTCCCCAGGTTGCATTAGATTGTGCCAGCGACATCAATTTGACCACTTTGGGATCGGCGTATCTGAACTCGCAGAGCATCTGCGAACAGGCAAGATTCACCTTGTGGGCATCCTCGATGACCAAAGAAAGCGCCAAAGGCTCACCTTCTCGGAGGGCTCGGTCAACCCATGCACACGTTCCAGGGGTCAGCGGCGCTTGCGATGATCCCCGAGCAGCCCTGTCATATCGAATCTCGATCTTTAAATCACCGATCGCAGCAACCCATTCGGCCCCTAGCACCATGTTGCCGCCACCCTTGCAATCAAGCCGATAAGCGTCATCCGCCAACGATGGGGTGCCCAGCCCGCTCGCGACGATTATTGCCGCGCAGATTCTGGTCCAGTTAAATGACTTCATCCAAAGTCCTCCTAAGATAAAAAGGTCAATTTCAAAGCCGCACACATTCAATTTGTGTGCCCCAATAACGCGGGTACTGGCCCCAAAATTCTCCACCCTATGTGTTCAAGTTTATCCACCAAAAATCACCGTGCAATGATCCGGATCATTATCTCATTCAAAATTTCAGATGTTTTCAAGAACAGTCAGCGTGCAACTGGATGCACATCGAAAAACAGGGAACAAACATGTAATGCGCGCCCCAAAAACAAAAACGGCGCGCCCCATGGGACACGCCGCCTACATTCCACACCAATCGCGCGCTCTATTTTCCGCGCACAGTGTCAATCATCAGTTGGACATTTGCAGGGTCTGCGTCCGGCGTAATCCCGTGACCCAGATTAAAGATATGTGGTCCCTTGCCAAATGCGGCGACAATCTTGCGGGTTTCATCCACCAAATCTTGTCCGCCCGTCACCATATGAGACGACTTCAGGTTCCCCTGGACGCAGCTGTCGTTTTGAACGTTTTTCGCGGCCCACTCTGGTGTCACACCATCGTCCAATGCCACGCAATCCGCACCCGTGGCCTTGGCAAAGCCGACATACCGCTCGCCTGCGCCGCGTGGGAATGCGATGATAGGGGTGTCAGGATGGCGCGCCTTAAGACCTGCAATGATTTTCTTGGCTGGCTCCACCGCGTATTTGTCGAAATCGGCCCCTTTCAAAGAGCCGGCCCAACTATCAAACAGCTTGACCACTTCGGCACCTGCTTCGATTTGCTTGGACAAATATTCAATTGTCCCTGCGGTCAAGAGATCAATAATCTGGTCAAACAGTTCAGGATTTTCATCCTTAAGTGCATGTGCTGGCCCCTGATCCGGCGTCCCGCGTCCTGCAACCATATAGGTCGCGACGGTCCAAGGCATACCGGCAAAGCCGATCAGTGTCGTTTCTTTTGGCAGCTCTCGTGAAAGGATTTTGACGGTTTCGTATACAGGCGACAATGTCTCGTCGATTTCAGACACGGGTTTGAGTTTATCAAAATCGGCCTGTGATTGAATCGTTGACAACCGAGGGCCCTCGCCAGTGACAAACCAAAGGTCTGCGCCCAAGGCTTGTGGCAGCAAAAGGATGTCGGCAAACAGGATCGCCGCATCAAACCCATAACGGCGGATGGGTTGTAATGTCACTTCCGCCGCAAGTTCTGGCGAATAGCAGAGCGACAGAAAATCACCTGCTTGGCCACGAGTCGCCATATATTCGGGCAAGTACCGGCCAGCTTGGCGCATCATCCAGATCGGCGGCGTCTCAAGGGTTTCGCCTGCCAGTGCTCGCAGAATTGTCTTTGTCTGTGTCATACTCACCCTCATAACTTTGGCCAAAATGCCCTGCGTTGACATGCGTCAAGGAATTCACCCGGCAAACCCTGCCATTTGACGCAAAACACGCGGCCTCTGCCCCTTTGGAACGAAGCCATTGGATAGCTAGGTCACGTGCAAGCGACAGGATGTCAACCCTTCTATGCTTGTCAGACCACGCAGTCAGGATTAGACCACGCCTATGACACTTATTCTGCCCTCCCCCGACTCGCCTCTCAAGATTGGCACACGCGGCTCGCCGCTCGCCTTGGCGCAAGCTTATGAAACGCGCCGCAGACTGATGACAGCGTTTGATCTGCCCGAAGACGCCTTTGCGATTAAGGTGATCAAAACCACAGGGGATCGCATCATTGACCGCCCCCTGAAGGAAATCGGCGGCAAGGGCCTGTTTACCAAAGAAATCGAAGAAGACATGCTGTCTGGCGCAATTGATATCGCCGTGCACTCAATGAAAGACATGCCGACCCTACAACCTGACGGCTTGTTGCTTGATACCTATCTGCCCCGAGAAGACACGCGAGATGCGTTTGTCTCGCAAGGTGTTCAGAAACTTGCCGACTTGGAAACAGGCGCTGTTGTGGGCACGTCTTCTCTGCGACGCAAGGCTCAACTATTAAATTACCGCAAGGACCTGAATGTGGTCGAATTTCGCGGCAATGTTCAAACACGGTTGAAAAAACTCGCGGATGGTGTCGCCGAATGTACCTTCTTGGCCATGGCCGGGCTAAATCGTCTGGATATGGCACATGTGGCCGCGTCCGCCATCGAACCCGAAGAGATGCTTCCGGCCGTGGCGCAAGGCGCTATTGGCATCGAACGTCGATCGAGCGATATGAATACCGCAGAAATGCTGTCTGCTATCCACGACAAGGAAACAGGTCAAAGACTGGCCGCCGAGCGCGCATTTCTGGCTGCCTTGGATGGATCATGCGAAACACCCCTTGCGGGACTGGCAGATCTTGACGGCGGGACCCTTAGGTTGCGCGGAGAAGTTTTGCGCCCTGACGGATCAGAGAGCATTTCGGAAGACCGTACCGCTCCAATCGAAGATGGCGCAGCCCTTGGACAGGAAATTGCGGCAAGCCTTCTCGCTCAGGCAGGGCCAGGGTTCTTTGACTGGCGCACGTGAGCCTTGGGAACGGTGCTAGACCAACATAGAACCGCCCCACCCGCACTGTTCCGAAAAAAGAAACAATCGAGCAATCCACACCCCAGCGTTGCATATCTGTATTCAAAATTCCCCATTTAGGTAGTTTACCTTCCCCATTTCAGCCACTTTTGGTTGTCTTAATGGCTCTAAACCAGACTATCGGAGGGATAGGACATGAACGCAGTAGTTGGACAGAATGTCATGGGCGCTGCCGCTTGGGAAACTCTAACACCATCAGCGGTTGATGATGGCTTTTCCGTACGCGAAGCGCACGGCCATTTTCGACACACCTCTCGCAACGAGGCCGTGGTACGGTTTGCTGGCATCGTCATTGTTCTTGGGGCTTTCGTGCAATGGCTGGCCCCGAACGCCAGCTTTGCTGGCGATCCAATGGTCACCAAAGTTCTCTTGTCTGTGGCTTTTTCTACGGTGGGAATTGCCGTGTACGGGTTTGCGATGCGCGGTCATCGCAGCGAGATCGCCTTGGACCCTGCGCGACAAACTATCTGTATTTCACATCTTTCACGTCAGAACACCGTTCGCTCGACCAAGCGCATTCCACTTAAGGACATCACCAGCATCTATGTACGCAAGGCCGAAACACCGGGTGGCCCTGCGAAAATGCGTATCAAGCTTCGGAACAAAACCGCGGAAATTACTGCGATCCGTGGGCAATACGAAGAAGTCGAAATGATGCACCGCCAGCTATGCCGCAACATTCGGATGCTGCAGGGGTAAGCTGACGGGCGTGTGGAAAATCTAGGCATCTGGCGGGAAGGCCCCGCCAGTCTTGATTTCGTGGTTACACCCACTTCGCCATCGGCGGCAGGCTCATCAATACCGCGTTCGCATCGTGACCCGTTTCCAGACCAAACTTGGTTCCACGATCATAAACCAGATTATATTCAGCATAGAGCCCGCGATGTACCAGCTGTACGTCTTTTTCAGGCTCGCCGAAGTCCACCTCGCGGCGCTTTTCAATCAACGGAACGAATGCTGGCAGAAAAGCGCGGCCAACATCTTGGATAAATCCAAAATCCTGCTCCCAGTCGCCACTGTTGTGGTCATCCAAAAAGATTCCGCCAACACCGCGCGCACGTCCGCGATGAGGCACATAGAAATACTCATCCGCCCACGCCTTAAGACGTGGGTAATGTGCGGGATCGTGGCGATCACAATGCTCTTTTTGAACATCATGGAAATGCTGCGTGTCTTCGTCGTATTCCAAACACGGGTTCAGATCAGAGCCACCGCCGAACCACCATGCGTGCGGCGTCCAGAACATGCGGGTGTTCATATGCACAGCAGGGCATTGCGGATTTTGCATGTGGGCCACAAGGCTGATGCCCGACGCCCAAAACCGCGGATCATCCTTCATTCCCGGAATGCCCTTACGGGCGGCCATCGCGGCCTGCGCACGCGTGCCCAATTCGCCATAAACCGTCGAAATGTTCACACCGACCTTTTCAAACACCCGACCACCACGCATCACCGACATCAAGCCGCCGCCAGCATCTGATCCGTCCGCGCTGGCACGTTTGGTTTTGGTCACCTCAAATCGGCCAGCAGGCTGATCTGAAAATGGGCCCTTGGTGTGGCTGTCTTCCAAGCCCTCGAACGCGTCCACGATCTGGTTGCGCAGCTCGTGAAACCAAGCAGCAGCGCGTTGTTTTTGTGTTTCCATTTGATCGGACATGACATCCCCCCCTATTCGTCAGAACGAACTATCAGGGTGCGCCCGCAACCGCCAGTGCCACAACGGCGCAGCGGGTCCTAGTGCGCGGGGGCTTCGACAGGATCAAGCAAGGTGCGTCCACCATCGAGCGTCATAATTTGTCCGGTCATGAAACCAGACCCTTCCGACGCCAAATACTGTACGGCATCCGCCAACTCACCGGGGCCGGCGATGCGGCCCAAAGGCGTATGATCTTCGATATCATCGCGATAATCGATATTGTCCTTGAGCGTATTCTTTAGGCTCGTTGACATAACCGACCCAAAAGAGACCGCGTTCACCCGAATCCGATGGGGGGCGCATGCCACAGCCAAAGACCGTGTCATTTGATCCAAAGCCGCCGAGGATACCGAATACCCAAGCAAGTCGGGGTGTGTTCTACGTGCCGCAATCGAGGACAGATTCACAATCGACCCGACCTGACCTTCGGTCTTGCCCTCGGCCTGTTTCATCATCCGCTTAATCACAACCTGCGACAGGCGCAGCGACGTCAGCATATTCTGCTGTAACAGAACCTCGACGGTTTCATCGTCTGGGTCCAAGGGATCAGACGGCATCACCTGACGACATCCATTCACCAATATGTCCACAGTATCAAATGCGTCAATCGTCGCTGACAGCAAGTTGGCAATGGTCAGTTTCTCGCGCAAATCACCGGCAAAATATCGGATATTTCCATCTTCGGACTTGTCGCCGACCTCTTTCAAAAGACGTTCTTCGTCCATATCAGCGAACATAACATTCGCACCGTGATCCGCAAAGTGGCGCGCCACAGCCAAACCAATACCGTTGGCGGCCCCGGTGACGATGGCTGTTTTTCCCGCTATCGAAAATGACATGAATTATCCCCGTGATTCTGAGACAGATTACGTTGTTTTAGCGCCGCGCGCGAGACGGGCGCTGCGCATGCAGAATTTTGAACCGATTATCGCCACCGACCTCTTGGACCTGACCAAAAAGACCATCAAGCGCGGCCTCGTATGGCAAGTGACGATTGGCGACCATCCACAATTGCCCCGACGGGGCCAACATGCGCGCTGCGGCGCCGATGAAGCCTACGCCCAAGGCCGGATCAGCACTGCGCGAGGTGTGGAACGGCGGGTTCATGACCACGGTATCCATGCGCGCCCGCGCCACCCAAGTGGTCGCGTCTGCCCAATGAAATTCTGCGCGCGGATCACTGACGTTTTGTTTGGCACACTCAAGCGCAACATGATCTGCTTCGATCAAATAGAGGGTTTCCACATCTGGGCGCTGCAAAATATCGCGAGACAAATATCCCCAGCCGGCCCCAAGATCCGCCACATTCCGCCCAAGTTTCTCGGGTAAAGCAGCCGCGAGAACCTGAGACGCCGGATCAATGCCATCGGCAGAAAACACGCCTGCACGGGTCACAAAACCGCCGTCAATTTCTTTGGCCTCAGGTGCAAGCCAATCGGCAAAGTCACCACCTTCAAACCAGAACAGCTTGCCGTGTGCCTTAGACACAACCCCAAGCACATCGGCCCGCTTGCGGCATTCCTTGAGCAGGCTGTCTGCGCCTTCGGTCTTTTGGCCATCCACGATCACGCGATCCGCACAAGCAGCCGCGCGGGCAATCAGGTCTTTTGCCTGTGCCTTGGCACGCGGCAGACACACCAACGCAGCCTCATAGGCACCATCTTCGACGAGCGCGCAGGCATACCCTGCCCGCTCAAAGGCTTCGAAATCGGGGCGCATAGGCTGAATGATGCGACAGCGTCCAAACGGGAGATCGGACAAATCCATCCCCTGACGTGGTGCAAAAATGGCAATTGGGCCATCGGCCGAAAATTCCAGCGCGCCTTGGTCGGCGGCCAGTGTCAATCTGGGATGTGTCATTTGAATTGGTGATCCGCGTCTGGCGCGATCACTCCTTTTCCATAGTGCATTGCAACGGATGTTGGTGGCGGCGCGCAAAATCCATAACCTGTGTCACCTTTGTCTCGGCGATTTCATGGCTAAAGACGCCGACAACGGCCAATCCCTTTTTGTGAACTGTCAGCATAATTTCAAATGACTCCGCATGAGTCATTCCAAAAAACCGTTCAAGGATATGAACCACGAACTCCATCGGAGTATAGTCGTCGTTCAATAACATCACCTTGTACATCGGAGGACGTTTGGTCCGCGTGCGCGTTTGCAGAGCGACCCCAAGGTCACCGTCATCTCCGTCATCAGAGGACATATGCAAAGGCGTTACGTACATTGTATTATCCGGTATCGGTTCACGCATTGAACGGGTTATATAACCTGTCTCAACATTTAGAAAAGAGCTTCAGGCTAATTTTGGGTGTACCTCATGACCAAGACCCTCACAACACTCGGTTTCGACGCAGATGATACGCTTTGGCACAACGAGCGGTTCTTTCGCATAACTCAAGAACGATTCGCCGATCTATTGTCGGACTTCACCCCGCAAGATCATCTCGAGGCGCGGCTGCTGGAGGCCGAGAAGCGCAACAATGGGCACTATGGGTTCGGGGTCAAAGGGTTTGTTTTGTCCATGATCGAAACCGCCATCGAAGTCACCCAAGGTCGTGTCCCCGCCTGTGTCATTTCAGAACTCATGGCTGCAGGGCGTGATATGTTGGAGCATCCGATCGAACTCTTGCCAGGTGTCGAGGACACAATACGAGAGCTTTCCAAGAGCCATTCTCTCATTTTGGTGACCAAGGGGGACCTGTTAGATCAAGAACGCAAGCTCGCGCAGTCTGGCCTGGGAGAGATGTTTAATTGGGTCGAAATCGTGTCGCATAAAACGCCGGATATTTACACGCGTGTGTTCTCCCAACACGGAGACGGCGCAGCGCGCGCGTTGATGGTGGGCAACTCCTTGCGATCAGATGTGCTGCCTGCACTTGCAGCCGGAAGTTGGGGCGTGCATGTCCCCCACGGGATGACATGGGCCCTTGAACATGCCGAGCCCCCCGTCGGAGCCGCACGATTTGCCGAAATTGAGTCGCTGGATTTTCTGCCAGATCTTGTACGTAACATTGGCTAGGGGTGCCCCAATTTTGCCGCAATCGCTCCCCTAGCGCATGCAGGGCACTGACCCCCAACATCTTGGTTGTTTTTCACGTCACGTCGTTGGAATAAGTCTAAACGAATGGCTTTATTCAAAATTAGAGCTGTGCTAGCGTGCTGTCATAAATAATAGCCAGACCGGAAAACCGGCGGCATGAGGCAGAAAAAGGCAGTATTCAAGTGAAGGATCGGCAACTCACGCCGGCCCGTTTCGGGCTTGCTATTCTTGCGACCATTTGGATGATGGTTGTGATCCCGCTGTCAGCAGCTGCGGCGCCTTATGCAGCGATGGTGATTGATGCGCGCTCTGGCGAAGTCCTGCACGCACGCAACGCAGACACCCGACTACATCCGGCCTCTCTCACAAAAATGATGACCCTCTATATCGCTTTCGAGGCGGTGCGGACGGGCGAAATATCTTTGGACACCAAAGTAAAGATTTCTCAGAATGCGGCTAACGAACCTCCCTCCAAGCTAGGCTTGCGAGCCGGGCAACGTATTGCCTTTCGGTATTTGATCCGTGGTGCTGCGGTGAAATCGGCAAATGACGCGGCAACAGCGATTGGCGAAGCCATTTCAGGATCCGAGGCCAAGTTTGCCCGGCGCATGAACCGTACGGCCAAGGCCCTTGGCATGTCTAACACCACCTTTAAGAACGCGCATGGATTGACCGAAAGCGGTCATATGTCGACCGCACGGGACATGACCACATTGGGGCGGCACCTGCTGTATGACTATCCAGATTACTATAACCTGTTTTCTCGGCGCTCTACCGACGCTGGTATTAAGCAGGTGAACAACACCAACCGCAAGCTTTTGGCCGCCTATCGCGGCGCAGATGGCATCAAAACCGGATACACACGCGCCGCCGGATTTAACCTTGTGGCCTCTGCCGAACGCGGAAACGAGCGCGTCATCGCGACAGTATTTGGCGGACGCTCAAGCGCATCTCGAAATGCCAAAGTCGCAGAATTGCTGGATCTTGGTTTCCGCCGATCTCCTTCCAATGTGGCGCTTCGCAAACCAAGTGCCCCCAAGTATGGCGCAAATCCACAGGTTGCAGGCAAAACAATTCGGGTGACAACAGCCGTAAAAACCAGCCTACGCCCCAAAATGCGCCCCCGCTCTGCCGAACCGCAAAATCAGGCCGTCGTCGTCGCGACCGCCAAGACCATCGAATATGACATTCAATCTGCGCTTATCGAAGCACAGGCCGAAAAACCCGCGACAAGCGACACCAGCATCACGTTGACCAGCACATCGCAAACCATTCCGACGCCCGAGCCACAGGTTGTCACCCGTCTGTCCACCTCTGGGGGGCGTTCATGGGGGATCAATGTGGGGCGCTATCCCAGCCGATACGCCGCCGAGAAGGTACTGCTCAAAACGGCCTTGGCCGAGATGAGCACCTTGGACGGGAGCTTGCGCAAAGTTGTCAAAGGCAGTCGCGGGTATGAAGCCAATTTTCTGGGTATGACACGCGAGACGGCTGACTTGGCCTGTCGACGCCTTCAGGCCCGTCAAATCGCATGCTACACATTGGGGCCGTCCTAAGCCTTGAACTGAATCGTGTCTTGGCGCAGAACTTGTGGCATGACCAAAACAGTTCTCCCTCTCCCGCACCCTGTCCTGTTGCCCATTTCTGACAGCGATGACACATTCCCGGTCCGGCGCATTTTTTGTGTTGGCCGCAACTATGCAGAACACGCACGTGAAATGGGAAACGATCCTGATCGCGAGCCGCCCTTTTTCTTCACCAAACCAGCAGATGCAGCGGTGCGGTCGGGTCTTACCCTGCCGTTCCCAATGGCAACCGAAAATCTGCATCACGAGGCAGAACTTGTCATCGCAATTGGACGCGGCGGTGCTCATATTCCAGCCGACCAAGCCACAGATTACATATGGGGTTATGCGACAGGCAATGACCTGACGCGTCGCGACATGCAGGCCGAGGCAAAGTCAAAACGACGCCCTTGGGACATGGCAAAAGGCTTTGACTGCTCTGCCATCATAGGCCCCCTGCACCCTGCCTCGGAGGTCGGCACGATGACACACGGAGCAATCTCGGCGACGGTGGATGGCGATCCACGCCAATCCGGAGATTTATCCGAAATGATATGGCCCTCGGATCAAGTAATTGCGTTCCTGTCTGATCTTGTCACGTTGGCCCCAGGCGATTTGATCATGACTGGTACACCTGCTGGCGTTGGCCCCATCGAGCGTGGCCAAACCTGCGAAGTCCACATCCAAGGCCTATCACCCGCGATTGTGAGCTTTGACTGACATACGGCGCAGGTATCCGCGCGTGCTTGATGCCTTAAGGTTTGGGGTGCTCGTCCCACTCGCTTGACAGAATGCGCTGCGCATCTCCGTCAGGATCATCGTATTGATTTGATCGCACCGTGTACAAAAATGCACCCAACCCGATGCCGCCAAGCACGAGTGAGATCGGGATCAAATATGTCAGGACTTCCATCAGGCAATTACCTTAGCCGCAAAGCATTCAGGGACACTGTAATCGAAGATGATGACATGGCCAATGCGGCAATCAAGGGGGTGGCCAAACCAGCCACAGCCAAGGGCACCGCGATAATGTTATAGATCGTGGCGATCCGGAAGTTCTCGCGAATCCGCTTGGTCGCAGAGCGCGCAATTGTCAGCGCATCGGCGATCGGGCTTAGATCCCCGCCAAGCAACACAATATCAGACGCAACACGTGCCGCATCCAGCGCAGACGCCGGAGAGATCGAGACATGTGCCGCAGCCAAAGCCGCTGTATCATTCAGGCCGTCGCCCACCATGAGGACATGCTTTCCTTCAGCTGACAACGCCTGCACGCGCGCAGCCTTGTCTTGCGGCAACGCTTCGGCGACCCATTTGCTAATGCCCAACCGATCCGCCAGCGCCTCGACCGCGCCGGCGCTATCACCAGAGATCAACAAGACGTCTTTGCCATTTTCCTGCAGGGCCTTTACGGCGTCTTCAGCCCCCTCACGCAGCGTGTCTTTGAAGGTAAAAGCGCGAGATTTCCCGTCTTCCAAAGATAGAAATGCCGATGTTTGCGCCAAGGGCTGCGCCCCAATCCACGCGGCGCGCCCCAAACGCACCAATTTGCCATTCAATGTGCCTTGGGTGCCATAGCCGGGGACTTCTTGAAGATCGCCAAGCGGCACAGGCTTGATGCCGGCATCCTGTGCGGCATGTACCAGCGCCTGTGACAACGGGTGTGATGATCCAGCCGCCAACGCGAGCGCAATCTCGAGTTCGCGGCGCGTAAAGTCACCCAGATTGGTGAGCTCGGGGGTGCCAGCGGTCAACGTCCCCGTCTTGTCAAACACCACCGTGTCGACCTGAGCCAAGCGTTCAAGTGCCGTGGAATGTTTGATCAGCATACCTTTGCGAAACAAACGCCCAGACGCCGCGGTTGTCACCGCAGGTACGGCCAGCCCAAGTGCACATGGGCAGGTGATGATCAGCACCGCAGCAGCAATATTTAGCGCGGTGCGCACATCAAACGTATACAAATACCAACCAACAAAGGCCAGCGCCGATAGAATGTGCACGCCGGGCGCATAAAGCTGTGCGGCCTTGTCCGCGAGCGACGTATATCGCGAGCGACCTGATTCAGCGATAGCCACCAGATCCGCCATGCGATGCAGGCTTGTTTCTTCACCCACAGCGGTTGCGCGTACGACCAAGGGTCCTGTCAGGTTCACTTCTCCCGCACTGACCGCCATACCAGGTTCGGCAAACACCGGAACGGTTTCCCCAGTAAGCAATGACCGGTCCAACTCGGACTGGCCCTCGACGATTTCACCATCAACAGGCAAGCGTCCGCCGGGCCGAACAAGAACCCTGTCGTCGACACGCAAAGTGCTGACTTGGACCGTCTCTTCTTCCCCATCGTGAATACGAATGGCGCGCGGCACTTCCAACGCGGCAAGCTCTTCCGCTGCGGAACGTGCAACTGCGCGTGTACGATGATCCAGATACCGCCCTGCCAAAAGGAAAAACACCAAAGTCAGCGCGGCATCAAAATAGGCGTGATCACCCGATAGCGTGGTTTCCCAAAGAGATGTTGCGACGGCCAAAACAATCGCCAGCACAATGGGAACATCCATGTTCAAACGCTTGTGCTTGAGCGCCCCCCAAGCGCTTGTGAAGAAGGGTTTTCCCGAGAACACAATTGTCGGCAACGCGATCGCAGCAGACAGCCAATGGAACAAATCTCTTGTGGCGTCTTCGGCACCGGACCACACCGACACCGAAAGCAGCATAACATTCATTGACGCAAAGCCCGCCACCGCAAGCCGCATCAGCAAATCACGCCCGGCCTTGTCTGTCGCAGTTGCAGATAATGTGCCAGCGTCCAGTTCGTGGGCCTCATATCCAATACGGTCCAACACCCGTACAAGATCATCCGCCGTCACATCGTGCTCTGCCTCGATGGTCGCCCTCTTAAGTGTGAGGTTCACCCGAGCAGTTTTCACCCCGGGCTCTGCCACCAAGGCGCGCTCCACCGCAGAAATACAGGCCGCGCAATGAATAGTCGGAAGCGACAGCGCCAAACGGGCCTCTTTCTGGGCCTCTTGTTCTGCCAGTGCCTCGGCTGCTGGGGCCGCAGAACAGGCAGGACATGCAGAAACATTTGGGCGCATGGCGGCTGTCATTTTCTTATCCCTTAACGTGCAGGATCACGCGTTGCGTAAACTCTGTTCCATCCACGGACGTTGCTGTCATACGGATGTTCCAGTTTCCATCTGCCAATTCGACCGGCGCGACATAAGCTTGGCCGTCAAATTTGAAATCGGGCTTGATATCGTCTTTTACATGTGTGGCACGCCCCAAGACGGCATTGAGGTTTTCAACCTGGATCGGCATCCCGGCATCATCCGTAATCGCCAGAATGACTAAGCCCCCAGTAGCACGGGCGTTCACATGCCACCCCAAAGCCTCTTGAGCGTCCCTGCGAATATCGAACTCTTGGCTCGCCACATAAGAGTTTTTCACCTCTAGTCCCGGAAACGTTTTCACAGCGGAAAACGCCAGCACCAGATTCACAAGGATAATCACCCCGAAGGCGCCGACAAACAGCATTGCTGCATGTCGGCCGGTGAATTCACGTTCTGCCATTACTTGCCTCTTCCGTTGAACACGGTGTCTTTATACACGCGATCACCATTTGACACATCTTCGACCCAAAAACGGAACTCAGTTGCGGGTGACTCTGCAGGTACGGACCCTTTTGGAGCCAACACGTACACGCGCTGCAGCTGCATTTCATCCGCGGCCACAGTGACCGTTTCATAAGGTGTCCCTTCAAGTTGAACACGCAAAGACGAGTCACCCTTGACCGAAATGCGGAACGGACGGTCGTCGCCATGCTTGTTGCGCAAACGCACTTCGTATGTATTCCGGATCGTGCCATCTGACAGGGTTACAAAGGTCGGGTTCCGAACTGGTGCAACGGTCAGATCAATGTCAGACCGGATGAACAAAGCCACAACCAGACCGACACCAACCAACGACCACAACGTCGTGTACATGATGGTCCGAGGACGCAGAATGTGTTTCCAAACATTGCGTGGCGGTTTGCCCGCGCGTTCGTTCACTTCATCCGACTGAGCCATGTAATCAATCAGACCACGCGGCTTACCGACTTTGGTCATGATGTCATCGCATGCATCAATACACAGCGCGCAGGTGATGCATTCAAGTTGTTGACCATCGCGAATATCGATGCCCACAGGGCAAACGTTCACACATGCCATACAATCGATACAATCACCCAACTCGGTGTCATTGGTACGCTTACCTTTGCCACGTGGCTCGCCGCGCCATTCGCGGTAACCGACGGTCAAAGTGTCTTCGTCCATCATTGCGGCCTGAATACGTGGCCAAGGACAGGCGTAGATACAGATTTGTTCGCGTGCAATCGCACCAAAGAATACCGTCGTCGCCGTCATCACAGCAATGGTTGTATAGGCAACCGGGTGGGCCGTGCCGTGAATCAAATCAACCATCAACGTGGGGGCATCCGTAAAGTAGAACACCCAAGCCCCACCTGTGGCTGCACCAATGACAATCCACGAGGTATATTTTATGAGCCGCAAACGAACCTTGCGCAAATCCCATTTCTTTTGGTTATGAAGGCGAACCCGCGCGTTTCTGTCCCCTTCGATCCATCGTTCCACAAGGATGAATAGATCGGTCCAAACAGTCTGCGGACATGCATAACCACACCAGACGCGCCCCAACGCTGATGTGAACAAGAACAACCCAAGCCCGGCCATGATCAAGAGGCCGGCAATGAAATAGAATTCGTGTGGCCAAATCTCGATCATAAAGAAAAAGAACCGGCGATTAGCCAAATCAAGAAGAACGGCTTGATCTGGCAAACTTGGGCCACGATCCCAGCGGATCAGCGGCGTCAAATAGTAGATACCCAGCGTAAACGCCATAAGGAACCATTTCAGGTTCCGGAATTTGCCATAAACCTTTTTGGGGAAAACCGGCTCGCGGGCGGCATAAAGGCCCGGTTCTTGATCGGTAGTGCTCACAGGAATCACTCGCGCATTGGGAATTGTCTATGTTTCTTTTGACCCTGTAAGATCACAAAGACTTTGATATGGGTCAAATTCTACATCCTAAATGTAGGTTTTAACATATCACGACGATAGGCAGCCAGACGACAAACGCAGCGTTCAGCGGCGAATTCAGGCGTTTTTACGTGCAAATCTCACTTCAACGCCGCGTAGCGCCAAACGATCACGACAATGTGACATCCGAGAAATTTATCGAAGTCAGAGAAGCTTGAGAAACAATTCGTATCTGATATCAAGAAAGATAGGCGGTGTCGGCGTTCCAGGAAACGCGCGAACAGGACGGAAAGCCGACACCTACATGCCATTAAGACAATCTGTCTTTAGGCAACTCTGTTTCAAGCAACACCAAATTGACTCGGCACGCTTGAACTTGCCCAACTCTCTCTGATTTACGCCGTTCTACCTTTGACCCAGATCAAACTCTGTGCATTATCCTTAGTCAGGGAGCGGAAATTTTGATGTTGGAAACGGGAGGCCACTCAATTTCCGAACAATATGAAGAGCGCAAAGCGCTGAATGCCGCTGAAATTGGCGCCATGGCACACCTTTATCGAGGTGAAGTCTATCGCAGCACCATCTGGCGGACACGTCTTGACACAACCACCAACTGGGCCGTTGTGACACTGGGTGTGGCGTTGTCCATATCTTTTGCATCTCCGGACGCATCACCTCTGCCGTTGGTGTTGGTCGGCGTCTTGATCATCTTTTTCCTCATGCTCGAAGCACGACGGTACAGGTATTTCAATGTCTGGCGTGCCCGCGCCCGATGGATGGAAACCCATTTTTATGCGCCGATGCTCTATGACGGGAATCTGCACCTTGAAGAAAATTGGCAAAAGGTACTCGCCAATGACTATCTCCATCCAAAATACCACGTCGATTATCTGACCGCGATCGGCCGACGTATTCGTCGGAATTACTTGTGGATCTTGTTGATTCAATCTTTGGCTTTTGCTGGAAAAATTGCCGTGCACCCGACACCTGTCCAAAGCTGGGACGAAGCTTTTCGCCGCGCAGATGTCGGCCCGGTGCCCGGCGAGGTGATTGTCGGGCTCGGTGCGCTCTACATGGTCGTTTGGGTGATCATGGCAATCTGGAGTGACCAAAACGACATCAGTCGCGCAAAATATCGACAAACAGACAGCTCTATGGGCTGAATAGAAAACACCGGCGCTCTGGAAATCCTGCAAGCAGGTCAGAACGCCGGTGTGAAAAACCAAGGGCAGTCGCCCGCCCTTGGAAAACTTTCATGATATCAGTTACTCACCGCCACCAAGCTGGTGAACATATGTGGCCACGGCACGAATTTGTGCATCGGTCAGACGTGTGTTCCAGTTCGGCATCACACCATAGCGGCTGTTGGTCACGGTTTCGGTTACAGCAGCATAGTCGCCACCATAGAGCCAGATCGCGTCAGTCAGGTTCGGTGCACCTTGATCGCGATCACCCGTACCGTCTTCCATGTGGCACGAAGAACAGTTGTCTTCGAACACAACAGCGCCTGCAGCAACTTTGGAAGCATCCATCGCATCGCCAGACAGCGACATCACAAAGTTCACAACTTGCTCGATCTCTTCGCCTTCCAGCATTTCACCGAATGCTGGCATTTCCGAGTAACGTGCATCATCGTCTTCTTCGTTCCGGATACCGTGATTGATGGTGGTATAGATGGCTTCGATATCGCCACCCCACAGCCAATCATTGTCCAGAAGGTTGGGGTATCCCACCGCACCAGCAGCACCAGAACCGTGGCACTGAGCACACCAGGTCTTAAAGACCGCCGAGCCCGCTGAAACAGCATAGCCGTTCAACTCTGGATCGCCAGAAATGGCTGTCAGCTCTGCAGCTTCAAGCTTGGCATTGATAGGTGCCAATTTGGCAGCCGCCACATCAATGTCTTTCTGAACATCACCGCGGGTAGAGAACCCGAGCATCCCAGCCGTCGCGCTTTTGACGCCGGGCCATGCAGGATACGCAATCGAGTAGCCGATCGCCCAGACGATACACGCGTAGAATACATAGACCCACCAACGTGGCAGCGGATTGTTATACTCTTCGATACCATCCCAGCTATGGCCGGTTGTTTCGACTTGATGGCCTTTTTTTACAGGTTTTTTACTCATGTCCTCGCCTCCTCATCCGTGGCGGGTTTGTCTTCGTGCCGGAACGGGATGTCCGCGGTATCGCGGTACTCCTTGCCACTTCCCGGACGGAACACCCAAAGGATGACCGCCGCGAAGAAAGCAAACAAGAACAATAGCATCCAGCTGTCGGCGAACTCTCGCAGTAGGGAATATGTTTCCATTTCCCTGCCCCTTACCGCGATGCGTCGGGAGTGAAGGTCGAGAAGTCAACCAACGTACCCAACATTTGCAGATAGGCGACCAAAGCGTCCATTTCAGAGATACCTTCGGCACCATCGAAATTGCGAACGTTTACCTTTTCACCATAGCGCTCGAGCAAACCGTCATAGTCGCTGTCGGGGTCTGCTTGGGCCGCAAAGTCAGCCTGCGCATTTTCCAACATCTCGTCGGTGTAAGGAACACCGACCATACGGTTCGTCGCCAACAGATCACCGATATACTTACCATCAATCATCTTGCGCTCGAGGAAGCCATATTTCGGCATCACTGATTCAGGCACAACAGACTGTGGGTTGCGTAGGTGATCGACTTGCCAATCATCCGAATAACGACCGCCGACACGTGCCAGATCAGGACCTGTCCGCTTGGAACCCCATTGGAAGGGGTGGTCATACTTGGATTCCGCTGCGAGCGAATAGTGGCCATAACGTTCGACCTCATCACGCATTGGGCGGATCATCTGCGAGTGGCAGACATAGCAGCCTTCGCGGACATAGACATCACGACCTGCCAACTCCAGCGGGGTGTAGGGGCGCATGCCCTCTACTTCCTCGATGGTGTTTTCCAGCCAGAAAAGGGGTGCGATCTGAACGATCCCACCGATGGTCACGACCAAGAAGCTGAAAATCAGCAGGAGGGTCGCGTTGGTCTCGAGGATTTTATGTTTATCGAGAATAGCCATTGCTCCGGCCCTCCTTATTCAGCCGGGACTGCAGTAGCGAGCGCTTCTTTGGCAGGCGCTTTCTTCACAGTCATCCAGAGATTGTAGCACATGATGATGGCACCAGAGAGGAACATAAGCCCACCCAGACCACGCACAACGTACATCGGGAATTTCGCAGCCACAGTGTCCGCAAACGAGTTCACAAGGAAACCGTTGGCATCAACTTCGCGCCACATCAGGCCTTCCATGATACCGGTAACCCACATCGACGCGGCATACAGAACGATACCGATCGTGGCCAACCAGAAGTGCCAAGAGACTAGCGACAGCGAATACAGGCGCTCACGCTTCCACAGAACCGGAACCAGATAGTACAGAGCACCAAAGGTGATCATACCGTTCCAACCCAAGGCACCAGAGTGCACGTGGCCAATTGTCCAGTCAGTGTAGTGCGACAGCGAGTTCACAGCGCGGATCGACATCATCGGACCTTCAAAGGTCGACATGCCGTAAAAGCCGATCGAGATAACCATCATACGGATGATCGGATCGGTGCGCAGTTTGTCCCAAGCACCCGACAGCGTCATCAGGCCGTTGATCATGCCACCCCAAGACGGCATCCACAGAACAATCGAGAACACCATGCCCAAGGTCGAAGCCCAGTCAGGCAGCGCAGTATAGTGCAAGTGGTGGGGACCAGCCCAGATGTACAGGAAGATCAGAGCCCAAAAGTGGATGATCGACAGCTTGTACGAGAACACAGGACGTTCGGCCTGTTTCGGTACAAAGTAGTACATCATGCCCAAGAAGCCCGCGGTCAGGAAGAACCCAACGGCGTTGTGACCATACCACCACTGAACCATCGCATCCTGAACACCCGAGAATACCTGAACAGATTTAGATCCAAAGATCGAAACCGGCATGGACAGGTTGTTGACGAGGTGCAGCATCGCAACGGTGACGATGAACGACAGATAGAACCAGTTTGCCACATAAATGTGTGGTTCTTTGCGTTTGATGATCGTTCCCAAGAAAACGGCCAGATATGCAACCCAGACTACAGTGAGCCAGATATCGATATACCATTCTGGTTCTGCATATTCTTTTGATTGCGTGACACCCAACAGGTATCCAGTCGCGGCCAGCACGATAAACAGCTGATAACCCCAGAAAACAAACCATGCCAAGTTGCCACCCCAAAGGCGGGCTGCCGATGTACGCTGAACCACAAAGAACGAGGTCGCGATCAAGGCATTCCCACCAAAGGCGAAAATAACAGCAGATGTGTGCAACGGACGAAGACGACCAAAGTTGGCGTAGCCTTCTGCCCATTCAAAATTCAATCCCGGAAATGCCAGTTGGAAAGCGATAAATACGCCTGCCAGAAAGCCGACAACACCCCAAAAGGCGGTGGCGATGACACCGGCGCGGACAACGCCATCAAGATATTCGTTCTGCGGAGTGGTTTTTACGTCACCGGTTCCCCGCAATGTCCAGATAAATAGGCCACCTGATACAACAGCCACAATAATGGCGTGCACCTGATAAGCCATATCGCGCGCGTAATTGGCTGCGATCATCGCGAATAGCGTGACCAAGCCAAGCGCGATCAGCTTGATATAATTCAACATTTTGCGTCCCTTCGTCTTACTAGGCACGATTCGAATGCACCCAGCTCATTTTAGACTAACTGTCTTTTGCTGCCGCGGTCATATCTACGCCTTGATCTGTGTCAAAGCATAATACTTCAAAAATGTCCCCAATCACCAAGAACCTTACGGCGTTTCGGCTTTCTGGCACCTACGCCTATGCATTACCCGCCGCCATGGAGACAAAAAATGGCTTACAAAACACTTCTTGCGGTACTAACGGACGCAAAACTTGCGGGCATGACTGTCGCGCAAGGCATTGAACTTGCTCGAAGTTTGGACGCGCACCTGGATGTCCTCTGCCTAGGCGTCGACCGAAGCCAGACCGGATATTATTATGCTGGCGCAAACGCCATGCTGCTTCAGGAAACCTTGAATCGTGCACAAGCCGAGTCAGAGGCATTAGAGCAACAGGCCACGGAAATGCTGCGCGCAAGCGATATTCGTTGGGGAACCGAGTCTGGAGTCGCACAAATCTCTGATCTTGGTCGCCATGTTGCGGCACGTGCCCGGTTCTCCGATTTGGTCATCCTCCCCAAACCTTACGGCAAAGAACATGGCGCAGAGATAGAGCCCACGATCGAAGCGGCGTTGTTCGAAGGACAAGCCCCCGTATTCATGCTTCCGGATCAAAGCGTGCCGTTGAGCGCCCCAAAAAATATTTGCATTGGCTGGAACGAGAGCAGCGAGGCGCTCGTCGCCGTGCGTGCGGCACTTCCGTTCTTGATCCAAGCAGATAACGTACATGTTGTTGTGATTGACCCACCGACCCACGGCCCAAACAGATCGGACCCCGGCGGGTTGTTGTCACAGTATCTGTCGCGCCACGGGGTACGTGTAGAAATTGACGTGCTCTCCAAGACCTTGCCGCGCGTCAGCGATGTGTTGATGCGTCACGCCAAAGACTGCGAAAGCGATATGGTTGTGATGGGCGCATATGGCCACTCCAGATTCCGCGAGGCCATTTTGGGTGGTGCCACAAGAAGCATGTTGGAAAAAGCAGAAGTGCCGGTTTTCCTAGCGCACTAAGCGGCACTGGAAATACCGCGCGAAGCGCACACAAAAGGCAGACACCGTTCTGCCTTTTGAATTAGACCATCATACCGCCATCGCTGTCATCGCCGGCCTCTTCCAGCAGGCGTGACAAATCCGGAATGGTGACATGGCGTTTGCCCTCAAGCAAAATCACCCCGTCACGCTTGAGCGCTGACATCTGGCGGCTTACGGTTTCCAACGTCAGACCCAAATAGTCTGCCATGGCTTCACGCGTGAGCGGCAGATCAAACACGAGTGTGCCCTGTGCCCCGCTTAATTTCAAAGACGCGTCGCGACGGGCAATAATAGACAATAGGCTGGCAATCTTTTCACGCGCAGTTTTGCGGCCAAGCACAAGCATCCACTCGCGTGCTGCATCTAGTTCGTCCAAAGTCATTTCAAGCAGGCGCTGCGCAATATGGGGCGTCTCAAGCATCATGCGCTCAAATGGCTTTTTCCGGAAACAACACATCACCAAATCAGTTGTGGCGACGACATCATATGCCGCCCCATCCCGACCAGGACGCCCGACAAAATCAGACGGCAGCAACAGCCCAACCATTTGGGTGCGTCCGTCCTCCATCGTCTGCGTCAGGGATGCGATTCCCGACACAACAGACCCGACAAAGTCCATTTTGTCGCCAGACCACACCACAGTTTGCCCCGCCTCAAAACTCCGATAATATTTGATCTCTTCCAAGACCTCGAGTTCGTCTGTTTCACAGCGCGCGCAAACAGCCCTATGGCGAATAGGACAATTCCCGCAATCCTGCGAGTGTTGGAGGGTCGGTTCATTTAGCATTTTTCGTGTTCGCGCTTGATCTGGGTCAAGGAGAGTCCTGACCGGATACCGCAAGCGTAATTCTATGGAGACGAAAACACAATTGGCAAAGCTAGGTCTATTTGACGCGAAAGTGCCGCGTTACACTAGCTATCCCACGGCGCCCCACTTCTCGAACGACGTGACGCCCGAACTTTTTGGCGCGTGGATCAATGCGATTCCGGCCGATTCTCAGATATCGCTGTACATCCACGTCCCGTTTTGTCGGCGGCTTTGCTGGTTTTGCGCATGTCGCACCCAAGGTACCGCAAGCGCATCGCCCGTCGCGGCCTATGTGGAAACGCTCAAGCAGGAGCTCAAGATTCTCAAGGCCCAACTGCCTGATGGAATCACCCTGTCGCGGCTTCACTGGGGCGGTGGAACGCCCACATTGCTTGAACCTGCAATGATGGAAGATTTGGTTGGCGCCATTTTTGACGTTGCGCCAATGGCACCAGAAGGCGAATTTTCCGTAGAAATCGATCCGAACGAAATCGATGATGCGCGACTGACCGTGCTCTCGCGGGCTGGCATGAATCGCGCATCAATTGGTGTTCAAGATTTCGACCCCGACATTCAGGAAACCATTGGTCGCATTCAGGGATATGATGTCACACGCGATGCCGTAGACGCCATTCGCGCGCATGGGGTCAAAAGCCTGAACGCCGATATCTTGTTTGGCCTGCCTCACCAATCCCAAGCACGCATCACCGAAAGCGTCCAAAAGCTGTTGTCACTCTCACCTGATCGGGTTGCGCTGTATGGGTATGCGCACGTCCCTTGGATGGCCAAGCGCCAGCAGATGATTCCATCTGATGCTTTGCCTACGCCGCAAGAGCGACTTGCGTTGTTTGAAACAGCCCGCAAATTGTTCCTTTGGGATAATTATGCCGAAATCGGCATCGACCATTTCGCGACAAAAGAAGACGGGCTTGCGATCGCTCAGGCCAACGGAACGCTGCGACGTAATTTCCAGGGATACACCGACGACACGTCAGACGTCCTGATTGGGGTCGGCGCGTCATCTATTTCGCGGTTTCCGCAGGGCTATGCTCAAAATGCGCCTGCTACGTCGGCCCACACTGGCAAAATTCGCGACGGCCAGTTTTCGATCAGCCGCGGACATGCCTTTAAAGATGACGACAAGCTACGATCCCGTTTGATCGAAGCATTGATGTGCGATTTCCAAATTAATTCGCAAGAAGTCATCGACACATTCGGAATTTCACAAAGCCAACTGCAAGATGTGTATCGTCCGCTGGTCGAGGGGTTCCCTGATATGCTTGAGGTGACACCCCAAGGTATCTTCATTCCCGAGAAAGCCCGGCCTTTGACACGTATGATGGCACGTGCCCTCGATATCTATGGCCTAGACAAAGCCGGTCATAGCTCGGCGATTTAAGACGCTATCCCTTGCCGCTGTGCTCCGCATTGGTGCACGGCGGCAACGTGATAACACAGTTCATAAATCTGGTGCCGCGGCCAACAAATTCCGTGTGTATTCTGTCTTGGGGTCTTGGAACAAGGATTGGGCCTCGCCTTGCTCAACCACATCGCCCTGTTTCATCACCATGATCTTGTGGCTCATGGCCCGCACCACATGCAAATCGTGACTGATGAACAGATAGGCCAACCCGTATTTGCGTTGCAGATCACGCAACAAATCTACGATCTGCACCTGAACAGTCATATCAAGCGCCGACGTGGGTTCATCCAACACGACCAGCTTCGGCCTCAGGATCATGGCCCGAGCAATGGCAATGCGCTGACGTTGCCCACCTGAAAATTCGTGCGGATACCGATCCATCGAGGCCGGATCCATCCCCACCTCTTGCATCACTTCAGCGACCAAATCACGTTCTGACCGGCCATCCCGCCGCCCGTGCACACCAAGCCCTTCGGCTATGATTTGCTCGCAGGTCATACGCGGAGACAAACTTCCAAACGGGTCTTGAAATACAATCTGCATGTGCTTGCGAAGATCACGCAACGCCTTGGTCGACCATTGACGCACATCCTGTCCATCAAATGTAATGCCCCCCTCGGACGAAATGAGCCGCATAATCGCCAACGCCAACGTGGTCTTGCCCGATCCGCTTTCGCCGACGATCCCCAATGTCTCGCCTGCCCGCACAGAGATTGATGCGTCGTTGACCGCTTTGACATGGCCCACGGTTTTCTTGAAAAACCCGCGTTGAATGGGAAACCACACCTTAAGGGATTCGGTTTCGGCCATAACTGGCGCGTCGGGAGCCACGGGATCGGGAACGCCAACGGTCCGCGCGCTCAGCAATGTCTGGGTGTACGGATGCTGGGGGTTGGCGAAGATTTCATCAACAGGTCCGGATTCTACAATTTCACCATTCTTCATCACACACACTTTGTCGGCAATGCGTTTCACGATCCCTAGATCGTGGGTGATGAACAGCAGCCCCATGCCCTCGGTTTTTTTCAAATCCGCCAAGAGCTCCAAAATTTGCGCCTGAATGGTGACGTCCAGCGCGGTGGTCGGCTCATCCGCGATCAGAACATCAGGCTTGTTGGCCAGTGCCATCGCAATCATCACCCGCTGACGTTGCCCCCCAGAAAGCTGGTGGGGGTAGGCCCCAAGGCGGCTTTGGGCATCACGAATGCCAACTTTTTCCATCAATTCGATAATGCGTGTCCGCGCCTGCTCGCCCACAAGCCCTTGGTGCAACGCCAAGGACTCGGCCAATTGTTTTTCAAGAGTGTGCAGCGGGTTCAAAGATGTCATCGGCTCTTGGAAGATGAACGAAATATCGTTCCCACGGACCTGTCTTAATATCTGTTCCTTTGCCCCGATCATTTCTTGCCCGTCGTATGTGACAGAACCAGAGGTTTCCGCGCTTTGGGGCAACAAGGCGACAGTCGACAGCGCGGTCACGGACTTGCCTGATCCTGATTCACCCACCAGCGCGACGGTCTCTCCGCGATCGACGCTAAACGAAACGCCTTTGACGGCCTCGATCAGCTTGCCGTCCTGGCGAAAGCCAACACGCAAGTCTTTGACTTCAAGAATGCTCATGAGAAGGTCTTTCTTGGGTCAAAGGCATCGCGGACACCTTCAAAGATAAACACCAGCAGCGACAGCATGATCGCGAACGTAAAGAACGCCGTGAACGCCAGCCAAGGTGCCTGAAGGTTTTGTTTGGCTTGCAAGGTTAGCTCTCCTAACGACGGGGCTGTGGATGGCAATCCAAATCCGAGAAAATCCAAACCGGCCAAGGTCGAAATGGTTCCGGTCACAATGAACGGTAACATCGTGACCGTCGCAACCATCGCATTTGGCAACATATGTCGGAACATGATCACGCGGTTCGACACCCCTAAGGCGCGGGCCGCACGGACGTATTCAAGGTTTCGAGCACGTAAAAATTCTGCGCGCACAACACCCACCAGAGCGGTCCAACCAAACAGGACTGTCAAGAAAACCAGCAACCAGAAACTTCGGCCCAAAATCGCGAACAAAATGATAATGATGTACAGGCTTGGCGTAGAGCTCCAGATTTCGATCACTCTTTGGAAAATCAGATCAACCCATCCCCCAAAGAAGCCCTGAATCGCACCGGCAATAATGCCGATCACACTGGCCAGACAGGTCACGATTAATGTGAACACGATCGACAAGCGGAACCCGTACAGAACACGGGCCACGACATCTCGCTTGCGATCATCTGTGCCCAACCAGTTTTGCGCATTCGGCGGCAACGGTGCCGCACCCGGACGATCCACGGGGGTGTCATAGGCATAGGGGATAAGCGGCCAAAGCGTCCAACCCTGCTCAAAGTTTTCGTCTTGGAATGTCGCCGCTGCGACCTCTGCAAGAACCTCTTCTGGGTCATCAAGACACAGATCAACACCACCAGTTTCAATCAGGCATTGCACCACGGGGTCGCGATAATCGGCCTCGGTCTTAAAGTCGCCGCCAAAGGCTGTTTCGGGATAAAACTTGGCCACTGGCGCAAAAATTTCGCCGCGGTAACTTACCAAAATGGGTTTGTCGTTCGCCAAAACTTCGGCAAATAGGCTGATCCCAAAAGCCAGCGTAAAGAGAATGAGCGACCAGAAGGCACGCCGGTTGCGTTTAAAGTTGCGCCAGCGGCGCTGATTGAGAGGAGACAACGCCATGACTTAGCCCTCTCTCTTTTCGAAATCGATCCGAGGATCGACCAACACATACATCAGGTCCGACAATATCCCGACCACCAGACCAATCAGGCCAAAGATAAACAATGTGCCAAAGATAACAGGGTAATCGCGTGCAACTGCAGCTTCGAACCCGAGTCGTCCCAACCCATCCAACGAGAAAATCGTTTCGATGATCAATGATCCCCCAAAAAACACACCGATGAACACGGCAGGAAATCCAGCGATCACAATCAACATCGCATTTCGAAACACATGGCCATACAGCACACTGTTTTCACTAAGACCCTTGGCACGCGCTGTCATCACATAGTGTTTCTTGATCTCATCAAGGAAGCTGTTTTTGGTCAACAAGGTCAACGTCGCGAATGCAGCAATTGTCGAGGCAAAAACAGGTAACGCGATGTGCCAGAGATAATCCAAGATCTTGCCTATGGCGCTAAGGTCATCAAACCCGTCAGAGGTGAGCCCTCGGAGTGGAAAGATCTTCCAGTACGAGCCACCTGCAAACAGCACCAACAACAAGATTGCGAACAAAAATCCAGGTATGGCATAGGCAACGATGATGATCCCCGACGTCCATGTATCAAATGCCGATCCATCTTTCATTGCCTTGCGAATGCCCAATGGAATGGACACCATATATGCGATCAGTGTCGACCAAAGACCCAGCGTGATCGACACTGGCATTTTTTCCAAGACAAGTTCGGTCACACTGATTTTGCGAAAATAACTTTCGCCGAAATCCAGACGCATATAGTTGCCCATCATATTGAAAAACCGCTCTAGCGGGGGTTTGTCAAAACCAAACTCTTTTTCGAGTTGCGCGATAAACTCGGGTGGCAATCCTTGGCCTCCGGCATATTTGCTGGTGCTCGCGCCTCCTGCAAAGTCCTCAGACTGCATATTTCCCGCATCTTGACCGCCGCCGGCAAAGCCTTCGAAGACGTCGCCTTGGCCCTGCATTTGCGCAATCACCTGTTCAACTGGACCGCCCGGCACAAACTGAACAAGCGCAAAGTTAATAATCATGATGCCCAAAAGGGTCGGAATGATCAGCAACAGCCGCCGTAAAATATAGGCTCCCATCTGCGAACTACCTCAATGCGCCGGACGCTTTTAAATCGGCCGCCTTGTCCGCATTGAACCACCAGAAATCCAACTGCCCTAACGCATACCGCGGCAGTGGATCAGGATATTCGTATTGGTCATAGTAAGCGACCCAAGTGCTGTCATTATACCAGACCGGAATCATGAAGCGCTCCCAACGCAGCACACGATCAAGCGCCATCAACGCCACATCGCGATCCTCGCGGGTTTCGGTTTCCAAAGAGATATCGATAATTTTGTCGACCAATGGGCTAGCTAAACCGGCCGGGTTGAACAAACTGATGGCCGCCTCTTTAGACCCATACCGCTGATGTAATCCGGTGCCTGTGTCCAAAAATGCCGCGTATTGGTCAAACACCAGCTCATAATCACGGTCTCTTTCACGCAATGTGTATTGGGCAGGATCGATTTTTTCGTGCGTGGCATCTATCCCCATGCGGCGAAGGTTTTGCACAAACACCTCGACGAATGCCCCCATTGTGGCCGACCCCGAAGACGGCATCGGAAAGTTAAGCTTGAGAGTATCGCCCTTGGCGTTGCGACGCATCCCGTCGTCCCCCACAGCCCATCCGGCCTCGTCAAGCAATGCCATCGCCCTCCGCAAATTACGGCGGTCGACTTCGCGTTTGGGGCTTGAGGCATGTGCCATAATCGCGGGCTCATTTAGAATTTCGTCGGGCACCAAATCCCCTAGGCTTTCCAGCAAGGCGCGTTCTTTGCCCTCTGGCAGCCCCTTTGCCTCAAGGGGGTTTCCTTGGACAAAGGAATGGCGTTGTTTGAACAGGCCGAACTGGAGCGACTCGTTTGTCCATTCAAAATTATAGGCCAGCGACACCGCCTCGCGGACACGTCGGTCTTTTAGAACCTCTTTTCCAAGGTTAAACACCACGCCCGTTGGCGTGGGAGGGGTGCCATCCGGCAGCTCTTTTTTGACGACATCGCCCTTTTGAACTCCGGGAAAGTCATAGCCCGTGGCCCATTGTTTGGAATTGCCCTCTTGGCGAAAGGTATACTCGCCAGCTTTGAATGCTTCGAATGCAGCCGAGTCATCTGCGAAATACTCAATCCGGATACGATCAAAGTTGTGGCGGCCCTTGTTGATGGGCAGATGCCAGCCCCAATAGTCAGGGTTGCGTTTATACACGATCCGCCGATTGATATCATAGCTGTCAATCATATACGGGGCTGATCCCGGTGATGTCTCGAGCCGCGGTTCATCAAGGCGTGCGCCAGTCTCCTCGTACCACGCCTTGGAATACACCGGCACCCCACCGACTTGGTCAATCAAACTGCGTCGGGACATCCCTTGGGCAAAGGTGAATTTGACTGTGTGATCATTCAGGGCTTCGGCGCTCAGAACGCGTTTCTTCACGGCCTGCCCATACGACGGCAACCCCTGCTCGATCAGCAAATTATGGCTAAAGACCACATCATGCGCGGTAACAGGTGTGCCATCAGAGAACCGCGCCTCTGGGCGCATAAAGAACGTGACCCAAGTTTTGCCCTCGTCGTACTCAAGACGTTCGGCCAACAGACCATACGCCTCGCCGTACACATCCGCCGGCATTCCACCGCCACCGGCAGGTGCTTCGCCCAACAATGTTTCGTACATCATCCAGCTATAGCGCCCAGCGCGCCCCTTACGCGCATAGGGGTTCATCGAATCAAATGTTCCGGGCGCCCAGATGGAGATTTCGCCGCCCTTGGGGGCTTCGGGGTTCACATACCCGAAATGGGTGTAATCCGCCGGATAGGTAAGATCCCCAAAGTATGAATACCCGTGGCTCCGAATAATCCCGTCGCCTTCGGCACGGGCAGATTGGGCCGCCATCAAAATGGAAATAGCAGCGGCACCAGCCACCAACCACTTCCCTAAAAGCGGGGCCAAGTGGCTCTCTGCTGTTTTTGCAATGATGCGGGGCATGGCTCTTCCTCTGATATTCGGATGATTTTGGGTCATTCCTGTTTGGCTCAAGCTAAAGTGCCTCCTTGCCCACATTCAAGTCGAGAATGGCTCAACAAGATGTGAATTCGCATTCTCCAGCGACATGCCACTCACTGGTACACTCCGGATTTTGCGAATAAGTGGGCGAATCTCATACGAATGTCACGTTGAACATGCGCATGAAAAAGGCCGCTACTGCGACAGTAGCGGCCCATTCAATTCTTGAGTGTTGTGCAGCTTAGTTGGTCAAGCTGTCCAAATAGGCAATAAGGTTCGCACGATCCGCAGGTTTCTTAAGACCCGAGAAAGACATCTTGGTGCCCGGCGCAAAATCTTTTGGCTTGGTGAGGAACCCGTCAAGGTTTTCAGGGGTCCAGACGTCGGCGACAGCAACAAGCTTGCCCGAGTATCCGAAACCATCAACAGACCCAACAGCGCGGTCTACAACACCATAAAGGTGCGGTCCGGTCGCATTGGCTCCATCTTCCAGCTTGTGGCAAGATTTGCACTTACCATATACCTTTGCACCTTTGGCCAGATCAGCAGATGCGATCAATTCTTCCAAAGTGGGTCCAGCTACTTCTTCTTCGGCGCCAGCATCATCAGCGCTTTCTACTTCGATCACATACGCCTGTTGCGCGTGATCGCCGTGGCCGCTTGGTCCGGTGTGATACAGAATGTCGCCAGCCCATGCGCCCAGCAACAGTATCAATAGCGCCCCGCAAAGCGCACCCAAGGTTTTCGTCATTGTCATCGTGTCAAACATGCTACGTTTCCGTCTCGTGGCGTTTGCGGGGTATCTATCCGCTTCCTCTTGTCAAAGGCAAGGTATAGTTACCGCGACCAAACGCCCAATTTCGGGTTTAGGGATGGAAAAGACGCACATGAGCAACCGTATTGCCTTTCAAGGAGAGCCCGGAGCGTATTCGCATCAAGCTTGCCACGAAGCGAGACCTGATATGGAAGCCCTGCCCTGCAACACGTTCGAAGATGTCATTTCGGCCGTGCGCACAGGTGAGGCAGATCTTGCCATGCTGCCGATCGAAAATTCCACATACGGACGCGTCGCCGATATTCACAGACTGCTTCCAGAAAGCGGGCTTCATATTGTCGACGAAGCCTTTGTCCGTGTGCGCATCAGCCTGTTGGCTCTGCCCGGTGTGAGCGTTGACGACATTTCGTTGGTTCGGGCGCATTTGGTATTGCTCCCTCAGTCAGCGAGCTTTCTTAAGATGAACGGAATTCAGGGGATCGCGGCCGCGGATAGCGCCGGAGCCGCCGCCGAATTGGCAGAGAGCGGTCTTCGCACCGAAGGCGTTCTGGCCTCGCAACTTGCGGCAGATATCTATGGGCTGGATGTGCTCGCCAAAGATATCGAAGACCACGGGCATAACACGACACGATTTGTCATTATGTCACGCGAACCCGATCATTCGCAGCGCGGTGACGGCACCATGATGACCACATTTGTCTTTGAAGTGCGCAACATTCCTGCGGCACTTTACAAAGGCATGGGGGGATTCGCGACCAATGGCGTCAACATGACCAAGCTGGAAAGCTACATGGTGGACGGATCATTTACGGCCACCCGGTTTTATGCGGATATTGAAGGGCACCCAGACGACGCCCCCGTAAAGCGCGCCCTAGAAGAGTTGGAGTATTTCACCAACTCACTGAATATTCTGGGTGTGTATCCTGCGGTCAAAATGCGCCACAAATAGAGCCAGCCATCAGGCCATTTGAGTGTAACGTACTTCCATGTCACGCGCTTGCGCCGCAAGCCGCTTGTTAAAGCGCTTGTTGATGTTGCCACGCGCCAGTTTGAAAGACTGTACAAGCAGACGTGCCGACAGTGTTTTCGGCTTCATTTCGGCAACGACATTCATGCGCGTTTTGGTTCGGGACAGCGCCACCAATTCAACAGATATGGCGGATTCGAGCCCTTGCATAATGGCTTGGAGGCCAAGCCCTTGGGGCGCATCAAAATTCGTGACCTCTAAATCTAGATGTCGTTGCTTACCGCGAAATAGAAAACTGATATCCCATGCCGTGCCAAGCCCCGCCTGGCGCGGGCTATCTTTTCGAGCGATGTCTACGCCACGGCGCATGGCCAGCCGCTCGTGGCGGTCAAAATCAGAAAGCATATCAAACACATCATTTAGAGGGATCTCAAGATCTTGCTTGGATTTGAATTCCATAAACTTTGCCCCTTCATACGCTCATATCAGTTTTAGGCTCTAATCCAGTCGGTCCGCAAGCCAGTTGCGGAGAATGAAATGCGCAATAGCGCCTTTTCGTGCAGGTTTAAGCTTTGGATGCTGTCCGGCAAAAGCTTGCATCATCTCTTCGCGCGCAACCCAAATTGCATCTTCAATCTCAACGGGATCGATTTTGATGTCTTCACCCAATGCTTCGCCGCGACAGCCAAACATCAAGGAGGACGGAAACGCCCAAGGTTGGCTTGCCAAATAACGAACTTCGCCCACAGGCACATTGGCCTCTTCCAACACTTCGCGCCGCACCGCCGCTTCAAGTGTTTCTCCGGGTTCTACAAATCCAGCCAGAAGAGAGTACATTCCGTCCGGCCATCCAGGGGATCGCCCCATCAGCACCTTGTTGCCAGAAGTAATCAACATAATCACCACAGGATCCGTGCGCGGAAAGTGATGCCCCCCACAAGATGGGCAATCACGCTGCCACCCACCCATTGCGCGTGCACTTTCGTGGCCACAAATTGCGCAAAACCGATGTGATCTGTGCCAGCTTTGAATGGCACGCGCCGTTGCTGCCAATTCCGCATCGCGCGCATTAAGTCCTGACATCACTGCGCGCAATTCGCTAAACACGTGATCTTCTGGCACTGTGTCGTGGTGCTGTTCACTTTGGTCAAAGAAGCTCTGCAAGGCCTCCTGGTCGACGGTCTCTGGCTCCCAAGAAGACACATCATGTGCAAAAATCGCCCCGGCCTCTTCTTGGCCCAAGAATAGCGGTGTTTCCACGGCGTGTTTCAGAAGAGGGTGCGCCATCTCAAGCCGTACCAACACATCACGCCGCTCTCCGCACACCAATGGTTTTCCGCGCCACAAGACAATACTTCTACTCGTGGGGTTCGCCTTGAGTTCTGCCAAGGCATCACCATCCGAACGAAGCTCGGCTGCACGGTCTAATCCAGACCCACCAAAGGTGACGGTTTCTGCGTGTCTCATTATTATCTCCTGATCATCCAAGACTTGCCATGCGCGCACATCAAGAGCAAGAATGTCTGGACCTTTATCATCATCAGTGAAAATTGAATTATTATTTTCTTTACACTCAACATGTTACATGACACCCACTCATAGCTGTAAATGGTCTTCTGAAAATAGTGCGGGTGTGTGAATACTGAAGGCCAACCAATCTGGTAACCCGCAACTTAGGCTATTCACGTGCCCGACATTCATTCTGCGAGTATTCGCCCCGCTCGGGTTTCCCTAAGCATTCTGGCGACAACTGATGTGCATGCACATTTGCTTCCGTTCGACTATTTCACCAATAAGCCGGACAACAGTTCCAACCTCAGCAAATTGGCAACCTTGATAAAGGAAATCAGGGCAACCACTCAGAACACACTGCTTTTGGACAACGGGGATTTTCTCCAAGGCACACCGATCACGGACTTGTACGAAACTGACACTGTCCCTCGCGGCCTCGAAAATCCGGCTGTGACGGCCATGAACCATCTGCAATATGACGCTGCGGCCTTGGGAAACCACGAGTTCAACCTGCCCATTCCCCTGTTGGGCTCAGTGCTGTCACAAGCGTCGTTTCCAATTATCTGTAGCAACATCCACGGCATCAGCTCTGAGGCCAAGGGTGTCTGGGAAAATTGCACGATCCTTGAGCGTTCAATGGTCGATCAGTTGGGCAACACACATCGCATTAAAATCGGGTTGTTTGGTGTGATGCCACCCCAGGTGCTGCTTTGGGATCGATCTCGGGTCGAGGGGCACCTTGCCTCGGACGACATTGTCATCGCTGCCACCAAAGCTGTCAGCCAGTTGCGTAAAGACGGTGCAGATATTGTGATCGGTCTGGGGCACACAGGTGTGAGCAATGCCGCGCCGTCCCCCAACATGGAACACGCAGGTATCCCATTGGCCGCAGTTGAGGGGCTGGACGCGCTGGTCCTCGGGCATTCTCATCTCGTGTTCCCTGGACCACAACCCGAACATCCTGCCATAGACCAAACGGCTGGTACGATCCACGGAACGCCGACTGTGATGCCCGGATCTGCAGCCTCGCATCTCGGCAGGATTGATGTGACGCTCGAGCGCTCTGACATAGGGTGGGCACTTGTAGAGCACACGACCACTGCCATTCCCGCCAGCCGTCGCGCGTGCAAAGGCACCCCACACTTGGTGCCAGAAACCGACCCAGATTTTCTGTCAATTCTGACACCTGCACACGAATGGGCCCTTTCGGAAATTCGCAAACACGTCGGCACATTAAGAGCCCCCTTACACAGCTATTTCGGCCTTCTGCCCGAAGACCCAACAGTCAGATTTGTTGCACAAGCCCAGCTCGATTTTGTCTCTAGGCATTTTGAGAACTCTGACTACGCACACTTGCCGGTATTATCTGCCACGGCTCCACAAAAATGCGGAGCCAGAGGCGGGCCCACCCACTACACCGACATTCCTGCGGGCCAAGTGGCGATGTATCACATTTCAGATTTACAGTTTTTTCCAAATGACATTAGCGCCCTCTTGATGACTGGCGCAGAGATCGCGGACTGGCTTGAGATGTCGGCCAGCCAATATTGTCAGATTGCGCCCAATCAAGCAGACCAACCCCTCCGGAACGACCATTTTGCCGGATATAACTGCGACACAATACTTGGGCTGACATATCAGATAGATCTCACTCAACCGGCGAGATACGCCCCATCCGGAGAGGTCATCGCGCCAGAGGCTCAACGTATCAAAGGGTTATCTTGGCGCGGCGAACCGCTGTCCGCCACACAGTCAGTTATTCTGGCGGTTAACAACTATCGCTCTGGCGGAGGTGGCTATTTCCCACATGTGTCGCCCGAAAAAGTGATACTCGAAAGCAAAACCAAAATTCGCGACATTCTGATCGATTTCCTTCGTCAGACAGACAGCGATGCAAAGGATACGCTCCCGATTTGGAGTTTCGTACCGATTGCTGGTGCTTCGGTAACAATTGATACGTCACCCAAGGCCGTGACCTTGTTGCATACCGCACCTCATTTGAGACTTGAGGAATTGGGCCCAACCCAAGATGGGTTTACGCGGTTTCGTCTCGACTTAAGCAACTGATCACCAAGACATCGCTGCGCTTGCATCCGCCGGACAGCCGCACTATATCGTGACTCGAGAGGTTGGCGCGGGCAAGCGCCTCGCCAACCTGGTCAGATCCGGAAGGAAGCAGCCACAACGAGCCCCGCTTGGGTCGATGTCCAGCCTCTCACCTAACCACGCCACAGAGCAATACCGCTCTGAAATCCCAGAGGAGGGCTTTATGATTGTAGAAATGACCCTTCGGGCAGCGTGTATCTAACTGGGTCTCACCCCTTTTGCCTGCCTGAACCCGTACCGAATCCGCCTGCATTCGCGGTGGCTTTGGCGTATTTACGACAAATATAGGCAGAGCAATGACGCTTTCTCTAAATGATCTCGGTTGGGCACCGTTCTTTTCCAATCAGCCCCATACACATTCCACACTCACCCCTTTTCGTATCATCGAAGTCCACCGCGACCGCCTGTTAGGGTTGGGTCAAACAGGGTCCGTCTCACTTGTGACGCCCCATGGTCCCACAGGCAGCTTTGCAGTTGGCGATTGGGTGCTTGCAGACCCTGAGCTGCGCGTTCAGCAATTGTTAGAGCGCCGAACAGAACTTTCACGGCGCGCAGGTGTTGGCGATACACGGTTGCAGCTTATTGCCGCGAATGTGGATGTGATGTTCATCACCAGCTCTTGCAATGCAGACTTCAAGGCCGCGCGACTGGAACGCTATCTGGCACTGGCGCAAGGTGCCCGGTGCTATCCAGTGGTGATCCTAACCAAGGCCGACCGTTGTGACGATCCCGAGAGGTTTCGTAAAACCGCCGAAAAACTCGCCCCTAATCTGGTTGTTTTAACGGTGAACGCTCACGATGCCAGCGATCTGGCAGAGGTCGCAAAATGGTGCCCCAAAGGGCAAACTGGCGTCTTGCTGGGGTCGTCCGGTGTCGGGAAAACCACCTTGATGAATGGTTTGACCGCAGGCACCGAGGCCACGCAAAGCATCCGAGAGGATGATGCCAAGGGACGCCACACAACCACGGCTCGGACCTTGCGGGTGATGACAAACGGCGGACTTCTGGTGGACACCCCCGGCATACGCTCGTTACGGTTGACCGAACCCGAAGACGGCTTGGAAACCGTGTTCTCGGACCTGCAAGATCTCGCCGCGCAGTGCAAGTTCAACAATTGCAGGCACGAGTCAGAGCCGGGATGTGCAGTGCGCGCGGCCTGCGAAGCGGGCACACTTGCGCCGGAACGCGTCGAACGCTGGCGAAAACTGTTGCGTGACGAAGGCCGCGAAGGCGAGTCGACATCGCAGTTCAGGGCACGAGACAAGTCTTTTGGTAAAATGGTGCGCGAAGTCAAACGTATCAAAAAAGGCCGCAAAGGTTACTGACACGCGGTCGCGATACCGTGCCTGAGCACCTTAGCAGGCATCAAAATCTGACAATACACCTTCTGTTGCCCACGATAACTGGGCAACAGTTTCCACAGCGCATGGCCTGGCCGCACGCAAGCGACGAAAGGCGGTCTGCGGGTCTTCTCCCAGTGCCACCATCATCCTAAGCGCTATCATTCCTGATCGCCCACAGCCACCAAAGCAGTGGACCAAGACATGCCCCCCCGCATGCAGCACTGTCACAACTTGGTGTGAGATGTCTGACCAGTCCCCTAAGGCCTGTGCAGAAGGGGTCGCAAAATCCTCTATAGGAATGTGCCTGTACAAGATGCCTGCGGCAGCAAGATCAGCCTGAAATCCTTGCGCTCCAGCAGTTGAAAATTCTTTGGTTTCGGTCAGGCTTAGAACAAGTTGCGCGGACCAGTCACGCACCACCGTCATATCCGCATGATACGTTCCAAACCGACCGGGAATCGGGCAAATCCCCAACATTCCAACGCCCACCTGAATTTCAGAGATGTGAAAGGTCATAAGCGCTTGGCGGCAAATGTGTCACAAGATTGAAGCGCCCCAGTGTCATATCCTCGTGCGAACCAGCTCGCGCGCTGTTTCGATGTCCCATGCGTAAATGTATGCGGTTGCGGCACACGGCCTGCGCGCTTTTGCAAATGGTCATCCCCGATTTTGCGCGCTGCATTCAGGGCCTCGTCGATATCCCCCGCATCAAGCAGCCCATCCACGGCACGCGCCGAAACGCCGGAAAAACAATCTGCCTGAAGCTCCAACCGCACCGTCAACGCATTTGCTTCGCGCGTGCTTGCCTGTTGCCGCGCCTGATGAACCTGCCCCAAGATGCCCAGTTCATTTTGGACATGGTGCGCGACTTCGTGGGCAATCACATACGCCGCCGCAAAATCCCCCCGCGCACCAAGCTGCTGCGAGAGGGTGGCAAAGAATTGTGTATCCAGATAGGCCTTGCGATCAGCTGGACAATAAAACGGACCAGTTGCGCCATTTGCTCCGCCGCAGGGGCTTTGGGTCACGCCGGAAAACAGCACCAAAACGGGCGGCGTATATTGTCGACCCAGTTGTTCGGCAAAAACCGTACTCCAGACCTCTTCGGTCGTGCCCAGAACGGCCGCGCTAAACTCTCCGGCTTTGCGCTCTTCTGCACTCAGCGGGGTATTGGTTTGTGGCTGTGGGTGCGCCACATCATCCAACAACGGTGTGACATCAATGCCTGCAAAGTACCCGATTGCCAACACGATCAACACTCCCACTCCGCCGATACCTGCACTGCGACCGCGCGTATTTCGCCGATCTTCGACGTTCCGGCTATGGCGAACCCCTTTTAAGCGCATTCTGCTCTCCTGTTCATTTCTGACGCATCATACCAGCGGTCAATGCACACGACAGGGGGAAAACCCGTACATTCCTCACAGAAGAATACCTGTTTTCCGCAAAGCGCTCTGAAACCCACCAATAAATTTGCGCTATACCAAACGCCCGACACCTACGCGCGGCTTGCTGTGCAGAAATTTGTGCCCTCAATATCTGCCAATTCTGTGGACCTTGCGCGCCTGCAACATTAGGCTGTGTATGTTCTGCAATCTCGAAAGCGCCCCATGTCCGACACCCCAGAAGCCACGTATCAGGTTCTTGCGCGCAAATACCGCCCAGAGACGTTTGTTGATCTTGTCGGTCAGGACGCCATGGTGCGCACCCTCAAGAACGCGTTTGAGGCAGACCGCATTGCCCAAGCGTTTGTCATGACCGGTATCCGCGGCACGGGGAAAACCACAACCGCACGCATTATTGCCAAAGGCATGAATTGTATCGGGCCTGACGGTCAAGGTGGCCCGACAACGAACCCGTGCGGCGAATGCGAGCACTGTGTGGCGATCATGGAAGGCCGCCATGTGGACGTCATGGAAATGGATGCCGCTTCGCGCACTGGTGTGAATGACATTCGCGAAATCATCGATTCCGTGCATTATCGTGCTGCATCGGCGCGGTATAAAATCTATATCATCGACGAAGTTCACATGCTGTCGACCAGCGCATTCAACGCGCTGCTTAAAACGCTCGAGGAACCCCCCGCGCACGTAAAGTTCATTTTTGCCACAACCGAGATTCGCAAGGTTCCCGTGACTGTGTTGTCGCGGTGTCAGCGTTTTGACTTGCGCCGGATCGAGCCCGAAACCCAAATCGCCCTGTTGCGTAAAATCGCGACGGCAGAAGCTGCTGACATCACGGACGAGGCCCTCGCCCTGATCACGCGCGCTGCCGAAGGCTCGGCGCGCGACGCAACTTCGTTGCTGGACCAAGCGATTAGCCACGGCGCAGGAGAGACCACCGCAGATCAGGTGCGCGCCATGCTGGGGCTGGCCGACCGGGGGCGGGTTCTGGACCTGTACGACATGATCATGCGCGGTGACGCGGGGGCGGCATTGAATGAACTGTCTGCTCAATATGCAGATGGCGCCGATCCAATGGCCGTGCTGCGCGACTTGGCCGAAATCACCCATTGGGTCAGTGTGGTCAAGATTACGCCGGATTCTGCGGATGATCCCACAGTGTCCCCTGATGAACGCGCACGCGGCATCGCCATGGCCGACAAACTGCCAATGCGCGTCATGACCCGTATGTGGCAAATGCTGCTCAAGGCGCTTGACGAGGTCGCCGCCGCACCAAACGCCATGATGGCTGCTGAGATGGCCGTGATCCGGCTGACACATGTCGCCGAACTTCCGAGTCCGGAAGAACTTATTCGCAAGCTGCAAGATACCCCACCGCCCCCAACGCCAACCGGTGGCGGCGCCCCACGACCAGACGGGTCGACACAGGGCGGCGTCGTTTCGCAATCGGCACAGGGCGGCTATGCTTCGGGATCCTCTGCAATGGGGGCCTCACCGACAACCGCATCATCGTCTGGTGGCTCTGTGGTGGCCTTGGCAGATGCGCAAGAACATGCGTTGGCAAGATACCCGACGTTTGACCATGTGATTGAATTGATCCGAACCAACCGGGACGGCAAGCTTTTGATGGATGTCGAAGGTGACCTCAGATTGGTCAGCTATCGCCCGGGCCGGATTGAGTTTGTGCCAACAGCCAAAGCTCCGTCCGACTTGGCACAGCGGCTCGGATCACAGCTTCAGGCGTGGACAGGAAACCGCTGGGCGATCACCGTTGTCAGTGAAGGCGGCACCGAAACCATCGTCGAGAAGCGCAATGCAGCAGATACAGCTCTTCGCGCGCAGGCAATGGAACATCCTTTGGTCCAAGCCGTGATCCAAGCATTTCCCAAAGCAAAGATTTCCGAAATCAAGACGGCACAAGCTCTCGCCGCAGAAGCACAGGCCGAAGCTCTTCCAGAAGTCGAAGACGAGTGGGATCCTTTCGAGGAAGATTAAGTCCGCACCTGTCGCGCTGGATCTACAAATTTTCCTGATGGCATGCCGGAACGGCAAGGGAAACTGGCTCTGCTCTTGTATGGTTGGCTCTGCCCCCGTATCTAGATGCATAACCACAGCATTCCTTATGGAGAGACAAATGATCAAAGGTTTGGGTCAACTTGGCGATATGGCCAAAATGATGAAGCAAGCGCAGGAAATGCAAACCAAAATGACCCAGATGCAAGAAGACCTGCACAGCATCATGGTCACCGGTGAAAGCGGTGCGGGATTGGTGAAAGCCACCGCGACAGCCAAAGGCGAGCTGAAAGGGCTGGATATCGATCCGTCAATTTTCAATGGTGATGACAAAGAAGTCGTCGAAGACCTTATTCTTGCCGCCATCAAAGACGCACAATCCAAAGCCAGCGAGCGTGCCCAACAAGAAATGTCATCAATCACCGAAGGTCTGGGCCTGCCAGCAGATTTCAAGATGCCGTTCTAAGACACCGACCCCTTAAGTGCCTCTTCCCTCGGGGAGGCACTTATACCTCAACCGTTCCCACAGGATACCGGAGATGAGCAGCAGCAAAGATATCGATGATCTGATTGACATCATGGCCAAGCTACCTGGTCTTGGTCCACGATCTGCGCGCCGTGCGGTCCTGCATTTGGTCCGGAAACGCGCTTTGCTACTGACCCCTCTCGCCGATACGCTTCAGACCGTGGCGGCCACAGCCCGCGAGTGCTTGAACTGTGGCAATATCGGCACCTCGGACGTCTGTGATATCTGCACCAGCAACGAGCGTGCCACAGGGGAACTCTGTGTTGTAGAGGATGTCTCTGACCTTTGGGCGATGGAACGCTCAGGTGCCTTCAAAGGCCGCTATCACGTCCTCGGCGGGACGCTGTCTGCACTGGATGGTGTCGGTCCTGACGAGCTATCTATCCCCAAGCTCACGGATCGGATCACAACCGAAGACATTACCGAAGTCATTCTTGCTCTGAATGCCACGGTCGACGGGCAAACCACTGCGCATTACATCGCGGATCACCTTGAATCACGTGTGAAACTATCGACTCTTGCTCAAGGCGTCCCCATCGGTGGTGAACTTGACTATCTGGACGAAGGCACGATTTCGGCGGCCCTTAACGCGCGCAAAACAGTATGATGTCTCTGCGCGGCGGGCGTAGCGGCCCGACCAAATGCGCTCGGGGTCACCCGCCGCTCTAATTCCGATCTCACCGAACATTATTGTGGACATCTGCGTATGCAAAAAGGCCGCCCCAAGGGGCGGCCTCATGCGTTTCAATACCCGTAAATATCAGGGTTGCTCGTCAGAGCTATCCTCGCCGCCTGGCAGGTTAAAGAAGCTATCTGCGTCAGAAAAGTCGCCTTTGTTCAGATCGTCTTCTTCATCATCCGGCGTTTCGTTCAACGAGAAGGTCTCAAGACCTTCGATCGCTGACGGAATCTTGGGTTCAGCTTCCATACCCAATGACTGCTCGGTCGACACCAGCTTACGACGCTCGTCATCGCTCATGACGCCACCTTCAGCCGCTTTCTTGGCCGCAGCCTTTTGTACAGCCAAATCAAGCTCGGACTGCTTGCAAAGCCCCAAAGCAACCGGATCAATCGGTTGAATGTTGGCAATGTTCCAATGCGTCCGCTCACGGATGGCCTGAATGGTTGGCTTGGTTGTACCGACCAGTTTACCAACTTGACCATCAGACAATTCGGGGTGGAATTTCACCAACCACAGAATGGACGCAGGGCGATCCTGACGTTTTGACAATGGCGTGTACCGCGGGCCACGGCGTTTTTCTTCGCCAACAGCAGCCGCGTTGAATTTCAGCTTGAGCTTGTGCAGAGGGCTTTTCTGCGCGGCATCAATTTCTTCTTGAGTCAGCTGGTTGTTTGCGATCGGGTCAAATCCTTTGACGCCCGTCGCGACATCGCCATCAGCGATGCCTTGAATTTCAAGTTCGTGCATCCCGACGAAATCCGCGATCTGCTTGAAGCTGAGCGTGGTGTTGTCCACGAGCCAAACAGCGGTTGCCTTGGCCATAATCGGTTTTGCCATCATCGGTCTCCTTTACACATATCTTCCCCGATGCCTGACCTAGCAGGCGGCACCGGCTCTCGGTGCGGGTTTCCGTTGTCGGGGAACTTGGGGCCTATATAGTAACTTTTGTCAGATAAGGAAAGAGTGAATGCGGTTTCTGAAATCCCTCGCAATTGCGACCCTCATGTCAGCCCCTGTTTATGCAGATGGGAGCAAGGCAGGAGAGTTCGACTACTATGTGCTTTCCCTAAGTTGGTCACCGAATTGGTGTGCCGTCACGGGGGACCAAAAAGGGTCTCCGCAATGCCGGCCAGAGCATGACTTTGGCTGGATCATGCATGGGCTTTGGCCACAATACCATCGGGGCTGGCCGTCTCACTGCTCCACATCCAAGCGTAACCCGCCGCGATCCCTGACTGACTCGATGACCGACATCATGGGCACATCCGGCCTTGCTTGGTATCAATGGAAAAAGCACGGAAAATGCTCCGGACTGTCGGGGGAGGACTATTACGCCCTGTCACGTAAAGCCTATGAAAGCATCACGCGGCCAGAGGTTTTTCGCAATCTCACAGACAGCATCAAGCTCCCTGCGTCAGTCGTCGAAGAGGCCTTTCTCAAGGCCAACCCCCAGCTTGAACCCGACATGCTCACGATCACTTGCATGGATGGCTATATTCAAGAAGCACGTATTTGCCTGTCCAAAGACCTGAACCCGGTGCCCTGCGGACGCGACACCATACGCGATTGCACTCTCAAAGACGCGCTGTTCGATCCGGTGCGATAAGCCAATACCTCAACATACGTGCTTGCGAATACTCACCATTTCAAAACAAAAAACCCGACCTATTCGGCCGGGTTTTTCTAAACGTGTCTTGATTTCTAAGCTTAGTGCAGCTTGCTATCAACATCCGTGATCGCTTCATCAATCAGCTTGTTGCCTTGAGCGGCAGTCATCTGTTTGGTGATCATGTCACTGGCGGCGCCAACGGCGACGACAATGGCTTGATCGCGAACTTCTTTGACAGCAGACGCTTGAGCAGAAGCAATCTGCTCTTCTGCGGCTGCCAAACGGCGTGCAATCGAAATCTTCAACTCTTCCTTAGCCAGTTCAGCTGCGGTTGCAGCTTCGGCCTTGGCGTGCTCGACGATCCGATCAGCCTGTTCCTGAACTTCTTTCTGCTTTCGCTCGAAAGATGCAAGAACTGTCTGGGCTTCTTCCCGCAAGGAACGGGCTTCGTCCAGCTCGGATTGAATACCTTCGGCGCGCTGATCCAGCATACCACCCAGCATGCCCGGGACCTTGAACTTCACCAGAACGGCGATGAACAAGATAAAGGCCATCAGAACAATAAAGTTCGTGTTGTGCAGCGAGAAGAACGGGCCGCTTGCCGCGAATGCGGGGCTGGCGGCGGTCAGAGCGATGAACAGTGCTAGTTTACGCATAGTCTTACCCTTTCATCCGTGCTTCGATAGCAGCAGTCACAGATTTCTCATCTGCAGTGCTACCCATGGCTGCAACGATCTCGGCTGCGGCATCTGCTGCAACAACCTTAACGGCTTCCACGGCACCGGCGCGGACTTCGGCAATTGCCTTTTCCGACTCGGCTGCTTTGGCAGCAATCTCGGCATCCGCTTTTGCGGTTGCAACATCAAGCTCAGCTTGAATCTCTGCTTTGGCTTCAGCAACGATGCCTTGTGCCTGAGCACGTGCATCTGCGAGAGCCTTGTTATAGGCCTGCTCTGCTTCACCAGCTTTCGCCTTCAGCTCTTCAGCTGCAGCGATATCATTCGTAATTGTCCCCTGACGCTCGGCCAGAACCGCAGCAATGCGCGGTAGCGCGATGCGCGACAGGACGAAGTAGATCACGACAAGCGTGACCAAAAGCCAGAAAATCTGGTTGCCCCAGTTCGAGAAGTCGAGCTGCGGCATGCCGGGCGCAGATGCAGCCTCTGCGGCGTGGCCTGCGGCTTCGTGCGTTTGAGTCGCCATGTCGTCCTCCTGGGAACTTCCGTAGGATTACGGGTGGGGCACTATTGCGCCCACACCCGCACGTAAGGATGGTTCCGTAGGATTAGACTGCGAACATCAGCAGCAGAGCAACGAGGAACGAGAAAATGCCCAGTGCTTCTGCAAACGCGATGCCGATGAAAAGTGTCGCAGTTTGCGACGCGGCTGCTGATGGGTTGCGCAGAGCGCCGGAGAGGTAGTTGCCTGCAACGTTACCAACACCGATAGCGGCTGCGCCGGAACCGATTGCTGCGAGACCTGCGCCGATATGTGCCAATTGACCTTCCATGAGTGTATCTCCTTACGATTGGAAGTTAATAGATAGAGTTCAGTTTCAGACCTTAGTGCGACGGATGCAGAGCATCTTTCAGATACACACAAGTCAGAATGGTAAATACGTAGGCTTGGATAAAGGCCACAAGGACCTCAAGGCCGTACATTGCGGTGATCGCGACAACCGACAGCGGGCTGACGACTGCGATGGCTGCAAAGCCCGCGAACACTTTAAGAACCGCGTGGCCCGCCATAATGTTGCCTGCCAGACGAATGCTGTGGCTTACGGGGCGCACGAAATAGCTGATGATTTCGATCAAAGCGAGAATTGGGCGGAGCGCCAAAGGTGCGCTAGAGACCCAGAACAGACCCAAGAAGCCAACACCGTTCTTGACGAAACCAACGATCGTCACGGTCAGGAACACGGCCAGCGCCAGAACAACGGTCACCGCAAAGTGGGAAGTTGTTGCAAAGCTCATCGGCAGAAGGCCAAGGAAGTTGGCGCTTACGATGAACATGAACAGCGTCATGATGTATGGGAAAAACTTGATTGCGTCTTTGCCAGCCACATCTTCGACCATTTTGTAAACAAAGCCATAGGCCAGTTCACCAATCGACTGCGAACGGCTTGGAACGATCGCACGGCGACGTGTACCCAAGACCATAAGGCCGATGATGGCCAGAATGGACAGGCCCATCCACAAGGTCACATTCGTAACCGTGTACCATTCGATTGTGTCACCACCAAACAAGGGTTTCACAATGAACTGATCCATTGGGTGGAATACTAGGCCGCCTGCTTCTTCGGCGTGACCTGCAGCTGTCGCTTCGCTAGACACGATCTTGGTCCCTCTCGTCTGTCTTGGCCTGTTCGGCCAATTGTTCCTCTTGGATCTCCTTGGCGCTGCGCAGCATCGTCTTGATACCGGCCGCGAGACCCAACATTGTAAACAGCACCATAAATATGGGCAGGGTTCCCAACAAGAGATCCAACCCGTATCCGATGCCAAAGCCGATCCCAAGACCGGCTACCATCTCTATCACCATGCGCCACGCCAGATTGGCCGCCGAATAGTGCTCGTCCACACGTGGCTTGGGTGCCTGGGCCAATTTGGCCGCCTCGATCTTCGCCTCCAGTTGCGCAAGGCGCTCTTTCTGGTCGGGATCGGTCACTCTCAATTCCATCATTAGGACGTTGGCGCATTGCTACGGTGCAGCACGCTCTGAGTCAACCGCGTTGACCGCCACAATGAAGACCCCATAATCTTTTGTTTTATATGTATAAATTCTTGAATTCACGACTCGCGTCGAATCCGCCGCAGGCCGCGAAATGCCAAATGGGCCATTTCTCTATATTCAACCAAATGGTTGACGATCAAATGCCTTATCGGTTTATGAGTGTTATGACTGACCCGCTTGATACCGCCTTTGCTGCTTTGGCCGACCCGACACGCCGCGCGATATTGTCAATGCTGCTTGAGGATGACATGGCCGTCACCGATGTGGCGGAACCCTTTGACATGTCTCTGGCCGCAATTTCCAAACACCTGATGATTTTGACCAAAGCCGGATTGATCTCTCAGGAGAAACGCGGGCGCGTAAAGTGGTGCAAGCTGGAGCCGGATGCGCTGCGCCCGGCAAGCGTCTGGATGCAGAGCTTTGGACAATTCGAACCTGTCAATCTGGATGCCTTCGAACGTTTTCTTGAAACTGAACTGGACAACCAAGAGTAGCCACGCCGCGCTCTGTCCTAAGCATCTATAGCGTCAGCTTCATGTGGATAAAGCGCGCGTCGGTACCGCCAACCGCGCCTGCATCTTCATACCGCCGAAACCCCAAGCTTTCGTACAGCGGCAAGGCTTCGACATGTCGATGCAATGCATCCAACCTGACGGTTTTATAATTGAGAGCTCGGGCTTCTTCGATCAGAGCCTCGCCAAGTTTACGGCCCAACCCAAGACCGCGCGCACTATCACGCACATACATGCGATTCATTTCGCCGGCACGCTCGCCTTCTGGCTTGAGCAAAACCAACCCCGCCGGGTCGGCGCCTGCATAGGCAACAAAACACTCGCCATTGGGCGGTTGAAAGAAGTCATCAAAGTTTTCGAGCTGCCCGACGACATCCTGATCGTGAGCATATGCATCAATCTCGCCCACCATCTCGGGATAGCGCAATCGCAGCACGTCAAAAAACTCCCAGATCAACACCTTGACCGCTTCGATCTGCTCAGGTGTCCGTGCCTTCAGTACTTGATTGGTCAAACTTTCACATTGCGTCTCTGTGTCAGACATCACTGTACCCCTATGACTGCGCCGCCATCGTCTGCGTCAATGCACAACATTCCGAATTGCTTTGGTGCCGCCCAGAGATTGCCCACTCGGTCGCTGCAGAGACTATTTCCGATTTTGCGTCAAATCTCAAACGTTTCACAGGTTTGCCCGAAGGCACGCTCTCACAAACTTTGCCGCTGAGCGATAATGCGATGGCCCGGCTGCCTCAGCCCAGCGCCCTGTGGTCCACGCATTGTTCGCACCCTGCATCGGGCCACCATACAGCGCCCCCTCGTCGAGACTGGAGACCAGATTGGACCACTGCGCATGAGCTTGCTCTAACTGTGCACAGGCATCATTCCAGCCCAGCGTCGCATGGCGCACACGCAGTTCGGCATTATAGGATTTCAATTGGTTCCACTTGTATCCGGGCGCTGGAAACGCAACATCCTTGCCCGCCTGACCATCAGCATACCACCCCAAGAACAACGCAATCCAGTGCGCGCGATGCACCACGACATCTTTGATGCTCCAGCCATCGTCGAACGGAACATCGGCCAGATCAGACCCGACACCCGCGAGGACCTTTTGAAGTTTGGCAAACTCTTTCTCTGAAACGGCAAGTAAACCTGCTTTGGTGGTTGCTGCGGGCATGTCGTCCTCCATTTCCCGCATCTTACAAAGAACCCATGGCACAAACGTTGATATTGATCAGTCAGTCCTCGCGGCGCAACAACATGAGCAAGGCCAAAACCGTCATCAACACCCCGAGCAGTATAACGCCATTTGGCATGCCATGGCCCATCCCGATTTCCCAGCAGATCACCCAGCTTGGCACCAAATAGGTATAGGCCATCACCTTGGCGCTCGGCAAATTCAGTGTCGCATATTGCAGCAACACAAATGTAGCAGCCGATGCAAAGAGCGCCAGATAGACCACTGCCGCCCATACGATCATTGGCAACGCCATCCAATCGGTCGCGACGATATCAGACCACCCATAAATTGTCAGAATGACAAATCCAGCGACCAACATGCCGAACGTAAACACGACAGCGGGCTCGCCACGGTTCAGCTTGCGCACCATGGGGGTATAGATCGCGTGCGCAACACAGCCCCCGAAATACAGAATCTCGCCCTGCCCAATTTGGAACCGCAGGAATGCAGAGACATCGCCGCGAAAAATGACCCACACGGCCCCGACGGCGCCAATCGACAATGCAACAGCCATACGCGCCGTTGTGACCTGACGAAGCAACACATACCCAAACCCCGCGGTCATAATCGGTGTCAACGTGAACACTGCGGCCGTACTTACCGGAGCCGCAGTTTTTAGCGCCTCGAACATCAACACAAAGTAGATTGCAAACAACCCGCCAAGAATCACATATCGCCACGGCGCGCGCGCGGCGCTTCTGGGCAGGCCAGTGGTTGCCATCGCAGCCGCCCCAATCACGCAGGCCGCAATCAAAAAACGAACAGCATTCAGCGCGGCGGGTGCAATTTCATTCGCCGCCAGCGCCCCCAAAGAAAACGACCCCGCCACCAGTGCCGAAAACAAGAGCATCGCAAGATGCCCGCGCGCGGACGGCGTCATAGATTCTCCCAGTACTTGGCATTCTCTTTTAGAAACGCCTGAAAGGCTTGGACTTTGGTGGTGCGATGCAGATCGACATGCGTGACCAACCACAAATTGCCATTCCAGTCAGGATCACGCGGCCAAATTTCGGAAATGTCCGGATGCATTTTTCCCATCCATGTTGGCAGGAAACCGATCCCCGCCCCTGCCAAAATCGCCTTTTCGCTCGCTTCGGTATCCGTTGTGCGAAACACCACCTGCTGTCTTGGGACATTATCACTGAGCCATTGTAGAAAAGGCGCGCGGAATCTTGGCTCATCAGGGCCAACAAACCGATGTCGGGCAAGGTCTGGCAGATCTTTGGGGACACCGTGCGCTGCGATATACTCTTTGCTAGCGAATAGGCCAATGGGGAGGGTCCCAAGAGATTGCACAACATTGTCCGGCTCTTTGGGGCTGGGCCCTGCGCGTACTGCCACGTGTGCCTCGCCGTATTCGAGTCGAAACAATCGCGTTCCGGTTAAATAGCGCACGATAATCTCGGGGTGTTTTTCTTGAAAGGCTGTCAGCACCGGAACCAATAGCGCAGACATCGACGCGAGGGATGTGACGACAAGTTCGCCTGTCATCTCGGTGCCTCGACCCTTTATGCGCCCTTCGAGTTGGCCAAATTGGTCATCCGTCGTTTTGGCCACGCGCAACAAATCCTCGCCGGCTTCCGTGGCAGTGTACCCACGAGCGTGGCGTTGAAACAGCTTGACCCCAAGCTTGGCCTCAAGCGCATCAATGTGGCGAATGACTGTCGCATGATGAACGCCAAGAACATCCGCCGCCCCACTGACGGTACCCATACGCGCTACTTGATAGGCCGTGCGAATCTCGTCCCAATTATCCATCTTCGTCTCTGTGCAAATTCAAACAGTATATGCGCATATTCAGAGATTGTGTTTATTTTTGCAATGCCCAATTTCATTCATGTCCCGCCAAACGAAAAAGGATTTGCAAATGACTCACTCCGTTCTCCACATAAATGCATCCGCTCGCCACCAAGACTCTGTGTCTCGCAAGCTGTCCGCACAAATTGTGCAACATCTTAATCCTGCTGAAACGGTCGAACGCGATCTCGCGCATGGCGTCCCTTTGCTTGATGAAGTCTGGACCCAAGCCACGTTTACACCCCCGAATGATCGCACGGTCGCCCAAGCACAAGCATTGGCCTATTCCGACACTCTCGTGGCAGAGCTTCTGGCGGCCGACACCATTGTGATCGGCTCAGCAATGTATAACTTCAATATCCCTGCCAGTTTTAAGGCTTGGATTGATCAGGTCATGCGCGCCGGTGTGACATTTGCCTATACAGAAAACGGCCCCAAGGGGATGCTAGAGGGCAAGAAGGTTATTGTCGCCCTCGCAAGTGGCGGCACACCCATCGGGTCGGAATTTGATTTTGCCACGCCTTATCTGAAATTTGCGCTCGGCTTTATGGGGATCACCGACGTGACCGTCCTAGACAGCGACGGCACGACTGCGCTGACAAAAGCCGCCTAGGTATTACGTAAACGGGCGGGGATATCCCCGCCCGTGCTGTTTAAACCTTGTACCCGTAATCTCCTTCGGGGTCGCGCTCGATGTCGGGGGGATAGTTCGCATGCTTATCCGCATAATATCGCGCGCGCTCATCTCCGTCGGACAGCTTGCCATATGTCAGATACATTGCACGACGCGCCTGATCCGTCGTGTTTGGCCCTGACCGATGCGGCGCATAGCTGTCAAAGAACAACACATCTCCAGGTTTGCAATAGAGCGCCTGCCACTGGGCACCTTTCATTTGGTCTTCGTCCAATGGGGCCCACATTTCCCCCAAGAGACCTTGTTTATGCATTCCCGCGACAATGTCCAACGCGCCGTTTTGTGCCGTCATGGGATCAATCGCCACCAAAATCGAGATATGCAGATCGCCATAGACATCCCAGCCCGCTTGCATATCCTGATGCGGTTCAAACCCGCCCCCGCCCGGCATTTTGCAATTGATTTTGTCCTTGAACAGCACGGCCTCTTCGCCAAACAACTGTGAACACGCCGCAAGGAAACGATCATCCTGCACCAATGCCCCCATTTGGGCGTGATGCGGCACAAAGTTTTCGATGCGGTTCAAAATACGCCCACCATCTGTGCGCGCCGTTTCAAAATACTTCCACTCTTTGCCAATCTCTTCATCACGATTGGCAAGCTCTTGCGTCCAAGCGGTGATGTTTTGCATTTCGTCTTTGGAAAACATCTCTGGAACAAAAAGAAATCCGGCTTCGCGAAACGATGCGACCTGCGCATCACTCAATACAGTTGCCACTGAACTCACTCCGACTCATGCTAAAATTATCGCCACGCTAGTCTCTCTTAAGGCAATCTGCCATGCCTCTGTTTGCGCCAGATCAAGATTTTGGACAGAGGCCCAAATCGACAGCCCTCACAGATCAAGCCACGTCACGGATGCGCCAATTCTTTCCAAGACCGTCAGCAACGCCTCAGGCCGCATTGCCACCGTCCGGTCATTGACCAGCGGATGCATATATATCATGTCGGCATCTTGCGCGGCACGGTCCAAATAAAACGTCACGCCTTGCTTTTGGCCAGTGACCATTGCCAAAGGGCTCACTGCGCCGGGACGAATTCCAAGGTGATCCATCAACCGGTCAGCAGATCCAAAAGACAAGTTCCCGACACCCAAATTCGCCCCCAACGCCTTTAGGTCGATCTCTCGATCTTGTTCAAGCGTAACCAAATGATTTCGTTTTTTCTTGTCGCGCAGATACAGGTTTTTTACGTGAAACGCGCCAGCCTGCCCCCCTGAAATCTCTGCCTCGACGGTCTTGGCATCTGCAACGGTGCGCAAAGGTACGTGCTGATGGAGCTTGTATTCAATGCCCCAATCATCCAATTGCGCCAAAAGCGCATCCGACGACACAGGCAAACTGTTTTGGAAGTCTGTTGATGCGTCCATTGTGTCCTCCTGAAACGGCATAGGCCATGTTTTGCACACCAACTTCGCCGCATGCAATCGCCGAATGCCCCGCTGCGCTCCTGTCGCGCGCCAGTGAATATCCGCCGAAAGCCACGTGAAACAGTGAGTTTCAAGAACATGCTCTCGACATATCGGACGGCGCACCGGATAGTTGCTGAATGGTCGCCATTCTGATGGTCACATAAATAATATGCTGCGCGTATCGACGTTCGGCTCCTTGCGCACCGAAAGCCCACTATGAAAATTGCCCTCTTTCAGATGTCTCCTGCACAGTGCCCCACAGGCATGCTGGATCGCGTCGAGGCCGCGATGCGCGACGCTGCAGGAAAGGGCGCCGACATTCTGGTGACACCGGCATTTTCTCCGATGTACAACAACGCCAGTAGTATCGAAGCCCATTTCAGTCGCGATGATTGGGCCACGCGTTTGACAAGAAGCGCAATATCGATCGGGATAAGCCTCGTGGCTGGCGTGCCGGAACAAGACGGCGACACACATCGCACAAGTGCTTTGATTATCAACCTGACAAACCCCGAAAGCCCTGCAATTTTTCGCAAGGCATATTTGTATGATGATGCGGATCGTACGCGTTTTGTGGGACACGGCCCGTACGTTGTGACGGCAGATTTCGATGGGATCATGACGGGATTTCTTATGTGCGATCAGATCGAGTTTGCCGATAACATACGGCAACTTGCACAGGCGGGCGTCGATCTGATTGTTGTGCCCACCGGGTTACCTCAAACACCAGACCAACCATTTGACGCCCATCACTCTGTGCCTATTCGCGCTGTAGAAAACCAAATCTTCATGGCTTATGCCAATCACGCGCACGCCGAAGGCATCCCCTCGCCCCAAGGGTCTTCGTGTATCGTAGCACCTGATGGCGGTATTCTATGCGCCACACCCCGAACGGGTGATGCGCTGATCTATGCGACGATTGATCCCGCCGCATATGTATCATCCGGTCCACAAAAGGCGTTTGCTTCAGAAATGACCCTTCCCAAACATCTGCATTAGGGGTGAAACACCTGTGCTTCTTGACTCTGTGACGTCCCGAGTCTAAACGCTGGGCCACATCCGGGAGTCTGTCAAAACTTCCGGTCCCATTGCCCTCGGGCAGGGATCGCCCCCCGTCAGCGAGTTTCGCCCACGGGGGCAGTTCTGTATGGGTCTAGCAGTTGAGCGGTTCGTGACTATGTACGGACCATATTGGAAGCGGTTGAAAAGGAACCGAAAGCGATGTTTGAAAACCTATCCGAACGCCTTTCCGGTGTCTTTGACCGACTGACCAAACAAGGTGCGCTGTCTGACGAAGATGTAAAAACCGCCCTGCGCGAGGTACGCGTCGCCCTGCTTGAGGCCGATGTATCGCTGCCTGTCGCGCGTGACTTTGTGAAAGCTGTCCAAGACAAAGCAACGGGGCAAGCCGTCACGAAATCGATCACGCCCGGTCAGCAGGTCGTCAAAATTGTGCACGACGAGCTTCAGCATGTGCTTGCAGGGAACGATGAAAACCCTGGTGAGCTCAAGGTTGACAATGCGCCAGCCCCCATTCTGATGGTGGGTTTGCAAGGATCGGGTAAAACCACAACCACGGGTAAGCTTGCCAAACGGCTGACCGAAAAGAACGGCAAACGCGTCTTGATGGCATCGCTGGATATCTATCGTCCTGCGGCGATGCAGCAGCTTCAGGTTTTGGGGCAACAAATCGGCGTTGATACACTGCCGATCGTGGCTGGCGAGACCGCCGTTCAAATTGCAAAACGCGCCAAGCAACAGGCCACTCTGGGTGGCTATGACGTCTATATGCTCGACACTGCGGGCCGATTGCAAATCGACGAAGTCCTTATGCAAGAGGTCGAGGACGTACGTGACGTCGTCAACCCGCGTGAAACCCTGCTGGTGGTCGATGGCCTGACAGGTCAAGTCGCGGTGGAAGTCGCCGAAGAATTCGACGGCAAAATCGGCATCTCTGGTGTGGTTCTGACCCGTATGGATGGTGATGGCCGTGGTGGCGCCGCGCTTTCGATGCGTGCGGTCACTGGCAAGCCCATCAAATTCGTCGGTCTTGGCGAAAAAATGGATGCGCTGGAAACCTTCGAACCTGACCGTGTCGCGGGTCGTATTCTTGGCATGGGCGACATCGTTGCTCTGGTTGAGAAAGCGCAAGAAACAATCGAGGCTGAACAAGCCGAACGCATGATGAAGCGCTTTCAAAAGGGCCGCTTCAACATGAACGATCTGAAAATGCAGCTTGAGCAGATGATCAAGATGGGCGGCATGGAAGGTGTCATGGGTATGATGCCCGGCATGGCCAAGATGTCCAAACAGGTCAAAGACGCGGGCATGGATGATAAGGTCTTGAAGCAGCAGATCGCTTTGATCCAATCCATGACCAAGCTAGAGCGCGCCAATCCGCAAATCCTTCAGGCCAGCCGCAAAAAGCGGATCGCCAAAGGCGCCGGCATGGAGGTTGCAGATTTGAACAAGCTGCTCAAGATGCAGCGCCAGATGTCCGATATGATGAAAAAGATGGGCAAAATGGGCAAAGGCGGCATGCTCAAACAAGCCATGAAAGGCATGTTTGGGAAAGGCGGCGATATGCCCGCAGGGATGGACCCAAGCCAAATGGACCCCAAGGCGCTTGAACAAGCTGCCAAAGCCATGGGTGGCAAACTGCCGGGTGGTCTGCCTGGCATGGGTGGCGGCATGGGGCTGCCATCGGGTCTATCTGGGTTTGGGAAAAAGAAATAAACTGATGCGCGCCTCACACCACATATCCTTTTGCCAGATGCACACTCTGCGCATTTGCGCGGTGAACGCGACGGCGGTGGTGTGCGTGACAGCACGCACAGGGAATATTTGCGGGGGCGTCGCATGACAACCTTCACCATTCCCACCTTGGAAACGCAACGCCTGATCCTGCGCGCCCCTTGCGAGGCAGACTTTGACGCCGAAGCGGCATTCTATGCTTCTGATGACTCCAAATTTGTGGGCGGCCCAAAGCGCCCCGATGAAACATGGCGTTTGCTGGCGTGCCTGATTGGCCATTGGGCCATGCGCGGGTATGGCTTTTGGGCCCTACAGGACAAAACCACGGGTGCATATGTTGGGCGTGTCGGCTTGTGGAACCCTTTGGGTTGGCCAGAGCCCGAAATCGGCTGGACATTGATGCCCCAGGCCATCGGCAAGGGGTTCGCAACCGAAGCAGCAATAGCGGCCCGGGATTATGCCTATGGGACACTTGGCTGGAAGACGGTGATTTCTTTGATTGATGACGAGAACACCGCCAGCAAGGCTGTGGCAGAGCGGCTTGGCGCAAAATTTGAAACGACATACGAACACCCAGCATTTGGCCCGATGAACATCTGGCGCCATATTTCTGCGGCTGATCTGTCCTCAGGCGGCATGGAGGCCTACGCGTAATGGGTACCCGAAATATTCCGATCATCGAAACCGAACGGTTGGTGATGCGTGGCCCCGAGCCCGAAGACTATCCAAACTTCAAGCATACGTTTGCATCATACCGGTCACGGTTTATGGGTGGTCCGTTGAACGCCTATGAAAGCTGGATGCTCTATGCCGCCGAGATCGGCCACTGGCAGATCCGTGGATACGGGATGTGGATGATCCATGACAAAGAAACCGACGCCACGCTTGGAATGGCTGGCGGCTGGTGTCCGCCAAACTGGCCGGAAAAAGAAATTGCCTGGATTATCTGGCCCGAAGTCGCAGGTCACGGGTACGCACTTGAGGCAACCCATGCTGCGCGCAAGTATTTTTACAACCAGTTGGGCTGGGATGGGGCTGTAAGCTATCTGGAACCCAAGAACCTTGACTCGATCCGGCTTGCAGAGCGGCTCGGGGCCAAGAAAGACAAAGAGGCCGCAACCGTAGACGGGCATGATGTTGTCTATCGCCACCCGACGCCAGAACAGATGCGGTCAAGTCAGATCGCGGACGGGATAGAAATGGAAATCAACCATTACTCCGACCCGATGTTCAAACCGAAAGGCTATGCGCTTGACTGATCTATTTACCTACGTGCCAGCCTCTAAGTACTCGCATTTGATGTCCCATGTACGCTGTGCTGCCCTCATCCAAGGAGACCGCATATGACCGATGCAGTAACCCGCGCAGCCGAGGTTCTTAAGGAACATCGCGAGAGCATCGACCGTCTGGACGCCATTTTGGTGTACACACTGGGCGAGCGATTCAAGCACACCCAAGCCGTTGGAAAACTCAAGGCGGAACACGATCTGCCCCCCAGCGATCCCAACCGCGAAGCCGACCAAATTGCCCGTCTGGAAGACCTGTCAAAAGCAGCGAACCTAGACCCCGAATTCGCCAAGAACTTTCTGAACTTCATCATTCAGGAAGTCATTCAGCACCACAAGAAACATCAAGAATAACACAGATGTCGGCAGGGTACGCCCCGCCAAACAACGCCATTATAGGAGAAAACACCATGGCTATGAAAATTCGTCTCGCACGCGGCGGTTCCAAGAAACGTCCATTTTATCGCATCGTTGCAGCAGACAGCCGCATGCCACGCGATGGCCGTTTCATCGAAAAACTGGGCACATATAACCCACTGCTGCCAAAAGACAGCGAAGAGCGCGTAAAAATGGACATCGAGCGCGTTCAGTACTGGTTGGGCCAAGGCGCACAAACAACTGACCGTGTTTCACGTATGTTGGAAGCTGCTGGTGTTGTTGCCAAAAAAGAGCGTAGCAACCCTGTGAAAGGTGCTCCTGGCAAAAAAGCCGTTGAGCGCGCAGAAGAAAAAGCTGCCAAAGCTGCCGACGCTTCTGAAGAGTAAGCAAGGATCGCTCTGGGATGACCGACTTTACGCCTGATTTCCAGAATGACCTGCGACGACTGATGCAATGGCGCAGAGATGTGCGCCAGTTTCGCACCGACCCCGTAGACGAGGCACTCTTAACCGAGTGCCTCGATGCATTTTTGCTGGCCCCATCTGTCGGCCTGTCCGAGCCATGGCGCATCCTGCGCGTCAACAGCACGACAGCACGGGCGGCGGCGCTTGAAAACTTTCAAACTGCCAATGCCAAAGCACTTGCCGGATACAACGGTGAAAAGGCCGAACTTTACTCCAGACTTAAACTAAGCGGCATGACGCATGCCCCAATTCAGCTTGCTGTATTCTGTGACGATGGCACGCCTAAAGGATCCGGACTTGGGGCGGGTTCAATGCCAGAGATGCGGCGATATTCGGTGGTGGGCGCGATTACGCAGTTTTGGCTCGCCGCACGTGCGCAAGGATTGGGCGTCGGCTGGGTGTCCATTTTGGACCCCGACAAGCTATGCCACGATCTGGATGCCCCAAAAGAGTGGTCACTTGTGGCTTATCTGTGTGTGGGCTGGCCGCAAGCAGCTTCCAAGACGCCGGAGCTTGCAAAACTCGGATGGGAAACAAGACGCGAGTCATTGCCGATTCACACAAGATAGACGCGCCACCTCCGATTTTGCCGTAACAAATATTCATCGATATTCTCGAAACATCTCTGGCTTATGATGCGGAACAGAGGTTACAACATCTCTTGTTTTACTAGATTTATTCAATGCCGCGACACCACGCCCCTTACAACAGCTTGCCTCTATGTGCTGGATGAAGGAAAACAAGATGAACTTTGCAAACAGGGTTTCAGATGACTGAGATGATTTGTGTAGGCGTGATTGCAGGTGCTTTTGGTGTCCGCGGAGAAGTGCGCCTCAAGAGCTTTACCGCCCAAGCCGATGCGATCGCTGATTATGCGCCGTTGATGACCGAAGACGGTCAAACAGAGTTTTCGATCGCAATCACAAGCTCTATAAAAAACGGAATGGCGGCACGCCTGTCCGGTATCTCCTCCAAGGAGGAGGCCGATGCCCTTAAGGGCACCAAGTTGTTTGTCCCACGTGATCGCCTGCCTGATTTGCCAGATGACGAGTATTACTACACCGATCTTGTCGGCCTAGAGGTACGCGATACCGGCGGAACGCTTCTTGGCACGGTCAAGTCAGTCCAAAACCACGGTGCCTCTGACCTTTTGGAAATTCATGCGCCTGGCATGAAAACCACTGTGTTGCTTCCGTTTACCTTGGCTGCAGTTCCGACGGTTGATCTGGCTTCTGGGAGGATCGTTGCCGATCCGCCGGAAGGCCTATTTTAGAATGGTTCGCATGCTCATACATGCCGGGTTTCACAAGACCGGCACAACGAGTGTGCAAAAAACGCTTGCCCACAACCACCGCTTGGTTTCCAGACATATCCGCGTCTTTTTGCGCAGGGACATGATCGCCGTTTGCGAAGCCGCACGCGCATATTCAGCAAGCCGGAATCACTTGGACTTGATCACGTTCTCCTATGAATTCGCGAGTTTTCTGGAAGATCTGGACCCTAATGACGAACGCAACATTTGCATCAGCTCGGAAGATTTATGCGGCCACATGCCGGGTCGCCGCGGACTGCAAACCTATGATGCGGCACCGTATTTGATGAAAGCAATTGTCCACACCATGGAACGTGCGCTGCCGGAAACGCCGGAAACGCTGTTTTATTTTTCCACGCGTGACGCCTCGGGTTGGTTGCGCAGTTGCTATGCCCAGCACCTGCGTGCGGTGCGCATGAAGTTGTCATTGCCAGAATACATGCATGATTATCAAGAATCCGCGAATTTGGCCAAGATTATCGCCATGGCACGGATCGCCGTGGAGCCGCATAAGGTGGTCACCCACGCCCTTGAAGAGTTCAGCCAGACGCGGCTGGGCCCGCTACAACCGATTTCGCGGTATCTCGAGATGCCTCGCCGGATGCAACGCAACCTTGAACTGCTGCCACCCGCAAACGTGTCGTTACCCCAAAGCATCTTGTCCGAGTACCTGCGGATCAATCAGAGTGATCTTGATTACAACGATGTCCGCAAAGCCAAAAATCAGGCAATGCAGCGCTGGCAAGACACGCTGGCCAAAACCCAAGATGCCCCACCAGCCCAAAGATCGTAGGTGTGCGCAGGGCTGGACCTTGACGCAAATTTCAGCGACATGAAGAGTAGTCGCATCGAAAGGTCTTATTGTGTCAGACAAACCCCGCTCTTTTGGCCGTAAATCCATATCGGTGTCCTTAAAGCCACGGGAGTTGATGACGCATAAACCGCGTCTGGCCAATATCTGGACCGCCCGCGTGATCACCCTTTTCCCAGAAGCATTCCCCGGGGTTCTGGGTGAAAGCCTGACAGGGCGCGCGCTTAAGGACGATAAATGGCAACTCGAAACCACCGACTTGCGCCCCTTTGGGGAAGGGAAGCATCGCAACGTGGATGACACACCAGCAGGTGGCGGGGCCGGTATGGTGTTGCGCGCGGATGTCTTGGGGAATGCTATCGAACATACGATGCGCGGCGCACGCGGCAACTGGCCCTTGGTCTATTTGTCACCGCGCGGTCGTCGGTTTGATCAGGCCATGGCACGCAGTTGGTCCAAATGCGACGGCGTCACCCTGTTGTGTGGCCGCTTTGAGGGCGTCGACCAACGCGTCTTGGATCATTACGATATTCAAGAAGTCAGCTTGGGAGATTTTGTGCTGACGGGCGGAGAGATCGCCGCGCAAGCCATGATCGATGCCACCGTACGCCTATTGCCTTCTGTACTCGGAAATGCCGAAAGCATCGAAGAAGAGAGCCATTCAAATGGTTTACTTGAGCACCCTCAATATACCCGCCCCGCCGAATGGAGGGGCCACACAATTCCCGATGTATTGATGTCTGGGCATCACGGAAAAGTCGCCGAATGGCGCAAAACGATGAGCGAAGAGATCACGCGCGAACGACGGCCCGATCTGTGGGAGAAATTCACCAAGGGTGAGAAGTAGACCGCCGCGCAGAGCCCGAACAAGCTGTTAAAACCACGCCAGTGTTCCTGCGGCAAGCAAGACATAGCGCGTGCCCTTGGCAATGGTGACAAGCGCCAAAAACGACCACAGCGGTTCTCGCATAACGCCAGCAACAACGGTTAATGGGTCTCCGACCAAGGGTAACCAGCTTCCGAGGAGCGACCAGCGACCGTACCGCCGGTACCAGTTTTCAGCGCGCCCCAATTTCTGTGCGGAACTGGGGAACCAGCGTCTATCCTGATAGTGCAGCAAAAATCGACCCAAGTACCAGTTAATCAGTGACCCCAGAACATTGCCCAAGGTGGCCACAAGAATAAGAGCACCTACCGGTTGGTTTTGAGCCAATAACAACCCCACCAGAACAGCTTCGGACTGCATTGGCAAAAGTGTTGCCGCGATCAGCGCCGAGCCGAACAGGCCCAGATACGCGATCATGCCAGCCCCTCGGCGATCAATCCGGAACTATGCGCTATTGAGAACATTCAGACTTTGCCCGACAGATGGTTTCTGGAGCGCAATATACATTCTGACGATGTGGTGCATCACCCAATTTTCTGCCCACATATCTGGCTCCCCCACTCCCGGCGCCCAGATTTACAGGTTTTGCAGCAAACATGCTTGCGCCCTTGCTCCGCCCTTCAATCCCGCCTATACAGCGCCGATCTGAGGCTCTTATTGAGTCGTTCGGACGTGCTGTGCATTTGTATATCTTTGTTTTCTTCGGCAAGGGTGCATCGTACAGCGAAAGACGAAAAGAAACGGCAGCTTAACTCTGGCGGGCACTGCGGTGAACCCGAAAGAAGACACAGAGCGCTAAACTGGCACCAACTTCGTGGAACAACCACGAGCATTTAGGAGAATAGCGATGAATCTGATCGCTCAGCTGGAGGCGGAACAAGTTGCCGCCTTGGGGAAAGACATCCCCGACTTTAAGGCCGGAGACACCATCCGTGTTGGCTATAAAGTAACCGAAGGTTCGCGTTCGCGCGTTCAGAACTACGAAGGCGTATGCATCAGCCGTAAAAACGGTCATGGCATTGCTGGTTCGTTCACAGTTCGCAAAATTTCGTTTGGTGAAGGCGTGGAACGTGTATTCCCGCTGCACTCGACAAACATCGACAGCATCACAGTTGTACGTCGTGGCCGTGTACGTCGCGCCAAGCTGTACTATCTGCGCGCACGTCGTGGCAAATCCGCACGTATCGCAGAAGACACCAACTATAAGCCCAAGTCGGCCTAAGGAGCGGTATCATGAAAGCAGACATCCACCCAGATTACCACTTCATCGAGGTCAAAATGACCGATGGCACCGTGATCAAAACACGCTCCACTTGGGGCAAAGAAGGCGACCAATTGGCGCTCGATATCGACCCAACCGTGCACCCTGCATGGACTGGCGGCACATCGCGCTTGCTGGACTCTGGCGGTCGTGTATCCAAGTTCAAAAAGAAATACGAAGGCCTGGGCTTCTAAGCACCGCCTTACCATTTCATGGAAAACGCCGCTTCTTATTCGAAGCGGCGTTTTTCGTTATACCGATGAAAAGCTGCGCACACCTGCCGCCCCAAGCACATCACCAATGCTCAGTTGCGGGGCTTCCGGCGAAATCGCGATAATCTCTTGCATATGTTTATAGCAGCGATAGCCCTGATCCAAAAACGGCCCCAGCACACCACCTTTGTGACGTCGATCATTCAGCTCTACGATGGCGACTTTCGGTTTGAGCACAGCCAGATCGGCCCCTGCGAGGACTTGCGGTTCATGCCCTTCGGTATCGATCACCAGTACATCGGTACGCGTCACGTTCTGATCGGCCAGAATGTCTCGCAACGGGCGGATCGGCACATGCGCTTGTGCAAGGTGCTGCTCGGCATCTTTGCGTTCTTTCAACAGCCCTGCAAGCATCCGATCACGATCAAACGACGCACATCCACGCGCATTTTCGCGATACAATGCCTCGTGATCTTCGGATAAATAGTGCAGCACCATTTCTCCATCCTGATCCGACGCGGCCACATTCAAGAGCTTAACGTCATCCCGCCCCTCATGGCGCGCCTTCAAACGCTTGAAATAGATCGGGTTTGGTTCAAGCAAAACCCCGCTCCAGCCGCGCTCGCTTAGAAATGGATAGAGAGGGTCGGCCATTTCGCCGTCATTCGCCCCAACCTGAACGCAATGCACTTTGCTTTCTTGTGCCAGATCCAAAATCGTCAACGGCAGTCTCAAAAGAAAATGCTTGGTTTCCCGGTTCATAAAAGGTCCCTCACTGAATACTCAAATCTATTGGTGAATTAGTCATGCAATTCGCCCCAAATTGCAACTATTGACCCAGCGCTTGCGCCAGATCAGCCATTAGATCCGGAGCATGTTCAATGCCGACAGAGATGCGCAGCAAATTTTCGGGAATACCTGTATGGGGTTCAATTGTATGCCGGTGCTCAACAAGGCTTTCGACACCGCCCAATGATGTGGCGCGGTGAAACAGATTGAGACGCCCCGCCACTTTAAGCGCATCGTCCCGGCTACCTTTGACAAGAAACGACATCAAAAACCCATAGCCCCCCGTCATCTGCTTGGTTGCAAGCGCGTGGTCTGCGAATGACGGCAAGCCCGGATAAAACACGTCTTCAACATTGGGGTGATCCATCAAAAACTCGGCGACCTGCATTGCATTCGCACACATGCGCTCGACCCGAAGTGGAAGTGTCCGCATCCCCCGCAGCAAGAGCCATGCTTCAAACGCCCCCAAGACAGCCCCTGCTGTCGCACGATCCTGCTTGATCTCATCCCACGTGGCGCTGTGCTCGCGCGTCACAAGCACCCCGCCGAGCACATCAGAATGGCCATTGATCGCCTTGGTGACCGAATGCATGACAATATCGGCACCCAAGGCAATTGGTTGACTCAACACCGGCGTTGCCGCCGTGCTGTCAACGGCCAGCAACGCGCCCGCGGCATGGGCCAATTGGGCAGCAGCAGCCACATCCACAATTTTCAACCAGGGGTTCGACGGGCTTTCCACCCACACGAGATCGACCTTGCGGCCGGCGCATGCCTGAGCGAGCGCCGCAGTATCGCTTGCGTCCACCTCGACAAGCGTCACGTTACGACGTGTGCAATATTCCCTGATCCAATGCGTAGTTCCCCAATAGATGCCGGATTGTACAACAACCCGTCCGCCATTTGGCACCGTCCGAAACAAGGCGGCGATGGCGGCCATGCCTGAGGGGAACAACAACGCCTCGTGGCCCATCTCCATTTGCGCCAGAATTACCTCGGCTTGTCGCGCAACATCGTTGTGATCGCGGGCATAGATATTTGCCGCATTCAGCGGCGCATAATCGCGATCGCGGACAAATGTCGTCGAGGGCTGAATTGGTGGTACGACGCCACCGCTTTGCGCATCAATCGCACCGCCCGCTTGGGCTGTCAGTGTTGAGGGGTGCATGTCTTTGGGCTGCATTCCGATCTCCTGTACGGTACGACATATCTGCGGGAAGAACTCAGGCACTTGCAAGGGTCTATGTTCGCAAGATAGGACAGATCAACCAAATCCGAGGTCCGTAATGTCACGCACAATTCTGTTCAACAAGCCGTTTGATGTGCTTTCCCAATTCACGGACAAAGGCACCGAAGGGAGCACACGCAAGACCTTATCCGCCTTCATTGACGTGCCCAAAGTCTATGCAGCAGGGCGGCTGGACCGTGACAGCGAGGGACTTTTGGTGCTGACCGACGACGGAAAGTTGCAACAGCGCATCGCCAATCCACGCAACAAATGGCCCAAAACATATTGGGCACAAGTCGAAGGGACACCATCTGCGTCGGCCCTCGACAGGCTGCGCAACGGCATCGACCTGAAAGACGGGAAAACCCGCCCCGCCAACGTCAACATCATGGAAGAGCCCGCATTCCTTTGGCCACGCAATCCGCCCATTCGTGTGCGAAAATCTATTCCCGACACGTGGATTTCCTTGACCATTACCGAAGGGCGCAACCGTCAGGTGCGCCGGATGACCGCCGCGATTGGGCACCCGACCCTGCGCTTAATCAGGTACTCCGTTGGTGACTGGACGCTAGACAACATCGCAACAGGAGCGTGGCGCGACGCATGAAGGCCGGTCATCCGCCTTTCCCTACGACCAAACACAACATATAGTGGACATCAATCAGTTCGGGCCGTATCTGGCCAGATACAGAATGCGAGTCGAGGACAGCACACATGGCGCATATTATTGTCGTGGGAAATGAAAAAGGCGGCGCGGGTAAATCCACCATGTCCGTACATATCGCGACGGCCTTGGCACGCGGTGGCCACAAGGTTGGCGTATTGGACCTTGATCTTCGGCAAAAGACTTTTGGTCGTTATACCGAGAACCGCCGCAAGTTTCTGGAAAGCAGCGGTCTTGAACTGGCGGGCCCCGAATATCACGAACTTCCCGAGATCGACTCGAGCGAATTGGCCGCTGGTGAAAATATTTACGATCACCGCCTGTCCGCCGCAGTGGCGCAGCTGGAGCCCGATTGTGATTTTATTCTGATTGATTGCCCCGGATCTCATACGCGGCTTAGCCAAGTGGCGCATTCGTTGGCGGACACGCTGGTCACGCCGCTGAACGATAGCTTTGTTGACTTTGATCTGTTGGCCCACATCGATTCTGATGGAGAGAAAATCCTTGGGCCCTCGGTGTATTCCGAAATGGTCTGGAACGCGCGGCAATTGCGCGCCAAGGCAGGGTTGAAACCCATCGATTGGGTTGTCATGCGCAATCGCATGGGCGCTCAGGCCATGGTCAACAAAGAAAAAATGGGGAAAGCACTGGACCGTTTGGCCAAGCGCATCGGCTTCCGAGTCGCCCCCGGTTTCAACGAACGCGTCGTGTTTCGTGAATTGTTCCCGCGTGGTTTAACGCTTCTGGATTTGCGCGACGTCGGTGTAAAGCAACTCAATATTTCAAACGTCGCTGCCAGACAGGAACTGCGCGACCTTATGAAATCCCTAGAGCTTCCGGGGGTTGAGGTGAATTTTTAGCCCCCTCATAGATTGTGAACAACGTTTGAGGATCGGCAACGCCGCGGACCATATAGCGCCCGAGTGACACCAGATCGAATTCACCACCTTGGGTGGCATCAAAAATTGCCTTGGACACGACGACCCTTTGGCCCAGCGCTTTGTGCATGCCAGCAAGTCGAGCTGTCAGGTTTACCGCTGGCCCGATCACCGTGAAATCCAACCGGTTTTCAGCCCCAATGTTTCCGTACAAAATTTCGCCTGCGTGTATGGCAAGCGTAAAATCGGTCACCGGAAGATCTTGTTCCAACCGAGCAACATTCATTTTTTCCAAACCTGAGCGAAGTTCGACGCCGGCACGCAATGCAGCAAGGCCAGCTTCGGCGGTGTCCTCCTGACCAAACATGGCCATGATGCCATCCCCCATGAACTTGAGGACGTTGCCTCCGTTCGCATGCACGGCAGCAACTGCAAGACCCAAGTATTCATTCAACATATCAACCAGCACGGGCCCTGATGTCAGTTCCGTCAAATGTGTGAAACCTGACAGATCAAAATACCAGATCGTTGCATTGATCGTCCGCAATGAACCGCGCCGGAACTCGCCGGATAATACCCGCGCACCCGCATCGCGCCCAAGATAAACGCGCATCAAATCCTTTGCCATTTGCCGGTTCGAAGCAGATTTCAGCGCCAAGCCAAGCTCTGGCAGCAGTTCGAGCAATAACGCCACATCCGAATCCGAAAACCCGTTTGCACCATCCGATGTCCACGAAATCAATATACCCTCTGGCGGCTGGTCAGGATTTGTCGGAACCTCTGCGTCATCCTTTTCAAACAGGACGGAACTTGCAAAATACTCGGTCGCCCCAAGATCCCTGAGGTCGTTCAGAAGCGGGAACCGGCTTGAATACCCGGGGGCATCCAAGCGTTCGCGCATCTGGGTCTTTTGCGACTCGAGCATGTGATAAAAGGGGCTTTGCAGCCATCCTTGGACAGGCTGGTCAGTGTGTTCGTAATGTTCATGTGACACGCCATCGGCCCGTGTCCAATCAAACCCAATTCCACCAAATTGCGGATGGAATGCGCGCTGTGCCACATGCAGACGTACCAAAGGCACACCAAAGGCCACCAGCTGTTCACAGTACCCTTTGAGAAGAGTTTCCTGATCCGTGCCTTCAAGACCTTGCTGGACGATCCAATTTCCAAGAGAGAGCGCAGTTGCTTTGCACAACAATTCATTTGGCTGAACTTCAATCATTTGGCTCTATCCATACTTGCGGCTGATGACATATCAGGATCCTAGAGGACTTGTTTGACACCAAGCGGTCCAAACGGGTTTCCACACCTAAGGAGTCTATGCCCCCAGCGCAATGTTGCGTAGCTGAACAATGCCTGTGCGCTAAGGATAAAGCTCACTTCTCGCGCAATAGTGATATGTCAACACAGCAGGGTGCTCATGCCCTGTGGGCCATATGCAGGTCGTGGGGCGGACCATGCCCGCCCAACAACAGATCAGGCCTTGCCGACCATACGTTTCAATGTGTCATCCCGATCTATGACGTGATGTTTGAGCGCGCCAACCACATGCAAGACCAAACATACGATGGTCAGCATCGCAAAAGCGCCGTGCATATTGAACATCACCCCTGCAATTGCTTTTGACGGCTCCATCGCCGCCGGAATAGTGAAAACACCAAACACACTGGTGGCGCGTCCTCCGAAATAGGAACCAAACACACCAGTCAACGGCATCGCAAGAACACTGACCAACAAAATCCAGTGCACTATTTTTGCTGACAGGCTCTGCCAAGCGGGCATCGGAGCTGCATCGGCCATAAAGCCTTTTTACAAACGGTAGCCAACGCGCCAGACACCCAATATCAGCAGCAGCACCCCTATCGCTTTGTGCGTTCCAATCAGGGCCCCTTTGTCTGGCCCATCAGGCGCAAATTTTTCCAAGTATATCCCAAAGGCCAACATTCCGATCATTCCAAACCCGATAAACCAGTGGTTAAACCGAGAAACGACCCCATAATTTCCTGCGTGTGCCAAAACGAATTCCTCTTGAATAGATGCTCATAACCGAGCCTGATTTTCGTAATACGGACACCAGCCGTGTTTCCGTCGCACAACAGGAAAATTTATGACTCCATTCCGGCCAAACGCCGTAGCATCACTCTGAGCAAGGCAGCCTCATCCTTGGTGAATTGACTTTCCAAGCGGGCATCATAATCATTTGCGATCTTTTTGAGGTCCTCATAGGCCGCAGTCCCTGCTGGCGTCAAAGTCAGGTATTCTTGACGGCGATCATTTTCAGATCGCTGGCGAACCGCGAATCGTCGGTCCACGAGTTTTTGAACTGCGCGGCTGATTTTGGTCTTATGAATTCTTGCCCGATCCACGATGTCCGTCGCGGTCAGTCGGCCATAAATGCCCAGATGAAATAGAACACGCCATTCCGTACGCAACATTCCGTATTTGTTTTTATAGGCTTGCTGGAACGCAAGGCTGCTTTCTTCCGCCGCTTGGTTCAGCAGATAGGGCAAAAATTCCTGCAAATCGAAGTCATCATTCTTGGCCATTTTCGGTACCTCCCGCTTGTTAGTTACAAAAACAACTATTATCAAAGCAACAACTTTCGACAGGAGCGCGCAAAATGACGACCCAAAAGGTCCCCACCCGAATGCAGATGGCCCCGTCTCTGGCTGGCCCGAACGCTGGCTACATGCCCGGCTTTGGCAACGACTATGAAACAGAAGTGTTGCCCGACGCATTGCCGCAAGGAATGAACAGCCCCCAAAAGTGTAACTATGGACTGTACGGAGAGCAACTTTCGGGCACGGCGTTTACTGCACCGGCGCACCAGAACGAACGGACATGGTGCTATCGCATCCGTCCATCCGTCAAACATAGCCATCGGTACACCAAGATTGACATGCCGTTTTGGAAGTCTGCCCCCAATGTCGACCCCGATGTGACCAGCCTCGGCCAATATCGCTGGGACCCGCTTCCTCATACCGACGAAAAGCTAACCTTTGTCAGCGGCATGCGCACGATGACGACAGCAGGGGATGTGAACACCCAAGTCGGCATGGCGACACATATCTATCTGGCGACCGAGTCGATGGTCGACGACTATTTCTTCTCGGCAGATTCAGAACTGCTTGTCGTGCCTCAAGAAGGTGTGCTGCGGTTTTCAACCGAACTTGGCATCATCGACATTGAGCCCAAAGAGATCGCAATCATCCCACGTGGTCTTCTGTTTCGGGTCGAAGTTCTGGAAGGCCCTGCGCGCGGATTTGTCTGTGAAAACTATGGCCAAAAGTTTGAACTGCCGGGCCGCGGCCCGATTGGTGCCAACTGCATGGCCAACCCACGTGATTTCAAAGCCCCCGTCGCGGCCTACGAAGATCGCGAAGTCCCCTCGACCGTGACCGTGAAATGGTGTGGTCAGTTCCACAAGACCGAGATCGGCCAATCGCCGTTGGACGTGGTGGCATGGCATGGCAATTACGCGCCCGTGAAATACGACCTGCGCACCTATTGCCCCGTCGGCGCGATCCTGTTTGATCACCCGGATCCCTCGATCTTTACCGTGTTGACCGCGCCTTCGGGTCAACCGGGCACCGCGAATATCGACTTTGTCTTGTTCCGCGAGCGCTGGATGGTGGCAGAAGACACCTTCCGTCCGCCGTGGTATCACAAGAACATCATGTCGGAACTAATGGGCAATATTTATGGTCAATATGACGCCAAACCCAAAGGGTTCATTCCCGGCGGCATGAGTCTGCACAATATGATGCTACCGCATGGGCCGGATAAGAATGCCTTTGAAGGGGCTTCCAATGCGGACCTTCAGGCCGAGAAGCTGGACAACACCATGTCGTTTATGTTCGAGACACGGTTCCCGCAGCATCTGACCGCATTTGCCGCAGATGAAGCGCCGCTGCAGGATGACTATATTGATTGCTGGAGCGACATAGAGAAGAAATTCGACGGAACACCGGGTAAGAAATAGGGTTCGGCGCCCTTACCCGTCTTAAGCTGTCACGATGAAGTTAAGGCCCCGTGTTGGGTCAAATGAATGGAGATAGAGCCTTGCCTCTTATGAAAAGCTGGGTGGCCTCGGCCAATAGTGCCAACCACCCCTTCCCCCTGAACAACCTGCCATATGGTGTGTTTTCTACTGTGGGCACCGAAGAACGTTGCGGTGTCGCGATTGGCGACATGATCTTGGATGTGACCGCCGCCGAAGAGGCCGGTCTTATCCGCCTAAGCGAAATCCCTGTGTTTGACGTTCCATACTGGAACGACCTTATGGATCTGGGATCAGAGGCATGGGCCGAGTTGCGGGCACGTTTGATTGCTCTGCTCGCCGAAGGCAGCGCCGAGCAATCCAAGGTCGAGCCACATCTGGTGGCGATGGCGGACGCCAGCCTTCATATGCCGTTTGCCGTCAGCGAATACACCGATTTTTATGCCGGTCGCCAGCATGCGCAAAACATGGGTGCAATCCTGCGCGGTTCCCCTGATCTGCCCGCCAACTGGCTGCATATCCCGATTGGGTATAACGGCCGAGCGTCGTCTGTTGTCGTATCTGGCACCGACATTCACCGCCCCAATGGTCAACGCAAGGCACCGGATGCCGAAATGCCAAGCTTTGGCCCGTCAATGCGGTTGGATATCGAATTGGAAATGGGCGCCATCGTGGGTCAGCCCTGTGATTTTGGCCAGCCGATCACCGTCGACGAAGCAGATGATATGATCTTTGGGTATGTCCTGCTGAACGATTGGTCCGCACGTGACATCCAAGGCTGGGAATACCAACCTTTGGGCCCGTTCCAAGGCAAAGCCTTTGGTACATCGATCAGCCCATGGATCGTGACAGCGGCGGCATTGGAAGAATTCCGCACGCCAACACCAGAGCGCGAGAAAGAGCTGCTGGCTTATCTCGACAGCTCCAAAGACGGTTTGTACGACATTGAACTTCAGGTTCTGATGCAACCTGAAGGCGCGGACAATGCCAGCGTTGTGGGCGAGACCAACTATAGCCGGATGTATTACTCTGCAGCGGAGCAGCTGTGTCACCATGCTGTTGGCGGCTGTGCCATGAACGTGGGCGATCTATTGGGTTCTGGCACGATTTCGGGCCCCACCAAAACTGAATACGGCTCCCTGATGGAAATGAGCTGGGCAGGGCGCGAGCCATTCACGCTGGACACAGGCGAGACCCGTACGTTTATCGAAGACGGCGACACGCTGACACTGCGCGGCGCTGCCAAAGGTGACGGTTTTGTCATCGGCTTTGGCGATTGCACAGGCAAAATCCTGCCCGCCGTTCAATGGCCGGCCAAAGGGTAAGTCAATGACAACCCGCCCCACATATGTCGGCTATATCGCGATGAGCCTTGATGGCTTTATCGCGGATGCCAGCGGCAGCGTTGAATGGCTCGACCCGTTCAACACTGTGCTGGGCGATGCAGGAGATGATGGAGGCTATGCAGCTTTCATCGCGCCTGTGGATGCGCTGGTGATGGGGCGGCCCACATACGAACAGGTGATGGGTTGGGGTTGGCCATATGAAACACGCGCTGGATATGTGCTGACACATCGCACAGATTTTGCAGGCGACCACGTGACTGCCTCGGGCGACATCGACGCGCTTTGTGATGCGATCGCAGCCAACGGTCATCGCCACATCTGGATCATGGGCGGCGGGGAAACCCAACGCGCAGCGCTGGATGCGGGCATGTTCGACACACTGACCCTGTTTATCATGCCTACGATTCTAGGCGGCGGCCTGCCCTGTTTTGGCACCGGCCCCCAACACAACATGACACTGACCGCCAGCACACAGCTGCCCGGCGGCATTCTGAAACTCGATTACGCGATCAAGGACTGAACACATGGCAAAAGCATTCGCGTCCCAAGGGGACATGACAGAAAAGAAAATCACATTCGACCAAGTGGGTGAGGGCCTGTACGCCTTTACCGCCGAGGGTGATCCGAACTCGGGCGTGATTATTGGCGATGACAGCGTCATGATCGTCGAAGCCCAAGCCACGCCCCGTCTGGCCAACAAGGTCATCGAATGCGTGCGCAGCGTTACAGACAAACCAATCAGCCACGTTGTTCTGACCCACTATCACGCCGTGCGCGTTTTGGGTGCGTCGGCTTACGGTGCGGATCAGATCATCATGGGCGACACAGCCCGTTCGATGGTTGTCGAGCGCGGCCAAGAGGACTGGGACAGCGAATTCCAACGTTTCCCACGTTTGTTCGAAGGCCACGAGTCGATCCCCGGCCTGACGTTCCCAACCACTACATTCAGCGATGACATGACTATGTATCTTGGCAACCGTCGTGTTGACCTGATGCATCTTGGCCGTGCCCACACCGCAGGCGACATTGTCATTCACGTACCCGACCAGAACGTCATGTTCACCGGCGACATCGTCGAAGATCATTCGGCTTGTTATTGTGGCGACGGCCACTTTAACGAATGGGGCCAAACATTGGACAACATCGCATCCTTTGATGTGGACGCCATTGCACCCGGACGTGGCGGCGCATTGATCGGCAAAGAGGCTGTTGAGCGCGCCATCGAAAGCACGCGTGATTTTGTCGAAAGCACCTATCGCCCTGCTGCCAAAGTGGCCGCACGCGGTGGATCATTGAAAGAAGCATGGGACGCTGTGCGCGCTGAATGTGATCCGAAATTCGCAGATTACGCGATCTATGAACACTGCCTGCCGTTTAACGTCGCGCGCGCCTATGACGAAGCTCGCGGCATCGAAAACCCACGTATCTGGACCGCGCAGCGCGATCTGGACATGTGGGCAGCCCTTCAGGGTTAACCCGATCTAACCCCCTTGTGCACCTTGTTTCAGATCAGCGCACAAGGGGCAGACACGCAATAATATGGAATTCATTGGCGTCATGCTTGGCCATGGCCTTGAAAAGTGCGCCCGAAATTTGGAGGAGACCAACCCATGTTTGATGACAGATATACGCTGGCCTACAAGCTCTACCCTTACGAGCGTTCGGCCGATCAGGACAAAGCCGCCCCCGTGCGTCACCCCGTCGTGGTCATGGGTGGTGGCCCCATCGGGATCGCAACCGCACTGGATCTGGGCCTGCAAGGCATTCCGGTTCTCGTGCTGGACGACCACGAAGGCGTCGGCATGGGCAGTCGCGCCATTTGTTTTGCCAAGCGGTGCCTAGAGATCGCTGACCGGTACGGCTGTGGCGAACCGATGCTGGACAAGGGCGTCGTCTGGAATGTGGGCAAAGTTTTCCACAAGGACGATCAGGTCTTTGAATTCAACCTGCTGCCAGAAGAGGGTCACAAATATCCGGCCTTTATCAACATGCAGCAACCCTATTACGAGAGCTTTCAGATCGAACGCCTGCGCGAATTGCAGGCACAAGGCGCGCCGATCGAAATCCGTGGCAAGAACCGCATCGATAACGTCGAGGTCAAAGACGACCATGTGGTGATCGAAGTATCCACTCCGGACGGACCTTACACACTCGAGGCAGATTGGCTGGTGGGCTGTGATGGCGCATCATCACCGCTGCGCACCATGATGGATCTGGAATTCACCGGTAAGGTATTTCAGGACAGCTTCCTGATCGCTGACATCAAGATGAAAGGCGAAGTCGACTTCCCCACAGAGCGTTGGTTCTGGTTCGAACCGTCCCACGGTGAAGGCGCGTCGATGCTGTTGCACAAGCAACCCGATGATGTTTGGCGTGTCGACTTCCAAATCGGTTGGGACGTTGATCGCGCAGAAGAGATGAAAGAGGAGAATATCCGTCGTCGTTTGGATGCGTTCCTTGGTGGTGTTGACTATGACATGGTCTGGTCGTCAATCTATACCTTCCAATGCAAGCGCATGGATAGCTTCCGACATGGCCGCGTATTTTTCGCTGGCGACGCGGCGCATCAGGTGTCGCCATTTGGTGCACGCGGCGCAAATTCGGGCATGCAAGACGTCGACAACCTTGGCTGGAAGCTGGGTCTTGTGATCAATGGCAAGGCACCTGATGCATTGCTCGATACCTATGACACCGAGCGTGTGCACGGCGCCGATGAAAACATCATGAACTCGACCCGTTCGACAGATTTCATCACACCAAAGTCGAACATGTCTCGCCTGCTGCGGGATTCGGTTCTGGCGCTGTCCGATCCTTATGAATTTGCCCGTCCGATGGTGAATTCTGGGCGCCTATCGGTGCCTTGCACCTATGACGGGTCCTCGCTTAACTCTGCGGATGCGCTTGATGGCCCAGAACGCACACGGCCAGGATCATCGTGCCCCGACGTACCGCTGGGTGATGATTTCCTGCTGTCAAAGCTGGGTAACGATTTCATCTTGCTGACCATCAACGCCGATGCGCCCGATGAAATCCACGAAGACGGCGTCGTGGTCAAGCGTTTGGCACTGACAACCAACAGTGACCCGACTGGCATGCTCAAAGAGCGCTACCTCGGTGATGCGACATCTGCTGTATACCTGATCCGCCCTGATCAACACGTCGCAGCCCGCCGTCCGAACTTTGACGAAAACCAGATTCGTACGGCCATCAGCCGTGCCACAGGCAAGGAGTAATTGACGATGTCTGATCTTATCCTGACCCCAAATATCAATGGCGTGGATGACTTCTATGCTGAACTAATTGCCACACACGATGGACTGTCCGATGAGGACAGTCAGGCGCTGAACGCGCGCCTTGTTCTTGTAATGGCTAACCACATTGGAGACCGCGCGACACTGTCTCAAGCGCTGGCCGCAGCTGCGCTCAAATCGGAGGAATAAGCCCATGAAGATCGAACAGATACATCACGTTGCCTATCGCTGTAAGGATGCGAAAGAGACCGTCGAATGGTACAATACCAACCTCAAGATGGATTTTGTATTGGCCATCGCCGAGGACCACGTCCCATCCACCCACGAACCCGATCCCTATATGCATATCTTTATGGATGCCGGGAACGGGAACGTTCTGGCATTCTTCGAACTGCCGACAAAACCGGAAATGGGCCGTGACCCCAACACCCCGATTTGGGTGCAACACATCGCCTTTAAGGTCAAAGATCGCGATACTCTGATTGAATTCAAGGACCACCTCGAAGCCAATGGCGTCGAAGTTCTGGGCGTGACCGATCACTCGATCTTCCATTCGATCTATTTCTTCGATCCCAACGGTCACCGCGTCGAGCTGGCCTGCCCAGACCCTGAAGAAGCAGCAATGCTCAAGCGCATGGATGAGGTCAAGTGGGACATGTTGAACGAATGGGCTGTGACCAAAAAGGCACCAAAGCACGCTGACTGGCTGCACGCCAAAGAGTTGAAGAAGTAAGCTTAACTTATCAAGTAAGTTGACGTATAAATCCTGTGGTCAGCCCTTCAAGGCTGGCCACAAACCTTGAAGAAGCGGGCGCAAAACATGACTGACACGATCCTTTATGATTATTGGCGCTCTTCCGCGAGCTATCGACTGCGCATTGCACTAAATATTGCCGATATCGACTATCGGGCCGTCTCCGTCGACCTCGTCCAAGCGGCGCACAAAAGCCCCGCGCATTTGGCGCGCAACCCGCAAGGCTTGGTGCCTGTTTTGGAGATCGACGGCCATCGTTTCACTCAGTCGCTCGCAATCCTCGAGTATCTGAATGACACACGCAATCTAGGATTACTGCCCAACGATCCAAGTGAAGCAGCACATGTGCGCGCCCTCGCACACAGCGTGGCAGTCGACGTTCATCCAGTGTGTAATCTCGGCGTGGTCAATCACGTTGCCCAGCTCTTGCCGGAAAATGGCACTGCCAAAATTGACTGGATGAGGCATTTCATTCCTGCTGGTCTCGAGGCATTCGAAGCATTGCTGGCACCTTTCGAACAGTCACCATACTGCTGCGGTGCGTCGCCCTCTCTGGCCGATATCTGCCTTATTCCTCAATTGTACAACGCTCACCGTTGGGGCGTCGATATTTCCGAGATGCCCCGCATCTTAGCAGTCGAAGCAGCCTGCGCCGACCATCCTGCCTTTGCTGCAGCAGCTCCGGACCAAGTTAAACCCACTTAACACTCGCTCTCCGTCTGCATTCGGGCGCCTTACAACCCATCTGGTCCATTGATCTATGCCGTGCTTTGCGCGGCATTTTCATGTGTGCAACCCAACCTTGAGGGCCATCAAATCGCAATAGAGTTACCAAATTTCTCCAAGTTATGAATTTGTGTAACATTTTTCTTGCCACGAATCGCTTTCTCTAATATCCCGACCATGCGGTCGGCTATTTCCGACGATGGACAGGACAAAGGTAACACCCATGGACGCATTCATCTGCGACGCAACGCGCACCCCGATTGGACGCTATGGCGGCGCGCTTTCTTCAGTACGGGCGGACGATTTGGCGGCGGCACCCATTGCCGCCCTGGTCGCGCGCAACCCTCAGGTCGACTGGGCCAGCATTGACGACGTGATCTATGGATCCGCCAACCAAGCTGGGGAAGACAACCGCAACGTGGCGCGCATGGCCGCCCTCCTCGCGGGCCTTCCGATTGACGTACCGGGCACCACCGTGAACCGTTTGTGCGCCTCTGGCATGGATGCCGTCGGAATGGCGGCTCGCGGCATCAAGGCAGGAGACTATGACCTTGCCATCGCTGGCGGTGTGGAAAGCATGTCACGCGCGCCCTTTGTGATGCCAAAGGCCGCGGCCGCGTTCACCCGCGCCAATACAGTTTACGACACCACCATTGGTTGGCGGTTCGTAAACAAGAAGATGCACGAGATGTATGGCACGGATTCCATGCCACAGACCGCCGACAATGTCGCTGCGGACTATGACATCAGCCGCGCCGACCAAGATGCCTTTGCTGCCAACAGCCAGGCCCGTTGGGCCGCCGCGCATGAAGCAGGCGTTTTCGCTGATGAGATCACAGCCGTGTCTGTGCCACAGCGCAAGGGCGATCCGATCATTGTTGACACTGACGAACATCCCCGCCCCGGCACGGATGCAGCTAAGCTGGGCAAGTTGCGTGGTGTAAACGGCCCTGACCTTACGGTCACTGCGGGCAACGCATCTGGCGTCAATGACGGTGCTGCGGCCATCCTCTTGGCCAGCGATGCTGCGGCAAACAAGAACGGCCTGAAACCGATGGCCCGCGTGGTTGGCATGTCTGCCGCTGGTGTGGCGCCTCGTGTGATGGGCATTGGCCCGGTTCCAGCCAGCCAAAAAGTACTGGCACGTGCCGGCCTGACCATCGACCAGATGGATGTGATAGAATTGAACGAAGCCTTCGCCAGCCAAGGCCTTGCCACGTTGCGGGCTCTTGGTGTTGCGGATGATGCTCCGCATGTGAATGCCAATGGCGGTGCCATCGCCATGGGCCACCCATTGGGCATGTCAGGCGCACGTCTTGTGCTGACAGCCGCCTATCAATTGCAACGCACCGGTGGGCGCTATGCGCTGTGCACCATGTGCGTCGGTGTCGGCCAAGGTGCCGCCATCATTATCGAACGCGTATAAGGGAGGAGACCTGCTAATGTATGCACAGCTCATCAAAACAGCCCGCTCCGGCATCAAATCCCGCGAGGAGATGTCCGAGCAGGAACGCGAGTTCCAAGACAAGATCGACAACGACATCAAGATCGAGCCCCGCGACTGGATGCCTGATGACTACCGCCGCACGCTGATCCGCCAAATGGGCCAGCACGCGCACTCGGAAGTTGTGGGTCAGCTGCCAGAAGGTAACTGGATCACACGTGCCCCAACACTGGAGCGCAAAGCGATCCTGTTGGCCAAGGTTCAAGACGAAGCAGGCCACGGTCTTTATCTTTACTCGGCCGCTGAAACTCTGGGCGAAAGCCGCGACGAGTTGGTGCGCCTTTTGCACGAAGGTCGGATGAAGTATTCGTCGATCTTCAACTATCCAACGCTGAACTGGGCCGACATCGGCGCTGTTGGCTGGCTGGTGGATGGTGCAGCGATTGTGAACCAAGTTGCCCTGCAGCGGACATCATATGGCCCCTACAGCCGCGCGATGGTTCGCATCTGTAAAGAAGAAAGCTTTCACGCCCGTCAGGGATATCACGCAATCATGAAAATGGCCTTTGGGTCACCTGAACAAAAACGTCAGGCACAAAGCGCCGTGGACCGTCTCTGGTTCCCTGCGATCATGATGTTTGGCCCGACCGATGCGGATTCGACCAACTCGGATCAGTCGATGGCTTGGAAAATCAAAGTGAAATCCAACGATGAGCTGCGCCAGCAATTCATCGACCAAACGGTGCCACAGATCGAATACCTTGGTCTGGATCTGCCTGATCCCGGCATCAAATGGAACGAAGAACGCGGCCACTATGACTTTAGCGACCCAGATTGGACCGAATTCTTTGACGTCATCAAAGGCAACGGCCCGTGCAACACCGATCGTCTAAAAGATCGCGTGGCTGCGTGGGACGAAGGTCAATGGGTTCGTGATGGCCTGATGGCACACGCCGAGAAAAAAGCCGCTGCTAAAATCGCAGCCGAATAATTCCAAAGCTAGGAGGAGACCTCAGCTATGAAAAACGAATGGCCCCTTTGGGAAATCTTTATCCGCGGTCAACATGGCATGAGCCACCGTCACGTTGGTTCATTGCATGCACCAGACGCCGAAATGGCGATCAAAAACGCGCGCGACGTGTACACGCGCCGCAACGAAGGCGTGTCGATCTGGGTTGTAGAAGCCAAGCATATTGCGGCGACCGCACCGGGTGACAAAGGCCCGTTGTTCGAGCCCAGCGAATCCAAAATTTACCGCCACCCGACATTCTTTGATATTCCAGAAGAAGTGGGGCACATGTGATGGCAGAGGTCGATCAAAAGGCCCTGCTGCAATTTCTGCTCCGCATGGGCGATAACACATTGGTGCTTGGCCACCGTGTGTCAGAATGGTGTGGCCACAGCCCGATCCTTGAAGAGGATATCGCGCTGGCCAACACAGCACTTGATCTCATCGGTCAAACTCAGCTTTGGCTGGGCTATGCCGCAGAGGTCCAAGGCGAAGGTAAATCAGCAGACGACTTGGCATTTCTTCGGGATGCGTGGGACTTCCGCAATGTTCTGTTGACTGAGCTTCCCAATGGCGACTTTGGCCAGACCATGATGCGTCAGTTCCTGTTTGATGCATTTCAATCGGTCATTTTGGCCCGTCTGTTGAAATCTTCGGACACCACGGTAAGCGAGATCGCCGCGAAGGCTATCAAAGAAGTTGCTTATCATGTGGAACGCTCGGCAGACACCGTTGTCGGTCTGGGTGATGGCACCGAAGAAAGCCATAGCCGCATGCAGGCCGCGCTTGATTATCTCTATCCGTATGTGGGCGAGATGTTCCTAAGCGACGACGTCGATGCTGCGATGGCTGCCGCGGGTGTCTGCCCTGACCCAACCACATTGCGCGAAGAGTATGACGCGCTTGTGTCCAAGGTCATGGCCAATGCCACACTGGCAATTCCTGCCAACGCCTATACCCATAAGGGTGGTCGCACAGGATACATGCACACCGAGCACTTGGGCCATTTGCTGACGTCGATGCAATGGCTTCAGCGCGCCTATCCGGGATGCGAGTGGTAACACCCATGGCACATCCTTCAGTGGAACAGGTTTGGGAATGGCTTGAAACCATTCCCGACCCCGAGATCCCTGTGATCAGCTTGATTGATCTGGGCATTATTCGGGACGTAGCGTGGGAAGACAACACATGTGTTGTGTCGGTCACGCCCACCTACTCTGGATGCCCGGCGACTTCGATGATCAACATGGACATCGAAACCAAGTTACGCGACTGCGGGCTCACCAAAATCGAGTTGCGTCGCAAGCTAAGTCCGGCCTGGACCACTGATTGGCTCTCCGAGAAGGGTGCCGCCGCTTTGGAAAAATATGGGATTGCCCCACCGCAACCCGCGGGTGGCCCCCAACGGTGCCCGCACTGCCAAGGCACCCAACTCGAAAAACTGAGCCAGTTTGGTTCGACCCCGTGCAAGGCACAATGGCGCTGCCAAACCTGCCTTGAGCCGTTTGAATACTTCAAGTGCATATAGTGTATTTCGGCAAACCAATGGCTTAGCCATTTGCCGGAATGCGTCTCACACCGCCATATTTCGTACATTCAGAAATTATGTCGGATACCAATTTAATCCCGCAACGCTTCAGGGAGGAACCGATGGCGCGCTTTCATGATCTGACCGTCACAGACGTTCACAAAACTATCCGCGACGCAGTCGTGGTCACCCTTCAGCCCGTCAATGGCGCGGCCGAAGAATTTGACTTTACTCAAGGCCAGTATTTGACCTTCCGTCAAGATTTTGACGGCGAGGAACTGCGCCGGTCTTACTCCATCTGCGCTGGGAAAAATGACGGCGTTTTGCAAGTCGGCATTAAGCGTGTCGATGGTGGCGCGTTCTCCACGTGGGCCAACGAAGACCTTAAGGTCGGTGATACGCTTCAGGCGATGCCGCCAATGGGGGGCTTCTTTAGCGCCTTGGATGCCGGAAACGAGAAAAACTATCTTGGGTTTGCAGGCGGCTCCGGTATCACTCCGGTTCTGTCGATCCTCAAGACGACCCTCGCCGCAGAGCCAAATTCAACCTTTACGCTGGTATATGCCAACAAAGGTGTGAACACGATCATGTTCCGCGAAGAGCTGGAAGATCTTAAAAACACCTATATGGGGCGTTTTAACACGATCCATATTCTGGAATCTGACGCGCAGGAAATTGATCTTTTCACAGGATTGGTCACCGAAGAAAAATGCGCCGAGTTGTTCCAAAGCTGGATCGACATCAAAAACATCGACATGGCGTTTATTTGTGGCCCTGAACCAATGATGCTGGGCATCGCTGCAGCCCTACGCTCGGCTGGTCTAGATGATGCGCAGATCAAATTCGAACTGTTTGCATCCTCGCAGCCAGGACGCGCCAAGCGCAAAGCCGTGTCAAAAGGCGGGGCGTCTAACGCCAATCAGGCCAGCGCGTCAATCACGCTGGACGGCTCGACACAGACCATCAACATGCCAAAAGACATTTCGATTTTGGATGCTGCGTTGGAAAACAAAATGGACGCGCCTTACGCCTGTAAGGCTGGCGTATGTTCGACCTGTCGCTGCAAGGTCTTGGAAGGCGAAGTCGAAATGGTCGCCAACCATGCCTTGGAAGATTACGAGGTCGAAAAGGGCTATGTCCTGTCATGCCAGTCCTTTGCCGTCACCGACAACGTTGTTGTCGACTTTGACCAATAACCCGAGGAGATTGATATGTCTGAAGATATGAGCATCGAAAGCTATCTGGCGGCAGGTGGCATTCTGACAAACCCGTCAAATGTGCCCCCTCGGTATCGGGCGGAACTGATGAAGTTGATGGCGACATTTGTAGATTCCGAACTGGCTGGCGCCGCCGGATTTGCAGATATCATCAACGCAGGTCCCGGCATCAAGGAACGCATCTCAGCCGCAAAGATCGTGTTGGAAAAAACCGACAATGCGGACCGTGTGTTGCGCATCATGGGCGAATTTGGCGCAAACACCGATAAATACGCCAACCATCACCCCTGGACCGCACGTCTTGATCGCGATGCACCCGCTGGCACAGAGCGCGCCGAGCAGGATATGCGTCTGGCCGTGTTCAACTATCCGCTTGATGGTTGGGTCGATGCGGTCGTGATGAACCTTTTGATGGGCCGCGCTGTGGCCGTCCAAATGGGCGAATTCTCGATGGTGTCTTACCAACCTCTCGCCGAAGCTTTCCGCGCGATTGCCCCCGTCGAGGCACGCCACGCGGAATTGGCCGAAGAAGGCGTTGCCAAGCTAGCCGAGGGAGACAACAAAGCTGCGTTGCAAGCCGCTGTAGGGTACTGGTGGCCACGCGTCGCTGGGTCGTTTGGGTCCACAAGTTCGATCAAAGCGGATACCCTCAAAGCAATGGGCCTGCGCAAATCTACTAACGCAGAGCTCAAGGCGCGTTGGGAAGCAGAAACCAAAGCCATTTTGGAAAAATTTGGCCTGACAGCCGCTTAATTCCAGCCACAAGCAGAAAAACCGCCCCTCGATTGGGCGGTTTTTTGTATTTCATTCCAACTTTTCCAACGTCCGGAGCAGAACTTTGCCAAGTTGAGCAATTTGCTGATCCGACAAGGCACCCTGCAACGCGCGCTTTTCATCTTCAGACACCGCCGTCATGACGGCTTCGGCTCGTTTTTCACCCGCTGAGGTCAAGCGCACATAGCGGCTACGCTTGTCGGATGAGTGATCTTCGCGCACAATATCCCCTTCTTCCTCGAGCTGTTTCAGGACTTTGGTCATCCCACCCGAGGTGATCAGTATCGCTTGGTATAGGTCGGTCGGCGTCATACGTCGGGGCACGGGTTGCGCGCGCAACGTCACCAATGCTTCGAAACCGGCTTGAGTGAGACCGAAACCATTCAGGATTCGAATGTTCCGCTCTTTGACGAGGTCGTTCAAACGAATAATCCCAAGCATGACAGCCGTTTCTGGGGTATCCCATTCCGGCCAATTTTGCCGAATATCCGCAAGAATTTCTGAAACTGACTGCTTGGTTTCCATTGGGTCTCCAAAATTTACCTTGCCAGAAAGGTAACATACCCCTACCTAAAGAGATATACCTTTCTGGAAAGATACCATGAGAACCATCAAGGATCGCCTGCGCCACACGATCACGTTCGAATTGATTGCACTTGGAATTGTGATGACCGCTGGCAGCTGGATCACAGGTCACGGCATGGCGTCAATTGGCGTGTTCGGATTAATGATGAGCCTGATCGCGATGGCGTGGAATTTACTGTTCAACTGGCTCTTTGACATATGGGACCTTCAATATCGTGACATGGCCCCACGAGGTGCGTTGATCCGGGTCCTACATGCCACACTTTTCGAGGCTGTCTTGCTTGTTGTCGGTCTATTTCTTGCCGCTTGGTGGCTGGAAATTTCCTATTGGGACGCCTTCATGCTTGATATCGGGATATCGGTTTTTTTCCTCGTGTACGCCTATGTCTTTAATTGGACGTACGACATCATCTTTCCGATTTCACACCACACCAAGAAATCGGACGTGCATGCAGGGCAAGTAAGCCGCGCGTCAGAGGGACTTTAGCCCACCCAGCGTCAGGTCACTGACGACCTTGGCATAGTCCTCGCGCGCTTGGGATCCCGCCCCCGTATTCCACATGTAATACCAGTTCAGCATGCCAAACACCGACATCGTCGCGGATCGAAGCTTGACCGGATCGTCATCAAATACATCCGGTGCGGCCTCTTGGATAATGGTGTTCAAAAACATCACCATATCACGCTGATAGCCGCGCAGAGGTTTTTGCAAGTCTTCCGGAAGCGCGGACATCCCGCTGGTCTGCACGCGGTGTTCGTCGTCAACACCCTGATACGCGAACAAAATCTCCCGAACCACGCATTGCAACCGTTCCGCAGGCGTGCGGTTTGTAAGATCAAGGCCACACACTGTATCTCGTAGTTCGCGAAGGTAGGTTTCAAGGATGTCATACAAAATGGCATCCTTGCTGTTGTAATAGTGATAAATATTCGCCTTGGAGATCCCGCACTCTCGCGCTAGCTGCGCCATTGACGCGCGGTCAAACCCTTCGTCCGCAAATACGCGTGCGGCAGATTTGAGGATTTGTGCGCGTTTCTGGTCATGGTCTTTTGCGATTGTACGGGCCAAACTTTACTCCTTGTCGCGATTATCGATAACACGAACTGCTTTTCCTTGCGAGCGCTCCACTTGTCCCGGATCGCCTACAATAACCTCGGTCGAAACACCAACCATATCCTTGATATGCTTTGTCAGCATACGCGCAGAAGCGGTTTTCGACAAACTGTCAGCGGCGTCCGGCGTTGCCTCTGCATAGACCCGCATCGCATCCATCCGACCCGCTTTATACAACTCGATCTGGAAGTATGGAGCCAAGCCACCTGTGGCCATAACCTGTTCTTCGATTTGCGTCGGGAACACGTTCACACCACGCAGAATGATCATGTCATCTGAACGGCCGGTAATTTTTTCCATTCGACGCATGGAGCGCGCTGATCCCGGCAACAACCGTGTCAGGTCACGTGTCCGATACCGGATCATCGGCAAGCCTTCTTTGGTGAGCGTTGTGAACACCAGCTCGCCCTGTTCGCCATCTTCGACCACTTCCCCTGTGGCAGGGTTGATGATTTCTGGATAGAAGTGGTCTTCCCAAACATGCAGACCGTCTTTGGTTTCGACACATTCGTTGGCCACACCAGGACCCATAATTTCGGAGAGACCGTAAATATCAACAGCGTGCATATCAAACGCGGCTTCGACTTCTAGACGCATGGCGTTTGTCCACGGCTCTGCACCAAACACACCCACAGAAAGAGAGGATTCCCGCGGGTCCAATCCGGCTTTGTGGAACCCTTCGAGGATATTAAGCATGTAGGATGGCGTCACCATAATCCCGTCTGGCTTAAAGTCTTGGATCAAGCCAACCTGCTTCTCGGTTTGGCCGCCGCCCATCGGGACAACCGTCGCGCCGAGGCGCTCGATCCCATAGTGCGCACCAAGGCCACCCGTAAACAGACCATACCCATAGGCATTGTGCACCGTGTTGCCGGCACGCAGACCCGAGGCACGCAAAGACCGCGCCAAGACATCCGCCCAAACATCGATATCGTTCTTCGTATATCCAACAACCGTTGGCTTGCCTGTCGTGCCCGAAGACGCGTGCAAACGAATAATCTGTTCTTTTGGCACCGCAAACAAGCCAAAGGGATAATTGTCCCGAAGGTCGTTTTTATAGGTAAACGGAAATTTCGCCAAATCCGCGAGCGTCTTGAGGTCATCAGGATGCACGCCAGCATCGTCAAACCGTTGTTTATACATTGGTACATTGTCATATGCATGGCGCACTGACCACTTGAGACGTTCAAGTTGGAGGCCGCGAATTTCGTCGATTGATGCAATTTCAATCGGGTCTAGATCGGCCTTGTTCGGAGTTAGGTCCTTCATGGTGTCCTCCTCGACACTTTATTCTTCGAAATGCTGTCCCTTGACCATGCGCGAGATACCTCGAAACTCAGCGATGATCGTTCCGTCTTGGTTGGTGACCTTGACATCATAGATGCCGCTGCGACCGGTCACTGAAACCTCTTGCGCCGACGCCGTCAGGCGGTCGCCCAATTTGCCCGGCGCCAAAAAACTGGTCATTGTATGTTGCCCAACGACGGATTGATTGCGGCTGTTGCAAGCAAACGCAAAAGCACTGTCGGCCAGCATAAATGTGACGCCGCCGTGGCAGATGTCATGCCCGTTTGTATGCTCTTTGCGCACCGTCAATTGAAGCTCGGCCACGCCTTCATCGACGCGGATCAATTCCATGCCGGCCCATTTGGACGCATCATCATTGGCCCACATGGACGCCGCAGATTTCTCGGCGCGCTCCTTAGGCGAGAGGCTCATGCCTTTTTGCCCGAATAGTTCGGCTTACGCTTTTGTAGAAAGGCCGAAACACCCTCTGCATAATCGGGGCTTTCGCCGCACGTCTTTTGTGACAACGCTTCGAGCGTCAGTTGCTCATCGAACGAATTGGTGCCCGCTGCCTGAATTGCCATTTTGGTCAGACCAAGCCCCACAGTCGGACCGCTTGCAAATTTTTCTGCCATCGCCCGTGCGGTAGACATCAGATCAGCATCCGGTACGGCCTTCCAGATCATACCCCAGTCTGCAGCTTGCGGTGCAAGGACCGGCTCGGCTGTCAATGCCAGCGCCTTGGCGCGGGCTTCGCCCAACAAACGGGTCAATGACCATGTTCCACCTGCGTCAGGCACAAGTCCGACATTGGCAAATGACTGGATGAACTTGGCGCTTTCTGCTGCCAAAACGATATCACAGCACAATGCGATGTTCGCACCCGCACCCGCCGCCACACCGTTCACCGCGCAGATGACAGGCATTTCCAACGAGCGAATCAACTTAACCAATGGCGCATAAAACGTATTGATCGTCACACTCAGATCAGGCGGACCATCCATTTTTGACGGGTCGCGATCCCCCAAATCCTGCCCTGCGCAAAACCCGCGGCCAGAACCGGTCAACAAAACAGCACGCGCGCCATTATCGCGCGCGGCTTCAAGCTCGGCCCGTAGTGCGAGATGCATCTCATCGTTGAAGGAATTTAGGCGATCTGGGCGATTGAGTGTTATTTCAACCCATTCACCATGATTTTGCGCAAGAATCGTATCACTCATGACGACCTCAATTGTCAATAATTTCACCCTCCATCTTGCATAAACCGAACGGTTGGTCAATAAAAGACCTGAAGAATGATTCTTTTGATGCGCAGTTCTTAGGCAACTTATTGCAACAAGCGCATGAGAAACGTTGAAGTTTGGATGATTTTACATTCTGGTGGAGGAAGAGTGAAAAATTTTTGCCAACCATTTGTACATCTGCACCACGGCGGTTTGCCGTGTTTTTGCACGTGGCCAAATGTTGAACGTCGATTGCCGCAGGCTCCACGACAAGACATGCTTCATTATCCGACTGCGTGTTCAACTTCTGCTGAACATCGAAAATCTGACTCGAAACGCGTTGATGGTTACAAATATAACCATTAACACAGCAATCAATTGCCAATTTAGGGAGGACCTCATGGCTAAATTCTCGAAACTCACCTCACTTCTAGCGGGGGCCGCACTGGCTCTGTCCGGAACTGCGGTATTCGCGGCTGACCACACGTTGACAATCTCAAGCTGGGCTCCGCCCACTCACGGGATCAATGCCAAGATGTGGCCCAAGTTTGTCGAAATGGTCGAAGAAGCCACTGACGGCAAGGTAACCGCAGAACTTAAGCTGGGCATTGCGCCGCCTCCAGCACAGATGGATCTGGTCATGGATGGTGCGGCTGACGCATCTATCATTTTCCACGGTTATCAGCCTGGTCGTTTTGTGACGACAAAAATGATCGAACTCCCCGGCTATGAAGGTTCTGCCGAAGCCGCTTCTGTCGCTTACTGGCGCGCCTACGAGGCTTTCCTGAGCCAAGCAAACGAGCACCGCGGCGTTAAGCTGATTGCCCTGCACACGCACGGTCCAGCACAATTGCACTCTTCCAAAGCTGTGACCGAATTGGGTCAGGTTTCTGGTATGAAAGTACGCATCCCTGGTGGTGTAGGTGGTGACGTTGGCGCAGCTTTGGGCGCAACTGGTATCGCTGTTCCTGCCCCTAAGGTTTATGAAACTCTTGCGTCGAACGCAGCCGACGGTGTTGTTATGCCGATGGAATCGCGCAAAGGCTTCAAGCTGACCGAAGTTGCACAAAATGTGTATGAAGTGCCCGGTGGCCTTTATCGCGGATCGTTTGCATTCATCATGAGCGAAGACGCATTTGCTGATCTGCCTGCTGACCTGCAAGCTGCCTTGGACGAAAAAGTCTTTGGTGAACCACTGAGCCGTGAAATCGGCAAAATCTGGGACGAAATCGACGGCATCGGTCGCGACGCAACTCTGGCAACAGACGGCAACGCGATTAACGCTGCAAGCGCCGCTGATCTGGAGAAATTCAACGCGATTGCTGCAGACGTCCGCACCAAGGTGATTGCAGAAGTGACTGCCGCTGGCATCGATGGCCAAGCTGCATACGACCTGATCACAAAAGAGATGGCAGCGAACTAAATCCTGTCTTTCCCGGCGGCGAAATCCGCCGGGACTTTTCACCCTCCCCCACTTGAAGAAAGGGCTGCCCGATGGCTTCGCTCCTTCACATGTTTCGCAGACTAAGCACCATTCCGGTTCTTGTGGCCTCTGCGGCACTATTTATTCTTATGGTGATGACGTTTTGCGACGTGATCCTACGGTCAATCTTTAACGCGCCAATCGAGGCCGCGACTGAGTTGACCAGAATCTTGATGGCCATTCTTGTGTTTGCCGTGCTGCCCGTCGTGTCGGCACGCAATGATCACATTGCTGTCGACTTGACCGATGGGTTTTTCGCACGACTACGTCTGTCTCATATTCGAGATGGCCTTGTGTTCATCTGTTCGGGCGTCATGCTTTTCTGGCCCATTCAACGTGTTTGGATTTTGGCGGAACGCAACCGTGATTATGGCGACGTCACCGAATACCTCGGAATTCCACAGTTCTATATTGGCTGGTTCATCACCGTTTTCGCTGGCATCGCCGCGATCGCAATGGTTGTCACTGGCCTTCTACATCTTTTCGCACGTCACTTACTTACGGAGCACCGCTCATGACCGCCGCGCTTATTGGTTTTGCCATTGTCCTTGTGCTGGTGCTCGTGCGCCTGCCCATCGTGTTTGCAATGGGGCTCGTTGGAACGTTGGGGTATGCGTATCAACGTGGCGGGTCCATCCTTGATGAACGCGGCCTGAAAGCGGCGATGTCGATGGTTGGACGCCAGATCACAGATACCGCGCAGGACTATGGCCTGTCTGTCGTGCCACTCTTCATCCTGATGGGACTTTTTGTAAACAAAGGTGGCATGGCCAAGGAACTGTACGCTGTGTCGAACGCATTCCTCGGCCACATGCGTGGCGGGATCGCGATGGCGACGGTCGCCGCATGTGGTGGCTTTTCTGCGATTTGCGGATCTTCTTTGGCCACAGCAGCCACCATGTCCAAGGTCGCAATGCCGGAAATGCGCCGCTATGGGTATTCTGACGAACTGTCCACAGCATCGATTGCGGCTGGTGGGACACTTGGTATCTTGATCCCACCGTCTGTGATTTTGGTGATCTATGGATTGCTCACCGAAACATCTATCGGCAAGCTGTTCATGGCGGGCATCATCCCTGGCGTCTTGGGAATTCTGTTTTACCTCGGCGCGGTACGCTACACTGTCTGGCGCAATCCGGATTCAGGGCCTGCGGGTGAACGTGCGGGTTGGGGTGAACGTATTGGTGCGCTCAAATCTGTCTGGGCAGTTCTGTTGCTGTTTTTCCTTGTGATTGGCGGATTGTATGGCGCATTTGACTTTGCGCCTCTGAACCTGACTTTCTCCCCAACAGAAGCCGCTGGCATGGGTGCAATGGGGGCCTTCCTGATTGCGCTTTCGCGCGGCGGGTTGACGATTAAGTCGACACTTGAGGTCCTCAAAGAAACCACTTTCACCGCAGCAGCGCTGTTCTCTGTCCTGATCGGGGCTCAGATTTTCTCGAACTTCATCAACCTAGCCGGCCTGCCCGAAGCTTTGATTGCCTTGGTCACAGGATACGACGTGCCAAACTTTGTCGTAATCCTTATGATTTTGGGTATCTATGTGATTTTGGGGTGCGTGTTTGAATCGCTTTCGATGCTTCTTTTGACGGTTCCGATCTTCTTCCCACTCGTCACGTCGCTGGGCTATGATCCAATCTGGTTTGGTATCGTGGTGGTCGTTGTGACCGAGATCAGCCTGATTACACCTCCGGTCGGATTAAACGTGTTCATCCTCAAAGGGGTCGTTGGCGATGTCTCGACTGCAACCATCTTTCGCGGTGTCACGCCATTCTGGATTGCGGACATCTTCCGATTGGCCCTGATCGTGTTGATCCCGTGGATCGTACTGGTATTGCCAGAACAAATGGGGGCGATGGGCCACTGATGTTTGACCTCACACACCTTCCGGACGGGTTCCATCAGAACCCATATCCACATTACAAGTGGTTGCGCGAAGAGGCTCCGGCCTGCGTGCAGCCGGACGGAAGTGTGATTGTGTCGCGATATGTCGATCTTGATCGGATTTATCGCGACACGGCGACCTATATTTCTGACAAAAAGGCTGTGTTTGGCCCCAAATACGGAGAGAACTCTCCGCTTTTTGAACACCATACAAATTCTTTGGTGTTCAATGATCCGCCCCTGCACACGCGCGTGCGCAAGGTCATGGTGGGTGCAATGAACCCCAGAGCGCTTGCGCAGATGGAACCCGGCTTAGAACTGCTTGTCAGCAAACTTCTGGATGACATGGCAGGCCTTGCCGAGGTCGAACTGATCGATGCGTTCGCAGGCGCGATTCCTATCGAGGTCATCGGAAATCTGTTGGGCATTCCGCGTGATGAACGCGAGCCACTGCGCGATTGGTCGCTGGCCATCTTGGGCGCTCTGGAACCACAACTGACGCCCGAACAAGAAGCATTGGGCAATCAATCTGTCACGGACTTCAAAGCATACTTGCGTACCATTATTGAGGACAGGCGGGCAAACCCCGGCGATCCGAATACGGATGTATTAACGCGGCTGATCCACACCGAGGGTGACTCACTCACCGAGGTGGAGCTGTATCAGAACTGTATTTTCATCCTAAATGCAGGGCATGAAACCACAACAAACCTGATCGGAAATTCTCTGGCTCTGCTAGATCAGCACCGTGATAAACGCGATGAGATTCTTCAGAACCCCAGCCTGATCAACACCGCGGTTGATGAATTTTTGCGTCTGGAAAGCCCAAACCAATTTGGGAATCGCCTGACCACCAAAGACATCGAGCTGTATGGAGTGCACGTACCAGCAGGAACGGATTTGCACCTGTGCATGGGGGCTGCAAACCGCGACCCGGCACAGTTCAAAGACCCTGATGACATGCAATTGGATCGCCGCCCGAACAAGCATTTGGCATTCGCTGGCGGCGCACATACCTGTGTCGGGCTGACTTTGGCGCGCCTCGAAGGGCGTATTGCCGTGAGCCGCTTTCTTGAACGCTACCCAAACTACGAGCTGACCTCTGGCGCCCTAAGCGGCGGGCGCGTGCGTTTTCGCGGATTCGCCCGATTACCTGCAAAACTGGCTTAAGGCCCATCGCTTTTTCGGGACGCTGTGCCAGTGATTCAGCATCACTAAAAAATAAATTGACCGATCGTTCGGTTAAATAATATACTCAATGCCAAGGGCCCCTTTTTCAGAGGGTCGAGACATCAATATATCTCGCGCGTATGTGAAAGTGCAGATTGCATCCGAAAAGGAAGACGCCATGACGGTTCAACAGATTTCTAGCTTCGCCGCAGGTGAATGGCTTGCCCCCGGTGAAGGCGCACGCAACATTGCCTCGGCCATTACTGGCGACGTCATTGCCACGGCTGGCAACAATGCTCTTGATGCGCAGGCCATGCTTGACTACGCGCGAAACGTTGGCGGCCCAGCTTTGCGCGCCCTGACGTTCCACGAGCGCGCCAAGATGATCAAAGCCGTCGCGATGCATCTGGATAAGCACAAACAGGCACTCTATGACCTGTCGTTTGAAACTGGCGCGACCCAGTCGGACCACATGATCGACATCGACGGTGGTGTCGGAACCATGTTTGTATTTGCCTCCAAAGGCCGCCGCGAGATGCCCGACGGCCACGTCTATCTTGATGGCGACGTCGAACAACTCTCGCGTCATGGCACATTCTTGGGCCAACACATCTGCACACCCTTGCAAGGCGCTGCGATCCACATCAACGCCTTCAACTTCCCTGTTTGGGGCATGTTGGAAAAATTCGCGCCGACACTCTTGGCAGGCGTGCCATCCATCGTAAAACCCGCCACAAATTCCTGCTATGTGACCGAGCTGGCCGTCAAAATCATGCTCGATAGCGGGATATTGCCAGAGGGCGCACTTCAGCTTGTCTCTGGCGGTCTGGGTGACATGCTCGATCGTTTGACCATGCAAGACGTGGTCAGCTTTACAGGCTCTGCCGACACGGCGATGAAGCTGCGGTCAAATCCTGTGATCGTCGAAAACTCTGTCCGGTTCGTGGCAGAACAAGACTCGCTCAATGCGTCCATTCTTGGACCTGACGCCGCTGTTGGCACCCCAGAGTTTGACCTGTTCATCAAGGAAGTTCACCGCGAGATGACCACCAAAGCCGGTCAGAAATGTACAGCGGTGCGTCGTATCTTTGCACCAGACGCCACCGTCCCCGCCGTCATCGAAGCCCTCTCCGCCCGCCTAGACAAAACCGTCATTGGCGACCCACGTCTAGAAGGCACAAGAATGGGCGCATTGGTGTCCAATGGGCAAAAGCGGGACGTCTTAGAAAAGGCTGCGATTCTCGCAACCGAAGCGACACGTGTATATGGTGACCCAGACAACTTTGAAGTGGTCGGGGCCGACGGCGACAAAGGTGCCTTCCTGCCGCCAATGTTGTTCCATTGCGCCAACCCGGACACAGCGCAACGTGTGCATGACACCGAAGCTTTTGGTCCTGTATCAACCATCATGGGGTACCGCGATATCGACCACGCCATCGAATTGGTCAAAAAGGGCCAAGGCTCGCTTGTGGCGTCGGTCATCACGCATGACTCGGCCATTGCCCGTCAGGTGGCAATTGGCGCAGGCGCGTACCACGGTCGACTTTACTTTAACAACCGCGATTCAATGAAGGAATCAACCGGTCACGGGTCCCCCCTGCCCCACATGGTTCACGGCGGCCCCGGTCGCGCAGGTGGCGGCGAGGAAATGGGCGGCGTTCGCGGTGTAAAACACTATATGCAACGCACCGCCATTCAGGGGTCTCCCGACATCCTGACCGCCATCGGCGAACAATGGGTTCCTGGCGCAACCGAGATCAAAGGCCCTGCGCATCCGTTCACGCGCAAATACGGCGAACTGTCCATCGGTGAAACGATGCATACTGATCCACGCGTTGTCACGCTGGAAGACATTGAGCATTTCGCAAACTTCACAGGCGATACCTTCTATGCACACATGGATAACGAAGCCGCGGAGCGGAATCCGTTCTTCCCCGGTCGTGTCGCGCATGGGTATCTGTTGCTGTCATTCGCGGCCGGTCTGTTTGTGGAACCAAACGAAGGTCCCGTACTTGCCAACACCGGATTGGACAATCTCCGGTTTATGAAGCCGGTCTCGGCGGGTGACACAATCAAGGTGCGCCTAAGCGTCAAGAAAAAGACCCAGCGCAATGACGAATATGGTGAAGTCCGCTGGCACGTCACCTTGACCAACCAAGACGATGATTTGGTCGCCGAGTACGAACTGTTGACGATGAACGCCTACTAAAGTTTTTCAACTCAGGGGGCGCCATAAACTTGCGCCCCCTGAAACCTATATGTTTCACAATAAGTGAATACGGCAGATTACAGTAACGGATGGTATTCCCTGAAGGTTTTTTGTACTGTTGAAAGATGGCACAAGAATTATCTCAATGGTTTCAGGACACTATTGCTACGCTTACGTATAACCGCAACCAACGGGTGTGGTCGATAATCGTCACAATTTTCGGTGATCTGGCACGAAATCCCCAAGACAAAATAAGTGGGGCAGTCCTATCGCGCGTCACAGAACCTATGGGAATTCGGCCCGAAGCCCTGCGCGTCGCTCTACATCGGCTTCGCAACGACGGCTGGCTTATTAGCGAGAAGTCCGGCCGTTCAAGCCTATATCAACTATCGGAATTTGGCCGCGCGCAAAGCAATGCGGCATCTAAACGGATTTATGCCCAATTTGTGCCTGAACCAGACACTTGGCATGTTATCGTGTTGGCCCCCGCAAACAGTACCACACGCACCAAGCTTGAAGCGTCTTATACAGAAAATGGGTATCTTCTTGTAACATCAGGCGTTTTACTTGGGGATGGACCTGCGCCATGTGACCTTGGTGATGTATTCGCTCTGACGGGGTCAACACCAACTGTGCCAGATTGGCTGCGTAACCGTATTGGTTCAGCCGACATGGCCCGATCTTATGCCGACCTAGAGATCGCATTGGATCAGATCGACGGGTCTTTGGGGCACCCTGCGGATGCGACCCCCACTCAACTCGCGGCTCTACGCACTGTCATCGTGCACAACTGGCGCAAAGCGCTTTTCGCACATCCTGATTTACCCGACAGCTTTTTTCCAGATGGCTGGCGTGGATTGGCGTGTCGGCGCAAGGTTGCAAAAATACTAGACAGCCTTGAGCGACCCTCACTGCAAGACCTGCATAAAGATTTGCCGACTAAGTAGAAGTAGCTTGGTCTAGGTTTCGAGTTCGGTCAAATCGTTCAGCAAATCAATCAGCATCTCGTGACGCTCATCACCCAACTGATTGCGCAGGTCACGCAGAATGCCTCGGCTTGTTTCCATATTGGCCGCTATCAGCGCGCGACCGGCTGGCGATACTTCAATGATCTGGCGGCGGCGATCGGACTCGTCCCGCGCGCGTGTCACGAGTTCTTTTTCTTCAAGCTTTTGCAGAATTCGCGTTAAACTCGGAAGCAACAAAACAGCACGCTCGGCGATCGTTGTCGGATCAAGAGCCCCATCTTCATCAAGCACACGCAACACGCGCCATTGCTGCTCGGTCACGCCCGCATCCGCCAACATGCCTCTGACAGGCCCCATCACCGCTTCGCGCGCACGTAGCAATGCAATTGGTAACGATCGGGATGTGGACAGTTTATGAGAGCGAGAAGTCATTTGACAATAATGCAACGTTTCCCCTCCGAGAGCAATGTCATTTCACATGTAAACTATTGCCACGATTGCAATAGTGACGACACAGCCCACCACATGTGGACCCAAAATCATGCGCCAAATCAAGGCCACGGACGTCAACGGTTCTGACCCTTACGAAATGCCCCCAGAACGGACCGCGTAAACTCACCTACGTATTTCCACCAAGTTGACCAAATTTCCCCCGAACTCTTACACTCGACCCTATCAAGAGTGCCCTGCGCACCGATGTATTGAAGATGATTTCATTCAGGGAGGAATGAGAGATGAAACGCACTTTCGCGTTAGGGTTGGTATCATCTCTGGCTTTGGCCAGTGCCGCGATGGCCGACATTAAGATTGCTCACGTCTATGGTAAAACGGGCCCGTTCGAGGCCTATGCAAAACAATCCCATGACGGTTTGATGCTGGGACTAGAGTACGCCACCGGCGGTACGATGGAGATCAACGGCGAGAAAATCGTCGTGATCGAAAAAGACACACAGCTTAAGCCAGAAAACGGCAAAGCGCTTCTGGAAGAGGCATATGGCGATGACGAGGTCGACCTTGCTGTCGGACCTGTGAGCTCTGGTGTGGCTCTGGCGATGCTGCCCGTTGCAGAAGAATTCGAAAAAGTTTTGATCGTCGAACCAGCGGTTGCTGATTCAATCACGGGATCAAACTGGAACCGGTACATTTTCCGCACATCGCGCAATTCATCCCAAGACGCGGTTGCGAACGCCATCGCCCTATCCGGTGAAAACGTACACATCGCGACACTTGCTCAGGATTATGCCTTTGGGCGTGACGGAATCGCCGCCTTTAAAGAGGCGTTGGACGGCACCGGCACCAATATCGCGCACGAAGAATACGCACCAACCGACACCACGGACTTCACCGCGGCGGCCGAGCGTATTTTCAACGCTATGAAAGATCTGGACGGTGAAAAGAAACTGTTCATCATCTGGGCTGGTGGCGGCAATCCAATGGGCAAGATCAACGCAATGGACCCAAGCCGTTTTGGCATCGAAATTGCCACAGGCGGTAACATCCTTGCGGCTATGAAGGCCTATAAAGACTTCCCCGGAATGGAAGGCGCGACCTACTACTACTATGAAAACCCCAACAACGAAGTGAACGATTGGTTGGTGAAAACCCACCAAGAACGCTTTGACAGCCCTCCTGATTTCTTTACCGCAGGTGGCATGGCAAACGGTATCGCTGTTGTAGAGGCCATCAAAAAGGCCGGTGGCACCGACACCGAAGATTTGATTGCCGCTATGGAAGGCATGGAATGGGAAACTCCCAAGGGGACAATGCAATTCCGTGCAGAAGACCATCAGGCCCTTCAGTCCATGTATCACTTTAAGATCAAAGTGGTGGATGGCGTAGAATGGGGTGTGCCAGAGCTGGTGCGCGAGCTGAAGATCGACGATCTTCCAATCCCAATCCGCAATCAATAATTTAAACGACATTTAGGCCCGGCGGTATTGTTGGCCGCCGGGCCTGTTCTATTCCCCAAAGGGAACCCAGTGACATGTCACATCCAATTCTAAAAACCCAAGATCTAACCGTGCGCTTTGGTGGGCACGTGGCCGTAGACCATATTTCGTGCACCTTTAACGCAGGCGAATTGACCGCAATTGTCGGCCCAAACGGTGCAGGTAAAACGACCTATTTCAACCTGATTTCGGGGCAAATCCCATCAAGTGAAGGCAGCGTCGCATTGAACGACCGTGATATCACACGGATGTCGGTTGCCCAGCGCACGCATCTTGGGATCGGCCGCGCCTTTCAGTTGACCAACCTGTTTCCCAACCTCAGCGTGCTGGAAAACATTCGCCTTGTAATTCAGTCCAAAGCCGGTCGCGGGTTCAACATGTTTTCGATGGCCACAAGCCACGACGATCTGACGCGCCCTGCTATGGAAGTTGTCGAGCGCGTTCGCCTTGCGGATCAGGCAGATCAGGTCGTCGCAGAGCTGTCGCATGGCAATCAACGCAAGCTTGAGGTTGCCCTTTTGATCGCGCTTGATCCGCTGGTGTACATGTTTGACGAGCCAACCGCAGGCATGAGCGTCGACGAAGCCCCTGTGGTTCTGGATTTGATCGCTGAGCTTAAGCACCGCAAAGACCGATCCATATTGCTGGTCGAACACAAGATGGACGTCATCCGCACCCTCGCGGATCGCATTATCGTTTTGCACAACGGCGCATTGGCCGCTGACGGTGACCCGGCAACGGTTATGGCATCTGACGTTGTCCAAGAGGCCTATATGGGCAAGGAGCTTGAAGATGTCTGACAACATACTTTCCCTAGAAGGCGTTCGCACCAATATCGCGCAATATCACATTCTTCAGGGTGTCGACCTGAACGTGCCTCGCGGTGCGGTGACCATGCTCTTGGGGCGCAACGGTGTTGGCAAGACCACGACACTGCGCACTATCATCGGGCATTGGCGCGCTCATGAAGGGCGCATTCTGTTCAACGGTGAAGACATCACCAAGCTGCCCACCCCGGCAATTGCACGTTTGGGCGTCGGGTTCGTGCCCGAAGATATGGGCATATTCGCGGACCTCAGCGTCGAGGAAAACATGATCCTCGCAGCCGTTTCCGGTCCCATCGACAGCGCCCGTTTAGAATGGTTGTTTTCGGTCTTTCCAGCGCTCAAAACGTTCTGGAAATCAGACGCGGGCACATTGTCTGGCGGACAGAAACAGATGCTTTCTATTGCGCGCGCCATGATCGAAGAGCGCAAACTGTATCTTATCGACGAACCCACCAAAGGCCTTGCACCCGCGATCATCTCGACCATGGCGCGCGCGCTGCGAGAGCTCAAAGAACAAGGCGCGTCAATTCTTCTTGTCGAGCAAAATTTCGCGGTCGCAAAAGCCCTTGGGGACACTGCAAACGTCATGGATGACGGTCGTTTGGTCTGGGATGGAGACATGAAGACTCTCGCGACAGATGCAGACCTCCAAGAGCGCCTGATGGGCCTAAGTATGGAAACCCACTGATGCGCATAGTTGACATGACACCGAACCGAACACTCAAAACTTTACCTCAAGGGGGCTGGATATGACAGCTGCACCCAAGCACGCACCAAAAATGGCGCAGATGACGATTGCCCAGCGATTGTCCCCCTACGCCCCTGTTATTCTTGTGGTTTTGCTCATGCTCTTTGGGCTTGTTGCAATTCCAAGCACCTCAAGCTGGCTGACGCTCACGGTGTCAGGGCTGGCGATGGGGATGATGATTTTCATCATGGCCTCTGGGCTGACTCTGGTATTCGGCCTGATGGATGTGATCAACTTTGGGCACGGCGCCTTTGTTTCGGTGGGGGCATTTGTCGGGGTAAGCTTCCTGCTCTTGCTTGAAAACATGACGGGCGCGTCCTCGCTGGCTCTCAACCTGACGGCAATGATGGTCGCAATCTTTGGCGCGATGGCCGCAACCGGCTTGATGGGATGGGCCTTTGAAAAAGTCATCGTCAAACCGGTTTATGGCCACCACCTAAAACAAATATTGGTCACAATGGGCGGCCTGATCGTGGTTGAACAATTGATCATCGTCCTGTGGGGCCCCGAAGAAATTTACATCACGCGCCCCGAGGCCCTGAAAGGCGCCATCACATTCTTCGGCGCCGCCATCGAGAAATATCGCTTGGTTGCCGTCGGCATTGGATTGGTCGTGTTTCTCGCGATGCGGTGGGTTTTACAGCGCACCAAAGTGGGCCTGATCGTGCGCGCTGGTGTGGAAAATGGTGAAATGGTCGAAGCCTTGGGCTATCGCCTGCGTCTGGTTTTTGTCGGCGTCTTCATCGCAGGATCCGCGTTGGCTGGACTGGGCGGTGTGCTCTGGGGGCTGTACCAAGAAGTGATCACAGCCCACATGGGTAACCAATCTATGATCTTGATTTTTATCGTGGTCATCATTGGGGGCCTCGGCAGCGTCGAAGGATGTTTCATCGGCGCATTGCTGGTGGGTTTGCTGCAGAACTATGTGGCCTTCCTTGAGCCAAAAGTCGCGCTGATTTCCAATATCGGTTTGATGGTCGCAATTCTGATGTGGCGACCGCAAGGCATGATCCCTGTTGTGAAGGCGAAGTAAGATGTTATCCACTATTCTCTCAGGCGACATGCCACGCAGTCGCATTCTGGCCGCGCTGTTGATTGCAATCTTGATTTGCCTTGCGTTTGCGCCGTTTATTTTCCCCGGAGTTCGGTCCGTCGATACCGCAGCCCGCATTTGTATCTTTATTGTACTGGTGGCCTCTTATGACCTGATGCTGGGGTATGGTGGCATCGTCAGCTTTGCCCACACCATGTTCTTTGGCCTTGGGGCTTATGGCGTTGCCTTGGCATGTACCCACATGGGCCGCGGGTTTGATGCCTTGCTGGTCGGATCCATTGGCGGCGCAGCCCTCGCAGCCGTGTTGGCATTCTTGATTGGCCTGTTTTCATTGCGGGTACGGGCGATCTTTTTCGCGATGATCACCTTGGCTGTTGCCAGTGCGGTCGCTGTGCTGGTCAGCCAAATGTCAGGGATCACGGGCGGCGAGGACGGATTGAACTATAAAATCCCTCGCGAGCTGACCCCCGCGTTCAAGTTTGCGGACGAAAAGATCATGGGCGTGCGCATGAACGGCAAGCTCCTAAACTACTACCTGATCTTTACGTGCTCGCTGCTGTTGTTCCTATTCATGCTCCGCGTCGTGCATTCGCCATTTGGCCGCGTGTTGCTGGCCATTCGCGAAAACGATTTTCGCGCAGAATCGATCGGTTATCGCGTGGTGCATTACCGTGTGGCCGCCACATGTATGTCAGCCGCAGTCGCTGCATTGGCTGGGGCGCTTTATGCCATTTGGTTGCGATATGTAGGGCCGGATACATCCCTCAGTATGGAAGTCATGATTGATATCCTGTTGATGGTAGTGATTGGCGGCATGGGCACCATGTATGGCGCTGTCATCGGGGCCACCCTGTTTGTGTTGGCACAGAACTATCTTCAAGGACTGATGGGCGCCGCGTCTGAGGCGGTCGAGGGGCTGCCTATTCTCCCAGAGCTGCTGAGCGCCGATCGCTGGTTGTTGTGGCTGGGCGTATTGTTCATCCTCAGCGTCTATTTTTTCCCAACAGGGATCGTCGGGCGGCTTCGAGAAGGTAAGAAAACTTAGCGGGACCTGCGCGCAGATCCCCCATACCACGCCGCCCTTTCATCCACTGTGAGGGCGGCGTATTTTTTCAACACCGCCTTACGCACAATTCCAACCTGCTGTATCGCACATTCGTGCCCCCGCGAATGGTGCGCTGATGACAAGAGGTCTTGCCTTTCCCCAGATTGTCGTTTCATCTCGGGTTTTCGTCAAATGACAGGTTCGAAATGCGGCCAGATCTGATCCTCTTGTGCTTTGCCTATGTCCTAAGCCAGTTCTTCCGCGCGTTCCTTGCTGTGCTGAGTCAACCGCTTCGTACAGACATCGGCACCACCCCCGAAGATTTGGCTTTTGCCTCGGGCATTTGGTTCTTGGTGTTTGCCGCAATGCAAATCCCGGTTGGTGCCGCGCTCGACCGAGTTGGTCCGCGCCTCACGGCGTCTGTGCTGTTGTTCGTCGGGGGCGGTGGCGGTGCCCTTGTGTTTGCCAATGCCAGTTCGGCGCAACATGTCACGCTGGCCATGGGATTGATCGGCGTGGGGTGTTCTCCGGTCTTGATGGCGAGCTACTATATCTTCGCACGCAGCTATCCAGCGGCAAAATTTGCAACCTTGGCCGCCCTCATGTTGGGCGTTGGCTCACTCGGAAATCTGGTCGCCTCTTATCCGATGGCTTGGGCCGCTGACACGATTGGCTGGCGCATGTCCCTTATGGCACTTGCCATCGCGAGCGCATCCACTGCGATCGGGCTTTTCTTTTGGGTGAAAGATCCGCCAAAAGTTGTCCACGACGCAAAAGGGTCCGTCTTGGATTTACTGAAAATTCCCGCGCTGTGGTGCTTGTTTCCCCTGATGTTGGTCAATTACATTCCCAGCGCGGGCATACGGGGGCTGTGGATTGGCCCCTACCTCGACGACATTTTCGCAGTCCCAACAACGGGAATTGGTACCGCATCTTTGGTCATGGGTATTTCAATGATTGCAGGCACTTTGGCCTATGGGCCTGCCGATCGAATTTTCGGCACCCGCAAGTGGGTCATCTTTGTCGGTAACTTATTGGGAGCAATGGCCTGCCTGTTCTTGGCTGTTTATGTCGACAATAGCCTACTTCTCTCGGTTGCGCTCATGTGTGGCATCGGCTTCTTCGGTGCGAGCTTTCCGCTCATCATCGGGCATGCCAGAAGCTTTTTTCCACCCCATCTTACCGGACGTGGCGTCACATTAATGAACCTGTTTGGAATCGGCGGCGTCAGCATCATGCAGTTTGCATCTGGCACACTGCATGGACAGGTTGCGCAAACCTCACCTCTGCTTGCATACCAAATTTTGTTCGGGGCGTTCGGCGTTCTGGTGCTGATTGGGCTTTTATTCTATCTATTCAGCCAAGACAGAACGGACTAAGACACACTATGTCCAACCATGACCTTCAAGTCCTAGCGCCAAATCTGAATCGCCGTCTTTCTGGTGTAACCGCGACCGTGATCGCGCTTGTGCCGCGTCAACAACAGCATATCAAGATCGCTGCGACGGGCGTGGCCTTACCAGAGGGCATTCCTTTTGTCCCCCTTTGGAAGGTTCCCTTTCTGAAACGCCGGCCTCGCGTCTGGCATGCAAGACGCAATAACGAGATGCTCGTCGGAGTTATCCTGCGCGCGGTGTTTCGCATGAATCTCAAGCTGGTCTTCACCTCGTCCTCTCCGCGCAGGCGCGGCGGTCTGACCAATTGGCTGGTACGCCAAATGGACGCAATTGTTGCCACAACTCCGGTGAATGCCGACGTGATGCCAGGCACACCGACCATTATCCCACATGGGGTAAACACGGATATCTTTACCCCGTCTGCCACCCCGGATGTATTTGGCATGGCGGACCAAAAAGTCATCGGGTGTTTTGGCCGCATCCGCCCCATGAAAGGCACCCAGCATTTTGTCGAAGCTATGTGCAGGGTTTTGCCGGAACACCCCGACTTTTCAGCCGTAATCATGGGGCGTATCACCCCTGACAATACGGCATTTCACAAAACACTTGAGGCCCGCATTGCCGAAGCGGGACTGCAAGATCGCATTGTGTTCAAAGACGAACTGCCGCTCACCGATATGCCCAAGGCATATAACGCTCTTTCGCTATATGTCGCCCCTTCACTCTTGGAAGGATTCGGCCTAACCCCGCTCGAGGCCTTGTCCTGCGCGGTGCCGGTTGTCGCAACCGATGTGGGGGCATTCCGCGATTTTGTCACGCCAGACTGCGGTCGCATCGTTCCCAAGGATGACGCAGACGCGTTGACGGCCGCAATCGGCTCAATCTTGGAATGCAACATGGCCGAATTGGGTTCGGCGGGGCGGCGCCACGTCCAGAATGCATTTGGTTTAGACCGCGAGGCAAACGCACTCGTGACGCTATATCAGCACCTCTTGAACGATGAGAAACCCTAGAAGGCCACGACTCATCGCTGCTGGAAATGCACCGGATCACAAGAAACACGCGCTGCCCCCTTTTTTATTTGACCAAAGAGGGCTAATAGGGCGCGTCTGAAACATTGGAGCCGTAACATGGGTTATCGCGTCGTTGTCGTAGGTGCCACAGGTAATGTGGGCCGCGAAATGCTGAATATTCTGGCCGAGCGTCAGTTCCCGGTAGATGAAATCGCCGTTCTTGCCAGCCGTAAGTCGCTGGGTACCGAAGTGAGCTTTGGCGAAAAGACCCTGACAACCCAAGACTTGGATACATTCGACTTTGCCGGATGGGACATGGCGCTGTTTGCTGTGGGATCCGAAGCCACCAAAATCTATGCGCCCAAATCTGCGGCCGCAGGATGCGTGGTAATCGATAACTCTTCGCTGTATCGCTATGATCCCGACGTACCTCTGATCGTGCCCGAAGTGAACGCGGACGCGGTGCATGGCTATTCAAAGAAGAACATCATCGCCAACCCCAATTGCTCGACTGCGCAGATGGTTGTCGCTCTCAAGCCATTGCATGATCGCGCCAAGATCAAACGTGTTGTGGTCTCGACCTACCAGTCGGTGTCTGGTGCAGGCAAAGACGGCATTGATGAGCTTTGGGATCAAACCAAATCCATCTATAATCCGACTGACGACAAACCCGCCAAGAAGTTCACCAAGCAGATTGCGTTTAACGTCATCCCGCATATCGATGTATTCTTGGACGACGGATCGACCAAAGAAGAATGGAAGATGGTCGCCGAGACGAAAAAGATTATCGATCCGGCAATCAAAGTGACCGCAACTTGTGTGCGCGTTCCTGTTTTTGTAGGGCACTCTGAGGCAATCAACATCGAGTTTGAAGACTTTCTTGATGAAGACGAAGCACGGGACATCCTGCGCGAAGCGCCTGGCATCATGGTGATCGATAAGCGCGAAGACGGTGGCTATGTCTCACCCGTCGAATGCGTGGGTGACTATGCCACATTCATCAGCCGCATCCGTCAGGACAGCACAATTGAAAACGGCATCAACCTCTGGTGCGTCAGCGACAACCTTCGCAAGGGTGCTGCATTGAACGCCGTGCAGATCGCCGAAACTCTGGGGACCAAGGTTCTCAAAAAGGGCTGATCTCAGCTTCGAAAACAAGATCACAGGGCGCTCATTTGGGCGCCCTTTTTCATTGTTTTGCAGTTGGGAAGAACCCAGTCATACACAAACATTTGCCGCATTTCTTCGACCTGAATGTCTCCGATTCAAACACGGTGTGTTTCCATGCACTAAGGTCAATTGCCCCATTTTGAACGCAATCTGCACCAATTTAGCCACAAATTAGTCTCAGAATGGAACCTATCGTAAGTAGGGCAATACGCTTAGGAGACTGACATGCGCAAAGAGTTTTTCACTTCTCAAATTAAATCTGCGGAACAAACCGAGTTTTCATTGTTAGCCAAAGCGCGCCAGCGTCGGTTACGTGCTTTGCTTGTCTGCGAAGAGACACAAGAGAACCTGTTTACTTAGAGAGCGGTGCGACATATCTCGTTTCGCAACAAAAAACGGCCCCGCTGAATAGCAGGACCGTTTTTGAATACCATAGACATGGCCGGTTCAAGTTCGGATAAAACCGATACTAGACGGCCACGAAATCGCCAGATTTCGCATCATAGCTTTCCAAGCCACCCTCGCCAATATTGTGCCACAATCCGTGCAGGCTTAGATCGCCGCTTTCAACGCGCGATTTAATGAACGGGAAGGTCATCAGATTGCCGAGCGATACAACGACGGCTTGTTTCTCAAGCGTTCTTGACTGCAGTTGACGATCAGAAATGTCCGAGACTGTTTCATAGTGTGGGCGCAACATATCCATCCAGCGGCCAACAAAGCTGTCTTTCGCCTCAAGATGTGGGGCATGCCCTTCACACATGTCGATGCATCCCTGAACGCCGCCACATTGTGAGTGGCCAAGCACGATCAGGTGCGCGACCTTGAGGGCGCCGACAGCGTACTCGATCGCGGCACTCGTACCGTGGTAATCTCCGTCAGGCGCATAAGGCGGCACAAGGTTTGCAATGTTGCGGTGGATAAAAAACTCACCATGGTCCGCGCCAAAAATAGACGTCACGTGTACGCGGCTGTCACAGCATGAAATCACCATGGCGCGGGGGTGCTGTCCTTCTGAAACCAAATGTCGATACCAAGATTGGTTTGCATTATAGGATGTGGCTTTCCATCCATGAAAGCGTTGAACCAGATACGACGGTAAAGGCTTCGAATGTTCCATTTTTTCTCCTCAGACAGCTAGTTCACTGGAGTTAGTCATAAATTGAACAGATTTCGAGAGAAAACGGAAGATTTTCTCAACCTTTTAGGAACGACTTGAGCGCAAATTGCCCAAGCCGTGGGGGCAACAACTATGAGGGTGAGAATGTGGAACAGGTAGAAACCCTGAAAACTAAGGATTTTGTATGCGTCAATCAGAACAGATTGATCCAGCTCACGCGCCAATTAGGCGACAAAGATGCCGCGGACATGGTGTGCCGCGCCATGGAGGAACTGACGACCAGATTGTCTCAGGTGCATGACCATTTTCAACGCGATCAGCTAAAGGATATGCGCAAATGCGCGCGTTCCATCGTGGCGATCGCCGATCAAATTGGGTTGGAGACTCTCACTCTGGTCGCGGACGACGTGCTAGAATGCATTGATGCCAAAGATGGGGTGGCACTTGCTGCCACCCACGCGAGATTGCTACGCATTGGCGACCGATCACTGACGGAACTTTGGGAATTACAGGGCTTGCCCGACTGATCGGGCTTGCAGCACCGACGAGAAGCAATAGTCTGGGCCAAACATTATTGGCAAGAGAAGGCCCAAAATGCCCCTGAGTTTTGCAAACGACACTGATGCGTCAATTCCCTTGCACGTCGTAGAAAGCGACTCGCTCGAGGTGTGGCTGGACGAGCAACCGACCAAAGTGAGCACATGGATTACATCCAACGGATTTTCTGCCGACTTGGGGTCAAGTATTCTGGTCCCCGACGACAACGGGCATCCCAGCATGGCAATCGCAGGGTTTGGAACCCATAAACAAAGACGTCGTGGGCGATTTCATCTGGCGGCAGCCGCGGCCAAACTTCCGGCGGGTACATATGCGTTGGCCAATGACCTTCCAGATACGGATCTTGCGACAGAAACCCTTGGCTGGCTCCTGTCAGCCTATCAATTCAAAGCCTATCGTCCTGCACAACAAACGTCCGAGACACACGCCCGCCTCAAGTGTCCAGACGGTATTGATCGACAAAAAGTCGAAGCGCTTGCCACCTCTGAGGCCTTGACGCGTGACCTTATCAATACGCCAGCTTCCGACATGGGCCCTGCAGAGCTAGAAGCCGCGTGCCGCACATTGGCCGATACATTCTCTGCAAAAATATCCGTCATCACGGGCGACGACTTGCTCACCGAAAATTTGCCGATGATTCACGCCGTCGGGCGTGCATCGACACAAGCCCCCCGGCTGATCGACATGGCGTGGGGCACCACGGGCCCGACCCTGACACTTGTGGGCAAAGGCGTTTGCTTTGACACCGGTGGGCTTAATCTAAAACCCGGCGCGTCTATGGGGCTCATGAAAAAAGACATGGGTGGGGCCGCGACGGTTCTTGGTCTTGCGCAGATGATCATGGCCACCAACCTGCCAATTCAATTGCGCGTATTAATTCCCGCCGTTGAAAATTCAGTGAGCGGCAATGCTTTTCGCCCCGGTGATATCCTGACTTCGCGCAAGGGTCTCACGGTCGAAGTCAACAACACCGACGCAGAAGGCCGACTGGTTCTGGCCGACGCATTAGCACTTGCCGATGAAGGCACTGCTGATCTTATCATCTCGATGGCCACGCTGACCGGCGCCGCACGTGTCGCGGTCGGCCCTGACCTGTCGCCCTATTATTGCGATGATGATACCGTTGTGTCGGCTCTTGAGGCCGCGGCGGCTCGCATATCTGATCCTGTGTGGCGCATGCCATTCTGGTCACCATATGAAAAGATGATCGAGCCGGGCATCGCCGATCTTGATAACGCCCCCGCCGGAGGATTTGCAGGATCGATTACAGCCGCATTGTTCTTGCGCCGCTTTGTTGAACATCCGCGATATACGCATTTTGACATCTACGGCTGGAACCCCGCTGCGACTCCGGCACGTCCCAAAGGGGGCGTAGGGATGGGCGCGCGTGCGATATTTGATGCGCTACCAGATCTGCTGAAGTTATGATGGATCGACGTCTATTTCCATCAAATGGACGCGTTGCACACACTGCGCTTGCGGGCAAAACCGATGCCGCACACTTCTGTGAAGGCGACATCTGGCATGTAAACGTGCCGGTGACCGCGTTGATGTCCTCTGATGTGTCAGAGACCCAGCATCGTGATCGCGAGCTGGTGCTTCACGAAGGTTTTCGCGTTCTTGAACGAGGACGCAAATGGGCCTTTGGGTTCACAGAACGTGACGGCTATGTGGGGTATGTGGATATTCATGCGCTTGGCATACTGCCGGATGCCCCCACCCATATCGTCTCTACACGCCAAAGCTATTTGACCGATGCCCCCGTGCTGAAAAACAGCACTCAAATGACGCCGGTTTCCTTTGGAAGCCGATTCACGGTGGTTGCCCTTCATGAACAAGACCGATGGGCACAGGTCATCCTGACCTCGGCAAGCGAACACACCTCGAGATTCGGGTATGTACCGGCTGCGCACCTGCGCAACATTTCCGAAACCGAACCAGATATCGCAAGCGTCGCCGAGCGGTTTCTTGGAACTCCGTACCACTGGGGTGGGAATTCGGGGCTTGGCATCGATTGTTCGGGATTGGTGCAAGCCGCATGTCATGCATGTGCGCTGGCCTGCCCCGGTGATAGCGACATGCAAATGTCCGAACTTGGAAGTCTATTGCCCACACAGACCCCATATGAGCGCAACGATGTCTTGTTCTGGAAGGGACATGTGGCCATCGTGCTGGATGCCAAGACTCTGGTGCATGCAAATGCCCATCACATGGCGGTGGCGCGCGAACCGATTGACGCTGCTATTGACCGAATTGCGCTTCAGGGCGATGGTCCCGTGACGGCACACCGCCGCCTTCCACAATTGAAAGAGCCCCGCCATGAGTGATTCATTTTTTACGCCAGTCTCTGGCATGGATTTGCCGCGCTTCGCAGGTGTGCCGACTTTTATGCGGCTTCCACACCTAACGTTGGACGACCCTCGTTCCAGCGACGTTGATGTCGGCATTATCGGCATCCCATGGGATAGTGGGACAACCAATCGCCCCGGACCACGGCATGGGCCGAGGCAGCTGCGCGACATGTCGACCATGATTCGCGCCCAGAACGGGGCCACCAATGTGCGCCCTTTCGAAGCCCTCAACTGTGCCGACCTTGGCGACGTTGGCCCAAATCCGGCGGATATCCAAGACAGCATGGACCGGATTACCGCATTTTACGCTGACGTTAAGGCCAAGAATATCACCCCCCTCACGGCTGGCGGCGATCACCTAAGCTCATTACCTGTACTGCGCGCTCTGGCTGCGGACTCGCCCGTGGGAATGATCCATTTCGACAGCCACACAGATTTGTTTCACAGCTATTTTGGCGGTACGATGTACACGCATGGCACACCGTTCAGGCGCGCGGTGGAAGAAGGTCTTTTGGACCCCAAACGCGTCGTTCAAATTGGCATTCGCGGCACTGCCTATGACACCGAAGATTTGGACTTCGCAGAAAGCGTTGGCATCCGCATTATCCGCATCGAAGAGTTGTTTGAGCGTGGCATCGCAAGCGTCATGGCCGAGGCCCGCGATATCGTCGGGGATCAAAACACGTATCTTTCTTACGACATCGATTTCGTAGACCCTACATTCGCACCGGGAACCGGAACACCCGAAGTCGGCGGACCGAACTCTTTTCAAGCGCTGCAGGTGGTCCGCGAGCTCGCAGGCGTCAATATCATCGGCGCAGATTTGGTTGAGGTGTCCCCACCGTTTGACACATCCGGCGGCACCGCCTTTTTAGGAGTGTCCATCATGTTTGAAATGCTGTGTATCCTCGCAGGCAACAGGCAGCGCTGAGCCGACAATGCCAAGGCCAAAATCTGCGCAGTTTAATCGACTGCGCGGATCAGCTTGCGTTCAAGAACACGTAGAACTGACGCCAAGTCATGGCCACGCTTAAGAACCTGACCATTCAGCCCGATCACCGCATATAGTCCTTGCTTATTACGAAGCTTCGGGCGTTTTTCGATCCGATACAGAGGGTTCTCAGCCGTACGTCGAAACACCGAGAAGACGGCCACATCCTTAAGGCATGAAATACCATAGTCCCGCCATTCACCTGCCGCGACCATCCGCCCATACAGCGACAGGATCGGCGCCAGTTCAGTTCTGTGAAAGGCAACCTGTTGATGAGACGGCGTGTGTCCGCCGAACGGGACAGGGGGTTGAGCATTCATTTGTCTACAGTCGCTCTGGATTTACGAAAAATCAACCCTGCCTCTATTTCGCCCCAGATTCATCCGCAAAAGGTCTTTGAGCTTCCCACATATTGCCCAACCTGATCCGCATATTGTTGGCATAGCGAAACAAACGCTACTCTCGGCGGCGCTGCGATATTGCCCCCACCCAGTCGGTGCCGCCGAGAGCCCATTCCCCGCAAATTAACCGCATGTGACCTTGATGATCGTGTCATCATCATCGTGAATCACATTCAGCCGATCCGGCCGATGATCCATCGTCGCCGGAGACGTCATATTCATGACGCGCACTGTTTCGGGTGTTAACACCCCATCAAGCGCAGACTTGGGTTGCCCGACCAGAAATGCAAATGCCGCAGGATCACATGTCGCACTGCCTTTCGCGTCTTCATCGTCGCCAATACATCCCGTAACTGCGGCCAAAGCCAATAACACCAGATACCTCATAAAATTCCCTCCCGAGTTGAAAAGATTGTGCCAACATCTGTCGCACACGCACAAGTCACCGTCGCATCTCCTATTGAAAACTGGCGCAGGTTCGCTCACCATTTGGCCCAAACAGGAGAAACTTTAGATGATGCGTACAAAAGCCGCCGTAGCTGTCGCCCCGGGCCAACCGCTTGAAGTGATGGAAGTAAACCTTGAGGGCCCGCGCGCGGGCGAGGTTCTCGTCGAAATCAAGGCGACAGGCCTATGCCACACGGACGAGTTCACACGTTCGGGCGATGACCCCGAGGGCATTTTTCCCGCCATCTTGGGTCACGAAGGTGCAGGTGTCGTGATCGAAGTCGGCGAAGGAGTGACAAGTCTCGAAGTCGGCGACCATGTCATCCCTCTTTACACGCCGGAATGCCGCGAGTGCGATTATTGCTTGAACCCAAAAACGAACTTGTGCCAATCCATTCGCACAACTCAGGGCCAAGGTCTTTTGCCGGATGGGTCAACACGGTTTTCGATGCTCGATGGCACGCCTATCCATCACTACATGGGCTGTTCGACATTTGCGAACCACACGGTTGTTCCTGAAATTGCGCTGGCCAAAGTGCGCAAAGACGCACCCTTTGACAAGATTTGCTATATCGGCTGCGGCGTGACCACAGGCATTGGTGCGGTGATAAACACAGCCAAAGTCGAGATCGGCTCCACCGCAATCGTGTTCGGTTTGGGCGGTATTGGTCTCAATGTCATTCAGGGCCTCAAACTCGCCGGCGCAGATCAAATTGTTGGCGTGGATCTGAACGACAGTAAGGTCGAGATGGCCACGCACTTTGGCATGACTGATTTTGTGAACCCGTCAAAAGTCGAAGGGGATATGGTCGCACATCTGGTTGAAATCACGGGCGGTGGGGCGGACTATACGTTTGACGCGACCGGCAACGTGAACGTCATGCGCACCGCATTGGAAGCCGCCCACAAAGGCTGGGGAGAAAGCATCATTATCGGTGTGGCGCCCGCTGGCGCCGAAATCTCGACGCGCCCATTCCAACTTGTCACAGGCCGCGTATGGCGTGGCACGGCTTTTGGTGGGGCATCTGGTCGGACCGACGTACCAAAAATTGTTGACTGGTACATGGATGGCAAAATCGAAATTGACCCCATGATCACGCACAAACTCAGCCTTGAACAGATCAACGAAGGTTTCGAGTTGATGCACAAAGGCGAGTCTATTCGTGCCGTTGTGGAATTCTAGGACCTAAATCAGGTCCCGTACCGCGCCATAAATGTTTCGACCGCGCCGGCAACGACGCGGTCGATTTCTTTTTCGCTAAAGACGTCATCAATGCCAAAGACCAGCCTCGGGAACATATCCGCCTTACACAACTCGGGAAACTGATCCGCTGCCAACTCGATATCCTCGATCGCAAGCTCTCCGCGAGAGACGGCGCAGGTCAGATATTCGATCAATTGTCCTCTGATAAATGCAGGGCCTGCCGAATAGAACCGCCGCCCGAGGTCAGGAAACCGATCAGATTCGGCCACGCAAATTCGAAAGACCCGCCGACCCAAATCACTCAGCATGAAGGCGGTCATGCTTTTCCCCGTACACAACAGCACGTCCCGGACGGGTGCATCAATATCGACGGTTTCGACCATCTTGGCGGTGTGATCCGCGACTGCAGTGCTGGCAACCTCCATGAACAAAGCCGCCTTGTCAGGGAAGTAACTATAGAGTGTCGCTTTGGACACGCCCGCAGAGCGCGCGATGTCTTCCATGCTCGCACTTTCAAAGCCGTCTCGGAAAAACACCTCTCGCGCACCTGAAATCACTTGATCAAGCTTACGGCCTTTGCGCATCAGTTGGGGCTGGAGTTGCATCACAATCCTTTGAAATTCAAATTTCAGCGTACATCGATTCGGTCATGCATCACACTGTACAGAGACTTGTTTCTGTATTTGACCACGGTATATTAGAACCATTCTAATATCGAGGATACCCATGCGATTTTTTTCACAGCGCCGACATTTTCGTGACCTAAATGAACAAGAGATTATCGCGTTGGCCATTTCGTCCGAGGAAGACGATGCAAGAATCTATCGCTCGTACGCAGAAATGCTGCGCGCCGACTTTCCTGCGACCACCAAGATATTCGAGGCAATGGCCGCCGAAGAGGACGAGCATCGCAAACGGCTTATCGACCTGCATCAGGCGCGATTTGGCTCCGTTATCCCTTTGATACGGCGAGAGCATGTGGCTGGTTTCTATGCCCGACGTCCGGTTTGGTTGATGAAAAACCTTGGAATAGATCGTATTCGGACCGAAGCGGCTGCCATGGAGCGCGACGCCGAACGTTTCTATCTCGCCGCGGCGGCGGCAAGTACGGATGCAGACACGCGCAAGCTTCTTGGGGATCTGGCGGCGGCAGAGGCGGGCCACCAAGACACAGCGCTCCATATGGAACACATCCATTTGGACGGCACCCCACGTGAAAATGAAGACGATGTCGCCAAGAGACAGTTTCTTTTGACCTGGGTGCAACCTGGCTTGGCGGGTCTGATGGATGGGTCGGTATCCACACTGGCCCCAATCTTTGCAACAGCCTTTGCCACACAGGATACGTGGACAACCTTCTTGGTTGGGCTGGCCGCATCGGTGGGCGCAGGTATCTCGATGGGCTTTACCGAAGCGGCATCTGACGATGGCGAACTGTCGGGGCGTGGATCGCCAGTCAAGCGTGGTTTTGCATCCGGGATCATGACCACGGTTGGGGGATTGGGCCATGCGCTGCCCTATTTGATCACGGACTTTTGGACCGCCACAGTCATTGCGATTATCGTTGTCTTTATTGAGCTTTGGGCAATTGCCTGGATTCAAAACAAGTTTATGGACACACCGTTTTTCCGCGCCGCATTTCAGGTGGTTGTTGGCGGCGCACTGGTATTCGCCGCAGGCGTTCTTATCGGGAGTGGTTAAAATACTGCATGGGAATTGCCTGTAACGGAAATGATCCTGTTCCACCGACCGAAATCAAACATTTGATGCGCGGTGGAACAGTGATAACAGGTTCACATGTTAGCAATTTTCCTCAAAACACTCCCATTCTTTGCCTTGATAGGGGTAGGGTTTTGGGCAGGCCGAACCCGGTTTTTCACGCATGAAGCCACGGCATATCTGACGAAGTTTGTGTTTTACTTTGCATTGTCAGCAATGCTCTTCCGGTTTTCCGCCAACCTGTCTTTGGCCGACGTTCTCGACTGGAATCTAATCGGGGCCTATCTGTTCGGAACGGTCATCATCTATGCACTGGCGACTCTCATTGCCATCATGCGACGACTAGATGTGCCCACCGCCGCTATCGAAGCCCAATGCGCGGTGATCGGAAACGTCGGTTTCCTTGGAGTTCCAATGCTGGTGCTATTGCTTGGGCCCGATGCGATTGGACCAGTCATGCTGGTCTTGGCAGTCGACTTGATCGTGTTTTCTTCGCTGATTGTCATTCTGATCACCGGCGCGCGCGATGGGCGTATGTCTTGGGGAATCCTTAGAACCGTTGGGCTTGGGTTATTGCGAAACCCTATGATTGTCTCAATGTCTGCTGGGCTGGCGTGGTCCGCGCTGCAAATTCCGATTCCCGTACCCCTAAATGAATTCCTGTCCATTCTGGGTGGCGCCGCCACACCTGGTGCGCTTTTTGCCATTGGCGCATCTCTTGCCACGAAGACCGCCGAACGTGTCAACGTTGCGCTGTGGTTATCATTTTGCAAACTGGTCCTTCATCCAGCCATGGTCGCGATCGGCGCGCTGTGGGTATTTACGATTGATACCTATTCGGCCAGCGTCATTATTTCCGCCGCGGCCCTGCCCGTGGCTGGCAATGTCTATATTCTTGCCCAACACTATAATGTGGCCCCACACAGGGCCTCCGCAGCAATATTATTCTCGACACTTTTAAGTGTCGGCACTGTGTCCTTGGTGATCGCATGGGTGACTGCGCTATAATGTGATATCGATCTGATTTTGGTGCGGTTTTTCTTGCTCACAGGCCTCACGTTGCGTTAGCCATAACGACACAGGTTCAAAACGGAGACACCCATGGAAACGGTATCGGTCAACAAAGCATTTGGTGGCACGCAAGGCGTCTATAGCCATCACTCACAAACAACCCGCTGTGAGATGACGTTTGGCCTGTTTCTGCCAGAAGAAGCCAACGACGGTCCTGTGCCTGTTCTTTGGTATCTTTCCGGCCTCACCTGCACCCATGAAAACGCCATGAACAAGGCCGGTGCTCAAGCATGGGCGGCCGAGCAAGGCATAGCTGTTGTGTTCCCCGACACCAGCCCACGCGGCGACGGTGTCGCCAATGACGACGCATATGATCTTGGCCAAGGCGCTGGATTTTATGTAAATGCCACCCAAGCCCCTTGGGCACGCCACTTCAACATGTGGGACTATATCGCAGAAGACTTGCCATCGTTGCTTCAGGAAAATTTTGCGCTCGACATGAGCCGGCAGGCGATTACCGGCCACTCGATGGGGGGGCATGGTGCCTTGACCCTCGCGATGTCCTTGCCTGGTCGCTTTCGGTCAGTTTCGGCGTTTGCACCGATCTGTAACCCAACGGGGGCTGAGTGGGGACGCAAACAGCTTTCGGCGTATCTTGGCGATGATGAGACCAAATGGGCCGCACACGACAGTTCGCTTTTGATGCGCGCGCGCGGTTTTGATGGCGCGGTTCTTGTCGATCAAGGCTCCGAGGATCAATTCCTTGACCTGCTACGCCCAGAAGCACTGGCGAATGCCGCGACCGAGCGTCGCCAAGAGATCACGCTGCGCATGCAAAAAGGCTATGATCATAGCTATTTCTTTGTGTCCACATTTATGGAAGATCACGTGTCCTTCCACGCACAGCATCTCTACGCCTGAGCAGATCATGGGCATCCTTCAGGATATACGTGAAGCTTGGAAGAAGCGGCGGTGCATGCGCGAGCGTGCGCCGACCTTCACCCGTTTCACGCACACGTTGCCCGAATTCCCGTTACCCCAAAGCACTCCATTGGGGCCTGACGTGCCTCATGTCGCGATCCTGACGCCCTGTAAGAATGCCTCAGGTATGCTGGACCAATACTTCGCTCTGTTGGATGGGTTGGATTATCCCAAAGATCGCATCCATCTGCATCTGCTCGAGGGCGACTCGACAGATGACACCTTTACCCGCGCCCAAGACGCCCTGCGCCAGCGGCAAGACGTGTATGGTTCAGTCGACCTGCAAAAACTTGATCTTGGCCATGAATTTGGTGCGCGAGCGGATCGCGCGCGTTTGTCTATTCAAAGACAGCGTCGGGCCGGCATTGCGACCTGCCGCAATCACCTGCTGAAGTCATATTTGGACACGCCAGCAGAGTTTGCCCTGTTTATTGACGTCGACCTTATGGATATCCCCGCAGACGCGCTGCGCCGATGCTTGTCATTTAATGCACCTGTGATGATGGCAAACTGTCTGGTTCCGGACGGGTCGCGGTCTTTTGGCCTAAATGCCTTCCTCTACACCCGCCCCGTTTCGGATTTATGTGCAGAATACTATGTCTCGGACGACATTTATCAGCCGCCAATGGGATTCTTCAGACATTACCCGGCACCTGACTCGCCGCACGAAATTGAGCCGCTGCATAGCGTCGGGGGAACATTTCTTCTTGTGCGCCGCGATGTGGTTGAAGCAGGGGCAATCTTTCCTGAAGAACCTTATCAGTTACATATCGAGACTGAGGGCTTTGCCTTGATGGCATCCGACCTCGGCTTCGGGTCATTTATGCTCCCACAATTACATGTGCGTCATGGCCACTAACTTGGGAAAGGGGCTCTTGTGACCGCCATTTACATAGACGCCGATGCATGTCCGGTGAAAGCCGAAGCAGAGCGCGTGATAACCCGCCACAAGCTTCACATGTTTGTCGTCTCAAACGGGGGCCTGCGGCCATCACAGAACCCTCTCGTAGAGAACGTGATTGTGCCCGAAGGCCCAGATATTGCCGACATGTGGATTGCTGATCGGGCAGGCGTCGGAGATATTGTCGTAACGGGTGACATACCGCTTGCCGCAAAATGCGTCGAAGCAGGCGCGCGCGTTCTAAAACACAACGGCGAAGCCTTGACCCAAGCCAACATTGGCAATGTCCTCGCGACACGGGATTTGATGGCAGATTTACGCGCTGCCGACCCATTTCGCCAAGGTGGCGGAAAAGGCTTTACCAAAGCCGACAGATCGCGTTTCCTAGAAGCATTAGAGCGCGAAATTCGCGCAGCATCTCGCCGATAATATACATCTGTAATCTGTCGCCTGCGCAGCAGGCTCAGCACGGTTAAGCGTGAAAGGCACGTACCATGACGTCCTCGCCGACTCAGAATGCTGTTCTGCTTGGCGCAAGCTCTGCCTTGCTCGCCACGTTTTTCTTTTCGCTGAACGATGCCATGGTCAAGTTGCTATCAGGTGGATACGCGTTACATCAAATCGTGCTGATACGCTCGATCATTGCGCTTGTTATTTTGCTGGCGGTGGTTGTCCCTATGAACGGCGGTTTCGGCGTGATGCGAACGCGCCGGCTGGGGATGCACTTGCTGCGCGGGTGCTGTGTTGTCTTTGCCAATATGACCTTTTTCTTGGGCCTGTCTGTGTTGCCGTTGGCCGATGCCGTTGCCGTATTTTTCATTAGCCCCCTTTTCATCACCGCCTTGTCGGTTGTCTTGCTAAAGGAAACTGTGGGGATCCTGCGGTGGAGCGCCGTAGGTCTTGGAATGCTGGGCGTTCTTGTGATGGTACGCCCCGGAGGTGACAGCTTTGAACCCGCGTTATTGTTACCCGTGTTTGCAGCGGTGGCGTATGCCTTTTTGCATATCTTGACCCGAAAGATCGGCGCAAGCGAAAGTGCCGCGACTATGGCCCTATATATCCAGATCACTTTTGTGGTTGTAAGCGGAGCCATTGGCATCGGCTTGGGACATGGGAACTTTTCCGGTCAGGGCGGGCCAATGCTCGAGTTTCTCTTGAGGCCATGGATTTGGCCATCTCCTGACGACTTCCTCACATTTGGTATTCTGGGGATTTGCTCGGCGTTGGGTGGCTTCTTCATCTCTCAGGCCTATAGATTGAGCGAAGCCAGCGTTATCGCACCACTAGAGTACGCTGCGATGCCCATGGCCGTGATACTTGGTGTCGCAATCTTTGGGGAATGGCCAGAACCTGCCTCATGGTTGGGTATGATATTGATTGTCGGATCAGGTTTATTCGTCTTCTGGCGTGAAAGCTTGAAAGGCTCGAGCAAAGGGGTGGCACGCCCCCGCACCCGCCGTTAGAATTTAGCAACAAATTTTCAAGAGAGCACACATGGCCAGTCAAGCGGTAATTTTCGACATCGGCAATGTTCTAATCAGGTGGCAGCCAGAAGCCTATTATGATCGCGTGATTGGCCCATCGCGTCGCGAAGCCTTTTTTACCGAAACCGATATTCTGGAAATGCATCTGGGCATTGATGCAGGGGCGCCATTTGAGGAAACAATTGTCGCACACGCAAAGCGCCACCCGGCTTGGCACGATGAAATTATGATGTGGCATGATGACTGGAACGCCTTGGCCAGCCCGGCCATTGACCATTCGGTAAGACTGTTGGCGGCTCTCAAAAGGCGCAAAGTTCCCGTCTTTACCCTGACCAATTTCGGCGCTGAGAATTTTCCAATTTCCCAAGATCACTATGAATTTCTGAAAACGTTTGACCGATATTATGTTTCCGGTGATCTTAAGATGATCAAACCCGACGCGAACATATACGCGCATGTAGAATCAGATTGTGGCCTTGCGCCAGAGGCATTGCTGTTTGCCGATGACCGTCAAGAAAACATAGACGCCGCCGCCGCAAGAGGCTGGAAAACACACCATTTCATGGATCCCCAAGGTTGGGCTGACCGGCTAATTGCCGAAGGTTTGTTGGAAAAGGACGACGCAACATGACGACTATCATCTCGTTTGAAGATGGCGAACGTAACTTGGATTGGATCGGATTGACCGATGCGCTGGCCGCAAGTCACAGCTTGCCCAAGGCAGAGATATCCGACAGCCTGCTATATCGTGGCAAAGATACATTGCTTCAGCGTCAGGCATGGATTGATGGTTTGGGCATTGGGGTCAAATCCGCCACAATTTTCCCAGATAACCCTGCTCAAGACATTCCGATGATCCATGGTGCGGTGACTTTGTTTGATGATGCCCACGGCATTCTTGAGGCTTTGCTGGATTTCCATCTCGTAACCAAATGGAAGACCGCTGGCGACAGCTTGCTCGCGGCACGCCGTCTTGCACGCCCAGACAGTGGCAAGATTTTGATTGTGGGGGCTGGTACCGTTGGGCGGAACTTGTGGGCTGCCTACAGCTCTGTATTTCCGAATGCAGAGTTCACGGTCTGGAACCGGACACAGGCCAATGCCGACAAAATGGCGGCCGAGATACCCGGACTGAAGGTTGCGACAAATCTCGAGCAAGCTGTCGGAGACGCGGATATCATCACCTCGGCCACAATGTCATCGACGCCCACACTACGGGGCGAATGGCTGCAGCCAGGGCAACATGTCGATTTGATTGGGGCATACCGCCCTGACATGCGCGAAATTGATGACGTGGGCATGCAGCGTGCACGTGTCTTCGTGGATAGCTTTGACACCACCGTTGAACACATCGGTGAGCTCATTAAACCGCTAGAATCTGGGGCGATCCGACGCGACGATCTGGTGGCCGACTACTATACGCTCGACGCCTTTGGGCGACAGTCAGACGATGACATCACCTTGTTCAAGAATGGTGGCGGCGCGCATCTGGATTTGATGACAAGCCGTTATATTCTTGATTGCTGGAAAGCATCCTAGGACCAGCAACGCCGTATCCGCACCTGACGAACCTTATGCGGATGCGGTCACCAATTGACGCTCTCGGATCGGTAGGTGAACAATGGCACTAAAGGCGCCAATGCCCACTCCGATCCACCAAACCATCGTGTAGTCTCCAAATACATCGTACATGCGCCCCCCAAGCCACACGCCCAGAAAGCTTCCCAGTTGGTGGCTAAAAAACACAATACCGTAGAGGGTTCCCATATAGCGCAAACCATAAATATGCGCGACCAACCCCGACGTCAGCGGGACAGTGGCCAACCAAAGCGACCCCATAGCGATCGAGAAAATGATCACGGTAACCGGCGTGATTGGAAACAGAATGAATGTACCGGCTACGACTGTCCGCGCAGCATATATTCCGGCCAAAAGATACTTCTTTGGGAAACGCTTGCCAGCCCATCCCGCCGCAAGTGTTCCTGCGATGTTGGCCAATCCAATCAATGATATTGCGAGCGCGCCCAACCGCGAAGTGGTCGACACACCCACCGATGCCAATACGCCAGACGGATCAATTGCCCCACACATTTCGGTTATCATTGCCGGGAAATGCGCAGTCATGAACCCCAATTGATATCCGCAAGAAAAGAACCCCAGAAAAATCAGGGTGTATGACGGATCTCGAAACGCTTTGCCCAGTATTTGCCCCAACGTTTCATGTATCTCAGCTTTGGACGCTGATGGGGCGCGCATCATCGGCAGCAAAAGCAAAGTCGACAGGATTGCGGCAGCAAACACCAAAAATGTCGTCTGCCAAGAGAAGAAGCCCAGCATATATTCAGACAGCGGCGCGCCGAAAATTTGCCCGGCAGAGCCTGCCGCCGTGGCAATTGCCAGCGCCATGGATCGGTTTTCATCCGAACTTGCGCGCCCTACCACTGCAAGAATAACGCCAAACCCCGTGCCAGCGATGCCAAAACCGATCAGCCATTCATACGCCTGATGCGCTTGTGGCGTGGTCGCAAAAGACGACAACACCAGCCCCAACGCGTATACAAACGCACCGATGACAATTGCTTTGCGGTCTCCGATTTTTTCCGCCAACGCTCCAAAAATTGGCTGGCCAATACCCCACGCCAAGTTTTGGATCGCAATCGCCAGTGAAAACTCGGACCGCAACCAGCCGAATTCGTCGGCAATCGGGATTTGGAACACGCCAAAGCTGGCTCTGATCGCGAACGACACCATGATGATGGCGCACCCAACCAACAGGACGGGTGTCATAAGGGGGCTGCGAGTTTGATCCATCCGGCGTCTCCTAAGGCAAAGGTTACCTTGTCGCCCCCGCCGCCGTAGGTCAAATTTAGTTTCGTGATCCACCCGTTCACGAAGTCACATGAGTGCGTGAACGTCCCTGGCATTGCCCGATTGTCCACAAGATACTTTTATCTGCGCCCAAGTCATTGTATGCGGAAGTATGCAGAATCTGACAGAAATTTATGCGGCCAAGGTGGCATCGGGCGAGTTCCACGTGGATGACGCCCAAGAGGCGGTGCTTCCGGAGTTCGAAAGAATTCGCGCAGCTGTTGCCCAACCCGTTAAGAAAACCTGGTTTCGCAAAACCACTCCGGAGGCAATTTCGGGCCTGTACCTATGGGGTGGGGTCGGGCGCGGTAAATCCATGTTGATGGACCTGTTTGTAGACTCTCTTGAGGTGCCCGCACGACGCGTGCATTTCCACGCATTCATGCAAGAAATTCACACGGCGATGCACCAAGCACGCCAGAATGGCGTTGAGGATGCGATCCAGCCTGTCGCACAATCTGTCGCCGATAGCGTACGTGTTCTTGCATTCGATGAGATGCAAATTACCGATATCACCGATGCCATGATCGTTGGTCGGCTGTTCGAAAAACTGTTTGAAGCAGGCGTTGTTGTTGTCACAACCTCAAACCGCATTCCCGATGATCTCTATAAAGACGGCTTGAACCGACAGCTTTTTGTCCCGTTTATTCATCTTCTCAAAGACCAAATGCGGGTCTGGGAACTGGCAAGCCCGAACGACTATCGACAAAATCGTCTGGCGGGAAATCAGGTCTATTTTGTACAGGCCGGTGGCGAGGCCCGCGCCGATATCCAAGCCATTTGGCAAGATTTGACAGGTGGCAAAGCCGACCCTCTTGTTTTGACAATTAAGGGGCGCGAGGTCACAATTCCCGCGTTTCGCAATGGCGTGGCCCGCGCGCGCTTTTTTGATCTCTGTGGCGCAATGCTGGGTCCGGGTGACTATTTGGCGATTGCCGATGCCGTCAAGCTGTTGATCCTTGAAGACATCCCACGGCTATCTCGATCAAATTTTAACGAAGCCAAACGCTTCGTTACATTGATCGACGCCCTATACGAAGCAAAGACACGGTTGATTTGCTCGGCGGCGGCGGAACCCGAGATGCTATATGTCGAAGGTGAAGGCACGTTTGAATTCGAACGCACCGCCAGCCGATTGCGCGAGATGCAAGCCGAAGATTGGGGCAAAGATGCACGCTAACTGGTTGACTTTGTTTTAAGAAATTACAAATTTTTTAGGGGGGCACTTTTGCACCCCCCTTATTTGCCTGCCTGTCCCGAACACCTGCCGTACATTCCCATATTCGTTTTTCTTCTGGGGAATGCTGCAATTTCTTTGACTATAAGCCCGATGATTCGAATCAGTCAATGGGGTGATTCGGTCGGCCCGTTTCGCCTAGCCGTTTTCCCGCAGAATATTTCCTGCCAAATACAGCGACCCACAGATCAACACCCGTGCATGCGGATCGTCTTTCACGATAGAGGCCAATGCCTCTGACACGCTGTCTGCAACGCTTGAGATTAGGCCTACACCTTGGGCCGCAGCAGCGGTTTCAACCGCAGGAAGCGTATTGGCCTCGCCCGGAATAGACACCGCTGTCAGCGTTTTGGCCTGTTGTGCCAATGGCGCCAGATACCCAGAGATGTCCTTGGTGTTCAGCATCCCACAAATGAGATGTGTGTTCCGCTTAGGCAAAGTCTCGAGCACAGCCGCAAGAGCGACACCGGCAGCCGCGTTATGCCCCCCATCAAGCCAGAGCTCGGTCTCGGGAGCCAACTCGATTAACGGACCCGTATTCAGTCGTTGCATTCGGGCAGCCCAAGTCGCATTTGTCATGGCCGCCTCGCAGGCAGCCTCATCAGCGCCAAGGTATCGCAGCACAGCAAGCGCAGCCCCTGCATTCATAATTTGATGATCCCCGAGTAATGCGGGCAAAGGCAAATCCAATAAACCCGTCTCGTCTTGGAAAATCAGTCGTCCACGTTCTTGAGAAACATGCCAATGTTGACCATGCGCCAACACCGGAGCCCCAAGCCGCGCGGCAGTGGCTTCGACAACATCCATTGCCTCTTGGGGTTGCGGCCCGACCACACAGGGCACGCCCCGCTTAATGATTCCGGCCTTTTCGGTCGCAATTTTTGTAAGCGTATCCCCAAGAAATTGCTCATGATCGATCGAGATTGGTGTAATCACCGTCATCAAGGGCTGATCAATCACATTGGTCGCATCCAACCGCCCACCAAGCCCGACCTCGAGCAATGTGTAGTCTGCGGGTGTGCGCGCAAACGCCAACAATCCCGCACAGGTTGTGATTTCGAAATAGGTGATATTTTCGCCGTCATTCTTGACATAACATTCATCAAGCATGGCTGTCAGGGCATCTTCAGAGATCAACGCACCAGCAAGCCGGATACGCTCGTGAAACCGCGCAAGATGCGGCGACGTATACGCATGCACAGACTTGCCCATGCCCTCGAGACCCGCGCGGATCAGCGCCTGTGTCGACCCCTTGCCGTTTGTACCAGCCAAATGGATGACGGGCGGCAAATTGTCTTGCGGATTGTCTAATGCGTCTAGCAAACGCCACACCCGATCCAGCGTAAGATCAATGATCTTGGGGTGCAGCGCCATCATGCGGTCAAGCACGACATCCGACGATGGTGACGCGCTCACGCTTTTTTGGCCGTCTTTTTACCAGCCTTGGCTGACTTCTTTACGTCAGGTGCTGGCGGGGTCTCTGCCGCAGCTTCAGCTTTTGACACAGCCTCGGGCGACGGCAAATCACCTTTGACCGCAGGAGAAAGCCCCATCAGCATGCGCACAATCGTGATAAGTTCTTCGCGCATCTCTGTCCGTGACGTCACCCGATCCAGCATCCCGTGATCCAGCAAATACTCTGCGCGCTGGAAGCCCTCAGGGAGCTTCTCGCGGATAGTTTGTTCAATCACGCGTGGACCCGCAAAACAAATGAGCGCATTGGGTTCAGAAATATGCACATCGCCAAGCATGGCATATGACGCTGTCACACCACCCGTCGTCGGGTGGGTCAGCACCACAATGTAAGGCAGGTTGGCTTCCTTAAGCATCTGCACAGCCACAGTTGTTCGTGGCATTTGCATCAAGGACAAGATGCCTTCCTGCATGCGCGCGCCGCCCGCAGCTGAAAACAGCACCAAAGGCCGCTTAAGCTCGACCGCACGTTGTGCTGCAGCGATAATCGCATTGCCCACATACATGCCCATCGATCCGCCCATAAACGAAAAGTCCTGACAGGCGGCCACAATGGGCGTACGCCCGATGTCCCCCTCGGCGACAAGCATCGCTTCCTGCTCGGCGGTTTTTTTCTGGGCCGCCTTCATGCGATCCGGATATTTCTTTTGGTCTTTGAACTGCAGCGGGTCGGCAAGCGGCGTAGGGACCTCTACCTCGGTAAAGATGCCGCCATCGAACAGGCCCGTGAAACGGTCACGCGGCGTGATGGCCATGTGATGGTCACACTGCGTACACACGTTCAGATTTGCAGAGAGTTCACGATGAAACAGCATCGTCCCGCATTCATCACATTTCGTCCACAAATTGTCCGGAGTTTCCCGTCGGGAAAAGATCGAGTTGATCCGTGGGCGAACATAGTTCGTGATCCAGTTCATGCGAGCAATCCTTTTTGCGATGCATCTGCTTTTCTCTCAGCTTCTGTCAGATAAGACGCTACGTCAGAAAATGCAATCAGCGCCGTATCGCAATCCGAGCAACAAGCCACCCACATAAGATCACAAGCCCCTCCAAAGGTAAAACGGCAGCGACAAATTCGGTGTCCTTTGGTCCAAAAGGCACGACATAAAGTGCCAGACCATCCCAGTAGTCTTTTGTCGACACAAACATGATGGCGCTTACATTGTTCGCAAAATGCAATGCCAACGCTGGACCAAGGTTACCAGACCGTGCCGTCAAATCCGCAGCGGCCAAACCAAACAATCCCGCCCACGCGGCCACCAAGATTGCATTTTCGCCGTATGTGGATGGATCGTAATGCAACGCAGCAAACAACGCAGACGGCAAAACAATCCAAACCCAAGGGCTTGAAAAACGCGCCGCAAGTTGGCTCTGCAGATACCCGCGAAAGACCAATTCTTCGGTGGTGATCTGAAACAAAATCGCCGCAAGAGACATTGGCGCGAGCATCAACCAAGGCACAAAATCCATCGCACGTTCAGGCGTAAAATCCGCTGGCGAGGGCAAAATAAGGACTATGCCAAACAACACCATGGCCAGACGTAGTGTCAGCCAAAAGTCAGCAAAACACGCGGGGAAACCCCCAAACAGGCTGCTGATGGGGCGGCGATGCATCACGCGCAAGGCAATCGCCAGTGCGGCAAACAAGCCGCCAAAGCTTGCCAACATCCATAAAACAGAGCGCGCTGTGCTCCCGTTTTCAAGTTCGCGGGATAGATTGTGCCAATCAGGTGTTCCACGCAAGAAATTGAAATACGCCACATTGGCCGCCAGAAAAATGACAACAACCAAAACAATGCTACTGGCCAAGCGCCACAGCTCTGATGTTGGGCGTGCCGGTTCCACAAGGCGTTCGTATGACTTGTAAGTGTTCATCACAGCGCTTTAGCGGCTTTTACGGATATGTCCTAGCCCCGCTGTGCAAGGTGGTCACTCAGAGAGACAGTTTCAGAAAAATGCATGCATTTCGGGAATTGCCTATTTGTTTCATGGAAACCAATCAGTTACATAATAGGAAAATCAGGCAATTATTGTTTCGATTCCGGAAACATGTAAACGACCAAAGTAGGGACAAGATGGCGCGAGGACTGGGCGGGATAATCCAACGGTTGTATCAGCGCGGGCTGACACGATATTGGGCGCGATCTGCAAGATCTGCAATGACGACCGATCTTACAACCTTGCGCCGTCAACGCGCAGGGGCGCGCAAGTTACGTCAACACCTGAATACGCTGATTTCGGTTTCCGAGAGCCGTCTCGCCTTGCCTCTTGTCGGGTCGATTGCCTTTCCAACCCCGCATGGCACCGATTGGCGCTGGAGACCCTCTGTTTGGCGCGAACCACTTCCGACTGTTGGTGTCTCAGCGGTGCAAACCAATGAAACCTTGGGCAAAGAGGTCACGCTGTTCCATGACTGTAACGTTTCCGAACTTACGCTGAGACAGCTCAGAAACACACGCGAGGCCGATCTCGCACCGTTTGGTCTGCGCATGGACGTATTCCGGTTTGACGGCTCATTTTTGTCGCTTGCGATTGATCTTCCGTTCGAAGCCGTTGACGGGCTCAAGCGGAACCACCTGATCCGGCTCAACACAATTGTCGAGCTTGAAAAGCCATTGGAAATTTTTGCGCGCCTGAATATCAAACACGGCCCAAACACAGAACAGATCGTGCGTGAGGTCCCGTTAGACACGGATGAAATGACTGTCGAATTCGACTTGGCTTATTCAAAACTGAACGAAAAGCGCGTCGAAAAGATGTGGGTCGACTTTATTTTTGAGGGCCCCGAAATGAATCAGGTTGTTTTGCGAGACCTGACCTTTAGTCGCCGCCCGCGCGCTGAATTCTAAGGACATACTGCCATGAGCGATTGGACCCTGACAAAAAACCGCCTGTTTGAAGGTATCTGGGAAGGTGGGTTAACCCGCGATGGCGGCGCTGGCGACACGCCCCCCAAGATTGATGTCACGTTCTTGGGAAACGCAGTTGGCGGAGTGCAGTTCAAAGAAGATGTCGCCAATGACCGCTGGGTCATGCGCATCCCGATTCCAACAGAAGCGATCGCAGATGGTGTGCAAACGTTTTTGATAGCCGATTCCGTTACAGGCACGCTGCTGGATAAAATCACTCTGATTTCTGGTGAAGTCCTCGCCGATGACATTCGTGCAGAGCTGGACCTGTTGCGCGCCGAGCTGGATCTGCTCAAACGCGCATTTCGCCGCCATTGCATCGAAACAATGTGATCAATAATGGGCTGTATAGCCTCCATCTACGGCCAGAACCTGACCCGTCACATACGACGCTGCGGGTGACGCCAGAAAAAGAATGGCCGGTGCCAGCTCCTTTGGATCCCCCCAACGCCCCAGTGACGTAGACTGCGCCAAACGTGCGGCAATTTCAGGATTTTTGACCGCTTCACGGTTCGGCTCTGTCTTGAAAAAACCAGGTGCCACCGCGTTCACATTGATACCGTGCGGCCCCAATTCCGCGGCCATGGCGCGCGTCATGCCATTTATTCCAGCCTTGGCGGTCGTGTATGCCGCATCGCCACCTTGGGCGATCAGCCCCGCAATCGACGAAATGTTCACAATCCTCCCACCACTTTCCATCATTTTCGCCGCTTTCTGGCACATCATAAATGGCGACACCAAATCGACATCCAGCAGACGCTGCACATCCTCGTACGTAAACTGGTCAAGCGGCCGACGGTCGCGGAGGCCCACATTGTTCACCAATATATCAAGCCCAGCGCCCTGGGCTTTGATGTGCTCAAACGCCCCGTCCACAGCGTCCGGATCAGACACATCAAAGGGCAGCGCATGCGCCTCGCATCCGTCTTGGCAAATGCGTGCAGCCGCAGCGATGGTGGCATCGACATCCCGCCCGTTCACCCACACAATCGCACCTGCTTGGGCAAGAAGCTTTGCCGCCTCAAACCCCAGCCCGCTATTGCTGCCTGTGACCAGCGCAACGCGCCCCTCTAGCGAAAACACCCCATAATCCGGCACACCTAACTCCTCTTGGTCGGTTCACGCATTCTGCCAACCTCTCTGATGCGCGACCAGCAAATTCCACGTCTCGCTACGGCACTTTTGCCTGACGCTGCGTTTCGGGGTGACAAATGCGCCGCGCTCGGGTCATCTGGTGTGCAAATTAAAAGGGAGGCACCCATGACAGAGTATCCTCATCTGTTGGCACCGCTTGATCTGGGCTTTACGACACTCAAAAACCGCGTGTTGATGGGGTCCATGCACACCGGACTCGAAGAAACCAAAGACTGGAACCGTGTCGCAGAGTTCTATGCCGAACGTGCACGCGGCGGTGTGGGCCTGATGGTGACGGGCGGTATGGCACCTTCAAAAGAAGGCGGCGTGTTCCCCGGAGCGGCTGGCCTGTTTACCCCCGAAGACATCGCAAACCACAAGATCGTCACAGATCGTGTTCACGAGGGCGGCGGCAAAATCGCCATGCAAATTCTGCATGCGGGACGCTATGCCTATGGCCCGGAATGTGTGTCTTCATCCCCCGTAAAATCCCCGATCTCTCCGTTTCCGCCAAAAGAGCTGGATGAAGACGGCATTGAAAAACAAATTCAAGACTTTGTGACGGCCACAGTGCGCGCACGCGAAGCTGGTTATGACGGCGTTGAGATCATGGGGTCAGAAGGATATTTTCTGAACCAGTTCCTTGTGACGCATGTGAACAAACGTACGGATCGCTGGGGCGGGTCATATGAAAACCGCATGCGCCTGCCCGTCGAGGTCGTGCGCCGCTGTCGCGAAGCCGTTGGCGAAGATTTCATCATTATCTATCGCCTATCCATGATCGACCTCATTCCCAATGGCTCTACGCACGAAGAGGTTGTCCAGCTTGCCAAAGCCGTCGAGGCCGCAGGCGCCACCATCATCAACACCGGTATTGGGTGGCACGAAGCGCGCATTCCGACAATCGCCACCTCTGTTCCGCGCCGTGCCTTTGCGTGGGTTACGAAAAAACTGATGGGCAAAGTCGGTATTCCCGTCATCACATCCAACCGCATCAACACTCCAGAGGTCGCAGAGGACGTTCTGGCAGAAGGATGCGCCGATATGATTTCAATGGCGCGCCCGTTCCTTGCGGATGCACATTTTGTGAACAAGGCAATTGCAGGACAAGGCAATCAAATCGCGCCTTGTATTGGCTGCAATCAAGCCTGCCTTGATCATACCTTTGGCGGCAAACTAACGTCTTGCCTGGTCAATCCACAGGCCTGTCACGAAACAGAGCTCACCATTGCGCCCGCTGCGGCTGCCAAGAAAATCGCCATTGTCGGCGCTGGTCCGGCTGGTTTGTCCACTGCCATGACTGCGGCGCAGCGGGGTCACGATGTGACGTTGTTTGATCGTGCGGATCAAATCGGCGGACAACTTAACGTCGCCAAACAAGTTCCCGGCAAAGAAGAGTTCTGGGGGTTGGTCGACTGGTATGGTGCCATGATGGACCAGATGGGCGTGACTGTGGTGTTGAATACCAACGTCACCTCGGATGATCTGTCGGATTTTGACGACGTGGTCATTGCCACAGGCGTGATGCCGCGTGATCCAGGCATTCCCGGCCAAGACCGTGAAAACGTGCTTGGGTATCTTGATGTGTTGCGTGACAAAAAACCGGTCGGCAAACGCGTTGCGGTGATCGGCGCGGGCGGGATCGGGTTCGATGTGTCCGAATTTCTTGTTCACGAAGGCGACAGCCCCACAGAGAACCTGCCGGAATGGATGGCAGAATGGGGCGTTGGTGATCCGGAAACAGAACGCGGGGGCCTTGCTCCGGAAGGACCGCAACCTCATGCCCCCGCGCGTGACGTCATTTTGATGCAACGCAAAGCCAAAGCATTAGGCAAAGGATTGGGCAAAACCACAGGCTGGATTCATCGCGCTGCACTGAAGATGAAGAACGTCAAAATGCTTGGTGGCGTAAATTATGAAAAAATCGACGATCAGGGTTTGCATATCTCTTTTGGGGAAACACGCGAGAACCCCGAGGTATTGGACGTTGACACGATTGTGCTCTGTGCAGGCCAATTACCAGAGCGCTCGCTTGCCGATGCTCTGATCGAACGCGGTGTGTCATGCCATGTGATCGGTGGTGCAGATGTTGCCGCTGAATTGGATGCCAAACGCGCCATTAATCAAGGCACACGCCTCGCGGCGTCGTTGTAACGCGTTTTCCGCCTCATGCATGCACCTGTGTGTGAGGCGGGGACCGACTTTCTGCCCCCCAAAGCATTACCAATAATCCGGTTGCGCAATCTGTAATCGCGCGCATAGATGGACCCAACGCGAGGGGGCCATCTATGTCCGTGTTCACAACAATTCTTCTTGGACTTTTGCCAAGCTTTCTCATGGTGATCTTGGGCGGGGCCGTCAGAAATCGTCTGTCGGTGAATGCGTGGCAGGGGCTCGACAAGCTGAACTTCGAAATTCTGTTTCCCGCGTTGATTTTTGTCGCGGCATCGGGACGGCCAATTGCGATTGCAGACATTCTTCGGATCGGTCCCGCGGTATGGGCCATTTTGGTGGTTGGGTTGACCGTCGGATACCTGTCACGTCGATATGGACCTGACAGCTTTTTGGATTTCGCGGGTGCGTGGCAAACCGCTTGGCGTTTTAACACTGCATTGGCCTTTGTCGCGGCGGGCACCCTAAGCTCTCCGCCCATCGGGGCGCTTGCCGTCGCGGTTGGTATGGCCATTCCCATGGCAAATGTATTTGCCGTGACCGCCTTGTCACGTGGCAGCGGAACTTTACGCAACACCCTGACCAAGGTCATCACCAACCCGTTTTTGATTGCATCCGTATCCGGCGTTATTGTCGGTCTTGGCGGGTGGACCATCCCTGCGCCGCTTTTGGACCCGCTAAAGCTCTTGGCACAGGCGGCCATTCCCGTCGCTTTGATTTCGGTTGGAGCCACCATGAACTGGGGGGCGCTGGCTGCAATGGACAGATTTAGCAGCATCCTTGTGGCCACCAAGTTGTTGGTGATGCCCTTGGTCACATTGGTGGCCTGTGTTGCCTTTGGAATCCAAGGCCCCATCGCAAGTACGCTGGTTCTGTTTGCCGCCTTACCAACCGCGTCAGCAGCCCATGTCTTGGCAGCAGGGTTCGGCGCAGACCGCACTTTGGCGGCAACATTGGTTGCACAATCTACGTTGCTTGGCGCCGTGACTCTTCCGATTTGGATCACAATCATTGAGATTCTTCTTTAGCACCCGCCCCCTTTCTGGCGAAACATTCCAAGGGGCCGGTCACATATTGTTTCTCTGTTTCCATGCCGCAAACGATCCAGAGAAAACCCTTATATTGTCCGAGGCGCGCCCAGCTTCTGCCTGATTTGACCGCGATACCTGATCCTCGAGTAGAGAAAGAGGTACGCAGAAAATGGACCGCCTAACCGAAATGGAAGCCTTTGCCACAGTTGTGGATCAGGGTGGATTTACAGATGCCGCCAGAAAAATGGGTATTTCCAAATCCGCGGTCTCCAAACACGTCTCAAGCCTTGAGGCGCGTCTGGGTGCGCGGTTGCTAAACCGGACCACACGGCGCGTCAGCCCAACAGAAATCGGTCTTGCCTATTATGATCGGGCGCGGCGTGTCTTAAACGACGCTGGCGAGGCGGATGCGCTGGTGACATCCATGCAATCTGCGCCTTCTGGCCTGTTACGCATTAGCGTTGCCACCGATTTTGGCGTGAACCATTTGTCACCGGTGCTTGGTGACTTTCTCGCTGAATTCCCCGACATCACTGTCAACATGGTCCTGAACAATCGCTATGTCGAGTTGATCAGCGAAGGGTTCGACATGGCCATCCGGATTGGCGAGCTGGAGGATAGCACGCTGCGGGCGCGCAAATTGACAGAAACCACAAAACGCATGATCGCTAGCCCTGCGTATTTTGAAAAACACGGCCGCCCCGAGAAAATTGACGATCTAAATGATCACAAGCTGTTGCACTATTCTAACCAATCCAATGGTGCCGTTTGGAAGGTCACTGCCCCGTCTGGCGAGAAACGCCAAGTGCGCACGTCTGGATCATTAAGCGTGAACGATGGTCAATCGTTATTGAATGCAGCCGTCGCCGGCCTTGGCATCGCGTATTTGCCCAGTTTCCTATATGCAGACGCCATGGAACAAGGATTGGTCGAGGATGCCATTCCTGACCTGCCGATGGAAACCCAAGGTATCTATGCCGTGTATCCCCCGGGCCGCTTCACACAGCCCAAAGTGCGCGCATTTATTGATTTTCTGGTGCACGCCTTTGCGGAAAAAGGCCCATCAGAGTGGTAAAACACACCCAGACTTCCCTTGGCTTTCTCTAGAATTCGGAAAGCACCTTTGCCCGGACCCCAAAAGTCCGGGTTTTCTTTTTGCCGCTTCTAGGGCGCAGCCAACAAGACAACTTCGACGCGACGATTGGCGTCTCGCCCTGCAGGGTCGGCATTGCTGCCCAAGGGTGCGAGATATCCCACCCCACGCGCTTGAATTTGTGCAATCGGCACGCCGTAGGTATCGCTTAGGCGTGTCTGGACCGACTCGGCGCGTTTTTTGGACAGTTCGATATTCTTATCAAGATCGCCAGAGTTGTCCGTATGCCCTACCAACACGACGCGAATATCCGGGTTCGACACAAGAAATTCGGATAACGTTTTGAGCGTCTCAAATGGCCCTTTTGCAAGGCGCGAAGACCCGGTTTCAAAACTCAAGTCAGCCAGCACGACATGACCGGATTCAGATAACCGAGAAATGAGGTTAGTCGCTCCAATGTCTGTATCTGGACGTAGGTTCGGGCGCACGTCGCCCTCTTCCGGCGGTTTTGCCAGCACCTCTTGCGAGGGCGCACGCGGCGCTACTTGTATAACCTGAACCATGCCTGCAATCGCTGTTTGGCTGACCATCACGCCGACGGCTTCGGGCCCATTCACACCAGCACGCCGCGCAGATATGAACCTGTAATCCGACAGATCCACAAACATCTCAGGAGGTGGCAGGATCTCGGTTTTGAAACGAAAATCAAAACCGCCACACGCATCAGATTCGCAGGTCAGGACAATGTCATATCCTGCTTGTGCCAACTGCTGTTCCAAAGAGGTGACAAGGTCGGTCGTCGACACAAAGCCTTCCTCGATACGCCACGTATCACGATACACTGTCCCTTTGATGCGCGCCGTTGGCAACTGCGCACCATCAAACACATCAATCGGAAGCTCGTAATGAGACCCCTCAGAGGTATAAGCCGACAATTGCAATGCACCGCTTGGCAGCTCGGGCGTGAAGGCAAGAGCGACGTTGGGCAATACAGCAAGACATATGGAAATCGCGCATTTCATCTATTTTGAGCGTGATACTCGTCATTGGGCTTCATGCGCGTTGCCGAAGCCACGCGGTTGCTCATGTTATAAAAGCCTGTGACGTTCGCGATATCCCAGATATCACGGTCACTGAATCCGACGTCGCGCAGACTTTGACGGTCCTGCTCTTCGATTGTGTAAGATGCCAGCGTCATCTTTTCGGCGAAATCAAGCATGGCGCGTTGCCGAGCATCCAAGTCTGCCACGCGATAATTCATCACAAGCTGTTCGCCAAGCATCGGATTCCCCGACAGTGCGCGCACGGCTGCTCCATGTGCCACAAGGCAATAAAAGCACTTGTTAATCGACGACACAACGACCGCAATCATCTCGCGCTCAAGCTTGGAAAGCCCGCTGTCTCCCAACATCAGATCGTTATACAGCGCCGTGAAACCATTCAACTTTTCCACATCAAATGCGTATGCCCGAAGCACATTTGGCACCATTCCCAGTTTCTCGACGCAGATATCAAAGTATCTTTGCGTTTCTTCAGGCAACGGATCCATCATCGGCAGATCAAGAGCCGTGGGCATATCAGAGGCGCTCATTGCAATGGTCCTTAAGTTGTCTCAGGCAAAATGCGATAATGATACTGTCCCACAACAGTCATCCCGAGGGAAGCATAGAGCGCATTTGCGCCAATGTTCTCTGTCGTGCATATCACTGCCAATGTGTGCCCACCATTCGCAATCGTCCAATAGGCAGCACGGCGCATCAACCAACGGGCAACACCCAATCGGCGCTGAAACGGTACAATTTCGATCGCGTGCACCATCGCGATGCCATCATGTATCGCCGCAAAGCTGGCACCTGCGGGTTTATCCTGCCAACGCGACACAAACCCGGTTTTCGGGGAACTGGCGCGCATCATCACGTCAACACGTTCTGGACCAATGCCACCTGCCAACCAGATTTCGCGCATAATATGGAGGGGTTCCCACGCTTGGATCGCCGCGGTGCGTGGGGGCAGTTCGGTCGCGATATCCTGCACATCGGCGGCATACATGGTGACGGGATCAATAATATCATATCCGCGTTTTGCCAGATCGGCATCCAAGGCCTCGTCACCCTCTCGAATTTGGAACATCGGCGTTTGGCCCAAAATGCGCATTGCGTCTTCGGCCGCTTCAATCGCATCCGTAGAATACGGCCCGTTGCACGTCGCGGCAGACACGCGCTTGCCGCCACCCTGACCGTCGCGAATTGTAAATGGCCCTAGCTCGGAAACGGATGCGGCGGGCCAAGTGGCTTCAATTGTGGCGTACAGCGCTTTTGCATCAGGTAAACTCACGAGAACAACTCCGATAGTTTGGACATAACGGCATCTATGCGCGCGCCTTGCGTACCGCGCACCACAATGTTGGCGCCATATGCCCCGTCTTTTTGAAATGGATACGACCCAATAGAAAGATCGCTAAACTCCTCCGCCAATTTGGCCAAAGGTCCGGCGATATCGCCTTCTCCGCGATGCACCCGCAACGCCTGCGACAGCAATGGGGCCCCGCCTGTCAATGTCGGAAGAACACTCGCGACCATCGCCTGAAAAACCGAGGGGACACCCGCCATGACATACACATTCTCTATCGAAAACCCGGGCGCTATCGACACAGGATTATCAATCAGTGCCGCCGTGTCAGGAATGCGCGCCATGCGCAATCTGGCTTCGTTCAATTCCTGCCCCGAGTTCGCATAATGCGCCGCAAGAAGTGCACGCGCATCATCACGCACATCTATGGCCTTACCAAAAGCCTGAGCAATGCAGTCTGCGGTGATATCATCATGTGTCGGGCCGATACCCCCGCTGGTAAAGACACTGTCAAAGGCGGCAGACAGGCTTTGGACCGCGCCGACAATGGCCGGCGCATCATCGCTCACGACACGCACCTCTTTCAGATCGATGCCAACTTTGGTCAACTCGCCCGCCAAAAAGTACATATTCGCATCGCGCGTGCGTCCCGACAGGATCTCGTCTCCGATCACTAACATCGCAGCAGTTGGGTTAGACATTGCGGGTCTCCTTGTCAGCGGGTTCTTGCAGGTATAGGCCTGAGGCATGCGCTTTCAAACCCCTCTTGTTTCTGCCGTGCTAATCCGCCGCTACAAACGCTTCTTGGCCGATGCGCGCCTCGCGGATGGCCGCGAGATCACTGCGCATTGCGCCAATCCAGGAAGCATGATGGGCTTGGCCGACCCAGGATGCAAAATTTGGCTGGAGCCAAATGATGATCCCAAGAAAAAGCTCGATTATGGCTGGCGCCTTGTAGAACATCCCGATGGGCATTTTACGGGTGTCGACACATCCATCCCCAACCGCGCCCTGAAATCTGCTCTACAAAACAACGAAATTCCAGAGTTGGCGGCGTATACGGGCGTGCGCCCCGAGGTCAAATACGCGCAAAACAGTAGAATTGATTTTTTGTTAAGCGCCGATGGCACACCTGATTTGTACCTAGAAGTCAAAAGCGTCACCCTTTCGCGCAACGCTGGACTTGCTGAATTTCCCGACAGCGTGACCGCGCGTGGCGCCAAACATCTGCGCGACCTCGAACTCATGATATCCCAAGGTCATCGCGCCATGATGCTTTATCTGGTTCAGCGGACCGACGCACAAAAGGTGACGCTGGCACAGGATATTGACCCGAAATACGCTCAGGCTTTCGACGCTGCAGTTAAGGCAGGTGTCGAGGTCATCGCTTATGGGTGTAACATCACCCCGTCTGGAATCGATATTGCCCAACGCTTGCCGTTTGCGCGCACCTGAGGGCACAAAGTGTACTCGGAATTCTTGCCCACAAATTCGCATGGCGTGTCGTTGCCATGCCCCGCATGCGAAATACGCGGCTTTACACCTCTGGTCTCTGACAAAAAAGAGTCATAAGTAGAGGCAAGCACATCAATCGGAGCATACCTCATGATCGGCAAAGGCACTCAAACCCGTGATGGAATTCGTCTGTATCAGGACGTTGATTTCGCAGGCATGCACGTGGCAGGAGCCTTGGCCGCCCGTATCTTGGACGAAATTGCAGAACATGTGTTTCCAGGCCAGACCACCGCAGAGCTGGACCGATTGATAGAAGAAAAAGTCGACGCCGCAGGTGCCAAATCCGCCACCATCGGGTATCGTGGATACCAGCACGCCAGCTGTATTTCGATCAACCATGTGGTGTGTCATGGCATTCCCAGCGACAAAAAACTCAAAGACGGGGATATCCTGAATATTGATGTCACCGTGATTGTGGATGGCTGGTTTGGCGACACCAGCCGAATGTATGTCGCGGGCAAGCTGAACCGCAAAGCAGAACGTCTGATTCAAATCACCCATGACGCTTTGATGCTGGGCATTGAGGCCGCAAAACCTGGCAACACCTTCGGCGATATTGGTCATGCCATCCAATCCTATGTTGAAGGCCATCGGATGAGCGTCGTGCGCGATTTCTGCGGCCACGGTCTGGGTCGGGTATTTCACGCACCACCCAATGTGCTGCATTATGGCCGCCCCGGCACGGGACCTCGCCTTGAAGAGGGCATGTTCTTTACAATTGAACCGATGGTGAATCTTGGGCGCCCCGAAACCAAGGTCTTGGCAGATGACTGGACAGCGGTCACGCGTGACAAATCACTGAGCGCACAATTCGAGCATTCAATCGGTATCAAAGCCGACGGTGCCGAAATCTTTACGCTGTCTCCTGCTGGAAAATTTCACCCGACATATAGCTAGGCCCCGTCAAATCGCCCCCTAACACAGAGCTTCCTAGAAACTCTCATCGGGCTCCAGAAATGTGACATGGGTGTCCCCATATTTGCGGCTATCGAGCACGGCAAATCCTTGGGGTGCGGTCTGGGCTGTGTTTTCTTCCCAGACGATCAACGCATTTTTTGCGATCCACCCGCCAGACACAGCGGCATCTAGCGCACGCAACCCCAACCCTTTTCCATATGGGGGATCAAGAAAAACAAGGTCAAACTTGTCTGCGTCATGGGTTGGCAAACGCGTGGCATCTCGGGTCAGGATACGCGTGTCGGCTTGGCTTTTGGTCAGGCGGATATTTTCGCGAATAAGACTGACGGATTTACGGCCATCGTCCACAAATGTCACTTGATCTGCACCGCGCGAAAGCGCCTCGAGGCCCAGCGCACCCGTGCCAGCAAAAAGATCAAGAACCCGCAAATTGGTGATGGGGTCACCATATTTTCCGCCCATCAAGACATTAAAAAGGCTTTCGCGCACACGATCTGTTGTTGGGCGCAAATGCGCACCTGCATCCCCCTTGCCTACGTTTGCAAGGGCTGTACCACGGAACTTGCCAGCGATAATTCTCACAGCTTCATCAACGCCTTCATGTCAGTTTCAGGATCTTGAATCAAACTAGGCGCAGGGGATTTACCGCTTTCGATCAACCGCTTACCGATCATGTAGTCGCGGGGGGCGTTCATCGCATCCACCGCCAATAGCGTATCGCCTTGGTAATACCAGAATGACACCGAAGGGCCGTCTCCAGCACGTTCGACCACGCGATCATAGCCGGCATTCAAACCCGCAATCTGTAACTTGATGTCGAATTGATCCGACCAAAACCAAGGCTTGGCGACATATTCGATATCTGCTCCCATAATATTCTGCGCCACCACTTCGGCTTGATCGATGGCATTGGGCACGCTCTCGAGCCGGACTTGCTGGCCCCGATATGGAAACGACGCACAATCCCCCGCCGCCCACACATGCGGCACAGAGGTGCACCCACAGGCATCCGTTTTGATACCGTTTTCGATCTCAACGCCAATCGTTTCCGCAAGGCCAGCAGAAGGAGCAACACCAACCCCGACAATCACAAAATCCACATCCAGCTCAGAGCCATCGCTAAACCGCGCGCCTGTGACTCGGCCCTCGCCGCACAACTCGCTCAGACCGACCCCCTCTCGGATATCGACGCCATGCCCTGTATGCAGGTTCCGAAAATAGGTGCTGGTTTCCGGCGCAGCGACGCGCTGAAGAATTCTATCGGCCATTTCGACCAAGGTGACCTTTAACCCACGCGATGCCGCAACAGCCGCAGCTTCTAGTCCAATATATCCGCCGCCGACGATCAAGACCCGTTTGCCCTGTTCAAACTCTGGCGACATCGCATCAACATCGTTTAGATCGCGAACAACATAAACACCCCCAAGCGCTCCGCCGATCTTTGCCGGAAGACGATGAGGTGTAGACCCCGTGGCAAACACCAGCTCGTCATACGCGACGTCACCGTTTTGTGTCGAAACAGTTTGCCCTGCGGCATCAATATCGGTCACCAGCGTATTCAACCGCAAATCGATATCGTGATCGGCGTAAAAGCTTGCAGGCCGTAGATACAAGCGCTCAAGAGCCATTTCACCCAAGAGATATTTCTTTGATAACGGCGGTCTCTGATAGGGTGGTACAGATTCCGAACCGATCAAGGTGATACGACCATCGAATCCGTCATTGCGCAATTTCGCAACCAATGAAGACCCAGCTTGCCCCGCTCCGATCACTACAACATGGGTCATACCAGTCTCCTGCCAAAAATGTGATTTGTAATACTCTGCGAAGCCTATATCTCCATTTATCGGAAACGCAACAAAAGTGACGAAACACATGACAATATCTGTTGGAGAAAAGCTTCCTCAAGGGTCGTTGATGAAACTTGGCACAGAGGGCCCAGAGCCCGTGTCTCTTGATGCCATTACCAAAGGCCGCAAGGTTGTACTGTTCGGTGTGCCGGGTGCATTTACCGCGCTTTGCTCGTCGGCGCATTTACCCAGCTTTATGCGCACCGCAGACGCGTTTCGCGCCAAAGGCATAGACGATATCATTTGCATGTCGGTCAATGATCCATGGGTCATGGAGGCTTGGGATCAGGCGTCAGGTGCGTCAGGCGCTGGTATCAAGATGCTGGCTGATCCTGATGGGCGTCTGACCGTGGCCATGGGGTTGGATTTCTCGGCCCCACCCGTTGGCTTTGTCAATCGGGCGCGGCGCTTTGCTGCTGTGATCGACGATGGTGTAGTCGTGACGCTTCAGGAAGAACAAGATACGCACGTGTGTAACTTCACATCAGGCGAAACCCTGCTTGAAACACTGTGACGACAGGTTTGTCACCTAAACCATAAAGCAAAGGGGCCATTTGGCCCCTTTTCAATTGGATTACGACGCCCCCTCAAGGCTATCAAATTTTCTGGCCAGCTTGGCATCCAGCGCGCTCAGGCCGCCAACGCTATGCGTGGTTAATACGACATCCACACGCCCATACACATTGGACCACTCTGGATGATGGTTCCATTTTTCGGCCCAAATCGCGGCCTGCGTCATCCAACCAAAAGCCTCTACAAATCCGGGGAATTCATAGGTTTTCCTGATCGCGTCACGGTCCGGAACCATTACCCACCCGTTGTCAATCAACGGCTTCAACATCACATCCCGTGCGGCGTCGCTTAGCAATTCGCTCATTGGTGATCCTCTCTCTTATCTTTACGAAAAGGTCCCCAATCCGTCAGAACCTCAATCTCATCGGCAACGGCTTCGCGCTCGGCGACCAGATATCGGTCCACCGCATCAGAAAACCCCGCATCTCGCATCCAGTGCAACGAATGGGTCGCAACCGGCAGGTATCCACGCGCAAGTTTGTGTTCACCCTGCGCGCCCGCTTCGACTCGGCACAGGTTTTCAGCAATAGCCCACTCAATCGCTTGATAGTAACACAGTTCAAAATGCAGGCAGGGATGGTTTTCGACACACCCCCAATACCGGCCAAAAAGCGCATCCCGACCGATCATGTTCATAGCCCCAGCCACAGGCGCACCATCTCGCAAGGCAATAATCAGCATCACATCCTCGCTCAGGCCATCACGAACAATATCGAAAAATGTACGGCTCAAATACGGCGTACCCCACTTTCGAGCCCCCGTATCCTGATAGAACCGCCACATTGCATCCCAATGGAGCGGCAGGATATCTGCGCCCGTCAGGCAGACAATTTCACCACCAAACGCCTGCGCCTGCGCCCGTTCTTTGCGGATATTTTTGCGCTTTCGCGCGGAAAGAGACGCCAGAAAATCATCAAAATCGGTATATGCGTCGTTCACCCAATGGAATTGTTGACCGGTGCGATGCAACAAGCCCATATTGCGACCGACCTCGGCCTCGTCTTCTGTACAAAAGGTCAGGTGAAGCGATGACACCTCGTTTTGTGTGCCAATCTGAATCGCGCCCTGTGTGATGGCATTTTGACCAATACTCTCGAATCCTGGGCGCACGAGCATCCGCCGCCCGGTCACAGGCGTAAAGGGCACGGCAATCTGAAGCTTTGGATAATACCGACCACCAGCTTGCTCGTAGGCGTGCGCCCAGTTGTGATCAAACACATACTCGCCCTGACTGTGAGACTTGGCGTACAACGGCGCCACAGCAATCACTTGCCCGTCCAAGTGCGCACTTAAATATTGGGGCTGCCAGCCACTGCCTTGCCCGACCGAGCCACTGTCTTCGATCGCCTTGAGGAACCGATAGGTGGTGAACGGGTCAAACGCCCGCCCCCCATCAAACGTTTCAGGGCAAGCGCATGCATCCCAGTTTTCCGCACCGATTGCGTCAAGGCTATGGTGTCGTTGGATTTCAACCTGACGCCCGTCCATATCCACCCTCGCGTTAATATGCGGCACTTGCGCCAGCTTGGTCTTGTATATTTGGTGGGCTTGCCCTCAGGATCAAGCAGGGATTTTCGACAAATAGCCTTCGAAGGTCACATTGTCCGCAACTTTACGGGCAATTTGTTCATCGCGCGGCGACCGAATCGTCCAGCAAAGTACCGGCAATCCCGCTGCTTTGACCTTGGCCACATGCCGACTCTCAAGATCACTCGCCTGATGACTGACGAAACTCGCAAGCGTGCGCCCCAAGTCCGGAATTTCGCGCAAATGGTCTCGTGTGGTTGCTGGCAACAAAGGCCAATCATCCGCGCTATAGCTATCTGTGACCAACCCGCGTGGCACATCTGGCGCATATTCCAACATTTTCAAAACACTGTGTGGATTGAAAGACATATACGCCAAAGGACCCGCGTATCCATCCGCGTCGCGCGCTGCAGCTTTCTCGAGCAGGCCGACGTTGTCACCCATCGCGCCATCTTGATCTTTGATTTCCACCAAAAGCGGGACGCGCCCCGCAACTAATTTCAATACCTCTGCGAAGGTTGGGATACCTTCGGTCCCCCCGCTCAGGGGGATGCTGGCCAGTTCTGCCGCTGTATGTTGACGGACTGGGCCGCGTTCAGATGTCAGCCGATCAAGAGCATAGTCGTGGAACACCATTGCTTGCCCGTCACGTGACATCTGCAGATCAATTTCCAGACCATACCCATGCCGGATGGCCGCAAGAATAGCCGCGCGGCTATTCTCGGGGCGCCCATCTGATACGTCGTGTAGGGCACGATGGGCCAATGGTGCCCCAAGAAAGCGTCGATCTAACCGGGTCATTTGATTTGGAAAATGCCCTCGATTTCAACGGCAACACCCAAAGGTAAAGCCACCGCTGACACAGCCGAGCGTGCATGGCGCCCAGCATCACCCAGTGCCGCAACCATAAAATCAGATGCGCCGTTCACAACCTTTGGCTGGTCGGTAAAATCCGGCGTCGAATTCACAAAACCAACCAACTTGATGACGCGCACCAAACGATCAAGATCACCTCCGCATGCGGCTTTGACTTGCGAGAGCAAACCGATGGCGCATGTCTGCGCTGCGGCAGCCCCTGCTTCAGTATCCATATCAGCCCCAAGCTTCCCCAGAATAAGGCCATTCGCATCATTCGAGATTTGGCCAGAGACATGGACAAGGTCGCCGACCTGCACGAAAGGTACATAGTTTGCCGCAGGCGCCATCGCTTCGGGTAGGGTTACACCCAGTTCAGCCAATTTGGTTTCAATCGTGTTCATATCTTTCTCCCCTGAGTGTGTTTGGGAACACTAGTTTGCGGCTCCGATTTTGAAAACCACAAATACGACACGTTTTTGGTTTTTTGTACACCAGCACACGGAGGCGTATGCCTCCCGTCTCCGCCAACCATGACAAATAGGTTACCATTGGCCTCTGTGTGCACCCTACATCTAGAAAACCAAAGCGACGCATGTTACCAGAGCGCTTCCTTCTCTTTTGCTAGTTTAGATTGCCATGCCCGTATTTCATCGTATTCCACACGTTTTGGTTCTGCTAAGTGCATTGGCGGTGACCGCTTGTGCATCGGATTCTGCAGTTTCCAGTAAGGGTGTTTATGACCCTCACGAAGCTGAAAATCGTGGTACCCACCAGTTTAATAAAGATGTGGATACTTACGTCGTTTCCCCACTCTCAGATGGATACGGCACCGCAATTCCCGAAGGTGTGCGAGACGGTGTCAGCCGTTTCTCAAGCCACCTTGGCTTGCCCAATGACATTTTCAACAACCTGTTTCAGGGCGAGTTGGATACAGCAGCCCAAAACACCGGCCGTTTTCTACTGAACACAGTTGTCGGCTTTGGCGGTGTGTTCGATCCGGCATCCGATATCGGACTAGAGCGCGTACAAGCCGACTTTGGTCAGACGCTGCACGTATGGGGCGCAGCCGAAGGGCCGTATGTAGAAATGCCATTTTTCGGCCCATCGACGTCACGTGACGTCGTAGGCTTTGGCGTCGATCTGGTCTTGGATCCATTTTTTGTCGTCGCCCGCGATCCTCAGCGATATATTGGCGCGGTCGCCTATATCGTGGATTCGTTTGGCAAGCGCTACAAATACGACGCGACAATCGACTCGATCTTGTATGAAAGCGAAGACAGCTATGTTCAGGCGCGATCACTATATCTGCAAAATCGTCGCTACGAACTTGGATTAGACGCAACGGACCTCTATGTTGATGTCTACGAAGATCTTTACGAGGATTTCTAAAATGAACCGACGTGGTTTTCTGGTAAGCGGGATGGCATCAGCCGCCATTTTCGCACTTCCGAACGTAGCCCTTGCGCTTAACGAAAGTCAGGCAAGCGCTCTGGTGCAAAAGGTCGTCAATGACATTAACAAAGTGATCGCTTCAGGCAAATCTGTCAGCAGCATGATCCGGGACTTTGAAAAGATTTTTGTCAAATACGCCGACGTGCCAAATATTGCGCGCTCGACGCTGGGCGTCTCTGCACGCAGCGCAAGCAAATCACAGCTCAACGCATATACAAAAGCTTTCCAAGGATATTTGTCGCGCAAATACGGCAAACGCTTTGAAGAATTCAAAGGCGGCGAAATCATTATTAAGGATGCTCGCCCTCTCAAGCGATTTTACGAAGTGCGCACGCAAGCCAAACTTAAGGGGCAAAGCCCGTTTGATGTAAACTTCATGGTGTCCGATAAAACCGGCCGTGCGAAATTTTTCGACATGAAGATTGAGGGCATTAGCCTGTTGGTCACTGAACGCGAAGAAATCGGCGCGATGCTGGACAAGCGCAACGGCAATATCGATCTGCTGATCAAAGATCTCAAAAAGTCGGGATAAACTGATCTACAGCATGTAATGAAGGGCCTCTTAAACGAGGCCCTTTTTTGTTTGCGCGGCAAAGTTGCTTCTATTGCCCCACCAGCCCTTCGATCAATTTATCAAGAAAGTTTCCGCCGCGCTTTTTCTTTGCCTTCGGCTCTTTTGCCTTGGGCTGTGGCACAAACGCAGGCAACGGCACGGGTTCCAGCCCTTGGTGTACACGCACCATTGCTTCATGCCAGATTTCCGCCGGAAGGCCGCCACCTGTGACGCCCGTAAGCGGGGTGTTGTCATCATACCCCATCCAGACGCCCGCGACGTAATCCGCGGTGAACCCGATAAACCATGCATCACGTGCGGCTTGTGTGGTGCCGGTTTTCCCTGCCACTTGCCACCCTTCTATTGCCGCACGCTGGCCAGTCCCTTCGCTGACCACCTTTTCCATCATATAGATAAGTTCACGCGCGGCACCTTCGGTGATCACCCGTTCACCAATACCGCCACCGGTTCCCATCAACGGAGCATCGTCGCCCAAGAGGCGCAACTCGATCAATCCATAGGGTGTCACAGACGACCCCCCATTCAGAATACCCGCATAAGCCCCGGTCATTTCCAATAGCGAGCTTTCCGAAGCACCCAGAGCCAAGGCCGGACCAGCCGCGAGGTCACTTTCGATCCCGAACCCACTGGCGACCGTACGCACATTTTCGCGCCCAACGGACTCGGAGATTTTCACGGCAGGGATATTCAGAGAGTTCTTAAGGGCAAATGTCAGAGGCACTTCGCCATAGTACTTGTTTGTATAGTTCCGCGGGCACCATTCCCCCGATCCCGGAATGTTCAAACAATAGGGTGCGTCGTCGACTAGATCATCATGCGCATACCCCAGGTCCAACGCCGTCCCATACACAAATGGCTTAAACGCCGATCCCGTTTGGCGCTTGGCCTGTGTCGCTCGGTTGAACGCACCCGACACCTTGGTCTTTCGGCCACCAACCATCGCGCGCACCGCGCCGTCAGCAGACATCACCACAATCGCCGCCTGCGCTTTTGATCCTTCGCGGACTTTGTTCTCAAATACCCACTTGAGGCCTTCTTCCACGGCTTCTTGAATGCGCGGATCCAACGTTGTCTTGAGGATCACATCCTCGGTCGTATTGCGTGTAAAGAATTCAGGGCCGGACGCCATAACCCAGTCGGCAAAGTATCCACCCGCCTTAGCTTTGGCCGCTGCGGACAGAACTGCGGGGTTGCTTTGCCAGTATTGGGTTTCGTCGTCAGTCAAATACCCTTGTTCATTCATCAACCTTAGGATCGTCGCTGCACGATCTTGGGATCGTTTAAGATTAGACGTTGGCGCCAGAGATGACGGCGCAGTCAACAATCCGGCGAGCATCGCGCTCTCGGCTGCATTCACCACAGATGCCGGTTTCCCAAAATATCGCTGAGATGCAGCCTCGGCGCCATAGGCCCCGCCCCCCATATAGGCACGGTTCATATAGACGGATAAAATTTCATCCTTTGAAAATTTGATCTCCATCGCGATCGCGTACATGGCCTCTTTGGCTTTGCGCCACAACGAGCCCTGGCGGCAATCTCGCACATAGTCCGCCTCGTTTTTCCAAACAGCAGGATCGTACTCTACACCAAGACAGAGCAGTTTTGCCGTTTGCTGCGTGATTGTAGACCCACCGTGCCCAGACAAAGGACCGCGCCCTTCGGACAGGTTAATGCGCACCGCACCCAAAACGCCGCGCGGGCTCACGCCAAAATGGCGATAGAAACGTTTGTCTTCGGTCGCAACGATCGCATTCTTAAGATCGGGAGACACGGTCGTCGCCGTCACAACGCCCCCAAACTGATCCCCACGCCATGCAAAAACCTGGTCGTTGCGATCCAATAGGGTCACCGAGCCGCGCGCACGACCATCAAGCAACGCGTTCACATCCGGCAATGTCGTATAGAGGTATCCCACTGCAATCGCGAGAATGATCCCAAAGACCATGCCGGTGCGCCACGTAAAGGCCCACACCAAACGCCAAACCCAATGCACAATGCCAAGGACAAAGGCCACTATTGGATGCCGCTTTTTGGTGGGTTTCTTTTTGACAACCTTGCGACGTGGCGCGGCCTTTTTCGGCTTGGCCTTGGATTTCATCGTCGCTTGCGCGGGGGGTTTACGCTTGGGTTTTGGCTTGGCAGCCGGTTTGGCACCATAGCGCTTCTCGGCCACCAATGGCGGCTTCTTACGACCTGAATTACTCATGTGCTGCTCTGCTCAGCCTTATTATTTGGACACAGTCTAACCGGAAATCTCAGCAATGTTGAGATCAAGTCACCTCTACAAACCTTTTTGTTGCGCCTAATTTTTCATCCAACGCCAACAATTGTGCAAAAATTGTGCGTTTTCAGCCGAAATGACGGCGCAAAATCGGGCAACTGACTTCGATTCTCGCTGCCAAGCGCGTTTTTCTGCAGGTGCAAACAAGCAGGGATGTCCCTGCAATTCGAAAAGGGGATCACGGTGAAACTGATTATTGCAACCATCAAACCGTTCAAACTCGAAGAGGTCCGCGAAGCGCTGACCGAGATCGGCGTGCGCGGCATGATGGTCACCGAAGTAAAAGGCTTTGGCTCGCAGTCGGGGCACACGGAAATCTATCGCGGCGCGGAATACGCGGTCAATTTTGTACCCAAGGTCAAACTTGAAATCGTCGTCTCCGCCGCCATGGCCGAGCAGGTCGTAGAGACAATCATGAAAACCGCTCAGACCGGGAAAATCGGCGACGGCAAAATCTTTGTGCTGGACGTCCAGCAAACCATCCGCGTTCGCACCGGCGAAACAGATGCCGACGCGATCTAAGCGTCATTCGGGAAGGATATTAACAATGAACACCCTGACTAAACTTGCCCTTCCAGTCGCGCTTATTGCGCTGCCTGGTCTGGCCACCGCCGAAGGCGAAAGCCAGTTCGCGACCCTCGCGGATACGACATTTATTTTTAACACTCTACTGTTTTTGATTGGCGGGTTTCTCGTGTTTTGGATGGCCGCAGGCTTTGCCATGCTCGAGGCAGGCCTTGTCCGCTCTAAAAACGTATCGATGCAACTTATCAAAAACGTGGCGCTATTTTCGATCGCAGCGATCATGTATTGGATCATCGGATATAACGTAATGTATCCGGGCGACGGCAACTGGCTGATCGAAGGTGTCTTTGGAACGATCACACCAAAAGACATCAAATCCGAGATCGACTCCGGCGGCTACTCCAACGCGTCTGATTTCTTCTTTCAGCTGATGTTTGTCGCGACGACCGCGTCAATCGTATCCGGCACTTTGGCCGAGCGCATCAAGCTGTGGCCGTTCCTGATCTTTACTGTCGTCCTGACTGGTTTGATCTATCCGATCGAAGCAAGCTGGCAGTGGGGTGGCGGCTGGTTGTCTGCCGCTGGTTTCTCAGATTTTGCTGGCTCTACGCTCGTCCACGCAGCTGGTGGTTTTGCGGCACTCGCAGGCGCCTTGATCCTTGGGCCACGTATTGGCAAATACAAAGACGGCCGCACGATCCCTATGCCAGGTTCGAACCTTGCTCTTGCGACGTTGGGAACATTTATTCTGTGGCTTGGCTGGTTCGGCTTTAACGGCGCTTCTCAGCTTGCGATGGGCACAATCAGCGACGTCGATGCCGTGGCTCAGATCTTTGCGAACACAAACATGGCTGCCGCCGCTGGTGCGATTGTGGCACTGGTTCTCACGCAGATTTTGTACAAAAAGCCCGACCTGACTATGGTTCTGAACGGGGCACTTGCAGGCTTGGTGTCAATTACCGCAGGCCCGCTTGATCCAACGCTGTTTGGTGCACTTTGGATTGGGGCCGTGGGTGGTGTAATCGTTGTCTTTGCGGTTCCATTGCTCGACAAGCTCAAGATTGATGATGTCGTGGGCGCCATCCCTGTGCACCTGCTGGCAGGTATCTGGGGTACAATGGTCGTTCCCGTGTACACAGCTGATGCATCCTTCGCCACTCAGGCGCTTGGTGTGATCGCAATCGGAGCTTTCGTTTTTGTCATCTCGCTGATCGTCTGGGCTGTTCTAAAGGCAACCGTTGGCATCCGCGTTGACGAAGAAGCCGAAATCAATGGCCTAGATATGGCTGAGCTCGGCATGGAAGCGTATCCCGAATTCACCAACGGCTAATTTTCAGATCAAAACAAACCATGATGGCTCGGACATATGTGTTCGGGCCATTTTTGTTGTTCAGACCCAAAGTGATTCACCAAATTCAAGGGTTTGATCTGCGGAAAGGTGCGCAAAACGCATCTAACCACTGAAATATAAATTACTTTTCCAATCCCCCTCTACCACAATGTTCCCAATTGACTTACCTGACTATTTTTGTCATCAATTACACACACCAGCCATTCGTCCAGCGATAGCCAACACACACAAATCAGGACACGTCGAAACGCGCAGTTTCTTATTCGTGAGCCACCCTATGATGAGGATCGCCCGATGAACGCTATTACCCCGATGAGCCACCTATTGAACCCGATGCCCCTTCACGACGCACGCACGCTGACGGGAGACAAAGGTCTTGCGCAAATCATCCTGGATGAACAGATTTACACGCTTCGAATTACACGCGCAGGAAAGCTCATCCTGACCAAATAGGTGGGCGCCCACCAAGCGGGCTTGCTAAAACGGCATGGCGATATTTTCGACATGCCTGCATGCCTGCATGCCTCTGGCACAATATTTGATGTGAACACAGCACAAGTTGCTCTTCCCCTGCCCAGTTTCCGTCTTGCCAATAGGCAGCTTTTGGCTGTGTGTAGGACAGTGGTTTCAGCACGGGCTTCTTGCATTGCGATACCCAAGTTATGTGCTAGGGTCTTTGAAAATCGGAGGCTTTCAGGTGAGCGGATTAGACATATTTGCGTGGATCGTACTCATCGTTCTAATCGCGACCGCGTTGGCGATATTTGTTTTCCTTGCAATGCTTCCTGGAAAAATTGCCCGCCAACGAAACCACCCCCAAGTTGAGGCCGTCAACGTTGCGGGATGGCTTGGGGCGATCGCGCTTGGGGTGTTTTGGCCGCTCGCACTTGTGTGGGCCTTCTACATTTACTCCGGCCAAAAACTTCCCGACCCGAGCGAGGAGGCCGCGGCATGATTGTCTTTCTGACCCTGATCTACGTGGCTGTCCTCTTTGTGCTGATCAAGGCAAAAATACTGCCTGATACCAAGGTGGTTTGGTCAACAACGGCATCTGGATGGTGCTGCTGTTGATTTTTCTGTTTATCCCCATGCAATGGGGCGCTCCCTCGGGGCCAGTTCGCGTCCTGACGCGGGTCGTGCAAATTGTGCCCAACGTCGCCGGACAAGTCATTTCCGTAGACATCACGCCCAATACACCACTGAAAAAAGGTGATGTCCTTTTCCGTATTGACCCGTTGCCGTTTCAGCAGGCCGTCGACTTGGCAGAAGCCAACGTCGTGCGCACGCGCGCTCTCGCCGAGAAAGACACCGAGGCGTTGAACACGGCCCAAGCCAATCTCAGTCAGGCAGTGGCACGCGAAACTCTGGCCCAGTCGCGCTATGATGATGACAAGAAATTGGTCGAGAGCGAGGTCTATGCCGAAAATCGTCTAGAGCGCCGCCAAAGCGATCTGGATCAAGCGGCGGCAGGTGTGCGCTCCGCACGCGCATCCGTCAGAGACGCCCAGACAGAGTTAGGTGCACTGATGCCTGATGGGCGTCCTGCCAAAGTTGCGGAAGCGGAAACCAAACTCGCACAGGCCCAATGGAATCTGGACCAAGCCACTGTGCGCGCACCATCTGACGGCTATGTCACGAACCTTGCCCTCACAGTAGGTCAACGCGTTGTGAGCCTACCGTTTGCACCAGCGATGGCGTTTGTGGACACTTCTGAAGTAAAACCGGTCGCACAAATTCAGCAAATTTACCTCCGGCATATTTCTCCTGGCCAATCCGTCGAAATTGCCATGAAAACACGCCCGGGTAAGCTTATCTTTGGAACGGTTGAGAGCATTGTTCCATCTGCCTCAACCGGCCAAGCCATCGTATCTGGCTCAATCGCGTCTGCCGTTCAAATCTCTCCCGAACCGTTTCTGGTCCGGATCAATATTACGAATCCCGAGGATGATGCGTTCATGGCACCTGGCACAGTGGGAAGCGTTGCGATTTACACTGAAAGTGTGGGGGCAACCCATGTAATCCGCAAAGTCATGATGCGCATGACGGCCATTCTCAACTACTTGAATCCGATGCTCTAATCACCGGCGGCACGCGTAGTTTGGCTGTTGAACGGATTCTGTGCATGCTCTCGTTAAGCACACTTAACGGATCATTTGGTCTGCGTATTTCTAACGAAATCCAACACGCAGACCGAAAACTCTGACGAAATCAGAAAAAGAACTTCACGCCCATGTATGGGCCGTGTTGTTCGGTATCATATGCGAACGCGCCAGTCGCCAAAGTGGTTGAATAATCCATGCTGTAATAGCGATATCCGAACGTCAGGGCTGTATTATCCCATGGTTGATAGTCGAACCCGATATTGGCACCAATCTGGAGGTCATTCCCGCTGGCACCAAATCCGCCAAGATCCAAAGACGCAACAGTCGTCCACTTGTCATTCAGTCGCCACATTCCACGTGCGCCAACAACCGGCTCCCACCAGCTTTCGTCGCCACCCGCCGTCGGAGCCGCCCCGATCTTCACTTCTTGGCGTACATTATTGTAACGCGCACCACCTTGGATATCGAACGTGAACCGCTGACCACTTGCCCCATATGTCCCATCAATAACGCGATAGGCCGCCATCAAGCCCAGCCATTTTTGGCGAACATCTACATCAAAGGCCGCGCCACCGGGTCCAGGCAACGTTCCATCAGAACCGATGCCCACGTAATTCGCGTCAAAAATCAGGCCAAAGTCACCATGCCACGCCTCATACCGTCCGGCAGCGGCAAATTCCAGAAGCTCGAGGACATCGCGCAGGTTCATGTCTACGGGAACTGTGTTGCCATTGATCGTTGACGATCCCGTCGTCGAAAGAGGCGTGAACATGTAAAGACCCAGCGTATGCCGCCAGCCCTCTTCGTCTTGGCCGGGCGCTGGCATTGATTGTGCAGAGGACACATCTGGAAGCATGAAGGCCCCAAGGGTCAACGCTGCCAAACCAAGTGTTCGCTTCTTACCCTGTTCCATTGCAATCTCCTTCACTTCAAGCGCGTCCGCGCATGTCAAACTTGTGCTACTGGCTACCAAGTGAACGGTAGCATAAGAGACCGAATCCTCACAGTCAGAAGTTGCGACATGGATTGGAACCTCTCTCGCGCTGTTGCAGCATTGGCGCGCACTACGAACAAATTGATCGCCGGCTCGCAGAAATCCTCCACCAAGATCGCGAGCCTTGGTCGTGACGGCCACATTCGGTAGGCTCAACACGGTTTATCATTCTGACAGATGATCCTTACCACCGCTTCAGGGCGATCTCTGGTTCGGTGATATCATCATGCTCGCATTCATAGAAAACCGTGCATGGACACATCCATCGCTTGAATTGTGCCACGTGTTCGCGGTAACATTTTTTCATTGCGATAAGGAAAATTCCGTGACCAGTGATGAAAAACGCTCTTTGACATTGCGCGACGTTTCCGAAGCGTCAGGCGTATCCGAAATGACCGTAAGCCGCGTCCTACGCAACCGTGGCGATGTGTCTAACGCAACACGCGAACGTGTGCTAAAAACAGCCAAAGAACTTGGCTATGTCCCCAATAAGATTGCTGGTGCTTTGGCAAGCCAGCGTGTGAATCTTGTGGCGGTGATCATCCCATCATTGTCCAACATGGTTTTCCCCGAAGTTCTTGCGGGTATCAGCCAGACTCTAGAAGAAACTGAACTACAGCCTGTGGTTGGCGTCACAGATTATCTTCCTGAAAAGGAAGAGAAAGTTCTTTATGAAATGCTGTCCTGGCGCCCGTCAGGCGTGATCATCGCCGGACTGGAACACACCGAAGCGGCCCGCGCAATGCTTGACGCAAGCGGTATTCCCGTTGTTGAAATCATGGATGTTGATGGAAAACCGGTCGACGCGATGGTGGGTATTTCACATCGCCGCGCTGGTCGAGAAATGGCCAAGGCCATTCTTAAGGCCGGATACAGAAATATCGCCTTTCTCGGCACCAAAATGCCTCTAGACCACCGCGCGCGCAAACGCTTTGAAGGCTTTACAGAAGCCTTGGCAAAAGGCGGTGTCGAGATTGCCGAAAAAGAGTTTTATTCCGGCGGGTCGGCCTTGGCAAAAGGCCGCGAGATGACTGCCGCCGTGCTTGACCGAAATCCAGACATCGACTTCCTGTATTTCTCGAACGACATGATTGGGGCCGGAGGTCTGTTGTATCTCTTGGAAAAAGGTATCGACGTGCCCGGTCAAATCGGTTTGGCAGGCTTTAACGGCGTCGAATTATTGCAAGGGCTACCGCGCCAACTTGCGACGATGGATGCGTGCCGCAAAGAAATCGGCCAGAAAGCTGCGGAAATCATCGCCGCACGAGTCAACGATGAAGACACCGACATGGTTACAGAGTTAACGCCCAAAATTTCTTATGGGGACACTTTGAAACGTCGATAGCCACCGTGCATCTTAGGATTGGTGCGCCTGCTGATACCAGCGCACCAACTGCCGCTGAAGCGCGGGCGGGAGCACCGCAGAGCTTCCTGCTGTCAGGATTTCGGTCAACAGCCGTTGATGATCCGGTTGTGTGACCAAATCCTTGAACTTGGCTTGATGCCAAGCCAGCGCTGCGGCGTGGGTCTCCGACACACCATCAATTGCCAAGAGCCGTTCTAACTGCACCTCAGTGGCTGGGCGCATGTTGGCAATCGACGTATCTTCAACAGTGTTGAAGTTCCGTTCGACCCAATATGACAAATCCACGGCTTTGTGGGACCGGTTTGGTAGGCCGCGCGCTTTCTTGACCAAAAACGCCGCAGCCGAACGAATGGCGTAATGGTTCATTTCGACCAAAGACCGCCCTTGGGACAACATATAAAGAGATAGACGGTTTGGGGTTTCGGCCAAGAACGGCGGTAACGGCACGCCTGCCCCATCCACAAAATTTGGCAGGCCGGCCTTGTCAGCGGCCTTTTGTTTTGGGCGATGGACGCCAAGTTGGTTAAACGGCCCAGCGCGACGAAACAGCATCTTAAACATGCTCGCCGAAATCGGGAACGATGTGTCAGGTGGGATTGCACGGGTAAACTGGGTTGTGACAGGTGCGTCCTGAATATCGAGGACATTATTGTGCCCAAACAAGCGCCACGGCACGGCAATACCATCCGTATTTTCTGGAAGCGCTGCCAACAAATCAGAAATACGATACCCTGGCACATGGATATTCAGATATTCATCGACGTCAGAGACCAAAATCCAATCCGCCTGCTTTCGCAATGGGTGTTTCCATCCACGGTTCAGTGCCTGCCATTGAATGGATCGATTGCCCTCGCGGGCTTGGGGCACATGGGTCAGAACTCCCGCGTCATGCAGATGCGACAGCATAAGATCTGTGCCGTCGTCACAATCATTGGAGTACACCAAAAAATCCGTAACGCCTGCTGCTTTATGATGTGCGATCCATTCCAGCAGGTACGGGCCCTCGTTCCGAACAGATGTCACAGAGAGAATTCTCAAAACTGATGTGCTCCACAATTGTCTTGCCCCCATGGCTAGCACGCGCACGAGTTTCTTGGCACGTTTGATCTTGGCTCTGGCCCCAACTGAGGCCGTAAAGTGACAGTTTCCCGCCCTCTGGACTATCTTCAAAGATCAAAATTGGGTTAGCTTGAAGGACACGCTGTGTGCTGCTCTATTCTGAGCCAAGCACAGCACAGTGATACGGCAAAGAGGATTGGTATGACCTATTTCAAGCGCAACGGAACACCAATGCCTCAGGCCATTGTGGATCAGGCCACCAAAATCGGGTCTGATCCCGTGAGTCGCCGCGAATTCCTTGCACTTGCCAGCGCTTTTGGGGCCACGGCGGCAACCGCATATGCAATGCTTGGTCTTGCCACACCTGTGCACGCTTCGGGTGCGCCAAAGACAGGGGGCACCGTTCGTATCCAGCAAGAAGTCCGCGCGCTCAAAGACCCACGCACATTCGATTGGTCTCAAATCGCCAATTTTTCGCGCGGCTGGCTGGAATACCTTGTGTCGTATGAAAACGACGGAACCTTTCAACCGTCATTGCTGGAAGACTGGGACATCAGCCCAGATGCAAAAACCTATACGCTTTATGTGCGCAAAGGCGTCACATGGAATAACGGTGACCCGTTCACCGCAGATGATGTCGCCCGCAACATTATCGGGTGGTGTGACAAAACTCTTCCAGGAAACTCAGTCGCGGGACGCCTATCCGCCCTCGTCGACCCCACAACACACCAAGCGATCAAAGGTGGCGTTGTGGTTCTTGACGCGCACACGGTACAGCTTAACTTAAGCCGACCGGATATCACGTTAATCCCAAGTATGTCGGACTATCCCACGGCAATCACGCACGCCTCGTACACACCAGACGACATGCTGACAAATGCCATCGGGACTGGTCCGTATCTGCCGGAATCTTTGGACGTGGGCAAAAAGGCGGTTCTGGTGCGCAATCCAAATCACACGTGGTGGAACGCAGGCAACGGGGCCTACGTCGATCGCATCGAGTTCATTGATTATGGCACCGACCCTGCGTCATGGGTGGCTGCTGCCGAAAACGATGAAATTGATATGCTCTATGACGTTGATGGCGAATTTGTTGACATGATTTCTGCGCTAGATGACTGGGTCGAGCACAAGATTACCACCGCAGCCACAATTGTTATTCGCCCCAATCAACGTGCCGAGGTCGATGGGAAAACACCCTATGCCGATAAGCGCGTGCGCAAAGCCATTCAGCTGGCTGTAGATAACTCGATTTTGCTAGAGCTGGGATATGGGGGGCGCGGTGCCGTTGCCGAAAACCATCACGTCAGCCCCATTCATCCAGAATATGCTGAATTGCCACCTCAGCCCCATGACCCTGCGCGGGCTCTTGGTCTTCTGAAAGAGGCCGGCATGGCCGATTTCGAATTCGAGTTACACTCGGTCGATGATGCATGGCGCAGCGATACAACAGATGCCGTCGCCGCACAGCTTCTGGATGCTGGCTTCAAGGTCAAACGCACCATCCTATCAAGTGCGAAGTTCCAAGATGATTGGGCGAGCTACCCTTTTTCTGGCACCGATTGGAATCACCGCCCGCTAGGTGTTCAAATCTGGGCATTGGCCTATCGCTCGGACGAGGCCTGGAACGAGTCAGGCTATGCCAACCCAAAATTTGACGCATTACTGGATCAAACGCTTGCCGCGGTGGACATCGAAGAACGTCGGTCCCTGATGGCTATTGGCCAACAGATGCTTCAGGATGATGCCGTCATTATCCAACCCTATTGGCGATCGTTGTATAACCACACCAAAACGGGCCTTATGGGGGGAGCGCATCATCTATCCTTTGAAATCCGCCCGGAGCGCCTCGCCTGGACATAAAGGCAATCCCAGCCAATCGCGTATCTGACGGACGGCTGGGATTTCTGACACACTATTCCTTTAGGCAAGTTGCAATATTGCTCGCAAGGTTTCTGATAAGGGTCTCATACAAATCTGGACCCACCTCAAGTGTTGCACCAAGCGGATCAAGGGTTGCTGAATTGACCGCTCCCTGTGCAACAACCGCATCTACGATCTTTGCATTGAACTGAGGCTCGGAGAAGACACAGGTGACATCCTTTTCTTCGAAAACCGCGCGAATTTCTTTGAGGCGTGCCGCGCTTGGTGCTGCGCCGTCTGATACCAGGATTGCCCCACGCGCCTGAAGTTCGAACCGTTCTTCAAAATAGTGATACGCATCATGGAACACGACGAATCCGCGCCCCCGCACCGGCGCGACAAGATGATTAATGTCATCAATCATCGTCGCAATTCTCTCGCGGCCACGTTCGGCGTTTTCACGGTACAACGCAGCATTCTCAGGATCGATTTCCGCCAGAGTTTCGGCAATTTCGAACAGCCAAACAGATGCGTTCGCAGGGTCCAGCCAGATGTGTGGATCAATACCGCCCTCGTGATCGTGGTCGTCGTGTGCGTCCTCTTCGTGATGCTCGGCGTCCTTTTCATGGTCGTCATGGTCGTCGTGATCATCCTCATGGTGCTCGAATGCCGCGCCTTCTCTGAATGGCAATTTTGTCACTCCGGAGAGGTCCATCAATTCGATAATCTTCGCATCAGAGGTCAGCGTTTCGATGGGCTTTTCCAAACTCGGCGTCAGAGCATGCCCAATCCAAAACACGACATCCGCATCCTGCAAAGCACGCGCTTCGCTTGGACGCATGGAATATCCGTGAGGTGACACACCGGGCTGAACAAGAAGGTTGGGGGTTCCAGCGCCTTGCATCACAGTGGCAACCAAGGCGTGTGTCGGGGCAATATCAACAGCGACGGATGGTGCCTCTGCAGTGGCAACCGTGGCCACGCCGATCAGGGCAGTCATAGCGACAAATAGGTGTTTCACGTGTAAATCCTCTGTGCGAAACGAAAGAAGGGCCTAGCCTTAAGTGATATGTTATATTATATCAATACGTAATCAAAGGAATTACCCAAATGCATGACCTCGGCTTTGAAAACCACAACCATACGGCATGTGTCTCAAGTACACTTGCCGTGGCCGAGAAGCACTGTCGCGACAACAAACTGCAATTTACCAAGGTGCGCCGCCGCGTGCTCGAAATCTTGCTGCAGGAACATCGCGCCATGGGGGCATACGATGTGCTGACCATTCTTTCCGAAGAAGGTCTGGGGTCGCAGCCACCTGTGATCTATCGCGCATTGGATTTTCTGGGAACTCAAGGTTTCATCCATAAGATTGAAAAATTGAACGCCTATGTTGCCTGCACGCATGCCGGATCAGCGCATTCCCCAACCTTTATGATTTGTCGCGCCTGTGGCGCGGTCGTAGAAGCACGCACCCCCATTGACGCGCTGACCCAAACAGCGCAAGAGCTTGGCTTTCAAATCGAAACGACCGTGGTCGAAGTCGAGGGCTTATGCCCAAACTGTCAAGAAAGCCGCGCAGCATGAGTCTCATTTCCATTTCCAACCTGAGTGTACGGCTGGGTGGGCACCAAGCCCTAAGCAATGTTGATTTTTCAATTGAAAAAGGCGAGATCGTCACGCTTGTAGGACCAAATGGGTCCGGAAAGACAACACTATTACGCAGCATTATCGGTGCGATCAAACCCTCCAAAGGCACGATCTTGCGCGATGTCGACACACGCATCGGATATGTACCTCAAAGCCTTACAATTGATGCGACGCTACCGCTCACCGTTCAGCGTTTTCTGAATCTGCCTGTGCGACATAGCCGTGCAAGCATCAATGAGGCGCTGGACCAAGCAGGAGCCGATGGCTTACAGGCACGCCAAATGTCTGCCCTCTCAGGCGGGCAATTCCAACGCGTTTTGCTGGCGCGTGCGCTTCTGGACAAGCCCAATCTTCTTATCCTCGACGAGCCGACGACCGGCCTCGACCAGCCCGGATCAGCGGCCTTGTATCGCCAAATCGAAGAGGTTCGACAACACTTGGGCAGTGCTGTGCTGATGGTCAGCCACGAGTTGCATGTCGTCATGAGCGCCTCGGATCGGGTGGTGTGTCTGAATGGCCATGTGTGCTGCCATGGCGCGCCTGAAATCGTGGCCTCGGCGCCCGAGTATCGCGCATTGTTTGGTTCTGGCACGCAAGGGGCGCTTGCCCTATATCGCCACGATCACGACCATCACCATCACAATCATGCCGATGGCTCGCATGAACACGGAGAGTGCGACCATGCTTGACGACTTTCTCATCCGCGCCACTCTCGCCGGGATCGGCGTGGCACTCGCCGCGGCTCCACTTGGGTGTTTTGTTGTTTGGCGACGCATGGCCTATTTTGGGGATGCAACTTCGCATGCTGCCATTCTGGGGGTCGCATTGTCGTTGGCCCTGTCGACCTCGGTGTTTGCCGGGGCTTTGGCGGTCGCGCTTGCGATGGCCCTAACTGTCTCGACCCTAAGCGACCGAGGTTTCGCTATGGACACTCTGTTAGGGGTCTTGGCGCATTCCGCTTTGGCATTCGGTCTGGTTGCCGTGTCATTTTTGAACGGTGTGCGTCTCGACTTGAACGCCTATCTGTTTGGCGACATCCTCGCAGTGAGCAGATCCGATCTCGCCGTGATCTGGGGGGGGGCTGTGCTGGTCGTGATCCTAACTTTGTGGCGATGGTCGGCGCTGTTGACGTCGACACTCAATCCAGACCTCGCCTATGCCAGCGGGATTGATCCCAAGCGAGAACAGTTGGTATTGACCGTCGGCTTGGCGGTCGTCGTGGCGGTCGCAATCAAGGTAATCGGCGCTTTGCTCATCGTTGCCTTGCTGATTATTCCCGCCGCAAGCGCACGATCATTGGCGCGCACTCCGGAAACAATGGCCGCTTTTGCCGCCGTTCTTGGGGCAATTTCAGCGCTGCTTGGATTGCGGGTGTCCTTTCAATACGACACCCCCGCGGGGCCAACCATCGTCTGTGTCGCCGCCATCATTTTCTTAGCGTCGACAATTGCTGGGCAACTCAAGAAGGCGTAGCCCTGTGCACCCCTAGCGCGTTCAGGATATCATTGAAGTGGTCCTGCTTTTTAGGACAGGTTTGCGGCTTGGCTAAGATGCATCTGGTTTATGTTCAT